>CAWDCB010000018.1:0-168688 GCA_963800635.1 uncultured Chitinophagaceae bacterium
CGGACTATATCATCGATACTATCTTTGGTTTTCGTGATTATTGCTTGTGTCAGTTCTGGCAAAAGCCAAATAACATCAAAAAATAAAGTGAATCCTTCTTCATCCGTAAGCAATACTATCACTGGCCATACCGGTACCCGGCAGGGCTGAGCATTTTTCAATTAACAACTGTTGGTTTTAAAAGTTAAACGCGCCCTTACCACTTGTGCCGCTTTTTTCTGTTATCTGTTGACGATTAATTGCAGTTTGTAGCTATTGCGTTGAAGGAAATATCGATTATACCTATTTTGGCTATTGTTTATCTCACTAAAATAAAATTATATGGCTGGCGTTAGAAGGTTGTGCTGCCGCGATTTTTTGTGAGATGCGAAAAAACAAATTTCATCTTTTAATTTAAAAAATGTCAAATGGATCCAGGCATTAAAATCCGGGAAACGTCTCCACAAATATATGCGAGGCTCGGTGGAGTGCTGTACCTGGTCTTAATACTTGTTGGAATGTTTAGTGTCATTTTCGTAAGGAATACACTCATTGTTTCAGGCGATGCTGTAGCGACAGCCAAAAATATTATGGCTTCACCAATGCTATGGCGTATGGGCATTGTTGCTGACCTCTTAATGCATGTGTGTGATGTACCTATAATGCTGATCATTTATCTATTGCTGCGGCCTGTGAATAAAAATCTTGCCGTCTTTGCGCTGTTATTTAATTTGATACAGACTGCTGTTTTGGTGGCCAATAAGCTAAATCTTATTGCGGCATTGCTGCCATTGCAAAACGCGGATTATTTAAAGGCATTTGAACCCTCCCAGCTTTACGCGCAAATGTATCTTTCTCTGAAGTTGCATGATATCGGTTTTGGCGTAGGCCTCATATTTTTTGGTTTCACGTGTCTTGTTAATGGGTATTTGATTTTTAGATCCGGCTATTTGCCAAAGGCTATAGGCGTTATGATGCAAATTGCCGGCTTGTGCTACCTCGTCAATAGTTTTACCGTACTTCTTGCCCCTGCGTTCGCGGGTAAGATATCTCCTTCAATCCTGTTGCCCAGCTTCGTTGCAGAATTGTCATTTTGCTTATGGCTGATTGTAAAAGGTGTTGATGTTCCAAAGTGGAGAAGCAAGCGGGCATCGGCGGCTTAGCGTCGTGTTAATGGCCTTTGATAGTAGATATAATCTTCAGCCACCTTTACCACAGATACTTTTGATTAATCTATTTGTCGGGGGCCGGCAATGTATGGCTCTTTGAATAGCAGCATCTACAGGAATATGGTTGCGAAAAAAAAGATGTCCGCATACATTTTTTTTTAAATTTGAAGATAATTTCTAAAAAAAATTTATGCCACAGAAAAAGATTATCGTAATATTTGGCGCGACTGGCGCGCAGGGTGGTGGTTTAGCCCGTGCCATCCTTAACGACAGCAGCAGTGAATTTACCGTTCGTGCCGTAACGAGAGATGTTAATTCAGATAAGGCAAAAGACCTCGCCGCAATGGGGGCCGAAGTAGTAAGGGGCAACGTTGACGATGCAGCCAGTATGAAAGATGTCTTAAAGGACGCGCATGGAGCCTATTTTGTCACATTTTTCTGGGCACATTTTTCGGCGGAAAAAGAAACAGCAGAAGCAAGAAATATGGCAGCCGCGGCCAAAGAGGCTGGTTTGAAACACGTTATCTGGTCAACACTTGAGGATGTGAGACGATACGTGCCACTTAGTGATACCAGCATGCCAACATTGAACGGAAAATACAAAGTCCCGCATTTTGATGGCAAAGGAGAGGCTGACCAATATTTTGTTGACGCAGGTGTGCCGGTTACTTTTATGTTGGCATCCTATTATTGGGACAATCTTATTTATTTCGGCATGGGCCCGAAGAGAGGCACGGACGGTAAACTATCGATAACTTTTCCGATGGGAAACAAAAAGATGGCTGGAATTGCGTCTGGCGATATTGGCAAATGCGCCTACGGGATATTTAAAAAAGGGGAGGAGTTAATCGGTAAAAAAGTGGGCATTGCCGGTGATCAGCTCACTTGCGAGGAAATGGCTAAGGCTCTATCAAAGGCATTGGGCGAAGAAGTTATATACAATGAAATTACACCCGAACAATACCGGGGCTTTGGCTTTCCGGGCGCCGATGATTTAGGAAACATGTTCCAGTTTTATCGTGATTTTGACGAAGTATGCAATAGCACACGCGATGTAAATTTTTCTAAAGAGCTAAATCCTCAATTGCAATGATTTGATATGTGGCTCACGCAAAATGCAAAACGCATACCTCTTGATTAGATAGTTTCCGGTTGGCGTTTATAACCCATCCTTTAAGGCTGTTAGCCGTTATTTCGGCTACATTTAGTTCCGGCGGGTTTTAACTTCAACTTTAAGTTTTAAAACTGCCCCTGGTCGGCGGTGATGGAACGGGTATCAGCACAGCAGAAGCTTCTCATTAACTGCAATAAAAAGCTCATGCGCAAAATAATTACACCACTTGTTTTCTGCCTGATTCTTACGCAGGGTTTTGGGCAGAAGCAGAAAAAGCTATCCACTTACTTATTGACACAATATAACAATACACTTTACGACTATACTATTGGTAATAACCCCTGGGGTATGGGGCTCGGGCTTCAAGCATTTTTGAATAACAAAACAAAGTTTAAGCCTACTATTGACCTTACCGGCGACATTTATTTGGAAGATGATAAAGTTTTACGGTTAAACCCTGACGGCAGTATTCCCAAAAATGATAATGATGTTCGTGGAATGCTAAACCTTTTTATCGGTTCGTCATTTCATCCAACAAAAAAAATCTGGTTATCGTTCGTGGGAGGGCCAAGTTTTATTAATGGACAAACTTTGTTAGGGATAAAACCTTCATTTGGTTTTTACTTTTCTGCAAATCAAAAATGGACAGGAAAGGTTTCCTATATAAATGTTTTTAATCGCACACAGCTTGCAAAAGAAAATTTTGGTTCTTAAGTTTATCGGTAGGTTTTAAATTTATTAACCGTGAGTTGTAATTTAATAGCTGATTCCTTAGACTTTTTTTGATTTAAAGGTCATGCCTTATAGATCTTAAATCTTTATGGAGATAAGTTTAATTTGCTGCTGAACAAAAGATAAGATACCAGGGCGAATATAGATTGATAATTCTTATTAATATTCTCAAAATAATTTCAATAGAAGTCGGTATGCGTGCACATTTGTTTATGCTTATGCTGATTCAGGGATGATGCTATAAATGGATTTACGGCGTTATTCTTTAAACACTTTATTCACAAGGTGCAGTTGCCTCTGTAGCCGGCTGCCCGTGTTAAACCTCCGGGCTATAATAAATCTATAGTTTCCGGTGTTAAAGGCATATTTGTTTTGACTCTTACTTTCGATAAAAGGAAGATTATCCGCGATCCAGTTGGCACTTACATTCCAGTTGCGGCCATTATAGCCAGCTGCTAAACGAAAACGGGTGACGGGATTCACGGAAAAATGATTTGTTGAATTGGCTGATGAATGCCCGGTAGTATAACTAAAATTCAGGTTGCCTGTTAATGAGCCCATATAAATATATGATGGGCAACTACCAATGTATATGCATAGCCCACGCCAGGGCCGATGCTGAAATAATTAATAGCTTTAAGATCTTTCTCCGGATAATTTCCCTGTATTGATGCGGGAACAAAGTTACTGTCAGCCTTTGCCACTCCATAATACACTTCAGCTCCTGCCAGCAGGGTGCCTCCGGATTTTTTCTGCCATTCATTTTGAACAATCGCCGCATTGTAGGAAAAACGTGTGGGGTTAAAAATGCGATATTGTGAAAGGCCAAACAATGTAATTTTTAGATCGTGCCGGTAATAATAATTTTCGCCTGGCGCCGTCAAATCCTGATGGCCAAGGTAGTATCCCTTATAGATCTGTCCATAGAAATCGGTTACCCATTTGGGTTTATATGAATGCGCCTGCAGGTGGGATAATTTGTTTTACCCTTACGGGCATCGTTATTTAAAAAGCCAAATCCATAAGCGAGATTCAGGGAAAAGTTATGATACGTAGCGCCAATTCCAAAATTAAAAGTTGTGTTAGGAAGGTAATGCAGATTTTTTGACTCTTTTCCTTTTATAGTGAAAGCAGTATATTTTTGAGAACCATATAAGCGCGCCGTAATACTATTAGGAAAATATACGTAATAACTGGTATCATTACCCCGTTGTTCCTGGGCGCGAACGGCCACGGTACTTACCAAAAAGAAAACGAACACAGCAAACCTTTTTTTGCAGGCCGGACAATAAGCCGTAGCATGTTATTGTTTTATTCATTCGCTAAAATACAGCCAATTTATTTGACCTGACTTTTAAGGATTATCATTTTTTTGGTTCGTTTTGCTTTGCTTTCTTATTAAGATATTATTTATCTATTGTATCAAAACTTTTTGGGTAGCTACGCTTTTACCGTCAATTACTTTAATATAATACGTACCGCTGCTTAATTTTTGTACATTAATTTTTATTGACAGGTCTTTGGTTTGCTGGCTGCTGATGATGCTGCCATTCGCGTTATGAAGCTGGATGGTTACCGGGTTATTATTATCTTTTGTAAGAAGGATGTTCATAAAACCTTTCACGGGATTGGGGGCAATAATAATGGTTGTGTTCTTTGTAAAAGAAACAATTCTTGTTTCAGAATAGATGAACTTATTGTCTTTATCCACTTGTTTCAGGCGGTAATAATTAGTGCCCTTCAATGGCCGTGCATCGATTATCGTATAGTCGTTGCCGTTAGTACCGGCTTTTGCGTTGACAGTCGCCACAGAGCCCCAGTTTTTACTATCGGCTGACCTTTCAACAATGAAATAGCTTCCGTTCACATTTCTTGATGTAGCCCAGTTCAGGCGGACTCTATTTCCTGATTTTTGTGCCGTAAAAGATAGAGGGCCGATCGGCAGCACAGAGAGGTCAAAGGCGTAGCGTGTAAACACGGGATAGTGATCTGAGGTAGTAGTTCCGTAAGAGGGTATTGTAGCTGCCTGGTCTGTTAGAACTGTCGCAGTATTTTTTAAATAATAGGGCGCCATTTCATTGGATAAATACACATGATCGATCATGTCCCTATACTTTACTGTCGAAGCTTTTCCGGCAAGACTCAATAACAATGTAGGTGAAGTGAAGTGGGTATCATCTGATGTGAAAGAAGAATACGAAGTTATTTTTGGTTCAATGCCATCTGTGATAGTTGAATCGAGATCATCATTGAAATCGCCCAGCAATATGATGTTGTCGTTTGGGAAAGTGGTGTTCAAATAATTATGCAGGTCACCGGCGCCGCTTTTGCGCCTGTTGTATGAGGTTACAGTGGGCGCTGTATTGGCTTTAGCATGAACCAATACGAAATGTATATTTTTTGTAATGCCCCCTAAAGTTACATCTGCTGTCATCATAAAGGGATAACGGCCACTCGACCAGTAATTATAGTCAGCGTTACTAATATCGGCTGCTGTATTCACACCCTGAGATAATAAAGGAGTGGCAGTAATGTTAGAGAAAAGAGATGCCTTATAAATAAAAGCTTCTTTTTGCACATCGGCTAAAGTGCCCGTTGGTGGAGGCGTTTCAAAAGGATTAACATGCGAGCCGTAATTGCAGATAACATAATTGTAGGTGCCGGCGCCATACACCGCATTTAAATTATTTACAATACCCTGCAGCCTGGGTTCACTTACCACTTCAACAAGAGCATACAAATCTGCTGCAATATTTTGTGTGATAGTTTTAACGTTTGTTTCCTGGAGGTTATCATCTTCTGGCCCAAGTGTCGGGCTGCCAAACCATTCCAGGTTCCAGTTAACGATCTCCAATGTGTTAGCCGGATCAATGCTGCTGCCTTTTGCATAAATTTTTGTAGCAGGCACTCCTGCCGTTTTTATAAGGATGGAGTCATAATAATTTTTATTGACCTGTGTTGGAGAAAACTTTATATAAACTTGTTTGGAAACGTTATTTGCAGTGGCCTGCGCAAATGTTACAGATGAACCGTACACAAGCCCATGGGTAGAAAGTGTAAAATTAGCTGGGGCATTAAGGATGATATCTCCTGTAATATCATTGCCGGTTATACCTACAGTTTTTACGATATTGCCACCCGCGGCAATGTAGTTAAACTGCAGGTCTGTCGTATTGATGCTAAGAGTAGGCGGTGGTGGTGTTGTTGAATTATCAACGCGTATATCGTCCAATGTCCATCTTTGCCCATCATCATTTGATGAAGTATAAACAAAGGCAAAGCAGGTGTTTGCAGATTTGAACTCCGATAAATTTATATTATTTGATAAGGTCCATACATCAGCAGATTGAGGCGGGAACTTTCCATTTAGGGCCGTCCACGTATAGGCATTTGGGTTGCCAAAACCAGGATAATTTGTTGAGACTTTTAATTGCAGCGGATCACCATTAAATTTATTGATACTATAAAATGATAACAAAGGATATGTTGTTGCGGTAAGATCAAAAGGCGGGCTAATGAACCAGTCTTCATTTAATTGATTGGTGCCATTAAAGAATCCATTCATCTCCACGCCATTAGAAGAAATATTTCCAAATGTAGTAGCTTCCCAAATTAAGGGCCCGCTTACTGAAAATTGTTTAAAGCCATCCGAATTAAAAATATTCGGAGCAGTATTGAAGTTATAAGTCGTATTCACTATACCTGCAACGGGCGTTTCAACAACGGCTTTGGTACTGAAGTTCCAGGATGTGTTACCGGGTATCCCTGCAAATTTATTATTGGCTACATCACTAATTATAGAATCAGGCAGGGTAATAAAATAGCTGCTGTTCGGCTGCAGGTTAACTCCATAAATTGTTATAGAATTGCCGGACACAACTACATTCGGATTGGAAGTTTGGAAAAAAACATAATCTGTAGTACCTGCTGTTTCATTGTGGACACTTAAAACGCCGGTGCTTATTTTAACTGCTTCGCTGAAGGTGATGCCAAGCGCTGAATTAGTGGCAACGTTTAAAGCATCATCTGCGGGTGAGAATGAAATTGCCGTGGGAGGTGTGGTATCTACCGGCCCTGAAGCAGTGGGCGTCGGTAAACCGGTTGTAAAATCGATACTATTGTTATCCGTATCTGTATGAGTTGCATTGCGCTGAATAGAGGTGGTATTAGAGGGTGCCGGAGCAACTGCGGTTTCGAAGCCGGTCGCTGTTGCACCAAAGCCCACTTTATCAATTACAGGGCCTGCGGGGTAATTAGTTGCAGGGTCAGCTCCACTTTGTGCAACGATTGTATTACATAAAATTATTTTGCCCGCAGTCGCACTTATTGCAATACTTCCTGTATCATTTGGTGTGGGGAGCGGAGTCGTTCCGCCTGTTCCTGCAGCTTCCCGGATAAGGTAATAACTGTTGGCTTGAATAATGCCCGAAAGATTGGTAACCCTCCAGGTAGTACCTGTAGCGCTGGCATATTGCACAGACCAACCGGTTAAATCCTGGGCTGTCGCGCCGGTATTATATAACTCAATAAAATCGTTTGTATAGGCAGATCCGCTGTTTCCGCCGCCGCCATAAACTTCGTTGATAACCACTTGCGCATTTCCCCGGAATATAAAAAGAAAACACAAGTAGAATGGGATAGGAAAAGTTTTTTCATTGATTTGGCTATTAAGGCAGCGAAATTAGTTTTCCGGGCGATTCTAAAGGAGATTTTGGATGATAAATTTGTTAACAATTGCCAGCCTGTCAGAAAGGTTTTTATGGCACTTATTTTGAAAGCGTGGAAAATAAATTTACAGACATATGCAAAAAGGAAATATCGGGTACAAACAGAGAATATTTTCCCGATCATTAAGAAATTTCTTTACAGTGATCATGAAATTTTTATAAGCGAACTGGTCAGTAATGCAGTGGATGCCACGCAAAAATTGAAAACACTTTCTTCCATTGGGTGAAGCAAAGGTGAAATGGGTGACATTGATATCGAATATAAGATTGACAAAGAAAAGAAGACACTTACCATTTCTGATAAAGGGGTTGGAATGACGGCAGAAGAAGTGGATAAATATATTAACCAGGTGGCATTTAGCGGTGCAGAAGAATTTCTGGAAAAATATAAAGGACAGAATGAAACCAATATCATCGGCCATTTTGGTCTGGGATTTTATTCTTCTTTTATGGTGAGTGAAAAAGTAGAAGTTATTTACAAAAAGTATAGGGAAGATGCAAAAGGCAGTAAGATGGGAATGTGATGGCAGCCCGGAATATACACTGGAAGAAACAGAAAAGGAAACAGGGGAACCGATATCGTTTTACACATCAATGAAGAAAGCAAAGAATTCCTGGAACCCGAAAGGATACAAAAGTATCCTGGAAAAATTTTGTAGGTTTTTACCTGTTCCGATTTTATTTGAAGGAAAACAAGATCAATAATACAGACCCTGCCTGGACAAAAAAGCCATCTGAATTAACACCGAAGATTACCAGAATTTTTATAAGGAATTATATCCATTTAATGAAGCGCCTTTATTCTGGATCCATTTGAATGTTGATTATCCTTTTAATCTTACCGGTATCTTGTATTTCCCAAAAATCAAGCAGAGTACGAAATACAAAAAGATAAAATACAATTATACAGCAACCAGGTATTTGTAACAGATGAAGTAAAAGATATTGTTCCGGAATTTTTAATGTTGCTGCATGGTGTAATTGATTGTCCGGATATTCCGTTGAATGTAAGCCGCAGTTACCTGCAGGGCGATCCGAATGTAGAAAGATCAATTCGCACATCACCAAAAAAGTTGCCGATAAACTGGAAGAGATTTTTAAAAAAGACCGTAAGTCATTTGAAGAAAAATGGGAAAGCCTTGGATTATTTGTGAAGTATGGGATGATGACCGATGATAAATTTTTGGAGAAGGCAAATAAATTCAATATGTATGAAGATGCTGGACGGCGGAAAATTTTATACGCTGGAAGAGTACGGCTTGCAACGGAAACTTTGCAAAAAAATAAAGATGGTAAACTGGTAATTCTGTATACTACTGATCCGGTGCAGCAGGATATTATATACAAGCTGCAAAGCAAAAAGATTATATGGTGGTAAAGATGGAAACTATTGTTGATGCTGCTTTCATCAACAAGATGGAAATGAAATGGGAAATGTTCAGTTTGTAAGGGTTGACAGATATCGTAGAAAACCTGATTGATAAAAGTGAGAAATAGTGAAAGTGTGTTAAGTAAAGATGAAGAAACAAAATTAAAAGAATTTTTCAAGTGAAATTCCCGAACTGAATGTAACGGTTGAAGTAAAAGGCCTTAGCGCCGAAGCCCCGCCTGTAGTTGCAACCCGGCCCGAGTTTATGCGCCGGATGAAAGATATGGCTATGCATGGCGGGGTGGTATGGGAGGTTTTTATGGTAACATGCCTGAAGAAGTAACACTTACTGTAAACGGCAATCACCCTATATACAAAATATATTAAAAGAAGAAATAAAGAAAAACAGGAAAAACAAGTTAGAAACCTGGCGGACCTGGCATTGCTTTCACAGGGATTATTAAAAGGAAATGACCTTACCAATTTTATAAACCGGAGTGTGGAAATAATGGAAGAAAAACCCAAAAGTAAAATAATATTAAGTTAGTATGGGGCTGGTGATAGTAGTTAATGTTGAAAGTTGAAAGTTATGAAGGTTCAATCTTGAACCTTCAACTTTAAATCTTGAACTTCATTGGACAATATGCTCACCTCGAGGTAATGCAGTTTTCTTTATAATATTCTTCTTTAAATCCTGCGCTCAGGAAAATTTCTTTATGAACAGGATTTACGTACATGATATAGACTTTTCTTGATTTGTCTTTAAGCAAAAGTCTATATCATGTACGTAAACCCGGTTCATAAAGAGATTTTCCTGAGCGCCGGATTCAAAGAAGAATATTATAAACGAAAACTGCAATACCTCGAGGTGAGTATTTTGGCCAATGAGGTGCAAGATTGAAAGTTGAAGGTTCAAGGTTGAACGTTCATAACTTTCAACTTTCAACCTTCATCAGCCTCATACTAACTTAATATAATTTTACTTTTGGGTTTATCTTCCATTATTTCCACACTGCGGTTTATAAAATTGGTAAGCTCATTTCCTTTTAACAATCCCTGGGAAAGTAAGGCAAGGTCGGCAAGGTTTCTAACTTGTTTTTCCTGTTGTTCTTTATTTTCTTCTTTTAATATTTTTTGATAAACCGGGTGATTGCCATTAACGGTAAGCGTTACTTCTTCGGGCAGATTGCCATAAAAACTTCCCATGCCACCTCCGCCATTCATAGCCATGTCTTTCATCCTTCTCATAAATTCGGGCCGGGTTGCAATTACCGGCGCAAGCATTCAGGCTTAAGCCCTTTTACTTCAACGGCAACATGCAGTTCGGGAATTTCCAGGTGAAAAAGGTCTTTCAATTTTGTTTCTTCATCTTTACTTAAAACACTTTCACTTTTTTCATTTTTATCAACAAGGTTCTCTGCAATATCTGCATCAACTCTCACAAACTGAACATCGTTCCATTTCATTTCCATATTATTGATAAATGCAGTGTCTACAATAGTTTCAAGCTTTACTACCAGATAATTTTTTTGCTTTGCGCTTGTATAAAAATATTTTGCTGCACAGGGTCAGTAGTATACAGCATTACCAGCTTACCTTCTTTATTTTTTTGTAATGTTTCTGCAGCATTCCTGTATTCTTCCATTGTATAAAATTTTGCCGCCGGTCAGCATCTTCGTACAGGTTGAATTTATTTGCTTTTTCCAAAAATTTATCATCGGTTATCATTCCATATTTTACAAAAAGACCAAGGCTTTCCCATTTTTCTTCAAAAGATTTCCGATCATTTTTAAAAATTTCTTCTAATTTATCTGCTACTTTTTTGGTGATATGAGAATTTATCTTTTTTACATTGGGATCACCCTGTAAATAACTCCGGCTTACATTTAAAGGAATATCCGGGCTATCGATTACACCATGAAGCAACATTAAAAATTCAGGAACAATATCCTTTACTTCATCTGTAACAAATACCTGGTTGCTGTATAATTGTATTTTATCTTTTTGAATTTCAAAGCGTTGTTTTATTTTAGGAAAATAAAGTATACCGGTAAGGTTAAAAGGATAATCACATTGAGATGGATCCAGAACAAAGGAGCTTCGCTGAAAGGATACAATTCTTTATAAAAATTCTGGTAATCTCTGCGGAGTGAGGTCGCCGGTTTTTTTGTCCATGCAGGGCTTGTATTATTAATTTGCTTATCTTCAAATTTTATAGGAACAGGTAAAAATTTACAAAATTTTTCAAGTATATGCTTGTATTCGCTCGGCTTTCAAGGAATTCTTTGCTTTCTTCATTAATATATAAAACAATATCTGTTCCCCTGCTTTCTTTTTCCGTTTCTTCCAGGGTATATTCCGGGCTTCCATCACATTCCCATCTTACGGCCTTTTCATCTTCCTTATAGCTTTTTGAAATAATTTCAACCTTATCACTTACCATAAAGGAGGAATAAAATCCCAGGCCAAAATGCCCTATAATATTAGCTTCATTTTTTCCTTTATATTTTTCAAGGAATTCTTCTGCACCGCTAAATGCAACCTGGTTAATATATTTATCCATTTCTTCTGCCGTCATCCCAACACCTTTATCGGAAATCGTAAGAGTCTTTTTTTCTTTATCAATACTAATTGTAATATCAGATGTTGCCCATTTCTCCCTTTACTTCACCCAATCGAAGAAAGGGTTTTTAGTTTCTGGGTGGCATCAACTGCATTACTCACTAATTCACGAATAAAAATTTCATGATCACTATAAAGAAATTTTTTAATGATCGGAAAAATATTCTCTGTCTGAACCCGTATATTTCCTTTTTGCATATGTCTTAAATTTATTGGTTCCACCCTTTCAAAATAAGTGCCATAAAATACCTTCTGACAGTCTGGCAATTGTTAACAAATTTATCATATAAAATCTTTTTTTGAAGGTGCCATAAAACTACTTTAGCTGTCTTAATTGCCAAATCAATGAAAAAACTTTTCCTATCGTTTTTAGCACTGTTTTCTTTTTACATTCCGGTAAAATCGCAGGTGGTTATTAACGAAGTTTACGGCGGCGGCGGGAACAGCGGCTCTGCTTATACAAACGATTTTATTGAGCTATATAATAACGGTGCGGCAGCTCAGGATTTAACCGGGTGGTCTGTGCAATATGCCAGCGCTACAGGTACTACCTGGAGGGTTACCAATCTTTCGGGCATTATTCAAGCCAACAGTTATTACCTTATCCGGGAAGCAGCAGGAACAGGCGGAACGACTCCGCTCCCCACACCAAATGATACAGGAAGTATTGCAATAAGTGCGACTGCGGGCAAAATAATTTTATGTAATACAATCGTTGCACAAAGTGGAGCTGACCCTGCAACCAATTACCCCGCAGGCCCTCTAATTGATAAAGTGGGCTTTGGTGCAACAGCGACCGGCTTCGAAACCGCAGTTGCTCCGGCACCCTCTAATACCACCTCTATTCAGCGCAATGCAACTCATACAGATACGGATAACAATAGTATCGATTTTACAACCGGTTTACCGACGCCCACTGCTTCAGGGCCGGTAGATACCACACCTCCCACGGCAATTTCATTTTCACCCGCAGATGATGCTTTAAACGTTGCCACTAATTCAGCGCTTGGCATCACCTTCAGCGAAGCAGTTAAAATAAGCACCGGCGTTTTAAGTGTCCACAATGAAACAGCAGGTACTACAGATTATGTTTTTTTCCAAACTTCCAATCCGAATGTAGTTGTGTCCGGCAATTCTATAACAATTTATGGAGTTAACCTGCAGCCGAACAGCAGCTATTTTATTACCCTGCCTGATTCTATAATTAGTGATGTAGCCAATAATAAATTTGCAGGGATACCTGGTAACACAACCTGGAACTTCAGTACCAAAGCCGTTGTTGAAACGCCCGTTGCAGGTATAGTGAATACGACTTATAACTTCAATACTGCTCCGAATATTTTTAATTCGGATGGCTTTAAACAATTTTCAGTAAGCGGGCCCTTAATTTGGGAAGCTACTACATTTGGAAATACTTCTTCTAATGGCGTGGAGATGAATGGATTCTTTAATGGCACCAATCAATTAAATGAAGACTGGTTCATTAGCCCGCCTTTTGATCTTACCGCAACAACATATCCTTTGTTATCATTTTATAGTATCAATAAATTTAATGGTGATCCGCTGCAATTAAAAGTCTCAACAAATTATCCTGGTTTTGGCAACCCAAATGCCTATACCTGGACGGCCCTAAATGGAAAGTTCCCGCCTCAATCTGCTGATGTATGGACCTTATCAAATAATATAAATTTATCGGAGTTCAAATCTGCAAACACCTGCTTTGCCTTTGTTTATACTTCATCAAATGATGATGGGCAAAGATGGACATTGGACGATATACGCGTTGATAATTCAACAACACCACCACCGCCTACTCTTAGCATCAATACTACAGACCTGCAGTTTAACTACATTGCCGCGGGTGGCAATATAGTAAAAACTGTAGGTATAACCGGCAATGATATTACAGGAGATATCATCCTCAATGCCCCAGCTAATTTTACACTTTCTACCGATGGGCTTGTGTACGGTTCATCTGTAACATTGGCGCAGGCCAATGCAAATAACGTTTCCAAACAAGTTTATATAAAGTTTTCTCCAACACAGGTCAATAAAAATTATTATGACTCCATCCTTATAAATACGGCAGGAGTGCCTGCTACAAAAATTTATGCAAAAGGCAGCAGCATTGATCCGGCTAACACATTAGAGATCGTTAACTGGAACCTGGAATGGTTTGGCAGCCCGACACTTGGGCCAGAAGATGATAACCTCCAGGAAACAAACGTTAAAACTATCACACAAAATATTGCAGCAGATTTGTATGCTCTTGTTGAAGTGGTAAGTGAACCCAGGTTGCAGGGTATTGTAAATAATTTAAATGCGGTGTATGGCGCCGGCACCTACAATTATGTTATCTGCAATTACGGCTCGCATGTTAATCCGTTTGAAACGCCTCCACCAACGGGCACTTTAGCCGATGTGCAAAAAGAAGCTTTTATTTATAAGGCATCTCTTTTCTCTAACATTACTGCCACTCCTTTATTATCGCAGGGTGTGAATACAGCAGCCGATATTAGTAACGCTGACTATAATTACTGGTCGAGTGGCCGTTATCCCTTTATGATGACAGCAGATGTAACTTTAGGGGGCATCACAAAAAATATACATTTCGTATTGGTTCATGCTAAAGCCAATACAGCGCCTACTGTAACCTCATACAACAGGCGCAAAAGCGGCGCCGGTGACCTGCATAATTATTTGAACACCACTTTCCCAAACGACAACATCATATTGCTGGGCGATTTCAATGATGATCTCGATTCAACTATCACAGATGGCATTGAACCAAAAATAACTTCGTATTCTTCTTTCACATCAGATGATACCCACTTCACTTCACCTACATTGTTATTGAGTCTTGCCGGAAAAGCTTCGACAGTAAAGTATAGGGACATGATCGATCATGTGTATTTATCCAATGAAATGGCGCCCTATTATTTAAAAAATACTGCTACAGTTTTAACAGACCAGGCAGCTACAATACCCTCTTACGGAACTACTACCTCAGATCACTATCCCGTGTTTACACGCTACGCCTTTGACCTCTCTGTGCTGCCGATCGGCCCTCTATCTTTTACGGCACAAAAATCAGGAAATAGAGTCCGCCTGAACTGGGCTACATCAAGAAATGTGAACGGAAGCTATTTCATTGTTGAAAG
The DNA here is from genome assembly GCA_963800635.1 of uncultured Chitinophagaceae bacterium. Classification (GTDB taxonomy): domain Bacteria; phylum Bacteroidota; class Bacteroidia; order Chitinophagales; family Chitinophagaceae; genus Ginsengibacter. The sequence goes on from CAWDCB010000018.1 coordinate 14,874, forward strand.
GTCAGCCGATAGTAAAAACTGGGGCTCTGTGGCGACTGTCAACGCAAAAGCCGGTACTAACGGCAACGACTATACGATAATCGATGTACGGCCATTGAAGGGCACTAATTATTACCGCCTGAAACAAGTGGATAAAGACAATAAGTTCATCTATTCTGAAACAAGAATTGTTTCTTTTACAAAGAACACAACCATTATTATTGCCCCCAATCCCGTGAAAGGTTTTATGAACATCCTTCTTACAAAAGATAATAATAACCCGGTAACCATCCAGCTTCATAACGCGAATGGCAGCATCATCAGCAGCCAGCAAACCAGGGACCTGTCAATAAAAATTAATGTACAAAAATTAAGCAGCGGTACGTATTATATAAAAGTAATTGACGGTAAAAGCGTAGCTACCCAAAAAGTTTTGATACAATAGATAAATAATATCTTAATAAGAAAGCAAAGCAAAACGAACCAAAAAAATGATAATCCTTAAAAGTCAGGTCAAATAAATTGGCTGTATTTTAGCGAATGAATAAAACAATAACATGCTACGGTTTATTGTCCGGCCTGCAAAAAAAAAGGTTTGCTGTGTTCGTTTTCTTTTTGGTAAGTACCGTGGCCGTTCGCGCCCAGGAACAACGGGGTAATGATACCAGTTATTACGTATATTTTCCTAATAGTATTACGGCGCGCTTATATGGTTCTCAAAAATATACTGCTTTCACTATAAAAGGAAAAGAGTCAAAAAATCTGCATTACCTTCCTAACACAACTTTTAATTTTGGAATTGGCGCTACGTATCATAACTTTTCCCTGAATCTCGCTTATGGATTTGGCTTTTTAAATAACGATGCCCGTAAGGGTAAAACAAATTATCTCGACCTGCAGGCGCATTCATATAAACCCAAATGGGTAACCGATTTCTATGGACAGATCTATAAGGGATACTACCTTGGCCATCAGGATTTGACGGCGCCAGGCGAAAATTATTATTACCGGCACGATCTAAAAATTACATTGTTTGGCCTTTCACAATATCGCATTTTTAACCCCACACGTTTTTCCTACAATGCGGCGATTGTTCAAAATGAATGGCAGAAAAAATCCGCAGGCACCCTGCTGGCAGGAGCTGAAGTGTATTATGGAGTGGCAAAGGCTGACAGTAACTTTGTTCCCGCATCAATACAGGGAAATTATCCGGAGAAAGATCTTAAAGCTATTAATTATTTCAGCATCGGCCCTGGCGTGGGCTATGCATATACATTGGTAATTGCCCATCATATATTTATAATGGGCTCATTAACAGGCAACCTGAATTTTAGTTATACTACCGGGCATTCATCAGCCAATTCAACAAATCATTTTTCCGTGAATCCCGTCACCCGTTTTCGTTTAGCAGCTGGCTATAATGGCCGCAACTGGAATGTAAGTGCCAACTGGATCGCGGATAATCTTCCTTTTATCGAAAGTAAGAGTCAAAACAAATATGCCTTTAACACCGGAAACTATAGATTTATTATAGCCCGGAGGTTTAACACGGGCAGCCGGTTACAGAGGCAACTGCACCTTGTGAATAAAGTGTTTAAAGAATAACGCCGTAAATCCATTTATAGCATCATCCCTGAATACAGCATAAGCATAAACAAATGTGCACACATACCGACTTCTATTGAAATTATTTTGAGAATATTAATAAGAATTATCAATCTATATTCGCCCTGGTATCTTATCTTTTGTTCAGCAGCAAATTAAACTTATCTCCATAAAGATTTAAGATCTATAAGGCATGACCTTTAAATCAAAAAAAGTCTAAGGAATCAGCTATTAAATTACAACTCACGGTTAATAAAGTTTAAAACCTACCGATAAACTTAAAGAACCAAAATCTTCTTTTGCAAGCTGTGTGCGATTAAAAACATTTATATAGGAAACCTTTCCTGTCCATTTTTGATTTGCAGAAAAGTAAAAACCAAATGAAGGTTTTATCCCTAACAAAGTTTGTCCATTAATAAAACTTGGCCCTCCCACGAACGATAACCAGATTTTTTTTGTTGGATGAAATGACGAACCGATAAAAAGGTTTAGCATTCCACGAACATCATTATCATTTTTGGGAATACTGCCGTCAGGGTTTAACCGTAAAACTTTATCATCTTCCAAATAAATGTCGCCGGTAAGGTCAATAGTAGGCTTAAACTTTGTTTTGTTATTCAAAAATGCCTGAAGCCCGAGCCCCATACCCCAGGGGTTATTACCAATAGTATAGTCGTAAAGTGTATTGTTATATTGTGTCAATAAGTAAGTGGATAGCTTTTTCTGCTTCTGCCCAAAACCCTGCGTAAGAATCAGGCAGAAAACAAGTGGTGTAATTATTTTGCGCATGAGCTTTTTATTGCAGTTAATGAGAAGCTTCTGCTGTGCTGATACCCGTTCCATCACCGCCGACCAGGGGCAGTTTTAAAACTTAAAGTTGAAGTTAAAACCCGCCGGAACTAAATGTAGCCGAAATAACGGCTAACAGCCTTAAAGGATGGGTTATAAACGCCAACCGGAAACTATCTAATCAAGAGGTATGCGTTTTGCATTTTGCGTGAGCCACATATCAAATGATTGCAATTGAGGATTTAGCTCTTTAGAAAAATTTACATCGCGTGTGCTATTGCATACTTCGTCAAAATCACGATAAAACTGGAACATGTTTCCTAAATCATCGGCGCCCGGAAAGCCAAAGCCCCGGTATTGTTCGGGTGTAATTTCATTGTATATAACTTCTTCGCCCAATGCCTTTGATAGAGCCTTAGCCATTTCCTCGCAAGTGAGCTGATCACCGGCAATGCCCACTTTTTTACCGATTAACTCCTCCCCTTTTTTAAATATCCCGTAGGCGCATTTGCCAATATCGCCAGACGCAATTCCAGCCATCTTTTTGTTTCCCATCGGAAAAGTTATCGATAGTTTACCGTCCGTGCCTCTCTTCGGGCCCATGCCGAAATAAATAAGATTGTCCCAATAATAGGATGCCAACATAAAAGTAACCGGCACACCTGCGTCAACAAAATATTGGTCAGCCTCTCCTTTGCCATCAAAATGCGGGACTTTGTATTTTCCGTTCAATGTTGGCATGCTGGTATCACTAAGTGGCACGTATCGTCTCACATCCTCAAGTGTTGACCAGATAACGTGTTTCAAACCAGCCTCTTTGGCCGCGGCTGCCATATTTCTTGCTTCTGCTGTTTCTTTTTCCGCCGAAAAATGTGCCCAGAAAAATGTGACAAAATAGGCTCCATGCGCGTCCTTTAAGACATCTTTCATACTGGCTGCATCGTCAACGTTGCCCCTTACTACTTCGGCCCCCATTGCGGCGAGGTCTTTTGCCTTATCTGAATTAACATCTCTCGTTACGGCACGAACGGTAAATTCACTGCTGCTGTCGTTAAGGATGGCACGGGCTAAACCACCACCCTGCGCGCCGGTCGCGCCAAATATTACGATAATCTTTTTCTGTGGCATAAATTTTTTTTAGAAATTATCTTCAAATTTAAAAAAAAATGTATGCGGACATCTTTTTTTTCGCAACCATATTCCTGTAGATGCTGCTATTCAAAGAGCCATACATTGCCGGCCCCCGACAAATAGATTAATCAAAAGTATCTGTGGTAAAGGTGGCTGAAGATTATATCTACTATCAAAGGCCATTAACACGACGCTAAGCCGCCGATGCCCGCTTGCTTCTCCACTTTGGAACATCAACACCTTTTACAATCAGCCATAAGCAAAATGACAATTCTGCAACGAAGCTGGGCAACAGGATTGAAGGAGATATCTTACCCGCGAACGCAGGGGCAAGAAGTACGGTAAAACTATTGACGAGGTAGCACAAGCCGGCAATTTGCATCATAACGCCTATAGCCTTTGGCAAATAGCCGGATCTAAAAATCAAATACCCATTAACAAGACACGTGAAACCAAAAAATATGAGGCCTACGCCAAAACCGATATCATGCAACTTCAGAGAAAGATACATTTGCGCGTAAAGCTGGGAGGGTTCAAATGCCTTTAAATAATCCGCGTTTTGCAATGGCAGCAATGCCGCAATAAGATTTAGCTTATTGGCCACCAAAACAGCAGTCTGTATCAAATTAAATAACAGCGCAAACACGGCAAGATTTTTATTCACAGGCCGCAGCAATAGATAAATGATCAGCATTATAGGTACATCACACACATGCATTAACAGGTCAGCAACAATGCCCATACGCCATAGCATTGGTGAAGCCATAATATTTTTGGCTGTCGCTACAGCATCGCCTGAAACAATGAGTGTATTCCTTACGAAAATGACACTAAACATTCCAACAAGTATTAAGACCAGGTACAGCACTCCACCGAGCCTCGCATATATTTGTGGAGACGTTTCCCGGATTTTAATGCCTGGATCCATTTGACATTTTTTAAATTAAAAGATGAAATTTGTTTTTTCGCATCTCACAAAAAATCGCGGCAGCACAACCTTCTAACGCCAGCCATATAATTTTATTTTAGTGAGATAAACAATAGCCAAAATAGGTATAATCGATATTTCCTTCAACGCAATAGCTACAAACTGCAATTAATCGTCAACAGATAACAGAAAAAAGCGGCACAAGTGGTAAGGGCGCGTTTAACTTTTAAAACCAACAGTTGTTAATTGAAAAATGCTCAGCCCTGCCGGGTACCGGTATGGCCAGTGATAGTATTGCTTACGGATGAAGAAGGATTCACTTTATTTTTTGATGTTATTTGGCTTTTGCCAGAACTGACACAAGCAATAATCACGAAAACCAAAGATAGTATCGATGATATAGTCCGTATTATATTCAGGTTATTCCATCGCCGCTCAAAAATTGTTCTTTGCAAACTAACGGCCTCTGCCGAAGCGTTAGCTAAATTGAACTTTTCCAATCCATTATTTAAAGGTATGTTTCCAAAAGCAGTTACACCAAACACGCCAATTAAATAGAGAATGGCCGCGGCCAACAGCAACCAAAATCTCAGGTGTGGATATTCAAAATAGTTCAGATAAGCACTGATAGGTAATAACAACAGGGTACCGAAGAAACAGGCAAAAAACAGCGGATTCTGAATAGCTTTATTGATTGCCTGCATGCTCGCTATATACCGGGAGTCGGCCAGTAATTTCAAGCCTGGTACAACCGAACACGAGTATGAATAGAAAAGCCCCGCCATCAGTGCAGTACAGATCGCAGCCAACACTAACGTTACATTTGATACAGTCATTATTATTTTATGTTTTATATTCAATGAAGTTTGCAGGCCATTAGAAACGCTCTTACTCATTTGTAATTGACAGCAACCACTCTAAGGCTTATCTTCAAGGTTTGCGCCATGTGATTTTGATTTATATGATGCTTGCAGACTTCCTCTACATAACCTATAAATCCGGCTGGCACAACACCTTCAATTTCTTTAGGACTTTTACAAAATGTGGCTTAGGATAGTTCTCTGCCAATGATATCTATTGAGTTTGGCAGGCGTTTTCTAAATCATTTTATTAATAATAAAACTGGCAAAATTTTACGCCAATTGCGACATTGCAGGGCAGAAATTATTTGAATGTAAAACCAACCCGCAACTTCGATTAATTTTCTTGCGGCAGTGTTATGTTGTATATATTACTTGCTAACTTTAAAGTATTTCTGGACAGGCGCTTTGGAAACTAATTCTTTTATTCTGCCAATTGCTTTTACATAATCCGGACTGGATTCAAATTCTTCCATATCTTCTTCATTTTCCCACAACGAATAGGAAATAAATTCTTCACCATTCTCGACCGGCTCTAAAAATAAAACTTCTTTGTTTCCTTTTTGGTTCCGAATAACCGGAGCTACTTCCGCCATGTAAACCTCCTTCGCCTTTCCCCTATTTTCCGAAGAAAAATGTAAGTACGTCAATCTTAAAAACATAAAATCGGGTTAATGGTAAAACAAATTATTAAAATAATTAAGAATTAAAATTTAAATGAAACTTCCAATTCCTTTAGGGTAAATATAACTTATTTATAGAAAATGCCCGAGCCGACTCTCTGCCGGGAATGGAGCTTCAGGTATGCGATCCCCGACGGTCAATTATAAAGAAGAGGTGAACAAATGACCTACTGCTTTTATAACATCCCTCGATTTATTTTTTTCGTGTTATTACATCGTTATACGCCGAAAGGAGGGCTTCCAGTACGAACTCTTTTGGTACTTTATCCAATTCAAAAGTTGTCGCTCCTTTTTCGCCCCATTTGTTTGGAACCGGGTAGATGTTCTTAGTGTCCATCTTACAAAAGATAGTTTGCTCTTCAGGGGTTAAGAATATATTAGCTGTATTATTTTTGGCTAAATAGGTACTAAACATTCTTTTGCCTGTCACGCTAAAACCAGTTCTTTCGAAATGTGGTTTTTGCGCCGTCCCTGGAAAGGAAAGGGCTAATTCGGTAAAATCCGCACCCGTAATCATTTGTTTGTATTTGTTCTTCCGCCCAGCCATACTCATGAGCCCATATTCCCCCAGTTCTCGGGATCTGTTAAGTTTGTTTACTTTCTCAATATCTTCTCCATTGCTTTTCCTTTAGCTAATTCATCAATCAGCTTATCTAAATAACGCATCTTTTGAATGACTTTGTCTTCGATCTCTTCCACCCGGTATCCGCAAATTACACCTGTAATTTTTGAAACATTTGGATTGAGTGCAGGTGCCTGGGCGAAAAATGTTTCGAAGTCATTTTTCTTATCAATTTGTTTTTGCAATGTTTGTTTATTGTAACCCGTTAACCAAAAAATAATGGAGTCAACTTCTTCCTTTGTGCGCCCTTTTGCCTCCGCTTTTTTTATGTACAACGGATAAACACTGGCAAAAACAATTTTATATACTCTATTCTTGTCCATTTAGTTGCAAGCCCAATAAAATTACTGATGATGAAGATAACAACAAAATCAAATAGAATTATGTCTGTCGAAACCGATACTGATACCCGGGCAAAAAGACCAGATTAATTTATTCGTCCAGCAAAGAAGCAACCCATATTAGCCGCAGGTTGGGATTACTTTAGTTTTTATAACGACGTTTACTTAAGAAGTCAGCTAAATCAAGAAATTTTTCAGCTTTATCCTCAGAAGCTGGTTGATCGCTTTTATCGTTCGCTCAATAATTGCTTTTCTTGTCATTTTATTATCTTTCGGACTTATCTGCTTTGTTTTCGCCTTTAATTTTTCAATTTATTTATAAGTCACCTAACCTTAGTAATGCTCTATTTTTATTTCAGAACTTGCATTTGCCGAATGCGGTTTGCGTTTACCAGGCCACATTTTGCCCCTAATGTTAAGCTGCCTGCCTGGCTATTTGTAAATCATACCAAGCTTTTTTGCCAGTGCTTTGATTTCATCCTCGGTTTTAGCCTTAAAAGTTGTCCCTTTTATTGTTCCTATTTGCCGGAAAAAATCTTCGAATCCAGCCGGAGAATATCCGAATGTAAAAATTAATAAGTCTATGCCTGTATTTTTAAGGCCATGCCAGGTTCCTTTCGGTACAAAAGCAGTGCAACCGGAGCTAATATTAATTTCCTGGTCCTCTAAAAGGAAAATGCCATTCCCTGTATGAAAGGTAAATATTTCGTCCTCGTTAAGATGTTTATGTATAGCTATGCCCTTTCCTGGTAGTATTTCTTCGGTGCAAATTGATACAGAATCAATATCGTCTGATTTCTTTGAAAGTTTAATTGTAATTGGAGTATTTTCTCTAACAAAATAAGTTTCTCCTTCATCAGCATTTTTTACAATTCCTTTTTTATTGGTGTAATGTGCGAAGCTAAATTTAGGGAATAATACCAGTATCGAACCGAGCATCGCCGAAAAACCCGTTTGTAAAAAAAATCTCCTATTTTTCACTATGCGTTAATTTAGCCGGCTACAGACAAACTTACTAATAATTTTCATTCCCTGGTTTTACGAATCAGTAGCTTAATCCTATTGCATTCCCGATCAAGCCAAGAAGTTTAACAGCAGCATCCGGGGGCCTTTTGGCAACGATGTCATTCCTGTAATTATTCATAAGAACCCCCATATAAAGCATGGCCTTTAAATTCATCTTAAATGCCTTCTTTCTGTTGTCTGTAAGTTTGTCTAACACCTTACACACATCTTCAAAATAGTTTTCCATTTTAAGAGCGGGTTGGTGAGTATTAAAAACTGTAACAATTTTCTTTGAAGGATTTCGGAAAGCGTGTTTTAACCCCCGCGGAACATTGAACTTGTCTCCTTTCTTTGCAGGCAGCCATTTGTCTTTAAGGTAGAACTCCATCTCACCTTCCAATACTTCATATGTCTCGATAGCATTTGGGTGAGTATGCACTAACGGATCTTTCATATTGCATCCTGGCAATAGTTCCCAATGTAAACAAAGTGACTTCCCGCCTGTTTCAGCACTTGTTTGTAACACAGTAAATTTCATTCCCATCGGCATCATGTCAAATATTTGATTCTTTGTAGCCATGGTAAATGAAATTGTATGATTAAGGATTAAATATAACCCTATAATCTGTGTAAAACTTTACTTCTCCTGCTCAACTGTGCCGCTCCCCGAAGCGTGAATTTCGGGAGCAGAAGGATTGCCACGATAATATACATCGCCGCTTCCCGAAACAGTCGCGGATAAGTGAACACTTGCGAAAACATGAGCATTGCCACTTCCGCCAACTTTTGCAGTCACATTTTCACTTTCAAGGCTACCACAATTAACATCGCCGCTTCCACCTACACTGCAGGTAAAATCTTTGGTGCGGCCCGATAAACCAATATCACCCGAGCCGCCAATAGAAACATCTATTGCGGGCGCATCTACCTGCCCTTTTATATTTCCCGAACCTGAAACATTCATCTCGATTTGCCGTCGAATTTTTTAGAGTGCCCTGGATCGTTACATCTCCCGAGCCAGATACGCTCAGTTTATCAAGAGATGGAACAGTTACATACACCTTTGCATGGTCATCGTTAATGGAAACGTCATCCTTATAATTAACATTTAGAGTGCCGCCGCTTACATCCGTAACTACATATGGCAGCAGGTTATCATCATTTTCCACTGATACAGAATACGCATCACCGCTCGTGATTTCTATATCAATAGACCCGCGGCTTTGAATAGCATTAAAATTGCCAACGCTCCTCTTTTCGGTGCGGATGTTGCCATTGCCATTTAACCCGCGGCCCGTTTATTCCATGACAGGAGCTTATTAAGGCAAATGCCATTGATTAAAATTATAGGATTTCTCATTGTAACGTTTTTTAGGATTATCAATAAGCAGGATACAAACTTCAATAAACTTTTTAACTTCGCAGCACATGACCCAAAAAATTCTTATCCTCGATTTCGGCGCACAATATACACAACTGATTGCCAGGGCCGTTCGGGAAGCCAATGTGTATTGTGAAATTATTCCCTTTAGCAAAGAAATTGAATTTACCCCTGGCTTAAAGGGAGTAATACTTTCCGGATCTCCCTTTTCAGTAAATGATGAGAATGCCCCTGCTGTGAATGTAAAGGCAATTGCGGAAAAAGTTCCTGTATTGGGAATTTGCTATGGCGCCCAGCTTATTGCAAAACTATACGGGGGCCTTGTGGAAAAAAGTGACAAGCGTGAATATGGGCGGGCTACACTCCAAATCAAAAACAACCAGGGATTACTTGAAAATGTAAAAAATGATTCCGATGGTATGGATGAGCCATAGCGATACGATTGTAAAGCTTCCTGAAAGCTTTACAATATCAGCGGTAACGGATAACATTCCCATCGCCGCCTTCATGCAGGAAAATGAAAACAGTAAAATATATGGCTTGCAGTTTCACCCGGAAGTGTATCATTCTGCCGAAGGCAAAAAAATAATAAAGAACTTTCTTGGTAAATATTTGCGGCTGCACGCAGGACTGGACTCCTGAACATTTTATTAATGATACTATTGCCAGCTATTAAAAAAACGGTTGGCGATAAGAAAGTAATTATGGCGCTCAGTGGCGGCGTTGATTCTACTGTCGCAGCAACGCTTATCCACCGCGCCATCGGCAAAAATCTTTTTGGGATTTTTGTGGATAACGGCGTTCTCAGGAAAAATGAATTTCAGCAGGTGCTGGATTCGTGCAATAGCATTGGGCTAAATATAAAAGGAGTGGATGCTAAAGATCATTTTTATGCAAAGCTTGCAGGTAAAGTAAGCCCTGAAGAAAAAAGAAAAATTATCGGTAAATGCTTTATTGAAATTTTTGATGATGAAGCCCATAAAATTGAAGGAATAGAATTTCTCGCCCAGGGTACGATTTATCCCGATGTGATAGAATCAGTTTCGGTACATGGCCCATCCGTTACTATTAAATCGCATCACAATGTGGGCGGCCTTCCTGCTTCCATGAACCTGAAGCTGGTGGAGCCGCTGCGGTCTTTATTTAAAGATGAGGTAAGAAAAGTGGGTGCAGAGCTCGGGCTTCCTCCTGCTCTTTTAAACCGCCATCCTTTTCCCGGGCCCGGGCCTTGCGATAAGAATTTTGGGAGAGGTTACGGAAGAAAAGGTACAATTGTTGCAACAGGCAGATGCTATATATACCGCCGCATTATTAAAATATGATTTATATGCAACTGTTTGGCAGGCGGGCGCTATCTTACTTCCTGTAAAAAGTGTAGGTGTAATGGGAGATGAAAGGACCTATGAATTTACTGTGGCATTACGGGCAGTAACTTCAGTGGATGGTATGACGGCAGACTGGGCGCATCTTCCTTATGATTTCCTGGCATATGTGTCTAACGAAATTATTAACAATGTGAGAGGAATTAACAGGGTGGTATATGATATAAGCAGCAAGCCTCCCGCAACAATTGAGTGGGAGTGAAGTTCGAGTTCAAGGTTCAAAGTTGAAGGTTCAAAGTTGAAGGTTGAAGGTGCGTTAAATTGTTAAGTAGTTAATTGGTAAACTAGTTAAGTTGATTCAGTTTATCGCTGATAGCTGATTGCTCATTGCTGATAGCTCATAGCTCATAGCTGTATTTAATTATGAAGAAAAATATTTGGTCTTTCGTGTTGCCGTTTTGTTTTTATTAACCGTACAATTTTCATATGCCCAGGATAGTATCTTCATACCGGCAAAAACTTACAGGATTGCCATATTTGCTCCGATGTACCTTGATTCTGTTTTTAACAACAGCATGTTAAATAGTGATAAGTCAATTCCTAAATTTATTATGCCGGCAATAGAATTTACACAGGGCGCGCGCATTGCGTTAGACACATTATCACTTAATGGAAAACATGCCGAAGCATACATTTATGATTCCAAATCTTTTACACAACCGATATCATGGTTAATAAAATATAAAAAGCTGGATAGTATTGACCTGATTATCGGATCAGTTAAAGATCCGGACTATCATGAACTGGCCAACTTTTGCCCTGCAAAAAAATATTCCTTTTATTTCTGCCACTTATCCAAATGACGGGGGTATTATCGGAAACCCTTTCCTGGTAATTGCTAATTCAACATTAAAGTCTAATTGCGAAGGTATTTTCAGCTACCTGCTGCAAAAGCATGGCACCGATAAAATCTATATCGTTAAAAGAAAAGGAGATGACAGGATAGACAATTATTTCAAAAGCATTAATACCAGCTGAAGGAAAACCTTTATTGAATATAAAAACCATAATGATAGACAGTTCAATATCTTCTTATAGTTTATTGAACAGGATAGATAGCACGAGACCCGCAGTTATAATAGGCGCCGGCCTCGATGAAGCCTTCGCTAAAAATTTGGCAGATGCCTGCTACCCGATCCAGAAAAAACACACGCTTATTTTAATAGGAATGCCTAACTGGGATGGCTTTAAAAGCCTTACAAAAACAGATCGCTATAAAGATTTTCCTATCCGGTATACAACACCACATTATGATACGGAAAATAATTTGTTTGATAGTTTACTTAATTCAAAAATATTTTCAACTATACAGGGCAAAGCCAACGGATATGGCCTATAAAGGATTTGAAATGACGTATTATTTTACAAATATTTTGCTTAATTATCCCGGCGATTTTATGTCGCATATCAATGATACTACATTCAATGTTTTTCATGATTTCAATTTCAGGCCGGTATTTATTGATAAAGGAGAACTACGGTCCCCGATTATTTTGAAAATAAGCACCTCTTTATTATGCAAATTTTAAATGGCGATATTGTGAGAGAATGGTGATAATGACTGCTTTTCTAAAATTCCTATTTAACTAAGTAATTACAATTTCTAAATTCGCGGTAAACCGTTTCAAAATTATGGGCAAAGGAAGACTGGAAGCATTCAGTGATGGTGTAATCGCGATTATAATTACTATTATGGTGTTGGAATTAAAAGTTCCGCATGGGGATGATTTGAATTCACTCAAACCAATTTTCCCGGTTTTTTTAAGTTACATACTTAGTTTTGTCAATGTAGGGATTTATTGGAATAACCACCACCACATGATGTTTACAGTTCAGCATGTAAATGGAAGAGTATTGTGGGCCAATATTCATCTTCTCTTTTGGCTTATCGCTTATTCCATTCACTACCGCATGGATGGGAGAAAACCATTTTACAACATGGCCCGTTGCTTTATATGGAATAATATTAATGATGGCCGGGGTTGCCTATTACATTTTGGCCCAGTGCATTAATAAAGTTTAATGGTGAAAATTCTACCCTCGCAAAAGCAGTAGGCAAAGATCACAAAGGAATTATTTCTGTGGTTATTTACGTTGTTGCAGTTCCATTGGCATTTTTTAATTCGCGGCTTAGCTTAATCATGTATGCAATCGTTGCCGCTATATGGCTAATACCAGATAGAAGAATTGAAAAAAGAATTGAAAAAGGATAACCGGGTAATATTTATCTTATCACAAACATACAGCAAATCATAGCTGTTCTTATATTTAAACGCAGGAATTCTATTTAAAATTGTCGTAGCTTAATTATGTACTTCCATTTCAAAATTCCGGTCGCTGGCGTTCGTATCTCTATTGAACGCCTTATAAAAATTTTTTGTTATTTAACCTGATATTTCAACCTTAAATTTAAATGTTATTATGCATCGCCGTTCGTTTCTGCGAAATTCTGCCATGGCATTGGGAGCATTGACGTTTGACCATCAACATTTTTTTACATTGTTAGCCCAGGACCCATGGAAGATAACGATGCTCACCGATAGCATTGGAATTTTCACAGAAAAAGGAGGCACTATTGCTTTTCATTTTTCAAAAGAGGGTACTACGGTTATCGATGCCCAGTTTCCCGAATACCGCTGTCCACTTAATTGACGAGCTAAAGAAAAGAAAGGATCAGCCATTCAGGTTATTGATCAATACACATCATCATTTAGATCATACTTCCGGAAATATTGCTTTTAAAGATGTCGTTACGCGGGTACTCGCTCACGAAAATTCGTTCACCAATCAAAAGAACGTGGCAATTGCACAAAAAACTGAAGACAAGCAATTATATCCCAACCAGGCTTTTGGAACAGTATGGCAAGAGAAGGCAGGCAACGAAAAAATTTCCCTGCACTATTTTGGAGCCGGCCATACCAACGGCGATGCGATGATACACCTTCAGCATGCAAATATTGTTCATATGGGAGACCTGGTTTTCAACCGGCGCCATCCTTTTGTTGATCGCAGTGCGGGTGCCAACATGAAAAGCTGGATGAATGTTCTAGATACTGCTTTAAAAAAATTCAGTAATAAAACACGGTTCATTTACGGTCATGCGGCAGACGGTTATGAGGTCACGGGTACGAAGGCCGACCTGGTTGCTTTTCATGATTACCTTGGAAATGTTTTAAAATTTGTTGGGGATGAAATGAAAGCCGGCAAAACAAAAGAAGACATTTTAAAAGCTACCGAAATACCCGGGTCACCTGAATGGAAAGGAGACGGAATACAACGCCCGCTGCAGGCAGCTTTTGAAGAGTTGAGCATTTCATAATTGATAATCAGAAGTATTATAATTAATAATGAGATTAGTTTACGGTAACTTTTATTAAGATAACAATAATTTCAGTAAGGCGCTTTTTGCCAGGAGAATTAGTTTGTGATCTCCACCTTTATGGAACAATCGTAATATTATGGCACCAACAGAAGAAACACTGGATCCGGCAGACTGGCAGACGATGGAAGACCTGGGTATTGAGATGGTAAAAGATATGATGAAATTCCTGTCTACTGTTCGCGAACGTAAAGTATGGCAGGAGCCTACGGAAGGAGTTAAAAAATTTTTTAACCAGCCGCCGCCTTATGAAGGGCAGGCGCAGGAAGAGATTTACGCTGATTTCAAAACGAAAATTCTTCCCTATCCAACCGGTAATATTCATCCGCGTTTCTGGGGCTGGGTTATGGGCAACGGAACTCCATTTGCCATGCTTGCCGATATGCTCGCCTCTGGCATTAATATAAACCAGGGTGGCGGAAACCAGGTGGGCGGGCTGGTAGAAGAACAATTAATACATTGGTTCAAGGAATTGTTTGGCTTTCCTGCAGAGTGCAAGTGGCTTGCTTGTAAGCGGGGGCTCAATGGCAAATCTTATAGGCCTAACCGTTGCCCGGTATGCACATGCAGGATTTGATCTGCGAAAAAAAGGAATCTACGGATCGCAAAAACGAATGATCATCTACGCTTCCAATGAAGTACATAATTGCGTTAATAAATCTGTTGAGCTTTTAGGCCTTGGAAGCGAGTCATTGCATTTAATACCTGTAAATGATGACTATGAAATTAAGATTGACGAACTGCGGGAACAAATTCAACGTGACAGGGAAGAAGGCATGCAGCCATTTTGCGTAATTGGCAATGCAGTTACCGTAAATACCGGTGCCTGTGATGATTTAAATGCATTGGCAGACCTGTGTCAAAAAGAAAATTTGTGGTTTCATGTTGACGGCGCAATAGGTGCTATGCTTTCCTTATCAGAAAAATACAAGAATAAAATTGCAGGGCTTGAGCGTGCTGATTCACTTGCTTTCGATATGCATAAATGGATGTACATTCCTTACGAAGCGGCCTGTACACTCGTTCGCAATAAGGAAACTCATTACAAGGCATTTTCATTGCAGGCATCATACCTGCAACATGAAAAGCGCGGCTTGCCGGGTGGTGATATTTGGTTTAGTGACTATGGCGTTGAATTGTCCAGGGGCTTTAAAGCATTAAAAGTATGGATGTCAATAAAAGAACATGGAAGCAAAAAATTTGGCAGAATGGTTTCTCAAAATATTGACCAGGTTCAATATTTGAAATCTTTGATCACTGAAAATTCCCTGACTTGAATTAACAGCCCCGGCCCCGCTTAACATACTTTGTTTCCGGTATATAGGGAAATTAACCGGCATGGAGCAACTTAATGCATTGAACAAAGAATTATTATTTCATTTACATGAAAGTGGTGTTGCACTGCCCACTTATGCCACCTTAAAGGGAAAATATTCACTGCGTGTCGCCAACACCAATCACAGGACTGTAAGAGAAGATTTCGAAATTCTGATTGCCAAAGTGATTGAACTTGGAACAGAGTTGGAGCAAGCTTCCCTGGCTATATAATGTCTTATTAAAATTGATTTAATTTTTATCAAGCCATCGATGGCAAAGCAATGAATCACCTTCTCCTTTTGGAGCGACCTGTAAAATATATAACCTTACGGGAATTGTGCGTACCAATAGTTAAACGGAAAAAAACTTATCTTATACTGTTTTTCATAGATATTAGGCCTGAAAGGATGCTTTTATTTCGATTTAACTTCCTTTCCTGTTTTAAAATCTACTAACCTGATTTCTTTAAAATACCTTTCAAAGCCAGTTACTGTAGTGCAACTCAGGTTGATTAATCAACCTAATAAAAAAAAATCTGTGCCTGGCAGAATAATTCTCAGGAATGAAAAGTAATTTCGTTTGAAATAAAAAATTTCTTTCATTTGTAAACATGGATCTTAAATACATTCCAATGAAAAAATATTTAATGCCCTTTTCCTTGCTGATTCTTTTGGCAGCCTGTGGTAACAACGATAACAAAAATTCAGCAGAAGCCGGTAAGGATTCAACTGCAGCAGAAAAGCCGGCAGCAAATGATATAAGTTCCAATCCTGACTATCAAAAGGGCCTTGCATTGATATCACAATCTGATTGCTTAACATGCCACAAAATCAGCGAAAAACTTACCGGGCCTGCTTACCAGGACGTAGCTAATAAATATGCAGGCAGCGATACGGCGGTTAAATACCTCGTAAATAAGGTTATTAAAGGAGGGAAAGGTGTATGGGGAACAGTCCCAATGACTCCACATCCGCTTTTGGCTGAAGCTGATGCAGAGTCAATGGTAAAATATATTTTATTATTAAAAACCAAATAGTAGGGCCGGTATTTGTTGCCGTAATATGCGACACACGCTACCTTAAAACACTTCATACAGGTTTTCATTTGAAACCTCGGGCCTGTTATCACTGGAATCCTTTTTCAGGAACAGGTTTTTACCTTTTCCTTCCCTTGCAACGATTTAAGTTTTAGAGGGCCATTTAATCATAACGGCGGAATACTATTGTGTTGTTATACTTTACCAATGTAAAACCAGGCAGGTTATTGTAACTTTCCAAACGAATGAATAACCTTATTTCATTTACCGATAAAGGCCTCTATTGTCAAAAAGGAGATTTTTATATCGACCCGTGGAAACCTGTGGAAAGAGCCATTATTACTCATGGGCATGGCGACCATGCGTACTTGGGGCATAAATATTATTTGTGCCATACCTATACAAAGCCAATATTACAATTGAGGCTTGGAGAAAATAACTATCAAACATTAGACTGGGCTGAAACTATTCACATAAATGATGTGAGCATATCGCTCTATCCCGCCGGCCACATTATTGGCTCCTCACAGGTAAGGCTGGAATATAACGGAGAAATTTGGGTAGTAAGCGGAGATTATAAGATTGAAGACGATGGCATCAGCGGAAAGTTTGAACCGGTAAAGTGCAATACATTTATTACAGAATCTACTTTTGGGCTTCCCATCTATAAGTGGAAACCACAACAGGAGGTATATGAAAATATCATTACCTGGATAAATAAAAATAAAGAAAACGGCAAAACCAGCGTATTGCTCGCCTACAGCCTCGGCAAGGCTCAACGTGTGCTGCAGGCAATTAAAGAAACCACTCAAACTATTTTTGCACATGGCGCCATTTTCAATATGCAGCAGGCTCTTATAGAAGCCGGTTGGGATATTCGTGCGGTAGAAAGAATAACTCCTGAAACACCAAAAGAATTATTGAAGGGAGCCGTGGTAATAGCTCCGCCGAGTGCAGACGCAACTCCCTGGATGAAAAAATTTCAACCCTATTCAGTGGGCGTTTGCAGTGGCTGGATGCAGGTAAGAGGCAATGCCCGCAGAAGAAATGTAGACGCGGGATTTGCATTAAGCGATCATGCAGACTGGGACGGCCTTCTACACACAGTTAAAGCAACCGGTGCCGAAAGAGTTTTTGTTACCCATGGATTTCAATCGGCATTCAGCAGGTATTTAAATGAAGAAAATATTGCTGTTGCCGCAGAAGTTAAAACACAATATGGCAATGAAGATGAGGAAGCGTTAACGGAGGTGAAGGTTGAAGGTTGAAGGTTCAAAGTTGAAAGTTGAAAGTTCAAAGTTGAAAGTTTGAAGTTTGAAAGTTTAGTGACCAAATTTAAGTTGCCATGGTAAGTTAGTTCCCTCCCCCTCGGGGAGGGGTTGGGGTGAGGTTGCGGTAAGTTGCCATGGTAAGTTGTGAGGTTGCGGTTAAGTTGCCATGGTAAGTTAGTTCCCTCCCCCTCGGGGAGGGGTTGGGGTGAGGTTGGGTTAAGTCGCCATGGTAAGTTAGTTCCCTCCCCGGGGAGTTGTGAGGTTGGGGTTAAGTTGCCATGGTAAGTTAGTTCCCTCCCCCTCGGGGAGGGGTTGGGGTGAGGTTCGAGCTCCCTGGGGGTGAGGTTGGTTCGGCTCAAAGCAATTTTTATGACAGACGATAACTCAAATAATGATATAGTTCCGGTCCTTCAATCCCGGCCAATGATGACACGGAGCTTTCCGGATTGGAATTATTTGCAAACCTCGTCAACGAATTGAATAGTTCCACCAAAACAAATGATAAACTGCAAAGCCTGGTTGATTATTTTGCCATTGCGCCCGCCACTGACAAAGTTTGGGTTATTGCAATCTTTAGCGGACGACGGCCCAGGCGGGTCGTAAGTTCAGGCTTACTACGGGATTGGTGCGTCGGAGATTACGCAGTTTCCGCCATGGCTGCTTGATGAATGCTATCATACCGTTGGTGACCTGGCAGAAACATTGGCATTGCTTTTACCTGAAACAAAACTCCGCGAAAATTTAAACCAGAACCTTTCTTATTATCTTGAAACATTTATAAGCCATTGAAAAACAGGACGAATCTGTAAGAAAAAAATTCATCGTGGATAGCTGGCAACAAATGAACCGTGACGAGAGGTTTGTTTTTAATAAACTTATTACCGGAAGCTTCCGCATCGGCGTATCACAAAAAATGATCGTAAATGCTTTAACCAAAATTGTAGATCTTTCGGCATCTGTAATTGCACACCGCATCAGCGGCAACTGGGATCCTGTTACTACTTCATTTAATGATTTATTGAGTGAATCGGCATCTTTATCTGATTTTTCAAAACCTTATCCCTTTTATCTCGCCTATGCGTTGGAGGAAGATCCGGAAACCTTAGGAAATGAAACGGATTGGCAGGCAGAATGGAAATGGGATGGAATTCGCGGGCAAATTGTAAAACGAAACAATGAACTGTTTGTATGGAGCCGCGGAGAAGAATTGATGACCGATAAATTTCCGGAGTATTTTATTTTAAAAGATTTGTTACCCGATGGAGTAGTTATTGATGGTGAAATAATTCCTGCAGTGGATGGAAAGCCGTTGCCTTTTGCAGTTTTACAAACACGAATTGGCAGGAAAAATATTGGCAAGAAACAATTACAGGATGCACCCATATGTTTTTTCGCTTATGACCTTCTCGAATTTAATTACGAAGATTAGCGGGAAAAACCTTTAACCGAAAGAAGAAATAAATTAGAAGAAATCATTTTACCGATAAAAAATAATTCTATTCAAATATCTGAAATTATTGATTTTACGACCTGGAGTGAACTTGGGGAATTGCGAAAAAATTCAAGAGAAATGAACAGTGAAGGAATCATGCTAAAAAGAAAAGATTCTGATTATAAAGTCGGCAGAAAAAGAGGTGATTGGTGGAAATGGAAGATCGATCCGCTTACGATTGACTGTGTGATGATTTACGCCCAAAAAGGAAGCGGCAGAAGAAGCAATCTTTATACGGATTACACTTTTGCGGTAAGAGACGGCGACAATCTCGTGGGCTTTACCAAAGCATATTCAGGATTAACTGATAAGGAATTTGCGCAGATCGACAATTTTGTAAAACGGAATTCAATTGAAAAATTCGGCCCGGTGCGTACCGTAAAACCCGAATTGGTTTTTGAAATTGCCTTTGAAGGCATCGCGGCAAGTAACCGTCATAAAAGCGGTGTGGCGTTGCGTTTTCCAAGAATGAGCCGCTGGCGCAAAGATAAAAGCGTAGATGAGATTAATACTTTGGATGATTTGAAAGCGATGTTGAAGATGTATGGTAAATAAGTGCGCTGTAAAAATTTCACATTTCTTCACTTACACATTTTTCATTTATACATTTCTTTCAATTGGTTCAACATAATCTTCCATTCTCCATTCTGCCATTTCTATGGCATCTGGATCGTTAGCAAATTTTTTAAAGGATTTTATTAATTGATTTCTAATTGATGGTAGACGCTATGTCTTTATAACTCATTTGTAAATTAGATTCATTTTTCGAAATAACATTTCAATTATTGATTCTATCTTAATTTAGTTTCGTGATATTAAATGAAACCAATGGATATAAAGTAATTCAACAATGGCTTACTTCTAAAGGATATACTCCATTTTCTTTCCAGGAAGAAACCTGGCAGCACATCCTCGATAAAAAATCAGGGTTGGTGAATGCACCTACGGGTTGTGGAAAAACATTTTCAGTTTTTCTTGGAGCCGTTATTGATTTCATCAATGAACATCCAAAAAACTTCAAAACAAAATCAAAAAGTAACCTGCAGCTTTTATGGATAACTCCTTTACGTGCCTTGGCAAAAGATATTGGCAGGGCCATGGAAGAAGTGATCTATGAATTGGGCATGAATTGGAAAATTGGAATTCGCAATGGTGACACCAGCATTAGTGAGCGTCAAAAACAAATGAGGCAAATGCCGGAGGTTCTCATTATAACTCCCGAGAGCCTGCATCTTTTACTGGCCCAAAAACATTATCCAGAAGTTTTTAAATCTTTGAAAATAATTGCAGTCGACGAGTGGCATGAATTGCTGGGAAGTAAACGCGGCGTGCAGGTGGAACTGGCTATCTCCAGAATAATTAATAGTCAGGGTCCCACAGTCAATAGTCAATCGTCAATGGTCAATCGTCAATACGCCATTTGGGGAATCAGTGCGACCATAGGGAACCTGGAACAGGCCAAAGAAGTGCTGCTTTCCCCCCTCTCCGCCGGAGAGGGGCCGGGGGTGAGGTTTCATAAAACCGTGACCGCTCAAATTAACAAGCCTATTCAAATTGAATCTGTCTTCCCCGATGAGATTGAAACATTTCCCTGGGCAGGCCACCTTGGAATTAAACTGGTGGATAAAGTGATTCCTATTATCATGCAAAGCACCACCACACTTATCTTTATAAACACTCGTGGCATGAGTGAAATGTGGTACCAGGCACTGCTTAAGGCTTGTCCGGAACTGGCCGGCGCTATTGCATTGCATCATGGGAGCATTGAGCAGGACTTAAGATTTTGGGTTGAAGAAAATTTGCATACGGGCAAACTGAAGGCGGTTGTGTGTACCGCAAGCCTTGATCTCGGCGTTGACTTTCGCCCTGTAGAAACGGTTATCCAGGTAGGTTCGCCAAAAGGTGTCGCAAGATTTTTACAAAGAGCCGGAAGAAGTGGCCATCGCCCCGGGGAGATCAGTAAAATCTATTTCTTGCCAACACATTCTCTTGAATTAATAGAAGCGGCTGCATTAAAAGAAGCCACTCAAATAAAATTGATTGAGAGCCGCGAACCAAGGATCTTATGTTTTGATGTGTTGATTCAATATCTAAGCACCTTAGCGATCTCAGATGGATTTTTTCCTGGCCAAATTTTTAAAGAAATTAAAACAACTTATTGCTACAGGGATATTACCTGGGATGAATGGCAGCAAATTCTACAATTTACGACGGCGGGTGGAGTGGCGTTGCAACAATACGATGACTATAAAAAAATTGAGATCATTGATGGCCTGTATAAAATTAATAACCGAAGAATCGCCATGCGCCACCGGATGCATATCGGAACCATCGTAAGTGACCCGATGCTTAAGGTAAAATTTATAAGCGGTGGATTTATCGGTGTAATCGAAGAGTGGTTTATTGCACGATTGCAGCCGGGGGATGTATTCACGCTGGCAGGAAGAAAACTTGAATTTGTAATGGTAAAAGAAATGACCGCACTGGTAAGAAAATCGAATGCAAAAAAATCTATTATACCAAGCTGGCAGGGAGGCCGCATGCCTTTGTCTGCTAACCTTGGATTTATGCTGCGGAAAAAGTTTGATGAAGCGGGCATGCAGCTACATAAGAAAAATAAAACGGGCGTTGACCCTGAAATTATTGCCTTGCAACCCTTGTTTGAGTTGCAGGAATACCTGTCGCACATTCCAAAGCAGCATGAACTTTTAATTGAGCACATAGAAACAAAAGATGGTTTTCATCTCTTTGTATTTCCTTTTGAAGGGCGTCTTGTACATGAAGCCATGGCAGCAATTTTAGCTTACAGGATCAGCCGTATTACTCCGATCACTTTCTCACTGGCGATGAATGATTATGGCTTCGAATTATTAAGCGATCAGCCGATACCGTTAGATGATACGAACTCTTACGAATTATTTTCACCGGAGAACTTATTTGCCGATATCCAGCGTAGTGTGAATAGCGTTGAAATGGCTCGCCGGAAGTTCAGGGATATTGCAGTTATCGGCGGGCTAATTTTCCAGGGTTTCCCAGGTGAGCAAAAAAAGGCAAGGCATTTACAATCGTCAGCTTCACTTCTCTTTAATGTTTTTTCAGAATATGAGCCCCGCAATTTATTACTGAGGCAATCTTACAATGAAGTAATGGAGCAACAAATGGAAGAAGAGCGGTTGCGTAATATGCTGGAGCGTATACAAAAAAGCAATATCATTATTACCTTTCCCAACAGGCTTACGCCATTTTGTTTCCCAATCAAAGTTGACAGCATGCGTGAAAATCTCACCTCTGAAAAACTGGAAGACAGGGTGAAGAAAATGCAGATGCAAAAAGAGCGATGAGCAGTCAGCTATCAGCAGTCAGCAGTCAGCAGTCAGCAATCAGCAGTCAGCAATCAGCTTTCAGCTATCAGCTATCAGCAGTCAGCAATCAGCAGTCAGCAATCAGCTTTAAGTTTCTGCAACCAGCTACTGTTAAGAGTAAGGGCTCGTAGCTGATAGCTCACAGCTTCTTTCTTATCTTTGCCTATGTTCTCTCCCCACCGCTTTATTTTTCACGAACAAACACTTTGGCTATCACCGGCACGTTGTATTTTTTGGGAGGAAGAAAAAGCATTAATACTTTCTGACCTTCATTTTGGAAAAACAGGCCATTTTAGAAAAGCGGGTATTGGCGTACCGCAAAATATTTATAAAGAAGACATGCAAAGGTTGTTTAATCAAATTCAATTCTTTAAACCTTCAACTTTGCTTATTGCCGGTGATATGTTTCACAGCCATGCGAATAAAGAACTCGATTTCTTTCTAAAATGGCGAAATGATGTGCCTGAAATATCTATTAATCTCATAAAAGGAAATCATGATATTCTTGCCAATAAATTTTACGAAGAAGCCGATATAAAAGTTGCCAATAAAAAATTATCAATAAAAAATTTCTGCTTTACCCATGATATTACGGCCGAATGTGAAAAAGACGGAGAAGAACTTTTTACTTTCTCCGGGCATATTCACCCGGGTATAAAAGTGAATGGCGGTGGCAAGCAATCTTTTATGCTTCCCTGCTTTTATTTCGGAGACACTTACGCTGTATTGCCGGCATTCAGCCTGTTTACCGGGTTATATAAAGTAAGGCCCAATAAAAGCGATAATGTATTTGCTTTGGTTGAAGACCAGGTAATTAAAATGCAATGAAGATCTTATTGAGCCATCGGTCATCGGGTCAAGAGCATCAAATATTACAACACCCTGCGCCATATTTTAATTACTCAGTTCTTAAACTTCGTATTGGATTTTCAAGAGCCGCCTTTAAAGCCTGGAAACCCACTGTTAACAAAGCGATCAAAATTGCAAGCGCACCTGCTATAGCATATATCCACCACGGTAAACCGGTCCGGTAGGCAAAACTTTGCAGCCAACTCTGCATCGCCAATAATGTTACCGGAATAGCGATTATAAATGCTACAATCACCAACGCCAGGAAATCTTTGGATAATGTAAAAAGTAAACTATTAACGGATGCTCCCAAAACTTTACGTACCCCAATCTCCTTTGTTCGCTGCAGGATATTAAAAGCGGATAATCCCAGTAATCCAAAACATGCTATACCAATTGCCAGCAGGGCAAAAAGCCCAAATACCTGTCCAAAACGCCGGTTCTCTTCATATTGATGATTGAAGAATTCATCAAGGAAAAAATAATCAAATGGATCGGCCCGGAAATGCTTATTCCAAACCTTCCTGATTGAAGCAATTGTTGATGCGGCGTTAGAGCCATGTATTTTAACTGAATAATCGGCGCGCGTGTTACGATTGCAGAAAAGCACAAGTGGTTGAATTGATTTCTGCAGGCCTTCGTGGTGGTAATCCGAAATTACGCCCGTTACTTCCATGGAATCCATGTCATTCTGGCCTCCTGAAATTAATTCTCCGATGGCAGATTGAGGAGAAGACATGCCAAAGGCCTGAACTGCTGATTCATTGAGAATTACTTTTTTGGAATTATTTTCGGAGCCTTTAGAAAAAGGCGTGCCGGCCAGCATTTTCAGTCCATAGCTTTCGATAAAATCTTCATCTACACCCAGGTGAAATAAATTGACTGCTTTCTTACTTCCTTCACGCAGTCTTTGCCAGTTCGTAGACCACAAAATCTCCTCACCCATTACGGCCGAAGATGCAGTAATGCTTTTTACCCCGTTCACCTGCAGCACTTCCCGCTTAAATGCTCCGTAAACATCCCGGTAGGAGGAATCTGTCAGGCTCCCAAACGCCCCTTTTATTACTATCGTCCCGTTTATGTCCACACCGAGATCCCGGGTTTGCATATAATGCAATTGCCGGTAAACGATAATTGTTCCGGCGATGAGAATTATTGAAGCGGCAAACTGCCCGATGATGAGTCCTTTACGCAACCACTGGCCACCGGCGGCGTTTTTAAAAAGGCCTTTCAATACTGCGACAGGCTGGTAACGGGAAAGAACTAATGCCGGATAGATACCGGAAAGCAAGGTACCGGCAGCCAATAGTGTTATGAAGTACTCTTTATAAGTCGCTGGCAGAAACAGGAAAGATGGCAAAAACCGGCCACTAAGGCGAGCAAACAAAGGATTGACTGCAAGAGTAATGACAAAAGCCGCTACCAGTGCCAGCAAATTCAGTAATAAACTTTCCAGCATAAATTGCCCGATCAATTCTATGCGAAGGGCGCCGAGCACTTTTCTTACTCCCACTTCCCTTGCACGTTCAAGTGACCGGGCTGTTGCGAGATTGATATAGTTTATCCAGGCGATGCCGATAATAAAAAAAGCAATGAGAAATAAAAAAGTGACCGATTGCCCATTGCCATTAGCTTCGGCTTCTTCGGTATAATGGGAATATAAGTGAATGTCTTTAAGTGGCATCAGGCTAAGTGAGTACCGATCATTCTGATTTTTATTTTCCGGCAGGTTATTATAGTGGTTATCAATAAAAGCCGGCAGCTTGGATGCCAATTGTTTCTGATCTGCACCCTTTCGCAACAACACATACGTATAGAAATCGGTCCACCCAAAACTGGTTTCCAACACATCACGGGGATTACCATAAGACCCGATTACCTGGCTATACGTTATGTAAGAAACAAGGATACTTAATTTCAAGTGCGAATTTGCAGGATAATCCTGAAAAACTCCGGTCACCTGCAACGGTCGTAAATGCCCGCTGGAATGGACTGTCAGCACTTTTCCTATGGGATTTTCGTTTCCAAAATATTTTCTTGCTTCTTCTTCAGATATTATAACCTTTGCAGGCCCGGACAAAGCTGTTTTTGAATCCCCTTTAACCAATAGCAACTGGAGGATGTCAATTATTGATTGATCGGCATAATAGACAGAAGGTTCCTTAAACCGTACGTCGCGAACATCGTTTCCCAGCAAAAATTCTACTTTCCTAAGGCGGCCGGCATTCTCAACTTCGGGAAATTCCCGTTTCATAGCAGGCGCAACGCCGGGCATCGCTGCTGCACAGGCAACAACCAACCGGCCGTTCTGATATTCTGTATCGTGGACCCGGAAGATCCGGTCGGCGTTTTTATTAAACGTATCATAACTCCTTTCATAAGCCACATATTCAAAGATCAGGAGGCAGCAAGTGATGCCAATTGCAAGTCCTGCTGTATTCATCAACGCATAACCTTTACGCTTGGTAAGGTTACGGAAAGCGATTCTCAGGAAACTTTGTAACATATTCCTTTTATATTTTATTAATAATAAACGATCACCCTGATCTTTTGTGATCCATGGGAATGCCAAACTTATATGACTGTAATAATCAATTTATTAAGATTCTTTTAATGTCTGAAGTGTACGATAATGATGCAGGCTAACGTGCGTTTATATCAACCAAATCTGGTAACGAGGTAAATACAGCCGGCAATCGCATTGACCAGGTAGATAATAACTTGTAAATCCAACGATAAATGTTCTTATTATCGCCACAAGTAGAGCATTGCCAATTGCTTTTTGTTTCTTGACTTATTGCCTGTTAACCTTCCTTCTTTCAAGTTCCTTTTTTATCAAACCCAGTTCTCTTCCTGTTTGGCCACTAACGGAAGAATTTTCCTGCGCTCTTCTCATCAGGTAAGGAATTACATCTTTAATTGGGCCGAATGGCAAATATTTACTCGCGTTAAATCCGGCTTTGGCAAGGTTAAAAGTAATATTGTCGCTCATGCCATAAAACTGTGAAAAAAGAATATGATTGTCGCCAGGCGGTATATTATTTCTCTCCATAAGTTCGGTAGCATATAAATTGCTCGAATTCATTATGTGAAGCGACAATCATAAAAATATTATGAATATGATCGATGCAAAATTCCAGGGCAGCATTATAATCCGAATCAGTATGTGCTTTATCAGGTTGAATGGGAGACTTATAGTTTAAAAAGCGGCCCGCTTGCGCTCTTTTTCCATATAGGCGCCCCGTACCGGTTTTATGCCAAGCAAATAATTATTTCGTTTAGAAGCCTCATAGCTGTCTTTTAAAAATTGAAGCCGGTCGTGCCTGTATAGTTGAACCGTATTATAGACCACCGGTTTGTCAATATTAAATTTTTGCATCATTTGCATGGTAAGTGCATCCACAGGATTTTGTATCCAGCTTTCTTCAGCATCAATTAATACCCCGGTGTTATTTTCAATTGCCGCCTGGCAAATTTTATTTAGCCGGATGACCACTTTTTGCCATTCCTGTTTTTCCGTTTCAGTTAATTCGTTAGTAGAAACGATCCCATTTATAGTATCGTTATGGTTAGCCTGAGCATGTAATTTTTCCAATAATGCAGAATCTTGCCAGGCCGGTAAGCTTTACACTCATAAATGGAACATGCGGCTGTGTTCCTGCATATTTGATTACCCTTATAAATTCATCTGTTGCATGATCAAAATTTTCTTCGCCTTCTTTACCTTCAACGCCATAATCCAGAATAACCTGTACATTAAAAGGATCTAGCTTTTTAACTACATTTGAAGTATCCGACAAAGTTTCCCCACCAACAAACTGGCTGAAAATCGTTCTCCGGATAATTCCATTTACCGGCAACTTCGCCTTTATAATCCATGGAGTTATTTTTGTTCCAAGCTTTACCAGCCATGTTTTGGCCATCGTGGAAAAAAGAAATTTTGCCTTTTTTAATTCTTTATCGGTCTTATATTCAAAAGCGATTTCGGTATCCTCAAAAGAAATATTTGTCATAATTGAAGGCCTAAATTCCAAAATCAAAAACTAATCACCAAATAAATAAGTTATACAATATGTTTTAAGTTTCCTTCTAAAACAACATTCCATCCTCGGCCACCTTATCTTTGGAAAAATTTTTAGGATGACATCAAAAAAAGCCTCGGAGAGTTTAGTAATTATGACAGAACTGGTATTACCAAATGATACCAATACATTCGGAAATCTTATGGGTGGCCGCCTGATGTACTGGATGGATATTGCAGCGGCTCTCGCGGGCGCAAAGCATTGTAATGTGCCGGTAGTAACCGCTTCCGTTGATAATATTTCATTTACCAACCCGATAAAACTTGGTAACGTAGTACATATTGAAGCAAAATTGTCCAGGGCCTTTACATACCAGTATGGAAGTGCATTTAAAAGTGTGGGGAGAAGATATTATTCAGCAGTTCCGCTATAAAAGCAATGAGGCATTTTTTACTTTTGTGGCGCATTGACCATGATGGTAAGCCAGGCCTGTACCCACGCTTGAGCCGGAAACCGAAGAAGAAAATATGCTTTTTGAAAGCGCATTGCGCCGCAGGCAATTAAGATTAATTCTGGCCGGAAAAATGAAACCTGATGATGCCGCAGAACTGAAAGCGCTTTTTATACAAGGCGAAAGTTAATTAGCTGATGTGCTAATGTGCTAATGTGCTGATGTGCTAATGTGCTGATGTGCTAATGTGCTGATGTGCTAATGTGCTAATGATGCTGATGTGCTAATGTGCTAATGTAGCTAATTGAAGTTGATTAAAAGTAGATTAGCTAATTGGCTGATTTGTGAGGCATGGACGAATTGGCTAATTGGCTAATTGGCTAATTAGCTAATTAGCTAGTTATTTATCCAAAGCGGTTATTAAATGATGCTTGCTCTTCATCATAAATTTTTTGCTTTGCTCTATAGCATCCATTACTTTTTCAAGAATGGTATCAATATTTTCTTCATAAGTTAATTGCAACGGTTCCTTAAATTGAACCTTCAATACTGTTCCTTTTTTCTTAAACTTCAATCCTTTTTTATTAAAAGCCCTCCAGAACCCGTTTATTACTACCGGGATCACAACCGGCTTATAATGCTTAATAATAAATGCTGTGCCCTTTCGGCCGGGTGCAAAAGGTTTTGTTGTGCCTTGCGGAAATGTAATCACCCAATTATTTTCAAGAGCCCTGGCAATTTTGCGTGTATCACCGGGATCGAGCCCGCGCCTTACTTCTTTGCCTTCTGCACGCCAGGTGCGCTTAACCGTTATAGCTCCGGCCCACGTAAATATCCGGCTAATGAAACTGCTCTTCATCGTTTCTGCAGCAGCAACATAATATACACGCGTAAAAGGATTTAATAAATAAAAGGGAATACCCAGTTTGTTTTCTCTCCTCCATTTTACTGCACAAAAAATATGAAGAAACATAATTACATCGGCGAAATAAGTTTGGTGATTGCTTACAAACAAAACATTTCTCTTGGGCAGGTTTTTTAAATGTTCGGTGCCACTTATACTTATCCTGTTCACAATTGCAAATCCAGGATAAGTAACAACGCCTACCAGGAAATATACAAATGATTTTATAAAGTGGGTTTGCTTTAAGCTATCAAGCCAACGTTTCATTATTATTTTTTTGTGAAAAATAAAATGCAATTTATAAAAAACACTACATATGGCGAATAGTATTTATAATAGTGCTGCATCGAAATATTCTGCATGTTTTTACTGTTATCTTCCCAAAAAGATCTAAAAGCGAAATCTTGCTGTTATTTTATCAAAATTTCATAGCAAAATGACTGTATTTTCTTACCTTTGCAGTCCCAAAAAAAAAACCAATTGGGATAAAATATGAGTAACGAAATTATTAACCAAAATGCTGATGAGCAGGAGGTGGCACAGGCACCTGCAGCAATAACAAAACCACCTGCTGACAATCCAATGGAAAACCAAACGAATCTGATTCCACAACAGCTTCTGTAAATGCGACAGCAGAAAAAGAAGCAAACGCATCTACAGAATTACCGCAGAATGATCATGAACAAACTGCACCAGAACCAAATGCAGAACAAGTTCCTGCTACTAATGGTAAACCGGAGCGCGCTGAAGTTCATAGTATGCCATTCCTGATTCTCCGCATGATGATTTTGACTGGACTGTTGATAAAAGGAATGTAACTTCTTACGATAAAAAGGAAAGGGAAAAGTATGATGAGGTGTATGATAAAACTTTTAAGCAGATCAATGACAATGAAATGATCTACGGCACTGTCGTAGGCCTCACCAAAACAGATGTTGTAATAAACATTGGCTTTAAAAGTGATGGGCTTGTTTCACTGAATGAGTTTCGCGATATGCCCAATTTAAAGTAGGTGATGAAGTAGAAGTAATGGTGGCTGAAAAAGAAGACAGGGAAGGAAACCTGCACCTGAGCCGTAAACAGGCACGTACTACACGTGCATGGGAAAGGATTGTTGATATGCATAAAACCGGTGAAATTGTTACCGGGCTTGTTACCAGCAAAACAAAGGGTGGCCTTATCGTGGATGTATTTGGTATGGAAACATTTTTACCGGGTTCGCAGATCGATGTTAAGCCGGTTACTGATTATGACCAGTTTGTGGGAAAAACAATGGAATTTAAAGTCGTAAAAATTAATGAAGCAATAAAAAATGCCGTTGTATCGCATAAGGCGCTTATTGAAAGCGATATTGAACAACAGCGTGCTGAAATTATTGGTAAGCTTGAAAAAGGCCAGGTACTTGAAGGAACTATTAAGAACATCACTGACTTCGGAGCATTTCTTGACCTGGGCGGCTTAGATGGATTATTATATATAACTGATATAAGCTGGGGACGTATTAATCATCCGAGCGAAGTATTGAAGCTTGATCAGAAACTTAACGTAGTGGTTCTTGATTTTGATGATGATAAAAAACGTATCAGCCTTGGATTAAAACAATTAACTCCGCATCCATGGGATACTTTACCGGAAAATATTAAAGAAGGTGAAATTGTAAAAGGAAAGGTTGTGAATATAGAAGATTATGGAGCTTTCCTTGAAATATTTCCGGGTGTTGAAGGCCTTGTTCATGTAAGTGAAATTACATGGGCTAATACGCCAATCAATGCAAAGGAATTCTTTAAACTCGGTGATGAATACGAATCGAAAGTAGTAACCCTTAGTAAAGAAGACCGCAAAATGAGCCTGTCGATAAAACAAATGACAGAAGACCCGTGGAATACAATTGAAACCCGCTATCCTGAAGGAAGCAGGCATAAAGGGCTTGTAAAAAATATTACACCATACGGTGTGTTTGTGGAGCTTTCGCCAGGTATTGGTGGAATGATTCATATAAGTGATTTAAGCTGGCTGAAGCGCTTTAATAACCCGAACGAATACACGAAAGTTGGAAACGATATCGATGTAATTATCATGAGCATTGATAAGGACAACCGTAAGCTTCCAGCTTGGGCATAAACAAATTGAAGAAGATCCCTGGAATTCTCTTGAAGAAACATTTCCTGTCGGCAGCATACACGAGGGAACTGTTACCAGGAAAGATGATAAAGGGGCAACTGTTCAGCTTCCATATGGCCTCGAAGGATTTGCACCCGCCCGTCATCTTCGCAGGGAAGATGACAAAGTTATCGGCATAGATGAGATTGCACAATTTATGGTCATCGAATTTGACCGTAATGATAAAAAGATCATTCTTAGCCATAGCCGCATTTGGGAACAGGCAAAAGCCAATGAAAAAAATGCAGAATTGAAAGAGAAAAGAGCTGATGCTGAAATAACAAAAAAAGCGGTGAAGAATCTTCAAAGTAAAGTTGAAAAAACAACTCTTGGGCGATCTGGGAGTTTTGGCTGATTTGAAAAAGAAAATGGACAACCAGGGTGATGCCGTTGCAGAAAAAAGCTGCAGTAAAAGAACCTGAAGAAATTGAAAATAAAAAGGCAGCCACTCCCAAAGAAGAAGAAATTAAACAGAAAAATGTACTCTGCAACAAAGGAACCCGGCGATGGGCTAAACAATGCAGCGGATAAAGAGAGAACTGAAGATAGCAAATAAGATAGTTTTAAATTAGCGACTTTTTAAATAAAATCCCGTTACAACAATGACGGGATTTTTTATTTGAGTATCTTATCTAATCATTGTACAGATATTTCCGTTGACAAATATCGTAAATCTCGCAGTGTATCAAATTCAACGAAAATTCGCCACTATCACTAAAAACATGTATAAATTTTAATGGTACAATTTATGAGGGAAATTATCTTAGTAACATAAAATTTGCGTAATCATTTACTCAAATTTGAATGAAATGGATAAATCAAAAATTATTACTTATATATTAATCGGTATTATAATATTATGCAGTATTATCTTATTAATATTAATTATAATTCTTTAATATCGCGTTATTCATTGTTCTTTCACAATCCTGTTTATTTTATTTGCGGCAAGCCATCCACTTGTCCATGCATGTTGAAAATTATATCCTCCGGTAATGCCATCAACATCTAAAATTTCACCGGCAAAAAAAAGATTGGGAACGATTTTACTCATCATAGTATCAGCATCTATTTCATTTAGTTTGATGCCGCCTGCTGTTACAAATTCTTCCTTAAAAGTAGTTTTTCCTTTTACCATGAAATTGCTGGGAGCACAATTGTTTTGCTAAGAGATTTTGTTGTTTTGCCGGCAGGTCTGCCCACCTTGCTTCATCTTTTACCTGGCAATGCTTTAAATGATATTGCCAAAGCCGGCTCGGAAGATTGAAAGGATTCCTATTGATAATTTTTTGAGATGCCAATTCTTCTCTCAGGATTTTAAGCTTTGCCAGAAGGGAACTTTCATTAAAGGCGGCAAGCCAGTTAATACTTATAGAAAAATGATATTGTAATTCAGCAAGTTTTATTGCAGCAAAAGCAGAAAGTTTTAAGATGGCGGGTCCGCTAAAACCCCAATGTGTGATTAGCAAAGGCCCTTGTTGTGAAAATTTGGTTCCATCAATTTTTACAATAGCATCTTCAATAGAAATACCCATTAGCTCAACAACCGGATTGGCAGGTACATTGAATGTAAACAAAGACGGCACGGGAGCTTCTATAGCTATGGCCTAAATTTGAAAGCCAGGTAAATTGTTCTTTTTTATAATAACCACCGCAGGCAACACAAATAAAATCAGCCTCAAAAATTGAATGATCTTTACACGTTAATTTAAAAGGCTTTTTATTTTTTTCTATTTCATTGCTGACAGGTTGTTCCGAAAAAAACGTTTCAATCTTTATAACCTCCCGGTTCATTAGTATTTGCACATTATATTTATTTGCCTCCTGCATAAGGCAATTGATAATTGTTTCAGAAGAATTGCTTTCAGGAAACATTCTTCCATCAGCTTCTGTTTTTAATAGTACATTTCTTTTTTGAAACCAGTCAATGGTGTCATGTGTAAAAAAATGGTGGAAGGCGTGTTTTAAAAAGTTTTGCCCGCGAGGATATTTTGTAACCATTTCA
Organism: uncultured Chitinophagaceae bacterium; assembly: GCA_963800635.1. Classification (GTDB taxonomy): domain Bacteria; phylum Bacteroidota; class Bacteroidia; order Chitinophagales; family Chitinophagaceae; genus Ginsengibacter. The sequence goes on from CAWDCB010000018.1 coordinate 47,828, forward strand.
GCAATACTGAAACATGCATGAGTAACATTACACCGCCCGCCACCACTTACTCTTACTTTGCTTAACAATTTACCTGTTTTTTCAATAATTATTACTTCCAGCTCCGGGTTTTGAGATGCAGCATTTACTGCACAGAAAAAACCGGCAGCACCACCACCAATTACTATAAGTCTTTTTTTCACTGTGCGCAAAGTATTTTAAAAGGGGAACTTACCCTTCATTTTTTTGCGTGATATTTAATGCGCTCATACTTTAAACTTCGTCTTTAAAAATCATTTATTAAAAGATAATTTTGTATATTTCGCCGATAAATGCATTTAGATTGCGAGTGAATTATTTGTTCTGAAAATAAAAAAAGTTGAATTTATCCGCCTCATTAATACCGCATTACAAACACTTGTCATGATACACACCTTGTCTCAATAACGCATTAATAAAAATGATGACACGATTTTCCCTGACAACATTTATCTCTTTATTTGTATTGATTTCCGTTGGGCAAAACAAAATAAATAAAGACAGCGCATCGGAGAATTCGCCTGTTATAAAAGTTACCTTACTTGGTACAGGCACTCCTCAACCCCTTATGGAACGGTTTGGTCCGAGTATTCTTGTTCGGGCTGGTAGTGAGATCTTGCTTTTTGATGCCGGCCGGGGTTGTTTACAAAGGCTCCGCCAATTAAACCTGTCATATGATAAAATTACTGCGCTCTTTATTACACACCTCCATTCTGATCATATCGTTGGTCTGCCGGACTTATGGCTTACAGGGTGGCTGATATCACAAAGAGTGATACCTCTTAAAATATTTGGCCCGGCAGGTACTGATACAATGATTGAATATTTACAAAAGGCTTTTGCATATGATATCAAAATAAGAGCAGCTGATGATAAAGCGGCAGCTGAAGGCAGTAAATTTATAGTCACCGAAATACAGCAGGGCGTTATTTATGAAAAAAAAGGCGTTAAAGTAATTGCAATTACCGTAGATCATTATCCTGTTGCGCCCGCTTTTGGATACCGGATAGAATATAACGGACATTCAGTTGTGTTATCCGGCGATACACGATACTGTAAAAACCTCATTAGGTTTGCAAAAGGCACAGACTTGTTAATACATGAAGTAGCCATTGCTCCCGACACACTAAGTAACTTAGATCCCAAATATTCAATATTGTCTCATCACACCAGCCCAGAGCAGGCAGGCAAAGTTTTTAATGAGGCAAAACCAAAACTTGCTGCCTATTCACATATTGTAAAACTGTATGGACAGAACGAATCTGCAATTTTAAAGAGAACAAAAACAAATTACTCAGGACCGCTAATTATGGGAGAAGATCTAATGAGCTTTTCAGTTGGTGAAACAGTTTCTGTAAGCACCTGGATCAATAAATAATCGTCACACGGATATCTTCACAAAATGTATCTCGGCCGTATAGACGAAGTGTAACATTAATCCGCTCAATAATAATCCGAACACAAATTGCTCATTGGCTTTTTCAGCGGCTTCAATGGAATCAAAAGAAGAAAGTATATCTGCTTTGTCTTTTCTTACACAAACAGTATGTTCATAATGAGCGGATGGCTTACCGTCTTTCGTCTTACCGTCCATCCATCTTTATCATTAAAAACAAATTTCTTTCCCAGGTTTATCATTGGCTCAATCGCAATTACGAGGCCTTCATTTAATTTAGTACCGCTGCCTCGTTTACCATAATTAGGAACCTGTGGATCTTCATGAAGATCTTTACCTAACCCGTGCCCAACCAATTCCCGCACTACGCCATATCCATTTTTACGCTCAGTATATTCCTGTATCGCAAACGCAATATCCCCGACCCGGTTCCCTGCAACTGCTTTTTCAATTCCTTTATAAAGAGATTCTTTAGTAACCCTCATAAGCTTTTTTATCGTCATCACTTACAGGCACTAACGCAAACGTATAAGCGCTGTCACCATGAAATCCCATTTTTAAATGCACCGACATCAACAGAAAGAATATCTCCTTCTTTAAGTTCGTCATCGTGTTGGAAACCCATGTACAACAGCATCATTTACTGACATGCAGCATGCGTAAGGAAACCCATGATAATTTTTAAAAGAAGGAATGGCTCCATGATCTCTTATAAATTCATCAGCAAGATTATTTAAATACATGGTTGAAACGCCTGGCTTTATAAATTTTGCTATTTCCGCAATTGCATTATTTACAAGCAAACAACTTTGCCTGATCAACTCTGTTTCTTCCTGTGTTTTATAAATAATCATAACAGCCTTTTTCAAAAAAACCCTGACAGTGCGGCCAGGGTTATAAATAAAATCAGATATAAAAATAATTATAAATTGCCTGTTACACCGGGCGCAACAGTTTGCCTTCCCTGTATGCGGCCAGTACTCATCAATCCATCATATTGGCGCATGAGCAATTGAGTTTCTATTTGCTGAAGTGTATCAAGAACAACCGCTACCATAATAAGCAAAGATGTTCCGCCATAGAAAGATAGCAAATCCCTGTGTAACGCCCAAAAGTTGTGCAATGCCCGGCAGAATACCTACAAATGCAAGCAACACTGCACCCGGCAAAGTGATTCGATCCATAATAGTTCCGATATAATCTGTAGTAGGTGGCCGGGTTTTACTCCGGGTATAAAACCATTGCTGCGCTTAAGATCATCAGCCATTTGTTTTGGATTAAAGATAAGTGCGGTATATAAAAAAGTAAATCCGATAACCATCACCGAATAAATAATCATATAAACCAAATTGGTATGGTCTGTAAAATAAAGCGCCCAGCTTTTTCCGGTAGTTTGAAATCCCGCAAAAATAGTAGGTAAAAACATAATAGCCTGTGCAAAGATAATAGGCATAACACCCGCAGCATTTACTTTCAGAGGAAGAAATTGCCTTGCTCCGCCAAACTGCCGGTTACCTACAATTTGCTTGGCATAATTTACCGGTACTTTTCTTACTCCCTGCACTAATACTATCAGCCCAAGGATGACGGCAATAAGTGCCGCAATTTCAATAAGGAAAATTAATAAACCGCCACCACCCCGCGTTTGCTTTGCAGAAAATTCCTGCATAAAATTTTGAGGAAGCCTGGCCAGAATACCAACCATGATAATAATAGAAGTACCATTTCCCAAACCTTTATCGGTAATTTTTTCACCAAGCCACATCACGAATAGAGTACCAACCGTTAATATTACAACAGTTGAAACCCAAAAAAAGCCTGAATAGGCATCTAATAAAGCTTCCCTGTTAGAACTTTTTAAAAATCCAATATAAGCTGCTGCCTGGAATGCGGTAACAATAACGGTAAGATAACGGGTCCATTGATTTATTTTCTTTCTTCCGCTTTCACCTTCTTTTTGAATTTTTGCAATTTGAGGAACCAGGATGGTCATCAACTGCATAAAAATAGATGCAGAAATATAGGGCATGATACCTAATGCAAAAATAGATGCCTTTGAAAAAGCGCCGCCAACAAATGCATCAAGAAGGCCAAGCATACCGCCTTTGGTGCTGTTGCTTAAATTGGTGAGTTTATTGGGATCAAGGCCTGGCAAGAACAATATGAGAGCCAACCCTGTAAACAAGTATGAGCAATAAAGTAGTGAGAATTTTATTTCTCAATTCTTCGATTGTCCAGATATTTTTTAATGTTTTGATGAATTTCTTCACAGAATTACCGGGATTTAAATATTTGCAAACTGTTTAAAAAGCAAATATCAATTATTTATTTCACTATTTCGACAGTTCCGCCTGCAGATTCAATTGCACCTTTTGCTTTTTCACTTATTGCATTTACTTTGAAAGGAATATTCGCTTTCAAAACACCATTCCCTAAAATTTTTACCCTATCGTGTTTGGCTGATAAGATTATTGATATAAAGATTTTCAAGATTGAATTCTTTAAGATCATGTTTTTCAATCAATTGGTCTATCTGGCCAAGATTGAAAACTTTATATTCGATCCGGTTAATATTTTTAAATCCGCGCTTTGGAAGCCTGCGCTGAATTGGCATCTGTCCGCCTTCATGTGCCATTTTAATTTTATAGCCGGCCCGGCTTTGTCCGCCTTTATTACCTTTTGTAGAGGTACCGCCTTTACCGGAAGCTTCCCCACGGCCAATTCTTTTTTGTTTATGAGTGGCGCCCGTTGCAGGTTGTAAATTGTGTAGTTGCATTGTACTTTTTTTGAACTTAACGCCGGGTGTACACCCGAACTCGCTTTTATTAATAATATTCAAGTTTGCATTATTTCTAATGCCACTTCCTCAACCGTAACCAGGTGATTTACTTTTTTAACCATTCCTAAAATCTGCGGAGTAGCTTCTACTTCTTTGGTAGCATTCATTTTATTTAAACCCAACGCCTGCAAAGTAAGCTTTTGACGCTCTGAACGGTCAATACCGCTTTTTACCTGTGTTATTTTAATCTTTGCCATTCTTTGTTTATTAAGTCATTAGTCATTAAGTACTAATATCATTTGTCATTATCATCTCACTTGACTATTGACTATTTTTATTACCCGTTGAATACTTTTTTTAAAGAAATATTTCTTGTTTTAGCTACAGCTATGGGTTCTCTTAAAGATGCCAAGGCCTTTACGTAGCCTTAACCACATTATGAGGATTAGCAGAACCAAGAGATTTTGCAAGCACATCTGTAATGCCTGCACTTTCCAAAACCGCACGCATACTGCCTCCGGCAATTACACCAGTACCATGTGCCGCAGGTTTTATCAATACTTTTGCTGCACCTTCTTTACTCCATTGCTCATGAGGTATAGTACCATGCATAATCGGAACTTTTATAAGATTCTTTTTTGCATCATCTATTCCTTTAAGAATTGCTTCCTGAACTTCTTTTGCTTTCCCAAGACCTTGCCCTACTACCCCGTTTTCATTGCCAACAACCACCAAGGCAGAAAAGCTAAATGCTCTTCCTCCTTTGGTTGTTTTAACAACACGATTAATGGAAACCACTTTTTCTTTTAGTTCAAGATCAGCACCTTTTATTCTTTGCGTATTTGATTTCAACATTATAACTGTATATTATTTTATTCTGTTTAGAACCTGCATTTTACCATAATATCTCTGTATTAAAATTGCAAGTCCACCTTCTCTTGCTCCTTCTGCAACTGCTTTAATACGCCCATGATAGATATAACCACTGCGGTCAAAAACCACATCTTTAATTCCTAATTCTTCCGATTTTCTTGCAATGGCAGTTCCCACCATCTTACTCATTTCTACTTTATTTACTTTTTGAGCTGCAATATCTGCCTGGCGTGATGATGCTGAAGCAATCGTAATTCCATTTATCATCATCTATCAGTTGAACATAAATATCACGATTGCTTCTAAAAACACTAAGCCTTGGCTTTGCAGCGCTACCGCTGATTTTTTTGCGGATGCGATACCTGATTTTTTGCCTTGCACTAACTTTTGAATTCATTTTATTCTATTTTATCTCCTCCGACTGCCATGCATGCCTAGGAAGATATGTTATTCTATCGAATTAATTATTTACCTGCAGACTTACCTGCTTTTCTGCGCAATACTTCACCTTCAAATTTCACACCTTTTCCTTTGTATGGTTCAGGCTTACGAAGACTGCGGATTTTTGCAGCTACCTGGCCAATCAATTGTTTATCAATACTTTCAAGAGTAATGATCGGATTTTTACCTTTTTCCTGCGCTGTTCCTACTTTAATTCTTTGGAATTTCAAACACAATATTGTGAGAATATCCCAAGAGAAAGATCAAGAAGATTTCCCTGGTTGGATGCTTTATAACCCACACCTACCAGTTCAAGTTTTTTTACAAAACCTTCAGTAACACCCTGTACCATATTATTTACCAATGAACGATATAAGCCATGCATAGCCTTATGCCTGTATCTGGTCTGTAGGCCGTACAAATTCAACTTTATCATCTTTAACCTCAACTTTTATATCGCGGTCAATAGCTTGTTTTAATTCACCTTTGGGCCCTTTAACTGTTATTACATTATCTGCGCCCAACACTTACATTTACGCCTTTTGTGATAGTTACAGGATTTTTTCCAATTCTTGACATAGCCTTATTTTATTTTATGATACCTGGCAGTGTTCAGCCACGACTAAGGCTTAATTATCTTACTAAAAAATTAATAAATATTACACAAACTTCTCCACCTACATTCTGCGACTTTGCTTCTTTATCGGTCATTACACCTTTGGAAGTAGAAACAATCGCAATACCCAATCCGTTCTTTACCCGCTTGAATTCATCAGGTTTTGAATAGGTACGCAATCCCGGGCGGCTTACTCTTTCCAGGCTTTGAATAGCAGGAAGCTTTGTTTGAGGATCATATTTCAAAGCTATTTTAATTAAACCCTGCTTTGAATCATCTTCAAATTTATATTTAAGAATATATCCTTTATCATATAAAATTTCAGTGATGCGCTTTTTCAAATTGCTTGCAGGAATTTCAACAAGCCTGTGATTTGCCATCTGGGCATTACGTATTCTTGTTAAATAATCTGCTATCGGATCAGTAACCATTTGTTATTAATTATTTTTATTTTTTATACTTAATACTTGATATCCATTGATACCATTGATACTGTTTACCAACTTGCTTTTTTAACTCCCGGAATTTTTCCCTGCAATGCCATATCGCGAAAAATATTCCTTGAAACACCAAAATGCCTCAAATATCCACGTGGCCGGCCGGTAAGCTGGCAGCGATTTTTAAGCCGAACCGGTGATGCATTTTTTGGAAGAAGATCAAGCCCTTGATAATCTCCTGCTTCTTTCAAAGCCTTTCTTTTTTCAGCATAACTGGGCAACTATCTTCTCGCGCTTTCTTTGCCTTGCTTTTACTGATTCTTTTGCCATATATTTATTAATTTGAAAATTTGAAAATTTGAAAATTTGAAAATTGATGTCTTAATTGCACATTTTCATATTTTCAAATTTGCTAATTGCTTCTTATTTTTTTACATTTTTAAAAGGCATTCCCAATTCTTTCAATAATTCAAATGCTTCTTCATTGGTATTTGCTGTAGTAACAAATGTGATATCGAGGCCGGTAATCTTATTTACTTTATCAATATCAATTTCAGGAAAAATAATTTGCTCTGTTACTCCCAAAGTATAATTTCCACGACCATCAAAAGATTTATCACTGATGCCTTTGAAGTCACGCACACGTGGCAAGGAAACAGAAACCAGCCTGTCAACAAATTCATACATGTTAACACCCCGTAAAGTAACTCTTGCGCCAATCGGCATATTTTTACGAAGCTTGAAGTTTGAAATATCTTTTTTAGACATTGTAGCTACCGCTTTCTGGCCGGTAATAGTTGTCAATTCTTCAATAGAAACATCAACTAGTTTTTTATCAGCAACTGCGCCGTTAACACCACGGTTAATACAAACTTTTGTAAGCCTGGGCGCCTGCATAACGCTTTTATAGCAAATTTTTTCATTAAAGCAGGAACAACTTCTTTCTTGTATTTTTCTACCAGTCTTGGAGTATATTTTTCTGTACTCATTATTTAATTACCTCCCCTGATTTTTTTGCAGTTCTTACTAATTTACCATTTTCTCTTGACCTGCTTATTTTTGATGGTGATGATGATTTGGCATCCCAAAGCATCACATTGGAAATAGCAATAGGCGCTTCTACTTTCATGATGCCACCTTTTGTATTTTGTGCAGATGGCTTTGTATGTTTTGTTACAATATTCACGCCTTCCACCAACACACGGTTTTTTTCTGTAATCACTTCCAGAACTTTACGTGGCTTTTTAAGATCTTTATCATCACCGGTTATAACCACCACTGAATCGCCTTTTTTTATGTTGAACTTTGGTTTAAATCTTGTCTTCATATTTGACAAATATTTTGTCTTGATTTACTTCTTATTAACTAACCACCTTTTTTGGGGGCGCAAAGATACAATTATAATACTTCAGGGGCAAGGGAAATTATCTTCATATATCCTTTATCTCTTAATTCCCGGGCTACCGGCCCAAAAATCCTTGTTCCTCTTGGTTCATCAGATGCATTTAAAAGAACAACTGCATTATCATCGAACCTGATATAAGAACCATCTTTACGGCGCAGCTTGTTTTTGGTGCGTACAATAACCGCCTTGCTTACCGTTCCTTTTTTAATTCCGCCCTGCGGCAAAGCATCTTTTACAGATACCACGATCTTATCGCCAACATGTGCGTAATCCTGGCCTGAGTTGCCCAGAACACGAATGCACAGCACTTCTTTTGCTCCGCTGTTATCTGCTACATTTAGCCTGCTTTCTTGCTGAATCATTTTATTTAGCTTTGAGCTCTCTAGCAAATAGCTTTGAGCAATTAAATCATTTATATAAATCTATCCTTTGCTATACAACTAACTCAGATTATTTCACTTTTTCAACCACTTCCACTAATCTCCAGCGTTTCAATTTACTCAAGGGCCTTGTTTCCATTATTTTAACCAGGTCGCCAATACTGCATTCATTTTTTTCGTCGTGTGCATGAAACCGGTGGTTTTTTTCACAAACTTTCCATAAATAGGATGCTTTACTTTCCTTTCCACTTTTACAGTAATGGTTTTATCCATTTTATTACTGGAAACTACTCCGTCCTTGTTTTTCTTAAATTTCTGTCGAGCATTATTGTTAATGTTGATTTAAGTGCTAATTCACGAATCTAGCTAATTGCATTGTTTTTTTCTTAATTCAGTTTTTAAACGGGCAAGATCTTTTCTTACGCCACGGATGCTCATTGGATTTTCCAAAGGAGAAACCGCATGAGCAAATTTTAATTTTTTTATACGCAGCTCATCTTCCTCGATCTTTGCTTTAAGATCAGCCTCGTTCATCTCCTTTAAGCTGTTTACAAAATCGTTTTTATTTGACATCTTTTTTAATTTATAATTATATTACTAGCTAATACTTATTCAGCTTCATAATCTCTTGCTTACCACAAACTTTGTTGCAATAGGTAATTTTTGTGCTGCCAGCAGAAAGCTTCTTTAGCAACCTGCATTGAAACACCATCGCTTCGAACAAAATTCTTCCCGGCTGAACAACCGCTGCCCAATATTCGGGGTTACCTTTACCTTTACCCATCCTCACTTCTGCAGGTTTTTTTGTAATAGGTTTATCAGGAAAAATTCTGATCCATACATTTCCTTCACGCTTCATATGCCGTGTTAATGCCTGCCTTGCCGATTCTATCTGCCTGTTAGTTAACCAAACTGATCAGTGCTTTTAAGCCAAACGTTCCAAATGAAATTGTAGTACCACGTTTTGTGTCACCTTTCATACTGCCTTTCTGCATCTTCCTGTGCTTCGATCTTTTTGGCTGTAACATAAATTTAATTGTTGAATTGCTAAATTGTAAATTGTTAATTAGCGGAATTATCTTCTTCCTCCACCTCCGCCGCCTCTTCTATCTCCGCCGCCACCGCCGCCTCTTCTATCACCTCCGCCGCCACCGCCGCGCCTGTCTCCTCCCCTGTCACCACCACCTCCGCCTGTCGCTGAAATCCACCTCTTCTATCACCCTGCTGCATATCGTTATCACTCTTTTCCACCACCTGCAATTATATTAGGATTCAAATCTCTTTTTGCAAGCACTTCGCCTTTACAAATCCAAACTTTAACACCTATTTTTCCATATACTGTTTGAGCAAAAACATTGGCATAATCAATATCCATGCGCAAAGTATGCAAAGGAGTACGGCCTTGTTTTATTTCTTCACTACGTGCAATTTCAGCACCACCTAATCTTCCACCTACTCTCACTTTAATTCCTTCTGCACCCATTCTTAAAGCAGAGGCAATTGACATTTTAATAGCTCTTTTATAATTGATACGGTTTTCAATTTGCCTGGCAATAGTATCTGCAACAATATTTGCATCAAGTTCCGGACGGCGTATTTCAAGAATATTTATCTGTACATCATCTTTACCGGTAAGCTTTTTTAATTCTTCTTTTATCCGGTCAACTTCACCGCCACCTTTACCGATAATAATACCAGGCTTTGATGTATGGATGGTTACAATCAGTTTATTAAGTGTACGCTCAATAACAATTTTTGCAATACCGCCTTTATTGATACGTGCATTCAGATAGGTTCTGATCCTATCATCTTCAATCAGTTTTTTACCATAATCTTTCGGATGTGCAAACCAGTTACTATCCCATCCACGGATGATTCCTAACCTGGCACCAATCGGATTTGTTTTTTGACCCATATTCGGTTTTTATTTTTTAGTATTTTTTGCTGAAGATTTCTTTTCTTCTTTTACTTCAGCCGTTTTTTCTGTTTTATTTGTTGTTGCTTTGCGACCGGTTCTTTTTTTGCCGATACTTTTTTAGTCACTGGTTTTGTTTCAACAGCTTCTCTTGCTTCTGCCGGAACAGGTTCTGCTTTCGCAACTAATTTTTTTACTGAAGGCGCTCCGTTTTGACTCTGCTATCAACAATAATAGTAACATGATTGCTGCGTTTGCGAACCCGGTAACCACGACCCTGCGGAGCAGGGCGCATACGTTTAATAACCCTTCCGCCATCAACCATAATTGTTTTTACGATCAGGCCTGCATTTTCAACTTTTTCATCAGTATTTTTTTGTTCCCAGTTATTGATAGCACTTTTTAATAATTTGTACATGGGCACAGCCGGATGCTTGGGATTAAATTGCAAAATTCCTAAAGCTTTTTCCACTTCCAGCCCACGAATCAAATCTGCCAGCAAACGCATTTTGCGGGGAGAAGTGGGGTAATTATTTAGTTTAGCTACTGCTTCCATTTTATTTAGTTTCTTATCTGATTTGATACTTGATTCTTGATACTTTACCTGATTACGCAATCTTTTTACTTGAGTGTCCTTTAAAGTTTCTTGTTGGTGCAAATTCACCCAGTTTATGGCCTACCATAAATTCTGTTACATACACAGGAATAAATTTATTCCCATTATGCACCGCGAAACGTATGTCCCACAAAATCGGGAGTAATAGTTGACCTGCGTGACCATGTTTTGATAACACCTTTTTTTGCTTTTCCTTCATTGATGCCCAGCACTTTATCTTCGAGTTTTGCTTCTACATAAGGACCTTTTTTAACTGAACGAGCCATATTTTATTTCATTTTTGATTGATTCTTGATTACTTGATTCTTGACTCATTCTTAATACTTGATTCACTATTTATTTATTCGGTAACTTTTTACCATTTCTCCTCTGAATAATCATTTTATCTGATCCTTTGCCACGTGTACGGGTGATTTGTCCTTTAGCATATTTACCTGTTCTGCTGCGCGGATGGCCACCTGAAGCTTTACCTTCACCACCACCCATCGGGTGATCAACCGGGTTCATCGCAACACCTCTTGTTCTTGGCCTGATGCCTCTCCACCTGTTTCTGCCTGCTTTACCCATGCTTTGCAGGTTATGGTCGCTGTTGCTTACCACACCTACAGTTGCATAACAGTTGATCAATATTTTTCTTAGTTCGCCACTTGGCATTTTCAAAACAGCATATTTATCTTCTTTATTGGCAAGCTGGGCAGATGAACCTGCGCTTCTTGCAAGCTTACCACCCTGGCCCGGTTGCATTTCAATATTATGAACTACAGTTCCCAAAGGAATATTTTTAAGCATCAGGGCATTCCCAAGTTCCGGCGCTACCGTATCGCCGCTTATAATAGTAGCCGCCAACCTGTAAGCCCTGCGGAGCAAGAATGTATCTTTTTTCACCATCAGCAAAAGCAATCAAAGCAATAAATGCACTTCTGTTTGGATCGTATTCAATTGTTTTTACAGTTGCAGGAATATCTTTTTTATCTCTTTTAAAATCAATCACCCGATACATTCTTTTGTGCCCGCCACCAAGATAGCGCATACTTCTGCGGCCCTGTGCATTACGCCCGGCAGTATGATGTACTTTTTCAACCAGACTTTTTTCAGGCTCGTTGGTAGTAACTTCAGCATAGGCATTGCCTATTCTCCAGCGGGTTCCTGCGGTAGTTGGTTTATATTTTCTTAATGCCATGATAATTTCTATTTTAGTCCCCGATAACTTACCAGGATTATTCATATTAATTAATTACACTGCTGTTTATACATTACCGTACAGGTCAATTGTTTCTCCTTCAGCACGGTTACTATTGCTTTTTTTTTTGCAGGCTTGCGGCCTGTAACCAATCCGGCTTTTGTATTACGCTGCTTTACTTTAGAAGGCATAATCAATGTATTAACATCCTCAACCTGGATACCATAAAATTCTTCTACAGCTTTTTTAATTTCCAGCTTATTTGCCTTCCTGTTAACGATGAAAGTATAGCGGTTATACTTTTCAGTTAGCGGTTTACCTTTTCTGACAATACAGGTTTTATTAAAACTTCAGACAATTTCATGTATTAATTTAAATTTAAATTTGAAAATTTAAAATTACTCGCCTTTAATTTTCAATTAGCCATTTTCAAATTTTCACATTGCATTCTGTTTTCTTCTTCGTTTTCTTCTACAAATATTTTTGCCGCACTTTCAGTAAATACCACCGTATCTGCATTTACAATATCATAAGTATTAATATCACTTAACAAGGTTCCGTTTACAGATGGAACATTTCTAAAGCTTTTGTAAACATTTTCATTATGTTCAGGCATTATGAATAATGTTTTTCTGCTTCCGGGAGCTATAGCTGTTGAAAATGCCTGTGAACTGCTTTGTATCTGGTGCATCCATCGTAATATCTTCAACAACAAATATTTTGTTTTCTTTTGCTTTACTGCTAAGGCGCTGATTTTAGCAAGGTCTTTCACTTTACGGTTAAGCTTAAAATCGTAACCGTGTGGCTTTGGCCCAAAAACAGTACCACCACCTTTATATAAAGGATTACGAAGATTACCTTTACGGCTTCCACCGGTTCCTTTTTGCTTATGAAGCTTTTTAGAAGAACCTTCTACTTCAGCACGGGTTTTAACTTTATGAGTACCCTGGCGCTGTGCAGCAAGATATTGTTTTACGGCAAGCTAGATAACATGGTTATTAGGCTCTGCACCAAATATATCATCAGGCAATTCAATGGTTCTGCCCGGTTTTTTCTCCTTCTATATTTATTATTTCTAATTGCATGTTACTTCTGAATTAAAAGGATGGAACCATTATGGCCGGGAACCGAACCACTTATTAATAGATAATTTTTTTCAGGAAAAATCTTCACGACTTTCAGGCCTTTTATCTGTACCTTATCGTTGCCCATACGGCCGGCCATGCGCATTCCTTTAAAAACCCTTGCAGGATAAGAAGAGCCGCCAACTGAACCCGGAGCCCTTGACCTGTCGTGCTGGCCATGTGACTGCCCGCCCACACCATGAAAGCCATGGCGTTTTACAACACCCTGGAAACCTTTGCCTTTGGTAGTGCCCACGACATTTACTTTATCGCCTTCGTTAAATATGTCAACAGTAATAGTGTCTCCAATATTTTTATCTGTTTCGCTATCGCGTATTTCTTTTATGAATTTTTTTGCCGGGGTATTTGCTTTGGCAAAGTGATTTTTTTCCGAGAGGAGGGTATGCTTTTCTTTTTTGTCGCCAAAAGCGATCTGGAGTGCATTATATCCGTCAGTATCTACAGTTTTTTTCTGCGTAACCACGCATGGCCCGGCTTCAATAATGGTCACAGCAGTTTGCCTGCCATTAGTATCGAAAATGCTGGTCATGCCAACTTTCTTTCCAATAATACTTTTCATTTCTATTTTATTATACCCAGCGCTCCATACCTGTTAATATTCAGTATTGGAGATGGATGTTACAATTTTATATAAGAACTTTAACCTCATCCGTCCTTCTCCAAAGGAGAAGGGGAAGAAGGCACTTATGCTTTTATCTCAACATCAACACCAGAAGGCAAATCAAGCTTTGATAATGCATCCACGGTTCTGGAACTGCTGGTGTAAATATCCAGCAAACGCTTGTGCGTACACAATTGAAACTGCTCACGTGCTTTTTTATTCACATGAGGAGAACGCAAAACAGTAAATATTTTTTTATGTGTAGGTAAAGGAATTGGCCCTGTAACCACTGCACCGGTACTGCGTACGGTCTTAACAATTTTTTCTGCTGATTTATCAACAAGATTGTGATCGTAAGACTGAAGTTTAATCCTGATTCGTTGAGACATATTTAAAGAACTTTTATCCGACCAATTTATTTTGGGAGTGCAAAGGTAGGGGTAATGATTTAAACAACAAAGAATTAATTAATAAATACGCAAAATATTTTGCTAATTTACTGGCATAAAATTTATCTTACGCATTAAAATTATAATATGGCAAATAATAACACAAGCAATGGCAGCAATCCATTATCCGATTTACAAGATTCGGAAAAAGACATAGCCGCAATGAGATCCGAACCCGTTACAATCGATTTACCTGATGTAAAAGATATTCCCGGCCAGGAAAATATTGTGCCCGCATCATTTGGTGAATTGGCAGATGTAACGATAGCTTCAGCAGATGAAGAAGCAGATGAACTTTTTAATGATGATACAGATGAAGAAACTGAAGATGATACCGATTCGGATGTAACTGCGGCTGAAATAGAAGACCTGGAAGAAACAGCGACCAATATGCCCACAAGGGATGATATCAGTTTACAGGAAGCTGCGTTGGACAATACTGATGACGATGGAACTCCGTTAAATGAGGCGGGCCTAAAAATAATCTCAGCGGCGCAGATCTGGATGTTCCCGGCGAAGAAGACGATGATGCCAATGAGGAAATAGGAGAGGAAGATGAAGAAAATAACGAATATAGCCTCGGCGGTGACAATCACGATGATACACCGGGAGATCAACTTCAAATAACTGTCAAACTAACATTTTTATCAGAGTTTTATAAAATGTCAGGCAATTCTGAAAAAATTTCAGCTTAAATATTTCTCTCTTCCAATGGCATTTATGTTTGATGACATTAATAGTCAATTAATTTATTAACTATTAAAAAGGAGGTACATATGTCACTTGTAAAAAGAAATGGCAGGTCCAACAGTTCTGCCTTCAATTTGGGATAATTTTTTTGACCGCGATGTATTTAACTGGGGTAGCAATTTTGCAAATACCGGTAACAGTATGCCTGCGGTAAACATCAAAGAAACACCGGAAAGCTTTGTAGTTGAAATGGCTGCTCCTGGCATGGAAAAAAAGGATTTTAAAATTGAGCTGGACGGCTCCGCCCTTACAATCAGTTCAGAAAAACAAAATGAATCTGAAGAAAAAGAAGGTGAAAATTATAACAGGAAAGAATTCAGTTATCAATCATTTTACCGGACATTTCATTTACCTAAAGAAGTGGTAAATGCAGATAAAATCCAGGCAAAATATGAAAATGGATTATTACGCCTTGAAATTCCAAAACGCGAGGAAGCAAAACAAAAACCGGCAAGGCTTATAGATATTCAATAATTCAGATTTCGTAAATTATAATTACAAAAGGCTCCGATTATTGTGGAGCCTTTTTTATATAGGTTAACTAAAATTGATTTTTATTCATAAACAAATGCACAAAAGGAACTAAATATTATTGTAATTTGAGCTAATGAATTTACCTGATTTTACAACACCTGCATGGATTCTTATTCTTACTTTGATTTTTTTTATAATCATCACCGGCAGGTATTTTTTAGTTGCGGGACTTTTCTATTTAATATTTTATGTATGGTTTCCTGCCAAATGGAAAAGCCGCAAAATAAATTCGAAAAATTATAAGCGTGGGCAATTTACAATTGAAGTAAAATGGAGCATGATCACCGCTTTGCTATTTTCCGTTGCCGGAACTGCAACGATGATTTTATGGCAAAAAGGATATACCAAAGTTTATACTGATGCAGGTTTATATGGCTGGTGGTATTTACCCGTGAGCCTTATTATTTTTATGTTACTCCATGAAACTTATTATTACTGGCTTCACCGCTGGATGCATAAACCTGCTGTTTTCAAAATTGTGCATAAAGTGCATCACGACAGTAATATAACAAGCCCCTTTACTGCGTTTTCATTTCATCCGCTTGAAGGATTATTGCAGGCAATTTTTTTGCCAATCATGCTGATGATTTTGCCTATGCATTATTATGTAATTATAATTCAGCTAACAATCATGACCATCAGCAGCGTTATCAATCACCTTGATATAGAAATTTATCCCAAAAAATTTAACAATAATTTTTTTGGCAGATGGCTTATCGGTGCTACACATCATTCCTTACATCACAAGCAATTTAAATATAACTATGGCTTGTACTTCACCTTTTGGGATAAAATAAAAAAAACAGAGAGCCCTGTTTTTAAAAAGCTTTTTGAAACAACTGACGGAGAAGAAATTAGAAATTAGAAATTAAAAATTAGAAAGTGGATGCAATGTATCTTTCGCCGGGCTTTCAACACTTGAAAAATATGTATTTATTGTGGACTTCTATACCACCTACGATGAAAATCTTAACGTTAAATTTATAACTTTCGCGAATGAGTAAAATTATAACTAAGGTATTCCTCGCCGGCCTGTTCCTGTTACTTCTTTCCAACATTTATTCGCAATCTATTAAATACCCATACCCTGTTCATTACTTTTCTATTGAATCTTGATGCTCAACCCGTTCAAATGGCGTATATGGATGTGAAACCTTCGAAACCAAACGGAAAGTCCATACTGCTTTTTCACGGCAAAAATTTTAGTGGCTTTTACTGGAAAGATGTTATACCGGCTCTTGTAAATGCAGGCTACAGGGTTATAGCACCCGACCAGGTTGGATGGGGCGAAAGCAGCAAGCCAAATATTAAGTACAGCTTTGAACTTCTCGCTGCATAATAATAAACTGTTGCTTGATTCATTAGGAATAAAAAATATTTATGTAATTGGCCATTCGATGGGCGGTATGCTGGCTACACGTTTCACTTTAATGTATCCGCAAATGGTTACCAGATTAATTCTTGAAGACCCGCTTGGGACTGGAAGATTATAAGAAATTTATTCCGCTTCAACCAATAGAGGCTCTTTACAAGAAAGAATTGACGGCTACCTACGCATCTTATAAAAAATACCAGGAATCATATTACCCGGCATGGAAACCAGAATATGAAATCTACGTACAAGTGCAGGCCGAAGCATTAAAGCAGAAGGATTTCGCGAGCGTTGCCTGGGTTAATGCCCTAACATGGCAAATGATATATGAACAGCCGGTTTTATATGAATTTACTAAACTCTCACTACCTGTATTACTTATAGTTGGCGAAAAGGACCGCACAATATTGGGGAAAGACTTACTTACTAAGGAACAACAAAAAACCCATGGCAATTTCCCCCGGTTGGCTTCAAAAGCAGCGGCCCAAATGAAAAACGCCCTGGTAAAGGTAATACCCGGCGTTGGGCACATCCCTCATATACAAACAACCTCTATTTTTACCAAAGATATTCTTGAGTTTCTAAAAAAATAAATTAGCCACAACATATCGCAGTACCTGGTTATAAGACATTCATAGTCAGGCTAATTCATTCAATATACAAAGAGTGAATTAAAAACCTTATCTTCGCAGCTAATTTTTTTAAACAACAATACAATGGACAACAAAACAACAGGAACTGTAAAATTTTTCAACACTGAAAAAGGCTTCGGTTTTATTAAACACGATGATTCTTCAAAAGAAACATTCGTACATGCAAGCGGGCTGATCGATGAAATTAAAGAAAACGACAAAGTAGAATTTGACTTGCAAAGCGGGCAAAAAGGCATGAATGCCGTTAATGTGAAATTAATCGGCTAAAATCGATATTTCCAAAAGTTAAGGGGCAACTTAAGGTTGCCCTTTTTTATTTTGCTTCAATCTCTTAAAATCAGGAACCAGCATAGGAACCCGGGAAATATAATCTTCATACAGGCTTCCGAATTCAATCAGTAATTTTTTTTCTTCTAACCTCGTCCCGATCAATACATAACCGCTTATTATAAACACTGCGATTAGATTATTAAGCATCGGAAAAATAAAAAACAATCCCCAGATAAATAACAAGGTACCGAGGTATAATGGATGTCTTACATAATTGTGAATTCCATCCAGCTTCAATTCTGTTGATGGATTGGGCTCATACAGCGTACGAACACCACTCAATAGTTTAAAATATTTCAAAATGGAGATCAGCATAAGTAGTACGCCCGGCGCTACCAGAATTGCTATGGAAATATATTTTAGAGCTTTGAAATTAATTAAGCGTGGGCTGAAAAATGAGTATTGAAAAATCAAAATGAGCACTAAGGTAACAGCCGCGAAAATGGTATACGCGAGCCTGTAATACCTAAAAAATCCACCGGAAACCTTTTCAAAAAATCGCTTCACTTTATCCGCAGCCAGGAAGCTATGAATGAAGCTGTAAAGTATCCATGAAAAAACAAGAAGCCAGTGATTTGAATCCAATTCTTTTTTTTCAAAAGGTAAGAAAATTTAACGCACACTTTTAATAAAGATGTAAGAGAGGCCTTGTTAAATATTTAGAAAATAACTGTATTTATTTAACCGTAAACATATATTTGCAACTTTAAATTATTAAAAATTATAAATGGAAAAGAATTTACTCTTTATTGCGATTATAGTAAGCGTAACAACAGGTTGCTCACATAAAATAACCGGCACATCCGGCACTTCTAACCAACGCGAAATAGCACCCACCGTAAATATTTTGAAAGGCCAAAAGTATATGGTGGAAAATAAGATCTCTACAAAAAGCACATCGGAAATGCAGGGACAAAATATGGAATCAACCGCAGATGTTACCTCTGTTTATGCCATTGAGGTTAACGATGTGAAGGATAACAACTACAATATGACCAACTCGATTTCTGCAATTAAAATGAATATGAGTACGATGGGCCAGAATGTAAATTTCGATTCGGATAAAAAGGAAGACATGGATGGACAAATAGGAAGTACTATTAAAGATTATATTCATCAGCCGAAAGCAGTGGTAATGGACAAATGGGGGAATGTAATTGTTTCTAAACAAACAGATACTTCAAAAGCAAATAGCGCGATGTCTCAAACTGAAATGATGTTAAAACAAATGGGTGATCCTGAACAACAGGGCTATGGGGCCAAGATGGCTTTCCTGGCTATTTCTAAAAATGCCAAAGTTGGCACTTCATGGAAAGATTCTACTTCTGCTGATGGCATTACAAGGGTAACTAATTATTCTGTTAAAGAAATAAATGGCAATACGGCAACCATTGCTATCGCGGGAACTGAAAGCAGGGATACTAAAATTGAAATGCAGGGGATGGAAATAACTACAAAAACAACCGGTAAATTTACCGGCGAAGAAAGTGTCGACGTTAATACCGGTGTTATTTTACAAAATAATATTTCGGCGGATACAGCCGGAACTATCGGTGTTATGGGCCAGGAGATTCCCACCAGTGTTAAAGCAACTTCTATAACCACGGTCAAGCCAATGTAGCTGGATGCAATTAAGCCTGCTAATGTTTTTAGGGGATGTTCTAAAATATATTACTGAAATTCGGAAAGGCAGGCTGCAGATATCTTATTCGATTTTTTTTCCTGGAGAAATAAAGCAACGGAAAAGTTTTTTAAATCCGGCGATGCCGGCAAGTCAATTTCAGAAACATTGTCACCCTGGCTGATCTTCGCAATCGTTTTGAAATTTCTTACTACATTATAATTGGTGAGTGTAACTCCCCCGTTTTCGCCGGCTTTTATTTCAGTAGTTGCTTTTTTCTGGATGAGCGCAACATTCAAAGAAAAGTTCTCCATATTTCCTGAGGCCACATAACTTATATGCGCCTGCCCGTTTTCTGGCTTCACTGCTTTAATGGTAAGTTCTGCATCAGGCTCCTGTGCTAAAACTTTTTTTACAGCCGCAGCAATTTTATTGGCGTCGCTGCCAACCATTTCACTTTGCCCGTTGATAACAAGCTGCGGTGTATATACTCCCGAGTGCATTGCAGATGCATAATGATATTGCCTGTTCGTAAAATCTTTTGAACTAAAGGGATCTTTCCAGCCAAGCCGGTCCCAGTAATCAACATGAAACGAAAGCACGATCACATTTTCTTTTGAAGAATACGTCCCAAGCAGCCTGTCTGCCGGTGGGCAGCTTGAGCAGCCCTGTGAAGTAAACAATTCCAGAACTGCGACATCTTTAGGGCCACTTTTTCCTAAAACGCCTTGTACGGATTGCGACTTTTCTTTTACCTTATGGCTGGATGCACCTGTACAAAACAACAAGGTGAAAAGCGGAAGCGATAACATTACCGCATAAACTGACTGCTTCATAATTTATTTTTTGGTTGATAAAAGTACGAACTATCATTCCAGATAGTTTCAGCTTTCAGCGTCGTGTCAATTGTGGAAGGAGTTTGGCAGGCTTAGACCGGTGTGCTAAACGGTCTAAACAACCTCAACCTTCTAAACACTGCCAAATCCGTTCATTCTAAATCTGCTTCAACACGAGTTAATTTAACTTCAAGCCTATATTTCATTACTATGGTTAGTATTACTTTTACGCGGTGAAAAAATATTCAGGATACATTTTTTATTTTGCGTACTGGATTTTTTATTTCCTGTTTTTAAAAGCTCTTTTCCTGGTGTATCATCATTCACTCACGGCAGGATTAACATCATCTGAAATTTTTAAAGTATTTATCTGGGGGCTAAGGATGGATGTATCCTTTACTTCTTACATCTGCATTTTTCCTTTCCTGCTTTTTTTTGTCAGATCCGTGATAATCAAAATCAACATTACTAAGGCTATAAGGATCTATACAATTTGTGTTGTTGTGCTCCTTACCTTGTTAGCAACCGCTGATCTGGAATTATACAGGGCCTGGGGCTATAGAATGGACGCCACACCACTCCAGTATCTTACCTCTCCAAAAGAAATGGGCACGTCAGTATCTGCTGCGCCCGTATTATTGTTATTAACGATCTCTATAGTTTCATCGACACTTTTTATTTGGATTTATAAAAAATACATTGAGAAGTATCTCTTTATAAGACCAATTAAGCGCGGGATACCCAATATTGCCATTTCATTATTTTTGGTCGTATTCCTTTTTATACCCATACGAGGCGGAATCCAAAAAATTCCTATTAACCAAAGCAATGTTTATTTTTCTAAGAAAATATTTGCAGACCACGCGGCATTAAATTTACCATGGAATTTAATGTCTTCCATTTTATATAAAAACAGTAATAACAATCCTTTTGATTATTTTTCAAAAGACAGGGCTCTACAAATAGTTAATAATCTATACGACACCGGCCCGGTCAAAATTCCTTCCATTCTTTCTATAAAAAATCCCAATATTATTTTTATTATAATGGAAAGCTTTACGGCAAAGTTTGTGGGCTGCCTGGGTGGCGAACCCGGCGTGACTCCTAACCTTGATAAAATTGCATCGAATGGATTATTATTTACCAATATTTATGCCGCAGGCGACAGAAGTGAAAAAGGCCAGGTTGCAGTTTTAAGCGGGTATCCAAACCAGGCCATAACATCGATTATTAAAACGCCTGTGAAAACTGAAAAACTTCCTGCAATAACCAAATCGCTGAAAAACGCCGGTTATCATACCAGCTATACTTATGGAGGAGAGCTTGAATTCGCTAACATAAAATCATATTTGCTCAATGCAGGCTTTGACAACCTTGTAAGTAAATATTCTTTCAGCCCTTCAGAAAGAACCACTTCATGGGGCGTGCATGACCATATTGTTTTAAACCGGTTTTTCGAAGATTTGCACAAAGAACAGCAGCCTTTTTTTGCAACTTTATTTACCCTTAGCAGCCATGAACCATTTGATGTACCTATGGCTCCCCGCTTTAAGGGAAACGATGAAACCACCTTATTTAAAAATTCGGTGGCCTACACCGATAGTACAATAGGAGTTTTTATAAGCAGGCTGCAAAAAGATCCTCTATGGAAAAATACATTGATAGTTTTGGTAGCAGATCACGGCCATCCGTTGCCGGGGAATGATCCCAATGACCGGCCTTCAAAATTTCATATTCCCTTAATTTTTACCGGCGGCGCCCTGCAGCTGCATGGAATTGTCAAGACTATAGGTTCTCAAACAGATATTGTTACTACTGTTCTCGATCAATTGAATATTTCTTCAGTAATGTTTAAATGGGGGAAAGATTTGCTGGACTCTTCAGCACATCAATTTGCATTCTACAATTTTAATAACGGCTTTGGATTTGTTACCACTTCGGGAACCGTAACTATAGATAATGTTTCTAAAAAGATTATTGAACAAACCGGCAACATCGATTCCAATGCAATAAACTCCGGCAAGGCGTATATGCAGTGCTCTTACCAGGATTTTTTAAACAGGTAATACCGGTGTGTTGTTCAACCTCCTGTAAAAAAATGCCAGTATAAAACAGACTGCACTTGTGATGAACCAAAGCGTTTGATATCCCAAATGTTGTGCAGCCAGCGAGCCGGCGTACGGCCCAATTGTTTGTGCTGATGCCCACGCAACACTGTACAGGGCAGCATACTGCCCACGGTTATTTTGCACGGTCCTGGCAATCCAGTATGCATTCATAAAAGGCATAGCCAGCATCTCTCCAAAAGTGAGAAACAACATGGCAACCACAGCAATTATTTTATAATTCGATGGTGGAATATTTAATGTCAAAAAAGCAACACACACCAGCAGCACACCTCCGGATATAAAATGAAGCGACGGCCTGCGGCCTTCAAGTTTAAAAATAGTGATCATTTCAAAAAGAGCAATTATCAACCCGTTAAGCGCCATAACCATTCCAATGAATAAAACGCTCAGGTGAAACTTCTCCTTAAAAAAAACAGGTACGGTGGTAAACAATTGAAAAAAACAAAGTGCAAAAAGAAATACCAGAACAACAAAAGACAGGTAAACCCGGTCTTTGTAAACTGAACTCTTTATGATACCCGTTGCTTTCGTTTTAACTTCAGTTGCACTATTGCGTTTAGGCGACAACGTTATATACAGTAAAACTGCAGCTAGTAAATTGGTGATTCCATCTACCCAGAATAAAAGGTTGTAGTTGAAGCTGGCAATTATTCCGCCCATGGCTCCGCCTACTGCCCAGCCAAGATTAATAGCCAGCCGGTTAAGGGAATAGGATCTTGTTCTGTTTTGTTCCTTGCTGTAATGTGCGATGGCAACTGTATTAGCCGGCCGGAAAGATTCGTTCATTATCGCCAGGATAAAAGTCGTAATGCAAATAGAATTATAAGAGTGCATTTGCCCCAGGATAATAAACATAGCTCCTCCCCCAACCAGCGCAACTATCTGAACGTAATAATAACCCACCATGTCAACCAACTTTCCACCGATCATTGCGCCTGCAATAGCACCAAGGCC
This sequence comes from uncultured Chitinophagaceae bacterium, assembly GCA_963800635.1. GTDB lineage: Bacteria > Bacteroidota > Bacteroidia > Chitinophagales > Chitinophagaceae > Ginsengibacter. Next base: position 71,258 of record CAWDCB010000018.1, read on the forward strand.
AAACAGGCTCATAACAAAACCGGCCCTGGCAATTGTAACTCCATAATGTTGCGTAAGATACATTGTCATGAATGGAATGACCATGGTGCCGCTCCTGTTCACCAGCATCACCAACGAAAGCCACCAGGTACCAGCAGAAAGTCCGCCATAAGCTTTTTTATATAAGGAAACGGCGTTGCTGACCATCATGCCGGCAAATATAAATTGTTATTACACGAATTATACTAATTACACGAATTAACAAACAAGCAATTCGTCACTTATTTTGATGCATGATGCGTAATTTACAATTCATGCGATTCGTTATCAATAATTCATTTAATTCGTGGATCAATAATTCACGTAATTCATGCATCACCAATTCCTATAATCGTTATTAAAATTGCTTCAGCATCATTGGGGCTAAAAGTTCACTCCATTTTTTATATTGCATGGCAGAGGGATGAAGGCCGTCGCCTGCGATAAGAGCAGGATCACTTTTGGCATCACGCGAGATTGGAGTGATATCCAGGTAGTGCACCCCGCCGTTTAATGAAATGCTTTTATTGACGGCATTAAAAGCATCAATTTCGCGCGCAATCCTGGCCGTATCTAAAGCGCTCGCAAAAGGTGTTACGCTATAATCAGGGATAGAAATTACAAATACATGATCTTTGTTATTTCCTGCGTAAGATATAGATCTCTCAAGCAATTCAGTAAACGCCGTTTTATATTCATCTAATGATTTCCCCTGGTACTGGTTATTTACGCCAATAAGAAGCGTTACAATTGAATAATTCTTTTTTGGCGGATTAGTATTTAAGGCACTTAAAAGATCAGTTGTTGTCCATCCGCTTGTCGCAATAATATCGGGGCTATCGATGTCGACATTATGTTGTCTTATAAGCTTAATAGTTTGCACCGGGAATCTTTCTGTGTCAGCGACGGATGCGCCAATAGTATACGAATCACCCAGCGCAAGATAAGATCCATGATTGGTATCCACAACAGTTACACGATTTACAGATTTGCTGTCATTATTTTTTTCACACGATAGTGATGATAAATAAATAATTGAAAGGAACAATTTTTTCATCAAAAAAGCTAATGCCAAAATATACGGGAAAACATCAGGAAAAGTTTCGAGGTACAAATATTGCCGCCATACAAAAATTTATTCACGTGAAGCTTTTCATCAGTGTTCACATTTCTATTGGCAACTAATGCAAATAATTAGATATGTTACTTACCATTTTGTAAATTGCCCGTATTTAAAGACCAAATATTCATTTAATCTTTCACATGAAAAAGCTTTTCATTTTAATACCAGTATTTATACAAATCGCCGTGTATACATCAGCACAAAACGACACCAATACCCCCTCATCAACTCTTGTAAAAACTGCAAACGGCCTTGTAGACGGAACTGTTGAAAAAAGTGGCGTTCGTTCCTTTAAAGGTATTCCATTTGCTGCGCCACCCGTAGGTGATTTGAGGTGGAAAGAACCACAGCCTGCAAAGGATTGGCAGGGCGTACGCCAAGCAAAACAATTCGCTGCAAACCCAATGCAGTATAATGTATTCGGTGATATGAACTTCCGGTCAGCAGGTGTGAATGAAGATTGTTTATACTTAAATGTATGGGTACCTCCTGGTAATAGTAAATCACGGCCGGTGCTGGTGTATTTTTATGGAGGCGGGTTTGTTGCAGGTGGCGGATCAGAGCCAAGATACGATGGTGAAAGTATGGCGACAAAAGGAATTGTAACCATAACCGTTAATTACCGGCTTGGAGTATTTGGCTTTATGTCTCACCCAGAACTTACCAAAGAAGCTCCGCAGCATTCCTCAGGAAATTATGGGTTATTAGACCAGGTTGCAGCCTTACGCTGGGTACAAAAAAATATTGCCGCTTTTGGAGGCGATCCGAAGAGGGTAACTATTGCAGGAGAATCTGCAGGTTCCATTGCAGTAAGCGCGCTGATGGCGTCTCCCCTGTCGAAGAATTTAATTGCCGGCGCTATCGGTGAAAGTGGTTCAGTACTTGGCGCTCTGTCTGCTGCTCCCCTTAATAAAGGAGAAGAGGCAGGAGTAAATTTTGCGGACAGCCTGGGTTTGCATTCTCTATCGGAACTTCGAGGCCTTAGTGCAGATTCATTGCTTGCGGCATCAAAAAGATTGGGCGTTTTCCGCTTTCCGGTTACAATAGATGGATATTTTTTTCCAAAAAGCCCTTTTGATATTTACAAGGCGGGTGAACAGGCCCATGTTCCTTTACTGGCCGGCTGGAACTCGGAAGAGAATAATTATCATAGCATATTTGGAAACGAAACCCCTTCAAAAGAAAATTTTACAAAGGCCGTTCAAAAATTTTACGGGGATAGCGCAGCGGAAGCCTTAAGGTACTATAACCCTGCAACAGATGAAGAAGCACGCCAGGTTGCAACAGATCTTGCCAGTGACCGGTTTATAAGTTACAGCACCTGGAAGTGGATAGACCTGCAAAGTAAAACCAGTGGGAAGCCGGTGTACCGCTACCTGTTTTCCCGTGCAAGGCCTTCCTCTGCCGGTGGAGCGGTTCATTCTGCGGAGATCGAATATGCTATGGGTAATCTTGCCACTAATAAGGCCTTTGCCTGGACGCCGGATGATTATAAGGTCTCTAAAATAATGGAGGAGTACTTTGCTAACTTTATAAAGACTGGTAACCCTAATGGAGGTGGTTTGCCAACATGGCCTGCAATAAACAAAAGTACTGCTGTACCGGTAATGCATATTGATGTGAGTACACGTGTTGAACCGGAACAACACAGGGACAGGTATTTGTTTTTAGACAGGTACGCGAAGAAGTGAAAGGAAGTTGGAGGTTCAAAGTTGAAGGTTGAAAGCTTTACTTGCTACCTGACACCTGATACCTGATACTGCTTCTTTACAGCCATCTGTATTTCTCTATCAAATGTTCTTTTTGATTCCGCGCCACAGGTATATGCTGGCCATTGCTCATGGTTAATATTCCTTCATTGCGGTTGAATTGTTTAACATGATTAAGGTTGATAATATATTGGCGGTGTACACGGAGAAAATGTTCTTCTTCCAACACTTCCTGAACATCTTTCAGTGTCTTCGAGATAAGGAACTGCCGGCCATCTGTTAATATTAATTTTGAATAATTATCACTTGCTTCACCAAACACAATTTCATTAAGGTCAATGAAGGTAACTCCATGTTGACCTGGTATCGCGATTTTAGTAACCGGCTCTCCACGCAATTGCTTTTGCAGCATTGTTAATTGCGAAGATGTCGGTTTTATACGTTTCTCTGCTTTTGCGACCGCTTCTATTAATTCATTTGTATCAATGGGTTTTACCAGGTAATCGAGTGCATTGAAGCGGAATGCTTTTAACGCATACTGATTATATGCCGTGATAAACACTACACTAAAATTGAGGTGCAATATTTTTTCGAGTATTTCAAAACCATTCATAACCGGCATTTCAATATCAAGAAATAATAAATCAGGCTGTAGCGTCTCAATATCCCGGGATGCTTTCACCGAACTGGTATAGGCGCCTATAATGTCTACCTGTGGGCAATTTTGAGTAAGTTCTGCCTGTAAAAGCTTCACACTATCCGGCTCATCATCAATTATTATAGTTCTTAGTTTAGTCATTATACCGGAATTTGAATGGTTACCAGTGTGCCGGCAGGCTGACCGTTATCATGCAGAAGATCGTGAATGCTAACATTCGCACCGGTTTTATAAATCTGGTTGATCAATGCAATGCGTTCTGAAGTAACTTTCATACCATAGGACTTATGCCTCGTAGCTGTTTTACTTCTCAATTCTGCTGACCTGGACCTGCCCACGCCATCGTCAATTATATTTATTTCAAGTACCGATTCTTCTTTATGAATAGCAGCATTAATATCAATTTTGCCGCCTTCTTCTTTGTGCATTAATCCGTGCCAGATCGCATTTTCCACATAAGGCTGGAGTAATAACGGTGGTATCTCTATATAGTCGGCCTCTACGTCATTGTTTATTTTTATATCATATTGCAGTTTTTCTTTGAAGCGCATTGCTTCCATTTCGATATACAACCGGAGTGCATTCAATTCAGACGTAAGCGAAATACGGTCATTCCGTGAGTTTTCCATAACAAGCCTGATAAGCTTGGAGAATTTTGTAAGATATTCCGAGGCAGCAACAACATCATTTTGAGTAGTGTATAGCTTTATAGAATTAAGACAATTGAAAATAAAATGAGGATTCATTTGTGAACGAAGCGCTGTAAGGGATACATCTGCCAGCTTGCGCTGAAATTCTGCTTCCCTCTTTTCCTGTTGTTCTTTTTCTTTTGCAAGTTCCCTTTTTAACTTATCCTGTTTCGCGCGGTTGCGATAAATAAAGAAAGAAGCTGTAGCAGCAAGCAAAATTAAAATACCGATACTATAGAACCACTGCTGTTGCAATCTAAGCTTACTTAATGCCTGCTGCTGCGAAAGATTTTTTACCTCTGAGTTCTGAAGCTCTTTTTCTTTTTGCACAATCGTTAATTGCTTTTCACCTTTCTGCCTTTCCAATTGTTCATTTTGCAGATCGGCTTGTGTTTTAAAATAAGCTAATTTTTGAAGGTCCTTTTCTTTATTGCTGAGCTCAAGGCCTTTTTGGTTCAGGATTAGTTGTTGTTGCTCCTGTTGTGTAAGCAATACCTGCTGCTTTAATTTTTCAGCTGTCACTTGCTGCTGAAGGTTTAAAGAATCTTCCTTCTTACTAAATTCATATTGCATCGAAAGGTGTTCTATTTCCTTTCGCTTTCTATTATTCAAAATACTATCACGAATGATAATATAATTCTTATAATCTTCAAGTGCTTTGATATGATCACCCTTTGCTGAATCCAATTGCGTAAGCGTTGAATAAGCGTCGCGCTGCAATTCAAGGTTGGCTATTTCTTTGCCATTTTTAATAGCCTGGCTAATAAGGCCAAATGCTTTGCTATGCCGTTCAGGAATTTGTATATTATTTTTATAAAGTACCGAATCAGAAGCATATATTAAACTCTCGCCTATTTTCAATTGAATGGCTGATTCAAGTCTTTTATTACCCTGGAGAATTGCAATTGGCGACGCTTTTTCATAATATTTTATGGCATTTCCGTAGTCAGCTAATCTTACATATATGTCGCCGATATTTACCAGGCAGTAAAGCGTAATATCTTTAAAACCTGATTCGTCGCTTAATTTCATAGATCGCGTTTGATAATCCAGCGCCTTATCATAATCAGCCATAGCAAGAAAACTATCTCCAATTTTTTGTAGCGCACCGGCTTCTCCTCTCTTATTGCCGGTTTGCTGGCTGAGATTATATGATTTCTTAAAATAAGTTGCCGCTGTTTTAAAATCGGATAACTCACTGTAAATATCTCCCATGTTATTATAGCATGTGGGCAGGCTATTTACATCGTTTACACTTTCTGCTATGCTCAATGATTTTTGTGAATACTCCAAGGCTTTTGGAATGTTCGACATAAGAATATAAACGCGGGAAATATTTCCCAATGGGAATAACTCATAATTTTTAAGGTTCAGCCCTGTGTATATTTTTAAGGCATTTTCATAATAGTCAAGTGCCTCAAAATAATCGCCCCATTTCGTATATAGATTTCCAATATTCGAATATGCATTTGCCACGCCTTTTTGTATTCCCTGCTCCCGGTACAATTGCATCGCTCGCTGAAACCATTGTAACGCGTCAGAATAATCGGCCTTCAAAAAGTAGTTAGCTGCCTTTGTATTGTATGCATCGGCAAGCTTTATTGCCACGTGCAATTCTTTTGCAAGGATAATTGCCGAGTCGGAAATTCTTACTCCTTGCTCGGGATTGATTCTTTCATAGGCAATCCCTGCTGCAATAAGTAATTTCAATCTTATAGTGTCTTCTGTAAGATGGTTATTCAATTCCTTTAGCAGCGAATCAAGTTTCTGAGCCTTTACGTTAAAAGTGCAAAATGATTCAATGAGTAAAAAAAAGATAAGGATGTTTTTGCATCGCATAAAGGATATTTTTTACATTTTAAAAGTAAACAAACCCATCCTGCGGTTGTATAAATTTTAGTAAGCAATACTAATTATCAGGTAAGCAGCCTTTTTATTGAGTAAGAGATACAGAAAGATACTAATAATTACCCTGAATTTTTTATGCGGGAAGCCGAGGGTTCCCGGATACTTGCGCGGCTGAACCTATAATTTAAATCAGGATTAAAGCTATTAAGGTTCATTGTAAAACGATGGGGAAACCTGCATTCGTAGTCCCGGTTCTTCCTGGTATCTTTCTTTCGAACAAGCCTCGCTGCTATTGTCACCCACATTACATGCTTCCCTCAACTCACCTGTTCCTCACTCAATGGAATTGTTGCTTTACCCTTATGCTGCGGGAATAACATCTGTCTTATTCTAAGTTTGAAAGGGAATACAATCATTGCATACAAATCCTGTGTTGAATCATATCAAAAATTATTCTTTCACGTTAAAGCTCCCATTATGAAAAAGATTTTCTTTCAAAACGCTGTAACACTATCCCGGTATCTGCCGACTGCCAAACCTGAAAAAATTATCTTATCCTTAAACCTGCCATTTAAAAAACAAATCAGGAAAGTCTTTACCTGTATGATTCTGTTTAACCTTTTGCATACTTCAGCGGTAATGTGCCAGCAGCCTAAATATGCAAGGCCTGCAAATTCCACTCCTGAACAACTAGAAAAAGGTATTTATAATTACACTTACCGGCTCTTTACCGCGCCGAACAAATCATTCGGGTATGACGTACTGCAAAATAACCGGGTAATATTTCACCAGCCTGCATTTCCAAAATCACCGATTGACAATGAGGAAATGCTCATCAAAAAAGAGCAGGCTGAAATAGCAGCCACATTGACCATCGCAAAATTAAAAAAAGGAATGCGTCCTGAACTAACAAGAGAAGAATTAATAAAAATCGGTGCACGTTAAAGCGAGCGCACTTTTATTTACATCACCCATAATCTAAACCATTTTTGTATGAAAAAGACATACTTTTTTAAAGGCTTGTTTATGCTGGTATTAGGTATAAACATACAGGCTGCGCAGGCCCAAAATTTTAACCTGGTAGACATCAATAAAATAAAAAATTCTAATCCGGCTAACGACCAATACGCTGCATTGAACATGTTTGCCGAATTAAATGGCGTTTTTTATTTTTCAGCCGACGATGGAATTCACGGTACTGAATTATGGAGCAGCGACGGTACTCGTGCCGGCACTCAACTGGTCAAAGATATTAATCCCGGCACTGCATCATCAAGTCCTGGTGATATCACCGTTTCAGGTGGTAGAATTTATTTTACCGCTATTGTCAACAACATCCAACAACTTTGGACATCTGATGGAACCGCCGGCGGCACTAAACGGCTGGCTGACTTATTTGTGGAAGGGCCGAGTACTTATCCAAATCCTAATTATTTAACAGATGTGAACGGCACCTTATACTTTTTTAATGCATATTCGAATTTTAATGTCAGCCCTTACAGCATTATCCAGTTATGGAAATCCGATGGCACCGAGGCCGGTACAACGATGATTACCGACCTCGTATCTCAATTCAATGTGGATTATGTAAGATACCTGGTGAATGTTAACGGCAGGCTGTTTTTTGTTTTATATGACGGTGACCTGGGGACGGAACTTTATACAAGTGATGGAACCGCGGAAGGCACCACCATGGTAACCGATATTAATCCAAATCCCTTTGCGGGCAGTTATCCATCTCATTTAACAGTTTTAAATGGATTACTGTATTTTTCTGCAGATGATGGTACAGGTGGTAAACTCTGGATATCGGATGGAACAGCAGAAGGAACGCACGCAGCTAATAACATTAATAATATTAATACTCCTATAGACTATTATATTTTTGAGCCGTTACAACCATTTGCAGTAAAAAATAATGTCTTATTCTTCCAGGGCAGTACAGCCGACTTAGGATACGAATTGGCCAGCTACGACCCATCAAATACCAATAACAATGTAAAAATTGTAAAAGATATAAGCCCCGGCTTAAATAGTTCATATCCCAGCTTTATTACGAATGTAAATAATACCTTGTTTTTTACAATTGGCCCCGCCGGTGAAGATGCTGAACTTTGGAAGTCGGATGGTACTGAAACAGGGACCGTTTTAGTAAAAGATATCAATCCCGGAGGCGAAAACTTTTATAGTAACCTTATTAATATTAATAGTACTCTATTTTTTACTTATGGTGATAACGTTTTAGGAACGGAGCTTTGGAAAAGTGATGGCACTGGTGCCGGTACCACACTTGTAAAAGACATTTTACCAGGCCCTTTAAGTTCATTTCCCCAATATCTCACTTATAAAAATGCTAATTTTATTTTTAGTGCAACTGACGGGAAAAAAGGTACGGAGCTATGGAAAAGTGATGGCAGTGAAGCCGGTACAACCATAGTCAAAAATATTAATGAGACCGCGACATCATCGTCTTATCCTTATGGCTTTGTTGCTGCCGCAAATAATAAAGTTACTTTTAGCGCTTACGATGGAAATGAGTATGATGTATTCGCAACAGATGGCTCCGACGCGGGTACCAAACCAATCAGTTTATCTGGCTATTCAAATCCTGTCAAGTTTAAAAATGAAATCTGGTTTCTTGGCGATTCCGCTCGTTTATGGAAAACGAACGGGACAAAAGCCGGGACCTCCGTCTTACCAATACCGGGTTTTGTAGACTATTCAACCGGGTATATAACCGATATCATAGCAACAGAAACTTCTATATATATTGTGACATTTGATTTCACAACAAATATGCAAACTTTATGGAGAACGGATGGTACTACCGCCGGTACCTATATTATTAAATCAGACTTTGGCAGTTTCGATCTATACCCCGCAGTTATCGGAAATACTTTATTTTTTTCCTCCTATGCAAATGCAAATGGCGAATTGTGGAAAAGTGACGGTACCGTTGCGGGAACTACTTTGGTAAAACAAATCACGGCTCCTTTTACCTACACTCCGGTTCTTAACCTGACAAATTATAATGGGAAGCTTTATTTCGTTGCTTCTAATAGTTATTATGGCGCCAGCTCGGACTTTATTTATACCTTTTGGACCTCAGACGGAACAGAAGCAGGTACTAAGATCGTTAAACCTGTATCAATATTTGTGGACTTTAGTACTAACACCCTATTTGCACAGGGTAACGGCAAATTGTTTTTCTACGCTCTTAATCCTATAACAAAGGGCTATGAATTGTTTGCAAGTGATGGCACCGCCAGTGGAACCCGGCTCGTAAAGGATATCAACAAAGGACCCACTTCATCGTCTGTTAATTCTCTTATAAGCGGGGATACGCTTGTGTACTTTGTTGCAGACGATGGCAAACATGGTTTAGAGCTGTGGAAATCGAATGGTACAAAGGCAGGGACCAGGCTGGTTAAGGACATTAGCGCCGGTATCAACAGTTCCTCTCTTATGAATATGGTGAACGCACCGCACGACAAATTATTTTTTACGATTAATGACACACTCTGGCAAAGCGATGGCACCAAAAAAAATACCCATCCCGTAGAAGACCCGGCTCTTAAAGGTGTAAGCCAAATCGGCAGCTTAACGGTAGTCGGTGACCAGCTGTATTTTTCAGGGTATACTTATGCGGCCGGCCTGGAATTATACGTTGGCAATACTTTAGGCGCCTTTGCCCCTGTATCAATGATTACTGATAATACTATTATTTCAAAACCTAATAGTGATTTATTTACAGCAAAATTATTGACTAACCCTGTTAATGACCAGTTGAAATTTACAGTGAATGTAAAAGATATGCAAACTACGCACGTGATGATTATGGATATCTCGGGCAGAATATTGAAATCTGATAAACGAACCTTATCTCCGGGAACTAATATGTTTTTTTACAACACCGGTACCTGGGCACAAGGTATATATATGATCAGAATCGCAACTGAGAATGGTTTTACTTCTGTATTAAAAGCAGTAAAATGAAATTGGGCAATACTAAAACCCCGGATGTTATAATAGCCTCCGGGGTTTCAGCAGCAAGGAGTACCGGCATCGATTGACTCACCGCGATGGTATGGTTTTACTTTACAATAGCCGGCTCCCTGGCAACCGGCGGTGCTGTTACAGATCAAATGAAATTTTTGGTTATGTAAAATGCCACACATCTTATACTATTTCCTGATGCTTTGAAATTTAATAACAAAAAAACAATTACAATGAAAACAAAACAATTACTTCTTTGCTTGTTATTGCTAACCTTTACAGGGCTTTCAGTTATTGCACAAGATGCGACTAATAAACATCTTTCGGCCAAAGACAATATACCCTTTGGCAAAAAATTGCCGCCACCTGATCTTACCCGGGATGCAGTCAAATCGTTGCCACAGATAATGCATTCTGATAAAAATACTTCTTTAATGCCGGGTATCCATCATCCTGATATCAATACGATAAAGAAAAACCTAGATGATTACAAACAGCAACTGAAGAACAATAAAAGCAGTGGCTCAAAGTCTTCTCAGGTTGATGTCACCGGTGCTATGGGCAGGCATCACCATTCCGGCAATTCAGGCTTCCATCTCACAAAAGATATAAATGCACTTTCAGAAAGCAACCCGGCCAACCATTCTGATTGGTATGTAAATACTTCCTATGCAATCCTTAACCAGGTTATGTATTTTGCCGCTGACGATGGCGTTCACGGTAATGAGCTATGGCGCAGCGATGGAAGCGACACAGGAACTTTTATGGTAAAAGATATTGAGCCAGGCACTGCCTCTTCTAACCCAATTGAAATTACGGAAGCAAATGGCAAAATATACTTTTCTTCAACCACCTCACCTTACGGGCAAGAACCCTGGGTTTCTGATGGAACAGAAAGCGGAACACAGGTACTTGGTTACATCGTTAATTACAACATATCGCCGGCAGAATTTACTGCAATGGGCAACAAGGTTTATTTCGCTTCAAGCGTAAATGATTATATGGATGCCCTTTGGGAAACTGATGGAACGCCTGTGGGTACTAAAATGGTAAAGAGCCTTGGGATAGACCCCGGAGGTTATGGAATATCTCAACTGGTAAATGCAAGCGGCCTTTTATATTTTACTTTTATTAGCTATACCACCGGTGCTTATGAACTCTGGAGAAGCTGATGGTACAGACGCAGGTACCTACCATATAGGCACAAATGCATTTTTTTATAACAACTTTCCGCTTCAGTTAACAAGTTATAATGACAAGCTTTACTTTTCCGCAGATGACGGAACTGGTAGCAAATTATGGGTAACAGATGGCACTGATGCAGGCACTACACCTGCGCCTGGTAATAATGATGTATTGATAAATTCAGATGGTAATTTAGGAACCCCTTTTCCTGTTATTAATAATGTTTTATATATACCCGGGTCTTCACCAACAACCGGTAACGGATTATATAAATATGATGCATCGAACACGGACGGATTTATATTAGTTAAAGACCTTACCGCAGATTCCGATCCCGATTTTATTTCTTCTACAGAAATGAAAGTAGTAGATAATATTCTCTACTTTAAAGTAACCAACTATAACGGTGGCTTGCATGATGAGCTATGGAACTCAAAAGGAACAGAAGCGTCTACAAAGCTAATAACCAAATTTCTACCCGGAGAAACAATCAACGATATATATAGCGGAAACAACACTTTGTATTTTGTAAAACATGATAAATTTTTGGGCACCGAATTGTGGAAAGTTGTAAATACTGTTTTTGGCACATTTCCCCTGCCGGTAGATAATATTTTTAGAGGATCTGCGGGTTCTTATCCGGGTTATCTAACGGCTTTAAATGGCAAACTATTCTTTAGCGCCGCCGATGAGAAAAAAGGAAACGAGCTTTTTATGACCAACAGTTTTGCTTTCGGGACAACGCTGGTAAAAGACATTAACACTGTTTCTACTTCAGGTTCTAACGCGGGATTTTATACCAATACATTGGCCCCATTTGGTAATGGCGCGATATTCAGCGCATCTGACAGAGCCCATGGTATTGAGGTGTATACATCTGACGGAACTGAAAAGGGTACATTTTTACTGAACGATATCATTCACGGCGAGGGATCTTCTAACCCCGGTAATTATTGGGTGAAAAACAAATTGGCTTATTTTATTGCCGCAAGCAGCGATACCACGGATTGTATTTTTAAAACAAACGGCAGAAAGGAGGGGCTGCAAAAGGTTATTCCTGACTACAATTTTGCGCAATATTATCCACAGGATTTTCATGTGGCAGATAATAATATTGTATTTTATGTGTTACTCAATTATACTACTTACACTAATGAGTTGTGGCGTACTGATGGTACGAATACAGGTACTTTTTTACTGTCATCAACGCTTTCTTCCGGTTATAGTCTAAATGTTGTTGATAACACCGCTTTTTTCGTTGGTGGTGATGCGACAAATGGCTACGAATTATGGAAGAGTGATGGAAGCATAGCTGGCACTGGCATAGTGAAGGATATTAACCCTGGCCCGGGTAACTCGAATCCCACTGGTATGTTTATCTATAAAAAAGAAGTGTACTTCGCCGCTGATAATGGTACTGGCCCCTCATTCTGGAAATCTGATGGAACAAGCACCGGTACTATTCAACTGGCTATGATAGACCCATGGTATACTTCCTCTGTTGTTAATACAGCACGTATTTATTTTGAGATTTCAAATAACATCCTTTATTTCGCGGCGATAGACTATACCAATACAAATGGTAGCCAACTTTACAGAACGGATGGTACTGTTGCAGGTACCTATGCGCTAAAAGATATCAGTCCCAATGCCGACAGTTTTTACCCATTTCCTACTTATTTTACAGATGTGAACGGCACAGTATTTTTTATCGGCGACGATGGTCTGAGCGGGGCTGAGCTTTGGAAAACTGATGGCACAGAAAAGGGAACTCAGCTTGTAAAAGATATCACACCCGGACCCGACCCAAGCAGTTTAGCAAATCTCATAAGTTTTGGCGGAAAATTATATTTTACGAATAGCGGTATCCTCTGGTCATCCGATGGCACTGCGAATGGTACAATACCGGTTGATGATAACGTAATCAGTGAGGTGCAGATTCAGAACATTATTGCAACACCTGATAAACTCTTTTTGGCAGGATATACTTATCAATATGGTTATGAACTTTATGCAGGTAAAGTAAATGATCAAACAGAAAAATTTGCGGTATCAAAAACTACCAACATAATAGATCAGGCAATTATGCCTTTCAGTGCAGTATTGTATCCCAATCCATCAGTTTCAAACGCCACATTGCAAATAACGGGAGATATAAGAAATGATGTATCGGTATCGATTTCGGATATCAGCGGGAAAAAATTGTGGCAAGCTAATAATGATAGTAAAGTACGATTCGTAAATCTTCCTACAGAAAAATATGCAGCAGGTATTTATATCGTTACCGTAACAAACGGCACAGAAAGCAAAACGATAAAGATGGTAAAACGATAAGCTAAAAACATGGAGGCCAGAAATTCTGGCCTCTTTTTTTCATCCTAATATCCGGCAGGCAAAACGGTGAAAAGATTGTAAAAGAGTAAAAAATAAAATAAAACTTTTCAACTGAAATAACGCCTCGGGAAGTTTATTTATACAAAATTTCGTAACACTCATTAGCCATTCTGTTACTGTCAAATGCAAACTGAACATCCAGCATTCCGTTCTTACAATTGGCCTCCACGTTCAAACTTATCATAACAGAGGGGCAAAATTTAATTTTCCAGAATATCGTAGAGCCGGACGGGCCATAATGTGTGAACACATTAATAGAAATAAAAGATGACAGCATTATAAGTAATACTCAAGCCACTTTTCATTAATAACCTGCCATCTTCTAAACAGCACTGATTATCCACTCATTCCCTTTCATACTTATTGCAAAGAATAATATTTTTGAAGGCGAATAAAATAAAGACTCATTTATTCCATTAAAATATCATTTACCAGAAGTCGCTATTACCCCAATATTGCACGATGATTAATACTGCCCGAGTGGGGATTCCGATGTTGTACAACTTAAATATTTTTTCACTATAAACATTTATCAATTATGAATTTAACCTCAAAGGCATCTTTTCTTGCCTACCTCGCACGTTACAATCCCCGGCTATGGGAAATTGTACATCCACATGAACCCGTTCTTTCAGTAGGTACACGTCATGTAATGGTTTCAATGGCGCTCAAGTCGATTACTAAAGAGATAAAAGATCCCAACATTGCAAAAGAGCTCCAATGGGCTTCAAAAAGCCTTTTCAACGCAGGTGTTCAATCTATGAGCTATGACGATGACGATTGGTGCCCTCTTATACCAAGACATCACTTTGACACGCATGGGCCATCGCCCGAACCGTGGGTGAGGATTTTTGGTGGTGAAGAAGTGATGCTCAATCCGCAGCCCTTGCCTCCTAAAGAGCAGGCGTATTACGGAGCTATTTTAACCACGCTGGCTGATGCAGTTTCTTTTGAAAATTTTCCGGACGTTTTACGCAACATTGGAACTTCCCTGATGGAGAGTTATTCAAGAGAGACAAACGAAAATGCCCTCTCTGAAGCTCCATCTTTTTCAAAAATGGAAACCGGTAACAATTAAACCGCTGAAGCCTGGTGTCAGCTATGAGCCGTCAGCGATCAGCTATCAGCGATCAGCTATTTGCAAGAATTCATGCATGCAAAAATATGTAACGTAACAGGGCCTCCGCTTTTTATAAAGCCCGGAGGCTCTTTTACCTTAAAATATCTTCACCAATATCTATACATCACCAGGAGGGTTGATAACAAATACATCGGCTTTTACTCTTCCGGTGAGGGATTTATCTATATAAGATTTCATAATACTCATTAGCCATCCGGTTACTGTCAAATGCAAACTGAACATCTCTCATACCGTTTTTTACAATTTGCCGCCACGTTTCGAACTTATCATAATAGATGGGCAATATTTCATTTTCCAAAATATCGTAAAGCTGGTTCAGGTCATAATTATCCTGTTCTTCAACATGCATATTCATATAATCTGCCGGCGGGACTACAAAACCATTGTTGCCATTATTGATAAATTCGCAAATCCATCCATCATTGGTGCTAAGGTTCACGGCCCCATTCATTGCCGCCGTCATACCACTTGTTCCACTGGCCTCGCGTGGTACCCTTGGATTATTCAACCATACATCCGCGCACTGTTTCAGGCGTTTGCTAAGAGTAAGCTCATAGCCGGTGCATACCGCCACATTTTTATATTGCTTGCTAAGGCTAACAAGATGATTGAAATCGTTTATGGCAGGGAAATCAAGCGGATAGGGTTTTCCTGCCCAGATAATCTGCACCGGGTATTTTTCGTTATGTAACAACGCCTCAAAGCGTTTATGGTCCCTCGTTAGTAATTCAGCTCTTTTGTAGCCTGCAAATCTTCTTGCCCATACAATGGTAAGTACTTTAGGATCCAGCACCTTTCCCGTTTGATCTGCTACGATTTCAAAAGCTCTTTTTTTAAGATAGGCTTTACGGTCATCAAACCATCCATCATTTTGCACTTCTTTAGCGCGATAAAATTGTTTATCGGCCCAATACCGCCAGTTTTGAGCATTGGTTATGGATTTTATTTCACAGATATCTTCATACTTCTTCCACATTTGCCTGCTTACCTCGCCATGTAGCTGCGAAACACCATTGGCCAGGTGTGCAAACCGGAGTGCCGCCAGTGAATGGTTGAAAAGATTATCCGTCATGCCGGTCAATTCCCTTACCTGGTCTAGTGGCATTCCACAGAAGTAACTCATTTGCTCGCAAAGAAAAATGTCATGCTTTTCATTCCCGGCTTCTTCGGGCGTATGCGTGGTGAACACAAGCCGTTTTTTTACTTCCTCTTTATTACCAAATTTTTTATACAAATAAAATGCAGCGCTTACCCCGTGTGCTTCATTAAGATGATAGAGATCAGGATTAAAATTAAGTTCATCCAGAAGCTTGCAGCCACCAACGCCCAGCAAAATGAATTGGGCAATTTTTGTTGCGGCGTTTCCATCATACAGCCGGTTAGTAATTGTTTTGGACACATAATCATTTTCCGCCACATCGGTACTTAATAAAAAAAGCGGTGCAGAATTAAATGTCTTTGGATTTAAATACCACACTTTAACCCATACCGGGTGATCATGAATCAGTATTTGGAAACGTATCCCTGTATCTTCAAGAAAATTGTAGATCTTTCTCAATCCATACTACCTTTAAGGTCTGATCCGCATTCCTGGCCTGGTCATAATATCCTTCTTTCCAGAGGATACCAATACCAATTAGATTTTGTTTCAGTTCATAAGCGCTTCTTAAATGCGAGCCGGACAGAAACCCAAGGCCTCCGCTATATATTTTTAATGGCTGGTGAATAGCAAACTCCATCGAGAAATAGGCCACTTTCTTTGAATATCTTTCTACCGTTTCATAAGGAAGACTATAATTTTCAAAGCTCATATTTAGATCGTATAAATTTTAACAAGGGCGCAATATAAAGTAAAATTCAACAAATTAATATTTCTTGCAGTTTAAAGTGTCATTTTTACACAGAGTATAAACGTGAAACGCTTACAAATGTTTTCTCCCTGTGTATAATTTTGCAGGATTTAAAGAATGTGGATCATATTCTACATGTTCACATAAATGCTATATCATTCTTATCAGCGCCATAATGAACAGGTACAGCGTTCCTCCGGCATATCTACTATTAGCGCTTTTTCGAACAGGCATTCTATATTCCAAACATCCTGCCATTCTAATATTATAGTATGTACTTCCGCCTTACATAAAATTGCAAGCACATTCCGGATAAATTTCATCTTGTAAAATTTTATGCCCTGCAGCATACTTTTAAGCTTTAGCGCCTTCATAACCTGCTGCCACGGGCGGTAATACTTTGACCTGGCAAATCGCCATAAAAAAATTTTCGCCTGTCAATTTAAAATTTTAGATTTGCCTAAAATAATTTTTAAGCAATATGAAATTTTCAGTAAGCGAAGAAAATTACATTAAAAGCATTTACAGGCTCCAGGGTGAAACGGAAAAAGTAAATACCAATTCATTAGCCAGCTATCTCAATATGAGGGCTGCCTCTGTAACAGATATGCTGAAACGGCTGAAAACAAAAAAGCTGCTGGAATACAAAAAGTATTATGGGTTCAGGCTTAATGATTCAGGGAACAAGGAAGCTCTTAAAATAATAAGAAGGCACAGGCTTTGGGAATTTTTCCTTGTTACCAGGCTTGGTATGGAATGGGATAAAGTACATGCCATTGCTGAAGAGCTTGAACATGTAAGCAGCAACGACCTTATAAAAAGATTAGACAATTTCCTGGGCCAGCCGAAGATAGATCCGCATGGCGACCCGATACCAGATGCATATGGCAAAATGCCCGTTTTAAACCAGGTTTCGCTTAACAACTTTCCCCTTAAAAAAAACGGAGTCGTAAGCTCGGTGGGCAGCCAGACACAGCAGATGATGGAAATGCTGAATCATTACGGCATCACTATCGGTTCGCAAATTAAAGTACTGAAAGTATTCGAGTTTCGACGGATCTCTTCAAATTAAAATCTCAAAACAACCCGCCTGCATTATAAGTGAACAGGCTGCGCAAAATATTTTTGTTTATGATGATAACGAGAAATAATAACGATAATTCATTAAGTGAGGTGCATGAAACTGTCGACATCAGTTCCAGGAAAAAAGGATGGAAAAGGATATTCGCATTTTTTGGGCCTGCCTACCTGGTAAGCGTAGGCTACATGGACCCGGGCAACTGGGCCACAGACCTGGCAGGCGGCAGCAAGTATGGCTATACATTAATATGGGTATTACTGATGAGTAATATTATGGCCTTACTACTGCAAAGTTTAAGCGCAAGGCTGGGAATTGTGCGGGGAAGAGACCTTGCGCAGGCTAACAGGGAGGCGTACCCGAAACCGGTAAATTTCATGTTATACATTCTCGCGGAAGTTGCTATTGCAGCCTGCGACCTTGCAGAAGTTCTTGGTATGGCGATCGGTATTCAGTTGCTTACCGGCCTGCCCTTAATATGGGGTGTATCTATTACAGTGCTGGATACATTTTTGTTACTTTACCTGCAACGCCTGGGCATTCGCAAAATGGAAGCTTTTATTATTGCATTAATTGGAGTAATCGGCTTTTGTTTCCTGGTAAATATTATTATAGCGCACCCGCAACTGCATGAAATATTAAAAGGATTTATTCCATCGCTGCCGGATGCAAAAGATTTCTATGCTGCCAAAGGCATGAGCAACGTTCTGCCAAAGGAAACTGCCTTGTACCTTGCAATAGGTATTATTGGCGCTACTGTAATGCCGCATAATTTATACCTGCATTCCTCATTGGTGCAAACCAGGAAAATTCAAAAGACCCATCAGGGCATTAAGCAGGCATTGAAATGGAGTTTTATTGATACCGCCATAGCGCTGAATATTGCTTTCCTGATCAATGCCGCAATACTTATACTGGCAGCTACGGTATTTTTCAAAACCGGCAGAACCGATGTGGGAGAAATAAAACAGGCCTACCAATTATTATCTCCAATGCTGGGCTCAACTTTTGCATCCACTTTATTTGCTATTGCCCTGATTGCTTCCGGCCAAAGCTCGACTCTTACAGGAACACTGGCCGGCCAAATAGTAATGGAAGGATATTTACGCCTGCGCATCAATCCAATTATACGAAGATTGATCACACGTTTACTGGCTGTAATCCCGGCAATTATTGTGATTGCTGTTTTTGGCGAAAGCAGGGTCGACAGCTTATTAATTTTCAGCCAGGTGATTTTAAGCTTGCAATTAGGATTTGCGGTAATACCATTAATTCATTTTGTAAGTGACAAAAAAACAATGGGCGCATTTGCGATTAAACCGCGTTATACAATTTTTTGCCTGGCTTGTTGCATCGGTATTAGTATATCTTAATGTAAGGCTGGTGACCGGGTGAAGCCGCTAATTTTTTTGCAACACCGGGTAATATTATTGGAAAAATAAGCATTGTTCTCTCAGCGACTTTTATTTGGAGGCTTTATTAATTTACTCAGTTATTTTTCCTTTACTTGGCAAACGAAAAAAATCCGTTTCAATACAAATGCATCCCAATTTATCAGGCACTAATAAATCTTGATGCACCGGTTTACAGAAAGATTGCGGTGGCATTGGATTTTAGTGAGAACGATTCAAAACTCCTTGCATCGGCCATTGGGCAGGCAAAACAGGATACCCGCTTTTTTTTGATACACATTGTGGAAAGCGCTACGGCAATATTGCATGGAAAAGAAACTGCTGATTACGAGACACAAAAAGATACCGAAAGGCTGGCATCTTATATACACCAATTAGAAAAAAGAGGGTTTAAAGCGGAAGGCAAATTAGGATTCAGAGACAGGGCTAAAGAAATAGTGAAATTCGTAAAAGAAAGCGAAGCTGATATGCTGGTGGTTGGCACCCACGGCCACACCGGCGTAAAAGATTTAATTTATGGAGAAACAGTAAATTCTGTAAGGCATGAACTGCAAATCCCCATATTAATGGTAAGCCTTAAAAATGAGAAAGTATCTTGAGGGCATGCAATATACAATTACAATAACAGGCATTACTGCTTTATCACAATGCTATCTTTCAGCTTTTGAATTTCAGCTGCAATCTTATCATTCCATTCCAATTGCTTATCAACATTAAGGCTATGGTTAGTTTCCCTGTCGTACTGCAACTGCATTGATTCATTTTCTTTATAAACCTTGTTAAATATGGATGTAAGCAATGTATTATAATTTTCCTTTGTAAAATGGGCTTTTGAAAGCTCAGCAATAAATTTTTGCGAGCCTAGCCTGGTAATATCAAAATGATGTTGCTCATGCAGTAAATGATAGTCTGAATTTATTTGTGGTTTTTTCCACGAATCACTTTTAGAAAAAAAAGCATACACCCCAATATTGAGATAAATATTTTTTCCGTCAAAGTTTATTTGTGAATCAAATGCAAAACCCGAAGCTGTTACTGCTCCTCCAAAATGATTATTGTCAGGCACACCTTTAAAATCCTGCCAGGTAAGATTGCGGTTAAAGTCATAATAGATGGTGTCGTTATCCGGCTTTGCTTTTTTATTTTCCATAAATGCATTTACAATCACATTCTGTGAAAAACATTGATGTGTAGCCGGCACAAACAAATCAATAAAAGAAGGGAAATTTTATAACGGATCATTTAAATGTAAATATGATACAAAAAAAATAACAGGTTCCGAAATAAAAAGTTAAAACCAACGTGAACTAAGCATGTTTACCTACAGAATTAAATTCAAACGACTTACAAAATCAAATTCAAATACTGCTCAATAAAATCTGCTATCCTGCGTTATTAATTAATTCTCCTTTCATAACATCTTACAAAATGAGCGAATTATAACCCTCATTTAGTTACAAGCGTTTGAAAGATTACTATGGATTCTATATCTGAAGGTATATCACACCTGGAAAATTCATCAGAGTTCTTATGCAGCTTAACCGATACAAGCTTTCGTTTTTTAGATACCAACCGTTTATTTCAAAAACAATTTGGATTAGAAAATGAGAACTGGAAAGGCCGCTTGTTTCCCGAAGTCGTACAGACTTTCCAAATGGAAAAATACCTCCAGGTTAACAATGAATGTATAAATAATCCTGGTAAAACCATCTGCATAGAAATACAAACTATCACAGACTTCGCATGAAAATTGGTTTCGATGGGAAGTAAGCGCTTTAGTCAATAAAAAAAATGAGGTTGAAGGAGTTCGCTTTCTAGGCACTGATATTACCAAACAAAAAAAGGCAGAGCAAACTTTATTACAACAGGCTATTTTACTTGATAATATTTCCGATGCGATTATTTCTGCAGACCAAAATTTTTGTATCAAAAGCTGGAATCTTACCGCAGAGATGATGTTTAATTTGAAATATGAAGAAGGCGTAACATACCTCTGCATGAAATCAGTAACATAACTTTTGAAAATGATTCAGAAGCTAATTTTAAAACTGTTACTTAAAAATAAGGGTTGTTGGAGCGGGCGATGTTTTAATCGAAAAAAAAGATGGGACAAAATTTCACATGCAAACAATGGTAAATGCTATAAAAGATAAAAAAGGCCAGGTAACCGGCTTCGTGGCTGTAAGCAGGGATGTAACTAAGGAATATGAAATAAAACACAAATTTGATTTTGAGCAAAAAAAATCGCAGCTCAATTTAGCAATAGAGCAACAGCAATTTCGAAACTTTTATGGAGCATGCCCCTACCCTTGCGTGGATCAATGATGAGGAAGGCACTTTGCATTATATGAATACCTTATTTAAAGATTCTTTTGGGCTTCCGGAGAATGTTATTGGTAAAAATATTTTTGATTATTACCCTCCCGCTATGAAAATAAATTGCTTCTGCCAGCGACAAGGAAGTACTGGACAGAAATACAGGTATTGAAAGATTTGAAGAAGGTATAGATCAGAATGGTGAAAAAGTATATTACCAGGTTTATAAATTTCCTGTTGGCAGCCATAATAAAACCAGGCTTATTGGCGGCCTTGCTGTTAATATTACAGCGCAGGTAAAAGGAAGAATGGAAATATTAAAAGAAAGAAGCCAGTTTCAGTCATTTATGGAAAATGCCCCGTTACTGGCATGGATTACAGATGGCGAGGGAGTTTTACATTACATGAATACCCGTTTTAAAGATTCTTTTAATTATTCTGACTGATCACCTGAATAAAAAGATTGGGAGCTTTGGCCCGATTACTGAAAGAGAAAAAGCGTTGTTGCCCCGCAAAGAAATGCTGACAAAAAATAAAAGTGTTGAATTTTTTCATAAGTGGATTGATGAGAATGAAAAAATTCATTATTACAGGACTTATCAATTTCCAATAAAAGATGTTGAAGGCAATCGCCTCGCCGGCGGGCAATCAATTGAAATTACGGCAGAACTACTGGCACAACGCGCCCTTGAAAAAAGTAATGAGCTTTTTGAATATGCCGTAAAAGCAACCCGCGATGTTATTTGGGACTGGGATCTTATAGAAAATAAAATAATGCGAACGGGCGGTTATAAAAATGTTTTTGGTTATGAAATGCCTGACCTTTACGAAGACCACCAATATGATAAAGTACATCCTGATGATGTTACTAGACGTTATTCAAAGTCATAGAACGATGCACTTACCAGTGATGACTTCCCGCTGGCAGATGGAATACAAATGTCTTTGTGCAGATGGCACCTATAAAATAGTACTTGACCAGGCATATATTATAAGAGACAAAGATCAGAAGAGCCGTACGTATGATAGGATCCATGCAGGATGTAACAGAAGAACGTAAATTACAAAGAGAGGTATTAATTACAGAATTACAGAAAAAGAAAGATATAGTTACTGCCGTAATTGATGCACAGGAAAAAGAAAGAAATGAGCTTTCCGGAGAATTGCACGATAATGTAAACCAACTGCTTGCCGCATCAATATTGTATTTAAGAACCGCACAAAAGCAAAAGGTAATTGAAGAAAACCTTATAAGCCATAGCCTGGACTATGTGCAAAAGGCTATCAATGAATTGCGCAATATAAGTCATAACCTTTCACCTGTAGATCTCAAGATGCATGGGCTTTCTGCGGCACTTAAAGCATTAACCGAGCAAATTGCACATACCCAAAACCTTTGAAGTAAAACTGACCATTGGAAAATTAAATGAAAAGAAATTATCACAATCTCTTCAGCTTGCAGTATATCGGATTGTGCAGGAAAATATAAATAATATTCTCAAACATGCAAATGCAACAAAAGTAACGATTCAGCTGTAGCCGAAGCAGAAAATAATCTTTTGTTAACGGTTACGGATAATGGTAAAGGGTTTGACCTCGCCACTGTAAAAAAAGGATTGGGAATAACAAATATTTTTACCCGTGCAGAAAATTTTGGCGGCTCTGCAGAAATCATTTCCTCTCCCGGCAATGGCTGTACCTGGAATATAAAAATTCCGATAAGTTTAGGCTATGCCCGTTGCCGTTAAGCCATTCAACAATTGAACAGTGAAACAACGGATGATCCCATAATTGATCCACCGTTTCATTACCTTACGGCTTAAGGAACTTATTTGCACTTTCAGCAATCCCATATACTGGCATTTTCCGCATACATTTAAAATGACCCAGCGGGCATTTTTCAAAACCTATTTTACTGCAAGGCCTGCACCATAATTTATTTACCTGGAATACCTCGTAAGAAGTGAGATACGGATACATTCCAAATGAAGGAACCGTATTGCCCCACACAGATAAAATATTTTTTTTAAAAGCAGCCGCGATATGCATAAGGCCTGTGTCGTGGCTTATCACCAATTTCGATCTGCGAATGATATCTGCAGATTCATTTAATGAAAATTTACCGCATGCATTATAAATTTTTACCGGATCAACCCGGGCAATTTCGCAGCCATTATTAAAATCCTCATTTCCGCCAAGCAGGATAATAGGGTATTCTATTCCGGCACATAATTCTTTTAATTTATCTACCGGTAATTTTTTTGTGAAATGTGCTGCACCAATTGCAATTGAAACGTATCCCTGTGAATGAGAAAACGGGATGTCTGCATCTTTAACAATATCTTTTTCAGGAATAAAATAATCAAGCCCCAGGCCATCATTTACAACACCAAGATTTTTTACCGTTTCCATATACCTGTCAACAATATGTTTCGCCGGCATCAGGTTAATTTTGAAATTGGTGTATATCCATTTTTGCGTGTTTAACTTGTTGAAAGAATAAAAAGGTATGCCTTTCATGGCTTGCTTAATTCTAAGTGTTCTCAGGTTATGGTGCAGGTCAATTATACAATCAAACTTTTCATTTTTAAGAATTTCTATTGTGGCATTAATATCATCTGGCTAATGTAAGCACCCTATTGATATATGGGTTTGCAAGAACAATTCCTGAAAAACTTTTTTTAGTCAGGAAATGAATATCGGCATCGGGATATTTTTTTCGCAAACAGCGTATAACCGGGGTCGTTAGAACGATATCACCAATGGAAGAAAAACGAATGATTAAAATTTTCATGAGACGAAAGCTGTGAGCTATCAGCTATGAACTATGAGCAATGTAGCAATTTAACCAATTAACCAATTAACTAATCAACCAATTAACCAATTTACATTAACCAATTAACCAAAACCTCACACTTCAATATAATTAAGTTCTTTATGAAAAGTTTCTTCGGTAAAGATGGTAGCAATAATACTAATAATCATCACAATGATTCCGGTTACCAGGCCGCTGAAAATATAAGTAAAATAATGTTGCAAACCATTGAACAATAAAAGCATTAATGGTAAAGAACCGCGAACCATATTAGGGATCGTGGTAGCTGCTGTTGCCCGCAGGTTGGTGCCAAACTGCTCAGCTCCCATTGTTACAAAAATCGCCCAGAAACCCGTTGCAAACCCAAGCCCGGCTGCAGTCCAATAAAGGCTGGCAGCGCTGGTATTCGCTGTTTGAGTAAAATAGATGGTGATCATTATAGCCGTAATTGCATAAAAGATATACAGTGTTTTTTTCCTGCTTTTCAACCACTGGCTCAGCAGTCCCGCCAATACATCGCCAACAGAAATAGCGATATAGGCATACATGGTTGCTTTGCCGGGATTAATATCTTCTGTTATTCCAAAGTTTTTTGCAAACTTATTGGAAAACGCAATGAGGATACCGATGACATACCAGGTAGGAAGCCCTAATAAAATACTAAATAAATATTTTTTAAACCGCTTTGCATTATTGAAGAACATAAGGAAGTTTCCTTTGGATACTGTTTTTTCAAGTGATGTATACATTCCTGATTCAAAAATACTAATGCGCAGAAAAAGTAAGAATATACCCAGCCCTCCTCCAATGAAATAGCAATTTCTCCAGTCAAACTTCTGTGAAATAAAAAAAGCAACGACCGCCCCCGTAAGGCCAATCCCTGCAACAAGAGATGTTCCGATACCTCTTTGTTCTTTTCTCAATAGTTCTGAAACCAATGTAATACCTGCACCCAATTCGCCTGCAAGCCCAATGCCGGCAATAAACCGGGCTATTGCATATTGAGGTACTGTTTGCACAAAGCCATTGGCGATGTTTGCCAGGGAATACAATATGATAGAGCCGAATAAAACACTCAGCCTTCCTTTCTTATCACCTGCTATCCCCCATATAATGCCACCAAGTAAAAGGCCCGACCATCTGGATGCCAATGATGAACTCTCCCTTTTTATCAACATCAATTGCGTTTAAGCCAAGTGACCGAAGGCTCGGGATTCTTACGATATTAAAAAGAAGCAGGTCGTATATATCAACAAAATATCCCAAAGCCGCAACTACTACAGGAAGGGAAAAAACCGCGATGTATTTTTTGTTCATGTTAAAAACTAAAATCGGAACTTATTATTTTATCGGTTTTCTTTTTAGGCATAAATATCTTTCCATAGAACAGGAATTGTAGTAATAGCAACAATTCCTACTACAATTACTTCAAGATGTTCTTTCAAATCGAAATGAAACTGGTGCATAATAAACCTCTGCAGAAAATGCCCGGCAAACAACATACTTCCAACCCATAAAATGCAGCCTGCCATATTATAGTAGGTGAATTTCTTCCAGTCCATTAACACAATGCCCGCAATTATGGGGGCAAACGTTCGAACAAAGGGAACAAACCTTGCCAAAACAATTGCCTGTCCTCCGTTCTTTTCATAAAATTCGTGAGCTTGTACGAGATATTTTTTCTTAAAGAAGAAAGTATCTTTTCTTTCAAATAAAAAAGGGCCGCTTTTCCTGCCAAACCAGTATCCAACAAAGTTTCCTAAAATGCCGGCAACAGAAATCAGTATCCACAAAATAAAAAGATCTGCCCATTGATTATGAGTTTCAAATAGTGCCGAAGATACAATGCCGGGAATACCCCCGGTAGTTGAACTGAAAATTCCTGTAACAAATAGCAGCGCATCTCCCGGTAAAAAAAATCCGGCAAACAAGCCGGTTTCTGCAAATACAATAAAAAGTATCATCCATAAGCCTCCATGCTGAATATAAAAATGCGGATTGAGTAATTCTTTAAGGTCAATTCCTAAAATATGTAATAATTCCACTGATTAGAATTTAAAATTTTAATTGGCAAGTTCGCCTTCCCATTTACTTACAGCCGAAGTTGCCAATGCATTTCCCAGTACATTTGTCATAGTTCGAAACATGTCGCAAAAATGGTCAATTGGCAATATTAAAGCAATTCCTGCTGGTGGAATATTAAACATGCTGCAGGTTGCCAAAACTACAACAAGCGATGCCCGCGGCACACCGGCAATTCCCTTACTCGTGAGCATAAGCACAAGGAGCATCGTAATCTGTGTGCCCAGGTCCATATGTATTCCATAGGCCTGCGCAATTGAAACGCTGGCAAAGGTCATGTACATCATGCTGCCATCAAGATTAAAACTATATCCAAGCGGCAAAGTAAAAGCCACTATTTTTTCGGGGCAGCCAAAGCGTTCAAGCTCTTCCGTTAGTTTCGGAAAAACCGCCTCACTGCTTGTGGTACTGAAAGCAATTAACAAGCGGTTGAGCAATCCTCTTTATTAAAGCAGGAAGCCTGTTCTTCAAAATCAAATATCCTACTCCGAGCAATATCAGCCAGAGAATGAAAATTCCCAATTATAAAATACAGAAGGTACTGTCCGTAAAAGCTGAAAACTTCAAGCCCTTTGGTAGCAATAACTGCGGCTATAGCGCCAAAGACGCCCAGGGGTGCAAAGTTCATAACATAGCCTACCATTTTCAAAATGATGTGCGAAACCCCTTCCAATGCCCTGATCACAGGCTTTGCATAATCGCCGATCGCAGTAGCTGCTATGCCAAAAAAAACACTGAAAATTACAATCTGCAAAATTTCATTCGAAGCCATTGATTCGAAAATGCTTTTTGGAACAACATGTTCTACAAAATTTGCCAAAGAAAACTGGCGGGTATTTGTCATCAGGTCTTTTGCACTCGCAGTATCGGCTGCACTAAGGTTTATAGCAGCACCTGGCTTAAAATAATTAACGAGCAGAAGGCCTATCAGAAGGCATATTAAAGAGGCGGAAATAAACCACAATAAAGCTTTACCACCTATACGCCCCACCGTTTTTAAATTCCCCAGCTTTGCGATGCCAACAACCAAAGTTGAAAATACCAGCGGCGCTATAATCATTTGCACCAGTCTTAAAAAAATGGTTGTTAGTAGTTTTATATTTTCAGAAAAAGAAAGTATGAATGAAGGAGATGATCGTTTCATGCACAACATATCCAAGCAACACGCCGGCAACCATAGCTATAAGAATATAAACTGTAAGCTTGTTTTTATTTGACGAAATATGAGCCATATGACTAATATAGTTTTGCAATATAATATTTAAAACGTGTTATCTGCCTAAGTGTTAAAAATTATAGAGCGTGGCTTTATATTTTAAAAATTAATTGATTACTTTTCCATCCTGTTCTTCACTTAAATTAACAACTTATATATGAGTTTATTTGTAAAGAAGCCCATGAGTGTTTTAATGGCAGAGGCTGGTGAAACTGAAAAGGGGCTGAAGAAAACTTTGGGGCCTGGCTCCCTGGTTGCCCTCGGAATTGGTGCTATCATAGGAGCAGGGCTTTTCTCTATAACGGGGCTTGCTGCAGCAAATAATGCAGGGCCCGCTATTACAATATCATTTGTGGTTGCTGGCTTTGGATGTGCTTTCGCCGGTTTATGCTATGCAGAATTTGCTTCCATGATCCCAGTAGCGGGAAGTGCCTATACTTATTCTTATGCAACAATGGGTGAATTTATTGCGTGGGTTATTGGTTGGGATCTTGTGCTGGAATATGCGGTGGGCGCCGCAACGGTAGCAATAAGCTGGAGCCGGTACTTTGTAAAATTCCTGGATGGCTTTAATGTTAAACTACCTGCTGAGATTACGACAGGGCCCTGGGACGGAGGATGGATCAATCTGCCCGCGGTTTGTATTGTAGTGCTGGTTAGTTTACTATTAATAAAAGGTACACAGGAAAGTGCCACCGTAAACGCAGTTATTGTAACACTAAAAGTTGCGGTTGTATTTATTTTTATTATACTCGGGTGGAAATATATTAACACAACCAATTATCACCCTTATATTCCCGATAATACAGGTGACTTCGGGCATTTTGGATTTAGTGGAATTATCAGGGCCGCTGCAATTGTTTTCTTTGCATACATTGGCTTTGATGCAGTTTCTACGGCTGCCCAGGAAGCTAAAAACCCAAAGAAGGATATGCCTATTGGAATACTCGGTTCGCTGGCAATATGTACCATTTTATATATCTTGTTTGCGCACGTAATGACAGGGGTAACCAATTATACATCTTTTGCGGGCAAGGATGGAATTGCCCCCGTGGGTGTTGCGATTGATCATATGGGAACAGTTGATGCCAACGGCGGTTTACATCCCGATTATCCATGGTTAAACAGGGCCATTATTGTTGCCATTCTTGGAGGGTATTCATCGGTGATACTCGTGATGCTGATGGGACAATCAAGGGTATTTTTTTCAATGAGCAAAGATGGCTTGTTACCGCCGGTTTTTCATAAAGTACATGCTAAATTCAGAACACCTGCAAAATCCAATTTGCTCTTTATGTTGTTTGTAAGCATCTTCGCCGCATTTGTTCCCGCAAGAGTTGTTGGTGAAATGACAAGCATAGGAACACTTTTCGCATTTATTCTCGTATGTATCGGGGTTTGGGTACTAAGAGTTAAACAGCCCGAAATCAAGCGTGCGTTTAAAACGCCGCTTGTGCCATTAGTGCCCATCCTGGGGATATGCTACCTGCTTGTTTATGATGATTTTTTTGCCACTAGATACGTGGATACGGTTATTGGTATGGATGCTCATTGGTTTTGACGTCTATCTTTTTTACGGCTTAAAACACAGTCAGTTATCCGATCATACAAATATTACTTACGATAGAAGCAATAGGATTGTCTCTTACTGTGGTGTAGGCCTGGCGGCATTACTTGCTGTTGTTGCCTTAGTGCATCATAAAACCGTTACTGAACCGGATACCATATTGTTTAGCATTTCAATGATATTCGCTGTTGCGCATTTACTTATCTATCTGTTCAGGATAAATAAAAAATATAAATAATTAGCTAATGTGATGATTAGCAAATGTGCTAATGTGATAATTAGCAAGTTAGCCAATGTGATGATTAGCAAATGTGCTAATGTTATGATTTGCAAATGTGCCAATGAGGATGTTTTTTTCCCAGCGGGGTTTTCATTTCCATTTTAATCTTCAAACCATTAATAAGGGCCGGAAATGAAACCCCGATGCCTGAACATTCTTCAAATTAAAGATATCCTTTCTTACATCGTGATAGGTCTGTAAAATTTAAACACTCCGATGTTTTCTCCATGGCTATGTTTTTCAAACCTCAGCCTTATAAGGATTTCTGATTAGGCTTGCTATAATTGCAGATTTATGCACGCATCGGGGTTTCACAGAAGCGTATTATAGTCGAAGTGTTATGCTGTGAAAACCCCGATGGGAACTAAAAGTATTTTATAAAGATGCCATAGTTTCCCGGCGAAGTTTTCATTTCCCTTTTAATCCTCAAACCATTAATAAGGGCCGGAAATGAAACCCCGATGCCGGAACATTCTTCAAATTAAAGATATCTTTTCTTACATCGTGATAGGTCTGTAAAATTTAAACACTCCGATGTTTTTTTCATGGCTATGTTTTTCACCCTCAGCATTATTAGGATTTATGGTTAGGCTTGCTATAATTGCAGATTTATGCACGCATCGGGGTTTCACAGAAGCGTATTATGGTCGAAGTGTTATGCTGTGAAAACCCCGATGGGAACTAAAAGTATTTTATAAAGATGCCATAGTTTCCCGGCGAAGTTTTCATTTCCCTTTTAATCCTCAAACCATTAATAAGGGCCGGAAATGAAACCCCGATGCCTGAACATTCTTTTCTTACATCGTGATATGTCTGTAAAATTTAACACTCCGATGTTTTCTTCATGGCTACCTTTTTCACCCTCAGCATTATAAGGATTTATGATTAGGCTTGCTATAATTGCAGATTTATGCACGCATCGGGGTTTCACAGAAGCGTATTATGGTCGAAGTGTTATGCTGTGAAAACCCCGATGGGAACTAAAAGTATTTTATAAAGATGCCATAGTTTCCCGGCGAAGTTTTCATTTCCCTTTTAATCCTCAAACCATTAATAAGGGCCGGAAATGAAACCCCGATGCCTGAACATTCTTTTCTTACATCGTGATATGTCTGTAAAATTTAAACACTCCGATGTTTTCTTCATGGCTACCTTTTTCACCCTCAGCATTATAAGGATTTATGATTAGGCTTGCTATAATTGCAGATTTATGCACGCATCGGGGTTTCACAGAAGCGTATTATAGTCGAAGTGTTATGCTGTGAAAACCCCGATGGGGAACTAAAAGTAATTTTATAAAGATGCCATAGTTTCCCAGCGGGGTTTTCATTTCCCTTTTAATCCTCAAACAATTAATAAGGGCCGGAAATGAAACCCCGATGTCTGAACATTCTTCAAATTAAAGATATCCTTTTCTTACATCGTGATAGGTCTGTAAAATTTAAACACTCCGATGTTTTCTCCATGGCTATGTTTTTCAAACCTCAGCCTTATAAGGATTTATGATTAGGCTTGCTATAATTGCAGATTTATGCACGCATCGGGGTTTCACAGAACCTTATTATAGTCGAAGTGTTATGCTGTGAAAGCCCCGATGGGGAACTAAAAGTAATTTTATAAAGATGCCATAGTTTCCCAGCGGGGTTTTCATTTCCCTTTTAATCCTCAAACCATTAATAAGGGCCGGAAATGAAACCCCGATGCCTGAACATTCTTCAAATTAAAGATATCCTTTTCTTACATCGTGATAGGTCTGTAAAATTTAAACACTCCGATGTTTTCTCCATGGCTATGTTTTTCAAACCTCAGCCTTATAAGGATTTATGATTAGGCTTGCTATAATTGCAGATTTATGCACGCATCGGGGTTTCACAGAAGCGTATTATAGTCGAAGTGTTATGCTGTGAAAACCCCGATGGGAACTAAAAGTATTTTATAAAGATGCCATAGTTTCCCGGCGAAGTTTTCATTTCCATTTTAATCTTCAAACCATTAATAAGGGCCGGAAATGAAACCCCGATGCCTGAACATTCTTCAAATTAAAGATATCCTTTTCTTACATCGTGATAGGTCTGTAAAATTTAAAAGACGCCGATGTTTTCTCATGGCTACCTTTTTCACCCTCAGCATTATAAGGATTTATGATTAGGCTTGCTATAATTGCAGATTTATGCACGCATCGGGGTTTCACAGAAGCGTATTATGGTCGAAGTGTTATGCTGTGAAAACCGCGATGGGAACTAAAAGTAATTTTATAAAGATGCCATAGTTTCCCAGCGGGGTTTTCATTTCCCTTTTAATCCTCAAACCATTAATAATGGCCGGAAATGAAACCCCGATGCCTGAACATTCTTCAAATTAAAGACATCCCTTTCTTACATCGTGATAGGTCTGTAAAATTTAAACACTCCTATTTTTTCCCCATGGCTATGTTTTCAAACCTCAGCCTTATAAGGATTTCTGATTAGGCTTGCTATAATTGCAGATTTATGCACGCATCGGGGTTTCACAGAACCTTATTATAGTCGAAGTGTTATGCTGTGAAAACCCGATGGGAACTAAAAGTAATTTTTTAAGATGCCATAGTTTCCCAGCGGGGTTTTCATTTCCATTTTAATCCCAAAACCGTTAATAAGCACCCGGAAATGAAACCCCGATGCCTGAACATTCTTCAAATTAAAGATATCCTTTTCTTACATCGTGATAGGTCTGTAAAATTTAAAAGACGCCGATGTTTTCTCATGGCTATGTTTTTCACCCTCAGCATTATAAGGATTTATGATTAGGCTTGCTATAATTGCAGACTTATGCACGCATCGGGGTTTCACAGAACCTTATTATAGTCGAAGTGTTATGCTGTGAAAACCCCGATGGGAACTAAAAGTATTTTATAAAGATGCCATAGTTTCCCAGCGGGGTTTTCATTTCCATTTTAATCTTCAAACCATTAATAAGGGCCGGAAATGAAACCCCGATGCCTGAACATTCTTCAACTTAAAGATATCCTTTCTTACATCGTGATAGGTCTGTAAAATTTAAACACTCCGATGTTTTCTCATGGCTATGTTTTTCACACCTCAGCATTATAAGGATTTATGATTAGGCTCATTATAATTGAAAGTTTATACCCGCATCGGGATTTCATAGAAACTTAGTATGGTCGAAGTGTTATGCTGTGAAAACCCCGATGGGATGTAGAATTATTATTAGCCATGTGCTAATTAGCTAATCTGGAAGCAATTGATCTTTTATGAAAAAAAGCGACAATTAAACAACTGTCGCTTTTAAAATAAATATTTTTAAAATTAAAATGGAAGGTCATCAGCCGCTTCTTCCACTTCGGCTGTAACTGATGAGTTCGAATTAGAATTTGAATTAAAACCTGAATTTGAATTTGAATTTGCAGACGATGAGAAGGAACCGGAAGTATTCGAATTACCCTGGCTACCATCAGTATTTCCCCCTAACAATTGCAGATCTCTTACCCGCAATCTTAATGTAGCAGCAGGCAGATTTTCTTTATTGCTATAAGCTTCTACCTCCGGAGAACCTTCAACAAATACCAGCTTGCCTTTCTTTAAGTATTGAGCAAGTGCTGTCCTGTCGGTCCAATAGGCACAATTTACCCAGATGGTTTTCTCTTTCGTATTTCCCTGGGCATCCTTGAATTTCTCAGTGTGCGCCACATTGAAATTAATTACTTTTTTACCGTTTACTTCTTTTTGTATACAATCTGCCCGAGGTTGCCTACAATTTGTAATTTAATCATGACTGTGTTTTTAAATTGTGAATCGATGTATCTGAACGGCCGCATTCTAATGGTAAGAATGAAGCGAAAACTTATGAGTAATTACAAACCTAATTCATTTTCTTTTTCAATGAGCTTACCTGGTCCTGAATGTTATTAACAAGATTTACCAATGAATCAACATCCCATCTTTGCTGCTGTGTTACTTTATTTATGGCTACCTGCGCCTGCCATATTTCAAGCACATCCGCAGTATTTACCTGGTAAGGCTGGTAAGCAGGATTATCGCTGACAAGCGTAAGTTTGTTTTTATTTTTATTGCTTTTAATTACGCGTTTATAAACAATACCTTCGCTTTTGCTGACTACTATATATGCGGCATTGTTTTTTACATTATCAATGTTTTCAATTTTTTCTCCAACAATAATACTTCCACTCGGAGTAGGCATCATACTATCCCCAATAATTTCAAAAGCCCGATAGCTACCGCCGGATAAGCATGGGTAATGTAAATGTATTGAGCTCATCAATGAATTCAGCATCCGCATAACCGGCAAGATAGCCGGCAGCAGCTTTTACCGGAACAAAATGAATGATATTCCTGTCAGCACTCATCATTTTAAGCTGCCGCCTTTTTGCGAGATAGCTTGAACCTTTGGCTACACTGAGATCGTGAAGCAGCAATTCATCAAGAGTGACTTTAAATATGTCACCGACAATTTCAAGAACATCTGTTCGTGGTTCGGCTCTTTCTTCTTCATACGCTCCAATCAAAGAGCGTTTAATGCCTAATTTGGAAGCAAACTCTTCCTGTGTCCATCCGCGAAGCTTACGCAAATATTTTAAATTTTGACCGGCTATTGCCATAGCTAAACTAATTAATTTAGACAAAAATACTAATTATTTTAGTTTAACCAAATTATTTTTAAAATGTTTTTATTTACTCATAAAATATCAAAGACAAAACATTATAAATAATTGGATGATCTCAGGCATACATCTTAATGGTTATTACTCCCGGCCAGTGAAATGTTATAATAATTTACAAGGGCACTTCAAAACGCATTGCTGATAAAGAAAACAACACCCACCAGCGAAATTAAAATGCCGAAATACCATAACCATCGCCTGCCGGTTAAGATTGAAATGGCTGATATTGCAATGGCAATCTGAAACATAGTTACTGAACGCGCAAGTATAATATGGCGCGCGAGGTACTCCTGCGATTCCTTTTGAAAATCTTCAGCAACTTCTTTAATTGACTTTTGCTCAGTTTTATACTTTTCTATTAACACCGTGTCTTTCGAAGGGG
Organism: uncultured Chitinophagaceae bacterium; assembly: GCA_963800635.1. GTDB lineage: Bacteria > Bacteroidota > Bacteroidia > Chitinophagales > Chitinophagaceae > Ginsengibacter. Next base: position 105,695 of record CAWDCB010000018.1, read on the forward strand.
CGAAAGCCGCTATCTCGGCCTTTATCCCTTTTGCCTGGTAGTAGGCCCATTGGTCGGAAGCTTTTATTTGCTCTATAAGCGCTTCGTTAGAATAGTGGCCGGCCATAAGCCCCGTTACCGCAGCCAATACGGCCATGAATGCTGTAGAAATAGCAAGGTATAATGACCATCTTTTGCCTTCTTTCGCATGCTCATTAATTTCTTCATGCAGGTGTTCCGTGGGCACTTCGATATCTTCCATTTCAAAAAAATTTATTTAAAGATAATTTATAAAAGAGACAACTCTCAGCATCTGCTGAACGTAAAATCGGGAGCCTGAAAGTTATTATTGCATTGTTAGTAAGAACCCTTTTTAAAGTAACCTACGCTATTGTTATTTTTCCGATCCAGCCGGCAACATTAGTATGAATAAAAATCATTCGATCCTCCTTAGCAGTTTAATAACTTCGCTACTTTTTTAAAGACAAAAATTTACATTTGATCATGAATACAAATACATCAGCAAGACGCAGTTTTATAAAAATTTCTGCTATGAGCCTGGGCGGTCTGGCGCTAAGCCCTATTGCCGGCGAATCAACTAAAGCTTCAAAGGCGGCTGATAAGAAATTACATATTGTTTGCGCAGGTGCGCACCCGGGAGACCCGGAATTCGGCTGCGGCGGAACAATGGCAAAGTATAGTGATGCAGGGCACAGGGTAACTTTTTTATACCTTACAAGGGGCGAAGCAAGTGATCCTGGTAAGTCATACGAAGAAATGGCCACATTGCGTACGAAAGAGGCGGAAGTCGCGTGTAAGGTGCTGAATGCAATTCCAAAATTTGCAGGCCAGATTGATGGAAATACTGTATTGGATAAAAAAAACAACGAGGATATCACAAAACTAATATTAGAAGAAAAACCCGACCTGGTATTTACACAATGGCCGGTGGATGCACATCCGGACCACCAGGTTACGGGCTTACTGCTGTTAACGGCGTGGATAAAATCGGGGCGGCAATTTCATCTCTATTTTTATGAAGTAAATACCGGCGTTGAAACCATGGCTTTTACACCTACCGATTACGTGGATATTACTGCTATACAGGAAAGGAAAAAACAAGCAATGTTTGCCCATAAAACTCAAAACCCAATAGAAACCTATAACAATTTTTTTAAACCGTTAGAAGAATTCAGGGGCCTTGAAGCAGGTGTAAAAGCAGCCGAAGGTTTTATTCATTTTAAAGCCCGCGGAGAGAGGGCAAACATTATAGGCTTATGAGTTCTGCAGCTATCTATATCAACGTTCAACTATCGCTTCAGATAATACTCAGGGTGTAACGGTGCAATAAAACACCACGTCATTAAAGTCGTTATCACAGGAAGGCCTTGTGCGGTCAGTATCTTCAAAGCCAATCAATACTTTATTTTCAGGAACGTAATTTATCAGAACTGCATGCCTTTTAAGATTGGGATCAATTTCAGGATTTAAAGTATCGTTTGAACAGAAGTGTACTACATTACTATCAAGCTTTGCGGAAGTAGTATTCCAGGCACTTTGTAACAGGACGAAACCAACAGAAGTACCCGCATTAAATCTTCCAAGTTTTACCTTATCTCCCGGTTGTAATGGCGTATAATTTCCGGCGTTAGGAAATGCATAAGTAATTGTTGTTATGTCTTTAGTGCTTGCGGGTGGCTGATTCGTAGGATAAGTATAAAAAGCAATTGAATTCGTAAAGCCACTGCCTTGCGAAACAAAAGTCATATATATATCTGACGGCGTGGTAACTTTAATATCCGCAATCGCTGCGCTTTCTAACAATTCCGGATGGGTAGTTCTCAAATCAACCCCATTACTTAGCATGCTATTAATAAAGGAAAGCAAGTTTGCCGAAATTGTATCTTTAGGTAATAAATAATCTGGTTTCCCCGACGAATCATAACCACCTAAAGTTTGGTAAGTTGTCGACCCAAATTTAACAACTCTTGTTACGGGCGTATCGTGCTTTTTGCAAGCGTAAAACAGCATTAAAAAAATCAACAGGCTTGTAGATTTTATCACTTTCATAAGGCATTTAACAGGAAATAGATTAAAAATGAGTAAGATAAAACAATATGTAATGAATTAAATATTCCTGTTATATGCTATAGATTCAAAAACTTTGCCACAAGTTGCATTGTTTGCATAGTGATTCGCAATTATTTTTTCACATTTCATCGTACGAAAACATGTCCTTAAAATTAAATTTTTTAATCATTAGGATACAATTAAAAAAAATATTTAATATCAAAGCGGCGATGTAGTCATCACTTATGCTTGTCGTCCCCACCTGTGCAATTTTTTTCTCAAATTTTTAACACACAGGAGCTTATTGCCACAGTGAAGCTGCCGGTTACTGCAAGTAAAAGTTATGATATAATTAAATCGTTGGAAAGTGTTTATGAATGCTGATGGCAAAGAGAAAACGATTACCGGAACTTTCATTAATTCTTTTCCAATTGCATGCATTCGCGTAGCCGATTTCGTAGTAGCAAAAATCGCTATCTGCAAACTTTATTATCACAACTCCCAATGACGTTGATACACCGTAGAAATTTATTAAGCAAAACAAATTGCCCGAATATTTGCTTTGGTTGCTTATGCAAAAAATTGGTTGGGCTGTCTTGAATTAGATTTTTTTGCTAAATGAGAGTTTGCCGGAATTAATAAATTAAAGTCGCGAGCGAAAAAATTATCCTGCCGCTTTCTTTTACCATTGAATGTTTCTTTTTTGTTTTTTCCTGGTAAGAAAAAATCCTGTACTTACCTATTTATTTACTCTTTTCCATTCATTATTCGTTCTATTTGTATCAGGTAATACATTGCCAGGATCAAGTAACACTTTATCAATTGTAACATTTGAAGGATATTTAAAAGTCCAGGTGCCGCCACGTTGCCATACTTCTACAGGTAATTGCATCGTACTGTCCTTGCCGTTAGTTTGAATAACTTTAACGATAGCCGGCAAGATCATTTTGCCTTTGTTAGTGATGGTGATCAATGAGCCTTTTGTGGGATCATTATCAATATAACTAACAGACTCAACCGACTGGTCGAATTTCCAGGTGGTGAAAAACCATTCTTTCCAGAACCAGTTCAAATCTTCACCCGCTGCATTGTTGATGCATTTAAAAAAATCGTAAGGCGTAGGATGTTTGAAAGCCCATGCTTCCGTATATTTCCTGAATGCATAGTCAAACCGCTCTTTGCCCACCACAATGGTACGCAGCAGGTTGAGGCCGTAAGCCGTTTTTCCGTAAAACTGATAGTGCTGTTCCTCATCCATTGCATCGGATACTGTCATTAACGGGTCTTTGTAATACATGAACTTGTTATAATCACGGGAGGCAAAAAAGCCCGCTTCAAAATAAGCGGGGTCATTTACATATTCACCCTTGTTAAAAAGATCTGTCGCGATATAATTTATATAAGTATTAAATCCTTCGTCCTGCCACATATATTTTCTTTCATTGTTACCTACGATCATAGGATACCAGTTATGGCCTATTTCATGCGCTATCAAAAACCATAAACGGGCTTTGGTTTCTGTATAGTTATTAAAAATCATACCTGGGTATTCCATTCCACCAGTGATGCCCCCGCTACTCACCGCATTGTTCCATGGATACTCGAAAAAATTTTTCGAATATATTTCTATACTGGCTTTCAGGTATTCCGTTGATCTCGTCCAGGCAGTATCTCCCACGCTTTCGACCGGGTAAGCCGACATTGCAAGCGCTTTACGGCCGGAGGGCAAATTAATTTTTGCCGCGTCCCATACCATTCCTTTCCCGGCAGCCCAAGCAACGTCCCTCGTATGTTTCATAATAAAATGCCAGGTAAGATTTCCGCCGGCTGCAGGGCGCATAGAAGCTTTCATCGCTTCGCCGGCGCCAATTATGGTTACTGTTTTATCACTGCCTGCTGCTACGGCAAGCCGTTTTATTTCTTCACCGGTTAATACAGTTGCCGGATTTTGCAAATCGCCGGAACCATATACGATCATCTCTGCCGGTACTGTAATGTAATAATCATAATCACCATAATCGCAATAAAATTCGCCAAGCCCCATATAAGGCAAGGTGTTCCAGCCCTCCACATCATCATATACGCACATGCGCGGATACCATTGTCCTATTTGATATACAACGCCGTTCCTGGTATACTGCCTTCCAAAGCGGCCTGCTCCATCGAGCGGAATGATGAAGCTGAAATTTATTTTCAGAGAAATTTTATCGCCTTTCGGTAACATGGGCTTAGGCAAGCGAACCTGCATTCTTGTATCTGTAATGAGCGGGGCCGTCGTATAAGATTTTCCGCCCTGCGTGATTATTACGTCTTTAATGTGATAACCTCCGTTGACCTTTCCAAGTACACTGAAATAATCTCCACGGTATCGTGTTGCTGCAACCGATCTTGATGACGGATCAAAAATATTTTGGTCCAGTTGAAGCCATAAATACTCAAGCTGGTCCGGACTGTTATTGGTATAGGAAATGGTTACATCTCCTGTTACCGATAGTATCCTTTTCATTTAAAGTAGCATGTATAAGATAGCTGGCACTGTTTTGCCAATACAAAGGCCCGGGTATCCCTTTAGCTGAACGAAAAGCATTCCCTGCCGGTGGATTAAAAGTTTCCGCAAACAAATTGTGGGCATTATATACTGTATCGTCAATTTTATTCTGCGCTTGCAAATAATAAATAGATAAGAATTGAATGCAGAGTATCGGTATTTTATTCATGACGTGACTTTTTGCTTTATCTATGATTGAAATGATTGGACAAATCTAATAGCTCTTTTTTATGTTCACTAATGTCAACGCTTTTAAATTATATTGATGGCTGTTGCTGTAAGCGCGGTCTTTCCAATTTAATAAAAATTTACAATCATTTCATACTGGCTGTCTTACTTTTATCTGCGATTTAAATCCCGTATATGCTTTTGTATCTTTTGAAGTATGCGTTAATTTTGAGTTTTACCAGGGTTTTGTTTAAAGAAAATGAAATAAATAAACGCTAACGAAAAAACTTATACTCACTAAAGAACCCAGGCAAATTATTTCGCTATAAATAAATTTACTTTGAAAAAACTTTTTACAATACCCGGGAAGATAGAATGGAGAGATCGTAGCTTGTATGGATTTATATTTATTTATAGTGCCGTTCTCATTTTTCTTGCCTGTAAATTAAATATCTGGGAAGATGAAGCTTACTCATTACACACCACCTCTACTTCCAATAGCCTTGCTACTGTAATAAGGCAGGCCAGCGATTTTGAAGGTCAACCGCCGTTCTATTTCTTACTCCTGGCAATATGGAGGCACATTAATTCGGGAATTTTATTTGCAAGGTTATTATCATTGATTTTTATAGGGTTCAGTTCTTACTTTTTCTATAGGCTTGTTCGTTTGGTATCAGGACCCGAGGTTTCAAAATGGATGTTAATCATATTTCTCTTAAACCCTTTTACCGTTTGGGCAGGCCTGGAGATCCGTCTCTATTCCCTGGTAATATTACTCTCAACCATTTCAGTTTACAATTTCTTCCGTTTCTATTTAGAAAATAAAACCAGGTATCTATACATATTTTTAATTATATCTCTTATAGGATTATACACACAATATTTTTTTATGCTTCAAATTGCCGCCCTTAGCTTTTCACTATTAATATTCAAGGGATGGAAAATTTTTTTTAGAGTATGCCTTTCCTTAATACCTCTCGCAATTCTTTTTTTTCCTAACTTATTCTTTCTACACCAACAAGTAACAATGCTGCAATCTCACCGAACAGAATATTCCACCATAAAGAGAATTTCTGCCGTTTTGCATTCACCACAGGAATTATTGCTGGCAACACCGCTGGTCCCAAATCATTTTGGAATGAAATCCGGCAGCAGCCTACTATTCATTCTATTTATGATATACGCCTATTTTAAAGTATATAAAAAACAGGCAATTGCCCCCAATTTCTATTTAGAAAAAATTAATTTCATTCTCCTTACTGTTTGTGGCCTCGTACTTCTATACTGTGCTCTTATTGGTACTACCGGCCTCATTTTTCTAACAAGATACATGGCAGTTATCTTCCCTTTATTTATTTTGATGTTTACCTTGTTTAAAACGAATCCTTTTTTTAATAGTAACCTTATCTACGCAAGTATTTCAGTATTTTATATTTCATTACTTATACTACACTATAAAAATCCGGTAAAAAATTACGATTTTATATCAGCCGGAAAATACCTGGAAAAAATTGAACATAGCAGAGAACCGGTTTTATTCTATAGTAAGGGCCTTCTGCCACCTTTTACTTATTATTATGCAGGACCAAATATCCTTATTCCGCTACCGGCTCTTAAATTTGATCATACTTATTATGAAGAAAATATAAATGATACATCAGAATTGAAGAAGGCTATTGCAAAAATTAATTCTCCCAGCAAATCATATATAATTATGACAGATAACTCTGAGAGCTATAAATATAATTTTAATATGAACCAGGATATTATCAATGAATGTTTAAAGGCAAATTATAAGATTACTTTAGACACTTCAATTTTAGGAGAAAACAAAAACCATACGCTCAGAATCAGGCGACTCGAAATGAAGTAATGCTCCGTATAATATATTACAAATAGCGCTTTACTTTTTTTCTCTATAAACTATAAATAATTCCTATAAAAATCCGATACATGCAAAAGAAATAAGGTAGATATTTACTAAATTAGATATATAAAATAATATAATACAGTCTTCTCTCTTTGGAGTGAAGTACTCATAAAAAAATAAAGAAGTTGGAACATCAAAAAGACGATTTACTTGATTTAGTTCCGGTTCAATGTTGCATATGTGAATCGGATGACGCGGAACCAGTTGGTACGGGCAAAGATTTTGAATACAATTCAAGTGCCGATACGTTTTTCGCAATGAAATGTAATTCATGCGGTTTAGTTTATTTAAACCCGCGTCCGGCTATTTCTGAGTTCGGCAAGATTTACCCATCGAATTATCATGCTTTCGATTTTTCCGAAAAGGACTTTGGGATTGTTTATAAGATCAGATCGCGGCTTGAAGCAAACCGGCTTCTTAGTTTCTGTAAAGGTTTGCCCGCAGATGCGCGGATCCTGGATGTTGGTTGCGGAGACGGCTTTCATTTGAAACTATTGCGCCAATATGGTAAAAAATCCTGGGAGCTTGAAGGAATTGACATTGATAAGCGAGCCATAGAAATGGCGGAAAAGTCGGGCTTATCTGTTCATCACGGAAGTATAGAATCAATCGCCTTGCCGCAAAACAGGTTTGATTTGGCCCTCATGATCCAAACAATTGAACATGTGGAAAAACCTGCTGAAGTTTTAATGGCTGTCCGCAACTTCCTAAAACCGGGCGGCAGGTTAGTTATCGTAACAGATAATACCGATTCACTTGATTTCAGGTTTTTTAAAAAAAGCTATTGGGGCGGCTATCATTTTCCACGGCATTGGAATTTATTCAATCGAAACTCATTAAAAAGGCTGGCTGAAAAAAATGACTTTGAGGTTGTCCATTTAGGCACTCAGTATAGCCCTGTAAATTGGGTTTATTCAATTCATAATTGGCTGGTTGCAAAAAAAAGCTCCCGCAGGCTTATAAATCGCTTCACTCTTAAATCGACTATTTCCTTGTCTGTTTTCACCGCTCTTGATATCGTTTTAAATAAATTTCGCCGGGGAGCACTCTTACGGGCAATTTTAAGAAAACCTTTATGAGTGTCTTTACATTGCCGGGAAGGGGCTGGTACAAATGCACCTTGCATTATCAACCGAATTCTTTCAAATGATTGCTGTCCGGTTTATTACTCATAAAAAAATAATTTAAATCATTCGACACTAACTTCGATTTATCTGCAATCCTTCTGCCTGAGACGTTCATTTGCAAATAAATCGCATGAATTCCGGGTATGCTTTTTGTGTGGCGCATACTATCTTTCATTACTAATTTGATTATTAATTACTAAAGTTTAATTCTACTAACAACATGAAACCACATGAACCCATTGCTATTATAGGGGGAGGTCTTGCGGGGTTGACTGCAGCAAATTTATTAAAGGCCAATAATGTGCCGTTTGTTCTTTATGAAGCCGGTAAAAAAATTTCAGGGATGGCCGCAAGTTTTAAAGACGCGGAAGGGTTTAGTTATGATTTTGGCGCACATTTCGTTACCAATCGTTTGGCAGATGCAATCGGCGTAGGCTCCGACTGCCGGATCGTAAAATATTACGGAGAATCCGTTTGGCTCAAAGGCAAGACTTACAGTTACCCGTTTGGTTTGGTGAAAATTCCGAGAATGACTTTAAGCTGGGTTAGCGAACGCATGAAATTATTGAATAAAGAGCAGGAGCTAAATTCGGCAGCAGATTGGTTTCACAGGCGCTATGGATCGGCACTGGCAGGTGAAATTGCTTTGCCACTCCTTGAAGCCTGGTCAGGCGCACCTGCAGAAGACCTTTCACCTGCCGTAGGCGAGGGTTTGTTTGGCGGCAGTATTGCAAAAACGTTATACCTGAAAACCGCCGGTAAACTTACAGGCCGTGCGGTTTCTTGTGGTTACAACCGCGAGAAACCCGAAACACCTCGTGTATGGCACGTTTATCCGCAGGGGGGTGTTTCCAGGTTGTGTGAAAAACTCGCGGAAGGTTTGGAAGATTCTATCAAACTTGACTCCCCGGTGGAAGCCGTGCTTGTCGAAAACGAGAAAGTAGTTGGGGTTCGCGTAAAAGGGAAAGAGCATAAAGTTTCAGCCGCTATCAGCACCGCCCCCGTCAATGTACTTGCAAAACTTGTAAAGGGCAGCACCGCTTTGCAAAAAGCTGTAAATTTCCGTTACCGGCCAATGGTTTTTGTCAACTTGAGATTTGAGGGCCGCGGACTTTTACCTGATACTGTAATGTGGTTCCCGGGAAAAGAGTTTCCTTTTTTCCGTCTTACCGAGGCTCCACTTTCGATGCCCTGGCTGGCTCCCAAAGGTAAAACGATGATTACTGTTGACATTGGTTGTCAAAAAGACGATGAGATTTGGACCATGGATGAGCAAAGGCTGACAGACCTTTGTTTGGAACACCTGGCAAAAGTGATTCCTGCCGCAAAAAAGAGATTTTTAGGAATGAATGTTTTGCGAACACCGATAGCCTACCCGGTTTTTCTTAATGAATATGAACAGGACCGTCAGAATTTCGAGCAATCAACGAATATCGAAAACCTTTTGAGTGTTGGACGTAACGGTGAATTTTCACACATTTTCATGGAAGACGTTTATTGGCGTACTTTAAAAAAAGTGCAGCATTTAATTGAAACAAATTACAAAGGCGGAAAGACCAGTTTAACAAGCAGGAAAAAAATAAAAGCTGATTTTTCATCAGAACGGTAACGAATCAGCAGGCGACCTTAACAAAATGAAGCGGTGGCCTGGGCGTATGCATTATGGCATAAACTGAACGGTTAAATAACGGGTAACATGCAATCGTTAAAGATATTGTCTCGATCAAATGTTTCGTGATACCTAACTTTTTTAAAACTGTCTCCCGTCACCTGCAGGCTTTAAATAATTAGCAAAGCAAGATCTCATTCTGGGATCTTGCTTTGTGTAATGGTTAATTTGCGCTACACGGCGTTGCCATGTAAAAGCTTCCAGCTAATTGCCTCCGCTTTTCAAGCATCGAAAACATTATTTTTTGCCCGTGCTGACACTCTCGGCAGCAACTTCCACCCATCCACCGTTGCTTTTGACAAACGTTGCCGTGGTCATAAACTTCCCGTCAAGGTTCTGGTTTCCCGGAGCGAAATGAGATTCACCATTAAACGTTGCAACTGCGGCATTTCCATACATTTGAATTTTTACATTGCTAATGTTGATAGATGTGTATTTGAGTTTACCCGACTTTATCGCGGCGAGCCGCTCCGCTTTATTCGCCGAAGCACCATTAACGCCGACAAACGTGTAAGTGTCTGCCCAAATACGGTCAAGCTCAGTAGCATTGTTCGTTTGAAGTGCTTTAACGAGGTCATTAATCACCTGCTGAACGCCTTGTTCTTCATTTCCGCTACCAGCCTGGTTCCATTTGGAAAAATCTCCGTATATGGCCTCTCTCACTATTTTGCCATCGCTGTTAAAATCATCGAAGATCACAATTGGAACCTTTACAATTTCCCCTGTCTTTTTTGATTTGCCTGACAACGTCCACCAGGATTGAACTACCTTTTGGTCCAGATCTTTGTAATGAATGTAATCGGGATATCCAAATGGTTTTTGCGTGATGCTGTCGTACACATCAAAATCGCTCATCCAGCTTTTGAAGGCCTCTGCCATCGGAATGCCCCTTTTTATTCCGGACATCCAATATGTGGCTGTATCGGAATAAAGCGTTTTCAAGGTTGCAACATCCCTGGCTTCGTACGCCTTTGCAGATGTATTTATCGCATCTATGTAAGGATGCTTAATGTAAACAATTCCGTTCTCTTCCTGCTGGCAGAAGGCGGCAGTACCTGATAAAAACAGGCTAATAGTTACGATAATCTTTTTCATTTTTTCAGTTTTTTTTATTAAAATTTTCCCTACTCGTTTGGCTTTTCGGATGCGCCCCCGCAAGATTACCTCTGCGGGCAAGGCTTGTGCTACTATTTTGTGGTTTTTAAACCGATAATTTCAGGACAGCGTTGTTGAACACTATCAATAATAGGTGCCGGATCATGCGGTTAACAGAGCTTTCTACCGGTGATTTTCCAATCATCGAAAGTCAGAAGCCGCAAAGTTTCTATGGTTGGCGGTTGTATACTATGGGAGTTACAGGGCTATTTTAAGCGAAATTGGATTATTTTTTTAATACCGGCTTATTCCATAAATATAGAAAGAATTAATCCTTTTATGCAGCGATCAGGACGAAGGGGGGTAAAAATTGTCCGGATACCCAAATTCATTTACCGGGCAATCAAGCGGAAAAATTGTATTTCAAAAAATCCCCGGGGGTGCGGGAATTAGAATCAATGTATCAAACTTCAAATTTATTAGTTTACAGGCAAGATGACTTTAAACTCTGTTCCTTCAGTTTCCTTTGTTTCCACCATTATTTCTCCGCCATGTGCTTTTATAATATCATAGCTTAATGATAAACCCAGCCCGGTTCCCTGTCCTGTAGGCTTGGTGGTGAAAAACGGCTGAAATATCTTATCAACGATGTTTGAAGAAATACCATTGCCATTATCCTTCACCGTTAGTATAATCGCATTCCTGCCCTTCTCCAAAGGAGAGGGAGCAGAATGTTTGGTACTTACAGTAATCGTTGGTTCGTAACCGTTAGGTTGTTGTTTTGCTTTTTCATTTACTGCATAAAAAGCATTGTTATATAGATTCAATAACACTCTTGAAACATCCGTTGGAATAATATTTATTTTTCCAATGTGTTCATCAAAATCAGTATTCAATGTTGCATTAAAGCTCTTGTCTTTTGCTCTCATACCGTGGTAGCTTAGACGCAGGTATTCGTCTGCCAGGGCATTAATATCTGTTGGTTCTTTTTGCCCTGACGTTTTTCTTGAATGCAGCAACATGCCTTTTACAATGTCATCTGCACGCCTGCCGTGATGATTTATCTTTTCTTCATTTTCCTTTATGTCATTGGAGATAGCAATAGCTTCTTCTGTATTGCCTGCCTTTAATTCTGTTTGCAGTTCACCAACCAGTTCTTTATTTACTTCTGAAAAGTTATTTACAAAGTTTAAAGGGTTTTGTATCTCATGGGCAATGCCTGCGGTAAGTTCTCCAAGCGAAGCCATTTTTTCGGATTGTATGAGTTGGGATTGGGTAGACTTTAGTTCTTCCAGAGATTTTTTTAATGCAGTAGTGCGTTCCTGCACCTGCTCTTCAAGCGTTTCATTTTGAGACGCAAGCAGCTGCTGTCTTTCACGTTCTTTCTTTAAGTTGTCTTTAGAGAGTTTTTCTATTTCAACAAGCTGTACTTCTAAATTTTTACTCTTGCGTGCAAAATTTATAGCCAGGTAGAGAGTAATCATTATAAAGTTTGCCATCATTATAGAAGCAAGAAAGTACTCTACATCCCAATTAACATGGAAATATGGAAAGAAAAAGTAAAGATTGATCACGCAACTATTGAGAGCAACGATTCCAATAATGTATTTTCTCCGCCGAAAGGCAGGTATACTTAAGTATAAGAATGTAGCAGTAACGGCTACATGAACTGTAAAAACGAATGCAAAAAAAACATCGCCAAAAAATAAGAACCGCAAGCTATCAATTATAAAAATGAAAAAAATGAGCCACACAAAAACCGCTATACGATTGAAAACAACAAGGGAGATTATTGAGAGCACTAATGTTCCTTCTATAATACCATTGGAGTCTTGAAGGTATGATACCAAACCATACTGGCTAATGCTTAAACTTCCCTGTGAAAGCTTATACGAAAGCAGAGAATAAGTTGCTGCAAAAAGCGAAAGACCGCCAAATAAAAGGTTTACTTTTTCTTTAGTAAAGAAAGCATAAAGCAGTATAAATAAAAGCGCAAGAGGTACAAACAAGTAAGACTGATTTACAAGTATTCTTGCCTGTTTTACATTAGCCTCATAAGTATCGAATGCGTTTGACCAGGAATTGATCCTGACAGTTAGTGGTAATTTATTTCTAAAGCTAAACAGCCAGATGCGAGAGGGTACCTCACTTGCAAATCGTATAGCAATAACGATTGAATCACCAATAGTAAAGGGTAACAATAAAGGTTTATCAACAGGATTAAAGCTTTTATAATCCAAAGATGCTTCAATAAAGCCTAATTGTTGAAACAGCTTCCCGTTCAAATAAATTTCTGAAGCACCTAGTTGCGACATCTGAATGGCTAATTGCTTCTTCTGAATTGCAGAATCAATTAAAAGATTTAACCGGAACCAACCGATATTTTTAGTTTTGAATTGTGGTAAATAAGTATTGTAATTAGAGAGTTCAACGTGCGTCCATTTGATATCATCATAGTTTTGTTTTGCCCATTCTGGATTATCGCCTGCCTGAAATTTCCAGCCGCTGTTTAACACAATACCATCTTCAGGCATTGAATTAATTATTTGCGTTTGAGAAAAAGCGGCACTCCCTGAAAGAAAGATAATTATTATGAGTAAGCTTTTCATGATGAGAGGGTATTAGATAAATAAATCATGAATGTACTTCCTTCACCTTCCTTTGTTTCAGCTCTAATTTCACAACCATGAGCTTTTATAACATCATAACTTAGGCTCAAGCCCAGTCCCGTTCCTTGCCCGGTTGGCTTGGTAGTAAGGAATGGCTGAAAGATTTTATCAATACTATTTTGCGGAATACTACTGCCATAATCGCTTAGAAAAATAACCGAGGTTTTTTGACATAAGAGCCTTCCTAAAAGAAATCTTTTCATGCAGTAGTGTTGATATTTAATGATAATGCTCCCGGTTTTCGTGATTTCTCACAGGTGCTAACGAAAAAATGAAATTGAACTATAAAAATAATTTTATCAGCTTATGGGTAAGATGATCTTGAATTCTGTTCCTTCACCTTCTTTTGTTTCCACCTTTATTTCTCCGCCATGTGCTTTAATAATATCATAGCTTAATGATAAACCCAAGTCCTGTTCCCTGCCCCGTTGGTTTAGTGGTAAAGAAAGGTTGAAAGATTTTATCGAATTATTTGTTGTGGGATTCCACCGCCATTATCTTTTACTCTTATTTCAACTTTATCATTGATTTTTTTTGTAGTTACTGAAACAGTTGGCTCATAACCTTGAGGTTGCACTTTTCTTTTTTCCATAACGGCATAAAAAGCATTGTTATATAAATTCAATAGTACCCTTCCTATATCCTGCGAGATGATATCTATTTCACCAAGGCTACTATCAAAATCAGTTTTAATTGCCAAGTTGAACGATTTGTCTTTCGCCCGCATGCCATGGTAGCTGAGCCTTAAATATTCATCAGCTAAAGCGTTAATATCTGTAGGTTCCTTTTGCCCTGTGCTGGTTCTTGAATGTTGCAACATGCCTTTTACAATGGCATCTGCCCGCTTTCCATGATGATTTATTTTTTGTTCATTTTCTTCTATGCTGCTTGCAATAGATTTTACTTCTTCATAATTGCCTTTATTAATTTCACCTTTCATTTCTGCAAGCAAATCTTTATTTACTTCAGAGAAATTGTTTACGAAGTTTAAAGGGTTTTGAATTTCATGAGATATGCCTGCAGTGAGTTCGCCAAGAGATGCCATTTTTTCCTTCTGAATCAGCAAGGCCTGTGTGGATTGTAATTCTTCTAATGTTTGCTGCAGGCGCTCCTTCTGATATCTATCTCCTGTTTTTGTTTTTGTAATAAAGCATACGCTTTTTTCCGGCGCCGGTTGCCACGCCATAAAAAGAGGGCTATTGACAAAAAAGAACCTACCACAGCTAAAAGCGCATATATCTTCAGGCGGCTGCTGTATTTTGCCTGTGTGGCCTGCATTTCCTGTTCCCTTAGTTGTGCGTCGAAAACAAGGCCGTTTACACGGCTTTTTTCCTGGTTATACAGGCTGTCTTTTATCGACATGCTGATTTTGTAATAACGTATAGCTTCGACTGGATTTGTTTTTTCGCATGCCCATGACAATAGCTCCGCGGCCTGCATTGCTCCCTTTCGGTAATGAATAGTTTGTGCCGTGTCCAGGGCTGTTTTAGCATAGTTGCGGCACGAGTCCATTTGGTTTTTTTTGCAATATATGGTAGCAATGCCGTTATTTATTTCGACCTGGTCGTTTCTTGCTGTCATTTTAAAAGTTGACCGGTAAAAATAAATGGCCGAATCAAATTGATTTCTTTTTGCATAAACATTACCCAACACCAAAGCCGGGTACGTCCAATCCTGCTTCAGTTCACGATCTTTCGCAAAACCCCTTTTTGCAAAGAACAAAGCCGAATCTAACCTGTTTCCCTCCAGGTAAGCATCTGCTATGCAAATATCAGAATACGATAACTGTTCCGCATCGTGTCTTGCTTCATACATTTTTCTCGCATCAAAATAGTAGCGTAACGCCTGTCTATAATCACCTACTCCCCTATAAATATCTCCTATGGCACTTCCCATTTCGCTCACATCAACAGTTCTCTTCATTTGCCGGTATAGATTCATTGCTTTCAATGCATATTGAATAGATTGCGAGTAATCACCGAGCACCCAATAAGCTTGCTGCAGCCATGCATAAGCCGTTGCTACGCCATAAGTATACCCAAGTTTTTCGGAAAGCCGCAAAGCGACAGTGGCATAATAGATGCCTGAATCGGGCTGGTTATAAGTATCATAACTACATATTTGTAACAGGCGGTTGACCTGTGTTGTGTCTTCTTTATTTTCTTTACTGATTATATTTTTTAAACTGTCTGTATTTAAAAACTGGGCAAAGCCGGAAGCAGTGCAACACGATAAAGCAAGTATGATAATACTTCTCTTCATAAAGAGATTCGTTTAATTAACTGTTGTCTGAATGGTAAATCGCTTCCTTCTGCTTTTTAGTTTCCACCTTAGTCCCTCCCATATGGTTTTTATAATATTTAACTTAAAGATAAATCTAATCCTGTATCTGGTTCCTGTTGGTTTCTTAACCAACGGAAAATAAAAAAGTTTTATCATCATCTTTATTGAAAAAAGCCGTAACCATCCTCTCTTATAGGAGACATTTATGAAATGAAATAACAAAACCAAACGGGAAAATTATTAGTTCAGGATTGCCCGAAACCGCCACCCGGGTCCTGGCAGCGAAATAAGAACAATGCGTTGGCTGCGGTTTTAAAACGAACCAACCAACGAAATAAGATACCGGTTGTTTTATTCTTTTTAATTTTCATTTTCTTTGACGATCAGTTTTCTTAAGGCGAATACTAACTCCCGGTCTTTCTCTCTCAACTTTCCACTCCGGTCCGGTGGCAGATCCAGAATAAGTATGTTATTCTGCGATGTAGCTCTTTTGTATAGTTGCAGAAGTTCGTCCGGAGTTTTATAAACTGTATCCGTTGTATTGTAAAACCATTTTTGGCTTATGCATACTGTAGTTTCCCACGGCATATAATATAGCTTGCCATTATGAGAAAATAATTTTGGATCGGGATCAGCGGGAAGATAGGGATCACCCATTCTGAAATCACTCGGGAAATAGCGTATTGGGTAGCCTGTTTTTTGCATCGTTGGTAATAAAAACGACGAGTCAGGATCAGGATTATCCGGCCTTCCTATAGACCAGTTTACGCCCACCTGGCATTGAGGCGCCATCTTTTTTACCGTTTCATAAATCTCAGCTATTGGCCAGCGCTCCCTTTTTTTTTCCCAGCCGGCATCGAGCCATAGCTCTACGACTTTTGTGTATTTATTAGTAATACCAATTAATTCTTTAATTTGACTCACTACATATTTATTATATGCTTCATCTAATGACCTGTTCGCAAGATCAGCATTTTGATGCCTGTCCCAGAGAGAGTAATAAATGCCCATGCTGATGCCATATTTTTTACAAGCCCTGGCAACAGATTCTACTACATTTGTTTTATTGCCGGAACTGCCTACATCGTATGTCGTATACTTACTGTCCCAAAGGCAAAAACCATCGACATGCTTGGTTACCAGTATCACATATTTCATACCCGCCTCTTTGGCCGTATTAATCCACTGGTCAGCATCTATTGTAAGAGGCCGATAAGCAGCGGCGGGCTTACTTCCGTCAGTCCATTCCTGGTCGTAAAATGTGTTGATGCCGAAGTGGATAAACATGCCGTACTTTCTTTCAATTTGGGCTAATTGATAGATACCCGGCTTGTTGGAAGGCAATGGTTCCTTCATTGGGTTTTGCGCAATTGCAGGCTGAATGCTTATTACAACAATAAAAAAGAAAAAGCGAATGCTCATTTGTGTCGTTGTTAGTCTTGTAAAAATATTGAACTTGCGGCAGATAGGCTTTTCGGAATAAAGTTACTTAGAGAGAGTTGTACTTTTGACTAATCAAATAAATAATGTGAACAAGCTTATTTTATTTATCTGTATTTTATTTAATAAACCCGGTTTTTCGCAGACTGTTGTTAGCGGAAAGCATCTCGGCACGGATGGAGTGCCACAGAATTATGAGTTTCTCGACGGAGAAAAGAAACCCATTCCGATAGGAGACCGTGGTGATATTACCGGTTCCCCCTTATTGCAGAATAAATGGGCATTCGGAATTTTAAAACTTAAGAATGGAACTACATTTTCGGATTCTGCTATCAACTACTCCTTGTATTATGACAGGTTATTTTTTAAAAGAAATGAAAATATTTATCCCATAGATGATCCTATAGAAGAATTTTTTATAGAATCTTCGACCGGTACTGATGAAAAAAAAATATATCATTTTAAAAAAGGGTTTCCTCCATGCGGTCAGAATAACTATTCAACCTTTTATGAAATTTTATTTGATGGATCTTCTGTCAAATTTTTGAAAAAAGAGGAAAAGCATATAAGAGTAAGCTATCAATATAATGGCCCCACAAGCAGAGAATATTATACTATAAGGAAATATTTGGTTTTTTTTCCTAATGAAAATAGACTAGTGGCTTTGAAATGCTGGAAAAATTAGGCAACATTAATTTTCAATTGATCTTCACCACCAGTTACGATCAGTATGCTATCAGGGCAATCCGGTTTAGTGCTTTAGATTATTGTTAAAACCAGTTGATCGGGATGAACTGCAGAAAGCGGTTCAAAAAGCTGTCCAGAATACACAATTCCTATTTAGTGAACATCAATGAGTTGAAAAATACATCAAGGGTGAAGGTGGATATCTGATTATGAGCGATGGCACAACCATCGCCGTAGCTAAAAGCAGAAAAGAACTTCTGAAGAAAAGACTTTCGTTAAGATAGCATGTTATTGTTGTGTTTGGCCTGATGTACTAAAATATTTAGATTAAACTCAGCCCGAAGTCAAAACACCAGATACAAGATCTATACTTTCGTCAAACAAAAAATCCCCCTCGTAAAATAAAGGGGGATGATTATTTTGTCGTCGTCATAGAAAAACGTCTCACAGTAGTTACCCATACTGTACAATTTTCGAATCATTTTATCCCGGATTTAAAGAAACTTGTAAATCTTTTTACTGCATAAATTAAAAGCCATCTCTCCATTTTCATTTAATTACCTGTGATAGGATGGTTTGCCGGGGTAATTTGTCAGTTTATAGGCAGAGTGATTTTAAATTCCGCACCCTCATTTTCTTTTGTCTCTGCTGTTATGGCTCCGCCGTGGGCTGCTATAATATCATAACTTAATGATAAGCCCAGTCCTGTACCTTGTCCTGTAGGTTTGGTGGTAAAGAAGGGTTGATAAATTTTACCCAATACTTTTTGTGGGATACCATTACCATTATCCTTTATTTTTATTTCCACCTTTCCAGGCATTTTTTTTGTACTTACTAATATTTTTGGCCTATAGCCTTCCGCTTGTTGTTGCTTCTTTTCATTAACTGCATAAAATGCATTGTTGTATAAATTCAATAATACTCTTCCTATATCCTGTCTTATAATATTTACTTCATTAACGCTCTTATCGAAATCAGTTTGTATGGTTACATTAAAATCTTTGCCTTTCGATGTTCTGAAGCCATGATAGCCTAATCTTAAATATTCATCGCACAAAGCATTAATATCTATTGGTTCTTTCTGGCCTGTACTTGTTCTTGAATGTTGCAGCATGCCTTTTACAATGCTGTCTGCACGCTTTCCATGATGATTGATCTTTTCTAAGTTTTGTTTGATATCCTTTGATATGGCTCTTGCTTCCTCAATATCTCCTTTCTTTAATTCTTCGTTCATTTCATTAATCAGCTCATTGCTTACTTCTGAGAAGTTATTCACAAAGTTTAACGGGTTTTGTATCTCATGCGCAATACCAGCAGTTAGCTCTCCAAGACTTGCCATCTTTTCGCTTTGTATCAGTTGGGCTTGTGTCGATTTTAATTCTGATAAAGTTGTTTCTACTTGTTGTTTCTGTTTTGTGATAAGATAATTTGTTTTTTGCTTATGCCTGTTGCTTCGCGCAAGTACAACTGCTACTAACAAAAAAAGAAAAATGCCAATGATGAGGGCATATCTCTGTTGTTTTTGCCGGTTTAACTCACTTTGCTGCAATTGCTTGTCGCTGTTGAGCAAGTCAATTTGTGTTTGCCGGTCCTTTATTTCAAAAGATTGTTTCACAGCGGCTAGTTTTTGATTAAGATCCTCGTTCAGGATCGAGTCCTTTGCTACTATATATTGCAAGTGGTAGTCGTAGGCTTTTTTATATTCTTTCATCGATGCATATATCTGCGACAAGGTCAGGGTTGCATCTTTAATGATTTCGGTGGCTTTATTTTGCTTGGCAAGATCTAAACTGCGAAGGCAATTTTCTAATGCTTTAGGAAAATTTCCCTCGTCGAAATATAATTTGCCTATAGAATGAAGGATACCGGCAGTCTCGATCATGCTTTTTTTTTCAACAATAGCCAGCGCCTTTTGAAAATTGAATAAAGAAAGGCTATAATTCTTTTGAGCATAGTAAATTTGCCCTATATACTTGTATGAGCTTACCACACTATCTTTTCCTAAATATCT
Organism: uncultured Chitinophagaceae bacterium; assembly: GCA_963800635.1. Taxonomy (GTDB): domain Bacteria; phylum Bacteroidota; class Bacteroidia; order Chitinophagales; family Chitinophagaceae; genus Ginsengibacter. The sequence continues at coordinate 125,371 of CAWDCB010000018.1, forward strand.
TTCTTCTGCTTTTAAACCGATATTGAAGTAGGCGAGTGCATCATCGTACTTTTCCTGTTTCTGATAAACTCTTCCAATGCTTATTGCCGCGTCCATGATATTCTGGTTGCGGTCAAGATCATGAGCCATTTTCAACGACTGCTGATAATAGTTCATCGCTTCAGGCAGTTGGTTTAATTTAGAATACATATCGCCGACCCGGTTAAGAGAGAATGCAGTGCCAGGCCTGTCACCTATCTGGCGGCGAATGGCTAATGCTTTCAGGTAATATTCCAGTGCTGCTGAAAAATTTGCCTGGCTACTGTAAACATTTCCTATCTCGTTAATCACAGCACCAATTGCTTCTTTGTCTTTCAGCTCAGTAAAAATATCGAGCGATTGGAATAATACATCCAATGCTTCTACATATTGTTTTCGATTGAAATAAAAAATATTCTGATTATTTAATGTGGCAGCAATCCCTCTTTTATTGTTAAGCCGTTTGAAAATATCTAATGCCCTTGTTAAATAAATGATCCCTGTTGAATCGCCCCTGAAGGAGAGTATTACGCCGCGACACCTGTTAGCTTCTGCAAATCCTCTTGCATAGGAAAGGCTGTCCGCCAGCCTCAGGGCAACGTTATTGTACCCCGCTGCTTTATCTAATTGATAATACCACAAAGCTTTAGTCAATTCGTTCAATGTATTTACTTTACTGGTATCGTCATTCCCATTCAACAGGGCGGTAAGGCTGTCCGATTTATTCTTTTGAGCAGGCAAATAAATACTGATGCTCAGCATGAGGAATAAAAAGCTTATTTTTTTCATAGGAGCAGGTATATTGTATTACATTAATTTACATAAATCTTAGAAGGCTTCAATTAACAATGACAAACACCGTTCTTTCACCGTCTTCTTTTTGCACTTTTACCTCCAGGCCATGTGCCTTAATAATTATCATAGCTTGTCTGATCACGGATTTAAAACGATTTTATAGACTTCATTGATTTTGTTTTCAGATCAGTCTTTTTTTCGTTCCGTGTAATCTTTTAATCAAACTATCTGTGATTCAGATAATGGGCAGGTTCAATTATAAACTTGGTTCCCTGCTGAGATGACCCAGATAATTAGTGATCTCCTTATCTAAGGGTTTTGTTGCTTAGTGCTATTATTTCTGGCAAATTTACCTTTTAAAAATCAGACTTTTAAGCCATGCCTTCATTATGCGGTCGCATCATTCAAATTAGTATAAGAGATAAAAACCCTGAAAGCAATTGCTAACAAGGCTTTAATTTTTGAACTGTTACCCAAACTGTACAATTCTCGAACCATTTTATGGAGGATTTGCAACGACTCGCCGATCTTTTGTCGAATTAATGAATTTAGGACGCTAAGTTTCGGAGTTGCAAAACTAATCAAAGTTGCGGACCAGGGCTATTAATTAATGCCGGTGCTGTACCGTTACAAACTGTAGAACATTGTTAAGACGAATCGCATTAATAATTTAAAGTCGAACCAATAGTTTAAAATTTATTGATGCGACTTTTAAAAGTGAATAATTAATAGCCCCAGAGATTAAAATTAGGTCTATAACTACTATTTTGCTCGCTTTAATATGGAAGAAGATCCATCAGTAGCTATAGTTCTAAAGAAATAAATACTGTGCGTCCATTCCTTGATCTAATAATTAAGACTCCATATTCCCAGCATGGATTGTTTTAGCTATTTGTTGCTTTATGAACTATGGGTTTCAGAATTGAAAACAGTGGTAGTCTTTACCATATGCCGAGTCCCTTACGTGGAGACCCGGCTAGGACACACCCATTATTCTTTCACCAACTTTAAAGTTTTGGTTTCACTGCCGCTTGTTACTTTCACGAAATAAATTCCAGTAGTATATTTTCCTATCGGTAAGTTTACCAACGTTGAATTGCTGTTATTGCTCTGCCATAATTTTCTGCCACTCATATCCGTGATAGACACTGAGATATTTTTTGGGTTACCTGAAATTTGCAGTGTTGCCCTTGATGAAGCCGGATTGGGGTACAACACTGCATTGAAAGTGCCTGCAGATATTACCGTTTCATCAGTCATGGAAACCGGTGCAAATTTTTCTTTTCCGCAGTTTGATGTGCCTACGTACAACTCTGTACCATATTTCTGTGTATTGGCCGATAAGAAAAGCTTATCGCCGGTTGAAAAAATGGCTTTAATTTCCACATTTGCAATGGCCGGATCTTTTACCGGATGTGTTCCATCGGCAGTGCCATCAGAAACCCAGAGGTAGTACTTGAAATACACTTCATTTTGAATACTGGTATCTCCTTCATTTTGAAAATATAGCTTTCCTCCAAAACTTGTGAGTCCGTTCATTGGCCCGGCCGGTGTGCCAGATTCATACGTATATGGACGAACATTTTTTACAAGTTGGGTGCCGTCTGCTGTACCATCCGTTTTCCAAAGCGCTATTCCATTCACACCATCATTAGCCGTGAAAAAAACCGTCCCATTCACATCGGTTAAATAATAGGGACCAGGGGTTACACTACCATCGCTGGGATTAATATCTTTTATAGGCTGAGTGCCTTCAGAAGTGCCGTCGGTTTTCCACAGTTCTGTACCGTTTGAATTGGAGTAATCAATGGCGCTGAAATAAAGTATATTTTTTGAAACGCAAAAATTTCGGGCTGTCTGGGCCACATCATTCCCCCACCATGGGTCAATATTTTTTACTGCAACAGTACCTGATTCAGTACCATCAGATTTCCAGAAGGCATGATTTAACCCATCATAGGCTCCAAAATAAACCGCGTTTTTATAGATGAATAATCCGCTCGGTGAAGAGCCCCCATTACCTGGATTGATGTCTTTTACCATCTGAGTACTGGAAACGGTTCCATCGCTTCGCCACAGTTCATAACCGTGATCATTGTCGCCGGCAACAAATAAGGCTCTATTTCCAATTACCTGCAGATAATATAGATTATAAAGTGTTGCTGACAATAAGAAGGTTCCGGACACTGTGCCATTTGTTCTCCAAAGTTCATAAGCAGCAGTGTTATCATTGTAAAGAACGTAAAACACAATCTTATTGTCTGCCACAGCAAAATCTTGAACAAAATATTGCGGATTTACGATTTCCCTAAGTCCATTCTTTGTGCCGTCCGTTTTGTAAATAGCATAATGTTGCGTACCCGTTCCCGGGGTAAAGTAAGTTGCATTATCTTTTGATAAAATCCGGTAAATATTAAAACTTTGTTCTCCTGGTATAATATCATTCAGCAATTTTGTGCCTGCAAAAGTTCCGTCAGATTTGTATAGTTCATTTCCGTGCACTCTTTCGTAGGCATTGAATAAAACATCTTTTCCTAACGCCGCCATTCCGTTATAGTAGCTGGAATAATAAGAGTTATAGAAATTCAAGCCTGCATCAGAGCTTGAAGTGGTAGTTGTATTAATATCTTTTACTAGTGTTGCTCCCAAACCAAAGCTATTGGCGCTAAACAGTTCGTTCCCTTTTTTCTCATCTGCTGCCGTAAATATCAACCTTCCGTTGAGAGCTGTTAAATAACATGGGAAAGAACTGACAGGGCCTTTAAAGATATCACTTTGTATAATAGGGAATGAGCCGAAAGGTGTTTCTATTACTTTCCACAACTCGGTGCCAAATGTTTTGTCGTATTTTACAAAATATAGAGTTCGGTTGGCCGCGTATAAGTTATTGATGGATTCTTCAGATGATACTTTATAAACCCGTCTGGTAGTTGCTTCTGTTCCCTGCGAAGTCCATAATTCGTCATGTACATTTCCGCTGTTAACGGTAACTTTAAAATAGAGTTTATTATTTAAAGCCTGCATCTCTAAAGGCAAAATTGCAGCCCCGCTTGCGGTTGGAGAAATGTCTTTAACAAGTACTACTCCATCATTGTTGGATGCATCGTATTTATATAAACCATCATCTCCAGCCGAAGAAGCGCCTGCAAAAAATAAAACATTATTCACGACCGGGAAAGGTTGTAAACTATTACCCCAAAAATTATTTATAAAAGTTACATCAGGAGATACATCCTGGTTGGTAGATACCGGCATAGTCCCTGCGTCCGTGCCATCCGAAACCCAAAGCCTCCGAACTGCACCAGCGTCTGAAGAGAAATAGAGCTTTCCCCCATAGTTTGTAAGTTGCAGGGGACCATTTACAAAAGAATAATTAGTGCCCAGTTGGAAAGTACCCGCTTCGGTTCTATCACTTCTCCAAAGCTCTACATTGAAATTATTATAGTTAATGATCGTAAAAAAAATAATGTCGTTTACCACGGTAGGCTGAACTATCAAAAATCCGATACCCAGGGCACTGATGTCAATTAATTGTTTAGTCCCGGCAGATGTTCCATCAGTTTCCCATAGTGCCGACAAAAGATCGCCACCATCAGCAATGAAATATGTTTTGTTCCCAACTGCAAAAAAATCTGTTGGGTCGTAAACGGAAAGCAGGAACTGCGTGCCGGCTTCGGTGCCGTCGGATACCCATACTCCCCATCCTTGTGCAGTGGTATAAGCAGAAAAATAAATCTTACCGTTTGCGGCGGTAATATTGTAGGGACCAGAAATTCCGGCCAGGTTATTAGGACCAGGAGTGCCAACACCAGGTTCAACGTCTTTTAATAAATATGTTCCGGATTCAGTTCCGTCGGTTCGCCAAAGTTCATTTCCATGAATGCCGTCGTCCGCCGCGAAATAGGCAACATTGTTAACAACCGCATACGGTAAAGTTGGATTATATGCATTGCCAGGAGCCAGATACGGAGGAGACCAAAAAAAATCAGAGTAACTGTGCGGGTTGCTTTCTGCGAGTGCATTAATATCCCTTGTAAGATGAAAATTTGAATTCGCAGAACTGGCAACACTTTGCCCTAACGCAGCGACATTGTGAGTGGAACTTGAAGCCTGTCCCTTCATGCGCTCCTTCAATTGCTGCCTGTAATCCCCAAATTTTTTCCTGAGAGTTGTTATATCCGAATGATGAATGCCCTGGATTAGAGCGGTTCTTGCATCAGAAGAAGAAGTCATCTGCGGAATAAACGTATTCGGAGGATCTGTAAAATCCGGAGGTGGAAGTTTTTTGCCGAAAGGGATTTCTGGTTTCGGATATTTTTTATTTGTTGCATTTTGCGCAATAGCTGTAATTGAGAGCATTAGCATTAAATGCGCCAGGAGTAGATGTTTGGTTTTCATTTGATTAATTTTAAGATGAAGGAATTTATTTGTAGATATGCTAAACGAACTAAAAAGAATAGTTTAAAATTCTGGGCATCTAAGGCAACACCTATGCATAAGCCTGATAAAAGTGTAAACAGATATTTATTAAAGTTTATTTGTTTCATAAAAAAAATTAATGATTTGTAAAATTGTTAGTGCGGCTATATTGCCAATCCACATTACACATTAATGAGTTACTATACCTGATAGTTCCTGATGTGTCAATAGAGGCGTACCTTTTCTTATTTTATTTATAGCAAGCATTGCGGCTTTATCTGCGTCGGGCCTTTTAATTAAAGCCATTGTTTTATCTCCCGCTGGTTGTGCCAATGCAGGCTGATGAAATACCAATCCTCCATTCTCAAATATATCGTAGCCCATTACTTGGTTTGGTGCCGTAAACAGGCGGTATGTATAGTTGCTGTTACGAGGAAGATTTACCGTTCGTTGAGGTGAAAGTTTTTCGTACTGGGAATATTGCGATTGTTGAGCGATTAAACATTCAGTAACAAGCATGCTTAATAAAAGTATGCACAGGAACAGATTGATGATTTTGGTTTTCATTGTTTTTATTTCAGACTTGATAATTTGAAATTGGGGTGATTCCTACACGGCACTTCAATTTTCATGACTTTTAGTTTAATTAAGATCACGTGTTATGTATTGATAGCTATTAGGTAAAAAACATTTTTATAGTCGCAACTTCCCTTAAATAAATATTGATTGCTCAGCGACAAAATTCCTGATAATGGGAATGACTATATCGACCAGTCGTTTATGGGATAGAGTAAATTTAATCTGTACTAAATACCTGTGAAATACTTAAATTGAGTATTTTACGAACCTCAAAGTCATCCCCGATAAAACATACTCAACAGCCTTTTTGATATTGAAAGGTTAGTCTTTATTTGTCCATGCTGAACGCTATAATAAAATAGATGTACTATATCCGAAGAATTGCGAATACTTAATCAGCTATCTGAAAAAAGTCTTTTCAGAATTGCGTTGATTGTTTTTAAACGTGATAACCGTTAGTTTATTGACCTAATAAAAAACGTGAGAGATAATATGTAATGGCAAATATCCATACTGATAAATTACACATATTAAAGAAAAGTTAAAATATTTGATGATTAATATTATGACTTTTAAGTGACAAATTTATCCTGCGATTCATTTTAAAATATACACAAATTGAGTATTTTAATTGTCAGTAATAATGTTAACTTATGCTTGCCAACGAAATCCCCAACAGCCTTTTTTATAACGATATTGAACAAGCCAATCATTACTGGAACAGGTTTGGAAGGGATGAGGAGAGCAGTCGGTCGTATGTGGATAAACTGCGAATGCTCAATGGCTTATTTGAACAAATCTCTTTTCAAAATTCTGTATTCATAGTAATTTGGGATATTGCGAAAGATCAGCTGGTTTATGCAGTTGATAAAAAAAAAGTTGTAGGTTATGACATGGCATTGTACCTCGCCGACAACGGAATACATTTTTCATTATCAAATGTCCTACCTGATTTTCGGACCGCAGGCCGTTTAATGCAACTGAAGGCATTTGAATATATCGTCCAATGCAAAGAGCCAGAATTAAATAAGATAATAATAAATTTTGATGCGGAGTATAAAAAAAGTAACGGAGAGTATTTCCATTTTTTACAGCAAACCGTTTGCCTGGAATTTGACTCTAATGGCAGCCCCGCACTTTTTTTAAGTTATATATATGACATTACTTATTTTAAGAAACGAGAATCTGCAAACCTTATTATCACAACGCCCGATGAAATCAAACTATGGAATTTCAATTTCCATAACAATTCTCTCAACCCTTTGCAACCATTAACCAAACAGGAAGACAATGTATTGTCTTACCTGGCGAAAGGAAAAAGCAGCAAAGAAATAGCAAATGAATTATTTATCAGCCCTCACACCGTTGATACGCATCGTAGAAACTTATTAGCTAAAACAAACTGCCTTGATACTTCGGGTTTAGTTACCTATGCAAAATTGGTTGGGCTGTTTTGACAGATATTAAATGATTTTAGTTCACAATCCCTGTTTGATAACTTTCCGAAATCGCAATATCCGCTGACTTGATTACAGCAGTAAAGTTGTGTTATGACAGATAAAGGATATCCAAACGGTCTTTTTTTTGACAATATTGACAAAGCAAATCAATATTGGAACAGATTCGAAAGCGGTAACAACGTTGTATCGTACCAGGAAAAATTGCGGTTGCTCAATCCTTTATTTGAACAAATCTCTTCCCAAAATTGCGTTCTGATATTTATTTGGGATATTGTAAAAGGTCGTTTTGTTTATGCAGTTGATAAAAAAAACCTGGTTGGTTTTAATATGTCATTATATTTAGCCGATGATGGCATACATTTTTCGCACGCTAATTGTCATCCAAAGTTTCTTACTGCAATCAGCTCTATTCAAATTAAGTCATTAGAATTTTTTGTTCAATATCCAGGCACTGAATTTAACAAGATAATCGTAAATTTTGATGGAGAATATAAAAAGAGTAATGGAGACTACTTCCATTTTCTACAGCAAACTGTTTGCCTCGAATTTGACTCTAATGGCAGCCCTGCACTTTTTTTAAGTTATTTTTATGATATTACCTATTTTAAGAAACGAGAATCCGCAAATCTCATTATTACAGCTCCCGATGAAATAAGATTATGGAATTTTAATTTCCATAACAACTCCCTTGACCCTTTGCAACCATTAACCAAACAGGAAAAGAATGTGTTGTCTTACCTGGCGAAAGGAAAAAGCAGCAAAGAAATAGCAAAAGAATTATTTATCAGCCATCATACTGTTGATACGCATCGCAGAAATTTACTGAGGAGAACAAATTGCCTGGATACATCCGGGCTGGTCACCTACGCAAAATTAGTTGGGTTGTTTTGATAAAAATTAAATGATATTTAAGATTGTAATCCTGTTCTCTTAAAAAGTCTTCCTGCAGTAATTAAGCCGGTATATAGCTCATTATTTTTTCCGTTTCCGTTTTTGTACAATTCTCTTGCTCCTGCTTCCATTTCTTCGAGCGTGTGACCTTTTACCTTGCCGCTTTCAAAGTCTTCAAAACGCCGGTCCATTTTAGCTATATATGTTTTATCATTCCACTATCATTGTACTTCATCATGCGGGGCAAGATTCAAATCTGAAAAGGCCAATGAATTATTTTCAAAAGAATTAAAAAAGCTTATACCAAGACCGGGGATGACTGAAGTTTACAAGGTAGTGCTGCAGGATCAATATAAGAACCAAAACAAAAGCGCAAAGAGAAGATGTAAAGCTAATTAAGGCTGCACTGGAAAAAGCCAATAATGAGCTTGTAAATGCCCGTAAATTAATTTTATCTGGAGATATTGAGCCGTCGGAATACCGGTTAATAAAAACCGACTATGAAAAGAAAATTACTGCCCTCGAATCGAAGTTAATGGAACTATCGAAAGAAAGCACAACATAGAACCTTTATTGGATACGGCTGTAGCCACACTTTCAAGCCTTGATACACTCTATGAAAAGGCAAATAATAAAACTAAGAGAGAAATAATTGGTTCGATATTTCCCGAAAAACTCGTTTTTGACGGAATGCATTATCGAACCGCTCGCATCAATGAGGCTGTATCGCTGATATACAGTCTGGACAAGGCTTTCAGCGAAAATAAAAATGGACAAAACGAAGAAAATTTCGAGTTGTCCAATTTAGTTACCCCGACCTGGATTCGAACCAAGACAAACAGAATCAGAATCTGTCGTACTACCGTTATACTATGGGGCATTAAAAACGCAAATGTAAGATATAAATATATTATTTTTTACAGGCAACGAAGTAAAAGATGAATCTTTCTCACTTTCCTTTAACATCTGTCGTTATCTTTTAACCGTAAATTTGCGAAAGCATATAATATGAAATTTTTATTTTCTATTTTTATAACATTTGCATTAATGATAGGTTTTACTTCCTGTGCGCAAAAATCGCAAAGTAAACCTACAAAAACCGTTGCCACGAAAGACCTTTCAAAATATAGTAAGGCAACATTTGCTGCGGGATGTTTCTGGCATGAAGAAGCTTTATTTGAAAGCGTAAAAGGTGTTGCAGAGGCAGTATCTGGATATGCCGGCGGCACTACCCCAAATCCCACTTATGAATCCGTTGAAACCGGCAATACCGGCCATGCTGAAACTGTTATGGTCTATTATGACCCGGCAGTGATTTCTTATGCCACTTTATTAAAGGTTTATTTTGCCGGCCAGGATCCTACGCAGGTAAATGGCCAGGGGCCTGATCTGGGAACCCAATATCGCTCTATTGCATTCTACAATAATGAAGCGGAAAAAAAACAAATTGAAGATTATATTAAACAAATGACCGCATCCGGCAAATATAATGCTCCCATTGCCGCACAGGTAATGCCACTGACTAAATTCTGGGTGGCTGAAGATTATCACCAGGATTATATTGCCCACAATCCTGATGGTGGGTATGTTCAAAATGTATCCATCCCGGAAATCAGGCATTTTCAAAAAGAATATCCCGAATTGGTGAAACCTGATCACAAATTCTAAAAATAAGTTTTCCATCCTTCACCACATAGAAGCATAGGATCATAGTTTCACATAGGTGTTTTCTATGTGTTCCTATGTTTCTATGTTACTATGTGGTAAGATTTCTCTCGTCTAAGAATGACGCTAACAAATTAAATTGCCATCATAAAAATCAATACTTTTATTGGCATGAATAAGATAGCGCCATACATGGTTTTATTTTTTACTGTTGTATGTACAGCGATTAATTCATCGGCACAAAAGACCGATAAAAAACTGGAAAAGCAAATCATTGAATTGCTGAAAGGCTTTCATGGAGATGCAGGTGTTTATGTGCATGACCTTAAAAAAAATAAAATAGTTGCCATACATGCAGACTCTGTTTTTCCTACCGCAAGCATGGTTAAAATCCCTATTGTAATTGGCCTGATGGATAAAATTCAAAAAGGCGAATTGCAATACCACCAGGAATTGATTTATAAAGATTCATTGCTGTATGAAGGTGTCGATATCCTTGGCTCATTTAAAAATAATGAGAAGATTGAAATGAGCAAAGTAATGATGCTCATGCTTACGATGAGCGACAATACGGCAAGCCTTTGGCTACAAAGCCTTGCCGGTACAGGAACGCGCATCAATGAGCTGCTGGACAGCCTTGGCATGAAAGTTACAAGGGTCAACAGCAGGACACCGGGCGCGAAGCCAACAGAACGCAATATGGATGGGGCCAGACTTCTCCATATGAAATGGCGACACTTATGGAAAAAATTGTAAAAGGAGAAGTAATCAATCAAAAATGCAAGCGCCTGGATTTTACGTTTATTGGGAAGGAACTATTGGGATGAAGTTGCGATTTCACAAATTCCCTCCGATGTTTTTGTTGCCAGCAAAAGTGGTGCGGTCGATGAAAGCAGGAACGAAGTGCTTTTTGTAAACGGTAAGCATTGCCGCTATATTTTTTGTATCTGTACCAATAACAACAAGGACCAAAGCTGGGATAATAACTAATGAGGCCTGGCAACTTACCAGGAGGTTATCGAAGCTTTTATGGGAGAGGTATAATTAAATTAAAGGTTCAAAGTTGAAGGTTGAAGGTTTGAAGACCGTGGCCTTGAACTTTGAACCTTCAACCTTCAACGATTGCACTATTTTTACAAAAATTTTCACATATGCAGGTACTTCTTGTAATACATAATTTATTGCGCTGGTTTATTTTATTATTTGGGTATGGACGGTACTCACTGCGATTAGTGGATTAATTGGCAACAGGGTATTTTCCGTATCTGATAGCCGCAGCAATTTTTTATTTATGCTTACGATGGATTTGCAGTTGCTCGCAGGCCTCGCACTTTATTTTAGCGGCGCCTGGTTCGACCGGTTGAAACATCTTGGCGATAATATGAAAGATGCCAATCTTCGTTTTTTTACAATGGAGCATGAATTACTGATGATACTTGCATGGATATTAGTTCATATAGGAAGGGTCGTGGTAAAGAAAGCATTTACATCACCGTGGAAATTTAAAAGAAGCCTTATTTTTTTCGGAATAAGCCTTGTTGCTAATACTAATTGCCATGCCCTGGCCGTTTAGAGAAGCAGTAGCAAGGCCCTGGTTCAGGTGGTTTGATAGAAGTTTAGGAGAGTTTAGTGGTTTAGAAGTTTAGAGAGTTTAGTGCCGAAGCTGCGGGTTAGTTAGCAGTGAACATAGTGTAATAATAAATTTAATGACAGAAGAAGATATAGAAAAACCGATTATTCTTATAACAAATGATGATGGTATAACGGCGCCGGGTATACGCAATTTGATAGAGGCAGTAAAGGAACTGGGCAAAGTAGTAGTGGTGGCGCCTGATAAACCCCAAAGTGGTATGGGCCATGCTATTACAATTGGTGTTCCGCTACGGCTAAATAAAGTGGAAGATATGTTTGAAGGCGTGGAAGCATGGCAAACCAGCGGCACACCGGTTGATTGCGTAAAGCTTGCCGTTGATAAGGTGTTGCATCGCAAGCCCGATATTTGCCTCAGCGGTATTAACCATGGCGCCAATCATTCTATAAACGTAATTTATTCCGGAACCATGAGTGCTGCTATGGAAGCTTCTATTGAAAGTATTCCTTCTATAGGTTTTTCATTGCTTGATTACAGGTTTGAGGCCGATTTTACTGCTGCTAAATTTTATGTGCATAAAATAGTAAAAAGCCTGCTTCAAACAAAAATGGACAAACATCTTTTGCTGAATGTGAATATTCCCTCGGTACCACTGGAAGAAATGAAAGGAGTTAAAGTATGCAAGCAGGCCTATGCGAAGTATGATGAAGATTTTGATGAGCGTATCGATCCGCATGGAAAAAAATATTATTGGCTTACCGGGGAGTTTAAAAATTTTGATAAAGGCGAGGACACGGATGTATGGGCATTACAAAATAATTATATAAGCGTGGTTCCCGTTCAGTTTGACCTTACCAATTATAAGTTAAAAAAAGAGCTGGAAAAAACGTGGGATATATTATAATATTGAGGTTATGATATTTAAGAAAGACAACTTTATTTTTGGAATGGTGCTTGGCCTCGTTGCGCCGGTAATCGGTTTCTTGCTTTTCAAGTTCTATAAATTTCACGAGTATTCACTTTCAGAAATGCTGGATTTCCTGAAACAAAATCCCAATTTAATTTCCGTTTTCATTAGTGTTTCCTTAATGGCCAATGCCATTCTTATTTACAGTATATATTAATGGCCACCGTGATAAAACTGCCAAAGGAATTTTTGTTCTTACAATAATCTATGCAATAATTGCAATGATATTTAAATATTATTGAGATGCCTGTAGGTTGGCCAAAAATTTGTTGAGATGAATCGAATATTGGTTGTTTTCCCCAGTGCAACCTTATAGCCGGTAAAAAATTTCCCAATGATTAAAATAAAAAGGACCGACTCAGACCATAGGGATTTTATTGATCTCGTGAAATTCCTTGACGCTGATTTAAAAGAAAGAGACGGAACCGATCATTCTTTTTATAACCAATTTAATAAAATTGACAAAATTAAAAACGCAGTCGTTGCCTATGAAAATGACCAGCCTGTTGGTTGCGGCGCCATGAAAGAATTCGCGCCGCGCAGCGTAGAAATTAAACGAATGTACACCTTGCCTGGAAGCAGGGGAAAAGGAATTGCTACCAAAATCCTGGAAGAATTGGAAATATGGGCAAATGAACTATCATTCGATAAATGTATTTTAGAGACCGGGAAAAGGCAACCAGAAGCAATTGAATTGTATAAAAAGAATGGATATAATGTCATTCCAAACTATGGACAATATGCTGGAATTGAAAACAGCGTATGTTTCGAAAAGAAAATTAAATAACGGGAGAAATTCACAATAAATGCCGTTATTACGCAGAAAGATAAAAAAATGATTTGGCTAGTTTTATGTTAGTGATAAGCCTGCGCTTTGAACGTGATTGTCACAGGTGCGCTATGATCTCCAGCTATTAACCACCGACAATTCACGATTAACATGACACTAGTATCCTGTTAATTATAAGGCTACGCTTTGTCACCGGTACATTGTGAACTCAACTATCGAACGCCGGCAATTCATGCTTAACATAACACCGGTATCAAGTTAAACGTAATATGCCTTTATAATTTCGTGTAATTATAATTATAAAAAAATGTAACACAGGGCTAAGCAACACCCACACTTAATAGCTATTCCAATGCAAACGCAAGTTGAAGTTCTACTTTGGAAAGACATGAATGTGATCAAGTATTTTTACAGCCTATAATTCCTGAAAAAATATTTGTCAGTGATGTCCAATTCATGCCATCTCATTTGTTATGATATTATTAATAACAATTAAAACTTTAAAAATGAACGAGTTTATGTTGATTTTCAGGCATGAAGATGGTCACAAAGTGGCTTCGCCGGAACAAATCCAAATTTGGATGAAACAAACAATGGATTGGATAGGTGGTATTGCTGCCCAAAACAAATTCAGCGGCGGTAACGGCTTGCCTTTTGAAGATAGCAGGGTGGTAAGACATCATAACAATAATAACATTGTTACTAACGGGCCCTTCGGTGAAATAAAAGAAACTATTGGGGGATACATTATTGTTAAGGCAGATTCGGTGGATGAAGCAGTTGAATTTGCGAAAGGCTGCCCGGTTTTACAGGGAGAAGGCAATAGTGTTGAAGTGCGAAAAATTGCCAAGGGCGATGGCATTCATTGAGAACAATAAATGTTATCGCGGCGCCACAGCCATGCCGTATAAAGTTGTAAAGAGTTTTTATTTATGAGCAACAGGAATTAATACCACATTTATTCAGAACAGAATTTAGAAAAATAACAGCTGTGCTCTGTAAACATTTCGGCATTGAACATATTGAAATTGCAGAAGACATTGCAGCTGAAACTTTTTTATCAGCACTTGAAACATGGACGTTTAAAGGCATTCCTGAAAATCCTACAGCCTGGCTTTATACTGTAGCAAAAAACAAAGCCAAAAATTATTTTAACCGCGACCATCTGTTTATAAAAAAAATTGCCTCCCAGATAAAACTCTCTTCATCTCAAAACCAGGAAACTGAAATTGATCTATCTGACAAAAATATTACTGATAGCCAATTACAAATGTTATTTGCAATTTGCCATCCGTCAATTTCAACTCGAAGCACAAATAGGCTTGGCGCTTCGTATCCTTTGCGGATTTGGTATTGAAGAAATTGCAAATGCTTTTTTAACCAATAAAGAAACCATCAATAAACGGCTTTTCAGGGCCAGGGAAAAATTAAGGTTCGGAAAAGTACCAATTGAATTTCCCTGCGAACCGGAAATACATAACCGGTTAGAAACAGTCCTCACAACCCTGTACTTACTCTTCAATGAAGGCTATTATTCCGAGAGCCGGGACAATGTATTGCGTGAAGACCTTTGCCTGGAGGCAATGCGATTAACTTATTTGCTTATTGAAAATGAAAAAACAAATCTGCCGGTTGTAAATGCCTTATTTTCTCTGATGTGTTTTCATTCTTCACGATTTGCAGCAAGAAAAAATGAAAATGGAGAAATTATTTTATACCATGACCAGGACGAAACATTATGGAACTACGAACTGGTGACAAAAGGAGCATATTTTCTTCACCAGGCATCACAGGGAAATGAAATGTCAAAATATCATGTAGAGGCCAGTATTGCGTGGTGGCACACTATGAAAGATGATACAAAGGAAAAGTGGGAAAATATTTTACAACTTTACAACTATTTGTTACAGATCGAATATTCCCCGATAGCAGCACTCAACAGAACTTATGCGCTTTCAAAAGCTAATGGAAAGCAAGAGGCAATTGCCGAAGCATTACAACTAAATTTAGAGGGCAATCAATATTATTACGCCTTGCTCGGAGAACTTTATAAAGACGTAGATAATTTCAAAGCAAGTCAAAGTTTTCAAAAAGCGTTTATCCTCGCAAAGACTCAAACCGATAAGCGGGTGATTCAAAAGAAAATTGATACACTCAACCCCTGATGACAGCCTTCAAACAGGTAGCAAATAATCTACAGCGGAACTTTTATCCAGGCATGCCAACTACTCTTGCTCTTCCAGGGCTGGACTAATTTCAATATAATTCAGCGCAATGCCAATATATCGCCGGTAAACACGGTATTTCCCATTTGAGGTAAGCGTATAACCACTATGTTGCTCGTAAAAAGAAAAAATAAAGTAATTATGAGTAAGCTTGCCCTCCACGTCATCGAATAGCTTATAGGGTTGCCTGAAGCCAGGATTCGTAATGCCCAATATACCAATAATCATAACAAATGTAACCAGCGCCGGTGTAAAGAACTTTCTCATGAGAGCTGCATCCTTTCAATAAAGGTATGGGTAAATCGCCAGCTAAATATTTAGGATTTTGCAGGATATCTTCCCCGGCCAGGCCCATTTCCGCATTGATTACATGAGTTTCAAACATAGCCTTGATGTAGGCCCGACAATTACTTAAAAGCGAATGAGTTCTTTAATTTAAAATAAAGGCTTACAACTTGTCCTGATTTCAAAATGGCGATCGTCATAGAATAAGTTAAAACATTATTAATACTAAAATCTAAAAAATGACAACTCAGGAAGTAGCTAACAAATTAGTCGATTATCTGCGGCACGGACAAATTTTTGAGGCGCAGTCAGAATTGTATGCAGACGACATCGTTTGCATTGAGCCGGAAGGAAACATGGGCACCACATTACACAAAAGGTAAAGAGGCAGTGGCACAAAAGGGAAAGCAGTTTGCCTCAATGATTGAAGAACGGCATGGCGGCAGTTGTTCGGACGCCATTGTGGGTGGTAACCGTTTCAGTATTGCCATGTCTCTCGATGCTACAATGAAGGGTATGGGGAGGCAGGTTTTAGATGAGATTTGCGTATATGAAGTGAAAGATGGCAAAATAGTGCAGGAGCAATTTTTTTATTGATCAGAAAGCCGGCAAAGAAATATATTTCGAGCAGGCATATTTAGCAAGCATATAGAATAAAAGACGGCAAGTAATATGACATATTTGTCTTGTAATAGCAACGCCGAAAATGAGCTTGCATTTTAAGAAATTAATTGCTTAAATAATTATTTTCGAAACAAAACAGTTTTATCAAAGAGCCTAAGCCATCCTCATTCCAGGTAGCGCATCAGGAATTATGGCTTTACGTAGCAATCAACTAGCAAATTTTTCTGCCCGCGGGTTATCTCATTCTTTAAATACATTTATCTTTGCAAAATGAATTGGAATGAAAAGCAAACCGTACGCATAGCCATTTTAGATTTATATAATGGTGCAGAAAACCAGGGAATGAGGGGTTTACGCGATATTATTCGCAAGTTTGGCGAAATCAATAACCTTACCATTGAGCTCGATGAATTTGAAGTTCGGATAAACAATGTCGCACCTGACCTTAGCTACGATATTTATTTAAGCTCCGGTGGGCCGGGCAGCCCGCTTGATAGTGAAGATAGTGAGTGGGAAAAGAGTTATTTCGAATGGCTTAATAAAGTTGAAAAATGGAATGAGGACGACACTCATTTACAAAAAAAATTTGTTTTTTTTATTTGTCATTCTTTCCAACTTGTTTGCCGCTATTGGAAGCTTGCGAATGTGTGTCAAAGAAAGTCAACCTCCTTTGGGGTATTTCCGGTTCACATGTTGAAGGATGCTGATAATGAACCTGTATTTGACGCTATGCCGGATCCGTTTTATGCTGTTGACAGCCGTGACTACCAGGTAATTGAGCCGCAGATGAACGTGTTGTATAAAGGTGCAAAAATATTATGTATTGAAAAAGACAGGCCGCATCGAAATTATGAAAGGGCCATTATGGCAATGAGGTTCAATGACTATTTTATAGGAACACAATTCCATCCTGAAGCTGATCCTATAGGGATGAGCATGTATTTGCAAACAGACGCAAAAAAGGAAACAGTTATCAAAAGTCATGGGTTGAAAAAATGGGAATCAATGATCGAACAGTTAAACGATCCTGACAAAATTCTTTGGACCTATGCTCATATACTTCCCAATTTTTTAAATATTGCGCTGAACAGCATGTATTCTGTGGCCGTTTAAATTACTCCATTCCAGCTACGGTTAGATTTTCATGCCACCAATTTTAGGCACATTTGTAATTTTCATATCTTTCATTTTTTTCTTTACAGCAAAATAATGTGCCATGATACCAGAATTAAGGGAGCAATTCAATCAAAACTTTACCCAACAGAAATACGAAGAATTTTTAAAAGATCTTGATAGCAAACATCCGGGCGACATTGTATTTCGTATAGCAGAAACACCCCTATTTGTTCCAAAAGATTTTACAGAAAAAATGCTAAAGGCCTGTGAGACTATTGTTGACTTTATCACTGATCCGGGATTTAAAAAACTTACAGACCGTGCAATCCCGCAAGCAGAGAAAGTACCCGGAGAAAATAACCACACTAATTTTATAGCATTTGATTTTGGAATTTGTGAAAATGAAAATGGTGTGCTGGAACCTCAACTGATAGAGATGCAGGGCTTTCCTTCATTGTTTGCTTTCCAGGTTTACTATCCGCAGGTAATTAAAAGGCATTTTGAAATTCCCGAAAATTTTGACCACTATCTCAATGGATATAACGATGACACCTACGTGCAGTTTTTAAAGGAAATTATCTTAGGAGAACATAAGGTTGAAAATGTAGTATTGCTTGAAATAAAACCGCATGAACAAAAAACAAGAATAGACTTTTATTGCACCCAGGACTATCTGCACATTCCTATTGTATGCCTTACCGAACTTGAACAGGAAGGAAAAAAATTATTTTACAGGAAAGACGGAGAAAAAATTGAAATAAAAAGGATTTATAACCGCATCATATTTGATGAGCTTAGCCAGGCTAAAACTACCCTTGGTAATGTTGTTGACATCACCCAGCCTTTTGACGTAGAATGGGTGCCGCATCCCAATTGGTTTTACAGGATAAGCAAGTTTACTTTGCCTTTCATCAACCATCCGTATGTACCGGAAACTTTTTTTCTAAATGAAGTAAAGCAACTTCCAGGTGACCTTGAAAATTTTGTTTTGAAACCATTGTTTTCATTTGCAGGCCAGGGCGTAATTATTGATGTCACCAAAGACGATATAGATGCAGTGAAAGATCCCGAAAACTGGATATTACAACGAAAAGTAAAATATGCCGACGTAATAAAAACTCCTAATGTGCCTGCAAAAGCCGAGATAAGAATTTTTTATTTCTGGAAAGACGGAATGCAAAGGCCGGTAGCGGTCACTAACCTTGCACGAATCAGCAAAGGGAAGATGATAGGGGTGCGCTATAATATGGATAAAGACTGGGTTGGAGGAAGCGTTGCTTATTTTGAAAAGTAAAGGTGTCTGGCCACTTATTTTAAACTTGTGATTTGAAAATTGTTGTAGTGGCCTGACACCTAAGCAAAAAAGTAAAGGTGTCTGGCCACTTATTTTAAAATTGTGATTTGAAAATTGTTGTAGTGGCCTGACACCTAAGCAAAAAAGTAAAGGTGTCTGGCCACTTATTTAAAATTGTGTTTGAAAATTGTTGTATGTGATGAAAATTGTTGTAGTGGCCTGGCACCTAAGCAAAAAACCATATCTTTAATTTTCTCTGTAGACAGGATTTTTCATTTAACTCATAGAATATTTTTGCCCGATATAAAAAAATATAGTGAAGAAGAACTTGTAAGCCTTTTGAAAAACGGGATCAGTCGGCATTTTCGTATTTGTATGATAATTATTCCGGCGCACTGTATGGCATTATTTACAAAATGCTTGAAGACCGTGAACTGGCTGAAGATGTATTGCAGGAAGCATTTGTTAAAATATGGAATAACTTTTCAAATTATGATAGCCTCAAAGGCCGTCTTTTTACATGGATGTTGAATATCACGAGAAATTTAACAATAGATATTGTAAGAAGCAAACGGTATAAAAAACAGTCAAAAATCCAAAATTCAGAGAACTCCGTAGGTAACCTTAGCAGCAACACCAATACCACCGAAAGCTTTGATGCACTGGGAATCAGAAAGCATTTAACCCTTCTAAAAGACGATCAAAAACAAATTATTGACCTGGCTTATTTCGAAGGTTTCACGCAGGATGAAATTTCGAAAAAGTTGGCCATTCCCTTAGGGACCGTGAAAACAAGAATGAGAACAGCAATTATGGAATTAAGAAAAATTCTGAATAAATAAATTGAATAAAAACGACATCATATTATCTGGTTTACTTGAGCTGTATGCATTGGGGCTAACTTCGCCGGAAGAAACGATACAGGTAAAAGAATGGATAAGCCAGTATCCCGAAATAAAGGATGAAGTTGACGCTATAGAACTGTCTTTGGAATCATATGCCCAGGCTCAGGCAATAGAGCCTCCGCCGTCAATAAAAGATAAAATACTCGCACAAATATTCAGAGGACGACAAAAAAAATATCTACCTGTTGCTTCGAACAACAATGCCACGACACTGCCCGGGATCTACCAAATGCCGCCGTTCTTTAAATTAGCCGCCGCTGCAATCATTATCCTTTTGATTGGCAGCATTGCTCTTGCCTATTCATATTACAGTAAGTACCAGTCGGCAAGTACTGAGTTACAAGCTGCCGAGCAAAAAATTGCTGAGCAAAACCAGGCGAACCTTGCCATGAAAACTGACATTAATGTGATGTCAGACAAAAATTCGCAGCCTGTTGTTTTAAAAGGAACGCCACATGCACCTGATGCCCTTGCAAAAATATACTGGATGAAAAATACCGGTGATGTGTACGTAGATCCATCGAATTTACCTGGTACTCCGGCAGGAAAACAATACCAGCTTTGGGCAATCGTGGATGGTAAGCCAATCGATGCAGGCATGATATCTACAGAAAAAGGAATTTATCATATCCAAAAAATGAAATCATTCGGCCACGCCGAAGCCTTTGCTATTACCCTCGAAAAAACAGGAGGCAACCCCACCCCCACCATGGATCAAATGTTTGTGATCTCCAAAATTTAATACCAGTTATATTTTCCACCTTTCTGCCATTCCCCGTAGGATTGCCGGTAAGATCTGCGATTACACTTAGCCGTTAGTGTGGCAAATTTTTATAAATTTAAATCCACCACTCTTCATAATGCGTAAATGCTATTATTAAATCACAAACAAATAATTTAAAATGAAAAGTATTAAATTTCTCGCGTTGGTTATTCTTTCCGCTTTTATTTCATCTGCAACAATTGCACAACCAAAGATGGATAAAACTACTATGGTAGGTGGTGCAGAAATGTATCCAAATAAAAACATTATCGAAAATGCGGTAAACTCAAAAGACCATACTACACTTGTTGCAGCAGTAAAAGCTGCAGGCCTTGTTGAAACCTTGTCAGGCGCCGGCCCTTTTACCGTGTTTGCCCCAACAAATGAAGCGTTCAACATGTTGCCGAAAGGAACGGTAGATAATTTGCTTAAGCCTGAAAACAAATCAATGCTTACAGGTATATTGACTTATCATGTTGTATCCGGCAATTTAGGTTCCGCAGAGTTAATTAAAATGATAAAAGATGGTAATGGAACTGCTCAATTAACTACCGTAGCAGGCGGTAAATTATGGGTTATGAACAAAGGCGGGAAACTTTGGGTTAAAGATGAAAAGGGCGGAATAGCAGAGATAACTATTAAAGATGTTAATCAAAGCAATGGCGTTATCCATGTAATTAATAAAGTACTGCTTCCTAAGTAGTACAAACTGCAACACCTTTCGAAAACTGAGATAAGCCGGCTTTTGCCGGCTTATCTATTTGCAAAATAATTAAAAGTAGTGATTGTATTTATGCTACCGCTTTATTTACAAGGTCAGCAGCTTCGCTTAGTAAAATAGCAGACTCTACTTTCAGCCCGCTTTTATCAATGAGGTCTTTCGCCACTTCTGCGTTAGTTCCCTGGAGGCGCACAATTATAGGTATCTCGATATTTCCAATAGACTGGTAAGCATCTATAACACCCTGTGCTACGCGATCACAGCGAACAATACCTCCAAAAATATTTATAAGAATTGCTTTTACTTTTGGATCTTTTAAAATTATTCTAAAACCCGCTTCGACTGTTTGTGCATTCGCTGTGCCGCCAACATCGAGGAAGTTAGCGGGTTCGCCACCACTTAGTTTTATCATATCCATTGTTGCCATGGCAAGCCCGGCCCCGTTTACCATACAACCTACATTTCCATCGAGCTTTACAAAATTGAGATTAAATTTCGCCGCTTCAACTTCCGTTGGATCTTCTTCAGAAATATCACGTAGAACAGCAATGTCCGGATGGCGCATTAACGCATTATCATCAATATTCATCTTACAGTCAACTGCGATTATTTTATTGTCACTTGTTTTAAACAGGGGATTTATTTCCAGCATGCTGCAATCGAGCCCTACATATGCATTGTATAAATTGGTGACAAATTTTACACAGTTTTTAAACGCATCGGCTTTAAGGCCGAGATTAAACCCGATTTTCCTTGCCTGGAATCCCGGAAGTCCTCCGCCGGGATGAATCCATTCTTTGAAGATTTTTTCCGGCGTATCGTGAGCGACATCTTCAATATTCATTCCGCCCTCCGTACTGTACATAATTACATTTTTCCCTTTTGAGCGGTCAAGTAAAATAGATAAATAAATTTCTTTTACTTTTTCAGGGCCGTCGTAATATACATCCTGCGCTACCAATATTTTATTTACCAATTTTCCGGCCTCTCCTGTTTGAAGAGTTACCAATGTACCACCCAGAATATTATGAGCAATGGTTTTCACGTCTTCAGCATTCTTAGCAATCGCAACTCCCCGTTGATTGGTTCCCTTAATAGTTCCTTTACCCCTGCCGCCGGCATGGATCTGCGCTTTGATAACTGCAAACCTGCTTCCATATTCGCTGTTAATATAACGATACGCCTCTTCAGCTTCTGCGACTGTGCTGCAGGCGATGCCTTCCTGGATAGGAACGTTATATTTTTTTAATAATTCTTTTGCCTGGTATTCGTGTAAATTCATGTTACATGTTTTGAGCGAAGATAAAGTCTAATTGGTAAAACCTCTATTATTTTGTAAGGTAATGCAATATCTAAAATGCAGTTACGCACAGGTGGAATATAACCGCTTTTCACTTCCTGATAAATGAATAGAAGATGAAATAAGTAAGGATGCCAAAAATTATAAAAAGACACAAGACGCCACGTAGAATTGTGATTTTTCAGCAGATCTTATTGCAAAATCCTTCAAAAAAAATCCCAATAAGTTTCCTCTCCATGCAAATTTGTCCCCGGCCAATGGTTCATATCAAATCCAGGAGCTTTTTCAAGGACTTCCCTTGACTGATTAAATATGAGAGCTTTTTTTACCGGATCAACCCGGAGCAGGCGAAAAGGTATGGCAAAATATTTTTCTCCTATTGTAAGAAAACCTCCAAATTCAATTACCACGTATGCGATTTTCCCTGCCGTAATATCGATCATAATGTCTGCGATTTTACCCATATGTTCGTCTTGCTCGTTATAAACTTTATCGCCAATAATAGAAGTAGCTGCAAGGTATTTTAGCGGCGAGTTGGGACGCACTCCTTCGCGATTAACACCGGTAAGGTTTTCACTTTCTAATGGATCCATTTTAGTTATTTATGTTATTAAAATTTATTGTTCTTGCCTTGTTAATCTGAGGAGTTATCTTACAATAAATCAAACCTCATTTCCTGAATAATGTTTCGCATACATTTTTGAGGTACCTGTCTTGTTGCATACATTTGCACAACTTTGAAAATGCCCCCGTTTATGAAATAATTACAAAAAAGATTCTTAAAGATACTATGAAAACCTTCAAATATTACACCGGCAAAATAAAAATATTGACAAGGAAACTGGTATGATCAATAATAAAAAAATAGTAGTTGTTTTGCCTGCTTATAACGCAGCGTTAACGCTTAAAAAAACCTACCAGGAAATCCCTTTTGAAATCGTGGATGAAGTGATACTGGTCGATGATAACAGCAGCGACGAAACAATTGAAATTGCACACGGGCTTGGCATCTCCCATATCATTAAGCATGACAAAAACCGGGGCTATGGTGGCAATCAAAAAACATGTTACAATAAAGCGTTGGAAATTGGCGGAGATATCATCATCATGCTGCATCCTGATTACCAATATACGCCAAAGCTGATTCCGTCAATGGCATATCTTATTGCCAACAATGTTTACCAGGTTGTACTAGGCTCGCGTACATTGGGCAAAGGAGCATTGCATGGCGGAATGCCATTGTATAAATATATCGCTAACCGCGCACTCACTTTTTTTGAAAATGTAATGCTTAATCAAAAGGTTGCAGAGTACCATACCGGCTATCGTGCATTTTCCCGTGAAGTATTGGAGCGCATTAATTACGAGCTCAATTCCGAAGATTTTGTTTTTGATAACCAGATGCTGTCGCAGATTATTTATCTCGGCTATGAAATTGCCGAGATCACCTGCCCGACACGATATTTTGAAGAAGCTTCCAGCATTAACTTGCAACGAAGTATTACTTATGGGCTGGGGGTACTAAAAGTTTCTTTCGTGCACCGTTTTTGCAAATGGGGGCTGATGAAAAGAAAGATGTATGAGCCAATGAAAAATTAAAAATGAATAATACAAAAGAAAGCCTGCAATGAAAAAATATTTTTACATCGCAATTCAAAAACATCCATCAGCACAATGCACTTAAGCAAAACTCAAATTATTATTATCAATTGTTTTTCTTGCAGCCCTTTTCTTTATTCCTTTTCTCGGAAGAGTGCATTTGTTCGACTGGGATGAAGTAAATTTTGCCGAGTGCTCCCGTGAAATGATCAAGATGAATGATTACAGCAGGGTGTATATAAATTTCAAGCCTTTCTGGGAAAAGCCACCGATGTTTTTTTGGATGCAAAGCACGGCAATGAAAATATTCGGCATCAATGAATTTGCGGCGCGTTTCCCAAATGCAGTATGCGGAATCATTACTTTGATAGTCGTTTTTGTTTGCGGCAGCAAGATTTATGATAAAAAATTCGGCGTGCTTTGGGCACTGGCTTTTGGCGGTTCTCTATTCCCAAACATGTATTTTAAATCAGGTATTATCGATCCCTGGTTCAATCTTTTCACCTTTTTATCCCTCTTCAATTTCATTTTATATCATTGGGCAAGAAACGGGTTTGATAAAGAAGGCCTCAAAAAAAATCCCTTTTATTATGTTGTATGGTCTGGTATCTTTATGGGGCTTGCCATATTAACGAAAGGCCAGGTTTCCCTGATGGTCTTCTTACTATCACTGGGTGTTTATTTTATTTATAATCGCTTTAGATTTTATTTTAACTGGTGGCATGCGATTTTATTTCTGATCATTGCCGCAGTAGTAACTTCTACCTGGTATGGCTATGAAACCATTAAAAATGGCCCCTGGTTCATCATTGAATTTTTAAAATACCAATACCGCCTTTTTACTACACACGATGCAGGCCAGAAAGGATTTTTGGGCTATCATTATGTTGTGCTGCTCATCGGTTGCTTCCCCGCTTCGCTACTTGCCATTCCTTCTTTTTTTAAAACAAGTTATACGGGCAGGTTCGATAAGGATTTTAAAAAATGGATGCAGATCTTATTTTGGGTGGTGACCATCTTATTCACAATTGTTCAGTCCCGCATTATCCATTATTCTTCTTTAGCCTGGTTTCCGCTTACTTTCCTGGCTGCTTATTCAATATATAAATGGGAAACGAAAGCAATGAATTATAAAAAATATGTTGGCATTTTCATAGCCATACTTGGTGGCTTTATTTCAATATTGTTGCTGGCATTTCCGTATCTCGCAATGAATATTAAGAAGCTTATTCCTTATGTGAAGGATCCGTTCGCAAAAGCAATGATGCAGGCGGATGTGCATTGGAGCGGCATAGAAGGGATTGCAGGCCTACTCATGATTGTATCTGTTGTGATTGGGATCAGAAGTTTGCATAAAAAATAATTTCCAGAATGCAGCGTGGATACTATTCGGCGGTACGGCTATCTCGATTTTTTTGGCATCCGCGCTTATTGTGCCAAAGGTGGAACGCTATTCGCAGGGCGCTGCCATTGATTTTTTTATACAAAGGCAGGGCGAAGACTGCTATGTAAATACATTAGGATATTACAGTTATGCGCAGCTTTTTTATGTACAGAAAGAAAAGCCCGTTAACCCGAATTCATACGATGAGCAATGGCTGCTTACAGGAAATATTGATAAGCCGGCTTATTTTGTATCAAAAGTTGACAGGATTGATACATTACAAACAATATACAGAGTTAAAAGAGCTTTATCGTAAAAACGGGTTTATCTTTTTAAAAAGGGAGATGAGAAAGTGAGTGGTAAATAGTCATTGAGTCAATGAGTCATTGTTCGCAATTCGACCTGCAACATTCAACTTTGAACCTTCAACTTTGAACGTTCAACCTTCCACTTTGAATACAAACTTATTTCTTTTTCCTTCGTGAAAAAAACTTCAATATTTTACTGATGATTTTATCATTTGCTCCAAGGCGGCCCTTTGATTTCTGTGTAAGCAGCTACCATGGCATTATCTATTTTCACCATTACTTTTTTGCTGCCTTCACCCGGGCGTGCCTGGTAATAAGTAGCGCGGCGGAACGGTTTGTCTTCAATTGAATAATAATACAAAGCGATAGATCTCCTGTAAACACCTTCCGGGCAAGTCATTGGTTCGGGATGGCCATGATAAGAATCTGCATCAGTATTAAAAATAACGCAACGGTTAAAAACCGGGGCTACTTTTACTTCACATGCTTTCATTTGTTTGTCCCACAATTCTAATTTACCACCCCATTCATCCTGCCAGTTTTTGTTGAGATAAACAAGCACATTCACACGCCGCTGCCAGTTGCGGTGATGAGGATGTACAGTGAAATCTGCATGAATATTCAAATAACCTCCTTTCGTGGACTGATGTATGCCACCGCCTTCGAGGAAATCATCTTTCTGCAAATTTTTTATCCCGGTAAGTGTGCTTAGAAATTGTAAGAAAGCAGGTGAGTTCAGTTCATTAATCGTGCCTTTGATCGCTTCAGGCAACACATCAAGTTTATTCAGGCCCTTCTTTTTTTCATTGTAGTGCGTATAATTAATCCACCCTTCGGCTTCATTTAACTTATTAAATTCTGTAATACATTCATCAAGCGCTTCGGGATTTAGAAAATTTTCCAGCACAATATGAGGATAAGGGCTTGCTGATTGATATTGTTTACTAAGCTCAGCAAGCTCCGTGTTCCACTTTGTGTAATCGAATATTTGTGTTGTCGTTTCCACTTCAAAAAATTAAGTTGCAAATATAGTTTATTGTCATATGATAATAAATGTGATGAATAAAATGTACCCTACACAAACAGCCTCAAAAAATTAAACAGGAGTAGCACAACTTTTCAACCTTCAACCTTCAACCTTCAACCTTCAACCTTCAACTTTGAACTATGAACTTTCAAGTTTGCAACCCACCACCTTATCAACCTGTTAACAATCGCAGCCCATTCAACCATTCAACCATTCACTTACCTTTGAAGCCATTTTCAAATTCATATGCTGAAAAAAATTAATGAGGCTGTTGATTTTATTAAATCCAGATACAATAGCAAACCTGCGGCAGGAATTGTACTGGGCAGCGGGCTTGGAAGTTTTACCGGGGAAATAAATATTGAATTGGAAATCTCTTACGCGGATATTCCCAACTTCCCTTTAAGCACTGTAGAAGGCCATAGTGGCCAGCTGATTTTTGGAGAACTTTCAGGGAAAAAGGTTGTTGCAATGGCCGGCCGTTTTCATTATTATGAAGGCTATACGACACAGGAAGTTATTTTTCCGATAAGGGTTTTAAAATTTCTGGGAATAGAAACTTTATTGATAAGCAATGCTGCAGGCGGCACTCAATACGACTTTCCAGGTAGGTGACCTCATGATTATCAAAGACCATATCAGCATGCTTACTTTAAATCCCCTGCTCGGTAAAAATGATGAAACTTTTGGCGCCAAGATTTCCTGATATGAGCGAGCCTTATAAAAAATATCTTATTGCAAAAGCAAAAGAAGTGGCAAAAGAAAATAATATTGAATTAAAAGAAGGGGTATATGTTGGAGTTACAGGCCCTACTTTTGAAACAAGGGCGGAATATAAAATGCTGAACATGCTGGGCGGAGATGCTGTAGGAATGAGTACTGTCCAGGAAGTAATCGCCGCGGTGCATCTTGGCCTGCCGGTTTTTGCCATGAGCGTAATTACCGATATCGGGATAAGAAAAGAAGAAAATACCATTACACATGAAGAAGTCTTAAAGGCCGCAAAAGATGCTGAGCCAAAACTTACATTGATATTTAAAGAATTAATTGCCCGGTTATAATTGCCATGATCATTACAAAACAAATAAAAAAAGCAGAAGTTCTGAATCTGTTCACTGGTTTTAATAGTTGGTATGCTTTTATTTGCTACAATTTGCGCAGGCTCAATTGCCCGGCGTCTTAAAGCGCCCCGGCAGCATACCTGGTGGCAGCGGGCAATCGCAAAAAGGTGATTCGCTTACATTTGAACATCGGGATGATCTCAAAGACTCGATTACCATTTCATTCCGTTACCTCGATTCTTTAAAGAGCAGCGTTCTTGATTCTTCAATAAATGATTTCAATAGAATTTATTCGGTTCCTGCATACTATGTTACACTGGGTAACAATGGAACCGCAGCATTTCCCGTTTTATTTTCACCTATATTAAAAGCCGGCTGGGATGCAGGTTTTCATGCATTTGACGTATATATGTATTCTATTGAAAATACACGTTTTTTTAAAACCACCAAGCCATTTACACAACTCACTTATTTACTGGGTTCCGGCAAGGAACAGGTAATAAATGTGCTGCATACACAAAATATAAAGCCCAACTGGAATGCAGGTATTGATTACCGGTTGATATCATCGCCGGGTTTTTTTCAAACGCAAAATACCAATCACAATAATTACAGGTTTTTTAGTAATTACCAGGGAAAGAGAAAAAGATATGCTGCCTATTTATTGCTCCTGGGAAATAAAATAAACTCTTCAGAGAACGGCGGAATACAAAATGATTCATTTCTTCTTGACCCCAACAGGAAAAAGCGATTTGCCGTTCCTGTTAATCTTGGCGGCGATGTGGAAGAAACCTTCAACGTATTTTCTACAAAAGTAAATACCGGGAATTTCTACAGCAACTTTACCGCATTCTTCAGGCAGAGTTATGATTTCGGGATTAAAGATTCTCTTATAATCAATGATACTACTACAGAATATTTATTCTATCCGAAATTTCGCTTTCAGCATACGCTAAATTATAGTTCATATACTTACAGGTTTAGAGATACTTTAAGCAATAGTACATTTGCAGAAGCCGATTCTGCGATATTTAAACAATGGTATAATGTTACAGTTAACCCAGCTTCAGGGTTAAATTTCTGGCTGCAGGACAAATGGAAATTTGTGTCAAATGATTTTGCAATAAGGCAGTTTCCCGAAACAAAAAATCCCGGGCAGTTTATTGAAGCCGGGCTGCGCCTTGAAAATTTTTCAGGAATTTTTTCACAATCAAAAACATTTCCCATCCAGATAATTGACCCGCCCGGCGGTAACTAAAAATTTTTACAATGTTGTTTTACATGGAGAATACCGCAATAAAACAAGAAACAGGAAATGGGATGCTCTTTTAAAAGGCGAATTTTATGCCACAGGCCTCAACGCCGCTGATTATAATGCTTATGCCACCCTTACCCGGTTTCTCAACAGGAAGCTCGGAAATGTACAGGTAACTTTTCAAAATGTAAACCGTTCTCCTTCTTATATTTTTGAGGGAAATTCTTCATTTAACCTGGACAACAACCTCAGCACAAAAAAAGAAAACATCACGTTAATATCGGCTGTGGCAAATAACCCGCAGGTTTACTTTAATGGCAAGAAATATTTCAATCACTAATTATACTTACTTTAAAAATTATTATCAAACTGATCAATTCAATGGCCTCGTAAATATTACCCAGTTTGTAGCTTCAACAAAAAATAAAGTGAAAGGGCACCTTAATTTGTACAGCGATTTTATTGTGCAGCAAACTACCGGTAATAACCCAATAAGAGTTCCGTTGTTTTTTACCCGGCAACGACTTGCATTTGAAGGAGTTTTTTTCAAAAATCTTAATTTAAGTACCGGCCTCGATGTTGAATACAATACGCCATATAAAGCCAACAATTATTCTCCCGTGATGGGCCAGTTTTTTCCGCAGGATTCCGTAACTATCAGCAATCTTCCCAGGGTGGATGCTTATTTTGATTTCAGGATTAAATCATTTACCGGGCTGGTAAAAATTGAAAATATAAATACGGTTGATGTGTCGCATGGATTTGGATTTACAAATAATAATTTTGCAGCGCCCAATTATCCTACTCCCGGTTTTATTTTCAGAATTGGCGTGCTGTGGGGTTTTGTGAATTAATACTTAGTCAAGTTCATTATGACGGATTTATCTCAGGTGTATAAAGTTTAAAATGTTTAGTTAAGTTTAGAACCATCATAAACTTCCGCTAACTAAACAAATCTAAACGCCATTCGCGATTGATACAATGCAAATTAGATCCGTACAGCCGATTTCATTTCAAATCTTCCCTTCCAAATAATATTAATTAATTTTACACTGATGAAGAAATTCCTCATTTCCATATTCGCTGTTTTTTACCTTGGGCCTTTCCTGCGGCTTTGCGTTTAATATTCACTTTTGCATGGGGAAATTTTCTTCTGTAGAATTATTTCACACCGGCAACAATACGTGTAGCAAATGCGGAATGAAAAACAGGCAGGGATGCTGTGACAGTAAACTTACCGTTGTAAAGATTACAGATAGCCAACAGGTATCTTCTGCGGCATTAAACATTCGATTCGCCGGTTACAGCAATTCTAAATTATCATACATTACAGTAATCTACAACCCGTTTTACAAACTCTTTGCGCAACTTTTACTGATACCTCTCCCCCGCCGGCTTCCGGGGCTTTTCTATGTATCCTGAATTCCATCTTTACAATATAGACTGCTTCTTTTTACTTGCCAGCACTATTTGTGCTACCTATTTACAATTTCACGATCTCAATCAACAAAATATTTTAAAGATGAAAACAATTAAATCAGTTGTTCTATTAATTATAACTACCATTTTACTTCAATGTTCCTTATGGACAATCTTCAGTAAAAAAACAAACCATAAAAGTTTACGGCAATTGCGGGCAGTGCAAAAAGAAAATTGAAAAAAGCGCTATGTCTGCCGGGGCCGCTTACGCAAACTGGAATGTAAAAACGAAAATGCTGGAGATGAGTTATAATCCTTCGATAAGCAATCCTGTAAAAATTGAAACAGCTATTGCAAATGCAGGTTACGATACACAGGATGTAAAAGCCAGCAACAACGCCTATAACAAATTGGATGAGTGCTGCCAATACGATCGTAAATCAATAACCTCAAAAAAAATTAAGATGAAAAATATAATTTTTATTTGCCTGTTATTGTTTGGCAGCTACCGCAAATGCGCAGGTAAAAGAAGTTTCCATACAGGCAAGCGGGCTCACCTGCAGTATGTGCAGCAAGGCTATTTACAAGGCATTAACGTCGGTTGACTTTGTAGAAAACGTAGATGCCAATATTAAGAATTCCACTTTTGAAGTAACATTTAAGCCCAATGCCGATGTTGATTTTGACAAACTAAAAAACAAAGTAGAAGATGCGGGATTTTTTGTTGCAGGATTTTGGGCAACCATCCATTTCGATAATATGAAAATCAAAAATGATGTGCTTGTGGAAACTATGGGAAAAAATTTTATGTTCCTTACATGTGGCAGACCAGGAGTTAAATGGTGATAAAACGGTAAAGTTATTAGACAAAGGGTATTTACCAGTGAAGGAATATAAAAAAAACATCGCTCTTACCACAAAAGATTGTTACAAAACAGGCATTGCTGAGCACTATCTGAAAATGGAATTGCAAAGGGTGCAAGAATTTATCATGTAACTATATAATTTATGAAAAGAGTTATATGGGTGGTGTTTGTTGCACTGTTTTATACAGCAACAAATGCGCAGGAATTGTATGTAAATACCGAACCTGCCAGCAATATGGCTGCCGGTGCAATTGGTTTCAGGGTGCTTTCCAAAATTGTATAAAATGAACTATAATAATTCCTTTAGCGGCTACAGGATTGAGCCAGAATTGATGGTGGGAGCAGGGCGAAGATGGATGGTTCACCTGGCGGGATATGGTTCCAATATGTATCAAAAAATGTTTAAGGTTGAAGGCGGGAGCTTGTATGCCAAATACCGTTTCTACTCGCAGGATGAGGTACATGAGCATTTCAGAATAGCTGCTTTCTCTAAGATTTCAATTATTAATAATCCACAGGAAGTGGCGGTTAAACGTAAAAAAATCGTTCCTGATGGAAAAGGTGGTTTTAGCGAACAGTCTTATACAACTTCGTATAAAAATGATGAGTTTGACCTTGATGGTAATAATTCCGGAATTCTGGCTGGCGCCGTTGCCACGAAGCTGGTCAATAAAATCGCTGTATCAGCTTCATTAAGCTACGGATACAGGCTTAATAATCTTAATTATGTAACGCGGCCGGGACAGCCACTACACGCCGTCAATTATAGTGCATCAGTAGGATATCTTTTATTGCCGGCGACTTATGTAAATTATAATCAAACCAATGTAAATTTATACCTGGAAGTATTGGGCACGGCATTTCCGGGAAAGGGAACATCTTATACAGACATTGCACCGGCGGTACAATTTATTTTTAAAAGTATTGCCAGGGTTGATCTTAGTTATCGCGCGCAATTAGGCGGAGATGTGCAAAGATTAAGCAATACCTATTTTATGATAAGGCTTGAATATAACCTGTTAAATGCATTTTAAAAATTTGGAAGACGAGATAATTATACGAGAAATTACCGCGGATGATGATGCAAAACTGGCATCAATCATTCGCGGTTCTTTGGAGGAGTTTAACGCGGTAAAGCCCGGAACCGTTTATTTTGATGAAACAACTGATCATTTGCATGAGGTCTTTCAAAAAGAAAGATCCGGCTATTTTGTTGTCGAAATAGACGGTGAAGTTTGTGGCGGAGCCGGGTTTTTTCCAACAGAAGATCTTCCCCCAAAAACTGTGAGCTGGTGAAAATGTATTTGTCATCAAAAACAAGGGGCAAAGGCATGGGAAATTACTCTTGGAAAAATGTACTCACGAAGCAAAAGAAAAAGGCTTCAAAACAATGTACCTTGAGTCGATGCCGGAACTGAAGAATGCCATCGCGATGTATCAAAAAGCCGGGTTTGCATTTATTCCCGGGCCACTTGGTAATAGTGGCCATACCGGCTGTGACGTCTTTATGATCAAAGAGCTGTGATTAGTTGCTTAATTGTTTAGTTCTTAGTTGTTATTTCTTTGTGTTTTAGTCTAAAATTGCTCATTGCTCATTGCCTATTGCTCATTGCTCATTGCTTATTGCTCATTGCACCACTTCCTAATCCACTCACCCCTCAACCAATTCCACTTCCGCGACAGGGCTAAACAAAAAAAGCTTACCGGTTGAAATTTCTTTGCACAAAAAACGTTTTCGTACTTTATTACCTTTGCTAAAAATTTTGCCTCCCTTTACTTTAAAAAGGCTATCGGGCGGAAGCTCTTCTACAAAATAAACGCCCGGCTTGTGCGGATCATATTTTTTCAAAATTCTTAACAGGCCATCCTCAGCACAGGAACTTGCTGCGGGATTTTCAAGGCTTTGTATAAGCCTGGCTTCGATATCTGGCGGGAAAAATTTTTTTTGCAATAAACCGTGCCAGTATTTTACCAAATTCACTTTTCCACTGGTTGCCATGCGGCTGAATCCGGTTGCCATATTTTTCATAAGCAACGCAGGTGGCCAAGCTCATGCAGCAATGTTATAATAAAAGAATATTTATTCAGGTTGCCATTTACGCTAATGCGGTGATTTTTATTGGAATGGCTGTTACGATAATCACCTAAAACGGTTCTTCGTTCACGCGTTACCGTTAGGTGTACTTTGAATTCAATAAGATATGCGGCTACATCATCAAAAGAGCCTTCCGGCAAATACGAACTGAGTTGCTGTAAGGGAGATTCTTTTTTAGGCATTCGGCTTTCTGCGGGCAATTTTCATTAACTGGCGTAACTTCTATGGATGTATAAAGAAGATACAAGCCCATTGACGTAAACAATGAAGGCTTGTTAACTTTTCCCCTGGTTATAAAAATATAAATAAGCACAGCTATCATTATGATAAGCATTTTCAAAAGCAATGAGGAATATACACTCCGGATAAATGCATTGATATTGGTTGATTTCAGTCCTTTCATTTGTATAAAAAATCCTGAAAGGCTAAGGAAGAATAAAACAGCATTTGCGATCAGTAAAAAGCCGGTTTCAAAGCCATTTAGCTGCAAAAAGGATTTGAAAATAAATACCAGCGCATTTATAAACACAAATAATATAATTACAGGCGCATATTTTTTTTGCATAGTTTATTCACTTCTTTTTTGCGGTTTCTTTCATAATTTTTATGATAATCCCGGTTATAACCAGCAAAGGTAATAACCACACAAGCAAGGGAATTGAAATATGCAGCCACTTATCTGCTTTTAAGCCAATAAAAACACCTAACCCGATGCTAACCAAAAATTGCATTGCGAGGCCGGCATAACGTGACAGTTGTGTATTGTTTTCGTTATTATTTATCAAGGTGATTATTTATAATTCCAATGAATCAATCCCTGCTTTTTTCAATATTTTTCAATTTGAGCGTTGTAGTATCTAACGGCACTACATTTCCTTTCAGCACTTTTTCAACATTATCAATATATTCCTGTTTCTTGATAAGGATTTGCTCAATTGAATCTGCTTTCATTTTTAGTATTTCATATTCTTTGGTCTTTTGAGCATCGCCATAACCGGGTATATAGAGTTTCAATGGTGTAAATATAATAAGCGCAACTGTAAGCCCTACCAGTATTACAAACAACGTACTCAATGCAATATAAACGCTTAGCCTCGTCAGCTTAAAAGTTACCACTTCATTAAAAGTATCTTCATTCATAACCACAAGCCTGTAACGGTTTCTCAGCCGTTTCAAAGATGTATTGCCACCCGGCAGGGACATATTAATTTTTTAGGTTGTTAAAAATAAGGCAGCATATTCATTAATTGCCATATTAGCTTAAAATAAACCGTTTTTTTAAAATATTTTTGCAAAATGGAAGTTTATATGGAAAGAGTGTTAAGTTAATATAACTCCCTTAAACTAAATTTCCATCAGTTTACTATGACGGATTTAAGGTTAGAAAAAGTTTAGTATGTTTAGAGACTCGCTTAAACTCCTAAACTTACTAAACGATCTAAACACCATATTATGGATTAACACGACACTAGCAATTTCCATTATATTACTTCTGTAAAACCTGTAAAATTCATGATCGCCCGGATTGTAAAGTCTTTGTCTGTATTATTGCTTTCCCTGTTTCTTCTTCCGGAAGTTCATGCGCAATTGGGCAAAATTACTATTGACCTTGAAAAAGATAAACCTGAAAAGTTTAAGACAAAAACCTAAAATCAGAGAAAACAGGAAAAAAAAAATTTACCCTTCCCAGGAGGTTTGTTCAAAATACGGTATCTCATTATAATTATTATTTTAATGCCAACAATAAATTAAACCAGGTTATTGAAAGGGCCCGCATTGCCACCAAAGATGACTATTCAAAATTATTGCCTTTTTATGGCTATTCTCTTGCCAATACTGCTGCCCAGAATACGGAACTGGATTCGGTAATATATAAGGCTACTGCAGGAATTTTATTACATGACCTCAGAAGTGATTGGGTTGATAATTTATACCTGCTTATCGGTAAAGCTTATTACCTGCGCAAAGAATTCGATTCGGCTTCTATGACTTTTCAATTCATAAATTATAATCTGTATCCGCGTAAGAAAAAAAATGATGATCAGCTTATAGTAGGAAGCAATGATAATACCGGCAACAGCGCTATGAGCATTTCAAGCAAGGAGAAGAGGAATATTATAGATAAAGCCTTTACACTTCCACCCAGCAGAAATGATGCGTTGATCTGGCAAATAAGAACTTTCATTGAAATGGATGAATACAGTGATGCTGCCGGCCTGATCAATACATTGCAAAATGACCCGGTTTTTCCCGAACGGCTTAAGCCTTCTCTTGAAGAAATGAGCGCTTACTGGTTTTACAAACAGCAAATGTATGACAGCGCTGAAGTGCACCTCGAAAATTCGCTTTCAAATGTTGACGACCTACAGGATAAGGCAAGAAGGGAATACCTGCTTGCACAGCTTTTTGAAATTACAAACCAACAGAAAAATGCATCGGAATACTATGACAAGGCGATGAGGCATACTACTGATCCTTTAATGGATATTTATGCCAATCTTAATAAGGCTAAAATGCTTAAAAGCAATGATCCTGCAGAGATTGACAGAAGCATTGCAGCGCTTTTGCATATGTCAAAAAAAGATAAGTTTGAGCCTTACCGCGATATCATATTTTTTTCTGCAGCGCAACTTGCTCTAATAAAACCTGATACCGCAGCAGCCGTTTTTCTATTTAAGAAAAGTACTTTTTACAACCAGGAAAATATTTCATTTAAAAACAGGGCTTTCCTTAAACTGGCAGAAATAAGCTATGTGCAAAAAAAATATAAAGATGCATTTGCATATTATGATAGCCTGCAAACAGGTGATACTACACTTAAAAATCTTGCTGAAATACTTAAAAGACGAAATGCACTTGCAGAAATTGTTGAGAAAATAAATATTATTGAAAGAGAAGACAGCCTTCAGGCCATCGCTGCTATGTCGCCTGCAGACAGGGATGCTTTTTTAAAAAAGCTTTCAAAAAAATTAAATAAAGAAAGGGGTATTAAAGATGCAGATGCTAACTTATACAAATGCTGCTGCGGCTTTTTTTAATACAAAAAATGCATCGCCCGATCTTTTTAATTCCGGCAATACAAAAGGTGACTGGTATTTTTATAATACTTCCATAAAATCACAGGGCTTTACTGAGTTTAAAAGAACATGGGGCAAACGCCAGAATGTTGATAACTGGCGGCGTGCTTGCTTCCGGTAGCATTGCTTCAAATGCCAATAATGCACCCGGCAATGATCCCAGCGGCCCAGCCTGATGGCCTCAATACAAATGTAGATATCGACCAGCCTGCAGATTCATCCAATATCGCTTTAAAAAATCCGGAAGCCATCCCGGTTCAGTTAGATATTTCAGTTGCGGGCTTGCTGGCAAATGTGCCGCTGACAAAAGAAAAAATGGATGTATCCAATACAAAAGTTTCTACTTCTTTATTTCAACTGGGTAAAAATTATCAGAACCTTCTTAGAAGATTACGGTGCTGCGGTTGAAAGCTTATGAACATTCATTACAACGTTTTCCGGATAGTTTATATAAAGGAGAATTATATCTTAACCTTTCTTATTGTTACCGGAAACTGGGCGATTTGCAAAAAGCCGAATATTATAAAAATCTGCTGTTACATAAATTTGAAAAAAGTAAATATGCTCAATTGGCAACACATCCCGAATCAATGAACCCTTCTAAAAAAG
Organism: uncultured Chitinophagaceae bacterium; assembly: GCA_963800635.1. Lineage (GTDB taxonomy): Bacteria > Bacteroidota > Bacteroidia > Chitinophagales > Chitinophagaceae > Ginsengibacter. The sequence continues at coordinate 162,479 of CAWDCB010000018.1, forward strand.
ATACGGCCGCCACGAAGAGGTATGAAGAAATTTATAACTTATTTATTGAAGGTGATTTTGAAAAAGCTATAAAAGAAAAAGAGCAGGCCGATAGCCTGTATGGCGTTAATTACTGGAGCCCGCAATTATTGTATATCGAATCTGTTTATTATATCCGCAAAAAAGATGACAGTACTGCGATCAAAGTGCTGGAACAAATTATTACCCAATATCCTGCTTCGCCTTTAAAAGAGAAAGCGGTAACAATGATTGATGTTATTAAAAGAAGAAGCTCTATTGAAAATTATTTATCCACACTTACGATTGAAAGAGCTAAAGAAGATTCGCAGATAGTAGTTTATGATGATGCCACCATCAGTAAAGGAGTTCATCCTGTAATTACCAATAATAACAATCAAAAGCCAAAAGAGGCAGTAATTATTCCCGGAAAAGCGGTCATGGATTCCGCTAAAAGATTGCCACCTCCTGTAAGCAATGGAACATTTACTTTCGATCCTTTAACACCGCAGTATGTAGTTATGGTGCTTAATAAAGTTGATCCTGTTTACAGCAGTGAGGCAAAAAATGCTTTCACAAGGTATAACCGCGAAAAGTTTTCTTCACTCAATATAGAAATTACAAAAGACACTCTTGATAAAGACCGGACATTATTAATTTTTACTCAATTTGAAAATGCAGATGCGGCAATAAATTACAGGGATAGAATAAAAAAAGATGCAGCCTCGGAAATATCATGGCTTCCGGCTGAAAAATATTCTTTTTACATTATATCAAATACAAACCTTGACCTGTTAAAACAAAATAAAAACCTGCAGAATTATATTGAGCTTCTGAACAAAAAATATCCGGGTAAATTTTAAATTAATTATTACCGTAATAAAATAGAAAATGCAAACCAACATCAAAATTCACGAAATAAAAAAAGCAGCAAGGCAGAAAAGCAGAGGCTAAAGCCTTCTATAAAAATTTTGTGGGTACTGGTATTTGGCGGTATCATTGCCTTGGAATTTTTGTATTTGCATCGGCCTACTTTGGCTTATTTGGAAAATTGCCTTCGCTGCAGGAACTTGAAAATCCGCAGGCCAATCTTGCTTCAGAAATTTATGCAAATGATGGCACATTAATGGGTAAAATTTATACTGAAAACCGAGCCCTGCAGATTTTAACAGCATTTCAAAACATGTTATTGATGCACTGATATCAACAGAAGATATCCGGTTCTATGAACATTCCGGCATTGATGCCATTGCCATAGGCCGTGCTATTAAAGGATTTGGGCATGAAGGTGGCGGCAGTACTATTACCCAGCAATTGGCAAAAAATATCTTGGGCCAGGGATCGGGATGGTTTGGCAAAAGAGTTATTGATAAACTTAAAAGAATGGATCGTTGCGCTCAAGCTGGAAAAGAATTTTACCAAACAGGAAATCCTTTCCTTATACCTTAACCGGGTTTCGTGGGGAAATATTTTTGGAATCAGAAATGCTTCCCGGGTTTATTTTCAAAAAGAACCATCAGAACTTAACTACCGATGAAGCGGCCTTGTTGGTGGGCATGCTTAGCGGCCCCGGCCAATATGATCCTGTAAGGCATCCGCAGGCTGCTCTTGACAGGAGAAACCTGGTGCTGGAGCGAATGGTAACCAATGATGTTCTCACAGAATCTGAAGCAGCTGCTTTTAAAGAAAAAACCGCTCGGTATAAAATATAAAAAGCTGGATGAAAATCTTGGATTGCTCCTTATTTCCGCTCTGTATTAACTAAAAAATTAATTGAATGGTGTAAGACTCATAAAGATCCTACGGGAAAAAATTATGATGTGTACCGGGATGGTTTAAAAATTTATACAACCATTGATCCCAAAATGCAGTTGTATGCTGAAGAAGCTGTTGTAAAGCACATGGCTATTATGCAAAAAAAATTCAACAGCCAGTTATCAAAAAATGTATGGAAAGACCAGCAGGATATATTAGACAGGGCAATGAAAGAAAGTGAACGGTGGAAATCAATGAAGGAAGACGAAGATAAAAGATGAGGATATCAGAAAATCATTTTATGTGCCGGTGAAAATGAAAGTATTTGCCTGGAATGCAAAGCGGGAAACAGATACCGTAATGACACCTATCGATTCTATAAAATATTTTAAACAAATGATGCAGACTGCATTTGCTGCTATGGATCCCGTAACAGGAGAAGTAAAAGCATGGGTGGGCGGCATTGATTTTAAATGGTTTAAATTTGACCATGTAACCACCAACCGGCAGGTAGGTTCTACTTTTAAGCCTTTGCTTTATACGCTTGCCATTACTGATGCGGGCTTACTCCCGAAAGTTATATTGGCGGCAAAGCGATTACCCTGTCTAATAAAACCATTTCCGGTGGAGGTGGAACTATGGCATATTGCCTTGCAAAATCATTAAACGCCGCTGCATGGGATCTTATGAGCCGGATTGGGCCTAAAAAAACTGCTGAGTTTGCACATCTCTGTGGTATTAAAAGTAATATTCCGGTTGTGCCTTCTATTGCACTTGGCTCGGCAGATATTCAGCTTTTTGAAATGCTGAGAGCGTATACCATGTTTCCAAACCGTGGCTTTAATACTGAGCCCATATTTATAACCCGCATTGAAGATAAAAATGGCAATGTGATCCAGACTTTTCAATCAGAATCAAAACAGGTAATAAGCGAAGTGGATGCTTACACCATGTATAAAATGATGCAGGGCGTTGTTGATTTTGGAACCGGCCATGCTATGCGGGGCACATATGGAATTAACAGTGATATGGGTGGCAAAACAGGAACAACAAATGATAATACCGATGGATGGTTTATGGGCTATACGCCCCAGCTTCTTGCAGGTGCATGGGTAGGTTGTGATGATCCTTTTTTACAAATAAGAAAGGCTGGACAAATGGAGGTAATGAAATGGCAATGCCTGAATGGGCATATTTTATGCAAAAAGTATATGCTGATAAAAAACTGGGCATTGATCCAAAAGCGCAATTTCAAAAACCTGCCGAACTTAACAATGATCCTATTTATGCAGACCAGAATTTTTCTGCCATTGTGCAAAAAGGCGAAGGAAATGATTTTACTGAAGACCAGGGCAATGGAGATGCAGGAGATTATGAGGGCGCCAAGCAATGTGCCTGTGGAATCGGAATTTAATAAAGACCAGTTAAAGGATAATAATTCAACTGCCGGTGAAAAAAAGTTATTGGCCCGGTTAATATTGCCGATGAGTTTAAAAAAGATTCATCCAGATCGCTTTCAAAAAATGCGGATGGAAAAACCACCGACAAAAAAACCAACAAACCGGCTCCATTGTAAATAAGGAGGCGGATCGATAAACTGAAGAAGCCGGTATAAGCCCGCAAAACCAGCAAGCGATTATTAAATGTGCTTATTTATACACGAATGATAAATACAATTACCCGAATGCCTCTGCTTTTCTAGTCGTGTAATTTCGCGAAAAAAATTCTTGTTGCATTTTTTAAGCCCTTGCTCGTGCTAATTTTAATGCAAAGATATTCTAAAATAAGCTTCTAAATTTTACCTGGAAAAAATATTTCACTTCTATTTATCGCTAAACTCTTTTATGAAATTGCCAGTAAGCTAGATTTACGAATAAATTATACAATATATAATCCGTTTCATAATATTATTCAATCTTGAAGCGAATTTATTTTTAGTAATTTAGGCAGAGAATAAAATAGAAATCCTAATAGAATTTATAACCTTAAAATATAATTGTTATTAAAAATTAAAATAACATGAGTGGTATAAAATGGCTACAAAAGCAGGAACATTTTGACTGGATGCAAAAATGCCTTACCTGTTGGAAAATGTGTGAAGAATTTATTGCCTGGAGCATTGAAAATGGGAAAATCTAAATTTGATAAATCCGTGCAGAGACGTTGCAGAAATGTGCAGCCAGTGCATAAAATTTGAGGCCCAGCGTTCACCTTTTTTCCAGCAATTATGTGAGGTGTGTGCCGAAATTTGTGAAAATTGCGCTGTAGAAATGGAAAAATATAAAGATGAGAATGGAATTGTTTTAGAAACGCTGAATTACGTGCAGGATATTTGCAAAGGCGTGCAGGGAGGTGGCTGAAAAGCAAAAAACGAATCGTTTAACCCTAAAATGAAATTTATTTAGTCAGCCCTTAAAAAGTAAATTTAGAGATTAAAGTGATTTTTTGGGATATCAGTAAAATCCGGATGATGTAAAGTAAGCGTATAAAAAAGTCAAAAAACATCTTTTTGTAGATGTTCATCATTCTTTTGAAGTTCATCGCTGCGGCGGCAAGCATTACATTGTTATTATCACCTTTAATGCCTTTGTAAAAGTTACGACTCAGGCGATGGTCTTGTTTGAGATGACTGATTTTTGGTTCTATAGCTGCTCTTCGCTTAAACCCTTTTCGAAGTTTTTGTTTTTGGTATGATGTTCTGTTTTTAGCCGGCACATCGGGTATAACGATCTTTGTTCCCAATATTTCTTTGACTCCACGATATCCACGATCAACAAAATTATTCTTTAAGATAATTCCACTTAAGCGTTGTTGTTGTTCCAGGGCAGGTTGTAAAGTTTTGCTGTCGTGTACGTTTTTTTCTATGTTGATGGCCCCAATGATTACGCCGCTGTTTTTTGTGGTGATGATAGATATCTTGGAACCAAACTCATACTTCTTATGTTCTTTTCCTTTGCTGATGCATTGAACGTGTGGTTCATGCAAAGAATAAATTTTGTTGCTGTCCGTTTTCTTTTGTGCCAATACTTTTTTGAATAATGTAAGGAGAGTCTGATGCAAGGTGGGCGGTAGTTTTCTTTCTAATTCCCTTACCAGTCTGCCCGCAATGGTCTTTACTTTTTTATCTGCCTTTCTTGCCCTGCCCTTATTTTTAGGATGGTTCCTAAAGCGCTGATCCATTAGTAATTTTTTCAAAATACGAGTATAACTTTGCCTGAGTTCAATACCTTCCTCACCTGCAACGGCTATACATTTTTTGATAATCTTGCGGTGTAATTTATTGTCAGTAGGATAGGTAATATTTTTTTCCTGAACCGTTGTGTCGGTAGTTGCTTCCTGCTGCTGGCCGTCCTTACCATTAAGGCGAATACTTTCTTTAAAAATCAATTCTATTCCTTCAGTTCCAATACGGTTTCTAAAATGCACTAAGTCGCTGGCCTCACAAGGCGCTCCACAGGCAAATACTTTTTCTCCGCTAAAATATTGATAATAACAATTCTCTGTCCATTGTTCTACTACACTTTCATCACTTATGTTACGAATGTGTTTGAGTATGATTAAAGATACCATCAACCGGATAGGTTTTGCCGGACGACCCTCTTCTGAATACAATTTTTCAAAGGCTTCTTCAAAAATATTCCAATTGATTTGGTTAGCTAAAATATACAGTGGGTGACTGCGACTCAGCTGCTCTTCAAATGTGCTGTAAAAGCCCAGTTGAGAGGTAGGTTTTGGTTTTGAAAGCATAAAATAATTTGCAAGATTTTCATTACAAATCTCAGTTTTCCTGCAACTTTTATCAACCTTTTTTATCCCCAAACCCTTGTCAATTGTGGATTACGTCGCTTATTAAGGGACGACTAATTACAGTAAAGTCTGACACATATTACATAAAAAACACTCTTCTTAAAAGAGCGTTTTTCTGTGCTGAATTTCATAGGTTATAAGGCGGGGCTTACCATACAAAGGTAAAATTTTATCATGTGCCGCCTGGCCTATAGTATGAATTTGAGTAGCTGTAAAAAACAGATTTAAGTTATTTCAAAAGCTCATGGGGAAGTTGGTTGAACTCCTTTTTAAAAGCAATTGTAAAATTGCTGAGGTTTGAATAACCAAGTAACCGGCCGATCTGTTTTACCGAATATTTGTGAGTCAGTAACAGTATGCGCGCTCTTTCCATTCGCATTCGTTGAAAGTATTCGAAAACAGTCGAGCCATACATTTTCTTAAATTTCGTCTTCAGAGACGTGCCACTCATCAGGGCTATCTTAGTTAATGAAGTAAATGTTGGGGACGGTAAATTAGTATCCAGGTATTTCCGGACATTCATTAGCCGGTTAATTTCATCCTTTGAAATTTTTACTTTTTCAGATTCACAAAAATCGTGCAGGCTGGCGGAAAGCTCCGTAAAAAATATTCTTAACAATAAACTCACTTTGTTTTCAAGATCATCGGCAT
>CAWDCB010000019.1:0-118083 GCA_963800635.1 uncultured Chitinophagaceae bacterium
GTAAGGTTTGTTTACATAAAAATTGGGATCTACAGTAGTGCCATGTGCAATAATTTCTGTCCGGCCTGCAAGCCCTGCATAATACGAATAATATATAGGCAAATAATTTTTAAAATTTGCCGGAATCAATTTTTTATAATAATCAATATTCCAGACAGAATCTGAAATAGTACTGTCGTTAAAGAAAGGTCTGTAAACTGGTTTCTACCGGCATCGACAATTGTATATTTGCCGTTGGCCCGATAAAGTTGCTCATTGGAAACATCAAAGCCATGCATTGCAAAAATTCCCTGCGGCGTATTGCCATTGGTTAAATACACAGGAAGGTTGGTAATACTCCGGGCAAGTTGCGGAACATTAAAAATATTGCCGCTGCTGTCAGCAACAAAAATTCCATCTTTCTGCCTTATGATTACAAGTCCCGGGGTAATCACGGTTTTTTCGCTGGATACTGTACATTACTGTTTCACCGGGAAGAAGATTACTGAATAGTTCTTTAAGCAAATCTTTGATAAAAAAGTTCCGGTTTTATTAGGCTCTGCAATATGAACCTGCAGCATATACAACACCGGGTTAATAATTCCCTGCTCTGCAAATTTTGTATCGAGTAAGATCTTTAATCGTATTTACTATTAGCGGGTCATTTTTTTGTTGCAAAAGATATTCAGCGCACATGGCAAATATCTTTGGATCGTCGCTGCTATTAAGTAAATTTTTTACCTGCTGAAAAAATATTCCCGGATAATTTGTATAGGCAAGTTCCAGTAATGATTTTTGAAACTCTATGCTTCTCAACTGATGTCTTCAAATGCTTTATGAATTTTTTCATCCTGAAGGGTGATCTATATAACAATATTTCAATGGTACCAAAAGCCTCTTCCCATTTTTCCTCTGTTGAATCAGTAAGCGGAATGGATAAATTTTGATTGATGGAATATTTGATCAGCCTTTCATGCAATTTTGCCCGTGCAGCGTTTGTAGTATAAGAGGTATAGAGCGGCACATCATACTGCGCAAAAATTTACTGAAAAGAAGAAAAGTAAATAAAGCACCAAATATTACGCAACTATAAATTATTTATCCGAAAGTAAAGAAAGAAAAAAATTTGGTGGATCCTGCCATTTATAAATCTTATGCTGAAATAACATAGTACTCCATTCAGTTAAGGTCCAAACGATAAAATAAGGGATTAGATTAGATAAATTTAACGGCTATATATTTATTTCACATTAAGCTTTATCTGTAATTCTTCCAACTGCTTTATCATCAATAGTTGATGGCGCATCTATCATAACATCTCTTCCGCTGTTATTTTTTGGAAAAGCAATAAAATCACGGATGGATTCACTTCCTCCCAGAATTGCACACAGGCGATCAAACCCAAAAGCAATACCACCATGTGGCGGAGCGCCATATTCAAAAGCACCCAGCAAAAACCCAAATTTATGTTGTGCTTCTTCTTTGGTCATGCCCAAGGCCGCAAACATTTTTTCCTGCAGCTCTCTCTGGTAAATTCTAATAGAACCTCCGCCAATTTCATTTCCGTTTAGCACCATATCATATGCATTGGCTTTAATCTTTGCATAAGGATGTTCCAGGTATTTATCTGCATTTTCAATAAGGTGATTATTATTGATCATCACTTCAATATCTTCCGGCTTTGGTGATGTAAACGGATGGTGGCGCGCAACCCAACGGTTTCCTTCCTCATCATATTCAAATAAAGGAAAATCTGTTACCCACAACAATTTGAATTCTTCCGGCTTGCGCAAGCCCAACCTTTCGCCCATGTATAGACGCAGATCGCTGATGGCTTTCCTCGTGCGTTCTTCCTTACCTGCAAGAATTAAAATAAGATCCCCGGCATTTGCATTGCAAAATTCTGCCAATGATCTTTAATTGTTCTTCATTAAAAAATTTATCAAAACTGCTTTTGAAAGTGCCGTCATGTATTATACTTAATAAATGCAAGCCCGCCCATTCCAATTTGCGGGCGTTTCACCCAATCAATTAATTCATCTGTTTGTTTTCTTGAATAATCGCTACAGCCGGGAACAGCAATGGCCACGATAGTTTCGGCATTATTAAATACGGCAAACTCTGTGTTATTTAATCCTTCAAAATAATTTTTTCCTTCAACTTTTAAATTGGCAACTTTCATATCAAACCTATATCCGGTTTATCATTTCCATAGTTCCACATAGCATCTTCCCAGGTCATTCTTTCAACAGGTTCATTGTATTCTATTCCTTTTACTTCTTTAAAAATATATTTTACCATTCCTTCAAACATTTGCAAAATATCTTCCTGTTCCACAAACGACATTTCGCAATCTATTTGAGTAAATTCCGGTTGCCTGTCTGCCCGCAGGTCTTCATCGCGAAAACATTTCACAATTTGATAGTACCGGTCATAGCCACTTACCATAAGCAATTGCTTAAACGTTTGCGGCGATTGGGGCAATGCATAAAATTCACCCGGATTCATCCGGCTGGGTACAACAAAATCTCTTGCGCCTTCGGGGGTTGATTTTATTAAAAAGGGGTTTCAATATCAATAAAATTTTGCTGGTGCAAATAATTTCTTGCCGCCCTGTTCACGGCATATCTTAATTCAATATTTTTCTTTACGGCATTTCTTCTTAAGATCTAAAAAGCGATATTTCATCCTGATATCATCGCCACCATCGGTATCATCCTGGATAGTAAATGGAGGAACTGCAGATTTATTCAAAATAGTAAATTCTGAAACAAGTATTTCAATATCTCCTGTTGGAATGTTCGCATTTTTATTGCTGCGTTCATTAACTTTTCCCTTTGCCTGCAAAACAAATTCTCTTCCCAAGGGATTGGTTTCAAGAGATGCATTAAGCGATTCACTAAATAATAATTGGGTAATGCCATAACGGTCACGCAGATCAATAAAAGTGATGCTTCCAAATTTCCGGATGGTTTGCACCCAGCCGGCAAGGGCTACTTCTTTATTCAAGTCTGTGATTCTTAATTCGCCACAGGTATGTGTTCTATACATTATATTAATTGCGTTATTTATTTTAAAGTGGCTGCAAAGATAAACTTATCAATTTGTCCGTTGTAATAAAAACCGGGAGATTGCTGGCTTTTTGATGCCGGTATGGGCTACTTTTGTTGGCCAGATACCTACGAATCCAAAAAAATCATGGAGGATCAGCAAGAGTCAATTAAAGATATCATTGGGAAAGCCGGGGAAGCGGAAAAAAATAAAGATTACGCCAATGCAATTGCCCTGTATAAAGAAGTATTGCAACACGATGATCTTTATACGCAGGCTTACAACCGGCTTATGAAACTATACAGGCAAACCAGGGATTATAAAAAGGAACTGGCGATAATTAATAAAGGGATTAAAGCTTTTGAAACCTACTACAATAAACGCCAGCCAAAACATCCAAAAAGTATCAATGACATCAGTGAGAAATTAAATAAAGCCTTTGGATTGATAGATAAGAAAGGAGTCAAAACATACAATCCCGAGCCCATCGGTACGTGGCAAAAAAGGAAAGTAGTTGTTGAAAAAAAATTGAAATAGTAATGGGCTTGTGCCGTCTTTGCCTTGTTTTATTTCTTTTAAGGTGTTCCATGGCGACCGCGTATAAACTTCGCAGGTACATGAGAGGCAGCGCCGGAATTACTGCATTCTTGACACTTTACTGAAATCATTTGTAATGGTGGCAGCAACAATGCCTGTCGTGTCCCTGGTGTCGTAGTGCATGGTCACATGAAATTGGCATACATACAATTTTTTATCTTGTTCAGGATAATATATTACATCTTTTACTGTAAAGTGTACACCCGGCTTAAGTGTTTTGTGAAGGTAGTCGCTCATGGTTTCTATGAGCTTATTTTCTAAGGCAGGACCGGATAAAACCTTAGGTTTACACCCCGCTCCGAGTGCAATGAAAAGAATAAAAGCAAAAAGGTGTTTCATGTTAAATTTTAATATAAAAATAATAAATAGAAGAATGATTTCCCTTTGTGAAGACAAGGGGATATCGCTTACTTTTCTAAAATAGCGGTGAAATATACAAGGGCAATAAATCAGTTAGTGGCAGATAAAAGTAGGCAGAAAACGACATCAATCCGAAAACTGTACCGGTTGGATTCCCTTTTTGCTTATGCAGAGCCGGGTGCCGGTACTTGTTTTTCAAAAAACGGTTTGCGCGGATTGTTTTGCATTCGCTCATCGATCTGCCCGGCAAGCCATTGAAAGTACTCCCCGAGAAAAGGGTCCGGCTGTTTTTCGCGCATCTCCAGGAACATCATTTTGTATTTATCCCATGCAGTTGTTACTAAAGAACCCAGCGTTTTATCGACGAGGTCAATATTTATAAGGCGCTCCGCCACAAGAATGCCCAGCGACTCCATTTCCTGTGCAAACTGGATAAGGTGTACCTGGTCTTCAGTCGGAAGTGCTTTGAATTCTTCGTTGTTGCCGGGCATGTTACGTGTCGTAATAAAATGTATCAATTCGGCAAACTCATGTGTTTGAAAATTACGGAGTGTTTCAAGAGTAAGGCGCTCACGGCGATCGCGGGCAGCAGTCTTAACCTGGGCAATACCAAATATGAGCGCCACTACAAACGAGAGCGTTAATGCGAGATTGGCAATGAGCGTGATCAGATCGTTTGACATACAATTTAAACTTTGTAAAAGAACATATGCACGAAGATAAAGATTGAAAAATGAAGTGGTAAAGTTCACTAAATGAGACTTTGCAGGCGATCGATTAAAAAAACTCTGCAGGCTAAACAATTTATTTGTATGCCATCGGCATGAGGCCTTGAGACTTGTACAGCCTTTACGATGCTTTATAAAGAGTAAACCCGCAAAGCTACTTCTTGGGAGACCGCATTTGCCGGACCATTACACAGGCTGCACTTATTCGGCCAGGCAGAACACGCAGCGTTATCTATTTTTGATACGTTGCTTTAAATGGTCTGATAGCCGTAGCGTTAATGCAGTGAGCGTAAGCGTTGGGTTGGGCGCTCCGGCAGTAGTGAAGCAGGAAGCCCCGGCTATGTATAAATTAGAAATATGATGCACTTTGCAATTAGCATCAACAACGCCCTCTTTAGGATCGTTGCTCATTCGGGTGGTACCCATATGATGCCAGCCACCACCCGTGAAGGAGGGCCATGACGTGTCCTTAACATCCTGTAGATAATCCATCATTTTTACACGCGCTACCCCGCCCCGCCCTACCTGCTGGCCCAACAGTTCATGAATTTTCCGTATGCTTCTTTTTTCAAGGGGAGTAAGTTCCCAGTGCAGCGTGGCGCGTCGTACACCTAACGAATCTTTCTCAGTATCCAGTGTAACACGCGACGCCGGATTAGGGGCCTGTTCAATCCTTGTAAATAGCTGGAAAGCATTAGTAAGCCCTTTGTTGGGATCTTTTGCGGCTTCCTTGTCAAGTTTCTGAAAAGTTCCCATTAAGCTATCGAGGCTTTTCCTCGGATCAGTATCTGTCCAAATGTCGATTATTGGCCTCATCTTTTTTGCCATAGATAACGGCGTTAGTGAAAGAGTGCCATTTAATATTTTATGCTCTACCTGCTTCTTTTCCGTAATTGCCAGTTCGGCACGGGCTTTAGTTATACCAAAATCAAGCATATATAATGGTAGCAAATCAGGCTTCGCCAGCCATAACTCACCGGAATTAATTTCAAGATGTTCCATAAAATTCCGTCCAACGAGGTCATTCTCATTACCAAGCCCTTTTACGGCCTGCTTATCAGATGCCAGTAAAAGCCTTGCATTTTGAATAGAGCAACAGGCTAACACGAAGATCTTCGCTTTTACAGTATGTTGCTTACCTGCATAATTTTTAACAGTTACCCCCTGTACCTGTGAAGTATTTTCGTTTGCAGTTATATCGGTAACATTTGCATAGGTAAACAGGTGAATGTTCTTTGCATTAACAATGGTTTCTTTATATTTTTCACCAAACCTGGTGGGCGGGCTAAACTGCCACATCTTATTCCATACCACACTATCGTCTGACAAGAGCGATGAAAAAAGGGAATTATTCTTTTGCCAGTACTTTACCGTGTAGTCGTAGGGGCCAAGATCTAAATTTTTCTGAGCCCGCGCATAATAAGGATCAAGGTCATCTCTCGTAATGGGCCATCCGCTATGAGGCACCCAGTCTCTTTTTATAAAATCTATACGGTCCAAAGGAGAACAGAAGCCTGCCCAATGGCCGGTGGTTCCGCCGAAATAATGTAGCCTGCATGCTTTTAGAGGATAGTAGTGCTGACCGGTCGTTTTACCATTATACAGTTCCTGGACTGCGTCGTCATACTCAAATCCGCCACCCTCAAGAAGTATTACTTTGTAAGGAGTATTTATCCATTCAAGTGCCATGCTTATGCCGGCAGCACCAGCTCCCACAATACAAATATCCCCTTCTATCAATGAGCCATTGTGCGCCTTCCTGGCATCAATATGCATAAATTTACTTATTATGATAATGAGAAAAGTGCACACTGCTGTGCTTCAGTTGCCGAGAGAACCCACCCCTTAATTACTACTATATTGCCCGTTTCAAAGTCGAGTGCTATCTTGTTATTAAGGAATGATGTAATTGCCGGCGAGCCTGATGCCTGATGAATGGTCTTACCGGCGCTATCTGTCATAAGTAAATCCACCAGTTTATTCTCGGTGGCATCAGAAGCAAACTGCTCTTTGTATGTGTTGCCAATTACACGAAGTGTCTTTGCATCACAGATATGGGATAAAAACTGTGGTTGGCGCCAGGCCTTGTTTAAAGACCTATCTCTGTTATTGCATCGCAAAGAAGATGCGCCAATCACTGCAACGCCTGTAACCGATAAGTAAATGAAAGTACCTCTGGTCATAAGAAAAAAATGGATGATAATTTAGACCACTATTTTTCCCTGGATAATTTCTTCTTTGTGCCGTGAACTTTAAAATAGAAGGAAAATACTGGCCATGCAAGGCCATTCATTAAAAACTTTGCAAAATAGCCTGTTGAACAAGTTGTTTCATATATTGAAGCGAGATACGTGTGGCATGGTCAACCTCTTCTATTCCGGCGATGCGGTGATTTTTAACCACCGGCAAACAATATTCTGAAGTGAGGTATCCGTTATAACCATGATGATAAAGCGCTTCAATGAACGCCGGATAGTTAATAAGGTTTCCACTGGAGGGTGAAGGTTCCTGAAAAATTTCACCATTCTTTTCCTGGTTAAAATTCCAGGCGCCGTAATGCGTATGTACGAGGTGTTCCGAACATTTTTCTATGGCTTCCCTTATGTATTCGTCGCCCTGCCGTTCGTAAAATAGCGGTGCATCGATGCATAGCTTTACATTTTCGCGATCGATTTCCTGCATCATCGCCAGCGTATCCTCGTACCCCTTTGCCAACACCGGGGCATGATTTTGCAAGGCCAATGTAATGCCCATATCCGAAGCCATATCAGCTACTTCGCGGATGCCTTCCACGCAGCGGTTCCATTTGCGCAGATCAGCCGGCCACAAACGTTTATAATATTCTCCTCTTTCAAATTGACCGTATAAAGCGATATCTTCTTCATCATTTATAATTCCAGGCCACGCGGCAAAAATTTTTACCAGGTTAACACCCAGGTCTTTCGCCATTTCCAACACATAACGCATCATGGCTATATTGTTTTCGCGTTCCTCCATATGTTTCCCCGCAAAATTTGACATGCTCTCAACAGCGCACAAAACAATACCCTCGTCTGCAGCCAGCATTTTAATAAAATTGCGCTCAGTTTTATTAAGGTCTAGAGGAGAAGCAACCGGGCGTTTGGTCTCGATAGCTAACGCATCAAATCCTAATTCTTTTGCGCGCAGGATCTGTTGCTGCAGCGTAAGGGCTTCCCCTTTATAAAACAATCCCCCATATGTTACCGTCAGCAAAGCAAATTTCATAAGACTATTTTTATGTTTTTGTTGGATAACGTAAGTTAATTTTTTTTCTAATTAATTCAAATATAAATTGAGAAAATATCTATAGCAAATACGGGATATTACTTTTCAAAAATACAAGTAAAATATAGCCGGCCAGCAGTTACCTTGCCGGTTTGCAGGATTAAAAAATAATTTCAGAAATTAGTGCACAATTATAAATATTCAAAAAAATAAACAATAATGAAAGTAGCGATTGTAACGGGTTCCTCAGGAAACATGGGGCAGGCAGTAGTAAAAAAATTTTTATCCGGAGGTTACTATGTCATAGGTACTATAACATCCCAATGATCACGGCACCCATGGATTTACCTGCCAGTAAATTTGAAAAAGTTGTTGTTGACCTGATGGATGAAGACGATTCACAAAAGGTTGCGGATGAAATAATCATAAAACATGGCAGCATTGATGTCGCGATTCTTACAGTCGGCGGATTTGCGATGGGAAAAATCGCGGAGACAAAAACTGCAGATATCGCCAAACAGTATCAATTGAATTTTGAAACAACGTACAATATTGCCCGGCCTGTTTTTGTGCAAATGCTAAAACAAAACAGTGGAAGAATTTTTATAATTGGATCGAAGCCCGGCCTTACTGCTAAAAATGGAAAAGGAATGGTGGCTTATAGCCTGGCAAAATCACTCATTTTCCGTTTGGCCGAGTTAATGAATGAAGAAGCAAAAGGGAAAAACGTTGTTACAAGTGTAGTGGTGCCGGGCACCATTGATACACCCCAAAACCGGAAATCTATCCCGGACGGAAATTTTGACAATTGGGTAAAGCCTGAGGCTATTGCCGATGTTATTTACTGGCATTGCACTGATGAGGCAGGCATACTGCGTGAACCGGTTTTAAAGGTTTATAATAATGCCTGAATTTTTTGGAAGCTTGCAACATTTCGTTCTCCTTAAATCTTTCTATTAACCCGGCATTCTACGATAGCCTATTACTGCGTTTAACCGTGGTAGTTATAGTTGCCTATAGGAACAGTATTATTTATAGCCACTTCAGAATGAATTAATGCCGGAGTTTAAAACCACACGTACTGGCGCTATCCAATGTTCAATTCTTATTTGTAAATACAAAAGTTGTGTTAATGCCATCAAATGCCCGGTTCTTTATCATTACATTTGGCATTGACTTTCTTTTCAACTACAATCTTAAAAAACGAAGTATAATATTTTTTCTACTTTTTTTGCCGCAAGTGATAATAACAAAGGGCAACGGAAAAAATATTTAATAGATTTTATCACAAAAGAAAAATACTCTTTTGAAATCAATACTATACCGTTTTTTAATCCTCTGTGCAGGATCAGACGAAGATATTCTTGCGAAATGCCCCCGTTCAGAACACATTAAACATGCTGGCTTTGGAAGCCTCGTTCTTGTTCCGGCTACCCTTGGCCTGTTTTCGATGACCTATGCCATTTCTACTTTCGTCGAAAATCCTTTTGTATATATTGCTGCCGGAGTAACCTGGGCGGGTATCATTTTTATTTTCGACCGGTTTCTCATATCTACCTTTCGTAAAAAAGATTCTATATCTAAAAGATGCTACCTCTGTTACTTTTTTATCGAGGGTGATTTTTTCAGCGTTTGTAGGTGTAGCGGTTGCGCATCCTTTGATATTGCTATACTTTCATCAAAGTATCGAGGTGAATATGGACGAGGTGGCACGTGCAAAAACAGACAGCATTGAAAATGTTGTGCAGGCGCAGAAAATGAAGTACCAGGCTGAGACTGATACCTTGTACAGGAATTTAACCGGCATATCGGACACGATTCATTTGCAGGAAAAAATTCTTCATGATGAGATTAAAGGGGTGGTAAGGGGTGATGATAGAACAACGGGCAAAGCCGGCGAAGGCCCCACTTTTACATATGATACTGCCTACCTGCACAGGTTGTACAGCCAGTTGGCCCAGGCAAAAATAGCCAACGAAAAAAAGAAAGCTGACAATGATAATGAGATCCTTAAGTTGGATTCTGCAAGAAATTCAAAAATAAATAAGCTTACGTTCAGCCGTGATTACCTGGAAAGAGAAAAAGCTTTAAGCCGCCTTACTGCTGCAAACAGCATTGTTAAAATAACTACCTTGTTTTTAATTATATTTTTTATCCTGGTTGATATTTTGCCCGTTACCTGGAAAGGCCTGACCGCCAAAGGCCCTTATGATGAATATTTGAATGAAATTGAATTCGGCATAAAAAACGAAGTGGAGGCGAAAATGATAGATTCAGAAACAAAATTAGCCATGCACAAACAAACGAGGGAAAGAGATAGAGCCATTCACAGCAATACTCTAAAGGCGGCCGAAAACATTAGCAGGAATTAACTGCAAAAGATAATTTCAAAAGATTCAGAAAGTTTTTTATCAAACCGGTTTCTACGATGTTTCATCGTAAATAATACTTACTTTTCAGAGCTATAACCGGAATAGTAAAGTTTTTCCTTCGTAACCTCCTTCCATGAGTTACAGCCTGCCAGGCCAAGAGTAAGGTCAATATCTGCCAGTAGATTTCCAAGTACTTCCTTTACTCCCTGCTCTCCTGCGAGGGCCAAACCGTAAGCATAAGGGCGGCCTATAAGAACGGCTTTAGCTCCTAAAGCCATTGCTTTAAAAACATCGGCTCCCCGCCGAATTCCACTATCAAATAACATGGTAGTCTTATCTCCCACCGCATCATTGATAGCAGCCAGTGTATCAAGCGAACCAATAGCGCCATCCATTTGCCGGCCGCCATGATTTGATACAATAATTCCATCAGCACCGTGATCAATGGCTTTTTTTGCATCGTCCGGATGCTGAATGCCTTTAAGGATAACAGGCAGCCTGGTAGAATTCCTGATAACGGCAAGGTCCTCCCAGGTGGAGCAGGGTTTGAGAAACAATTGGCAAAATGCATCATGGTCTGCATTTGGTTCTTTGCAGGATCTTCCACTGCAGCGAGAAAAACAGGATCGCTAAAATAGTTGGCCAGCCCATCGCCCTGTAAAAATGGTAAATACGCGTTTTGAATATCCCGTTCACGCCAGGCAAATAACCGCGTGTCGAGAGTTACCACTATTGCACTATAGCCCGCTTTTTCAGCACGGCTTATGATACTACGCGTAAAATCATTATTTCGTCCCCAGTACAATTGAAACCAATGCGGATGTTCGTTATGCGCGGCAGCGATTTCCTCAATAGTTTTTGAAGATACGGTGCTTACTATTTGCGGCACCTGCAAATCTTTAGCAGCCCGGGCAACAGCCAGCTCAGCATCCGGATGCGCGATTGATAACACGCCCACGGGCGCCAGCAAAAGAGGTGTCGGCAATTTTATACCAAACAATTCAATTTCAATACTGCGCTTCGATACATCACCCATCATTCGAGGAACGATTTGCCACTTTTTAAAAGCATCTTTGTTATTGCTGATGGTTGTTTCTCGCACCTGCCCCGCCGGCTATATATGCAAAGGCCTCAGGCTTCATTACTTCACGGGCTTTCTGTTCCAGGTTCTTCAAAAGATACAGGCAATAAGAGGTTTTACATTTTGTGTTCCCGCAAAATAAATCTGTAGCTGGTATTGCATGCCGCCAGATAACTGTACAGGCCAGGGATGAATAATCATGGATCAAATAGTTGGGATTGAGTAATAAATATACTGAAAACGTAAATATAATCCGGAATAGACAAATTAAAATCAGATTAAGGAGTTAAACCGAACTATCAGAAAATGAGCTTTATTTATTCAAAAATTTAAGCGGTAGTGCTCTAACGCCAGGAGATTATACTTGTTCAACGCAAGCGTATTCAAAATTGTGTAACCTTCAATTGTTTATTTTATCTTATCAGTTCAAATATTAAGCAAAACAGTTTTGAAAAAAAATATTCTTACGTGTAGCCGTTTCCGTTATATTGATCGCCTTAATATGGGCGATACATTATGCCTGGATATCCTTTCCAATCATAAGCGGCTTTGATGCTAAAGAAATGTGCACCTGCGTTTTTGTTTCAGGGAGAGATAAAGCAGCTATGGATACCAGCGAATTTGCAGCTATTCCATTTAGCATTGCCCGGAATGAAATAAATACCGGTGATTCATCTGTCACGAGCACAGTATGGGGAATGGCCAGGAAAAAGGCAATTTACCGCAAAGGCATCGGTTGTACGCTCATCAATGAAATAAGTGAGGAAACACTGCGATCACAAACGTTTCCGATTCCAATGCCTTCGCATGTAAATACGGACACAATGCCCTGGCCAGATGGTGATAAAATTGCTGGCAGTATTCCTTTGGCTGTTGATAAAACAAAATTAGAAACTGCAGTCAATGAAGTTTTTACGGAACCTTATCCCGGTAAAAAACAAAGAACAAGAGCGGTTATCGTAGTGTATAACGGGCAATTGGTTGCAGAAAAATATGCGCCCGGTTTTAATAAAGACACAAAAATGTATGGATGGTCAATGGCCAAAAGTTTTACAGCCGCTTTGATTGGCACATTGGTAAAACAAGGGAAGCTCCAGGTAATGCAACCTGCACCGGTTCCCGAATGGAGCGATCCAAAAGATCCAAGACATGCCATTACGCATCGAAAATTTATTGCAACAAACAAGCGGGCTTGATTTTGTGGAGAACTATTCCAAAGCGAGCGATGTAACTAATATGCTTTACAAAACGGGCAATATGGCTGCATTTACAGCAGGCCATTCATTGGCTCACCGTCCCGGAACTGTGTTCAGTTATTCAAGCGGAAACAGCAATATACTTTCACGCATTATCAGGCAAACAGTTGGTGAAAAAGACTATGCATCATATCCGGCAACATCATTGTTTTATAAAATCGGGATGTACAATACCTTATTTGAACCCGACCCCTCCGGTACCTACGTAGGTTCATCTTATATTAATGCTACGGCAAGAGATTTTGCGCGTTTTGGTTTACTATATTATAACGACGGCGTATGGAATGGTGAAAAAATTTTGCCGGAAAACTGGGTACAGCAAACTGTTACATCGCCGGCAGCCAATAAAGTCAAAGAACTATGGTTACCAGTTCTGGCTTAATGGCTTAAGCAAAGATGGCGCTTCAAAAAGAGCTTATCCCGCAGCACCGGCAGACATGTTTTACTGTGACGGTTATGCGAACCAGGCTATTTATATCATTCCTTCAAAAAAATTAGTGATTGTTCGTTTGGGGTTAACCCTCGACAGGTCATTTGACGAGAATAAATTTTTAAAAAGTATACTGGAAGCAACAAATAATAATTGATACGGTATTAAAAGACTAACCGGCGCGTTTTCTATGAAGCAAGAAGGCAACAGAAAGCCGGCCTGTGTATTCTTATTACGTGAAGCATCTGCAGTGTTTTCCATCTACACCAATAATTTTTCATTCCATTCTTCAGTATTCATTACATCGGCCTGCCTTGTGAAAACTTTAGTAGTAAGGATCCTGTGAACCTCCTCATCCACGTCAGCACAGGCATTGGAAAGGACCGTTATAGCATAATCTTTATCTGCTGCTTCACGCACAGTTGATAACACAACTCCGCTGGTGGAAATACCTGCCAGCACTATTCTTTTTATTTCCAGCGACCGCAATACTACTTCCAGGTCGCTTCCGGTAAAAGCGCTTACACGTTTCTTGATAATAATTATATCGCCTGCTATGGGCGCCACCGCAGCATAAACGCTGCTTGCATCTTCAGAATCAAAATTCCTATTCGCTTCTTTTAATACAGAAAAAGATTTATTGTTCGGGCTAACCTCAGGATACCCTTTTCTAAACCCGACAACAATATAGATAACCGGAATATTATTACTGCGCGCTGTTTGTATTGCCTTTGCAACAGAAGAAATAACAGCTGTATTATCAGAAAGCATTTTAACTGTGGCATTCTGAACGTCCATTACCAATAAGGCTGTTCTTTGATCTCCCTGTTCCATGTCTGAATTTTTTTACCTGGTGATTTTAAAATTCCGAACTGTATGAAATTCCGTTGTGGAGTACCGGAATTGTTGGACTGGTGTTTGTGCACGTTCTTTAAATATAATACAGAAAAACTACATTAAAACTTTTCAATTAATCTTCAATTCAAAAAAGATGGCAGTAATTTCATGTAAATTGACATCACCTGAATTTCAAAAGCGCAAAAGGGAAGTGATTGCATTATTAAAGACAAAATTGCTTCAAAGAAAGGAATTAGATAATGGGTTTCAATATACTTTTAAAGGCTCTGATGAAATATTAGATAACATCGTTAGTTTTATTAAAACTGAAAGGCGTTGTTGTGATTTTTTTACTTTTAACCTTTCGATACAGGATGATAGTAAGAACATCTTATTAAATATTACAGGTCCCAAGGCGCAAAAGAATTTATCGATATAGAAATGGAATTCTAACCGGTCACTAACCGGCTTCTTTTTTATGAGTATTTTTGAAGCGCATGAACTTAGTATTACATGACACTAAAAGCCTTGTATAAAAAAAACCGGTTGTTTTTTTTCTTATCTCTAATATTTTTAATTGCCTCGGTATTAATCCTCCTTTACTTTACGAAGGCTGATGGATTTTATCTATTAAACAGGTATCACCGCGGGTTTCTTACTCCTGTTTTTATCGGGTTTACTTGTTTGGGAGACGGTTTTTTTTGCGTGGCATTTGGACTACTACTTTTTGTTTTAAGAAGGCGTTTTTTAAGCCTGATGGTGCTAAGCAGCTATGTAATTTCAGGAATTATTGCGCAGGTTTTAAAATATTATGTTATTGAAGCACGCCCTGCCGTTTATCTTAAAAATACCTCTTACCCATATTTTATCGATAATGTTACGCTGCATAATTTGCATGCCTTTCCCTCCGGGCATACTGCCTCAGCCTTTGCGCTGGCTGCTGTTTTGAGCTTTTCGGTTAACGATAAAAGCTATTCAGCTTTGTTTTTAGCCGGGGCAATTTTGGTAGGATATAGCCGTATTTATCTTGCCCAGCATTTTATTGGCGATGTGTTCGCGGGAGCTTTAATTGGATTGATATCAGCAATTATATGCTGGATATTTTTTGAAAGATTATTCAATCATTTATTGCGTTATAAAAAAAATATACCGGAAACAAAAATCTAATGCAGCCGGTATTACATCGTTCTTGCGGAAGGCAATGTAAAACCAAAGGTAGTCCCGACATCTGTTTTACTTCTTACATGAATAATTTCATCATGCGCTTCTATAATGTGTTTCGCAATTGATAAACCGAGGCCACTGCCTCCAACTTTTCGTGTTCTGGCAAGATCGGTCCGATAAAATCTTTCAAATATTCTTGGCAAATGTTCTTCCGCAATGCCATGCCCGTCGTCACTTATTTCCACGAGGATCTTTTTCCCATCAATTTTATAAGCGCTTCCCTCAATAATGCCATTTTGCTTTCCGTATTTTATTGCGTTATCAGTGAGGTTGATGAGCACCTGCCTTATTTTTTCTTTATCACCGAAAACCGTAAGTGGTAATTCGCAACCTTTCTTAATGAAGCATTTTATTTTCTTTTCGTCTGCCTTTATAGAAAGCGATTCGAATACTTCTTTTATCATATCCTGAACTACAAAGTTTTGTTTGTACAGCAACTGTTCGCCACTCTCCAGCTTGGTAATTTCATCAAGGTCATCTACAAGATTTACGAGGCGGTCAATGTTTTTTGAAGCATTGTCCAAAAACCTGATGTTAACTTCCGGATTGTTAAGCGCTCCGTTTAATAAGGTATCTACATAGCCCTGTATGGCGAAAATGGGTGTTTTTAATTCGTGTGAAAGATTCAATAAAAATTCTTTTCTGAAGTCTTCATTCTTCCTTAGCATTTCTATTTCTTCTTTTCGTTGAACGGCCCACTGTTCTACATCTTCACTCACCTCTTCAATCGACTTTTGCGGTAAAATATTTTTATAGTAAAATTCTTCTCTCTTACTTGCCTTGGTTTGGTAAATGAGCTTATAAATAATTTTTATTTTCCGGTAAACGAACCGCTGAATCATAAAGTAAATAAAAATGTAGGACACAAGACTTAATACAATAAAAAAAACCAGGGCTTGTAGTCAGCCTGCTCCATAAAAATATACCGCTATTCCTCCCAATAATCCAATGGGAAAACATATGATAGCAGCAACCTGTTGTGGTGAAAAATTTTTAAGTGGAAACATTTTTAATAAGCTGATTAGCTGATTAGCCAATTAGCCAATTAGCCAATTAATTTATAGGAAGCCCAAACTAGCCAATTCGCCGATTAATCTATAGGAAGCCACATTGGCTACATTAGCACATTAGCACATTGGCTAATTTACCAACCCAGCACCCATGCAAATATCAGCGGGGCCACAATGGTAGCATCACTTTCAACAATGAACTTTGGCGTGTTAATATCCAGTTTACCCCAGGTAATTTTTTCATTTGGCACGGCGCCGGAATACGAGCCATAAGATGTCGTTGAATCAGAAATCTGGCAGAAGTAGCTCCAGAAAGGAACATCATGCCATTCCAGGTCCTGGTACATCATAGGCACGACACATATAGGAAAATCACCCGCAATGCCACCGCCGATCTGGAAAAAACCAACCCCTTTGCCGGAAGAATTTTTGCGGTACCAATCGCTTAATTCTACCATATATTCAATGCCACTTTTCATGGTACCCGCCTTCAGCTCACCTTTAATAACATACGATGCAAAAATATTTCCCATCGTACTGTCTTCCCAGCCCGGAACTACAATAGGAATATTTTTTTGGGCGGCAGCAAGCATCCAACTGTTCTTTGGATCAATCTCATAATATTGTTCCAGTATGCCACTCAGCAACATTTTGTACATGTATTCATGCGGAAAATATCTTTCTCCTGTATCATTGGCATCTTTCCATATCTTATAAATATGCTGCTGCAACCTCCTGAATGCTTCTTCTTCCGGAATACAGGTATCAGTAACCCGGTTGTAATGATTTTCCAATAAGTCCCATTCTTCTTTCGGGCTTAAATCCCGGTAGTTGGGCACTCTTTTATAATGGCTGTGTGCCACAAGATTCATGATATCTTCTTCAAGGTTTGCGCCCGTGCAACTGATGATGGCAACCTTATCCTGCCGGATCATTTCTGCAAACGAAATTCCCAGTTCCGCAGTACTCATAGCGCCTGCCAGGGTTACCATCATCTTTCCTCCCTCATCAATATGAGTAACATAGCCTTTCGCCGCATCCATTAAAGCTGCCGCATTAAAATGGCGGTAATGATGTTCTATAAATTCTGAAACCGGTCCTTTATTCATCGCTGATATTTGTGATGACAAAAGTAATTTTTTTTATGCAGAGCCAGTGAGTGGAGGCGCTATAAACCAAAGTATTTCGTTCTGCCACCAGGTTTGCAAAAAATGATAGTTGGCACTAAGTAAACCAGTCAGTAACAAGAGATGGAAACCAGGCTGTTGCTTAAAAGAAAACCAGGTAACGCCAAAAGTTATAACCATGGAATATGCAGCAATTTTACTATAATAGTTGTCATCCAAAAGAAGAAAGAAGGACGTATTTTACGTGATAATGCTATCTTTATTTAGAAAAATTCAGCAAAATAAAATGCTGAAAGTTACAAAGGCTGCTTTCCCTGTTGCGACACATGTAATATAAGATGATCTACCTGAAAATTTCCCTCTTATTGCGTGAGAATTCAGCTTTCGGACGGTTACAATTTATAATTTCGACATTTTAAAACACAGGCACTCTATCTATCATTATCACACTTTAAATCTAATTGAAAAACTTATGAAAGCCGGCATCAGAGGTCAAAACCTGGTAAAATTGAAGCCTATTAGTATTATAATACTGCTCATAGCGGTAAGCCTGCATGCGCTCAGCGGTTCCAACACTAAAAAAGCACGGGGCATATCAGGAAACAAAGATTCAGCGATTATAAAAATAACAGGTATTGCAGACACGACGATTCGTGGCAGAATTACGGATAGCTCGGGAAGTGCGCTTGCCGGGGTATCGGTATTAATCAAAGGAACAAAAACCGGTGCGTTCACAAATGAGTCCGGTGATTTCGTACTGCCCGGAGTTCCTTCCCATGCTACACTTGTGATAAGCAATGTAGGATACCAATCCCGGGAAGTAAGACTATCTCCGGAACAAACTACTGTCACCATCAGCCTTTTCAGAGAAACAGGCACACTTGCCGAGGTAGTGATCACGGGTTTTCAGCAAATTGATAAAAAGAAATTTACAGGAGCTGCTGTTACGTTAAAAGCTGATGATGTTAAGGTAGATGGCGCCACCGACGTAAGCCGTATGCTGGAGGGCCGCGCAGCAGGAGTATCGGTACAGAATGTTTCGAGCACATTTGGAAGCGCTCCAAAAGTGCGCATCCGCGGTGCCACATCTATAAATGGAGACAACAAACCTTTGTGGGTGGTAGATGGAGTAGTGCTTGAAGATATTATCAATATATCAAACGACCAGCTCTCAAGCGGAGATCCTACTACGCTGTTGGGATCCTCTGTAGCAGGAATAAATGCAAACGATATTGAAACCTTCGATATATTAAAAGATGCGGCTGCAACTGCATTATATGGCGCAAGAGCCATGAACGGAGTGGTGGTGATTACTACAAAAAAAGGGCATGCCGGCAAACCGGTTATCTCTTATACCGGCAATTTCAGTACCGAGTTAAAGCCTTCCTACCGTGACTATAATGTTATGAATTCTGCCGAACAAATGTCAGTATTGGGTGAATTGGACCGCAAGGGAATACTCACTTCAGATATTTTGGATGGTGCAGATTATGGTGTTTACGGGAAAATGTATGATGAGATAAATAACCCGGACGCCAATGGCAATTTTGCTTTACAAAATACTACCGAAGCTAAAGCCGGCTTTCTTAAAAAGTATGCACTTGCAAACACCAACTGGTTCAATATATTGTTTAGAAATTCGCTTACACAGGAGCATTCCTTAAGTATATCATCAGGTACAGAAAAAGCACAGTCTTTTTTCTCTACAAGTTTTTATAATGACAAGGGTTGGACCATTGCTGATAAAGTAAACCGGTACACCTTAAACTTTCGTAATAATTACAATTTTACCGACCGGCTTTCTGCCGGGTTTAGTACAGTCGCTTCTTTAAGGCAGCAAAGAGCGCCGGGTACATTAGATCGTGTTGCTAACCCGGTTTTAGGAGAGTTCGACCGCGATTTTGATATTAATCCTTTTAGCTATTCCGTAAATACAAGCCGTACAATGACTGCTTATGATAGCAGCGGTAAACCCGAATATTTCCAGCGAAATTTTGCCCCATTTAATATCATTAATGAACTGGCAAATAATTACCTGGATATTAATGTTATTGATCTGAAACTACAGGGGGAAATCGGGTACAAAATATCTAAACACCTGCATTATGACTTTATAGGCGCGATACGGTATGTAAAGTCTTCTTTTGAACACCAGATAACAGAAAATTCCAATATGGCTAATGCATATCGCGCGAATAAAAATGCTACCATTGCAGCCAATAATAAATTTTTATACACAGATCCTGATAACCCCTCAGCTCCGCCGGTTGTTGTTTTGCCATTTGGCGGTTTTTATAATCGTACCGAAGACAAATTGGTTTCTTATGATATAAGGAACAGTGTGACCTATGCAAATACTTTTAATGCCCGGCATGTGGTGAATATTTTATTAGGGCAACAGGTGAAATCCGCTAACCGCCAAAATTTCACCAACACGGGTTACGGCTATCAATATGATAACGGAGGTATTCCTTTTGTTGATTACCGTATTCTAAAGCAAACTATTGAAGCAAATTTCCCGTATTATGGGATGACTAATGAATTTGACCGGTTTGCAGCCTTCTATCTGAATGCCCAATATACCTTTGATAAAAAGTATAATTTTTATGGCACCGTTCGCTATGATGGCTCAAATCAATTAGGTTCCTCAAAAACAGCAAGATGGCTACCCACCTGGAGCTTTGGAGGTGCATGGAATATGGAAGAAGAATCTTTTCTTAAAAATGTCCGTTGGATTGATTACATGAAACTAAGAGCAAGCTATGGCCTCACTGCAAGCCTGGGGCCGGCAACCAACTCAGGCGTGGTACTAAATAGCCTTACAACAAACAGAACCATACCTCTTGAAAGAGAATCCGTAATACAAATAGAACATCTTGAAAATTCTGATCTTACCTGGGAAAAAAATTATCAAACCAATATAGGCCTGGATGCAGGTTTGTTTAATGGAAAGGTAAATTTGAGCCTGGATGTATACGAAAGAAGGAGTTTTGACCTGATCAGCCTGATTAAAACCGGGGGGATAGGTGGCGAAGCAATTAAAGCCGCAAATTATGCCGATATGAAGGCGCAGGGTGCGGAAGCATTAATTGGCGGCCCGGTGATTAAAGCAAGGACCTGGGGTTGGAGAACCAATTTTACATTTGGATATAATACCACGAAAATAACCAATGCTAAAAATCAGCCTGTTATATTTGACCTGGTAAAAGCTGAAGGCGGCAATACAGCAGGTTATCCTGTTAATAGTTTATTTTCTATACAATTCAAAGGTTTGGACCATTTAACAGGTGTGCCTACATTTATAAATGAAAAGGGCGAATTAAGCTCTAATGTTTTTTTGCAGGATGAAGATATTTCACACCTCGTATATGAAGGGCCGGTTGATCCTGAATTCACGGGCGGTTTTTCCAATACTTTTTATTATAAAGCTTTATCATTAAATATCCTGGTGACTTACCAGGCAGGAAATAAAATAAGGTTATATCCTGCTTTCAAAACAGCTTATTCAGATTTTGATGCACTCCCAAAGGAATTTAATGACAGGTGGGAAATGCCGGGAGATGAAACCAAAACCAACATTCCGTCTGTTCTTGATGCTTATCAGCGCTATCTTGTAAATAGTTCCGGGAATTACCCGTACAATAATTATAATTATTCCACCGAACGCGTGGCAGATGGAGGTTTTGTAAGGCTAAAAACAGTTTCCCTCACTTACAATACCAGTGAGCGCATCCTGAAAAAAACACCTTTTAAAACGCTTTCAATAACTGCTTTATCAGCTAATCCATGGCTAATTTATTCTGATCCCAAATTAAAAGGCCAGGATCCTGAATTTTTTAACGCCGGCGGCGTGGCTCAGCCTATTCAAAAACAATTTACTCTTTCATTAAAAGCCGGATTGTAAAATCATACCATGAAAAAAATATTTTATTATACTTCCCTTTCTTTCCTGCTCATCCTCTTCTTTAGCTGTAATAAGTTCCTGGAAAAAGAACCCGACAACAGGGCTAAACTTGATTCTCCGGAGAAAGTGTCTCAATTATTAGGTACAGCGTATCCACAGGCAAATTACCAGCCGTTTGCAGAGACTATGTCAGATAACGTCGTAGATATTGGTAATGGTGTTAGCGATAACACCATTCATGACCCATTCTACTTTATTGATACCAAAGAAAATCAACAGGACTCTCCCGAGTATTATTGGTACGGGTGTTATACGGCGATAGCTGCGGCTAACCAGGCGCTTAAAACAATTAGCCAGGTACCTGACCCGCAAAACTATAGTGGACAAAAAGGTGAGGCATTGGTTGCAAGAGCTTATGCTCATTTTATGCTGGTCAACTTCTTTTCAAAATTTTATGATCCGGCGACTGCATCTACAGACCTGGGGATACCTTATGTTACGGAACCTGAAACGGTTTTCATCAAGCAATATGACAGGAAAACTGTACAGTATGTGTATGATATGATAGAACAGGATTTATTGGCCGGCTTGCCTTTAATACAGGATAAAAATTATACCATTCCGAAATATCATTTTAACCGGTCGGCTGCCTATGCTTTTGCAACGCGCTTTTATCTCTTTAAAAAAGACTATGAAAAAGTGATAACATATGCTGCCCAGTCAATAACAGGGAATGA
Organism: uncultured Chitinophagaceae bacterium; assembly: GCA_963800635.1. Lineage (GTDB taxonomy): Bacteria > Bacteroidota > Bacteroidia > Chitinophagales > Chitinophagaceae > Ginsengibacter. The sequence continues at coordinate 21,940 of CAWDCB010000019.1, forward strand.
TTTTGGCCCCAATTTACGTAAGTGGAATACAACCTACCAGGACATAACTGATGTGACGCAATTATTTAAGATCTATGCTGAAGCTACGGAACCTGCAAACCTTCTTTTGGTTGAAACACAATCAAGCTGGGCACGTAATTATTATAGTAACCGTTACGGGGTAGATCCAAGCAAGCAAAATGAAATAATACCGATGCCAGACCCTTTGACGGGTGGTAATTTTGCATACTCCATATACTCGATTGCTGAAGGAACTCATGTGCTTGTGCCTAAAATTAATGAGTTTTTTGTAAAAGCTTCTGTAAACGCAAACATAGGAACCCCCTATGTAATGGTTCCTCTTTTTGAGGTTGAAGAAGTATTGTTTAACCAGGCAGAAGCGTATGCATACACGGGTAACACTGCCGCAGCAATTGCTGATCTTAATGTATTCGCCAGCACAAAAATTCGAAATTATGATCCGGTAGCTAATAATATAACTGCGGCTAAGATCAAAAGTGTATTTAATACCACTAGTATCCAGGATGGTATAATTAAAGCGATTTTATTTTATAAGAGAGCAGATTTTATACATGAAGGCATGCGATGGTTTGACATACTACGATATAAATTACCCGTTGTGCATACAACGGCCCCGTTACCAGGTGGCGGAGTAACTATATTAGCTTCCCTTGCGGCCGATGATCTGCGTAAAGTACTACAGATACCCCCGTCAACATCTCTTGCGGGGTTAATGCCTAATCCAAGATAAAAAAACTTAAATCAAATTATTAACTATCAATGAAAGCAATAAAAATAATAATAACTGCATTATCGTTGTCAATTATTGTAACCTCGTGTAAAAAAGAAGATCCGCTGAGAAGTGTTGATAATATTCCTGGGCTTGGAGGCGATACATGGACACCTGGCGCAATTGATAATTGGATCTTCGACAGTTTAACGGTTCCTTACAACATAGGAGTTAAGTATAAGTGGGATGCGGGCGAATTACAGGATTTTTTTGGTAAAGATTTAGTGCCTCCAAAGGAAGAGAAGGTAATACCGCTTATGGAATCAGTAAACCAGGCATTGATACATCCCTATATTGGAGAAGCGGGGCTGCAGTTCTTTAAGAAAATAAGCCCTAAATCTTTCATCTTAGCCGGAAGCCCGTCGTATAATAGTGATGGATCTGTTACTTTGGGTACGGCCGAGGGAGGGCTGAAAGTTATTTTATTTGATGTCAATGATTTTAGGATTAAAGGAATGCCCGGCTATGTGTTAAGCGATACCGATAATGTAAAACAAGTCTTTCATGTTATTCATCATGAATTTGCTCATATTCTTGATCAGAATATCAAAGTTCCTGTAGATTTTAGTGCATCAAGTGCAAATGCTTATACATCAGACTGGACGAACGTTCAGCCCCAGGACGCAAAGAACGAAGGTTTTATTTCACAATACGCTATTTCGCAGGCACGTGAAGATTGGGCGGAAATGGTTTCGATAATGATAGTAGAGGGCCCGGATTGGTTTAACAAATATGTAAGCAGTATTAATTATACCGGAACCACTGCAAATGGGACCACAGCTGCTGTTGCCCAGGCAAGGCTCCGGCAAAAAGAATCCGTGGTCGTAAGTTATTTCAAGCAATCCTGGAACATTGATTATCGCAGCCTCCAGGGAAGAAGCAGAGCGGCAATAAACACTCTTCTTTATTGATTAGGCGAGCAAAAGTATTTTATTAAAAACAACGAAATGAAAAAAGCCTTAATAACTCTCATTATAATTTCAGCCTACTTATCTGCATGTAAAAAAACAGATAAGCCTGCTTTTGATAAATCGCCTGATGAGCGTTTAAATGAAATACTTGCTGCCTATCAAACTCAACTCTCCGGCGCTACTTCGGGTTGGAAGGCCATATTAAAAGTTGATAGCGGTAAAGGCGCCGCCTTCAGTTTTTATTTTAAATTTAATGATGCGAACCGGGTAGTGATGCGTTCAGATTTTGATTCTTTATCGGCCGTCACTCCAAAGGAAAGCAGTTATCGCTTAAAAGCTTTGCAACAACCAAGTTTACTATTTGACACCTATTCATATCTCCATGTATTATCCGACCCTGACGAAACTGTCAATGGTGGGATCCGTGGAGCAGGACTATTATCTGATTTTGAATTTTATTTTGACTCCGTAACCACCGATACCATTAAGCTGACAGGCAGGCAAAACGGGAGCAGGCTCGTTTTAATCCGCGCTACTACCGAGGAAGCAGCTTCTTATGATAATAACGGATTAGCAAGAGGCTTTTTGTTTCAGAACATTGGAAAATATTTAAATTATTTCAAGCGGGTAACCATTGGCGGAGTAACCTATGAGATAAGTGTAAATCAACTTAACCGTACAGTAACCTTTTCCTGGTTAGATGCTAATGGCGTTTTTCAAACCTTTACAACATATTATTATTATACAGTAACGGGCATTCAATTTTATACGGCTTTAATTAACGGCGGTCAACCTGTTACAGGTTTTACAAACCTAAGCTGGGATGCTGCTTCAACGACTTTAAGTTTTAGTGTCAACGGATCAGCTACTACAGTTATCGGATCAGGGCAGCCACTGAAAGTAGATCTTCAGGCTCCGGCCAGGTGGTGGAATGCTGCTGTCAATAACGGGAACACTTACTGGTTTTCCCCGCTGGGATTTCATGTAAACGGTATTGACGACGCTTTTGGGGTTCAATCGCTTACCAGTGGAACATCCACTTATTATTATTGGATCTATTACCCTAAGTTTGGTACCAATAATGATTTTTTTGGGCCTGTTTTTCTAAATGCTACCCACGATACAATTTCTATTGACTATGGATCTGCGCCACGAATCCCGACTTTCACATCTGATGGCCGCGCCATATTTAACGAGTTAGGCACTTATGGAACTTACCCCTCAACCGGTCCTGCAGCGTTAAGCAAAGATTTATTGTATAATCCAAGCGGGTATTACTTTGTTCAAACCAGTAGTACTTCTTATGATATGATTAGTGCGGTAGACGGCAAAGCATGGATAAGCTGGCAATTTTAGCTTCGCTTTGTCAATTGTGAATTGTCGGGAACAAACGTTCCGGAATTCACTGTTTACAGGTGACCATTCGCGTTCAAAGCGTAGCTTTATCATTGGCAGAACGCCAATGACGTTTTAAATTGCATCCAGGTTTATAGCGTTACCCATGTTTGCCCTTTGAGAATATCGTAGAATGATGATAGGTGTTTAATTTATTTACCTGGTCGGCAAGGTTAATTGTAAGACCCGTTAAACTTTCGTATGTTCCATATTCAAAATCTGTATTTGTTTTTCATCGCTTCACTTTTACTTAATTTAACTCCGGGCAATGACATGATTTATGTTGCTTCGAGAAGTATATCGCAGGGAACCAGGGCTGGCATAACTTCTGCACTTGGAGTTTTCATCGGATGCTTTGTGCATATTCTTGCCGCCGTTTTTGGATTGTCAATAATTATTGCGAAATCAGCTTTTCTTTTTGAGCTTATAAAGCTTGCTCGGGGCAGGCTATTTAATTTATTTGGGCATAAAAGCATTAATAACGCAATCAGATTTTAATAAAGATATTAGCACGCTTGCACCAATCAACAAGTGGAAATTATTGAAGCAAGGTATTATTACAAATGCCCTCAACCCTAAAGTGGCATTGTTTTTTTTATCTTTCCTGCCACAATTTATTCAACCGGGCTCACCGCTTTATAAAGTGCAACTGTTTTCGCTCGGCCTTTGGTTCGATCTCCAGGGCACTCTCGTTCTTATTATCGTTGCGTACCTGCTGGGAAAGACCGGTAACTTTATAAAAAATAATCAAAAACTTTGGCGAATACAGGAGAAGGTCACCGGGGTTATATTAATTGGGCTTGGCATCAAAGTGGCATTGTCTTCAAAGAAATAAGCGCATCGAAGCTTAAAAATGATACAGTTAGAAAAGTATTGCATATGGTTAATGTATTCTGCCATATTTTTTTAAAATTCTCCTGTCTTCCTCGCTGGTCCACAAAAAAATAGCTACCCTTTGGCTGTAAATGGTTGAAAGATTTGTTTTGAAAGCTAAAAACCGCGAAAGACAGGAATATAGTTGCTACTCGTATCTATGAATTAGTGATGAGTTTTTTGGTGGATGCAGTTCAAATTCTTTCTGCTTTGATGAGCAACAAAAGAAGCAGGCAGATGACGGGCCAGATCGGCTTTATAAATTGCCTCCCGCTTTAGCGGGAGGAACAAATGAATTATTTTAATCATGGCTTTAGCCAAATTAATCAGCAAATTTAATGAAGCCATACTTAGGGTCTGCTGTTTATGTCGCCGACCATTTCAAGATTCTGACAGGTTGGAGTTTCCTCCTTGTGACCATATAAATTAAAATCCATTTCCTTACTGCTAATGCTATGTGATTTAGTAGGGACACGGGTGCCTTCCCGATTAAGTTAATCAGGTTTAGCACCATGACGATGGAGGCAATCCAGGATTCACTTGTTTGAGACAGCCTTGCTTTTATTCTATTAAGTCCATAAGCAGTTTTTGCCTGTCCAAACTTTCCTTCTATAGGGTTGCGTTCTCCTGGCCTTAGGTGGACTGCCACTGCCAGCGAAGGCCGCCCTAAAGGCTTTGCCCGGAGTTTGATTCCAAGGTGTTTAAGTTTGGCTCTGTTATCCCTATTACAATAAATCTTGTCAGCTAATACATACTCCGGATAATATCCAAACCTGCTTTTATATCTATCAATGGTATTCATAAACCTGGTGCCTTCGTTAAAGGCATCCCATGAAAGCTCATCGAGGAAGGCCATACCATTCGATAAGCTTACCTGGATCTTAGCTCCGAACTCAACCTTAGCATTTGTTTTCCCTCTGACAATAGGCCGCACATGTGGTTGATGAATACTCACAATCCGATGCTCTATGCTATGGATCCTCTCATCGAACATCTTTTTTTGTTGGTCATACAACGTCTGAATGACCAGCAAATATTTATAATCCGTATTTGATAAAGGAATAGTTTTGTGAGCTTCCAACAATAATCCAATATGGTTAATATTTCTTTTAAGATAGCTTAGCTGCTTGCGTATGGCAGATCGTATTTGTTTTTTTGTCTTGATCTTTTTTTGAGCAGTATGCAGATATTCTTTCCTGGCAATAAGGCGATAGGTACGTGGCTTTTGGCTCAGCAATCCCATATGCAGAATGTCAATTAATTGTTCTGACTTCTCGCGGGCATCATTGAGCAGATTTAAATCTGTTGGATAGGTGATATCCTGGGGACAGGCTGTTGCATCCACTATCAGTGTCCCGTGCTTAGGTTCACGGCAAACATCTTGCTGTGATTGCTGTATTTGCTCTTCCTCCTTCTCTTCCCCTTTTTGCTGTTGTTCAGCATTCAGGATCGTCTGGTCAGTATCTGAAGTTTGCTGGTTATCATCATCTTTTTTCGATCCGCAGGAATTCATAACTCCCATGATCCGCTCATTGATTGCATTAACCTGATCGGCCCCTAGCCGTTTACGTAAGTCAACAAACAGAGATGGGTCAAAGGGCGCTTCATCACTAAAACTACTATAGCCAATAAAATACTGCATATACACATTCTCCTGGATTTGAAGAATAGTTTCCCGGTCACTTAAATCACACATATGCTTGATGATAATGGCCCCAATAGCGACACGTGGATTTATTCCATTTGCGCCCTTTGTAGAATTATTCAATTGGCGACTATACACACTAACCAAACTATCCCACGGAATTTGTTGGGCCAACTTTACCCATCGGTTTTGCGGGCTAAGTTCCTTGACAAAAGGGGTATCAAATCCAACCATTTGTAATTGACTAGGGCTGACATAACGATGCTTCGATGCACGGTTTTTGAGCGCTTTGGCCATATTTGCTTGCATTTATTCAATACCTAATTTAGCTAAAATCCAATGTATTCGATAATTTAGCCAATAAACAGCAACCCATACTTAATTATAAATTCATCATATTCCTGTTGAAAGGTTTTATGTTTATGATGCTCTTCCTGATTTTTAATATAGTTCCTGACGATCTCTATTTGGGATTCGGATACTGAAACTGCAAAATATTCATCCTGCCATTCCAATTTTTGTCTCGTCAATCCCTGCTTATTAAACCAAAAGGCAGATTCCCCTTTTATCAATTGCATCACTTTGAAATAGTTTGATCAACACCCAATGAAATAAGACAATGGCAATGTTCTGCATGCCCGTTAACGAAATCAATAAACAGTTCCTTCTTTTTCGCATTTTCCCTGATATGCTGCCAAACGTTTTGCCTTAGTTCGGGAGTATTGAGAATCTGCACCCTGTTTTTTGTACTCCATACAAAATGAATATAAACTTTTACAAATGGCATTTTACTGTTTTTATTGATTCGGCTAAAGCCGCATTTAATAACATGTTACATATCCACAGGCTAAAGCCTGTGGCAATTGAATGGTCCTGAAAACTGCTTACGGTTTTAACCAGCACAGAATAACCGGATCGTCACTTTATTATTATTCTTTCTAATGAACACGACTCAAATATAAGGTTGGGTCACCCAAAAAAATAATCGATCCTTAACTGCAAAGTTTTAGAATTTGTGCGGAAAGCAGAAAAACCGGGGAAGGCCCCAAAAATAATTGCATTGCAGATGTTCAAAATGATACAGTTTGAGAGTATTGCCTATCGCTAATGTATCCTGCCATACTTCTTTAATATTTTTATTACCGCGTCATGAGGAAGGCCCGGCACTGTGTTATCGTTAATTCCTTTCATGGTGCGGCCCGCCACCAATGCATTAATAATAGCTTCTTCCGTTGCCTCGATTGTTGCAGTAAACAAATCATTGATAAGATCATTGGAATACATGGTAAGATTGGTTTCTTTAGTGCGGCTGAATGCAGCCTTGTTTGCTGTGGAAAAGGCGATGAAAATATCTCCGGATCCATTGCCGCCAATACCACCATTTTTTCCGATACCGAGACTAACGCGCTGGGTTAAACGCTTTAACTGGTGGGGGAGCAAAGGCGCATTTGTAGCAAGTACTACAATGATAGAACCTGCTTCTGACTGTTCATTATTTTTGTAAAGCGTAGCAGTCGCGTCATCATTAATTATTACCGGTAAAGTATCTTCTAATTCTTTTCCTACCGGTACGCCGGCAATCGTTAGTTGTTTCCTGATACCATAATTGGTTTGTACCAATACTCCTACAGTATATCCACCCATGCTTTTGTCGACAACCCGTGATGAAGTACCGATGCCACCTTTGAAACCATGACAAATCATTCCTGTACCACCTCCTACGCCGCCTTCCTCAACCGGGCCGGATTTTGCAGTTTCTAATGCATTCCAAACATCTGCCGGCTTTACGTGAAAGCCATTAATGTCGTTTAAAATTCCATCCCATGTTTCCGCAACAACGGGGTACGAATACCAGAACTGGTGCTGTGACGTATCGTAATATTTATTTTTATCCATCCATGCCAGCGCAGCATCCCGTACGGTACCTACACTGCTTGTATTTGTTATTAAAACAGGGGTTTCTAAAAAACCGGACTCCGTAATCCAGTGTGTGCCGGTCATATCGCCATTGCCATTTAACGAATACCAATTTGCAAAAACCGGTGTATATTTTTTCCCGGCGGGAAAGATAGCGGTTACTCCCGTTCTTACAGGCCCGATGCCTTTTTGCAGACGGCCGTTCCCTTTAATTAAAGTGGTATGGCCCACTTCAACACCTTCTACATCTGTAATGGCATTGTATTTTCCCGTAGCTCCGTCAAAGGGAATTCCAAGGTCTCTTGCGCGAACGGTCTTTTGCGCGGTCGTTAACAAGGGCAGTATATATAGAAGAATGAGTAAAAGTTTAGCTTTCATTTCATGTAATTTATTCATTCAAAAAATAATTTAATACTTGAACTGAAATATATGAACGGTTATCAATGCAAATTGACAAATACTCCATCTCCGCTAACAAAAAGGCTACCTGTTTTGAAGGCTTGCATAGATAAGATTCTCTATTTTTTGCTCGAGGTCATTATGACTATTAGGAGTGTGCTGCGTCATAATAAGGTACACCAGGTTTTCTTTTGGATCGGCCCAGTAGGTAGTACCGAAGTACCCGCCCCATCCGAATGAGCCGGCATTTCTTGGTTTAAGTGCAGCACCTTTAGGCGTCACGATCTCAAAGCCCAATCCAAAGTTATTAATACCATTGAACATGGTATCAAGCTGGCCGCTCAGCATCATCTCTACAGTACGCGGAGATAAAATTTTGTGGCCGTTATAGCTGCCTTTATTTAACAGCATTTGTAAAAAAACAGCGTAATCGTAGGCTGTAGAAGATAGTCCTGCCCCGCCTGAAAAGTAATGTTTATTCATCGTTGCATAATCCGGATCAATATGCCGGAAATGGTGCCCCCACTCAATAATGTGGTGTGATGAATCTTCGGTATATACCGTTGCAAGGCGATTTGCTTTTGAAGAAGGTACATTGAAATAAGTATCCTTCATTCCAAGCGGCTCAAATATTTTTTTCCTGAAAAAATCTTCGAGGTTCATACCACTGATCACTTCGACCAAACACCCTAAGAGATCGGAATTTAAACCGTATTGCCATTTTTCACCGGGTTGAAAAGCCAGTGGCTGTTTGGCAAGCACTTTCATTTTATCAAGCAGGTTAGCATCGAAATATCCAAGGCCGGAAGGCACACCCGCTTTGGCATAAATGGCGTTCATATTATCAGAGCCTATATCGGCATAATCAATACCCGATGTATGGGTAAGCAAATCTCTAAAGGTGATATCACGTTTTGCGGCAACCGTTGTATAAGTTGTGTCCGCGGCGTGAAATTTATCAAGCACTGTAAGATGCCTGAATTCAGGAATGAAATCTGCGATAGGCTCATCGAGCGTAAACCTGCCTTCCTCGTACAATATAAGAATTGCGGTACTGGTAATAGCTTTTGTTTGAGACATTATACGGAAGATAGCATCGTTGGGCATTGGTTTTTTAGTATTCTCATCTGCCAGTCCATATCCTTTATATTGTATAATCTGGTTGTCTTTTACAACAATAGTTACAACGGCTTTCTCCCAATCGTTTTTAATATATTCATTAACAAGATTATCAATACGAGCTAACCGGTCATAATCCACAGAAGAATTGGGTTTACCATTTTTTTCGATTACCTGTGCCGAAATAAAAGATGGTAATAGAAATAAAAGGAAGATAATAATGTTATTAACCGGAGAATGCAACCGCTTCATGATTTATATATTTGGTACAGGAAGATAATAAAAAAGATGATTACACGAATTTTGTATACGAATCTGCCTGGCGGCAGACAGGTTACACGAATAAGTAAAACCCTGTATTTAATTTGTATAACATGCATTTGCAATTGGTGTAATCAAATAAAAGACCTCGTTTTATAATAAACACAACACCATTTTCTAATTTTATAAACCTTATTTGCATAAAGCAGGATGGAGGGCTAATGTTGTAGCGAGAGTATTTCGGTCAAAACATGGTACCGCTATGGTGTTTCTACCGGTAAGGCCAAATCTCTTTTCAGCATAAGATCCCTGTTGGCCATTGTCCACGCTGTTAAAAAAATAAAGCGGGCCCGTTTCTCCATCAGGTCGAAATTTATTTTATCGACTGTATCCGTTGGTTTGTGATAGTCTTTATGAATGCCGTCGAAAAAGAAAATAATGGGCACACCTTTTTTTGCAAAATTATAATGGTCGCTGCGGTAATAAATTCTTTCGGGATCAGCAGGGTCATTAAACTTATAATCCAACTCGAGCTTCGTATAGGTCTTATTTGTTTCAGTACTTATAGGCTTCAGGTCGGTGCTCAATTTATCATCACCTATCACATAGATGTAATTGGTGCTATCGCCGTTTTTTCTTCCCGGATCTATGCGTCCTATCATATCAGTGTTTAAATCAACCGTCGTGCTGTCTAAAGGAAATAAAGGATGATCGGAATAATATTCTGATCCCCACAAACCTTTTTCCTCGCCACTAACGGTCATAAATACAATGGTCCTTCTTGGAACATATCCATCAGCTTTTGCTCTTGCAAAAGCCCTCGCCATTTCAATAACACTTACCGTTCCGCTGCCATCATCATCGGCTCCATAATAGATTACATCGCCTTTTTTACCCAGGTGGTCGTAATGTGCTGTGAGAAAAACATACTCATCTCTTTTATCACTCCCTTCTATAAACCCTATAACGTTACTGGCTGATGAAGCAGTCTTTTTTCTTTGATATGCTAACCTGGATTTTATTTTTCTTTCTGTTTTAAAATCTTTAAGTGAAGCACCGGCTTTTGCTGCGTTTATTAATAGGGCAGCTTCGGGTTGTCCGAAAATATTATTTACAACCGCGGTAGTAACGGTAATTACCGGTACTTTATCGGAACCGGTATTTTTTTCATGAGGGAAAGAAATTGTTGATTTCATCGAATTTTGAATAACCGTTGGTGATAAGTTTTCAAAAGATGGGTTAACAAGTAAAACTGCGATAGCTCCTTTCTGTTTTGCCAGTATTGCCTTCCTATTAGTACTGTAGCCCCAGGTAGAAGGAGTCGAAGTTTCCACTCACCAGGTAGATGCTGTCTGTCTTTGGTTCGCCCGTGAAAATCAATACTACTTTACCTTTCACATCTTTGCCCTCATAATCATCATAATTTTTATCAGCAATTCCATAGCCGGCAAATATTATATTTTTGGATTTAAATTCATTATTGTCAGACGAGCCGGGCGTTACTATATAATCTGAACCAAACTGATAATTCTTCTTCCCGATCCTTAAGGCTTTTGGGTATGAGGGTGTCTTTAAGTAAGGGATAAATTTGCTGGTAGCCATTTAAAGAGGATGGTATAGCAAGGCCGATTTCCTGAAACTGGCTTTCAATATAAGCCGCTGCTTTTCTTTGTCCTATAGTACCGGTTTCCCTGCCTTCCATATCAGCAGAGGCGACAATGGTGAGTTGTTTTTTTAATCCTGCCTGTGTAATAGTTTCAGCATACTTTAGTTCGGCATCTGTTTGCGAAAACGAAGTTTTGTTAAAAAGGAGTAAACAAATAAGGAACGGAAAAAAATCTTTCATTAATATTTTTTGCAAGGATCGCAAATATAAATTTATTTACTTACACATGCGTATTATTATACGGATTGATAGGCAGAACATGCAATTTTATCTACACGGTTTTTATGACGCCCCCCTTCAAAATCGGTATGCATAAATATTTCTATCATTTTTTCAACAAGGCCTTCCCGTACGAAGCGCGCAGGAATACAAATAATGTTGGCATTATTATGTTTGCGGGCAAGTTCAGCAAGCTCTTCGCCCCAGCAAATAGCTGCTCTTATATGCTGATGTTTATTCGCGGTAATTGCTACACCATTGGCGCTTCCGCAGATTAAGATGCCGTATGCGGCCTCTTCATTTTCAACAGCATTTGCAACAGGGTGAGCGAAATCAGGATAATCAACCGGATCAGGCGAGAAGGCTCCAAAATCTTTCCATGTAACACTTTTCCCATCGAGAAACGAAATGATAGCTTCTTTATATTCGAAACCGGCATGATCGCTGCCAATGGCAACGGGCAATGCTAAATTAAATGAACATGACATGGCATAAGTTTTATATAATAAAGGTAAATAAATCGGCTCGTACCACATACCCTAAAAAATTGTTAGTTAAAGACAGCGGATGATTGCAGCCCACGGTTCTTCGGTATGACGTCACTTCAGTATTTTCCAGTAACAATAACGTTATTTTGAAGGTATCTGGCCACCTCAAGTGGCCAGACACTTATTGAAGAGAGATACTTTCACAGTAGTTTTATGCAAATATGCGTCCCGCCCCGGTGATCGTTTAATCTATTGCATCAAAAACCATCCCGGTAACTATCCCATATACTGCGTGATGCAAAACATCAACCGCAATATCCTTAGTTTCCCACTCAGATAAAGGGGGCGCAATACCAAGCTCAGGCTCGATGGTAATGGCGGTTCCCCATACTGCAGCGAAGTGTAGAGAAGTAGCAGCGAAACCTGTGAGCCCCACAAGAGATAGCAGACCACGAACAACTCCCCAGGAGGTCCCATAAACATAGTGTACCTCATTCGAAAACTCTTTTTCATGTCCGGGTATGGCCTCAATATGTAACGTTTTTTTTACAGCCTTAGCAGGGGCATTGCTTGGTTTCCTTTTAGTGATTTTCATTTCAATCATTTGTGAAACTGTCATCGCCACGGTGCCCGCTAAACCCGCGATCAGGCCTTTACCGAGGACTGCACCTACTGCTCCCACTGCCGTTGCTTCATGCGATTTATTTTTCATTTGTTATCATTTTCATCTTTAAAATTCATCAACCTTTATGGGGTAAGTAAGTTTCAACGGTTTCTTTCCATGTTTGTTTTATAATGGACCATGTATCGGGGTCTTTTAAAAGTGAAGACGTGAAAGCTTTTGCCTCTTTAAAACTAATATGTGGCGGAAGCAGCGGTACATTTGGATCTGTGTAAAATTCCATTACGACCGGTTTATTCAATGTAAATGCAAATTCAAATGATGGAACGATATCTTCAGGCTTGTCAATCTTGATTCCGGCAAGGCCAAGCATTTTAGCATATTCAGCATAAGGGAAGTCAGGTACATCCTGGCTGCCTTCAAATTTAGGATCGCCTTCCATAGCTCTTTGCTCCCATGTTACCATATTTAAATCCCTGTTGTTGAGAACAAGAATCATCATCCTTGCATCCTCCCATCTTTTCCAATATTTAGCTATTGTAATGAGCCCGCTGTTACCGAGCATTTGCATGGCGCCATCACCAACTAATGCAATGGGCATCCTTTGCGGGTAAGCAAATTTTGCGGCGATTGCATAAGGTACCCCGGGACACATGGTTGCCAGGTTTCCGGATAATGATGCCATCATTCCTTTCCGGATTTTAATATCACGCGCAAACCAACCCGCCGTTGATCCGGAATCTGCAGTAAGAATACAATTGTCCGGTAATTGTTTAGATAGTTCCCAAAAAACTCTTTGCGGATTTATAGGATCAGCGCTGTTCATAGCGCGGCCTTCCAATACTTTCCACCATTCCTGTATATTTTTTTCTATAGTATTTCTCCAATCCCTGTCTTCCTTTCTTTTTAATAAAGGGATGAGGGCCTTTAAAGTTTCCTTGCTATCACCCTGCAGATTAACGTCCATGGGGTAACGCAATCCGAGCATTCTTCCATCTATATCAATTTGAATTCCTTTTGCACTTCCTTCTTTAGGTAAAAATTCAGAATAGGGGAATCCTGAGCCAATCATGAAAAGGGTGTCACAATCCTGCATTAAATCCCAACTTGGCTTTGTGCCCAGCAGGCCGACAGCACCGGTTACAAAAGGCAAATCATCGGGCAAAACCGTTTTACCCAGAAGCGCTTTGGCAACGCCTGCTCCCAATAATTCCGCTACTTCAATTATTTCCTCCGACGCATTAGCGGCACCCGCCCCGACAAGCATCGCAACTTTTTTCCCGGCGTTTAATAGTTCGGCGGCATACTGCAAATCGGTCATTTCGGGAATAATTTTTGGCTGCATGTAATGAAGCCCTGTATGGTTGGACCCATGTTCACGTGGCGGCTCTTCATACTTTTCTTCCTGTAAATCATTGGGAATAATAATGCAGGTAACGGTACGTTCCGACTTTGCTATCCGGAATGCACGGTCAATAAGATGGCGTATTTGTGAAGGTACCAGTGCCATATGTATATATTCATGCGCAACATCTTTAAATAAAGACGCGAGATCAACTTCCTGCTGGTAGCTTCCTCCCATTGACATCCTGGCCTGCTGGCCGACTATGGCAACGACGGGCTGGTGATCCATCTTTGCATCGTATAAGCCATTTAATAAATGAATGGCGCCAGGCCCGGAAGTAGCCATACATACGCCCACTTCCCCCGTGAATTTTGCGTGGCCGCATGCCATGAAAGCAGCGTCTTCTTCGTGTCTCACCTGGATAAAATCGATGATTTCCTTATTTTTATTCAAAGCGCCCATGATACCATTTATACCGTCTCCGGGATATCCATATACCCGGTTGATTCCCCATTCAGACAGCCGGTGAACTATAAAATCGCTTACTGTTTGCATATTGATATTTGTTAGTATGTACTATAAATAAAATTGACTAGTGTTATGTTAATCGTGAATTGTCTGTGGTTAATAGCTGGAGATCACAGTGTACCTGTAGACAATTCACGTTCAAAGCGCAGCTTCATAATTAACATAACACTAGTTGAAATAAAACTACCAAAAGGCTTGCCAGTCGTATTAAAAAAAATTTAATAATTAGTTACGGGAAGCCATGGTCTTTAAAAAGAATACGTTGCTTACAAACCGGAATGCGCGGAGCGAAAAAATTGGCTTCTGCGAAAAGAAATAGCGTTTTTCTGAAAAATTAACTTTTAAGTGATAATAGTAAGAGGCGCTTCATGTAATATTACATAATGTCTATCCTGTTTTTTCAAAAACCTTATTAAAAAATCATGAATTTCAACCTCTTAGCCAATATCTGTGCCGTGTGTTTATTTTTCGCCTGCAATACCAATAACTCTGCTCCCAAAGCCCCCGTTATAGTTGAGCTTCCTGCAAAAGGAGAAGCAGATTCAACAAAGGCGGCACAACAAACGGCGACAGCGTTTAATTATAATTTAAAAACTCCTGATCATACGTGGAGGCTTCCTGACCAATTAATAGAAGTTTCGGGAAATACCTGGATTGACAAAGATCATTTGATTCTAATTGAAGACCTGCATCCGAATTTATACCTGATAAAAATTGATGATAAAAAAGCGACCCTTGAAAAAACAATTCCCTTCGCCGAAGATGACAAAGACAAAGTTGATATTGAAGATGTGGCCTATATAAATAATACGGTATACGCATTGTGGAGCCACGGCGTTTTGTTTAAAATAGATGACTGGCAAACGAAGCCAAAAGTCGAAAAAATCAAAACCTTTTTATCGAAGGACAATAATACCGAAGGATTGTGTTATGACCCTGTAACCCGGAAGCTGCTTGTTGCCTGTAAGGATGCATCCAATGTGGCAGATGAAAAAAAATCGACAAAAGCAGTATATCAATTTGATATGACGCAAAAAAAGTTAAGCAATCAACCCTTTTTATTAATTCACAAAAAAGATTTTGAAAAAGCGGATAACCAAAAGTTGGATTTCAATCCCTCTGCAATTGCAATTCATCCCGTTACACACGATATCTATTTACTGTCCACAAGGGATAATAAATGCATGGCTGTTTATTCTCATGACGGAACATTTAAAACAGTTCAGTTCATTGATCCTGACCTTATGCCGCAGCCCGAAGGAATTTGTTTTTCACCGGAAGGAAAATTGTATATAAGCTCTGAGGGAAAAAAGGGGGAGCCAGGAAATCTTTTTGAATTTGAGTTCACGGCTAAGTGATTTTTATTTACTCCCTTAAGTTACAATCCAATAAAGGCCGAAGCAATCGCCTGGCAGATCATTCCAAAAAATATTCCTGAATATATATCAAAGGGCATATGGTTGCTTATCATGAGCCGTGATGTACTTACCAACCCCGTTATCAGAAAAACAATCATTGCAGGTAAGAATATAGCATTTGAAAAGCCGGTAAAGATAATAACGAGCAGCAGGCCCGATAAAGCCCCCACACCCAATGCGTGCATGCTTATCTTAAAATAGATATTGGCAAGTAATGCAATGGATGATGAAAGAAAAATCCCGAAAATAAACCCGGTAAGAATTGAAGGAACACCAGGTTGATTTCTGAAAACAAGGTACATCCAGAAATAAAAAATGTTGGAAGCTACATAAGGAATAATTCTTTCTCTTTGTGTTTTCAAAAAGATGCTGTCAATAAATCCAACGGCCTTTAATAACAATACTGTAAATGCAGGAAAAAAAATGGTATTGTATGCCACCCGTGATTACAATAAATAATTTTTCGCGTGGCGGAATTCCTATAAAATAACCCTGGTGTATAAACGCTAAATACCAGGCTGCCATTACCGGGATAAAAAGGGGGTGAAAAATGTAAGAAAATAAATAGGCTACACTTCTAATGACGGCAGGATACCTGATTTCGCCCGTACCTGAACGGGGAGGCTCCGAAGGACTTAATGATGCAACATTGTTTTCCATACTATAGTTGTTTCCTCAGCCTGGCTACAGGGATATTTAGTTGCTCACGGTATTTGGCAACTGTTCGGCGGGCAATATTATAGCCTTTTTCCTGGAGAAGCTCAGTTAATTTTTCATCACTCAGCGGATGTTGCTTACTTTCATCATCGATAAGATTGCTTAATATTTTTTTAACTTCCCGTGTACTTACTTCTTCCCCGCTATCGGTCACCAAACTTTCACTAAAGAAAAACTTAAGGCGGTAGGTGCCAAATTCTGTTTGTACAAATTTGCTGTTGGCCACACGGCTTACCGTAGAAATATCCAGAGAGGTTCTTTCGGCAATATCTTTTAATATCATGGGCCGTAAATCAGTATCATCTCCGGTTAAGAAAAATTCTTTCTGGTATTCCATGATGGTTTGCATGGTGCTTAGCAAGGTATGCTGCCTTTGCTTAATAGCATCTATAAACCATTTGGCAGAATCGATTTTTTGCTTGATAAAAAGAACTGCTTCTTTCTGTCGCTTATCTTTTTTTGAACCCCGGTCATAATCCTTAAGCATATCCCGGTAACCTTCACTTATGCGCAGGTCGGGAGCATTTTTAGAGTTAATGTAATTTCAAGCTTTCCATTATTATTCAATACAAAAAAATCAGGAATCACATAACTCTGCAGCTTATTGGTTTCACCTACCTGGCCTCCGGGTTTAGGATTTAGCCTGATAATCTGGTTAATAACGTCTTTAATTCCGTCATCATCAAGATTTAATCCCCGTTGTATTTTTTCATAATGTTTTTTGGTAAACTCTTCGAAATAATTTTCAATTACATCAATAGCTACTTTTACTGACCGGCCATTTCCTTCCTTTCTTTTTAATTGTAAGAGCAGGCATTCGCGCAGGTTTCTTGCCGCTACTCCAGGCGGGTCAAATTGTTGTATCAATGCGATAATTTCTTCTATTTCTTTTTCCGTAGCAGTCAATATTCTGCCTGAAGGCAAGATCATCGGCAATGGCAGAGATTTCCCTGCGCAGGTAACCATCATCATCAATGCTTCCTATAATTTGCTCAGCAATTTTCTTTTGGCGGTCATCGAGATTCAGCATTAATAGCTGAGACTTCAGCGTATCAAAAAAAGAAGTTTCCACCCGGTGCGGCATCACTTTTGTTTCTTCAGCGTCCCCATAGTTATCATCGCGTAATTTATAATCGCCTACTTCATCATCGCCATCATTTACATATTCACTGATATCTATTTTATCATAATCATCCTCACTTCCATCTTTTTCAAAATCATCTTCCGGCGTTTCAAATTCATCTTTAGTCTGGTCAAAATTTTCATCATGGCCGTCTTCACCTGTTTCCAATGCAGGGTTTTCTTCCAGTTCTTCTTTTATTCTTTCTTCAAGATGGGCAGTAGGCACCTGCAGCAATTTCATGAGTTGAATCTGCTGGGGCGATAATTTCTGTAATAGCTTTTGTTGCAGCCGTTGGCTTAAAGACATTTAACGCTTTTATTTTTTAATAAGTTGTAAATTTACACACACTATATTAATACTATGATTTTTTGGAATAAATTTTGTGGATTAGTTTTGCTTTTATCATTTACAGCACTTTATTCCACTGCGCAAAACTTCAGCATCGCAAGCCGTATTACCCCGTTTTCATATAGAAAATAAATTAAAAACTTCCGGCTTTTTCGCTTCATTTTTCATCGCCATCTTCTTTAACTACCAACTTGCACAATGTACAACAAACGGTGCCGGCCAATTTTTATACCTGCAATATTGGTTTTTTTTGTAAAAAAGAATTGTTAATAGAAAAAGCCACTAAAATTCCATTGCGTTTCAGGCTGGGTTCATTGCAGCAATGCAATTATTACGAAGGTAAGAAACAGTAAAAGCTTTTACAAAATTCAAATGGAATCAATTTAATAAGTGATTAAAAGTTACTTTCCTATTTTTGCCTGCTTGTTGAAATACTATTAAGACCCAAATACCTATGCGTTTTTTTTTGCTGCCCCTTTTTTTTCTGTTTCCGCTTTGTGCATTTTGCCAGGTGATAACTGATAGCATGCTCATAAAAACTGATAGCGGATTGATTAAAAAAGAAGATACGCTTTTGCGGATAAAAAATTTTAGCCCTTATTTTACCCTGCATGTTGATTCTACTCTCGATTACCATTTCGAAATCAATAAAGACCCGGTTGAGTATTACTGGTATTTAAAAAATTCACCCGTAGGCCTCAGGATCAATAAAGACAATGGGACATTGCATTTTAAGGCCGATAAATCTTATTTCCTTTCCGGTAAGCTGAAATATGATAATGAATATAAAGTGAGGCTTGGTATACAAAACCTTAATAATCCTGCAGACAGGGTGGATACTTCTTTTACCCTTTTGTTTTATAATACAGAGATTATTCCTTCCCTGATAAAACCAACCGTAAGCAGCGACCTGGCTATTGATGAAGGAGATACCCTTAATTTTAAACTTCAGTGTGAAGATGGAAGCTTCCCCATTGAATCTATTACTTATTTTAGCAATTTTGCCATCCGTTCGTTGACCCCTATAACACATTGCGGTGATGATTTTACCTGGGTCGCTCCCTATGATTTTATCAGGGATGATGATAAAGACAAGCAAAAATTGCTTACAATAAAATTTATTGGAGTCGATAAATTTTATAACCGCGATACAGCCACGGTGAAAGTATTGGTAAAGGAAACCATCAATTACCCATTTCGCTTAATGCAGTTCAATAAGATTAGCAAAGACATTGAAACTTACATTGTGCAATTAAAAAGTACCTTCCGCATCCTGGATAAAAAAGTACGGGGCACAAAAAATACCCGCACTACATTCGATCTTACTTCCGCTTCAACCGCGCTTGGCGGAACTATCTTTTCTTCGTTACCCGGGCAGAATGAGCAAACTACCGGTAAAATATTACCCAGTGTAGGCGTGGCTTTGGTGCCTGTTAAAGAAGCTGTGGCCCCTACAAAAAGCTATGAGCAAAATTCTGCTTCCCTGGTAAGAAGCGATATTAAAAGGCTTGCAATATTTACTTACTGATAACATGCTGGTGGGTGAAAAAGATCCGGATATTATTAAAAAAACCCAAAAACTGAGAGATGAACTTACCCAGGTACAGCTTCAGCTTATTGATGTACCCGTTGTGGAAGACAGCACCGATAGCAAAGAACTCGATGAGTATTTCAATAATCCGAAAGTGAATAAAAAATACAGGCTTAAGAGTGGGCGTTGAGTTGTCAATAGTCAGTTGTAAGCAGTCAGTAAGTCATTGGGGCATTAAGTCAATAGTTATTTTATAAGTAAAGGGTACTCCTTGCGAAAGAATAAATATCCCTTCCATTATTCGCAGATCTCATATTGCCAGCCCTTAAAGGGCGCTATACGCCCGCATGGGCCGAAGGCCGATGATAGAAATTGACCAATAACCCAATGAGTCTGTAAGATGATTAATGTAAAAACTTCTCAATCACGGGAAACAATCTGGAAGGTTCTTCCACCTGGGGATTATGGCCTGATTTTTCAAAGATCATAAACTGCGCCTGCGGGCAATATTCTTTAAATTTTACCATCATAGCGGGAACGGCAACGCGGTCAAAACGTCCTCCATAAATAAGTACCGGCATCCTAAGATTTTTCAAATCTTTTCTGAAATCAAAAGTACCAATATCACTGCCTACAATAAAATCACCATCCTTACCCACCATCTGGTAATATAATTTTGTATTGTTGGGATTGGGGTAAGGCTTTCTGCCACGGCCCAGAAAATGATCAGGGTTATAAGCATATAAAAAACCATAAGGAACCTTGCCGTACAATTGCTGGTGCTTTTCATCGCTGGACACAGCGCCTGCCTCGCGTATCTTCATTAGTGAATCCCAAACTTCAGGATAGTTCGTTTTTATTTCGTGGTTGCTGTTGTCATCGTTTTCCTGCCACATAATAAAGCTGTGAAAAGTATTAGCGAGTATCAGGTGGCTTACATGCGACGGGTATTTTACTGCATAACCCTGCGCCACAACGCCACCATAAGAATGACCGAGTACATTGAGCTTATCAAAATGCAGGGCGATACGAAGCCCTTCAATATCTTCTATATCCCGGGCAAGTGTATATTCTTTTACATCTTTTGCAGTATCACTTTTCCCCCTGCCAAACGCATCAAAATAAACAATCTCATTGTCTTTAGCCAGCGAATCGAAAACCCGGTATCCATAATGCGCCCCACCGGGCCCGCCGGGTATTATAATAATTGGGTCACCCTTCCCGACCAGCACAACCCAAAGCTTTGCACCATTTACAGTTACATATTTTCCATCAGTAAAGCTGTCGGGTAACTTTTGTGTATACGCTATACATTGGAAACACGTTAAAAGAAGCGGAAGTATCTTTTTCATTTTTTCATTTTCAGGTTTAGGCTTGAAGTTAACCCGAATCAGTGACTCGTAATAAATGGCACAAAAAAATCCGCGAATTGCGCGGATTCAAAAGAGCTAATCGCATGGTACTTTCCACGTATCTGCCTCTGACAAAACTTTTAGAATGGGCTCGCTTCAAAAAACGCCCGGCACTTAAGAAGAGTTCCCTGTGCTGGCAGCCATTAATAAACTGCAAAGGCTGTTGGATCTGTTGGCCTGGTATTTATTGAGCAGTTGCACCGGTATTTCTTTCGTCCATCCTCCACCGGCCACCACACCGGTTCTTCCATTCGTTTTTAAATTTTTCTCTTTCTTCCGGAGTCATATTTCCCCATTTCTCCTGCATATTATTTCTCCATTGCTGACCCCGCCCTCTATGCCATCCACCCCTGTGGCCAAATCCTCCAAATAAAATTTTGCTCAACAAAAGTATACCCAATGCCTGGCTAAACGTAATAGCTTTTACACCTAATACAGGCGGCAAGATAGCATTCCATAATGCCATCACAATTGCGCCGAACAAAAAAACAGCTGCAATAAAAAATGCTATAAACATTAATCCCTTTTTAAACCAAAACTTTTTCATCTTATTTACTTTTATAATTTTTAAAATCCCTCAAGTGCATCGTTGCTGGCCGGGAAGCTGTCAATTCAGCTGGCGATCATCAACAATGCATCAATTAGGCAATTAATAATCTAACAATTCATCTTTCAATACACGCAATCTCTCGCGCAAATGCAATACTGCATACCGCTTTCGGCTTATGAGTGTTGCTATGCTAAGGCCTGTTTGCGCAGCAATCTCTTTGAAAGCGGTCCCTTCGATTTCATTTTGCACAAATGCTTCACGTTGCTCCGCAGGTAATTCCTCCAGCGCGAATTGGAGTTCCTCCCAGAATAAATTGCGGAGATATTCAGTTTCAGGATTTGTATCTGTGGCAAGCAACATTTCCTTCCAGTCAAAACTTTCTTCATCTGTTTGTGGTTGTCCAAATACATCATCCGCCAAAGGCAATTTTTGTTTGCGGTAGCTGTCAGTAATTTTATTGCGCGCCACCGTAAACAACCAACTCCCTGCTTTCTCAATGGGCTCAGCACTTCCCGCAAATTGATAAAGGACATCCTGCAGGATATCTTCCGCATCTTCATTACCCTGTACCCGTTCTTTTATAAACCTCAACAGGCGCCTGCTATACTCTTTAATTACAAGGGTAATATTGTTTTTGCGGTCTGCGGCCATTTGTGTTGCAATGATGAGTGCGTCCTCCATGTATAGAGGTAGACGAATTCCGCGTCTTTTTGTTTTAAAGATGAGAAAAAAAACCGATCGGCTATCAGCTGTCAGCTATGAGCAACGTTAGGTATTCTTCTCACGGCTCACGGCAGACAGCTCATAGCTCTAAAATATTTCCCGTGCTCATTCGTCTACTTGTATATAACACTATTTTTAATTAAAAAACCAAAAAACATGTACTACAATCAGTCGTGTGCCGCAAAAGGCAATTATGGAGGCAGGCAACAGCACCTGTCAATCCGATCAATGCAAAGAGCTGCTGTCAACATTTTTAAAACAGACAGCAGCTATGAAATGCTGGTGTTTGCACCGGGGCGCGTCCGTGAGAATTTTAACCTCGATGTAAAGGGAAATGATTTAACCATTTCTTATACCCCACCGGAAGGCTTCCCAAAGTCTGAATGGATCAGGAGAGAGTATAGCCGGGGTGGGTTTGAAAGAACTTTTACGCTTGATCCATCTATTGATGCAGGAAATATTACTGCAAAATATGTGGATGGCGTACTGCAGGTAAGCCTGCCCGTTATACCAGGTAAAGAACAGGTGAAGCATGAAATACCTGTGAGTTAAACTGTGGGCAACAAAATGTTAAGGAGGTGGTAATGATAATAGTTACCACCTTTTGGCATTATTAAAATCATAGAAGCAATATGTTAGTGTCCAAAGCGTTAGCTTATTTATATTCACGTTATTGAATTTTTTTAAAATTGCTCTATGAAAAAACTTCTTTTGTATTTTTCCATCATCTGCCTCGTTTTTGCTTCCTGCAAAAAAGATAAGAATGATACCAATAGTTCTGACTACTATATGTCAGCTAAAGTTGATGGTGTGCAAAAAACTTATAAAAATAAAACAATTGCAGTGAGACTTCAGGCAGATACTATTTATTCTATAGGCCTTAATGCTTACGGAGATACCACCGCCAAAGAACAATTCTTTTTAGGTATCAACCAGGCTAATAAATCAATCACAACCGGTACATATATCGATGCGGGCGCAAATGATTTAGTTGTAGTAGGCGGATACAACCCCGGCACTACTGACGAAACGAAGCTCTATGGGGCGGGGTTACAAGTAGATAATAATCCCCGGCTTACCATTACAATTTCAACGTTAACCATGACTAATATAACCGGTACATTTAGCGGTACTTATTATGATGACGGCGGAGATGGTGCTAACATTGTAGCGGTTACAGAAGGTAAATTCAATTTGCCACTTTATTAAACGGCCTGTTAGCCACACAAGTGTTACTATATCGTTTTTAAAAATATAACTAAAATTATAAGCGCTGAAACTGTAACAGTTACCACTTGTGTATTAACTATTCCCTTAATAGCATAGGCGCATTTTCCTACTCTAAAGGCTTTACCATTATATTTTTGAAGTAAACCCGGCTGCCGGGATCATGGCCCTGTAGTGCGAAAGTACCGCTGGAAATTATCCGGCCGGCCATTTCAGGAGGGCGTTTTAGATTAGCAGGTTCTGTATAATCCACCACTGTCTTATCATTCAATTTTATAATCACTCTTTTCCCCTGAACCTTAATATACTCGGTAAACCATTCATTATCTTTTACAAATACTTCCTTCACGTCTTCTACAGCATACAGGCTGCCCGTTCTGCGCCAGTCGGTGTGGGAATTGTTCACTTGCACTTCATAACCTTTTGCCGGCCAGCTACTGTCCTGGTAGGCAGTATGAAAATAAATTCCTGAATTCGAACCGGGAAATGTCATTACATCTGCCTTAAATTCAAAATTTTTAAAATTATGGTTCTGTACGTCTCCTTCATAAAATAAATGTGCAGTTTCTCCATTTACAATGATCATTCCACTGTCCACTCTGAACGTTTCTGCATGGGCGCCTACTTTCCAGTCTTTAAGAGATTTACCATCAAACAAAGAGATCCATTTATCTGCGTTACTATGGCGGAATGCCCCGCAAAAAACCATGCAAATTGAAAGAGTTAAAAAGGCCGTAAATATTTTCATGTCTGTTAATTGTTAAAGTAAGAACTACTATTAAACTAGAATTTTATGAAAGATACTTAAAAGATATATTTTTTTTTATAATTGAGGTGATAGTTGTCTAAAAATTGACCTAATATTCGGTATGGATAGATGGCCACGCCGCATAAAAAACCCGGCTTTATTAACCGGGCATATGATCACAGAGGAAATTAAAGTTAAATAATACAATGCCATGTGTATAGCAAATACTGTCAGATTTATATGATCAGCATTTGCTTTAAACTTGCAGTTCATTAGAGACTAGATTGTATACAGAGATTAATTCTAAAAAGATAACTTTTTGTTAATGAGTAAATCAAAAACAAATTATCAGCGATGTTACATTTCATTACGTGATTTTCTTCGACATCCTAAATTCCAAAGACCTTGACTTAATGCTGATGGATATTCATCCGTTTCGCTGCTGTTAAATGGAAGGGTTCGCAGTTATACCGCAAAGCGATAGAATCAACATCCATTTTCCAAACCCGTGACCGCAGGATAGGACGTTCCGTTGAACACCTTCTTATTTTATATTTATTGCAGGAAACAAGGAAGATCCACTCTAATACTAAATTTTCTAATTGGTTGTATATCACCGCAAATTATACATGCCAATCTTCTAAAATTCAATTCCGGTAGCCTTTCATTATCACATGGTTCGCTTTTTGCTGTAGTCTTTTTTAAAAAGCAAAATGAGCGATAACAATTTCGAAGACAATCAGCAACAAAATACTTCTGTTAATAACCGGAGAAACAACGATAACACCATAAAAGATCCTGAGGACTGGTCTACAGGCGATGAGCCCATGACAGGTGCACAGCGCTCGTATCTTAAAACACTTTCTGACGAAGCGGGCGAAACAACGGATGAAAATTTAACCAAGGCCGAAGCGTCTAAGCGCATTAATGAATTACAACAAAAAACCGGGAGAGGTTTAAATCAACAGCAGTAGTAAAAAAGAACGATTGAATTATATTTTGACCGCGCCGCAATGAGAACTGTATGGCGCCGTAATAAAAGTGAAAATGGGCGAATGATAGAATGACGATAGAGGCATTTACCTGGCTTATATGCGTTAAAAGCCGGAGAACGACGCATATGCAAGTTATTTTATTGTCATTAGTTCCGTTCTATACAAGGAGCTGAGAAGTTAAGTGATAAAACCTTGACAAGCATAAATTTTTAATTTCTTTACTTCAAATTAAATCTTGTTTATAACTGCCACAGGTTGGCACAACATTGGCAGCGAGTTTTAAAACTTAATTATGGAAAACGCAGAACAGGATCGCGCTTTACAAACTCCGTCAGAAGCCAATCGCGATAAACACGTAAACTATTTTGCCGAAGAAGAAGGTAATGCAAATACCGGCGATGAGGAAAGTATCGAAGACCGCCGACGCAGGCATGATGCAGATAGTGGCAATGATGGATCTTCCAATGAAATATTACAAAACGAAAAACGGCTTGATCCGGGGAATGAGCATCATCATCGTACCGACGCAGACGATAAAGTATTTGATGAGAATATTGATCGATCTCCAAGGTATGATGCAGATGCCGGCGGCGATGGGACAGGCTCTACCGGCCCCGAGCCTGGTGAAGGACAAAATGATGCTCCGGATACCAGTGGTGAAGACGGTTAACCTGCATTGATTTAAGAAATTACCTATTTCATTCTGGCTGCTGGATACATACAAATCGATTGGTATTGCCAATTAATATTTTACTTGTGTAATGTCTGGCCAAAACGATTGCAATGTGCCTGATTAAAGTGGCATAAAAAGGTTCTCCGTATCGCGAGGGGCCAGCAATTGATTGATTATCTTCCGCGAGGCTCTGTATTTTCTATAACAAGTTTTAATGACATTCTTCGTGAAAGCAGCCAATGGCCTCCCGGGCTTCGTTCATCTTATTTTCATAGCTGCCAATATAAACATCGCATTATAAGCTAATAGCAATTTAAACAGGGATAACCCAAGAATCATTACCTTTCACATTAACAAAGCCTGGCGCTTACTGCTTAGTTTCCTTTTGTGCAGACGATGATTTGAAATTATAAAGTGTTATGGCGGCACTCGTATCAATAATTGGCAATCCTTCGATAGGTTAAGGTATTATGCAAAATGACAAAACCATCTTTGTAACCGGCGGCACTGGCAACCAGGGTGGCGCGGTTGCAAAAAATCTATTGCAACACGGCTTTACCGTGAAAGTGCTTACAAGAAACCCGGGATCCGCTAAGGCGCTGGAATTAGAAAATCTAAATATTCAACTGGTAAAAGGCGATTTAAATAATAGCAATACCTATCGCGAACATTTAAAAGATGCCTATGGGGTATTTAGTGTTCAAACCTTTGAAAATGGAGTTGACAAAGAAATAAGCCAGGGAATTACTCTTGCAACAGAGGCAGAAAAAGCGGGCATCCGGCATTTTTTATATTCTTCTGTTGCAGGTGCACAACCGGGTACCGGCGTACCCCACATAGAAAGCAAGTTTAAAATTGAAAACTATATAAGAGGCCTGGGCTTGCCTTTTACTATTATAAGGCCTGCGGGCTTGTATGAGAATTTCTTAATACCACAGGTAAAAAAAGGAATATTAAAAGGTACGCTATTGCAACCTGTTAGCGGTGAAATAATTTTACAATACCTGGCAGCAGAAGATATTGGTAATGCCGCGCTAAAAATATTCAGTAACACACCCTTGTACCTAAGCCGAACAATCCCACTAGCGACCGAAGAATTAAGCGCTATTGAAATTGCTGCGATCTTCTCTGATGTGCTGGCCAAAAAAATAACTTATAGGAAACTGCCGGCACTGTTAACAAGAATATTCATGGGAAAAAGTTTGTACAGGATGTTTAAGCTGATGAATGAAGGAAATTTTTTTTCAGCAGAAAATATGGCTGACTCCAGGAAAGAATTTCCAGGCCTCATTAGTTTAAGAAACTGGATAGAGATGAACTTCAAATCATAATTAGATTTTATATGGAATTAATCGTCTACGCGGTGTATACATTTCTTGCTATTTACAACGCGGGAAACATGATGACCCTGCAAATACAGCATTATGGCATCTACCCTTCGGTGGGCGCGGAAAATTTCAAAAGATATATGAGCGCTAATAATAAAGCTGCTCTTATTCCATCTGTTCTTCCCGGTATGCTGATGCTTATAGGCAGCATAGTTTTACTGTTTTTCCGGCCTGTTTTTCTGACGGCTTCCATGGCTATTGTATCATTTGCATTAAATATCATAGGCTTTATCTCAACAGCCAGGTGGCAGCGGAGGATACAGGCAGACATGGCATCTACAGGATATAACGATGCTAAAATCAAACTGTTGATTTCTACCAATTGGATAAGAACAATTGTTTTTATACTCCTCGGCATTTTGACAATAACAATTTTAGCAAGGGCAGTGCAATAGCTACAGGATGTGCTTTCGTATATATAGCTTAACAGGATAATTGATGAGTTCACACAATAATATACCCTGCAAGGTGCAGGGTATATTATAAAAAACTCAGCCGGTATCATTATAGATTAACGAAACCAAAAGAAGCCACGATGCCTTCTATACCGGTTTTCATGTTCATTACGGTTACGGCGATTATACGAACGGCTTTGATAACCTTCATGCCTGTCGCGTTCACCATAAGTTTCTCTTTGATAACCGTAGCCACCTTCGTGCCTGTCACCATTGCGTTTACCATCATAGCTGTTAGAATGCTGGCCGCCTTGTTTATATGAACCATCGCTCCATGATGAGCGCTGATTGCCGGCATCATACTGATTGTTACCGCTTGATTGAGTAACCTGGTTTTCTCTGTTATTGCCGCGGGTTTGTTTACCACCGCGCTGCGCAAACGAAACTGTAAAAAGGCCGAGGCAAAATAGTATTGTAAAAATCTTTTTCATAATTGTATCTTTTAATTTAATAGCATTATGACCACGGATTTTAAAGAAAGTAATGCAACATTTTGTTAATACACCAAGAGTAATTTTGCAATACGGCCTTATAGTAATTGCAACTGCGGAAGATCAGCACAGGCATTCACTATCGTTCATATAATATAAATTTCCGCATGGCGCAGATTGGTAATTATATTTAAATGCGATAGCTATCAACTTTACCTTACCGGCTTACGAATTTGCAGCTGTACAATCAGAGTTTGCGGCAGGGATTTATAATTGCTTCTGTAGTTATAAAACTTCAGATGTATGTGCTGATCTCGCAGTTACCGGCAATAAGAAATAATAATTCAATAAGTAATAGCCGCAGGCAACAAGGTGAAATCTTTAATAGCGTTAGATTGCGGATCATAGCAAAGCGGCTATTAATGTATCCTCGATATCAGGTTTATGTATGGTAAATAAAAGATACGCAGGATAAAAATTTAAAAAAAGGTTAATCCATTTTTTCCTGCTCCAGCCAAAATCTGCGAACTGCATTTAGCTCATCAAAATCTAAGGAATCGATCCTTTTATCTCTTGGTATTTCTTCTACAAATGTAAAATGGCGCTGAACTCCTCCTTTTGGCGTTAATGTAAAGTCATAGGTATCATTGCCGGTTTTATTTACTACGACATGAATTCCGTCTTCTAACGTAAATGTGAGTGGGTAATGTTCTGACATAAATTATAGTTTGTTTCAAAGTTATGAAAGTGATGCCTTTCCTGCTATAATATGTTTGGTTACTTTTATATTCGTTGAAGCATTCAAAGAACTATAATTATGCCGAATCAAAACGATTAATTAAATTTATAGCGGCAACATCTTTACCCCGTCCCCTATTAAATTACTCCTGCTCTATCGCGTTTCTATACTATTAATCCTAAATCTTCTGTTATGCAAAATGCAGTTGCTTTTTCAGACAATGACATTATCACAATCGCATGGAGTTACGGAAAAGAGCCAACAGGCTGTATGGGATTTACAATTTATCGCATAGACGATAAAAACACAGAGACACCACTTCCAAGCCACGCGGTTTTTCCCGGTCAAAAAATTAAGCAGGGCCAAACGACCGAAGATTTTCCTGTTCAGAAATTTTATTGGAAAGATGTTTATGTAAGGCTCGTAGCTGAAAAAACAGGGAACAGGAAATTCCGGTATAAAATTGTTCCATTAAAGGGCAGCCCCGGTAAACTTACTGTAATGAGCGAACTTCCATTTATTGTATCTAACGAGGTTGAAATCTCACCGGTAGTGGCTAATAATATTTCTGCTTATTTTAACCGGGGGCTCATTTCCACACAAAGAGTATCAAGAGCCTTTGCCGGCGCGCCAAGTAAAAATAAATTATTACCGAGAATTGCTGACGTTAAAGATCCACTAAGGGCAAGCCTTGCCGGAGACATGGATGATGCGTTAACAGGATTTCTTGACAGGGCTAAATCAACTGGAAAAATATATGCATCACTTTATGAATTGCATGATGAAGAGTTAATAACCAGATTGGAGGGCCTTAAAAACCGGTTATTTATTATTTTATCAAACTCGGTAAAAATGGAAGACGATGACACGAAAGAGCCGGTTATTGGAAAAGATGGTAAAGCAAAGAAGCCCCAAAAGAAAACCGATGATAACCAGGGCGCCCGTGATAGATTAACTAAAACTACATCTAACAAGTTTGACCGTATCATGCCGGATAACCATATCGGCCATAATAAATTTTTGATTTATGTAAATAAAAATAATAAGGCGAAGGCCGTTCTTTTTGGATCTACAAACTGGACACCTACCGGCCTCTGTGCACAAACAAATAATACGGTTGTAATTGAAGATGATGACTTTGCCGGCCGATATATGGACTACTGGCATCAACTTTCTAAAGATACGGAGGATGCAAAAGGAGACCCTAAAAGCCTGCAAGGCGCTGAATTGCGTAAATGGGGTGCCACAGGTAAAGCATTGAAAGTCAAAAACACAAGCTCCTTGCAAAGCTGGTTTTCACCAAATACGCCAAACCCCAGAAGCAAAAAAACGGCTGGAGAGAAAAGCCCGCCGGACATGGCAAAGGTTGTGGAGTGTATCAACAAGGCGCAGCACGCCATTCTTTTTCTTGTCTTCTATCCGGGCACACCCAGCATTGCGAACTGGACGGCCGAAGCGCTTAGGGCAAATAAAAATCTTTTTGTACGCGGCTGCGTAACAAATAAATCAGCTTCAGAAGGTTTTTATTATACTTTGAAAGGGCTTACGGTACCCAAAAAAAAGAAAGGAGATAAAACTCCCGTTAAACAAGACGGGCGTGTTTTTGGCGCAGAAGCATTCGATGGAAAAGTAATACCCGAAGGCTGGCAGAAAGAAATACTAAACGCCGGCTTCGCAATAATTCATGATAAAATTGTTGTTATTGACCCATTTGATGATGATTGTGTCGTAATCACAGGGAGCCACAACCTCGGTTATAAAGCCTCTTATGATAATGATGAAAACCTGGCAATTATTAAAGGCAATAAAAAAATTGCCATGGCATATACTACTCATGTTCTTGATGTATATGATCACTTTTCCTGGCGATATAATGTAAAGCTCAACAATAATATCGATCCTCATTTAAAGACTAAGCCCGAATTATGGTTGGAAAAGTATTTTGATAGCAAAGGACAAATTAAGACTGCGCAACTTAAGTTTTGGATGAATGCTGCAGAAGTTTAAAAATTTTTTATCTTATTAAAAGAAAATAATAAACTGAATTATATAAGGAGCACCTCAAAAAGGAAATACTATATTGTGCCGCTTTATTGAAAAGATTGCCTTATGAAAAGCATTACATGTATTTTAATTTCCATTTTTTATTTTTTGCTCTCTTGCCCGTTAACCGCTCAAACAAGCATGGGTAATGTGTTTGGCAGAAAGCTTATCAGCCTTAACGGAAAATGGCAGATCATTATTGATCCCAACGAAAGTGGAGACAGGGCGGGCATAGGAAAAGATACCATCCCAAAGGGCAAGACAGATTTTTTAGAATATTCATTTGATGATGCACCCACATTAAATGTGCCGGGCGATTTTAATTCACAGCTACCCGCATTAACTTATTATGAGAGTTCCGTGTGGTATAAAAAAACTTTCGATTATACCAAAACAGGTAAACGATTATTTCTTCATTTCGGAGCAGTTAATTACCTGGCTGATGTGTATTTAAATGGTGAAAAAATAGGTAGCCATGAAGGAGGCTTCACGCCTTTTCAATTTGAAATAACAGGCAAAGTAAAAGATCATAACCGCATAGTAGTACGGGTAAATAATCAACGCCGTAAAGATGGCATTCCGGCCACCGGTTACGATTGGTTTAATTATGGAGGCATTAACAGGGATGTAACTCTTATTGAGACACCCGCATCTTTTATTGAAGATTATTTTATCCAGTTAAAAAAAGGCAGCACTAATATTATTAAGGGATGGGTAAAAATTAATGGCAGTGATCTTCCACAGCAGGTTCACATTTCGATTGCTGAAGCAAAAATAAATTATACAATCGCTGCAAACGATTCAGGTTATGCACCCGTTGAGTTCAATGCGCCTCTCGAATTATGGTCGCCGGCTCATCCAAAATTATATACGGTTAACATTACCTGCAAAACCGATACAATAAAGGAACAAGTCGGCTTTCGTACAATAGCGGCCAAAGGAACGGACATATTGCTTAATGGCAAAAGTATTTTCTTGAAGGGGGTAAATGTTCATGAAGAAATAGGGCGAGAAAGCCGTAAAGCTTATAACGAAAAGGACGCATTGCAATTGCTATCAGCAGCTAAAGATTTGGGCTGCAACTTTGTACGCCTTACGCACTATCCGCATAATGAATACATGGTTAGGCTGGCAGATAAAATGGGGATCATGTTGTGGGAAGAAATTCCATTATGGCAGGGAATTGCATTCGGTGACTCCACTATGCAACCTAAGATGAATTATATGATGCAGGAGATGATACAACGGGATAAAAACCGGTGTAGTATTATCATCTGGAGCCTCAGCAATGAAACGGCTCCCGGTGCGGCAAGAAATTTATCGCTAACGAAATTAGCCGCGGTGGCACGGGCAAAAGACAGTACACGCCTGATCGCTTCGGCATTCAACCATATTATTTTCAATAAAAATCTTGTAAACATTGATGATAGTTTGAGCAATATCCTTGATGTAGTGGGCGCAAATGTATACCTCGGATGGTACCGGCCCTGGGCAGCAGATCCGAAAGACTACGTTTGGAAATTTGATTTTAATAAGCCTCTTATCATGAGTGAATTTGGTGGTGAGGCCTTGTATGGACATCATGGTTCTGCTGATACGGCAAGTAGTTGGAGCGAGGAATACGAGGAACGTGTTTATAAGGATAACATCGCCATGTTTAAAAACATTTCTTTTTTAAGAGGCACAATTCCATGGGTATTGTACGACTTTCGTTCTGCAAGCCGGATGCACTCTGTTTATCAAAAAGGCTGGAACAGGAAAGGTTTATTGTCTGAAAAAGGAGAAAAGAAAAAAGCCTGGTATGTAATGAAGGCTTATTACGACAGCATTAAATAATTGTATAAAAAAGTGATACGATTTTATGTGGTAGAAATCCTATGCCTGGTAGATGTCCGAGTCATTAAGATAATGTAACTGTTAAAAGAATAATTTATATTTTAAATTGAATTAATAAAAAATAAACGTCCTTATTACCTATTTTGATTAAGTAGCTTAGCAGCTTTAAAAAATTGCAAGATCATCTTTCCTGATAAATTATATGAAACAGCTAATCTCGTTTTTGATCTTACTACCATTTCTTGTGCATCCGAATAGATCAAAGGAAATTTTCCCCGGGCATAAAAATGTTAAATGGGTCAGCCTCTTCAATGGTAAAAATCTTGACCATTGGATTCCAAAAATTGCAGGATATAAATTGGGGGAGAATTTCGGCAATACTTTCCGTGTGGAAGATGGAATGCTGAGTACGCGTTATGACAGATATGATAGCTTTGGTAATAAATTCGGAGCTTTATTTTATGATAAAAAATTTGCAAATTGCAGGCTAAAAGTTGTTTACAGGTTTGTAGGGGACACAGCCCCGGGTGCGCCTTCGTGGGGATATAAAGACGGCGGTATTCAATATTATTGCCAGCCGCCCGCGACTATGGGTTTACAGCAATCATTCCCCGTTTGCCTTGAATATAACCTTCTCGGCGGCAATGGTAAAGACGAGCGGCCTTCCGGCGAAATATGCGCTTCCGGAATATATGTTGAAATTAACGGGAAAAGAAATACATCCTATTGCACACCTCCTCTCATCAAAAGGACTTTTTCAGGAGACCAATGGGTAACTGCTGAAATTGACATTCGAAATGGTAAGATCACACATTTTGTAAATGGCGAACAAATTATCCAATTTGAAAATCCCCGGTACGACTCTGCAAATGCCAATGCAAAAACTTTTATAACCGGAAGCGATGACCGGGTGAAGGATGGATACATTTCTTTGCAATCAAACAGCCATCCCATGGACTTTCGAAGTATCGAGATTATCGAATATTGAAAGGGCCACATTAAAACCTTCTCCCTGGACTAATAATTTATGATGATTTTTGCATTGAATTAATCCAATGTCTTCCTGATAATTGAGGTGAAAAATCAGGCATACGGTGAAGAATTGGTGACGTTGCGTAAAAAGAATAAGGGTAAACATATCCTTCTTCTATATATTCGGGTTATATTTTACATGCTCAACAAAATAATTTTATGTCTCAAAAAAACAAAAAACAATTTGGTGTCTGGATGGATTCCCATCATGCTATTGTAATTGGAAGAGCCAACCCGGACGCAACTGACTTTGGTGTATTAGGCCGGTTCGAAAATCCCATGGCTGAAAGCAATACAAGTGAAAAGTCTGCACACCATGCAGAAAAAACTTTGCAGCAAAAATTTTTTAAGGAAATAAGCGCTCACTTCCAAAATGCAGAAGAAGTTCATCTGACAGGTACCGGCACTTCGCAGGAACAGTTCATGCATTACCTGGCAGAAACACCCCAGTTTAAAAACACGATCACGACTGAAAGCACGTCAAATAAAATGAGCGACGAAAAGCTTGTTGAGTATATCGCTGCAAAATTTAACTAAGCTTTTATTAAACATTCTTACAGTACCATCTTCATCACGGCTAAATATAATGCAACTCAGTGCTGTATTAAGAATGCTATTTTTTGAATTTATAAGTAACGCCCACGGTAATAAAAAAAGTATTTGCAATTTTTTCTGTGATGAATTTGGTAGTGCTGGCATTGTTAGCCCTCGTGGTTGTAACCTGTACTATAGAAGGATTTACAGGAAATGCATACACAGGAATGGCACTAAAAGTGAACTTACCGGCCTGGTAATCTATAGGCAGGCTCGCTTCATAATCAAGCATCTTTAATTTTGATGCATTTTCCACGATGCCTGTAACGTTGGCAATACCTGTTACCGGCGCTTTATTCTTTCTCTTAATAGTATAGCGCCGTGTTTTATAATAATTGTTATAATAATTCTGCGTGCTGGCATTTGCGGTAAACGTGGGAGTAATATCGAGTTCATCATCCAGCGCATAGAAGGTATGTTCCAAACCAAGCATGCCACCAACATCTGTCTTATTACCAAAGTTGAGAAATGCAGTGAAAGTGGGCATTATAAATCCGAGATCATAAGAATTAAAATAAGAGAGGCTGCTTTTTACTGCAGACTTTACGTTAGTGCTCTGGCTACTGTAAAAATATTTGCTAACTATCGCCTCACCGCTATATTTGCCTGCAGTAAAGGAATAACCTGCATCAAAATTCACTGCATCGATCCTGTTATCGGAACTTGCAAGGTAATTTACAGACCCATCAATAAAAAACCCTGACTTAAAATAATATCCGATGCTAAAGGTGAGATAAGGAAGCGTTGCGGAATCCTTTCTTCCAAGATATACATTATTGTTGAGATAGCTTAGCCCGGCCATCAGGTAAGATTTCTTTTTAGATAAGGAAGAGTCCACAGATTGTGTTGCATAAACTGCTTGCGCCGTGTCTGCAATTTTATGTAGCCCGGGAGCGCTGGTACTATCTGGCAAAGAAATTTGCCGCCGAAGAATCAGCTACCTGCTGTGCCTTTAAAGCTCCGCCACAACATGTAAACACTCCCGTAATTATAATAATTCGCGTAGAAAGCCTCATAGATAAGATTTGCTCCTGATTTAATAGCCGGTGATGGGTAAGATGTAAGCTTCAATAATAGTTCTTACAAAACCATTAGTAATATTTGTGTAATATTTATAAGACTTCTAAACTTCCTCAATGTTTAATGATCACAGTACCGAAATATTATTAATTAAAAAAAAACAAACTTTATGAAAATGAAACTTTTGACTTTATTAGTTGCAGGCCTGACGGTCGTAACGGTTGCAAATGCCCAAAAAGCCGGTCCAAAGCACACGCCGGTAAGAACGCATACTGAAAGGCACCATGATAAAATGGATGTCAAACACGACAAGGCCGATATCAAAAAAGATACTAAAGATATAATTGCAGATAAGAAAGATCTCAAAACAGACAAAACAGATTTAAAAAAAGATGACGCCGGCTATGTAAAAGATAAAAAAGATATTAAGGCCGATATTAAGTCCGGAGATAAAGCAGATTTAGCAAAAGATAAAACTGATCTGAAAAAGGACGTTGTTGATATAAGAAAGGACGACAAGGACATACGTGCAGATAAAAAAGATATTACTGCAGACGAGAAAGATAGGAATAAAGACATAAAAGATCTTAGGAAAGACCGCAAAGATTTGAAGAAAGATTAAAATAAATTAAAGTATCAATCATACCAAGCCGCCACCATACTGAAGGTGCGGCTTTTTTTATTTATAAAAAACCCTTCAAATTAGCCCAATCCATAATGATCTACGTATAATCAAATTCTATTAAAAAGTGGCGTCCGCACAATTTGGCTGAAGCAAACGAGGGAAGTAAATATAGATGAATGATGAATCTATTATAGTTGTATTGTGTCAGAGTATTGTAAAAAAATCAAGCATCATGCAAAAAATTACAAATAGCAGCCGCTACACTCATCGTATACACCCACCTTCGCCTTTCATTTGAATCGACGAATTCACGCCCTGTTTTAAGATGGCCGATTGCAAAGCGGCTTCCCGGGCGGCTTTCATTGTGACAGGTGTGAATGAACAAATACATCGTCTTAATAAAAAATAGTTGCGTACCGCCTACACACGGGCAAAGCATCTATAAATGCATTTATGTTGTCCTTATAATAAAGCACTCTATAAAACGTCTTTTTGTACATTTAATCCAAAATCTTAATTGAAGATTAAATCATACTTGATGACATTCAGCCACATTTTTTTTTGACATCCAATATTGAACTCTAACCAAAACAAATTAGTTTAAACATGAAATTAAATTTTTTAGCTGCCTGCCACAGGAAAATAATTGTTATTGGATTATTACTTTTTAGCCATTATAGTTTTGCCCAGCAGCACACTGTGACGGGCCACATTACAGATGCTTCCGGCAAAGGGCTTGCAGGTGTAACAGTAAACTTAAAAGGCAAAAAAGTAAGTACGCGTACTGAAGACAATGGAAACTTTACCATTGCCGCAGGCCCGGAAGATATATTGGTTTTTACCTCCATCGGTTATAGATCACAGCAACAAAAAGCGGGAAATCAATCTGCAATAAATATTACCTTAAGCAATGAAACAAAAAGCCTAGACGACGTAGTAGTAACTGCGCTGGGCTTGCGCAGGGAAAAGCGCTCTCTCGGTTATTCTGTAACAACTGTTGCCGGTTCCTCTCTTACAGAAGCACGTGAAAACAATTTTGTAAATGGCCTGGAAGGAAAAGTAGCCGGTGTGAATGTAAGCAATGTGGCTACTGGCCCGGGTGGCTCGGCCAATGTGGTGATACGTGGTATTTCTGATATTACGGGTTCCAACCAGCCTTTATATGTAATAGATGGCATTCCTATGCAAAACAATACCTACTCACAAACGGATGTTGGCGGTGGTTATGGCGGTGCAGATGGCGGCGATGGTACGATCAACATCAATCCTGATGATATAGAAAACCTAACAGTATTAAAGGGCGCATCGGCTACAGCATTGTATGGGTTTCGCGGCAGCAAGGGAGTTATATTGATCACCACGAAATCCGGTAAAAATGCCAAAGGCTCAGGCGTGGAATTAAATTCCAATTACGTCGTTGAAAATGTAATGGATTATAGCGACTGGCAAGACACTTATGGCCAGGGATCCATCGGAAATAAGCCGATAGATGGCAGTGATGCATTTGAAACAGGGTTATCCAGCTGGGGTGCAAAGCTTGACGGGTCGCAGGTTTTTCAATTTGATGGCGTGAAAAGGCCTTACAGCGCCGTTAAGGGTAATATGGGGCGCTTTTATAAGAATGGTAGTGCGGCCACTAATACCGTATCCTTTAGTAAAAACCTGGGAGATGATGGAAGCCTGCGGTTCTCTGCCAGCGACCTGGAAAATACCAGCATTTTACCCAATGCAGGTTTCAAGCAACAATCCTTTTCATTATCTACCAATTATAAATTGGATAAGCATCTGGCTCTTCAATTGAAAGGCCAATACATCACTGCATACACCCACAATCGCCCCAGTGTATCAGATGCACCGGGTAATTCAAATTTTGCCACCTTATTCCTTCCACCCAATATAAATATTACATCTCTTGCGCCAGGGTATAAGGCAGACGGTTCTGAAAATCAATTTTTAGACGATGCGTACACAACCAATCCATATTTTGCGGCGTATAAGTTTATCAATAATACCCATCGTAACCGCTTTATTGGTTCGGCGGATCTTAAATATACCTTTAACGACGGCCTTTACCTGGAATTGCGCGCGGGAGAAGATTATTTTGCAGACAGGAATACAAATGTAACACCTGATGGAACTGCTTATGCACTGGATGGCGCTATGACTGAAGAAAACATAAAATCTACAGAGCTTAATGCAGATGCAATTATTGGTAAACAATTTAAAATAACAAGAGATTTTAATGTCTCAGCTCTCGCAGGCGTTAACACGCGGAAAGCGGTTACAGACCAGCTTGATGCTTCGGGTACTACTTTTGAAACACCTTACCTGTACACGATTGCCAATCTTGCCAACAGCCTTACCCTTAGAGAAAACAATCCTGTTGTGAAGAATAAATCGATCTATGGAACATTGGATTTTTCTTATAAAAATTATTTGTACCTGACTGCCACCGGCCGTAATGACTGGTATTCAACACTGGCGCCGGGGCAAACAAATTATTTTTATCCTTCTGTAAGCGGGTCATTTGTTTTCTCTGAACTGCTTCATATGCAGCGGCTCTCAACATGGGCAAATTAAGAGTAGGTTATGCAAATGTTGGCGGCGAAGCTGATGCCCCTTATCAAACCTTATTAGGCTATAATAATATTGGTAATTTAAATGGATTTCCTATTGGCAATATATCTAATGGTGGTACGGTGCCCAATGCTCACTTGCAGCCTTCTTCGGCTACAGAATTTGAAATAGGTACAGAGATGGATTTCTTTAACAACAGGCTTCATCTTGATGTTGCCTATTACAACAAAAAAGAAAGCAGGGAAGTAATACCCGCTGTTACTTCCGGAGCATCCGGCTACACTGCAGTTTTGCTCAACTCGGGCACTATACAAAATAAGGGTATTGAAATGCTGGCGTCAGGAGTATTTGTTAAGAAAAAGAATTTTAGCTGGACGGAAACTGTTAATGTGACTTATAATGTAAACAAGGTGTTATCGCTTTCATCAGGCTCATCTAATTATCCCCTTGGTTATTCACGCGCAGGAGAAGATGAAGGATTGGGAGTAGCTTATATGTCGCAGGCGGTAGGTAAATCTGCTTACCAGATATTTGTTGCAGACCCCGCACGGGATACTAAAGGCAATATTATTATCGACTCAACAACCGGCGCCCCGGAAGCAGGGACTAACTATGTAGACGTAGGATCGGGGATTGATCCATGGTCTGCAGGGATTACGAGTGAATTCAGGTTTAAGCGATTTAATCTTTCTTTTTTGGTTGACGGCAAATTTGGCGCAAAGATATTTTCAGGCACTAACTATTATGCTTACCAGTTTGGCCTTACAAAGTCAACGCTTCCAGGCAGGGATTTAAGATATGGTACCGAGCAGATTATATCCCCAGGATTATTATGGCCATGTAAGTAACAGTAATCCTGATATTTTTGTTTTTGATGCCAGCTTTATTAAATTAAGGCAGATCATATTAGGATATACTTTTCCCGCCGGTTTGTTTAATAATAAAATACAAGGCATAACCATAAGCCTCGTTGCCAGGAACGTCTTGACCTTACTGAAACACACGCCGAATATTGACCCCGAGTCAAATTATTCAAATGGCCCGCAGGGCATCGAACAGGCGGAAGTACCTTATACCAGGACATTCGGTCTTAACCTTAACGCGAAATTTTAAGATGATTATTAAAAATTAATACCCTTCAAATGAAATTACAATCCATAATACTTACTTACAAGTGCAGCTTTACTAATAACCTTTGCTTCGTGCAAGAAAGACCTGTTAAAAACAAATACTGATCCAAATTCCGTTTCGGTTGATGTATATGACCCAAACAATATTCTTACTGCCACACAACTTGTATTACACCGGCAGCGGAGATAATGGAATAGAAGTAGAAGAAACCGAAATACAGGGAGCCGGCTGCTTTATTCAGCATTTCGCCTCTACATCCTGTTATTTTTTTGGAGATAAATATTCCTTTGAGCCCTGGTGGCTGGGGCATATTTTTTGACCACGTATACCCCAATGCATGTAAAGAATGCAGTTGATCTTTATACAATCACGACAGGTAAATCGCAATACGCAAATCTGCACCAGATATCAAGAATAATGAAAGCGTTGGTTTTTGAACGCATCACAGATGTATATGGAGATGTGCCTTATTTCCAGGCGGGGCTGGCTTATCATGGATCAATTTATTTTCCGAAATATGATAAACAGCAGGATATTTATACTGATCTCCTGAAAGAAGTATCACAGGCAGTTGACAGCCTCGATGATAATGCAGATAAGCCTGCAGGCGATATGTTTTATGCCGGCAGGGATGACCAGATTAATGAATGGAGAAAATTTGGAAATACGTTGCTGCTGCGAATGGCCATGCGCTTAACAAAAGTTGATCCCGCTACAGCAAAATCTATTGTAACTAAGGTACAGGACAATACCATGCAGAGTAATGATGACAATGCGATTGTACCGCATGGCACCAATGATCCGCTTACGATAAACAGGATCTACCGCGGAATAGGTGAGGACGGTTCCGTTCAATTATCTTTTCAGCTAAGTAAAACATTTATTGATTTTCTCAGAAATACCAGTGATCCGCGGTTGCCGGTATTATCATATGTTTATGACCCGGATTATGCGCCGGGAGACGATCCATATAACCCCGCAGGATCCTCTGATCCAGCAGACCAGGATGGTCTGCCAAATGGCTATAGTTATGATAGCACTGTTCATGGTATTTTAAGGTATCCTGGTTATTTGGGGAACCTAGATTTTTATTCACGGCCCAGCCCAATCGTATTTAATCCTACAGCTCCTACCTTGATATTAACTTATGCAGAGTCAGAATTATTATTGGCAGATGCAGCAGCACGATGGGGCATTGGTGATGCGCCTACCCATTACAACAATGGTGTATTGGCTGCTATAACCATGCTGGCTGCCTATGGTGATGCCGGTGTGATAAGTGATGATGACGCCCAGGCTTATCTGGATGCAAATCCTTATGACGACGCCAATGGGTTGGAAATGATCAATACTCAATTTTGGGTGGCTACATTCTTTAATGAATATGAAGCCTGGAGTAATTATCGCCGTACCGGGTTATCCAGTGTTAAAACCAGTCACCTATCCCGGTAGCCAGTCACCTGGGGCAATACCCAGAAGAATGGCTTATTCCACAGTTGATAAACAAGTCAATGCTACCAATTATAACGCCGCAGTAACAGCCTTACCCGGCGGAGATAAAATAACCAGCCGTGTATGGTGGGATAAGTAAATAATCAATACTCCGGTGTTGTGTACAGACTGTATAAAATAACTTAACAAAAGAAAGAATCTTATTGTTATGTAATTTCAGGCTGCTGTTGGTGTCCCGCCAACAGTTCCTTTTATCTTAAATAAATTTGAAAAAAGATGTAATCAAACTGCCGGCTGCTCTGTTGGGCGTTCGCCAACTTTCTAAACCAAGCCATCTGAATTTTTAATATAATTTGTATGATGCCATTTCCAACCCTGGAAGAATCAGCTAAACTTCCCGTTCCAAAATCAAAGCCCTTTGTTCGCCTTGCTTCAATTGATATACTAAGAGCGCTTACCATGTTGCTCATGATCTTTGTAAACGACCTCGGAACGTTGCGCGATATACCGGGATGGCTCGAACATGTAAAACGTGGCGTTGATGGCATCGGTCTGGCTGACGTTGTGTTTCCTGCCTTTCTTTTTATTGTAGGGCTTTCTTTGCCCTTTGCAGTTGATAACAGGAGAAAAAAAGGTGATACCGACTGGCAATTGGTTAAGCACGTACTGGCCAGGACGTTTGCACTGCTGGTGATGGGTGTCTTTTTTGTAAATGGAGAAAATATTAGTAGTGCGGCTTCCGGCATACCAGGCTACCTGTGGGATACACTTTGCTGTATTTCTTTTATTCTCATCTGGAATCTTTATCCAAAAAATGCAAACAAGCTATTTGTAAATATTGCAAAGGGCATCGGGATCGTTACTCTTATAATATTGGCATTTGCTTACAGGGGAACAGGGGAAGACAGTGAGATTTATTATTTCAGGCCTCAATGGTGGGGTATCCTTGGTTTGATAGGATGGGCTTACCTGGCGGGTGCGCTGGTTACGGTATTTGCAAAAAATAATTTTTGGGTGATCCTCGGCGCATGGGTCTTCTTTTGTATCTTAAGCATGGCTTATAAGGCGAGGTACATTCCACACGGCACTTTTATTCCGGAGGCTATCCTTGGAGGTACCCTTGCCGGGCTTACCATGGGCGGCGTATTAATATCCACTGTTTTCCGCTACTTCAGGCAGCGTAACGACAATAAAAACATGACGTGGGTGTTTCTTGGCTTTTCCGTAATTCTTATTGCACTATCAATTATTACACGCCCTTATTGGAAGCTGGCAAAATTAGGTGCAACGCCGGCCTGGCTCTTTCTTTGCAGCGCCTTTACTATCATAGCTTTTACCCTTATCTACTGGCTGGCCGATGTCTATAAAAAAGCAAACTGGTTTAATATTATTAAACCAGCAGGAACCGACACTTTACTTTGTTATTTGATACCCTATTTTGTGTATTCTATTTTACAGGCCGTTCATTTCCATTGGCCCGATATCATAAGAACCGGCGGC
The DNA here is from genome assembly GCA_963800635.1 of uncultured Chitinophagaceae bacterium. Taxonomy (GTDB): domain Bacteria; phylum Bacteroidota; class Bacteroidia; order Chitinophagales; family Chitinophagaceae; genus Ginsengibacter. The sequence goes on from CAWDCB010000019.1 coordinate 64,406, forward strand.
ATTGGCTTATTGAAATCTTTTCTTCTGGCACTCTTGTGCATATTTATAGCGGGCAGGCTTAACAAGGCTGGCATACGGTTAAAATTATGATGTAGTTTAACCAGGTTGATAATTGTAGTTTTGTTAGGCACTTCATAAATAAAATCTTGCTCTTTTAGTAAGTGATTTTATAAAACATACGACGATAGCCTGATTCCTGGTTACAAGCAATGGCAAACCTCCAGGACAAAAACAGTGGTACTTTTTGTGGAAACTATTTTACATGGCTTAGTGAAGAACCTGGTTTCAGGCCATTGTTCATTTGGTGTAAAACCTCTTGTGTAAATTTATTCTGCACTGCGGACAAATATGCTAACGAAAATTGATAGCCGTATTTCGATAGCTATTTTGATAGAATATTAAACCAGATGAAACTTAATGTTGTTATTATAATTGTTATTATGCTGCTGTATGCATTTATTGCAAAAGCACAGCGATCTCCTGCTGTCACGCAATGGATCAGGCCGGAAAATGGAAAGTCAGCGCCCATATGGGGAATACATAACGGAATAGTAGTAGGGCTTTGGCCCGCTTCCATTGACGGAGCACTTCCGGGTTCCGGCGGGCCGCGTGGATTACTGCGTATAGGGTATGAGTTTAACGGAGCCCTGTATCTTATAAATTACATAGCCGTTGAACCGGTTGTAAATGGAGATATGGAATTCAGTGAAGTATCACCATCTCAGGTTGATGGTAAGTTAGGAAAATATTTTTGGGCCTCAGACTCAATAAACAGCGGAGGCTTTACACCCTATGCTTCTACAAGAGGAATTCTTACACATCCCGATGCGATGCATCCGGAAATAGAGCAGCTTACACTCTATATTTTAATGGAGAAATTTATTGACGGAGCACATCCATATTTAAAATTAACGATCAGCAGTAATAATCCCGGGGAGCTCGGCATCCAAATATTTAACCATGAAAAAAGCGTTCATATGGATAGGTGTGCCCTTACCGCTACCATGGGAAATTATTCAAGGCTTAGGCTATTATATCTTAAAGACACGATCATTGATTCAAGAAAATTATATGCAGGTTATAATGATATTGAATTTGCTGAGAAACGGCCTTATTCAAATCAGGAAATGCTCAGGAATAAAAATGGCGATCCTATCATAATTGCCGAATCCGATGAATCTTTTAATGAACTTGCATCATGGCCGCAAACAACCAACCTACCAGGCCAGGTGGCACTGGAGGTACCGTCCCTTTTATAAGCTTACCCAATATTGGAGGATAGATGCCGCAAGTTACGATTCCTCCCTGCAGGTAAGAGTAAACGGGAGAGCAAAATACTGGAGCGGCGCAAGCCCCGATAAGAATAATTATATTGATATTCCCGGTGGCCCGGCATTTGAAAATTTCGAGCTAAGAGAAAATTACCATAGCGGGCAAAAGTTTTATTTTGGCCTTACAACAAAGAGTGCAAAAGAATTGAAATCAAATTGACCAAAGCTAAATTCTTCTATTTACATAAAGCATACTTAGCTGAAATGAAAGAAGGATTTATGGTTGAAATACAGAAGAAAAATTTTTTTCTTGTCCAATTTCCCCTTCGACAATGCACATGATGCTTAACCTACTTTTTTCTCCACCGCTTCAGCATTCTCTACGATATCTCCAGCCTTACCTACGATACCTAAAAGGAGTTTTCTCCAGTCGGCTTTTTGTCTCAATAGAAATTCCAGGCCCATGCTAAAATGCTTAAACTCCTCCTTCTGTGCATCTTTCATGATCGCCTTTGCATCTTTGTTTTTTTCGACACTTATTCTTTGCTCGTACCAGTTTATAGCATCTGCTTCTTCAATCATTCCCTGTATCATGCGCGCAAAAGTGCGGGTTTCCTGCGAGAGATCGGCAGGGGGTTCATGGTATTGTTCTGTAGGCATGTAATGTTTTTGGTGAAGGTATACAAAGTCGTTTGGTTTCGTTTTATAAAAAAGCAGGAATGAGGCAAGAGGCCCGGAAATCGCTTCTTGTATTAACACGCTTTTCCATAACGAACATTAGCAATCCGTAAGGGAATATATTCTTCAACAGAAACCATGGACCGGTATAGTAAATTATTTTAGCAAGCCATCCGGGAAAACGGATCAATATTTATTTTTGGCTAGATTACTGAATTGTCAATAAGCTTTCCTTAACATATCAGCATATTCATTAGGCAACAAACTTTCTTCAATCGCCCTGGCTGCCTTTTCTATGTCATAATCAAAGCGGATAAATTCAACCTGAACGGCTTCTTTATGCGTAGTACTGCTATCTGGAGCAATGGTAAGAATTATATAACAACCTTTTGGATTGCCGTCCTTAGGCTTTCCTGCCGAACCAATATTGATCGCATGGCGATAGCGCGGAGCTTCTTGCGGGCCGCCTGATAAAATTCTATGATAAGGTTTATGCGTATGGCCAAAGCACATAATATCCGCATCTGACTGATCCATTATTCGTAGCAAACTTTTTTCATCCCTGTCTTCAAATAAATATTCATTAATTCTCCTCGGGCTGCCATGTACCAGCAATAAATTAAGCCTATCATTATTTAATTGAAATTCCACTTTAATATGTGCAGGCAATGTTCTTAGGTATTTTCTTTCTTCCTCTTTTACTATTGAGTTTGTAAATGAAATAGAAACTTTACCCATTTCTTTTTCATGCTCTTCTTTATAAGCACAACCGCAATCATCACTGGTTCTGCCAATACCAAAGTCATAGTTACCTGCAATAGTGGGTATACCTCTTTTTCTTATCTCATCGATTACTTCATTTGGCCAGATGTTATAACCAACCAGGTCGCCCAGGCAATAAACTGGCATCTGGCTTTTTGGTCTGTCAATACTTTTCAAACATGCTTCCAATGCCGGCAGATTTGCATGTACATCACTGAACAAGGCTATTCTCATTTTGATTATTTTTTGAGTTAAGAAAAGTACAAACCGGTATGGCTGCTGCTGCGCCTGCAACAGGAGCAACTATATAAACCCAGAGGTTTTCTAAATGCCCTGAAACAACGGCCGGTGCAACAGACCGGGCCGGGTTCATGCTTGCCCCGCAAACAGGCCCTGCAAACATTGCTTCTAATAATACTACTGCACCAATGGCAAGCCCTGCAAACATGCCTTGTTCTTTGCTGCCTGTTGCAACATTAATAATAACCAGCATCAAAAAGAATGTAAGAATACATTCAAGTATAAAAGATTGCAAGTGCTGTTCCTGAAGGCAAGGTAGCGCCTAATGTTTCATTGTGCGGAAACAAATATCTTAAGACAACACTTGCCAGAAAAGCGCCTGCAAGCTGGCTGACTATATAAGGCAATACTTCTTTTAGCTGAAATCTTCCGGCTAATAGTAAAAGCGATAGTAACTGCCGGATTTAAATGGCAGCCGGAAATATTTCCCAAGGCATAAATCATGCTCATTACAATAAGGCCAAATGTTATGGCTACTACCTGCATGTGTAATTGCCCCGTTTGTTTCCTGGTTAATAATAATTGCACCGGTGCCGCAAAACACCAGTGCAAAAGTTCCAATAATTCTGCTACATATTTTTTCATATTAACTTTAATTACAACAATCAGGGCCGCAACAAGCAGTTTTCCTTCCATGGTTTTTCTGCATATACAGTTATGCTCGAATACCTGTGCCTGATTGTTTGAAAGATTCAATTTGTTCTGCCGATAAGTAATTGCTTAAAATATCATCAGGAACTATAATCGCTTTATCTTTTTGAACGTAATATTAGTAAAGCCATTGCTTTCTATCAGTTCCAAGTATACTTGTTTTTGAATGGCACCGGCTACACAACCTGCATACATTTCTGCTGCTTCTTTAATCTGCTTTGGCAATTCGCCTTCCAATACAATATCAGAAATACTAAAGTGGCCGCCGGGTTTTAAAACCCGAAATATCTCTTTGATAACCGCGTCTTTATCGGGCACTAAATTCAGTACACAATTGCTTACAATCACATCTGCAACATTTGAGGTAACGGGCATTTTTTCAATATCTCCCTGCCGGAATTCTACATTATTAAATCCCCGTACTTCAGCATTTTTTCTTGCCCTCTCAATCATAGCCGGTGTAAAGTCAATGCCAATTACTTTCCCGGTTTCTCCTGTTTCATGTCTTGCAATAAAAGCATCATTGCCTGCGCCGCTTCCCAAATCAATTACTACATCACCTTTTTTGATTTTTGCAAATTGTGTAGGCAGCCCGCAACCAAGCCCTAAATCTGCTTCAGGATTATAACCTTCCACTGTAGTATAATCATCTGCCATGATATTATATACTTCTGTTGAGCAACACCCGGAACCACAACAGGATGATTCATTTGTTTCTTTATCCTGTAATGCAATATGCGAGTACTTCTTGCGTACCATGTCTTTTATTTGTTCCTGATTTTCCATTGTATTTATGTTTAATTGTTATCGTAATATAACGATTATTTTATGCAAAAAAAATCTTAACAACAACCATTACCACCTTTATAAGAATCAAACAATTGATTGATCCAAACCTGTGCGGCTTTCCATTCTTTTGCATCGATACAGTAACAAACTTTTGCTCCTTCAATTTCCCCTTTTATTAATCCGGCATCTTTTAATTCTTTTAAGTGTTGCGAAACCGTACTTTGAGAAAGCGGAAGTTCATCAACGATATCTCCACAAATACAAGTTTGCTCTTTGGCCAAAAATTTTAATATGGCTACCCGCGCGGGATGGCCTAATGCCTTTGCATATTTGGCGAGCCTGTTTTCCTTTACACTAAATTCCAATGATTTTGTGGCACCCATATTAAACGCAATATTACGATAAGAAATTGAAATAAAAAAATAATAATTACAAAAAAAACCACCTTACACGATTGCAGGGTGGTACAGCATGGAAAACCTGTTTTGCTTACGGAAATTTAATAATGTTTTTAGTATGCTGGTGCAAGATAGACCGGCTTAAATTATTTTAATGTTATACAAAGATTACATAAAAGTTAATGGTTGCATTATATGATTACCTTTTTAATTAATGCTATAATGCATCATATGCAATTACTTGATGATGCTAGTTAAAAAAACCACCCTCGCAATTGGAGGGTGTCTATATAAAATTGTGTTACCTGCAAAAAACTTAAAAATTATATTTAACTCCCAACTGTCCCTGCCAGCGTGAATTAACAGGATCAGCAGAATAATAATGATTATTAGTTGGCTGAAGGAAATTGAAAGTAGGGATATAACCTGTAGACGGATCTCCCGGTTTTACTCCATTTGCATCTGTTACAAACTTCAGGAAATTAACCGTGTAATTATTGGTATTGCTTACAAAGTTTATATGCCCCCAGGCATTGTTTAAAAGATTCAGCACATTAAAAACATCAAGGCTTACCTGCAAAGTATGAGAGGATTATTGCTGCTTAGTTTAAATTCATGCATCAGTTTGGCATCAAGGTCATGGCTCCATGGCGTGCGTAAACCGTTACGCTCTGCATATTGGCCTCTTCTTGTTTTTAAATAGCTATCGCCATCAACAAAAGCGTTAAAGGCCGCCCTGTTAGTGGCATCAGGAACATGCTGTTTGATTCTGCAACGGTAGGTATATAAGGCAATGATGAACTACCATTAATAATATTGCCCGGCGTACTTGCATAAATTACACTATAAGGGCTGCCTGACTGGCCGGAATAAAAGAAATTAAGTGAGGTAGTATTTTTGCTGTTCCAGCTTAATGCGCCGCCTAATGTAGCAATTATATGATTTCTCAGATCGAAGTTTGAATTAGCAAGTTGTGGATTATTAGGTGAAATCGCAGGATTGTAATCCCAGTTACTTTGCATGGAATTACGGATACCATTTGCAAGATCTTTTGATTGCCCGTAGGTATAAGCCAGCCGACCAGTTATAGTTAAAACTGCTTTGCCGGATCCACGGTTTACATTGCTGGAAATTTTGGATATCTGGCCGTAATATTATACCTGTATCCCTGGCTGGTATTGCTTAACAAAAATATATTAGAGTATTGGCCGCTGTTACTGGCACTCGGCGTATATATAGGCGTTTGCGTGGGCCCGGTAGTATAATATTGCGTTTGGTCTTTTTTGTTGATCTGCTGAAACTCAACATCATGAATGGTTTTTGTATACATGCCCTCTGCCGTAAATTTATATCCTTTGCCAAACTTAACATCTACTGCTACACTTGAGCGCCAAACTTCCGGCAACTTAAAATTATTATCCACCAGGTCAATTTCTCTTGTAGCAATTGCAGCGGGTGAAATGGCGCCAACAGTTGTAACCAAATTCTGCGGAGAAACCAATGGTAATACGCCACCCGGTAATGCCGCGCTTTTGATATCAATATTTTTAAAATTGTTTCCGCTTAATGTATAAGCATATCCCAGCCATGCAAAAGGAATTCTGCCGGTAAAAATACCGGACCCGCCTCTTACAACAATTGATTTATCGCTTTTAACATCCCAGTTAAATCCTAATCTTGGCGATAAGGCTGCATTGCCAAACCATTTATTATTGAAAGCTGCAAAAGGAGTATGCGTATAAGTAGGATTGGCGTCGTTTATATTATCCGGCACTTTATTAAGTGCCGTATCAGTTGGTGGTTGCGAGCCTACATAAGAATAGTCAACTCTAAGCCCGGGCGTTATTTTAAAATTTTTCGAAACCGAAATTTCATCTTCTGCATAAGCGCTTAATAAGCCCACTTTAAAATCACTGCCAGGCACATTGTTCTTTAAATCATCGTAAGCGTTTTTAGCAGGGTCGCTTGCATATGCTGAACGCACACGGCTTGGCTTATTAGCATCAAAATCGGATATACTATTGTATTGCCAGCGGCCATTCCAGCTGTTTACAAATCCATAGTTGAAATCATAAAACTCATTGTGAGTACCAAAAGTAAATTTGTTGATACCTTTGTTTACAGTTACATTATCTGATGAGCTCAAGTGTTTTTTGCGTTTGATCATATATTGCCGCTTCCCTCCAGGTACCTAACCATACATTGCTGCTGCCGTTTGTAATATCGGCATAAGGGCTAATGTTGCTGCTTGGCGTAGTGCGGTAATCATGCACATTTATATAACTTACTATTAATTGATTGTTGGTGGTCGCGCTTAGTTTACTTTTCAATTCCGCAACAAGATTTATGTTTTTGCTGTATTGGGTAAAATCGGTTGACCCAAATTGAAAGATATAAGGCGTGCGCTCGATATTATTTCCCCAGCCTTTTGTATAAATACCTCTTAAAGTAAGGGTGTTTGCGCTATTGATATTATAATCTAACCTGCCGAAAAACTTATCGCTTTTTGTAAACACTTTTGCAGCGCTATAGCCGCCTGCATCAAAGCCGGCAGCCTGGAATTTGGAGGCTATATCCTGTGCCTGGGCAACCGTGATGGCCGCGCCGGGGTCGCCTGCATTATAAAAAGTAGGTTCCTGCCTGCGGGTAAGTCTCTGCATTTACAATAAAAAATAATTTGTTTTTTATAATCGGCCCGCTTAAAGTTCCGCCATATTGATAGTCATAAAAATCAGACCCGATTTTTGATTTAGCTGCCATCCGGGCTTTTTCCTACCAAGCGCCTGGTTTCTGCCATAGCCATAAACACTGCCATGAACTGTATTGGTACCGCTTTTAGTTACGGCATTTACACTTCCGCCGGTAAAATTACCCAGCTTAACATCATAGGGAGCCAGTTGCACCTGCACTTCCTGGATAACATCAATGCTATAAGGATTGGTACGTGTACCGGAGCCGGCCGTTCCTGACTGGCCGCCGCCGCTAACGCCGCCAAATGAATTACTAAAACCAATGGCATCGTTATTAACCGCGCCATCGAGGGTAATATTATTATACCTGAAATTGGTACCGGCAAAGGAGTTATTGTTAGATTGCGGCGTTAGCCTTGTAAAATCAGAAAGGCTTCTTCCTAATGTTGGCAATACATTCATCTGTGCCCTGCCAACACTTAATCCCGATGAAGTTGTTCTTCTGCCGCCGGATACTACTACTTCCTGCAAAGATTTGTCATCATGTCTTCAATACGATACCGGCATCGGGGTTATTACCCAGCTGAAGATTTATATTTTCATTTTTTTCTGTTTGAAATCCAACAAAAGATATGGTAATAGTATAGGGGCCGCCGGGTTTAAGATTTGGCATAACAAACAAGCCTTTAGAATTACTTGTTGTTCCGGATACATAACCTGTAGGCTCATGTTTAATTGAAACAGAAGCCCCTGGAACCGGGGTTCCCTTATCATCAGTATACAGTGCCACTGAGAGTTGAAGTGGTTTCCTGGGCTGATAGTTTTAAGCTAAAGAATAATAAAAAAAGATAAGAAAGTAAACGCTTTTGGTTCATAATTATAATTTGCGCAAAGGAACCAAAACAGTGTTACCAAATTGTTTCGGAAACATTAACTAAACGTTACCGATTGACTTTTAAAGAACATATGCAGGTTTTTAATATTGAATAAAATCTTCTGCAGCAAAGCATTTAAAGACATTGCTCGTTGTTCATTAGCAATAGCGGAAGACGGAACAAGGAATTCATTAAGATACAGCTGGATTTAAAACCTGAATTGCATCCGGCATGTAAAAACATCATCTTTCACATCGGTAGTAAAACCTGCCAGTTGGGTTTTTTCATTCCATACTTTATCATACCAAAGCAACAGCTTTGCATTTTCATTAATATAGCAGATGTAGCCAAATCCGAGGGTTGAAAATTTAATATCGGCCGCTGTAAGGTTACTGCCGGGCGCGGCCGATTTCTTTTGCAGATACAGAACTATTAGGATCGTACCAATCATATTTTATTATCAACTGGTTCTGATGGATTTATAATATTCTGAAGAAAATAAAAATAAGCGCCATCAAATTTTCTTATGTAAAAACTTCCGTTGGCATCCGGAAGTGCCGCAGGGGTTTCTGTAGTATTGGCAAATGCGGTTTGCTTGCCGGTAATATATTCTGCACGAAATTCGGTGAATCCGGCTTTGCATTTTATTTTCAATTGCGCATCTGCGCCATAATATTTGCGGGGCGCTATTTTGCCAACATTTGTAATTGAAGAATCAACATTAAAATTTTTTGTGTTGTTGTTAATGGAATAAATATACCGGGTGCTTTGCAAAATTCCGCCGTCCAGATAAGATGCTTCAAAAGAAAGCAACACATTTTTGGAAATATGATAGGGCTTAAGGCCGGCCCGGGTTATAAAATCTTTATGGCTATCAAAATCGCCGCTGGCAGTAAGGCCCTGCCCGTTAAAAAGGCCGGCATCTATTTTAAGATACCGGAGCGGGTGATCTGCTTTCCTGGGCTCAAAAGATATCATTGCGCCGAGGTCTCTTTCCGTTTTCATCAATATCTGGCTCATCCGGCCTCTTTCCGGGCTTTCCCTGTCGGACGATGAAAGGTTAAGCTCATAACTGAAAGGCCTGGCAAACATGCCGGCTACAAAGGAAAAAACCTGGTATTTATTTTCAAAAAGCCTTCCCCAGAAATCCCTGATAAAAACACCCCTCTCTGTGCCATCGAATTGAAAGACAAATTGTACGGATGCTTTACTGGTTTTATTAAAACTTACATAATCAAACCTTATTCTTCCACGCCTGAGGGTAAACCGGTTATTTACATTTTGGGGAAAGTCGCCACCAATATAACTTTTAGCTCCTTTTTGCCCGGCAAGTTGAAATTGGGGCTGTATGTATCCACTTATACGTATATGATCGAATCGCTGGGAAACCGACAAAACCGATTTGCCCACATCAGTTGTGGTATCGATCATATCCATTAAAAACTGGCCATTGGAATGAAAATTTAAAAGCAAAAGAACACCTAAAACAAACCCTCGCATACGAAGAAGAAATTGAAAATCAAAGATAAATTAATCAAATCGTGTGTTAAGAAATCATTAACAAACCCAAAAAGGGGTATATAAAAGCTGAGAATGCTACTTTTGCCCAAATTCATTTTTCATGGCTTTGAACTCTATTTTGAAAATTTTTTTGCCAAAGGATAAGATTTTTTTTCATTTGTTTGAAAATGTAGGGGAAACGGTAATTCAAATGGCTGCAAAACTTAAACAGGTTGTGTATGAAAAAGAGTTTGAAAAGCGTACGGTGATTATCCGGGAAATTGAAGATCTTGAGCATGTCAATGATGATTATACGCATAGAATATTTACCGAACTGGGCAGAAATTTTATTACTCCGTTTGACAGGGAAGATATTCATTACCTCGCAACGGCCCTTGATGATATTTGCGATTATATTTATGCCGCTGCCAAAAAAATAAATTTTTATAAGGTAAATCCTGATGATATAGGCTTTCAAAAAATGGCTGAACTTATTTTGAGCAGTTGTAACGAAGTTCAAAAGGCGGTTGGTGAATTAAGGGATATGAAAAATCTCAGGAAAATTACGGATGCCATGGTGATAATAAACAGTATTGAAAACCAGGCCGATGATATATTTGACACGAGTATTGAAAAACTTTTTGAAAACGAGCCCGACGCGAAAGAGGTAATTAAAAAAAGAGAAATTTACCAGGTGATGGAAATTGTGACTGACAAATGTGAAGATGCCGCCAATGTGATTGAATCAATCATAATCAAATATGCATAAGGTACTCTGTAATCAGTATTCCCTTTAAAAGTTTTGTATGCTCGCTTTTCTTATTATTATTATCATACTTGCGCTTATTTTTGATTTTATAAATGGTTTTCATGACGCCGCCAACTCTATTGCTACTATTGTTTCCACTAAAGTATTAACACCATTCCAGGCTGTCATTTGGGCTGCGGCTTTTAATTTTATTGCTTTTTTTATTTTCAGGGAACACAAGGTTGCCGGCACAATTGCCAACATTGTTTCGGAAAATATCATCAATTTCAAAGTGCTCATCTCGGCGACTTTTGCCGCTATTAGTTGGAACCTTTTAACATGGTATTATGGTATCCCTTCCAGCTCTTCTCATACACTTATTGGAGGCCTTGCCGGCGCAGCGATGGCTGCAGGAGGATTAACAGGTGTAAATACGCACCCGGTATTTATAGCACTGATATTTATGGTTCTTGCTCCCGTGATAGGATTGGTTTTTGGATTTGTTATTACCGTAATTACCGTGAACCTGGCAAAAAAATCCAGGCCTTCAAAGGCCGACAGGTGGTTCAGGCGCCTTCAATTAGTTTCTTCAGGAGCATTGAGCCTTGCACATGGAGGAGGCGATTCGCAAAAAACAATGGGATTAATTTTAACGGCCATATGGTTTTATGAAAAGGCTGTCCATGGAAATGCCACCACAGTACATGAATTTCCCATGCCTGGCTGGTTACCATTAGCTTGTTATTCTGCGATTGCGCTGGGCACTATGTCGGGTGGATGGCGCATTGTAAAAACAATGGGTACGCGCATTACCAAAGTAAATCCTTTGGAAGGCGTCTGTGCAGAAACGGCGGGTGCATTTACTATATTTCTTACAATTGGTTTTGGTATTCCTGTAAGTACCACACATACACTTACAGGATCAATCGTAGGCGTTGGCGCTACCAAACGCTTATCTGCTGTACGCTGGGGAGTTACCTTTAGCCTGCTTTGGGCATGGGTGCTCACCATTCCTGTAAGTGCACTGGTTGCCGCAATAGTTTATTATATCATACACTTTATTACCGGAAGTATTTTAGTTAAAGAGAATTCTCCTTAATCCTTATTTTTTTCTTTCTTTTGTAATATGAAGAAAATTTTAGTTACAGGTGGATGCGGATATATTGGTGCGCATACGATACTTGACTTGATTGAGAATGGGTTTGAGCCTATTTGCGTGGATAACAATTCCAGGTCAACCACAGCCTTGCTCAATGGAATAAAGTTGATTAGCGGTATTGCGGTAAAAAATTATAAAGTAGACCTTTGCAATTTTGATGATACCTATGCAATCTTCCAGGAGAATACTAATATTGAAGGCATTATACATTTTGCTGCTTTTAAAGCCGTAGGCGAATCGGTTGAAAAGCCATTGATGTATTTTGAAAATAATTTATCCTCCCTTATTAATATTTTAAAATGTGTGAAGGAATTTAATATCCCGAATTTTATTTTTTCTTCCTCCTGCACTGTATATGGCAGCCCGGATGAAATTCCTGTTACAGAAGAATCACCTATAAAACCGCCTGAATCTCCCTATGGAGCTACAAAACAAATGGGAGAAGAAATTGTAAAAGAATTTACCAAAACCAGCCACAACACAAAGCATTTTACTCAGGTATTTTAACCCGGTTGGCGCTCATCCTTCTGCGCTTATTGGTGAATTGCCATTGGGAAAGCCTGAAAATCTTGTTCCGGCAATTACACAAACTGCTATTGGAAAAATAAAACAGCTTACTGTATATGGCGATGATTATCCTACAAGAGACGGTTCATGTGTGCGTGACTACATTCATGTTTGCGATATAGCGCACGCACATATCCTGGCACTCCAACATCTTTTAAATAAAAAAAATACCTCGTCCTGCGAAATTTTTAACCTTGGAACCGGTGATGGCGTTACTGTGCTGGAAGTAATTAATTCATTTGAAAAAGTAAGTGGGGTAAAATTGAATTATGTAATCGGTCCCAGGAGGCCGGGAGATGTAGTTGCTGTATATGCCAATAATTCTTTGGCTAAAAATACTTTGAACTGGACTCTAAAGTATTCACTTGATGAGATGATGTCTTCGGCATGGAAATGGGAATTGAAATTAAAAGATGATGAGGCGCTTCATAACAATCCTAATTTTCAGATGAATTAGATTTTCATTTGCCTACATTTTGTCTCTCATTATTATTTTTATCCTTACTGCCTTATCCTTAATTTGCATGCATTTTTCTTCATTAAAATAAATTCTTGTTATGATCAAAGATATAGTTGCTAAAAATGAAAAAGAAACCAGGGCTGGTTTTGGTGAAGGTATTTATGAGCTTGGAAAGAAAAATGAAAATGTGGTGGTACTTACCGCCGATCTCGCAGGTTCCTTAAAATTACATCCCTTCATAAAAGATTTCCCTGAAAGATATTTGCAGTGCGGTATTGCGGAAGCTAATATGATGGGCATTGCAGCAGGATTAACTATCGGCGGCAAAATTCCTTACACCACAACCTTTGCAAATTTTTCTACCGGCAGGGTGTACGACCAGATAAGGCAATCCATTGCCTACTCAAATAAAAATGTAAAGATCTGCGCTTCTCATGCCGGGCTTACGCTCGGTGAAGATGGCGCTACCCACCAGATTCTTGAAGACATAGGCCTTATGAGAATGCTACCGGGCATGACGGTTGTTGTGCCTTGCGATTTTAACCAGACAAAAGCCGCAACACTTGCCATTGCTGATTATATAGGCCCTGTATATTTAAGATTTGGAAGGCCCAAGTGGCCCAATTTTACTGAAGAAGACCAGCATTTTGAAATAGGTAAAGCGCAGGTTCTTGCTGAAGGAAATGACATAACGATTTTTGCATGCGGCCATCTGGTTTGGAAAGCCATTGAAGCCGGGAAAATTCTTGAAGAAAAAGGCATCAGTGTTGAACTGATAAATATTCATACCATCAAACCAATTGATGAAGAAGCTATCATTAAATCGATTCAAAAAACAAAATGTGCAGTTACGGCAGAAGAGCATAATATTTTAGGCGGCCTCGGCGATAGTATTGCGCATGTTGCAGCCGCACATTACCCAATACCTATTCAATACGTCGGTACCAAAGATACTTTTGGGGAAAGTGGAAAGCCGGAAGACCTGTTAAAAAAATATGGTTTGGATACCCCCGACATCGTAAGCGCAGCAGAAATAGCCATTTCTAAGAAAAATAATTGAAGGGTTGCGATGTGAACGTTTGCTGATGTGTTTATGAAAAAGTATTTACATGTATTTAAGTGTTTGCCTGTTTCACACTTCATCTTTGAACGCTTCGGGAATTACTTATACCTTTTCATTATATTAAGCATTACTGATTTCTAAGTTTAATTTTTAAGATACCTATATTTAAGGCACCAGGTGAGTATGAAGGTCAGTACCTGTTGAAGTGCGTGGCTTGGATGCTTTTAAGCTAACTATGTTGGGATGTAATGAACCTTCATGACGGCTTAACAGGGCTGCTCCCTGTTTTGGTATATTCCGCCCTTTCAGGGCTCGAAGAAATCGCTAAACATATTCAAACTCCGGCAATAAATGGCTTTATGTTATAGACCTGTATCGCCCTGGGCACTTTTAAAATTCTACTGTTAAATTTTCAAATTATCTTGCCTGGCTGATTAACAGGGCTCCGCTCTGTTTTGGTATATTCCGCCCCTGCAGGGCTCGGAGAAATCGCCAAACATATTCGAACTCCGGCAATAAATAGCTTTATGTTATAGAACTGTATTCGCCCTGGGCACTTTTAAAATTCTAGTGTTAAATTTTCAAATTATCTTACCTGGCTGATTAACAGGGCTCCGCTCTGTTTTGGTATATTCCGCCCCTGCAGGGCTCGGAGAAATCGCCAAACATATTCGAACTCCGGCAATAAATAGCTTTATGTTATAGAACTGTATTCGCCCTGGGCACTTTTAAAATTCTACTGTTAAATTTTCAAATTATTTTACCCGACCAATATTGCTCATTGCTCATTGCTCATTGCGAATCAACTCACCTCCCGCAATTCATTCCATCTTGAAGTATATCTTGGAGAACGGAATTCCTTTCTCATTTTCCAGTCACGGCTAAGCCCGGAAGACGCAAATTTTACCATATCATCCCTCATGCTAAAGTTGAGGTTATCTAATGCGCTCATTAAAAAACGTTTGTTGTTTTCTGCTGGTGGCACAAATAAATTACTCTGGATAGATGTGTCAGGTACTATGCCGCTTAACATCACGCCGGCTTTTTTATATTGCCTCCCCTGTTTAAAAATTTGCGCTGTTAATTGCATCGCGGGTACAATAAGTTCATGGGTAACAGATGTAGCAGCCGGCAGAATTGTGTGAGCGCTTAAGGTTGCACCATGGCTGAAATTTGCCGAATGGCTTTCTTCTTTGGCTACTATAAATATGCTTAAGACGGAAGCAGCACATTTTTGCCTTCTTAGTTTTTCCGCGGCCCTTGAAACATACGTGGCAACCGCTTCTTTGATGTCATTTAAATCAGTAACATTTTTACCAAACATACGGGTAGTGGCAATCATCTTTTTTGACGTTAGTTCAGGTTCCATATCAATACAGGAAATTCCTTTCAATTCTTTGATAAGCCTTACGCCTACTACACCTCCCATATGCCGGTGTATCCATTCTTCGGGCATATTGCAGAGATCCCAGGCACTGGTTATTCCCCAATTAATAAGCTTATCGGCATAAGCCCTTCCGACACCCCATATTTCTTTTACGCTTGTTTTTTTCAAGACCGCTCTTATATCATCTTCATCAATAAGAGTAGCCACACATTTTAATTCTACCTTATTCTTTTTAGCGAGATGGTTGGCAATTTTTGCCAGTGTTTTTGTTGGCGCTATGCCCACTGAAACCGAAACACCCGTCCATTGTTCAACGGTTTTTCTCAACTGTAATGCGTATGCGGCAAGACGATTTTTATCCATCATGCCAACATCCAAAAATGCTTCGTCAACAGAATATACTTCAACATTTTCTTCACCAGCCATCATTTTCAAAGTGTCCATGACGCGTTTGCTCATATCGCCGTACAAATTATAGTTAGAAGAAAATGTAGCTACCTGGTGTTTTTCAATTAAATGTTTTGCTTTAAAATATGGGCCGGCCATTTCAACGCCAAGGTTTTTTGCCTCATCGCTACGCGAAATAATACAACCATCATTATTGCTCAACACGACTACCGGTTTATTTTTCAGATCTGGCCGAAACACTCTTTCGCAGGAGCAATAAAAACTGTTGCAATCGACAATCGCTTTAAATCCTTTGCTTACCTTAATGGAAGCCGTAGCAGTCATTTCTTTATTTAAAATATCTTCAGTCATTCCTTTTAAAGAATTGATTTCGTTTTACAAACTATTTCTTGTCTCTGGACCATAAGCCCCTCGCCTTTTTTTGAAAAAGGCTGCGTGAGGTCAGGGCGTATGAATAACATAAGTAACTACTCCCCAAACAGCAAAATCCTCACAGGTATCATCAATATTTATAACAGATAGCTTGTTGGAATCTGTTAGCAGCCTGATACGGTTATTGGTCTTTTCAAATCGCCTTATCATCATGTCACCGTTCAAAACAGCAATAACTACTTTACCATTTGTTGCCTTTACAGAGCGATCTACGATGGCCACATCTCCTTTATGAATTCCGGCTTCTTTCATAGCATCGCTGCTCACTCGCATAAAAAAAGTCGCCGGCTTATTACGTATTAATTCTTCATTGAGATCTATTCCACGTTCCATATAATCGTCCGCGGCGGCTCCAAAGCCGGTCGCATTTGCAGAAGGAATATCCAGTTGGGTCATTGCTTTGGTTCCTGAATATTTTGCAGGATAAAAATTATTGGCGTTCATAAAAATAGTTTGAATTACTAAAATATTTAGTAAATTTATACTAAAATCATTAACAGAAAAATTTAATTTATCATGGAAATTGAAAACTTATCCACTGTTCCCCTGGTGCAGGAAGTTTATGACCAGGACCTATATGAATATTTGCTCGTAGCACGTTTAGGCGAAGAGGTCAACGAAAAAGTTATGGCAGAAAAACAAGTGTTTTACGAAGAATACAAGGTTAACATTGAAATTAAAACCAACCATCATATTACCCTTGCTAACTTCCTGGCAAAAGAAGCCATGGAGAATATTTCCATTCGTTGGATGGAAAATATTTTCCATAGCCAGCAGAGCTTCCCTATTACATTAAACAATTACAGTGGCTTTCCACCTCACACTATTTACCTGCGGGTTCAGGATACAAAACCTTTTCAAAAGCTTGCAAAAGAATTAAAAACAGTGAATACTTATGTTAGGTCCTGTGGATGCCCGCCAATGAAACTTGTTACGAACCCGCATGTAAGTATTGCAAGATGCCTTTCTGAAGAAGTGTACTTTAAGGCATTAACACAATATGCGCGTAAATCTTTTCACGAATCATTTATGGTAGATGAATTGTTATTGTTAAGAAGAAAGCATCAGTATGATACCTATAAAAAGATCAAAGTATTTGCACTTAAATCAATTAATAATGAAGCATCCATTAATATATAGAACTTTTAAACTTAAGCTATCGGGACTGCATCAATTGAACAGGTTCCGGATGATCAAAACTTTTAAAACTTTAACTTATGGACACCACATCAATTATACAGATACCGGGTTATCGTTATAATGAATACCTCCTGGTACTAAGCCCGCACGAAGAATTGTGGAATAAAATAGTAAATGTAAAAGAAGAATTTTGTAAAAAATACGAGGCGCCGGCTGCACGCTGGGGTAAGCCACATATTACCCTCGTAAACTTTGTGCAATTTGAAATGATGGAAGAGAAAATTGTAAACCGGTTAAAAACAATTTCGATGGGATATACGCCGTTTAAAGTGGAGTTAAAAGACTACGGGAGCTTTCCCAGTCACACGATTTTTATAAATATAGAAAGTAAACAGCAGGTTCAAAACCTAGCAAGAGAGTTAAGGCCTGCACAGCATTTAATGACTTTGAATAAAGATAACAAGCCGCATTTTATTGATAATCCTTACCTGGCTATCGCAAGAAAATTACTGCCATGGCAATATGAAAAAGGCTGGCTGGAATATAGCCATAAACATTTCACAGGGCGTTTTATAGCAGATGATATGTTACTGCTGAAACGAAGAGTGGGCGATAAAGCGTACCAGATTGTACAACGATTTGAATTTATGAATCTACCCGTTAGTACAAAGCAGGGAGCGCTATTTATGTAGCCGGTTTTATCACTAAGAAGCTGTTTAAAATGAAATTTACCATTTACAATATTGCGGTTGGTGGGGACACCAACCGCGGCGGGACGCCCGTGGCCGGTGTCCCACCGGCCACTTTCGTCGTAATAAGATTTGAAAACGTTTTAACAGCTTTTAAGACTAATTATTATTGATAGTTTGCCAGCTTGCCCGGTAGCTGAAAAAACGGTTGCGTGTACGTTCGGTAATTCTATTCACCAAATCATAAGCCAGAATTATGTAATTATAATTCACTAAAAATATTATTATGTCAAACCAATTAAAGCAAGATCATTTTAAAGTTGCTGCACAGGAAAAAAGTGAAGACGATCAATACCTCGCCGGTCGCGGTGCACAATTCAATACAAAAAATAAGTTTCTAAAAAATGAAACCGTAAAGGAACATATTGAAGGCGATTGATGACTGGGAAATACCCAATGTTGCCACACAATACATGGAGCAGGAAGTAAAAAGTATTGTAAACAAAGTGGAAAGCCCCGACCTGAGCATGATGTACAGCATGAACCCTTATGCAGGTTGCGAACACGGATGTATTTATTGTTATGCCCGCAATGTGCATGAATACTGGGGTTACAGTGCAGGGCTTGATTTTGAAAGAAAGATAATTGTAAAAATGAATGCGCCGCAAATGCTTAGAAAATTTTTAATGCATCCAAAGTGGGAAGCAAATTCGATCATGCTTAAGTGGCAATACGGATTGTTATCAGCCGGCAGAACAAAAATACAGGTTGACGCGGGGCCTGCTTGAAGTATGTAATGAATTTAACCAGCCGGTAGGGATTCTTACCAAGAATTCGTGGATCATAAAAGACAAAGATATATTGCAGGAAATGGCCAAAAAAAGACTGGTGTCCGCGATGGTTTCCATTACATCTTTTAATGACGAATTGCGAAGGGTGATGGAACCGAGGACCACAACAGCCAAACAGCGGTTAAAAGTAATTGAAGAGTTAAGCAATGCCGGCGTTCACATGGGAGTGATGATGGGTCCGATGATCCCCGGGCTGAATGAACATGAAATGCAAAGGATCATGAAAGAAGCAAAAGATGCCGGGGCAAAATTTACGGCGTACACTTTCATTCGTTTGAATGGCGCTATAAAATTTTTATTTCATGACTGGCTATATAAAAATTTCCCTGACAGGGCCGATAAAGTGTGGCATATGATAGAAGGCAGCCATGATGGAAAAGTTAATGACACGCGATGGGGCGTAAGGATGCGCGGCGAAGGAAGCATTGCAGAGATGGTAAGGATGCAATATAAAAAATATGGAAAATTATATGGAATGAATGAAGACAGGTGGGAATTGGATACAACGATATTCAGAAGGCCAGGGGAGCAGGGGCGGTTGTTTTGAAGAAGAAAAATTAATATACGAATAAGATTACTATTTTTACTTAATGATTGTTGAATTATCACATAGAATACATGAGCCCAGGTTAGGAGAAGGCGTTTATCTGACATCTGATGTTGCAGAAATATTACGGCTTCCATATTCCAAAGTTAGAAGGTGGATGATTGAATTGTGGGATAATCGACTATCTGATAATGGCAGATATTCTTTTGGTGATCCTAAAAATAAAGCTATAAATTTTTATACTTTAATTGAATTTTATACCTTCTATCAGCTTAGACTAAAAGGTGTTAGTGTTCAACGTGTTTTAAATGCTCATAAAACTATTTCTACAGACTTAAAAACATTTTATCCTTTTGCAACTAATATAAGAACCGATGGAAAAAATATTTGGTATGATTATTTAGATTCATTAGTAAATGCAAATGGTAAACAACAACTCGATCTGAAAGTAGTCCTTGAACCATTTTTAGATAAGATTGATTTTGGGGAAAATAATTTAGCTGAAATATTTTTTCCGTTAGACAAATCAAAGAATATAGTTGTTGACCCAAAAAGGCAGTTCGGTCAACCAACAATTACAGGTAGAAATTTAAGAGCTGATACTATAAAAAAACTTTTCGTTGGAGGAGAAAGTAAAAAAAATATCTGCCTATTATATGATTTAAAGCCCTCCGAGGTAGATGATGCTTTAAAATATTATAAAAGAGCCGGCTAATGTTTTTTCTTTTTGATGAGAACGTGCGGCTTCAAAGGGAATTTGTCATGCCTATACAGAAGATAGGCGTTGTGTTTCACTGCTTAAAATTTTACTGACTAATCATTGCATTTATGATTGTGCTTATTGCGTAAGCCGTAAAAGTAATGACTTTAAACGGACGGGTTTTACAGTACAGGAAGTAGTTGACCTTACCGTCAATTTTTACAGGCGTAATTATATTGAAGGGTTATTCCTGATCAGTGGTATTTTTAAAGACCCTGACTATACAATGGAGCGGCTTGTACATGTCGCTAAAAGTTACGGACTGAGCATAAATTCAATGGGTTATACACCTAAAAACAATCCCCGGTGCAAGTGATGAACTGATGAAGCAAGCAGGCTTATACGCAGACAGAGGGCGCGTAAATGTAGAAATGCCTACAGAACAAAGTTTGAAATTATTAGCGCCCGATAAGAAAAGGGAAGATATGATCAAGCCCATGAAGTTTCTGAAAAAGGCCATCATCGAAAACCGGTCTCGTCTAAGTTAGAACAAAAGCTTTCAAAAAATTCAATGGCACAACTTTACAAGGCGTTTTTTAGCGGCCTCGCTGGAATAGAGAATTATTTGCAGCGCTATGTGCAATATGTGATTTCATCAAAAAATATTGTAGAAAATGATTACAGTCATCCCGACGTTTTAATGATAAAGCAAACCAGTACAAAAGTTGACAGGGAAAAACACAGGATGGAAGCTTTTGTAACATTTCGATTAACAAGAGATGAATTGTATTACGCAATCATTCAACCTGATTTTAATATGCTGCCGCTCATAAGCAACCACTTTAAAAAAAGATATGCTGATCGGCAATGGCTGATCTACGACAGCCGCAGAAAATATGGTTTGTTTTATAACATGAATGACGTTAGCGAAGTATAGATTGATTTTACAGCCGACCTGCAAAATATAGCCGCAAAAAATATTTTTTACGATGAAAATGAAGTTTTATACCAGGAATTATGGAAGCAATATTTTGGTAGTATAAATATTAAAGCCAGGAAAAACATGAAGCTTCACATACAACACATGCCAAAACGTTATTGGGAATTTTTAACTGAGAAACAGTAAGGATTTAAGTTAATTATCGATAGAAAATATGTCTTTATAATTGAATAGAAATTTATTGCATGTTGACATCGGAATACAGTCCTTATCATCGAAAAGGCGGAACTGGCTGATTTTTTGAATGTGCAATTGATAGGTACTTTCAACAGTTAATTAACTTTGGCTGATAACGCCTTGATGAGAAAATAGAGATTGATAGTGAAGTATGAATTCGTAAAGATTATGGAGGGGCAAAATCACAAAGATTGCTGAAATAAGCAACAGCATGTAAAAGCATTTGGAATAAAGAAGAAGAAATAATTGAATTTGGAAAGGTTCGGTGATAATAGAAAATTAATTTTTTTATGCCAAAATTAAAATTATCCGGAAAAGAATTAAGAGCCATCGGTTACCCCGAAGGGCCGGTGATAAGCATTGCCATGAATATAATGGAGAAAAATTATAAGCAAAAAGATAAACCGGAGGCATTGCAACTATTAAGACAAGTGCTTGCAGACCCAAAGAAATATTTCGAAGATGAAGTATTAGGAAAAATTGCCGAGCTGCTTTTGCCAAAAAATGTTATTGAAAATGTTGAGATACCACTTAATAAAATAAGTGTTATTATAATATTTTTGGAACGGAGTACATTGAAGCCGGTGCACTGGATCAAATGAACAGCGCAACAAAATTACCAATAGCAGTAGCAGGGCGCTTTAATGGCAGACGCGCACCAGGGCTATGGCTTGCCGATTGGCGGCGTGCTGGCAACTGAGAATGCCGTTATTCCTTATGGTGTTGGGGTTGATATTGGCTGCAGGATGTGCTTATCAGTATTTGATATTCGCCCGGAAGAGTTGGACAGCCGGCAAAATTATTTTGCAAGGGAAATAAATGAAAATACTTTATTTGGTGCCGGGCAGGAATTTAAAAAATTAACTGATCATGAAGTGCTGGAGAGAAAGGAGTTTTATGAAATAGGAATATTGCGGAGCCTGCAAAGCAAGGCTCCATGCAATTGGGCTCCTCCGGTTCTGGAAATCATTTTGTTGAATTTGGTATAGTTGAAATTGAAGCATATGATGAAATTCTTGCAATTGCCTGCCGGAAAATATGTGGGACTTTTATCACATTCCGGGTCAAGAGCCCTGGGTGCAAACATTGCCAATCACTTTACAAAAATTGCAAAGCAAAAAAGAATGTTGCCAAAGGAAGCGGCGAATCTTTCATGGCTTACGATGGATGAAGAAGAAGGAATACAATACTGGATGGCTATGAATCTTGCCGGTGATTATGCAAGTGCCTGCCATCATGTAATACATGAAAAAATTGCAAGGCAAATTGGCCAGCCATTAAAAATGGTTGAGAATCATCACAACTTCGCATGGAAAGAAATATATGAGGGTAAAGAAGTAATTGTTCATCGCAAGGGCGCAACACCTGCAGGAAAAGATGTTTTGGGCATTATTCCGGGAAGCATGACGGCTCCTGGTTTTATTGTAAAGGGTAAGGGTGAAAATGCTTCCCTTAATTCTGCGTCGCATGGCGCCGGAAGAAAAATGAGCAGAACTGCAGCGATGAAATCTATCACCGAATATCTTTTAAAGGATGAGTTGGAGAAACACGCATGTAAGGCTCATTGGCGGAGGCCTGGACGAAGCTCCACAGGCTTACAAGAATATTGAGATTGTTATGCAATCACAAAAGCAACTAATAGATATTACGGGCAAATTTTATCCGAAAATTGTAAAGATGGACGGCGCAAGCTCAAAGCCCTGGAAACAAAAGAAAGGGAATTACGGGTGAATGACAAAGCGCATTCAAAGCTGCTGGAAAGAGAATTTTTAATAACCCTTATCCTTCTCCTTTGAAGAAGGGTGGGATGAGGTCTATATCATCCAGAAAAAGAATTTTAATAAGCCTCGTCCTTCTCCCTTGGAGAAGGGTTGGGATGAGGTCTATATTCGACGCGCAATTATCAACTCATAATAATCATAATCATTTTCTTCAATCATGTTCTTAAAATCGTGATTAATATAAACGCCAAGGCCTTTTGCTTTATCAGCAAGCTCCAAAAATCTATTCCATATCGTTTCATTCATACCGCAGGTAATGATAAATTTTACCGGTTATATATTCTATCTCAATAATTTTGCGCTTTGGCGAAAAATCGATACTAAGTGCCGCTTCAGAAGTAACTTTTCTGAAATTTTTCGTGCCCAGGCGCTCTCCATATTCATCGGGCAGTTTCATGCAAAATTTTATTCAAAATTCAAACCATTTTTAAATATTATGTTACCTCCAAAACCCCATTATACTGCGTCAAACTTCACGTAAGAAACAGGGCTGCTATATTTCCGCCGTTGTCAGGTTGATAAACAAAATATTCTATTTTTACCCTCATTCAAAAATTTACATGGAACCGGTTGCTGAAAATATGCAGTCCTTTTTTAAATCTTACAGTTCAAATGAAATAAAAAGCTTTGAAAAACTTCCGCAATCCGGTGGCGACAGAATATATTTTCGCATCATTACAGAAGGCAAATCTTACATAGCTACCTATAATGAAAATGTAAAAGAAAATCTTGCCTTTTTAAATTTTACCTGGCATTTAAAAAAAATTCATGCCCCGCTTCCTGAAATATATATTGCACACCCTTCTTATAAAATGTATATCCAGGAGGACTTTGGCGACACCTCTTTACTGAATAAACTTGAAGAAAATGGATTGAACGATTATGTATATGATCTTTTTAAAAAAAGCCTAAAGGCCCTTGCCTGGTTACAAATTGCAGGCAATACCAATCTTGATTACAATTTTTGCATTACCTCGAAAGAATTTGGCAAACAGGCTATTATCAGCGACCTGTTGTATTTCAAATATTATTTTTTAGATACGCTTAAGATCCCTTATGATAAAGAGAAACTGGTTGATGACTTTGAAGCCTTAAGCAGTTATCTCACTCATGTAAAACATAAATATTTTATGTTCCGTGATTTTCAAAGCAGGAACATCTTTATTAGAAATGATGAGGTTCATTTCATAGATTACCAGGGCGGCATGAAAGGAGCCTTGCAATATGATGTGGCCTCTTTGCTCTGGCAGGCAAAAGCTAATCTTACTGACGAATGGAAAAATTCTCTTCTTGATTATTATATGGATTGCGTGAGCGAAATTTTGAAAAAGCCTTTGGACCGCGCACGTTTTATCAGCCAGTATAACGGCTATGTTCTTATAAGGCTGTTACAGGTTTTAGGTGCTTATGGCTTTCGCGGCCTGTTTGAAAGAAAGGCGCATTTCCTGATAAGCATTCCGTTGGCGCTTACTAATTTGAAATGGTTTTTAAATAATAAAGAAACAGGGATTGCGTTGCCGGAATTTGAAAAGGTGCTACAGGTAATCGTTCAGGATGACATTGTTGAGCAATTTCGCCCCGCACAGGCGGATGAATCTACTCCACTGATCGTAAAAATCAATAGTTTTTCATACATACAATCCGGCTATCCCAAAGATGAAAGTGCACATGGCGGCGGATTTATTTTTGATTGCAGGGGAATTTTAAATCCCGGAAGGATTGAAGAATTTAAACAACAAACCGGCCGGGATAAACCCGTAATGGATTTTTTAGAACAGCAAACAAAAATGCCCGATTTTTTAAACGGTATTTATAACATCATTGATATTTCAGTAGAGGATTATATCAAGCGGGCATTTTCCTCATTAATGATAAGCTTTGGATGTACAGGTGGCCGGCACCGAAGTGTATATGCCGCAGATGCGCTGACCCGGCATATCAGGAATAAATTTAATGTTAAAGTCGGGCTACACCATATTGAACAAAATATCATCGAGCAAAAAGGCTTTTGAACGTTTATAATAACTTAAATCACTGCCAATAGGAATAAAATCCAACAGATGAAAGCAATGATCTTAGCCGCAGGGCTTGGCACGCGTCTGAAACCATTTACTGACAGCCATCCAAAAGCATTGGCTGTTGTGAACGGTAAAACATTATTACAAAGAAATATTGAATACCTGGCTCAAAGTTTGGTATCAAAGATGTAATTATCAATGTTCATCATTTTGCCAGCCGGCTAAAAGAATATATCGCGAAAAATAACGGCTTTGGAAGTAACATTACCATTTCTGATGAGAGTGATGCAATTCTTGAAACCGGCGGTGGCTTAAAAAGAGCCGGATGGTTTTTTACCGGTAGCGACACTTCCTTTTGTTGTTATAAATGTGGATGTGCTTACCGATATGGACCTGGGAGAAATGATTGACCAGCACAAAAAAATACAGCCACTGGCTACCCTTGCTGTTACATCCCGGAAAACATCGCGGTATTTTTTATTTGATGAAATGCTCAATTTATGTGGATGGAAAAATGAGAAAACGGGCGAACAAAAAATAAGCCGTGAAGCTGATAGCTATTCAGAAAAAGCGTTCAGCGGAATCCATGTAATTTCTCCAAAAATATTTTCCCTGATAAAAAAGTCTTCATTGCCTTCAGGACAACAAGACAAATTTTCTATGGTGGATGTTTACCTTGAACTTGCCAAAACACAGGTCATTACCGCATTTGACCATAGCAATACAAAGTTTGTTGATGTAGGGAAACCGGAAAGTATTGCAATCGCCAATAAACTATTTTCCTAATTAATTTTCTTACATGTTATACATAGGTTGGTGGGTATACATGATGCAGCTACCTCACGATCACTTAGGTTGCCAACCTTTTAAAAGAGTTTAGTTCTTAGTCAACTTCTTCAGAACTTACGTGTCCGAAATATCCTGATCAATATGCCGTTATTTTTTCTTATCAAATAAATCAGACTTAGGAACAATTTTAACTTTAGAAGAATTATTTAAAGTTTTAGTAACCACATCATAAGGGCCTGTCACCACTTCATCGCCTTCTTTCAGTCCTTCCACCACCTGTATATAATTTATATCCTGAATATCTGTTTTTACTTTTTGCTTTTTTACAGTTCCATCAGGATTAACTATAAAAACAACTTCATCAAGATCGCTTACAGGCTTGGTATTATCACCGGAAACAGATACGTTATTATTAGCAGGCGTTATCACCGGCTTTAGTGCTGTTACCGCCTGTTGAATCATTGATTTCCCGGGTAGTAACTGCATTGATGGGCACGGCAAGCACATTGGTATGCGTCTTGGTTTGTATATCCGCACTGGCGCTCATTCCCGGCCTGAAAGGAAAACTTTTTGGTTTTGAAGGGTCAATCAAATCTTTATAAGATGCCAGTGCCAGCCGGATATAAACTTTATAATTGGTTACATCTGTGCTGGCTGCCGAAGTTTCAACCTGCGATGCAGCGCCATTATTGCTGCTGGCAATTTGTGTAACTATCCCTGTAAATTTCCTGTTGCTATAAGCATCTACTTCTATTGTGGCACTATCTCCCAGGTGAACTTTTGGAACATCATTTTCCCCTACATCCACCCTTATTTCAATTTTACTCATATCTGCAATCCGCATCATTTCTGTGCCTGCCATCATAGAGCTTCCTACAACCCGCTCACCTTTTTTTACATTCAGTAAGGAAATTACACCATCCATCGGAGCAACTAAAGTAGCAAGGCTTATGTCTTTATTGGCCTTTGCCAAAGCAGCTCTTGCACTTAGAACACCCGCCTGGCTACCAATAATTCCCTGTTTGGCAGCATTAAAATTCGCAAGGGCAGATTTGTATGCAGCATCTGCTGTATTAAATTCATTTGCAGAAATCACTTTTCCATCATACAATTCCTTTTGCATATCGTAAGTCTTTTTTGCCTGGTCAAGCTGCGCCTGCATAGCTCCTATCGATGCAGATGCATTTGCCACCTGCGCCTGTTGCTGGCTTACAATAGCGGCCGCCTGGTCTCTTTGAGTTGCATAAATATCGCCGTATATGCGTGCAAGCACCTGGCCTTTTTTTACACTGTCACCCTCTTCCACATTCAGTTCTACAATTTCGCCGGAGATATCAGGGCTCATTTTCACTTCTATTTCAGGATATATTTTTCCACTTGCGTTTACCGTTTCTATGATAGTACGCCTTGTTACTTTTTCAGCAGTAACTTTTACGCCTTCATCTTTCCCAAGTACGCCGGCTTTCTTAAGTATCACCAAAAGAACTATCAATCCTATCAACGAAAAAATTATCCATTTTAATGTCTTATTCATATAAAAATCTTTTCTTTTTTGTTTGAGATTCTTCAAACCGCTTTTTTATTTCTGATATATCTCGCATGTTTCCTTTTATATTTACTAATTCATTTTCTCAATTTTCAAATTGAGCGATTTTCAAATTAAAGTTTTATTCCCTGTCCTTTATAAAATTCAAGCACTTTCATTTTAAAAACATAGTCAAACTGGTTTGAAACATATTGAAGTTTTGCCCGGAATAAATTATTTTGATCAGTTACAAGTTCCAGCGTACTCAACATTCCAACATTATATCTTTTTGTAGCAAAGTCATAACTTTTTTGCGCAGCATCCACCGATTTTTGCGATGAATTAAATTTCTCCAAAGCAACAACGGCAGCATTATATGCCTGGTAAATATTTTGTTTTAAAGTTTCATTATCCAGCCTCACCTGGTACTCCAGCGTTTTAATATTAAGTTTTGATCTTGCATAATTTGCTTTTGCCTGCCACCCATTAAAGATAGGAACGGAAAGGCTTATTCCTATGGATTGCCCAAAATTGTTACTGAATTGCGTGCCCAGCGGATCGGAAGTAATGTAACCGTTTTTTCCACCGTTGGTAAATAATGGCCTTTGTACATCGATAAAGCCACCATTGCCATCACTTACAACCAACCCGGATGGGGCAAATCCATTAGGTATCTGTTCAAAAGTAGGTGTGCGAAAATATCCATAATTCGTACTAAGGCTGCCAAAAGCCGAAATGGTTGGATACAAGGCGCCTTTTGCAGCCAGCGAATTTCTTTGAGCAGCTTTTAAATTAAAATCATTATAATCGTTGCTGCGGAAGATTAACTAACGCCAGCGCATAAACGTTTTCCGGCTGAAGATCAGCAATAGGCTCAAGCGGAATTTTATCGGCAGGCGGCTCTTCAATTTCAAAAGGCTGTGCCGGATCTATATTCATATAAGACTCTAAAACATATTTTGCCTGGGTAACATTACCGGTTGCAGAAATTAAATTGGCACTGTCACTGGCAAGCTGTGCTTCCAGCTCTACGGCATTTATTTCCGGTAATGCGCCGGCCTTTACCTGTTTGTTTACAATTTCCAGTTGTGATATGGATTGTTTTACCTGCACATCGGCAATTTCTTCCTGCTCTCTTGCCAGCAATACCTGCAGGTAAGAATTGGCCACTGTTAATGCAATATCATTTTTTAATTTATCAGTTGCTGCTTTTGCTGCCAGCAACGACCATTCATTGGCAAGAATGGTATTTTTTTTCGAATACCAGTTAAAAATATTAACGCTCGATTGAAGGTCTAATCCAACCTGGAAAAAATTTTGATTTTCTAAAATTCCGGTTGAAGGGTCTTGTGATTTTCCAAACCTGTAACCGTCGTTGTTAGTGAAATTAGCAGAGGGTATTTGAGAAAGTTTGCTTTGCTTATAAGTAACTGCCGCAAGTTGTGCCTGCACCTCATTTTGCTTTATAGAAATATTGCTGTCCATTGCATACTGAACACACCTTTGCAGGCTCCATTTTTCCTGCGCGTGTGCGACTATACTTATAAAGAAAAACGGAATAAGAAGTTTTATTTTAGACCACATTTGGCAAAAATAATGAATTGGTGTTAATTTACGGAGCTTAGAACGAAAAGCCAATGAGACATTGAAAAGAATCAAAATATGGCCATAGTTACATAATATTTATTGTGCAATATTGATGAAAGTTTACCTTGTTATTAACTAACAAATAACCCGGCTCTAAGTCTGCATTATCTTATGGCTTTCGTTTTATAGGCTCATTTGTTATCTTTACTAAAATTATATGATGGGATTAGTATACGCCGAAATAACATTAATTAATGGCGACGATATTACGTTGGCAAAGCGCCACATCATTGGTGAAGAAGAAATAAAAAAAATGACGGTAACTATGGCAGTAGATAGCGGCGCTTATATGATGGCGATAAATGAAACTATCCAGGCTCAATTAAATCTGTCATTTATAGAAAAAAGAAAAGCGGTCATGGCAGATGGCTCTGTAAATGAATATGACGTGGTAGGGCCAATACACGTGAAGTTTGCCAACCGGACTGCAATTTGCAGTGCAATGGTTTTACCAGGTAATAACGAACCGCTGTTAGGAGCGATTCCGATGGAAGAAATGGATGTTATTATCCATCCGAGGCGACAGGAACTTTTAGTGAATCCTGATCATCCCAATTATGCCCAATTAAGCATGAAATGATTAATCTGCTTATGAACTCTTACATTCCTCGAAACCTCTTTCCAAATCCTGAATTATATAATCAGGATCTTCCAGCCCTACATACATTCTTATCATCCGGTGATCTTTGTTAGCAGCATCAAATTCATTTTCTTTTAAGGAAGCGCAACCGGGAATAATCAGTGATTCATGCCCGCCCCAGCTTACTGCCATTAATATATGTTGAAGGCTCTCACAAAAATTTTCTATTTCCTTTATTGACGTTGCTTTTATTATAAATGAAAATAATCCGCAGGCTCCTTCCATTTGTTTTTTTGCTAAATGATATTGCGGAAAATCATCATCAAAAGGAAAAATTACCCTGTCAACTTTTGCATGACTTTTCAAATAATTAACAATTTTTACTGTTGTTTGCGAAATTCTTTCAAGGCGCGCGGGCAGGGTACGTAAGCCTCTTATAAGCAGCCATGCATTGAATGGCTGAATACCACTTCCTATATTCATGATATTCGCTATTGAATATTTTTTCAATCATTTCATTACTCCCGCTTAATACACCGGCAACCACATCACTGTGGCCGCTGATATATTTAGTGGCACTTTGCAAAACAAGGTCAATTCCATATTCAAAAGGCCTTTGATATAATGGCGTGCAATAGCTGTTATCACAAATAGTGATGATGTTTTCCGACCTGGCCAGTTCAGCAACGGCCTGGAGATCCTGTAATGCAAAATCCCAGCTATTCGGGCTTTCCAAATAAATTAACGATGTATTCGGCAAGATGGCTCTTTCAAAATTTGCAATGTCTCTTCCATCAATATAAGTAGTGGTTACATTAAAGCGTGGCAAAATATCATTGAACATTTTTTGCGCCCAGGTGTACGGCTTGGCAACTGAAACAATATTGTCTCCCGATTTTACATTGGCAAGAACTGCGGCAAAAATCGCAGCAGCGCCACTGTTAAATACAAGACAATCTTCAGCGCCATCAAGAGCAGCCAGCTTTCGTGATAAAATTTTCACCGTAGGATTTAATCCGCGGCTGTAAAGAAATGTGGAGTATTCATTTTCAAAAGCCTTCCGCATGTCATCCACTTTTTTAAAAGCAAAATTGCTCGTCTGCATAATGGGTGGCGATACCGCGTTAAAATAATTTTCCCTTTCTTCTCCTAATTCATTTATGATATAAGAAATATCCGGCTTCTTATTATGACTCCCGTGTACAGCAGAAACTCCGGCCTTATCATTATTTTCATTCATAATTTATTTTTATTGAATGCTTTTGAAATAAAATAAATAATAAGAAATGCAGCCAGAACAGACAGGCCGGTTAAAGCGGTTTTAGAATCTTTAATGGCGATACTAATGCCCACAAATAAATAAGCGCTGATAAAAATAAGCGGTTGTAACGGAAATAGTTTCATTTTAAAAATTCCTGTTCCATCTAAATGCTTCGTTCGCTTTCGCAAAATAAAAATGGTAGCGGCAGATGTTGCCATGCCAATGCAGTCGAGAAAAATTGTAAAACTTAAAATCTCTTCAAACGTTTTTGCAAAAAATAAGATAATGATGCAAATAGCCGAAAAGACGGTTAATGCGGCAACAGGAACATCCTTCCGTTGCGATTTTTTTTGAAGAAAACCGGGAAGCACTTTGTCTTCACTCATTGCAAGCATAACCCTGGGATTACTTAATAATAAAACATTTACATATGCCAGCACACTTAAAAAAAGTAAGGTTGAAAAGATATTAGATCCTGTTTCGCCAAACATTTTACCCACTAAAATATCAGCAACTTCCTGGCCGGGCTTCCTGTGTTGTAAAACATCAAATCCAACTACTTTATAATAAGAGTAATTAACGGTGAGGTATAAAAGGATGATAATTCCAATGCCAATAAAAATTCCTTTCGGGATATTTTTAGGTGCGTTTTCCACTTCACTGCCAAAATTGATCGTTTGCTGGTAGCCGCCATAGGTAAATGATACAGCAATTAAAGCCGCGCCAAAAGATAAAATATAATCTTTCCACTGGTGTGATACCGGCTGTAATTGTGTTGAAGCCTGCACATATAAATGAGGAAAAAATAATGCAACCACAAGAAGTAACAGCATGCTTACTTTTATGATCATCAGGATATTTTGTGTACGGCTGCTCATTTTTAATCCCATTAAGTTAACTCCGTAAAAAAGAATAATGGCGATCATGGCTATAATGGCCTTAATAAGATCTGTAGTGCCACTGCCCAGGAAAACCTTGCTTATATAACCGGCGCCGATAAGCGCAACGGCGCTAAGTGATGCCGCATTGGATATTAGTATAATGCTGTTAATAGAAAATGCGATGGACGGATGATATGCCACGGAAAAAATCTTATAATAGCCACCTGTTACGGGGTAGCGGCTTCCGATCTCCGCGTAAGTAAGTGCGCCACATAACGCTATCAGGCCGCCGGCTATCCAGGCGCCAAAAAAAATTGCCGGGTCAAGCGATTCTTTTGCGGAATCAGTTGCCGTCCTGAAAATTCCCATTCCAATTACAAGGCCGATAACGATCATGGTAAAAGAAAATAAGTTCAATTTTTTGCCGTTGTTCATAAATGGAAGATAGAAAATATTTGTGGTTACATTTGTGTTTTGCAACCATCGTGTTTCATGAAGAAAGTACTCTTACTCTTATTGCCGGTATTTAATATAGCAGCTGCCCAGGTTTCTAATCTCGCCTGATTCGGCCAGGGTTCTTCAAACTATTATTATAAAAGCTTATGAGCAAAACCGCAGGTTAATTGATGTGGCTGCGCCGATTGGCCTTACCAGCCAGGAACAATTGAATCGCTTTAGCAACATGAGCATATTGCCTGCGTTAAACATCACTCCCGGCGTGAGCATGGAAGAGCGTTCGCCCGGCAGTTACCGGCTTAATATCCGCGGTAGTTCTTTACGTTCTCCATTTGGTGTGCGCGATGTAAAGATCTACCTGAATGAAATTCCTCTTACTGATCCGAGTGGCAATACTTATCTGAATCAATTGAGCTTTTATGATTTTAATTCGATTGAAATAATAAAAGGGCCTGCCAGCAGTTTGTATGGAGCAGGTATTGGAGGCGCTATGCTTATTCATACTTTACCGGTAAGCTGGCATAAAGGAATTTCGCTTTCTTACTCGGCGGGTAGTTTTGCTGCTAATAATATTAATGCAAATATAAAAACAGGAGATGCTGATCACGAAAATAGTTTCAGTTATACTCATCAAACGAGCGACGGCTACCGCGCTCAGTCAAAAACACGCCGCGATATTGCAACCTGGGAAAGCCTCTTGAAAGTAAGTGACAAGCAGAGCTTACATGCATATATGTCTTATAGTGATCTTTATTACCAAACACCCGGTGGCTTAACATTGTCGCAGTATAATGCGAATCCGGAACAAGCCAGGCCCGGTGCGGGCTCACAACCTGGTGCCGTGCAAAATAAAGCTGCTGTTTATCAAAAGATTTTTATAGCGGGTTTTAGTAATGAATATAAGTTTAATGAAAACTGGCAGTAACACCACTTCATTATATGGATCGTATACTGATTTCATTAATCCTGGTATACGGGTTTATGAGTACCGGAAAGAGCCTCATTTTGGAGGCCGAAGTGTTTTTGAATATAAAAAAGATATCGGGCAGACAAAGTTGCAATTAAATTTCGGAACAGAAGCGCAAAAAGGTTTTTTCAATACGAGAGATTATGGCAATAAACTGGGGATCGCTGATTCTTTACAGTCAGACGATAATATCAACATGTGGCAATACATGATCTTTGCGCAGCTTGATTTAAAATTACCCCATGGATGGATCGTTACCGGTGGGGTAAGCCTGAATAAATCATCTCTCACGCTCATCCATCTTTCATCAAGGCCATCAACTACACAAAAAAGAATATTTGAGAATAAGCTACCTCCACACATTGCGATACTTAAAAAGCTTACTGCAGATGTATCGGTTTACGCAAGTATTGCCAGGGGTTTTTCTCCACCGATTGTTTCAGAGGTACTGCGCTCGAATGGATTATTCGGAACGAACCTGCAGCCGCGAAGATGGAATTGATTATGAAGCCGGCATCAAAGGAACGATCCTGCATAATAAATTGTATTTCGATATCAGTGGATTTTTATTTGATTTAAAAAATACGATCGTGCAACGCATCGATACCAATGGAGTGTATTATTATGTAAATGCCGGCTCTACCAAACAAAACGGCATAGAGGCTTATACTTCTTACGAGCTTGCCGGTAAGCCGCTGCAATTTATTAATTCTGCCAAAGTATGGATAAGCTATGCCTGGCATGATTTCCATTATGGAAGTTTTAAACAGGTGAGCACAGACTATTCAAAAAATAAATTACCCGGGGTAGCCCCGCAGGTAATAGTTGCAGGGCTTGATATTGCATCAAAAACCGGCGGTTATATCAATATTACTTATAATTATACAGATAGGATTGCGTTGAACGATGCAAATACAGATTATGCATCTTCTTATAACCTGCTTGGCGCAAGGATAGGATATCGAAACAGTTTTCATGGAAAGATCAAAGCAGAAATATTTGCCGGAGCTGAAAATATCTTTGATACCAAATACAGCCTGGGTAACGATATTAATGCAGCGGCAGGCCGTTATTATAACGCAGCGCCCCGCAGAAATTATTATGCAGGCCTTTCCATTGGTTTCAGTAAAAAATAGATTATCAAGCCGCGGTTTTTTCCTGAAAAAATTACACAACAAAAATTTGTTTTTGAATTTAAAAACATTTGCGCCTACATTTGCGGCTGTTATTGGTCCCCGATTTCATCCCGATAATTATCGGGACGGGGTTAAAAGGGAATCCGGTTTAATTCCGGAGCTATCCCCGTAGCTGTAAAGAACAACCCAAACAATAAAGACGTTTGGAAAGTTTTAATCTTCGCGCCACTAGTAAAATGGGAAGGCATTAAAACTTTGTTCAAGCCAGAAGACCTGCCAGTTTCAATTAAAACCATTCAAAGCTTTCGGGTGAAAGGCATGGAGTGTAAAAGCTGTAAGGCATTTATATTTCTTTCTTTTTTTATTTACCGGAAGCAGTCACAAAAAAATTTCTACAAATGAAAAAGAAAATTTTTATTGCGGCTGCTGTCATTTTCAGCAGTCACGTGCAGGCGCAGCAGGACACTGCACAAAAAACGTTAGATGAAGTAATTGTCACGGCCAACAAGTTTCCTCAAAAACAAAGTGAAACAGGAAAAGTAGTAACGATAATCACGCAGGAACAATTACAAAAAAGTTTTGGAAAATCGCTTTCAGAAGTCTTGAACCAGCAACCCGGATTGAACATCAACGGCGCAGATAATAATTTAGGGACCAATCAAACTGTTTATACACGCGGCGCATCATCAGCCAATACATTGATCTTACTCGATGGCGTTCCGTTGTACGATCCTTCAGGGATTACCAATGAATTTGATTTGAATAATTTTGCTTTAGATAATATTGAAAGGATTGAAATTTTAAAAGGCTCCCAATCGACCTTGTATGGTTCAGATGCCGTCGCGGGAGTCATAAATATTATAAGCAAAAAAGGAGAGAAAAAGCCATTCAATTTAAATGTAGATCTTTCTGCCGGAAGCTATGATACCTATAAAGGAAATATTTCATTGAGTGGCTCTAACGGTAAGGGACAAACGTACTTTGTTTCTTACAACAAAATAGACAGTAAAGGATTTTCGTCTGCTTACGATTCTACCGGGAAGGGTAACTTTGAAAAGGATGGTTTTGACCAGGATGTATTCCAGTTCAACTATGGTTTTCGCCCGTTCAAAAAAACGTCCGTTCGCATCTTTGGTAAATACAATAATAATCATGCAGACATAGATGCGGGGGCATTTGAAGATGATAAAGATTATACTTATCACAACGACAACACCATCGCTGGTGCAACAGTGGATTATAAATTGAAAAGCGGTTTCATCAGGCTGCAATACAATTACAATCGTTTCAATAGAAATTTTACCGACGATTCATCATCTGTTGGTGGCTTTTCACTTTACCAAAAAGGAAAATACAATGGTACTTCGAATTTTGTTGAATTATATACCAGCGTTAATTTGAACAAACACATAGAATTACTTGCCGGCGCCGATTACCGGCAAAGCCAGACCAGCCAGGTATATATTTATGTCCCCGATTATGGCTTCCCTGCTTTACCCATATCCTCTGACAGCGCAAAAACAAATCAATTGAGCGCTTATGCTTCGCTGAATGTAAAATCCAATAAAGGGTTTAATATTGAACTCGGCGGCAGGGTAAATCACCACAGTATTTACGGAACAAATGTTACGTATTCAGTCAACCCGTTTTATGTAATAAAAGATCATTATAAAATATATGCCAACGTATCCTCAGGCTACCGTGTGCCCTCTTTGTACCAATTATATTCGGAATATGGGAATAAAAATCTAAACCCTGAAGTAACAACAAGCTATGAAGCGGGACTTCAATATTTTGCTGATAATATCAATGTAAGAGCTACAGGCTTTATAAGAAATGGAAAAGATGTGATCCTTTTCTTCACCGATCCTTCAACTTTTGCAAACTATTATATTAATGGAGATAAACAACATGATTACGGAATTGAAACTGAGGCATCCATAAATTTTACTTCCCGCTTATCTGTGTCTCTGAATTATACTTTGGCCGATGGAAAAATAACCACGCAGGCTGTTCCCGGCAAAGACACGTCTTTCTTCAATCTGTACAAACGTCCGGATAATATTGTAAATTTTTCTTTGAACTACCAGGCCACAAAAGACCTTTATATATCAGCACATTTAAAAACAGTAAGTAAAGCTTATGAACCACAATATATGGCAGCCCCTTTCCAATTAAAGGGATATTATACTTTAGATTTTTATGCACGGTATAAGTTCAATACTAAGTTTAGCATGTTTGCAGATCTGCAAAATATAACAGATCAAAAATATTTTGTAACAAGAGGATTTACTACGAAGGGATTTAATATAAACGGAGGCGTGCAGATAGCTTTATAATACAACCATAAGGCTAATATCCATAGAGCACTTTATTTTGCTTCATGCTTGTTATGCTGCTTTTATCTACATTACCTTTGCAAAAAAATGCATGGCTGATTTTACCGCCATATCACAAAAAGAGCTCATCACGGTATCGTTCACGCTTTTTGCAGTGATCGATGTACTTGGGTCAATACCCATTTTGATTTCCCTAAAAGATAAAATGGGTGGCACAATACGTTCAACACAGGCTACAGTGGCATCCGGGGCATTTATGGTTTTATTTTTATTTGTCGGGCAGCCCTTTCTTGCGCTTTTAGGGCTTGATGTGCATTCATTTGCGGTGGCAGGAAGTATTGTGATTTTTATCCTGGGCCTTGAGATGGTATTGGGAATGGATTTCTTTAAAGCAGACAATAATCCAAAAAGCGGCAGTGTAGTTCCAATAGCCTTTCCACTGATTGCAGGTTCGGGCACACTTACTACGATCATGTCGCTAAAAGCAAACTATCACGATGTCAACATTTTGATAGGTATCCTCATCAATTGTATTGTTAT
This sequence comes from uncultured Chitinophagaceae bacterium, assembly GCA_963800635.1. GTDB lineage: Bacteria > Bacteroidota > Bacteroidia > Chitinophagales > Chitinophagaceae > Ginsengibacter. The sequence continues at coordinate 101,568 of CAWDCB010000019.1, forward strand.
TTTTGTTGTACTGAAATCATTGAAATGGATTGAAAGGGCGCTGGGTCCGAATGGATTAATAGTAGTAAGAAAATTTTTCGGTGTTATTTTACTCGCGATTGCAGTTAAAATATTTGGAAGTAATGTTCTGCAATTTGCAAAATAGAATTAATTTGACAAGTTAATAGTTATAATTAACCCGTTAACGAATTAACTATGTGACCGGCCTCGTCGTACAATGGATAGTATAAGAGTTTCCGAAGCTCCAGATACAGGTTCGATTCCTGTCGAGGCTACAAAATAAACTATTTAAAATCATAGCTTTCTGTAACAAGCCAACAGGAATATCGAACTTTTAAGTTCGATTATAATTCTTCACAGCGGATTTTCAAAAAACTATTTCTTTCAAATGCTCAACCTTTTATCTAAATAGATAGTCTATTTGATTTTCTTAACTTTGCTTTATGGCAAGTAACAATGTGTGGCAGGTTTCCGAGTTCAATAATGAACTAAAGTTGAAAGGCTTTAATGTATTTCAAATAGAAGCTGACGGCAACGCAACAAAGACTTATAGCCGAAAGGATTTTTATAAAATATGTTTAACCGCCGGAAAAAGCAAGATCCATTATGCTGATAGAAGTTTTGAGCAGGAAGGAAGTATTTTGTTTTTTGGCAATCCGCACATTCCTTATTCCTGGGAGACGATTTCCACCACGTATATAGGTTATACAATTCTTTTTCTGAAGATTTTTTCAAAGCATCCCACCGGTCCGAAAGCCTGCAAAATTCTCCTTTATTTAAGATTGGTGGTACACCTGTTTTAAAGATTGATGAGCAGCAGCGGGAGTTTTTAAATACCATCTTTCGCAAGATGATTGATGAACACAAGAGCGACTATACCTATAAAGATGACCTCATACGCAACTACATCAACCTAATTATTCATGAAGCCTTAAAACTTCAGCCGTCAGAACATTATGACCAACACAAAAATGCAGCATCACGGCTCACTTCTGTATTTCTTGAATTGCTCGAAAGGCAATTCCCTATTGAAAGTGCAGATAACCCTTTACGGCTTAAAACAGCACAGGATTATGCGGCTGCTTTACATGTGCATGTAAACTACCTCAACCGTGCAGTTAAGGAAGTAACAGGTAAATCAACCACAACACACATTACGGAACGCATCATAAGCGAACCCAAAGCTCTCCTGCAACATACCGCCTGGAATGTTGCCGATATTGCCTATGCACTTGGTTTTGAATACGCTACTTATTTTAACAACTTCTTTAAAAAGCTGACAGGAACAAACCCAAAATCATTAAGGTTACAGAAAGTTTGAAATTCTTAATGATTGGTTTGATAATCGTTACCAGTGGGCTTCCCTATTGTAGGATCTTTGTGGTATGGTATCAAATCAGTACAATAAAGACATTTTTGAACGGCTAAGAAGCGGAGAAACCATTCTTTCCGGCGACCCTGAAGCATTTAAACTTCGAGAGGCTTCTTTTGCAACCAAAGGCTTATTGGTTCAGCTAAACAATTCTTCTGACCCGGCAGAAATCAGGGATTTACTAAGCCAAATCACAGGCTTAGAGATTGATGAAAGCGTTGCCGTTTTCACACCGTTGTATATCAACTATGGGAAGAATACTAAAATCGGTAAAAACGTCTTTATCAACTTCGATTGTGTTTTCCTTGATTTAGGCGGTATCACCATTGAAGACAACGTACTCATTGCTCCAAAAGTCAGTTTGTTATCCGAAGGACATCCAATTAACCCCAACGAAAGAGGCTCGCTTGTTCCCGGTCACATTCACATCAAAAAAAATGCATGGATTGGTGCAGGCGCAACCATCCTGCCTGGCGTAACCATTAGGGAAAATGCTACCAAATACCTCTTCAATATTGCCAGATTTGATTATGGGCTAAAATAAATAGTGATTATCTTCAACCAGAAATGTCTTTGACAATATTTAAAAAATTAGATTTTCAGATTAACGAACGATCAATTTTCAGCAAAAAATCAAGGCAATGATCCGGACATTTTTCTTGTGCTGCACATTGATACCGAATTTAACTCTATCCAGCCATTTGCTGTTTGCACAAAGCAATCAATTAAATGATAATGACGCATACACCATCAGCAAAAGGTTTCTTTCTATTGAGGATGGGTTGGCATCTCACGAAGTGTTTTGTGGCTTACAGGATAAAGCAGGCTTTCTATGGTTTGGTACCCGCAATGGGCTGAACCGTTACGATGGAAAAAACTGTTTACTCTTTACCCGTCAGCGGAATAACCTGCAGGATAATAAAGTAGTGCAACTGGCAAAAGACGATGCCAATAATCTTTTCATTGAGTATGGCAACACCGGCTTCCAGCTCACTACGAACGACAAAGTGGATGTAATGAATGCAGTTACACAGGAAGTGAAAACACTTACGGCTGCTTTTCCAAATATGCCTTTTAAAGAACAGGATGTTTATTGGATATCCAATGACGGTACAGATGAAATAAATTTTCTCACAGCATATCCTTTCAGGATTTGGAAATATTCATCCAAAAAAGGCTTTCGGCTCCGGTATGAAATTGCTGACTGGAGCAAGCAGAATGCTGAGCCTTTTGTTGATTATCGCAGCACAGGCCCCTTCTGTATGTTTGCAAAGGGTAAAGCGCTGTTGAAAATATTCAACCAATCCACACAGTATTTAGTATCGAAAGATACTGTCATTGCCTTCATTCAAAAAGATGCATTAAGATCATTGCCCATTGGTTTCACAAACCAAAACGACCTTTTAATTGCCTATAACACGAAAGCCGAATACAATACATTTAATGTTGGAATAATTACACATGCTGGTAACAGTGAGTTTCCCTGCTAATTTAAATAAATTTAATACTGATAGCATAAAAGCGAAATATTGGTACCAGGCTGCAAGTTCTGCAGATGGAACGGCCTGCATGTTTTATATTGGTACGGATGCACTTTACCTGTGGAATGAAAATGCATTTTTAAAGATCGTTTCAAAATCGGAAATGAAAGGTTTTGAAAGTATATTTATCTACAGGCTTTTCCCCGACAGCTTTGGAAATCTTTGGCTTTGCACTTCACATGGCGTATTGCAGTTAAAGATCGAGAAGGACCGTTTTAAGCAATACTTTACAAGCAAACAACAAAACGTTCAACCCAATAGCCAGGCCCGTGGTATTTATGCTGATGAAAGCGGCAGTGTAGTAGCTAATATCTGGACACATACTTTTATGCAGCAGGCGGGAAAAATGCAATACATAGCGGATAATGAAATTAAGTATGCACTCAGTGAACATCATGCAGCGTTATATTGTGGCGGCTACAATCTTTTTAAGTACGATGAAGCGAAAAATAAAATTTCAATATGCCCGGGAGGGCAAGGATCTGAAATATGGTCACTGTTTTCACTCAATGATAGCTTGCTGCTGTTAGGAAGAACAAACGGAATTTCGTTATTCAATTCCAACACTTACCAGTTTGATTCACTTACTGCTGAAAATAAAAATATACCGGCAGCAAAATTTGTGTATCGTTTTTCTAAAAGTAATGATGATACTTTGTGGGCTGTTGCCGGAAATGGGTTATATAAAATAACTAAGGCTGATGGCCGATGGTCAATGAACTACGAGCAATCGCCGGTTGTTAATACATTGAGCTTGCTGGATGCATACACCGACGCAGATGGAATATTTTGGCTTGCAACTAATGGCGAAGGATTATATCGCTGGGACAGGAAAATCAATTCGTTTCAGCAATTCAATATTACTTCCGGTTTTCCTTCGGATGTTTTGTACAGAATTGAGCCGGATGAGTATGATAACCTGTGGATCAGTTCAGATTATGGATTGATCCGTTTCAACCGGAAAACATTTGTTGTAAATACTTACACAACTAATGATGGTATTTCTCACAATGAATTCAACAGAACGTCTTCGTACAAAGCCAAAGATGGCAGATTATTTTTTGGTGGCCTGGATGGTGTGAATGCCTTTCACCCAAAAGATTTTATAGCGGATACCAATACATTGAATGTGCCACTACGTATCATTTCTTTCAACCAGTTTGTTGGCTCGCAAAATGAACTGGTTAATAAAACAACTGAATTGTTGAATACTTTTCAAATTACGCTGGCACCAAATGATCAATTTTTCACACTTGAATTTCAATTGCTGGATTTTGCAAAAGATGAAGTACATCGCTATGCATATCAAATTGAAGGCGTAGATAAAAGCTGGAATTATATCAATGAAAATTCCATACGCATCAGCGGATTGCCTTATGGAAAATTTACCCTGAATATTAAAGCACAGAACCGTGAAGGCGCATGGAGCAAAAGCGAATTGACTATTCCATTGCTTGTTTTAAAACCTTTTTATCTTAAATGGTGGTTTATTACCTTTTGCAGTTTTATTATTTACAATAGCAGTTTACCTGGTAATAAAATCAAGAACAAAACAATTAGCTGCTGATAAAAATAAATTGGAGAAACTGGTCAATGAAAGAACCGTTCAGTTGGAAAAATCATTATCAGCGCAGGCGGAATTACTTATGGAGAAAGATGTATTGATGAAAGAAATTCATCACCGCGTGAAAAATAATTTGCAGGTTATTTCCGGTTTGCTGGAATTGCAGAGCAAAAGCCTGAATGACGAAATTGCAAGAGATGCATTAATGGAAGGGCGCAACCGCATAAAAAGTATGTCATTGATACACCAGAACCTTTACCAGTTTGAAAACATCAGTACAATTGAGTTGAAACAATTTATAAATGATTTGTGCAGGCAGGTAGAAAGTGTATTTCAGAAAACAAAATAATGTGGTGACAGATATAGAAGTACCCTACCTGAACTTAGATATTGACACCGCTGTTCCGCTTGGCCTTGTCATCAATGAGCTATTGTCTAATTCGTTTAAGTATGCATTTAATGATATTGAATGCGGGAAAGATATATATTAAGATTATTAACCCTGCAGAAGGAAAATATCAATTGATCTATTATGATAACGGCCCTGGCTTGCCTGCTAATTTTGATTTAAGGAAAGCAACAACACTGGGTATACAATTGATCAACGACCTGAGCCGGCAAATAGGAGGAACAGTGAAATATGAAAATAAAAATGGTGCCGCATTTACAATTAATTTTACCAACCGCAATTTGCGGAAAAATGAAGACTAAAACTTATGTCCGTTTTAAAAATAGGAATTGTAGAGGATGAACTTGTGATAGCCCGTACTATTTTAAGCACGCTTGATGAGTTGGGCTATGCCATTGCGGTCCTGCAATAAATTATACTGAGGCAATGGAAATGCTTGAGAATGACAAACCCGATTTGTTGTTGCTCGACATTCAATTGTCCGGAAAAAAAGATGGCATTGATGTAGCGCAAAAAATTAATGAATTTTACCAGGTTCCCTTTATTTTTTTAACCGCCAACAGTGATGGAGAAACGATAGACCGCGCAAAGAAAGTAAAGCCACACGCTTATATTGTTAAGCCTTTTACCAAAGAAGAATTGTTTGCTGCGATTGAAATTGCGTTCAGCAATTTTACGGGAAAAGATCCTAATGCCAAGCCTGGAAACGCAGCTTCTTATCATGTCAAAGATTATATGTTTGTGAGAGATGGCTATGTTTTTAGAAAAATATTTTTCAATGAATTATTGTACCTGGAGAGCGATGCCAATTATATTATTCTTCATCTTAAATCGCAAAAGAAAGTGATGGTAAGATCCACGCTCAATGACTTTATCGAACGGATTGATCAAAAAATTTTCATTCGTGTCCATCGCAGCTATTCTGTAAACATTAACATGATTGATGATATTTTCCCTACAGAGATTTCCATTACAGGAACTAAAATCCCTGTTGGCAAATCATTCAGGGAAGACCTTTTTAAAACTCTTGGAATAAAAGAACATTGACGAGTCGCTGGCGCTGCTTTTTTCTTCACAAACGAGGTATCATTCATCCCTAATCAAACACATTCATCCCTTTTGTTTTGCAAGCATCTTTTGCATTCGCATTTTTGTGCCCGTTATGGCATTATTGGATTTAGATAAGATCATCATTAAGAGAACTATCCTGGGTATCCGCTGCACATGCTGTGGAGGCAACCTGGTAATTTCCAAAAAAAGATCAATTACAGGCCGCTTTATAAAGCTGGTTTCTTTTGGAACGATAACCCCAAAATATTATGAATGCGAAAATTGTAAAAAGAGGCATCTTTTATTATAGCAAGTGTTATGTCAATCGTAAATTGTCGGCTGGCGAACATGATGGAATTTACTGCTTACGGCCGACAATTCACGTTCAAAGCGTAGCTTCATAATTGACATAACACTAGTAATTTATTCTTAATTATAAACCTTCAAAAAACAAACAACATGAGTATCAGATTAGGCGACATCGCACCAGATTTCCAGGCCCAAACCACACAGGGCACTATTCAATTCCACGATTGGATTGGTGATGGCTGGGCCATCCTTTTTTCGCACCCAAAAGATTTTACGCCGGTTTGCACTACCGAGCTTGGCTACATGGCAAAACTGGCCCCAGACTTTAAACAAAGAAGCTGCAAGGTTATTGGCCTAAGCGTAGATCCCGTAGAGAGCCATTTAAAATGGGAAAAAGATATTGAAGAAACCCAGGGCCATGCAGTAAGCTATCCTATGATCGGAGACTCAACGCTTGCCATTGCAAAATTGTATGACATGCTTCCTGCAGAAGAGCCCGGCACATCTGAGGGCAGAACTGCAGCCACTAATCATACAGTGCGTTCTGTTTTTGTAATTGGCCCTGATAAAAAAATAAAACTGCACCTTACTTATCCAATGACGACCGGGCGAAACTTTAATGAAATACTTCGTGTGCTTGATTCCATGCAACTAACAGCAGCACATAAAGTAGCTACGCCCGTAAACTGGAACAGTGGAGAGGATGTGATCATCGTTCCCTCAGTATCTGATGCAGAAGCGAAAGAAAAATATCCGCAAGGTTGGAAAACGATCAAACCTTATCTGCGCTTTGTTACTCAACCAGGCACAAATTAATAAAATATTATTTGCTCATAAGCTTAAGTAATCTCTTAGGCTTATGAGCTTTAAAAACATAATTTATGAGCGCTTCAAAATCAATGCGAATATGGTTTGCCTTTGTAGGCGTTATCTTGTGGACAGGTATTTATCTTACCGGCTTTTCTTATGTAAGTTGGTTACTCTATATGCCTGCTATCGGTTTTATCTTTTCAGTTATCACAGGTATTTGTCCATTCATGGTAGTTATTTCCAAAATGTTTGCTTTTCAGCATAAAGAAAATTTCAAATCAGTAACTAAAGAAGCTGATTAATCAGTTCCGCGTCCGCTTTAAAACTGCATATACTATAAAAATAGTAGTCAGTATTTTTATTATTATTTTACACATCCCAAAATAAAATATACAAATGAAATTACGCGTAGTGGTATTAGGTGCAGGCTTTGGAGGATTGGAATTGAGCTCCATACTCTCTGAAACAATCGGGGACAATCTTGATCTTACTCTCATAGACCAAAACGATTCATTTTATTTTGGCTTTTCAAAGCTGGATGTAATGTTTGGTCGCAAGAGCTCGGATGCTGTTAAAATTTCTTATAGCAGTATCGTAAAACCAGGAGTAAGATTCTATAAAGAAACTATTACTGCTATTGATCCTGTAAACAGAATTGTTACCACACAGGACAGTGTGTATGAAGCCGATGTATTAGTTGTAGCGCTGGGCGCTAATTACGACATCACTGCTACACCCGGACTTGCAGCCTTCAACGAATATTATTCTTTTGAGGGTGCAGAAAAATTAAGAGAAGTGATTCCAACTTTTACAAAAGGCCATGCCATCGTTGGTGTATGTAATGCACCATTCAAGTGTCCGCCGGCACCTAGTGAAGCCGCTTTAATGTTGCATGATTATCTTACTAACGCCGGAGTGCGTGATGCCTGTGCCATAAGCCTTGTGATACCTTATGGTTCTCCCATTCCTCCTTCCCCGGATTCATCGAAAGCATTGATCAAAGCTTTCGAAGAACGGGATATTCAATTCATACCTCAGCGGAAAGTGAGTTCGCTTGATGAGTCAAAAAAAATAGCCATTCTTGATGATGGCACTGAAATGCCATTCGATCTCTTCCTCGGTATTCCAAAACATGTTGCTCCGGCTGTAGTACTGCAAAGTGGCATGGCAGAGAATGGATGGATACCGGTTGACAGGGCAAACCTGTTGACAAAATTTCCAAATGTTTATGCTATTGGTGATGTAACTAGTGTTGGAACACCTAAGGCTGGTGTATTTGCAGAAGGCGCCGCAAAAATTGCAGCAGCTTCTATTATTGCAACGTTTAATGGGACGGAAAATAATGCAACCTATACAGGTGCAGGCTCCTGTTATATTGAGTTTGGCAAAGGTGAAATTGGACGTGTGGATGTTGATTTTTTTTCCGGCCCAAAACCTTTTGGAACTCATCACGGTGCGTCAGCAGCTATGATGGCTGATAAAGAAAATTTTGGCGCAAGTCGTAAAGCACGTTGGTTTGATTTATAGCAGAGCGCCGGAAAAAATGACAACTTATTTAATTGAGATACCTCATTCAGAAAGTACTTTTGATGTCAGCAAATGCGAAATTCAATTTTCATTGGCTGAACAGGCCCCGTCCACGCTACCTATTAACGCTCAAAATGATAAACAATGAAGAGACAAAGTTCTCAGGCAATTTGATCCAACTAACTTTTGTGCTTTTAGGTAGCGAATTAAGCCGGATGCCCTTACAGGCTTTTAACGAGGGTAGAAAAGAACCACCGCTATTTCAGTGTATTTTTTTGGAAACACTTGGAATTAGTAGGGTCGACATTAAACGTTCAAAAGCTTCCTACAGATAAAACGGCACACACAACAAAGTGACTATGCTGGCTGACCCCGAAGCATGTATATGTGCGGTGGTACGAAGAAACCGAAAAGTCAGTGTCGGATAACCCTGCGCTTCGAATAGTATTATGTTATGAAAGAATGAGGATGTGCTTTAATTCTTTACATAATTGAAGCTGGACGATTCAAATGGGTGCCGGATCTTTACAGGAGTAGAGCTTATCTACATCCCAAATCAAGATACAGGACTGCAACTGAAGAGTATTACCTTATTAAAGTATGCCCGTTACAAACATATTGGTCCATATAATTTAATAAAACAGGCAGGACAAAATATGGCAGATGAATTAAAGAGCAAAAGCCATGAAACTATGTTACCGTATATTGAAATTTATGGACACTGGACAAACGACGAGACTAAACTTGAGACTGAATTAATAATGTCTTTAAAATAGTTTATCAGCAAAAAAATTATGCAAAGAAATGATTTGAAATCTTAAAGAAACTACGTCCAAACCTAAGAACCTTCATAGACGGGAATTGATTACCAGACAGGGCGAATAAGATTAGAACGCAGTCTTAAAAGTTAGCAAACTCAAGAGGGAAATTTTTTCTCCTGAAAACAACAAAGCGCTGCATTAAAATGTTTAAAAAGAAGTGGCAACCATTATAAGTACTATACGTAACGCTGGATTTCATTAAACCAAAATAGAAAAAAATATTTTTCTTTGTATTATGCCGATGCAACGAGAAACTTGCCGGCAGAATCAGGGAAGCGCTTCAACACCTTCCCAATGTTGAAGAAAAAAAAATGTTCCGGGGTGTTACGTTTATGGTTAACGATAAAATGTGTGTGAGTGTAAGTGGCGATGAAATGATGCGCCGCTTTAACCCGGCATTGCAGGAAACTATCGCTGGTAAAAAGGGGTTCCGAACAATGATAATGAAAGGAAGGGGATATAAATGATACGGTTACATCAGCCGCGATGGAATTAAATCCAAAAAAGATTTTCATTTTTGGTTAGCCCTCTGTCTCGAATTTAACAGCCGGGCCAAATCATCGAAAAAGAAAAAATAAATCACATGGACAACAGTAATTCGAAACCTGTTTTTGTGCAACAGTTCTTATCCAAACAAAGACAATGCTCTTTTTTTGACTTTGAACTTTAAGTGTTACAATAATTTGCCAGAGCTGGACCTGTCTTGATCAAAACAAGTTTGTTCCTTATTTTACTAACATAAAGGCAACATCTATCCCAAAGGCAACACAAAGCTTGTTGTAAATTAGCCGGGAGTGCGGGCGCTTTTTCATGAGCATCTTTCAACAACCGGTGAGGTTTCTTTTTTGAGCCACTGCTAAAGATTCGGTCAGTTAAGTTTGGAAGTTTAAGCATATGTATAAAAAGGATTAGAGTGATTCAATAACATTAAATTCATTTTGATCCTTTATTGTTGATACATTCATCCTCCCGGTTACATTTCTAAAATTTTTTAAGAAAAGTAAGAAAATATTTGGGTAACTTAAGAGTTACATATACATTTGTGTAACCTAAAAGTTACATATTATGCAAACAGAAATCAAAAACGAATGGATCTATGAGCAATCGCCAAACGAAGTTTGGGAATATCTCACCCAGGCGGAGTTAATCGCCCTTTGGTTAATGCCGAACAATTTTAAACAAATTCCCGGATACGAATTTCAGTTTCGGACAAAGCCGATTCCAGGCCTTGAATTGGATGGTATATTCCATTGCAAAATTTTTGAAATAATTCCCTTTCAAAAACTCACGTACAGTTGGAAAGGTGGCTCAGGCAATGGCGTTTTTACGCTTGACACAGTTGTAGAGTGGGTTTTGGAAAAATATGAAAATGGCACACGGCTCTTGTTAAAGCAGTCTGGTTTCAAAGAAACCAATCTCGCAATCTTTACAGGAATGAGTGACGGCTGGCAAAAAAATATCCAAAAAATGATTAACTATTTAAACGCAACTAAAAATGGCAGCACCAGCGCTTGACGCATTTCAGACAATTGCCGATCCAAGCCGCAGGCAAATATTGCAATTACTTGCAAAAAACAGCTTCACGATAAACTCGTTAGCCGAAAATTTCGATATGAGCCGCCCCGCCGTTTCAAAGCACATAAAAATTCTTTACAACGCCGGGTTTATTTCAATTACAGACATTGGGCGGGCACGCTATTGTACCCTAAGGCAAGACGGCTTTAATGAGCTGCAGAAATGGATAGATCACTTCGATAATTTCTGGACTTCGAAGCTTCAGAAATTAGAAAATATTTTAAACAATAAACCAAATAAACAATAAAATTAAAACAAATGAAAAAGCAAGATTACACGGCCACGATCGGGGCCAAAATCTCCGCCCGGGAAGCCGTTAACGCCATCAACAATGTTGCAGGCTGGTGGACAGAAGATATTGAAGGTAGTGCTGAAAGGCTGAATGATGTGTTTACAGTCCGTTTCGGAGAAACCTTCGTAACCTTCAAAGTAGTTGAAGTGATCCCGAAAGAAAAAATATCATGGCTGGTTACTGATTGTTACCTCGCTTGGTTGAAGGACAAAACAGAATGGAAAGACACCAAACTATTGTTTGAAATTTCAGCCGAAAATGATGAAACAAAAATCATTTTTACGCACATTGGATTACAGCCTGACATAGAATGTTATGAATCTTGTGTAAAAGGATGGGACCAATACATAAAAGACAGCTTGTTTAAATTACTAACCGAAGGCAAAGGCTCGCCGCAGAGAAGAAAAGCGGCAACGGCTTAATTAGAAAAAGGTGGCACGCGATGTGCCACCTTTTTTATTATCCGGAATTAATCCCAGTGTGTATAATGCTTTTCTGTAAAAAACGGAAATGCCTGTATCCGCTGAAATAATGAACCTTAAAAACAATGGCAAGAGCCTATGGGGATTTATTTACTCCTTTTAATAAGCAATACTTACAATTGATAATGCATTAGCCAATTGCTAAAGGACCTGGTTTACCTACAACACTTATTATCTCTGCTATTTAATGATCAGAGTCATGGTGATGATCATCATCGTGATAGTCTCTGTCCCGATAATCATTCCGTCCGTCATTATCATGATGATGCCTGCGATGAGATACTTCACGGTCATCGTAATCCCTATTATAATACCGATGTTCAGCGCAGCCTGTACAAATAAAAACAAACAACAGTGCAGCACTTGTTATTTTTATTAAAGATGATTTCATTGCGAATAATTTTTCTTAATATAGAAGAAAAATTATGCCAGTCCTTCTCATTAAACCGTTATTTAATTATTCAGAATGTTAAATAGAAAAAGTTAATCATACTGCGTAATTGTTCAGGCAAACGAAATTACTGCTCTATTTAATCCGGAGGCGGCCAGACATAAGCCAGCGATATATTAAAAAAGATAGCGATGAAAATGATTAACCTTTACCTTCTTATCACAACACGTTTAAAATCTATCTTTAAACATAAATAACAAATAAAAGTTTGAAATGAAACAACAACTATTATTGAGGACGAATATGAAATACCTGGCCATCTTTATTGTAAGCATGTCACTATCTACAATTGCGGCTGCAACAATCATATCATACCAAAAAAACGCTGATGGCGTTAGCTGTAAGTTAGATAAGGGATTATTGGATATCCGCGTATGCAAAGCCGATATTATAGAAGTGAAATACACTGTGTTAAATGCTTTGCCAATCAAAAATTCGTTGGTAGTAAATAACCCCTGGTTAGAGAAATCTTCCTTCTATATTTCTGATAATAATGGGCAAATAACAATAACCACGGCCAGTTTGAAAATTAACATCGATAAGGCTAGCAATGCAATTACCTACACCGATCTAAAGGGAAGGGTTATAAGCTCGGAAACAGCTGAAAATAAAACAATGAACCCGGTAACTATTGCGGGTATCGAAACTTATAATTGCAATACTGCGTTTAACTCCCCGGCTGATGAAGCGCTTTTTGGCCTGGGCTGCCATCCTGTGGATACCCTTTCGATTAATTATAAAGGCCGTAACCAGGATATGCTAATAAAATATATGACCGGTGCTATACCGGTAATGCTATCTACAAAAGGATATGGCTTGTTATGGGATAATTATTCGGCATCAAATTTTTATGGAGCTGAAGGCAATAACAGCCAATATAAATATGTATCCGAAAGTGGTAAGATGGTTGATTATTATTTTTTTTACGGCCCTGATTTCGATCATATCATTGATCTGTACCGAACTGCTACCGGCAAAGCGCCGATGTTTCCGAAATGGGCTTTCGGCTTGTTTCAATCGCAGGACAGGTATAAGACGCAGGCTGAAATATTAAGGTAAAAGACAATTACCGCAAGAATCATATTCCGGTTGATGCGATTGTGCAGGATTGGTATTAGTGGTCCCCGCTGCCGATAGGTTCGCACATAATGAACCAGGAGCGATATCCAGATCCTAAAAGCTGATAGATGAATTGCATAAAGCCAATATACATGCCATGATATCTATCTGGCCGGTATTTGGCAGCGGCACAAATAATTTCAATGCGCTGAAAAGCAAAGGCTTCTTAACCAACATCACCTGGGATAACGTTGTTACGCACACGTTTGATACTTATTATGATGCACATAACCCGAAAGCAAGGAAATATACTGGCAACAGGCGCGAGATAGCCTTGTAAAACGTTATGGCTGGGATGCCTGGTGGGTTGACCAATGCGAGCCGGACAATGGTTCCTTGCTTGATGAGCGCCGCAAAAGCGATTTTTTGTAGGTAAAGGGATAGATTATTTTAATACCTATTCATTAGAGCACACCAAAGGGATATACAAAGGCTGGAGAAAGGATATTCCCGGTAAGCGGGCTTTCTTTTTGGTGAGGCAGGCATTTGCCGGTCAGCAGCGAAATCGGCTACCACATTATGGTCGTCGGATATTACCTGCACCTTCGCTCATTTAAAACCCAGGTACCGCAGGGTATCAATGCCTGCGCATCGGGTATCCCGTACTGGACATCCGATATCGGCGGTTATCATCTCAAGGAGATCTCCGGAAGGCATGCCGACTGGTCAAAACCCGCAAATCGGGAGCTGTTTACCCGCTGGTTCCAGTTTGGTACTTTTTGCCCGATATTCGGATACATGGCAAAGGCGAAAGGGCTTTATTTTCAAAAAACTGGGATGAAAAAACAAAAGCCATCCTGCTAAAGTATGATAAGCTGCGTTACCGTTTATTGCCTTATATTTATTCGCTAGCAGGAAAAGTAACTAACGATAATTATACCATGATGCGTTCACTGGCATTTGATTTCAGGAATGATGCGAATGTTTACAGTATTCCCGATCAATATATGTTTGGTCCGGCATTTTTGGTGAACCCGGTTACGACAGCTTTATACCGGCAAAAATGCAGGCACTAAGGTGAAAAACACGAAAGGTATATTTGCCCAAAAGCAAAATGGTATGATTTCTGGACAGGCGAAAGTCTAACGGGCGGGCAAACAATTGATGCAGATGCGCCAATTGATATTATGCCGTTATATGTAAAAGCAGGATCAATCATCCCAATGGGCCCTGATATTGAATATGCTACTGAAAAACCTTCGGTGCAATTGAATTGCGCATTTATCCCGGTGCTGACGGCAAATTTAAATTTTATGAAGATGAGAATGATAATTACAATTATGAAAAAGGCAAATACGCGGTCTTCAATATGAAATGGAATAACAAGTTACAGGAGCTAACTATTTCTGACCGTAAAGGAACATTTAAGGGTATGGTAAAGCAGCGGTCATTTAATATAGTGCTGGTAAAGAAAGGCCACGGAATAAATTCCGCAATTACCACCGATGCAGATAAAAGCATTAATTATGATGGTAAAGCTATTGTGGTTAAATTTAAATAAGGTAATGGAGTGCTTCGCCTTTGAATCTCAGAAAACCATTTTATCAATCCTGTATCGCCAAGGTGAACCTGCCAACAAAAGCCAAATTAATTCCGAAAGTTTAAACCGGCAATGTTGATGGGTGTAATTAATTCAACCTACATGGTACTGCGTTTAGGCGTGGCAGTTATAAAGCGGTTATACCGCATGCCAAACCTTATTGATATAAGGTGTACTACATACATCCGACAATTGAAGGCTCATTCTACGACGGCTACAAATGTCCCAGGGATCGTCAATTGTATTATGCTTTTTTACACGAATTATAAATATCAATTACGCGAATTTCTCTCTTTCTATACTTCGTGTAATATGGGCATTAGATTCGTGTTATCATTTTGCGCCATTTTGTACCTGACATAACATTATGGAAGCTATATTTAGATGCTGTTTAAAAAGCTGCGCCCGGAATTAGTTATATACATGGCAATGTACTTTTTCCCCTGTTGCGTTATATAAGGCTTTATAGCAACAAACCCCCGCCTGATTAACCCGCTGGAATAATGGGTAGAAGCAACTTCATGAGGTTCTAAATTCATTAATTCCCGTTCATGGCAATCCATTAATAATTCTAACATTGTCGCGGTAATCGGCTGCATTGGGAGAAGTATTTAAACAAAGTTACTTGATAATAACTAAATATATTAATTTATATACACCTGTAAGAGACAAATTTTCGACACAATACACATGTATATTTTTAATAGTGAATGGGAATTATTATCTTACAGGTACCTTACTGTTTAAACCACCTTACCACGTAACGATGGCTACGATTTTAATTCTTGACGATTCAACGGAATTGTTGGAAATGCTGCAAATCATTTTTAAAATGAACGGCCATACCGCAATACTCTCAAACACAAAGGATATTTTTCTTAAAGAACTCAAAATCTGCAAACCTGACTTAATTCTTATCGACATTTATCTAAGACACAATGATGGCAGGGAAATTTGTAAGGATTTAAGAAGGGGAAGAAACGAAAAATATTCCTGTCCTTCTAATTTCGGCAAGCCCCGATAAGTTGCAGGCATACAAAGATTGTAATGCAGATGGTATGATCGAAAAACCATTTGACCTTGATAATTTAATGAGCCAAATAGAATCTCTAATTTATATGGGCAAACATTTATAGGGTACGTTAACAATATTCCTCTGACTAACTTTTGAAATACCCCCCTCTGATCAAAATTATTATTTACATTGAGCACCACGCGGGTACAGTTCGGTTCAGAAAATTATAGGGCCATACTATAACAAAAGGACATTATTATAACTGTAAAGATGTGGTAGCATATGATTTTAAAAAGAGTTTAAATCAAAATTTAATGGCAGCCGGTTTACCGGCAAATTAGCGATATTTCATTCTACATTAATTTGCTTATGAAAAAAATAATCTTCTGTTTTCTTTTATTGATCGGGCTGCAAAAAAGCTTTGCGCAATTCAGCATCAGTTCTAACCACCGGTATTTATTAAAAGATGGAAAGCCTTTTTTCTGGTTGGGCGATACAGGCTGGGAATTATTCCACCGGCTAACACGTGAAGAAGCCGATCAATACCTTAGACGCAGGTCCGAACAAGGCTTCACAGTTATACAGGCGGTAGTGCTTGCAGAGTTTGACGGCTTACATGTGCCTGATGCCTACGGCGAC
>CAWDCB010000020.1:0-16002 GCA_963800635.1 uncultured Chitinophagaceae bacterium
ACTAAAAATACTCAATATTCAAGTTGGCACTTTATACCTTACACTGATACCTCAAAAAATATTCAATATTCAAGTTGGCACCTTATACCTTACACTGATACCTTAAAAATATTCAATATTCAACACTCAATATTCAATATTCAAGTTGGCACCTTATACCTTACACTGATACCTTAAAAAATATTCAATATTCAACACTCAATATTCAATATTCAAGTTGGCACCTTATACCTTACACTGATACCTTAAAAATATTCAATATTCAACACTCAATATTCAATATTCAAGTTGGCATCAACAACCTTCATACCTGACACACACCTCACCTCAGCCTGTTGCTTTCCTTAATAAGCTTTGAATCGTTGTAAATGCCTTTTGCTGCGAGAATAAGAAAAACAATTATTAAAAGATGCAGGACTGACCATAGGCCGAAATTGCCGGTGGAGTACTTACCAATTTGTTTTATGTAAAGAAAAATGATAAGAAACTCTGCAAGTAAGGCAAAGATGATGATCCGGGACTGGATACTGCGATGTTTAAATAGAAAAATATTGATAAGAATTCCCGTTCCCAGGGCACTCGTAAGTATTAAAAGGAAAAAATTATCAGTTGCCATGAGTGCATGGTAGCTGTTGTCAACAGCCAGCGTACCGCTGTAAAAAGAAAATTTTAATGTGAGGAAAGCGGCTATAGCGGCCAGGATCATCCAAATAGTTTGTACACGTTGTATCATGGAGAGTGATTTGAAATCGAATTTTAATCAATAAAATTTGACGGAATATTGTTTTATCTTATTTAAGAGTTCAATTAGATAAAGAGCATGTTTGAAGACAAAAACAAATATGTCCCGTACTTCGGCAGGCTCATACTCGTGCGCAATTATATTTCGAACATCCCTTATTTCCAGTAAAACATCTGTATTTATTATTAGCCCCTTCTTCTCGGCTTGTATTATCCGGTCTCGTACTGTACCGGGTGCGGTTCCATCTAACCGGTCAATAGTTTTAAAAACTTTCTGTATTAACAGATCACTCAATCGTGCAAAGCGGCCCGTTAATGCTTCAAGTTCTATTAACTGCTCTTCAGTAAATCCTTTATTGCCAATGAAACTTTTACACCGCTCGTAAGAAATGGCCAAATGATTGGCAGCTTCGCCGGCCTGTTTAAGATTCTCTTCTAAATATTTCAGTATATTTTTTACAGGCATCGCAAATCGGGCTCGATCATTTTTACAAATAAGTCATTAAAATCATTTTTTACAACCAGATCTACTTTTTGCTCTTCTATATCTTCAAAAATTCCCGATTTTATTTTTATCTTTTCATTAAAACCAATCTTATTTGAAATAACAAGGATGTCGATGTCACCGCCTCTTTCCAGGTCCTTCGCGCGCGAGCCGAACAAATAGATTTTTGCATCCGCATCAAAACGTAATATGTTTTTTTTAATCGAGGATATGTCGTTACCGGTTAATCTCATTGAATCTGATACTATTGTTATTCAAAGTAAGATTTTTTTTCATATTATAATTCAGGGTACAAAGGAAATTTTGCCATAAGTTCACCCACTTCTTTTTTTATATCTCTGATCATCTTTTCATTATCAGGGTTCATGAGAATCTGGTCAACAAGATCGACCACTCCGGGCATATCGTTTTCCTTCATCCCTCTTGTAGTAATTGCCGGTACGCCTACCCGTATACCCGAGGTTACAAAGGGCTTTTATCATCAAAAGGCACGGCATTTTTATTGAGAGTAATGCTTGCCTTATCGAGAGTTTCCTGTGCTTTTTTACCGGTAATATTTTTATTACGAAGGTCAATGAGCATCAGATGATTGTCTGTTCCATTGCTTATCAGGTCATAGCCTTTTGCATTAAAAGCTTTTGCCATAGCCTGCGCATTTAGCTTGTATTTGTTTTGCATATGCTGTAAATTCATCAGTTAATATTTCACCAAAAGCAACGGCTTTTGCGGCAATTATATGCTCAAGTGGCCCGCCCTGGGTACCCGGGAAAACGCCCATATCGAGCAGGTTGCTCATCATCTTTAAATTTCCTTTATTATCTTTTAAGCCAAAAGGATTTTCAAAATCTTTCTTCATTAATATAATGCCGCCGCGGGGCCCGCGTAAAGTTTTATGAGTGGTGGATGTTACAAAATGACAATGGTCAAATGGTGATTTCAATAAGCCCTTTGGCAATAAGGCCCGCAGGATGCGCTATATCGCAATACACAAATGCATTTATTTCGTCAGCAACTTTCCTGATGCGTTCATAATCCCAGTCACGGCTATAAGCAGAAGCGCCGCAAATAATGAGTTTTGGCTTTTCTTTTCTTGCTTTTTGTTCCAGCATTTCATAATCTACCAGCCCGGTTTCCCTTACCACGCCATAAAAATGGGCTTCATATAATTTTCCGGAAAAATTTACCGGCGAACCATGTGTAAGATGCCCTCCCATGCTTAGGTCGAGGCCCAGAATTTTATCTCCCGGCTGTAATATTGCCAGCATCAGAGCAGCATTGGCCTGTGCCCCGCTATGTGGTTGTACATTTGCATATTCACAATCAAATATTTTTTTAAGCCGGTCAATAGCAAGTTGCTCGGCTTCATCTACAAATTCACAACCGCCATAATATCTTTTACCGGGATACCCCTCTGCATATTTATTAGTAAGAACTGTTCCCATTGCCTGCATCACCTGCAGCGAGGTAAAATTTTCAGAAGCTATAAGCTCAATGCCTTCCCGTTGCCTTTTTAATTCCTTATTAATAATATCAAAAACCTTTGTATCTCTTTGCATGGATGAAATTTGCGGCAAACGTACAAAAAAGATGGTAGATGTAAAGTGGTTGAAGGTTGAAGGTTGAGAAGGTTCAAGGTTGAACGTGTCAGGGCTATGGTTTCGACTTTCAACTTTTAACCTTGAACATTAACGTCGCACATTGTGAAAGTATATTTCCTATATTCACGTGCATTTTGAGGTTATTGGATATTAAACATTGAAAAAATGAAGGCGATAATTCCGGTTGCTGGAGCAGGCACAAAATTGCGGCCACATACTTACACACAACCCAAAGCTTTAATTCCTTTAGCAGGAAAAACGATTTTAAGCATCAATGTTGACCAGCTTCATGAAGCCGGAATTAATGAATTCGTATTTATTGTTGGCTACCTGGGAGAAAAAATCCAGGATTATATAAAAGACAAAATATCCCGATCTTACCTGTCATTTTATTTCCAGACTGAACGTAAAGGAACGGCTCATGCAATTGATCTTGCAAGGAAAATAATAGGAGATGATGAAGTATTTATTGCACTTGGAGATACCATTTGCGAGTATGATATTAATGCGGTGCTTTCTTCTCCTTCTTCAATGCTTGGCGTAAAAAAGGTTGATGATCCAAGAAATTTTGGCGTGGCAGAAATTGATGACAAAGGATATATTAACAAGGTTGTTGAAAAACCTTCCATTCCCAAATCTAATATGGCTCTTGTAGGCCTTTATAAAATTAAAGATTCAAAAATTTTGTTTAAATGCCTTGATAAAATTATCAGCAATAATATCAAAAGCTATAATGAGTTTAATCTTACAGATGCACTGGAATGCATGATAGAAGGCGGAGAAAAATTTCAATCTTTTAAAGTTGAGAACTGGTTTGATTGCGGCAAAAAAGAAACGCTGCTTCAATCGAATGCGATTCTTCTTCAAAAATTTGGCGGCACCATTGCAGAGTCTAATAAATTTGAAAATACCATTTTCATTCCACCCGTAAGTATTGCTGAAGGATGCGATATAAAAAATTCTATTATAGGGCCGCATGTTGCCGTGGGAGAAAATACCATCGTTCGTTATTCAATTGTAAAAGATTCCATTATCGGATCTTTCTCAAAATTATACGATGTGGTACTCGATGATTCGCTTATTGGCAGTGATACGGAAATAAGAGGGGAAACACGATCACTTAATATTGGCGACAATACCGAAATTGATTTAGGCTCATAATTAGCAAATTCGCAGGTTATGTTCTCCAACCGAATTACCCGGCTTTTTAATATTGAATATCCTATTGTACAGGCAGGCATGGTATGGGCAAGCGGCTGGCGTTTAGCCAGCGCCGTTAGTAATGCCGGTGGCGCTTGGAATGATGGGTGCCGGCAGCATGAGCCCGACAGTTGCTTGAGGAACATATTAAAAAATGTAAGGCAGCCACCAGACAAGCCTTTTGGTGTGAACCTTCCTTTATTGTATACCGGTGTTGAACAGCAAATTGAAATTGTTATCCGGAACAAAGTAAATATAGTTGTTACTTCAGCAGGAAATCCTTCAACTTTTACCGGTTATTTAAAACATCATGGAATTAAAGTAATGCATGTTGTAAGCAGCAGCCGTTTTGCAAAAAAAGCCGAACAGGCAGGCTGCGACGCCGTGATTGCAGAAGGTTTTGAAGCCGGGGGCCATAACGGCAGGGAAGAAACGACAACAATGGTATTGATTCCGTTGGTTTGTGAGTCGGTGCAAATTCCCGTGATAGCAGCCGGTGGTATTGCTACGGGCCGGCAAATGCTTGCCTGTATGGTATTGGGCGCAGAAGGTGTGCAAATGGGAAGCCGTTTTGTAGCATCCGATGAAGCATCTTCACACCCGGATTTTAAAAATGCAGTAGTGCAGGCAAAAGAAGGCGATACCATTCTTACTTTAAAGGAACTTACGCCGGTGCGTATGATGAAAAATGATTTTTATAATCAAATTAAAAAGGCATACGAAGAACATGCAGGGATCAGAACAATTACAGGAACTGCTTGGAAAAGCAAGGGCGAGAAAAGGAATGTTTGAAGGAAACCTGAACGAAGGTGAACTTGAAATAGGAGAGGTGAGTGCGTTGATAAAAGATATAAAGCCTGCAGAAAAAATTATTAAAGATATCTGGTTGGAGTTCAATGAGATCTTACATAAGCCACTGAAATAAAATCTTATATTTGCACGGTTTAAAAATATTATCTAATAATCCATTTCAAATGTGTTTTTCCAAAGGAAAGGTTACCTGTAGAAAGTCGTTTATTCTTATATTATTTTCCGTTCTTTTTGTCCTGGTTCTTTACTCCAATTCATATGCACAGTTACCATCGGGAACTACCTGACTTTCCTATCGATCCCAACGTATTGAAAAATGCTTCGCCATCGGAACTGCAGAGCTATTTGAGAGATAACAATCAACAGCAAAAAAAAGCAGGAGAAGATATTCATAAAAATGTTTCTGACTTAAAAAATAAAAACTGCAATTGCAAAAGACAGTACTGCAGAAAGAAGATTCCAGGCAAAAAATTAATAACCCGGAAGCAGTATATGGAGCTGATCTTTTTCAAAACGGTCAAATTGTGGAATTGTCGCAGCTTTCAACACCTCCTCTTGATTATCCGATTGGCGTAGGTGACCATATCGTAGTTTCTCTTTGGGGAGGCGCAGATTTTGAAGAGAATTATGAAGTTGCCCGTGACGGAACGATTTTTCCATCAGGCCTGGGTAAAATTACCGTGCAGGGCTTAACTTTCGACAATGTACGAAGTATTATTGCAGATCGCTTTAAAAGAGTTATTCCGCCCTCAACAAATGTTTCTGTTACGCTTGGCCAGCCAAGAAGCATTGTTGTTCAGTCGTCGGGAGAAGTAGAGAGCCCGGGCCCGAAAGTTGTGTCGGCATTTACCAATGCATTAAATGTAGTGGCGCTTGCGGGAGGGCTTACTGAATTTGGCAACATGCGGAATATTCTTATATCGCGCAATGGCAGAATAATTGATTCAATAGATGTGTACAAATATTTAACATCCGGGGATTATGGCAAACATCTTTACCTTGAAAATAATGATTTTGTAATCGTGCCTTTTTATGATAAAAAGGTGCTTGCTTCAGGCCAGTTTAGAAGGCCAATGTATTACCAGTTAAAAAAGAATGAAGGCATCAGGGCACTTTTGAAATACACCGGCGGCTTTACCGCGGATGCTTATGGATCAGGTGGTGTAATTATCAGGAATGTAAATGAAAAGCAAACTATAAAAAATGTCAACTTCAATGCAATAGGTTTAAAAGCCAATGGATCAGTTACTGATGAGCAATTGTATGATGGAGATGTTGTTGTGGTGGAACCTATTAACGCGGGCCTCAATAATAAAGTAATCGTAAAGGGTGAAGTTGCTTATCCCAATGTTTATGAAATAAGAAAAGGAGATCGTTTATTTGACGTAATTAACAGGGCAGGAGGTATTACTCCCAATTCTTTTGTTGACAGGGCTTATGTATATAAAGGGGCCGGCGATTCAACAAATATAAAATCCGATAAAATTGATGTGAGCCTTACTGACCTGAATAAAAATGTAAACAGCAGTTATAATATCCCGATCGAGCCCAATGATGTTATTGAAGTATTTAACAAAAACCAGTTTAGTGAAAAACAATTTGTAAGTATTGAAGGAGAAGTTCGCAAGCCCCGGGAAATTTCAAAGGTTTGGCGGTATGACGCTGAAAGACCTTTTATATTTCGCCAATGGTTTAAAACCTTCAGCAGAATTTGGACAAATTGTCGTATCAAGTATTGTAGATATTGACTCGTCGCAAAGAGGGATTAAACCTACCAAAACCGTCATTCAAACTTATTCTATTCAAACAAATCTTGAACTGGATTCTGTTACTGAAAACGTAAAATTAAAGCCTTATGACCAGGTATTTGTAAGAAGAAATCCCACATTTCATTTGCAGGAAAATGTGAAAATAGACGGGGAAGTAAAATATCCGGGAACTTATTCGAAGCTTAACACTGATGAGCGGCTTTCATCTTTTATTGAAAGAGCCGGCGGCCTTAAGGAAAATTCAAATTCCAGTGGTGCAATTTTATACAGGCTGCGCGATACAGTAGTAAGAGAAAATTCTTTGCTAAAAAAAAACCGTACAAAATATATAAAAGATTCAACCGGCAAAATTGTTGATAGCGTTCTTTTTGATCCTGCGGAGCCTGTAAGCATTGATCTTGAGAAAGCCCTGAAGTTTAAAAACTCAAAATATGATATGGTTCTCCAGGAAGGTGATGTAATTTATGTTCCTGAAATCAACCAGATAGTAACCATTAAGGGCGCTGTTCAGTCGCAGTTGAAAATGTATTTTGATAAAGACCATTCAAATCTTGGATATTATATTAGTAAGGCCGGTGGTTTTGGTATAAGGCCATGGAGAAAAAGAATTTATATAACTTATGCCAATGGCAAAAGTCAGCGAACTCATAATTTCGGATTTTTTCATTTTTATCCTAAAGTAGAGAGGGAAGCATTGTGGTAGTACCCGAAAAGCCTGAAGGCAGAAATTTTGGTGATTTCATTTCACAGGTAATTGTAACTTCATTACCGATTTTTTTGGCCATTATGCTTACAAGATTATAAAACATTTTATGACCACCCAGGAACTAACAACAGCGATTTTTCAGCGGTTAAAGAAAGTAAGGTTTATTATAATTACGGTTGCCGTTGCAGCAGCCGTTGCTATGGTTTTATATGCCAAACAAAAGCCCGTAACCTATACTTCCAGGTCTTCTGTATTTCCATTAACAAGCGGCAATGACAACAACCGCAACTTCATCTGCCTTAAGTGCATTATTGGGCACGGAGAGTACTAAAAGCTTTAGCGACGATGCGTCCATAAATATTATTGAACTTGCACAAAGCCGTACCACGCGTGAAGAAGTTGCTGCTATGCGTGATTCATCGATGGGTAATAAAACGATTGCAGAACTGTTGCTTGATGATATCAATGATCACCGGGGATGGTTTGAGCCGAAGGTGAAAAGGCCTTCTAACGAATATGCACTGATAACCTGGGCGGGCCAGGTTTTGAAAGATGGCCTTAATGCCGCTATCAATAAAAATAATATGCTCATACTTTCTTATACAGGCCGAAGCCCGGATCTTGTAAGAACGATCAGCTATGGATTTATTAATAAAATTTCCCTTTTCTATATTCAGCTTAACCAGGAAAAGGCAAAACGGGATTTTGAATTTGCAACCAGTAAAGTTGATTCATTAAGAAAAGTGATGAATACAAAAGACAACCAGCTGATCGCTATTGATAAAAGAACTTTGTTTACCAATACAGCCAAGCTTGAGTTTAGGGTGCCAACAGAAAATTTACTTGCCGATAAGCAAATGATACGCCAGCAATATGCGCAGGCAGTTGCCAACCAGCAAAATGCCGCTTATAAACTTCAAAAAGCAACTCCGCTTATTAAAGTGCTTGACAGGCCGGAACCTCCTTATGATATTAGAAAATAAATCAGCGGTGTTATATGGATTAATAGGCCTGTTTGCCGGAGCTATTCTTACTTCATTCTTATTTGTAAGCGGAATAATTTTAAAATTTACCAGGCTGGAAATTAATAAAGCGCTATTTGGCACGGGAAGCTTCTAAAAATACTACTACCACAACCGCCTCAGTTTTATGATTTTCTAAATAACCATTTTCCCATTTCTTTAAAGGTTACTTTTTTGCCATATAATAAAATTCCGGTGCGGTAAATTTTTGCCGCAAGCATGGTAGTCAATACAAAGCCTGCCACCAGTGAGATCATAGAGACAGCAATTTGCCAGGCCGGCACACTTCCTGAAGGTATACGTGCCATCATAACAATGGGTGAAGAAAAAGGTATCATGCTGCCCCAAACAGAAATGGGTGAATCAGGCTTGCCGGCAGCCGTTGTCATGATAACAAAAGATAAAATAATGGGCATCGTAATAGGAAGCATTAAAGACTGCGCTTCCTGCGGATCTTCATTTACAACACTGCCCACAGCCGCAAATAAAGAAGCATAAAATAAATATCCCGCTATAAAATAAAACAGGAAACATGGAATAATAAGGCTCCAGTTTGCCTCAAGCAGGGTATTTTTTGTATTTAAAAAATTAAGTGCGGCTGTATTACTGGCAGGACCCATAGAAGTACCCACAGATTGTGCATGTTGCAGCATGTCGTGCGATATAATTGAAGAGGCTACAGAGGATAATCCCACGATAAGTACGATCCATATCAGTAATTGGGTGATGCCCACTGCGGCAATACCAATAATTTTTCCCATCATTAATTGAAAAGGTTTTACGGAACTGATAATTACTTCTGCAATGCGGTTCATTTTTTCTTCCATTACACCACGCATTACGGCTGCACCATAAATGAATAAGGTAATATAAATTAATATGCCACTGCCAAAGCCAATTCCATACGATAATCCGGAATTGGATTGTTCTGTTTTATTTCCCTGTTTTATTACGGTTCTGAAATTTATACAGGTCTTCCTCATCTATTGCATTGATAGAATCCAGGACTTTCTTATTGATATTATTTTTCAGAAAGGCTTTATTTCTGATGGCGGTATTGATCTGGTCCTTCACCTTATCTTCGGCAGTAATTCCCAATTGTTTATCAGAAATGAGAGAGATAGAATCCTGCGCCGAATCGTATTTGTCGGGAATCTTCAGAAAAGCCGAATAGCCTTTTTCTTTAAAATTGTTCACATTCACATCCGGCGGAAATTCATAGGTAATTATTTTGTCGCTTTGAAAACTGTTTTTGAAAATACCATTCTCATCCTTTACGGCAATTTTTTCTTTATCGGTGCTTTTTATTGAAAAATATGCTGATGCAGCAATAAAGCCAATAAAAAAGAGCGGAAGTAAAATGGTAGAAAGTATAAAAGTTTTATTCCTGACCCTGGTTAAATATTCTCTTTTAATGACCAGCCATATTTTATTCATACAGTTGAATTATTGAGACCTGTGAATTTTATTCTGATGTAATAATTATCTGAGCGACGTTTTCAAATTGCCTTGCAAGCTTTGTATCCTCAACCTTCTTTAATAAAAATATCATTGAGCGACGGTAATATTTCATTGAATGAAATAATGCTTGCCCCATGCGTTAAAAATTGTTGTAATACCGCGGCAGGATTAAAGCCGGCATTAATTTTTACAGTTAAAAAATTATCCTTTGAGCTTACGATTTCAAATACATTATTTGGAAAAGGCCCGGGAATGGTATCAAAGCCCACCTTGAAAATATTTTCTTTGCAATCATATTTGATCTGTTTTACACTTCCGTCTAAGATTTTTTTTCCTTTATTTACCAGGATTATCTTGTCGCATATTTCTTCCACCTGCTCCATCCTGTGGGTGCTGAATATTATAGTAGTACCTTTTTGTGCAAGCTTAAAAATCTCGTCTTTTATTAAATTGCTGTTTACGGGATCAAGCCCGCTAAAAGGCTCATCAAGGATAAGCAGCCGGGGTTCATGCAAGACAGTTATAACAAACTGCAGTTTTTGGCTCATTCCTTTACTTAGGTCATCTACTTTTTTATTCCACCAGCTTTGCATTTCAAACTTAACAAACCAGTCTTTTACTTTTTTGATGGCATCTGCACGGCTCAATCCTTTCAGCATGGCGAGGTATAATGCCTGCTCGCCAATTTTCATTTTTTTATATAAGCCCCTTTCTTCCGGCATATAGCCGATCAGCGAGATATCTTTCGCCGGATCGAACTTTTTCCCTTCAAATAAAATATTTCCGCTATCAGGATAAAATATTCCTGTAATCATGCGCAACAAAGTGGTTTTACCCGCGCCGTTGGGCCCCAGCAGACCAAATATGGTTCCCTGCGGGATAGAAAAACTTATATCATCCACGGCTTTTTGCGTGGCATAATATTTTTTAAGATTTTGTAATTCAAGTATGGCCATTGTCAGCTTTTAGATTGCAGTATCTTGAAAAGAAATAAATCAAGCGGTGCGAAGATATTGAAGACCAGTAAATGTAAAACCCTTTTGGTATTAAAATAGTTATATAATTCAATTAAATCAATGTAATAAGTTTGAAATTGTTTTTGCCACTTTTTCGCCATCCATTGCTGCACTTACTATTCCTCCTGCATAACCGGCGCCTTCACCGCGGGGAACAGGTTTTTTATTTGCGGATGATGAAGAAATTCATCGTCCCGCGGAATTCGTACGGGTGAAGAAGTCCGGCTTTCTGTGGCCACCATTACAGCTTCATTAGTAGTAATAACCGTTGCTTCCATTCTTTCCAGGCATTTTTTTGTTAAACGATTTTAAGCTTTTTTTAAGCGATAGGTTATAAATCGCGGGCAACACATTTTTAAGTTAAGAGGACCGTATACCCGGTATGTAAGAGCATTCAGGTAATGTTGATGAGAAAATATCTTCCGCAAAATCAACCATTCGTTGTGCAGGGGCAACAAAATTTCCGCCGCCTGCTGCAAAAGCTTTTTCCTCAATCTCCTTTTGAAAATGCATCATGAGCAGCGAAGAGTCGCATTTTTAAAACGCTGTTTTATATGCGGATCAGCCATATATTTCATTACATCTTCAATTTCTACCTGCACCACCAGGCCGCTGTTTGCATAAGGATTGTTTCTCTTCGAAGGGCTCCAGCCATTCACTACAAGCTCTCCGGCATTCGTGGCTGCAGGAGCAATGATACCGCCCGGGCACATGCAAAAAGAAAATACCCCCCGATCATCTATCTGTTCGACCAGGCTATAGGATGCCGGTGGAAGGTTTGCGTTTTGAAAAATTCCTTTTTGCAAAATACCCGCAGGGGCTGCGGAGCTTTCCCGGGCCGGTTGCAAGCGCAGCCGGCCGTATTGAATATTATTTATTAAAGCCTGCGGGTGTTCAATTCTTACGCCCAAGGCAAAAGGCTTTGCGTTAATTAAGTATATTTTTTTTATCAAGCAGTGTAAAAATATCGCGGGCAGAATGGCCTGTAGCCAGAATAAATGAATCACCCTTGAATAAATCACCATCTTCGGTTTTCACTGCCTTCAGTAGATCATTTTCGATTTCGAAATCCACCACTTTTTTGTTAAAATGAAATTCGCCGCCGCAGGCAATAATTCGTTTACGCATCTCCGTTATGATATGTGGAAGTTTATTTGTGCCAATATGAGGATGTGCTTCATATAATATATTTTCATCAGCGCCAAAATGTACAAATAAATTTAATATGCGATCAATATTTCCCCTTTTTGTACTTCTTGTATATAATTTCCCATCGCTATAAGTGCCTGCACCCCCTTCGCCAAAACAATAATTACTTTCAGGATTAATAATTCCTTTTTTATTTAATAAGGCAAGGTCTCTTCGCCTTTCTCTTACATCTTTTCCTCTTTCAATAATAACCGGTTTTATTCCAAGTTCAATAAGTTGAATCGCTGCAAATAATCCTGCGGGGCCACTTCCAATAATCACAACTTTTTTTTTTGACAGGGCGACATCTTTAAAATTGAATTCAGTAATAATTCTTTGCACGAAGGGCTCATTAATAAAAGCATTAACGGTAAGGTTTACCCAAACTGTTTTGCTCCTTGCATCAATTGATTTTTTGAGAATGTAATAACCGGTAACTTCGCTTGTTTTTTTTCCCGCAATCCTGGCAATGATATCATATACCGACTTAATATCATCTGCCTCATGCGGGAGCAGTTTAACAGATACTTTTAGTTGCATAGAATGGTTCCAGGGTTTTATCCTGCAAAACGTTGTAAATTTTTTTACTTATAGCGGGCCAAGATGCTGCCTAAAGCTTGTTTATTTCCAAGCCTTTACTGGTGAGCATTTCAGAAGTTTAAAAAGGAAGATCATCAATAGCATCCTGCGATGAGGAAGTAAATGTATCAAGCGGTTCAAGATGATCATCCTCTGAGGAAGGGGCCTTACCGGACTGTAAAATCTGCTCAATGCGCCATGCATCGAGATTACTGAAATAAGAAACGCGGCCATCCTTATCCCACTTGCTTCCCTTGATATTAAAATATACTTTTATTTCATCACCTTTATTTACACGATCAACAATATTAGTACGATCCTGCACACATTGAAATTTAATATAGTTGGTAATTAATTTCCCGTTGATATCTTCAGATTTTTCAACAACAAATTCCCGTATCTTGAAAGTTTCTGTACGTTGTATAGGGTCAAATTTTTCCAATAGTTTTCCCGTTAATTCATAGCTCATATTTTATTTTTTATTTTTTAAAGATAGAGTCATTTAATTTTAAAATCGTGTTCATTTGGCATAAACCACAATTTATTTTTGCACATTTTTTTTATTTTGAAATACTATCTGCACCCAAAAAAAATGTGAAAAAAAAGTATGCATCATGGGAATAAAAATTTTTTTTTACCTGTAAGGCAATACAGACGACGTATTAAAAATTAATAATTATTCTAAATAAATTCTTTTAATTTTTTTAAAGGGCATACTGTTTTTTTGATGATAAAAACAAAGAATAAAAAATTTTTTTTTCAACAAATTATTTTGATATTCGTTGTCTTGCTGAAAATGTTTATAAAATTTTTTATAAATTTTCTCAGTGACGATCCCCAGGTGATATATAATCAAAAAAACGGCTTACGGAAAAATGGAGAAAGCTTGCGAAAAAGTTTGGCATAATTGTCTCAATATCATAAAGGATATAGTAGAGTGGCAGCATTACAAAACCTGGTTCGAGCCAATTACCCCGGTTTTATTAAAAGATAAGATATTAACGATACAGGTTCCAAGTCAGTTTTTTTATGAGTATATTGAAGAACATTATGTAAATCTGCTGGCAAAAACTTTAAAAAGAGAATTAGGAAAAGAAGCAAGGCTTGAATACAGGATAATGGTAGATAGCGGTAACAGCAACAACAAGCCACTAACGATGGATGTACCAGGACAGGGATATAAATCATATTCAAATAACGAAATGGATTTTCCTTTAGTCATAAACAACCCGGTTAAAAATCCCTTTGTGATTCCGGGGCTTAAAAAGATGCAGATAGATCCGCAGTTAAATCATGTGTATGTATTTGATGCTTTTATAGAAGGCGATTGTAACCGGGTAGCCAGGCGTGCAGGAAAAACAGTTGCTGAAAAGCCAGGCTCTACTTCATTTAATCCCCTTGTAATTTATGGCGGGGTCGGGCTTGGTAAAACCCATCTTGCCCAGGCCATAGGCAACGAGGTAAAACGACTGCATAATAATAAGGTGGTTTTATATGTAAGCTCGGAAAAATTTATCAACCAGTTTGTTGATCATAGCCGCAATAATGCCATCAATGATTTTATACATTTTTACCAGTTAATAGATGTGTTCATAATCGATGATGTTCAGTTTTTTAACCGTGCTGAAAAATCACAGGATGCCTTCTTTGCCATTTTCAATCACTTGCACCAGAGTGGTAAGCAATTGATTCTTACCTCAGATAAGCCGCCAAAAGACCTGGAAGGTGTGCAGGAGCGGTTGCTAAGCCGTTTCCGCTGGGGCTTAAGTGCTGATCTGCAGATTCCTGATTACGATACCAAGATTGAAATTCTTGAAAGAAAAATGAAGAATGACGGCCTGGATATGCCAAAAGAAGTGGTGAAATATATTGCTTATAATATACAGAATAATATTCGTGAACTCGAAGGCGCTTTGATTTCTCTATTGGCACAATCTTCGCTCAATAAACGGGAAATTGATCTTGAATTAGCCAAAAAAGTGTTGAGAAATTTTATCAAATCATCATCGAAGGAAATAACGATAGATACCATACAAAAAATGGTGTGTGATTATTTTGATGTGCCTTATGAAAAGCTTTTGCAAAAAACACGTAAGCGTGAAATTGTGCAGGCAAGGCAAATCTCAATGTTCCTTGCAAAAGCATTTACGAAAAATTCGTTAAAAACTATAGGCGAGCATTTTGGAGGCCGCGACCATACTACTGTAATTCATAGTTGCCAAACTGTAAAAGATCTTATGGATACAGATACTTTGTTTAAGGAAAGTGTAATTGAACTTCAGCAAAAAGTACAGCTTGCTGCCATGTAATCTCTCATAATTTCCAGGCGGCAACCGCAATTTTTTTTCAGATTCTGAATTGCAATTGTTAGTTTTACAGCCCTTAATATATTGCCGGAGAGGTGCCTGAGAGGCCGAAAGGAACGGTTTGCTAAATCGTCGTACGGGTTAAACTGTACCGTGGGTTCGAATCCCACCCTCTCCGCTGAGATAACGCCAGAACGTTGTAGCGTATTGAGTTTTAAAATTATTAATTGGTTTACTTAGCAAAAAGGGTAGCAATTTTTAAAAAAATTATTAGTGTTGTCTTTACTCCGTTAGGTACCAGAGCCATCATTTAACAACCGGGCAGTGTTTGTACACAGCCCTTTTTTATTCGGCAAATCGAATTAAAGTTAAAATGATAATAAATGAAAGTAAATTCAAAACCGATACTAAATTTTCAAAGTACAATTGACTTCTTAATTGGCAACTTTGTTAATACATTAGAGATTAAAGACGGGAAGTTTAATGTAAAATAAAATTTTCATTTCCTATAAGCACAATGAGATAATATATTTATAGGCTCAAGACTTACGCTGGTAAAGTAGTATATTATGTTCCGCATCGTGGCGCTCACCAATGAAAATTATTTGACCGTACGTTCTATCGGCGCCGCCACAACATCAGAAATTTGAGCTGGATTCGTTATTACAATTTCAGGCTTGTTTTTGTATAAGATGATTTTTCCCGCTATCCACTGCGCGGTTCCCCTATTGTAAAAGTCTTCCGGCGGACTTTTGAATAGCTTTCTTGTATCCTCCCCTATAAACAGGGTTAAAAGTTCATGAGGATATTTATTGCCTACGTGTAAGAGCGTTGGCCGGCCCTCAGATGATTCAAGATATTTTCCATCATATATTTTTGCCATCAGTTTTACCGAATCACCAATATGATTTCGCACATCTTCAATTTTGATTTCCTGCTGTGCTAAAGCTCCCAGAACAAACGCGGAAAGAACTATCGTTAATAAATATTTCATTAGTTTAAGTTAGTGCTTTATCTGGTATTATCCCGCTTTTTGGATTTTCAACAGCCGAAATTGACCCAAACTGTTTCATTCGAATAACATACCTGTTTCTTCTAAAA
>CAWDCB010000021.1:0-48691 GCA_963800635.1 uncultured Chitinophagaceae bacterium
AGAAACTGAAAGGCCGCATGGGTGCATAGGACTTCCATGTTTTTTGAACGCCGGAAAGAAAGGAAGATAATTTAGCGGGGCCAACATGAACCAACACGCTGCCGAAATATTTTGGGCTGTTAAACAATACAACAGGCTCAATTTTATCATGCATCGAGCTGGTGTGAAAATCTTTCATTACACCTACAATGGTTCCGGCGCCGGTTAAACCTAATTGCACTGTTCTCCCGATAACATCATTCGCTTTTACATTGTAATGACGAAGAAAAGCTTCGTTCACTATATACTCATTAACGGTACTGTCGCCTTTAATTTTTGTAGGATCAAAATTTCTGCCGCTCAATAAGGGAATACCAAGCGCGGACAAATAATGGGTATCGCCTGCAATACCGCCTACTACATGCCAGTCATCATTAGATGTTGGGTTTGACTTGATAGAAAAACCGTTACCTGTTACTGTTTCAAACGGCGAGCGCCATGTTAAGGCAACATCCTGTACGCCGCTGATATTTTTTAAATCCTGTGCAAAGGCAGCTAGATTTTTACTAAGGTCAGCATTGCCAGGAATCAGCACCACATGATCTTTATCCAATCCCAATTTTTCAGATTGCATAAACTTAAGCTGCGATTGCACGATGATCGTTCCTAAAATCAATGCAACAGAAATTGCAAATTGAAAAACTACCAGGATTTTCCTGACGCTTATACCTGATGTGCCCGTTTTTGTAAATGTCCCTTTTAAAGTTTGTATTGGCCTGAAGCTCGAAAGAATCATCGAAGGATAAGAACCTGCAAGCAATGCAATAAGAATTGTACCCGCAATAATGTATAAAAGAAAAATTTTATCAAAAATGTAGAAAGGTATCTTCTTATCTAACAAATTATCCAGGTAAGGCAATAAAGCATACACTGCAAAGATTGAAATAATTACAGCAGCAACTGTAAGCAAAAATGATTCGGTAATGAATTGTGTGAAAAGTTGCCAAAAGCTTGCGCCGATAGTTTTTCTTATTCCCACTTCTTTTGAACGGATGGACGCCTTTGCGGTAGACAAGTTTATATAATTAGCGCATGCAATCAGCAAAACCAATATGGCAATTGTAATAAAAATAGTAATGTATTTAAAGTCTGTTATAGCTAACCCATTTTTGTAATTATAGGCCTGCGTATCAAAATGAACATCTTTAAGTGGCTCTAATTTTAAATGAATGGCATTTTGCGAACCAGGTCCGTTTACCCGGGCAGGCGGGTTTACCCATGCCTCAATCTTTTTTGAAAGCGCGGCAACATTAGTTCCCGGCTTCAGCAAAAGAAAAGTAGTATAATTAGGATTATTCCAATTGTCCTGTGTTTCAAGACTATCAAAACCCTGAATACTATAAAAAGAAGTGAGAAAATCAAAATTAAAATGCGAGCTTGATGGAACATTTTCCATAACCGCACTTACCACAAATTGTTTGTTGTTGTTGAACATTATAACCTGGCCTATTGGATCAGTTTGTCCAAAATATTTGGTCGCTATGTTTTTGGTAATTACAACCGTATTCGGTTTATTAAGAGCCGTTTTTAAATTACCCGCTACAGGCTTAAAGTCAAGTATTTTAAAGAAGTTGGAATCTGCATAGCTAAAGCCGCTTTCATTAAAAGAAACATTTCCGTGCCTTATTGTTCTGGGCACCCATTCCGGGGCGAAGCGTGTAACATCTGCAATTTCAGGAAATTTATTTTTCAGCTCAGGTGCTACAAAGACAGGTACGGACGGGGAAACAGTTTCACTTCCACCCATTAGTACATCGTAGTTGATTCTATAGATTCGATCTTTTTTTGTATGAAACTGATCAAAACTTAATTCATATGTTACAAAAGAAAGTATCAGCAGGCAACAGGTAATGCCGATTGTTAGTCCTGTTAAATTTGTTATTGTATAGGACAGCTCTTTTCTTAAAGACCTGCCGGCAATGAGAATATTTTTTTTAATCATAAAATTTATTTACAGGTGTCATGAATTAATTGTTCTCAAACCGGGAAATAATTATATCGAGAGTCAAAAATCGGACTTGATATAAGGCTATTTATGACAATGAGATCGTGTTATCACCTGAAAAGTATGAAAGATTTTTATCATTAAGAACAAGCGTAAGGGCTTTTAATTTTAGTGTCATCCTGAAAACCTTGCTAAGAACTTTAATATCCCTAAAATGAATTATTTACAACAATTTCTATCCGTAATAATGAGAACATAAAGTTCTGCGGCGTATGTAAGATTTGAAAAATATGGGATTGACTTACCAAAATAAACGGATCTTATTTTTAGGTATACTGTAAGGTTTTTGATCTTTGCAGGAGCTGAACCCTTATCTTTATTTGACAAATAAGTTCCTGCTTAATTCATGGGTTTGCTGTTTGAGCGTTCGTAAACGGTTTATGCTAAATGAGGTGATTACTAATGGCCAACTTTACAAGCGCAGCTGTGTTTTTAACATTAAATTTTGTGAGCATGTTCTTTCTATGCGAGTCAACAGATTTTGAGACAGGCAAAGGGATTGTAAGCAAATAAGAAAACAACCTGTGTTATGTTAATCGTGAATTGTCGGTGGTTAATAGCCGGAGTTTAGTGTATCGGTGACAGTTCAGGTTCAAAGCGCCGCTTTATAATTATATAACACCAGCTGTGATTAGTGTCTGTTCTAAGTGCCTACTTTTGTTGACAAAAAACCCATGAAAAATTTAATACTATTCTTCTTCCTGATTCCTTCGGGTTATTTATTTGGTCAACCACGGAATTATAGTACCGCTAACGTGCATTCACACAACGACTACGAACAGAAGATACCTTTTTGGCTGGCCTACAATGAGAACTTCGGTTCTATTGAAGCAGATATATTTCTGGAAAATGGTGAACTGCTTGTAGCCCATAACAGGGAAGAATTGGCCCGTCACCGGACACTTGAAGAGTATTACCTGCTCAATTTACAGCATTGTATGGAAAAAAACGGCAACCATCCTTTCGCTGATACCAGCAGGAAGTTACAAGTGCTGATCGATATAAAAACAGACTCCATTGCTACTCTAAATAAGCTCATCGAAGTATTGAAAAGATATCCCGTGCTAATTAACAACCCGTCGCTTACTTTCGTCATCACGGGACGGCGGCCAAAACCGTCTGGGTTTATTAAATATCCGCCCTTTATTTCTTTTGATGGCATCTTATCAGAAACTTACAGTAAGGAAGCTTTGGCGAAAATTGTATTGTTCAGCGACGATTTTAAAACATACTCACATTGGAACGGCAACGGAGCTGTGCCCGCAAATGAATGGGCCTTGCTTCAATCTGCAGTAAGTAAAGCCCACTTGCTTAAGAAACCAGTCCGCTTTTGGAATGCGCCGGATTTTGTTAATGCATGGTACCGCTTTATACAACTCGGTGTTGACTATATTAATACGGACCATATTGCAGAAATTTCTGCCTTCATGCAAAACCTTTCAAAGCCAAGCTACAATTCACAGGGCAATAACTAGCGTTATGTTCATGGTAAATTGCCGGTAATGAATTGCTGAACTTCATAGTGTGAGGGTGATAATTCACGTTTCAAAGGAAACAGATCCTGAAAGTAAACAGGTCTGAAAGGGCCCTTAAATGATAACAAAATCATTGACTTAGTCAATTCGCTTATCGAAATAAAGGCAAAAGGTTTTGCTATACAAGCAAATTGCGGATACCAGGTATATTACAGGAAGGAGCGATCAAACGCGAAGCATTCTTACCCGCCAGGTGGTGCTCTAACCAACTTAAAAAAGATTTAATCTTATTATTCCCATCTTTGTCAAAATAAAATTTAAAGCATTTACAATGAAATTAGCAAACAACAAAATTTTAATAACCGGAGGGGCGAGCGGCATTGGCTTGGGCCTAACGGAAAGATTTATTCAGGAAAACAACACGGTAATTATTTGTGGAAGACGTGAAGCAGCCCTCAAAGAGATTGCGAATAAATTTCCTTCGGTAATTACTATGGTGTGCGATCTATCGGTTGAAGCGGATCGTATAGAATTGTATGAATGGATTTCACAAAACCATAGTGATTTGAATGTACTTATAAATAATGCCGGCATTCAAAACTGGATGAGCGTTCTCGATAGTGACTTTTACCAGAGGGCAGGTGAAGAAATTACAACGAATGTTTCGGCACCCATTCATTTAACAACGCTGTTTATCAACTTAAAATCGTTGGACACTATTATCAACGTCACATCAGGATTGGCATTTATCCCGCTTTCAAAAGTTCCTGTTTATTGCGCTACAAAAGCATTTATGCGGTCGTTCACGCTTTCTTTGCGACATAGCCTGAAATCAAAAAACATTGAAGTAATTGAAATGATACCGCCAGCCTTAAACACAGACCTTGGCGGAAAAGGCATACATGTTGCTTATCCACCTGTAAGTGCTTTTGTTGAAGCTGTATTTGAGCAAATGAAAGAAGGCAAAACAGAATTGACCTTTGAAACAAGCGAAGCAAGGGCAAAAGCAAATAACGAAACCATAACTGAATATTTTAACAAAATGAATCCATAGCGAGACTGCGAACTTTATGAGACGGCAGACAGTAAAGTGATTATGAACTTTTTGACAGATGGCAAATACGGCCTAAGCGGTATTTGATAATTTTGTTGTGATACGATTATAGTTTACGGGGCAGTATTTTATAAGGAAATAATGTCCATGACTGATGCTGGATGGCTTAAACCCGATTTTTTGTGGAATACGCCTTTCGCAAAAAGAATAAAGCAATATGAATACTTTATTACTCCGTAGATGAGGCCTTGTTTCTTTGAGAAAAAGAGGAAGCATGATTAAAATACGAGGAATTGAGCAGGATTAGCAATTAAAAATCCAGAGTTTAGCCAGACATTTAAAATGCGAAACTTAGTGCTACCAAATATTGTGAATAGATTTTATCAACGTCAAGTATTACTAGAAATAGCCAATATGAATTATTAATCGTTTGGAAGAGATTCTTGCAGCATTTTTCAGGAGCGACAATCTTATTGCATACGGTTTAGTTATGTTTATGTTGATGAAAGGCCTTTAGTGTCGACTAATTACTTTTGAAATGCAGCTAATATTAAAGGTATAAGTCAACCTTCGCCTTTGGATTTTCAGACAGTAATTAATTAAAGGTGTATATAGGATTGTTCATGTTACCGTTAGCCTATGTAATCGAAGCGTTAATCTTTTTAGTAGGGGAATGCTGATAATCTAGAATTGATTGCAGAAGCATTTTTTGTAACCCTTTATGAAAATGGAAATAAGGCTCAACCAGTGGCAAGTTTTAAAATTAAAGACATTTGTTAAAAAAATACCATATGATTACCGAGGATATAAAAGTTTACCAAATCGATTGTATGTATATATTAAGGTATTGCCTTTTTATCTTTTTTATTATATCATTCATATTCGTGCATTCTCAAATTCCTGATTCTTCTTTAAAAAAACCTGCGCAACTTCTGCAAATTATTATTCAAAGGTCAATAGAAAGTTAAACGAGTTAAGCAATCATCTTAGCAGGAGATCACTAAAATATATTGCAATTTTTGAAAAACTGGAAAAAGATTCAGGAAAAATTAGAAAAATATTCATCCTGTACTTCATTTACAATGAAGGTGAAAAGTACCGCGATTTTTCATAAGTACTAAAAGTAAAACGGCCGGCGGCGTAACAGCAAGCGCAGTTGGTGAATATAAGCCCTACCTTGATAGCCTTGGCACGTCACTTAATTTTTTAAAACAATTTAATGGCATCAGTGATAAGGTAAAAGAGCCCTTAAATAATTTTAATCAGTTACAATCAAAGCTGCAGGAGTCAGAAAAAATAAAAGCATTTATCGCTGAAAGAAAGAACCAGAAAAAAGAAGTATTCTCCCAATATACTATTTCCTGCAGGCATTAAAAATGAATATAGTATTAGTAGGACTGGGTATTACTTATTCGGCCCATGTACAGGAATATAAAAACCTGTTGAATGATCCCGATAAAATAGAGAAAAAAGCTCTAAGTATTACAGGAGTTACCCGCTTTCAGAAATTCATAAGGAAAACTCAAAGCTGCAATCCCAGGGCTTCTGTGGCAGGATATCCAACAGATAATACAACGGTTCCTAACGATTCCCTGGTAAAAGTAAATGGCAGCGGGCAGAAGACAGGTCCTTCGATTATATTAAAAGTAATGTCGGGTGATGTGGTGGATATTGCGGCAAAATCATTTTGGAAAGAGAATGGAAGTCCGCCAACAACGCCATCAGTTACTGATGTATTAAATTCCCTGGCCAATGGAATTATAGGTTTAACCAATGGAAGTAAAGGAACGTTAGCCCAACTAAATACAACCAGCAGCCCTTTATATACTGCATTAAATAATTTTATAACCAATAATAATCCGGCAGTGGCCAATAAGCCAAAGGCCTATATAAACTGGATACTGCTGGACGAGAAGTTTAATTATGTAAACACGTATCCGCAAAGCGGTGCAATACCCGTTAGAATTTTGCCGCCGAACCTGGGGCACGGTTATAAGGGATACTGGTAACAAGAGAGAATTTGTATATTTACGTTAGAAGAACGCAAGCATCGGACTTGTTCTTTCATAATTTGACGGTGCAACACAGGCCTGGGCCTATTTTGGAGGAGACACATTATTATCCCTTTGGGTTGACGATGGCGGGGATAAGTGATAAGGCAGTTGGAAAGATTGAGAATAAGTTTAAGTACAACGGCAAAGAATTACAGAATAATGAGTTTAATGATGGCGGTGGATTAGAAGAGTACGATTATGGCGCGAGAATGCAGGATCCGCAACTGGGTGTGTGGCATAATATTGATCTGCTTGCGGAGAAATATAGGAGATGGAGTCCTTATAATTATACGGTTGATAATCCAATACGTTTTATTGATCCTAATGGAATGGGATATGGGGATGGCGGTCAAGCAAATAACCCGGGAGAAAGTCCTTTTAATTTTTCAGAAAATTTTACCGGTGGCTTGACGGTTGACGGCGATAATGGCAGTTCTTTATCCGGTGGAGGGAATGAGAATAATAGTGATAATAAATCTGACCGAGGCGATAACAAAGGCAATTCCCCACCCGATTGGTATAAAGATAAGGATGGCAATTGGGCTTGGTTCAAAGGAAGTGGGTTTCAGAAAGGTTATAAGCACCTTAATACAAATGTGGCTGGTATAGAAGCTTACACTAATTATTTAGGCAAAAAAAGTTTAGTTAACTATTTTTCTCTTAATAAAGATGGCTCGGTTACAACGGGGGGCCAAATATATTTTGGTTTAACAATTAGCACTGGTGGCGGACATACAATAATGGCTGGAGAAAAATTTGTAAGCACAACATCTATGAGCCGATCAAATACGAACTCCATGACAACAAGAAATGAACTTGGATTGAAGTTTTACCGCTGATGAATAATTAGCAAATGAAAAATTTGCTGTCAACGAAGCCGTCGAAAAGCTGGAAAAGTAGTTTCGGCAATAAATGTTTATAAGGATGGCGTAGCAGCAATTAATAGTTTCTCAAAAGGCAACACTTTTGATGGGATATATAACACGTTTAAAGTCGCAGGGACCATTGCCGTTGCGATATTTTTTCCGGAAGGACTGTTATTTTGGGGCATAGAAACAATTGCAGCTGATATTATAATAAACGATATCAAATAAAGACTATGCGAGAAATTATTGATTCTGTATTTTTTAATATCTATAGTTGGTATAACAAAATGAAAACGGACGGACGAAATGTAAAATCCTCCAAGTTTAACCTCATTGATATTCGGACTATGTATCGGCGGCTGGTGTTTTTTGATTATATTTATTTATTTTCGATTTATAACTCGCAAACCTTTAATACCAAGCCCATGTATTTACGTATTGATTTTCATAACCCTTATTTCAATCAGTGTAATAAATGAGTATTATTCATCACATGACAGATACTTAAAAATTTATAATGAATATACTGCAACTGGGCGTTCAGAAAAAAAGGGGTCAATTTTGTTGTCATTTTTCCTTATCTTTTTACCTTATTTACTCCTTATAGTTGGAGAAATAATATCAGTGTTAACTGTTCGAATTCATTAGTAAATTTTTTAGCACTGTTGGTTATGGTATTTTAATGCTGATCCGGAAATAACGTTTTGCAGCCGATGTTTGTCTTCCGTATCTTTTAATTAAGACACTACAAATATAAAAAGGGCCCGCCGATGTTGGTGTTCGTGCGAATGGTTTTTAGCCTGGCAATCACCAACATACCAACATCATTTAAGCCAATAGTATCATTATCCATCCAAATGCGTTTAGAAGCCTAATGCATCTTTCCCTGTTTGATAAAATATTGCTCATTAACATTATAATCTTTCGATAAACAGACAAACCTGCGGCTACGGATTCGTTCCCAAAAATGAAAGAGCCTTTCCAAGACTTCCGGATGATTTTTATCACTTGCTAAAATTCTACTTTTATTTCAATTAATTTTAAACATCCATTTATTAGATTTTAATCCACCAACTAGTTGGGGGAGACTAAATATGTTTCATGATCCTGTTCGTTTGAGACTTTTTTATTTAATTGGATGACCAAGGGCCCACGAAAGCTGGCAAAATGAAATTACATGTCCGGGATTTCCGGCTCAACTAATTTTGTCAACTTTTCCAAAGATTCCTGCCAACCTAAGTAGCACATTTCAGCAGGTATCATAGAAGGTATATTTTCCTGCAAAATTTTGATTTCGGTACCAACCAGAACTTTTCGCAGCGACACAGAAGTAATCATGTCACCAGGGAGGTTGGGGTCATCAAATTTATCAGTGTACTTTAAAAATTCATTAGGTTTCAACTCAAGGTATTTTCCACCGAATGAGTG
This sequence comes from uncultured Chitinophagaceae bacterium, assembly GCA_963800635.1. Classification (GTDB taxonomy): domain Bacteria; phylum Bacteroidota; class Bacteroidia; order Chitinophagales; family Chitinophagaceae; genus Ginsengibacter. The sequence goes on from CAWDCB010000021.1 coordinate 8,922, forward strand.
GCCGTTACCAGTTGAAAAATTATAAAATGACATCTTAAAAGTCCCATCTACCCGCACATCCATTTCATGAACGGTACAGAGGAAGCCATAAGGAGGTAGCCACGATGCGATTGCCCCGGCCTCGGTAAATGCGCGATAGACTTTCTCAGGCGAGGCTTTAAGAACTCTTTGCAAAGAAACACTGTTGTCAGGCATAAAAGTCACATTTTTAAGTTTACAGGTTTTCTATTCTTTTGGTTGCTTCAAATTTTGCAGGCAAATAAACGAATTATTAATTATTTAACAAACAATATAAAATTTTTTTTGTTCTGGAATAAAGTGATCGGTTACTATGCTGAATAATAAAACTGTGGAAGACCTTCTCCGCATAAAAGAAATCTATCTTGAACCGGAGGTTAGAAATTATAAAAGGGGCCAGGAAATATTAGCGAAATACCCGGAAGCTAATCTTATAGAAGTTCCTTCTCATTGGAAAATACCCGAACTCCATGGTAACGACGGTTCAATAGAAGACTGGATAAAGATAAAAAAGAATATTCTCGTACTGGGTATTAAGAAATCTTTAAGCTGCCGCCCAAATAGCAGGAGCTCGCACTGGGTAGCTCCCTCTCAATCAAACGGCTGTACCATGTCTTGCTCCTACTGTTATGTGCCTCGCCGTAAAGGATTTGCCAATCCCATTTCTATTTTTGTAAACATAGAGCAGATATGCAATTATCTGCGGCGGCATGCTGCCAAACAAGGTGTGTTACAGAATCCTGATCATATTGATAATAAATATTGGGTGTATGAAATTGGTGAAAATGGAGACTGCAGCGCTGATGCAGCGATTTGTGATAATGTGAAGGATATGATGAACCTCTTCAAGGAATTACCCAACGCGAAATTAACATTCGCAACAAAATTCGTAAACAGGGAAATGCTTACGTATGACCCCGGGTTAAAAACGCGTATTCGTTTTAGCCTGATGCCCCATGCAATCAGCAAACTGGTTGATGTAAGAACTTCACCTGTAAGTGACCGTATTAATGTTATCAATGATTTCGTTGATGCCGGTTATGAAGTAAATGTAAATTTTTCACCGGTTATTTTTTATGAAGGCTGGCAAGATGATTGGAACCTACTTTTTGAAGAGATCAATGACACGCTTAATGAAAAAAGTAAAAATCAACTGGCTGCTGAAATTATTTTTCTTACTCACAACGAACAACTGCATGAAGTGAATATGGGCTGGCATCCAAAGGCTGAGGAAGTGCTTTGGAAGCCTGACCTGCAGGAAGTAAAGTACAGCCAGACAGGTGGCAGAAATGTTCGCTATAAACGTGGTCTTAAAAAGGGCCTCGTTGATAGCCTGGTGGAAATGGTGCATCAGCGATTACCTTATTGCGCCATCAGGTATGCATTTTAACGATTGCCCCCGGATAATATGGCATTCTTAGAGTTTTGAAGCAATCATGGCTTCGACTATATTTACAGGAAAAAATTGGCTTCTTGTTTAAATTGCGGGAATCCGGTTACAGGCAGTTATTGTTCTGCATGTGGACAAAAGACTGCGGTGGAACGATTTAGTACATCTGTTGTAATCGCCGAAATACTACATTTTTTTACCCATTTTGAAAAAGGCTTTTTGCATACGATATGGAGTTTTATTGCGCGTCCAGGTATTACCTCTTTAAATTTTTTAAGAGGGAAAAGAAAGCGCTATCAGCAGCCAGTAAGCTATTTATTTATATGCGTTGGTTTATATATCCTTGTACATAATTTCATCATTAATTATTACCATTATCATGTGTCCGCTGCCAGCATCGCGCAGATGAACCTTACAGACCAGGCTAATGTTTTATTACGGACACACTTTGCTCCATTTCTCATATGCATACTCATTATATCCGCCCTGATTATCTATCTCGTTCTAGGCAGGCCATTATTTAATTTTACAGAAATATTGATTCTCTCTTTTTATGGAGGCGGAACTTACCTCATGATGCTTTTTTTGACCGATATTATCCTTGGATGGTTGTTTGGAATAAATGTAATATCGCCTGCTGTCTTTTTATGGCAAACCATTTTATCGTCATTCTATAATTTTTGGTTTTGTGCAGACTTGTTTACGAAAGTTAAAATACAATTTTTATGGGTTAAACTTTTTATAGTGGCAATCCTTATAGCGTTAATAGGATTATTATTATTTAATTACCTTCCTTTAGCCTGGATCTATTTATTTCAAAGAAAGTCATCGCTATAAAAAGAGCGTTAGAACCCATGGCGTCTTTTTAAATCAGGAAAAACACAAAAGTAAAAGGCCACGTAATATTCCAAGAGTCCAATTAATACACTCGACCTCAGATACCGCGACTTGTTTTTTCTCATGCTTAAAATTCACCCTGATTTCTGAGGTAGTTACTTTATCAAAAAACTATTTTGTTTTCCCTGTTGCCTGTAATTTTTCCTGGAATTTGTTCTTTTAATTTTACAGGAAGCCACCGGCTGCCGTTTTGATATTCAATTGTAATACCATCAGGACGGCGTTTGAGGTAAGTATTAAGACCGGGTGGAACTAAGATGCCTGTTTTAATACGAAATGCCTTTACTACTATTCTACTTAGGGCAATCCAACTTTACAGCGTATTTGCTCCAGTTATCAAAGCAATCTATTCTTATAGCCGTATTACCGTTAAGCGATAGCCAGCTCAGCTTTATAAATGCAATGTCTTTTTTAGGCAATTTTAATTCGTAATAATAATAGCCGGAAAGTGTTTTTGCATCGCAGCTTTTTAAAAGCTTTGCGGCAAAAGGTTTTTTACCAAACAGGCTATCAATAGTATACCGGGGTTGAATACTTTCTCCGGGTGAGCTAAGGATACTGAAAGAGGAGTAACCGCTGCGCGCACCTTTAAGCATGATGTTCCATTTAACCAGTTGGCCGGCGTTCATGAAGGAGCGGCCTTTTACAGTAATATCCGCGGTGCCCAGCCTGTAAAAATTGATACTCGTGTCTTCGCTCATTTCGATTCTATCTGCTTTCCATTTAACAGGAAACTTTTTTGGCTGGTCCACGGCCCAGTCACCTACATTTTCGTAGCCTGTGCTGTCGGTTAGTAATTTTTTTATAAGATCGTACAATTCAGTTTTGGCAGATTGCGCAAATGTGATAACGGTGCTGCAGCTAAAAAGTAAGATAAACAGTATATTTTTTCGCATGATTTGTAAGTTACAAAAATTGTTTAGAGTTTTGAAGGGCAGAAAGTAGGGCCGGGAACTGTATAAGGGCCACACATTTTGCAAGGCCACTGTAACACTGGCTTTCGGTTTATAGGCGATGGTTTTTTGCCTTAGATGAACGATCTTTACTAACTTTAAGAAAGCCGTACAAACCTGCTCCGCTCAGGCGCTTGTTACAAAATAAAATAACCCGGGCACAGCAGTTATGTAACTGGTTATAAGACATTGCATTTATAATTACTAAAAAGGAATGAGTATTTTTAAAGCAATCTATGATTGGATAATAGGCTTCTTCGGTATTGAAGATTTAATCAGGATTATTAAGTCAGGCGATTACAGCTCTTTTCTTACTTATAAAGGAATTGTTTCGATTATCGGGCCGCTTTTTCCTATAGTATTGAGTCGTAGAAGTATTGGTGGCTTTATTGTTTAAAAAGTTTAAAGCCATAGATTATAAAATATCTTTTTTTTCCTATGTGCTCAATGCCGATAATCGGGCGTTTTATTTCAATTGCAGCAATAGTATTTTGTATTGGCCTTTTTCAAAAGTATGCCATATTTAAAACCACCTTTACGTGGTATTGGTTTATCTACGGTTATATTGTTTGGGAGTTCGGGCATTTTATTTATCACTACCTTGCTCATAAGGTAAGATTATTCTGGTGTTTGCATTCTACGCATCATGCGCCTCAAAATATGAACCTGTCGATTTCTTATGCGCACTTTTTCCTCGAAGGACCATATGCGGACGTCATAAGAACAACGGTATGTATTCTATTAGGTGTCAATCCACCGATGTTATTCGTAATCATGTTCATTGATGGTTTCTGGGGCGGTTTTATACATATTGGTGAGCAAATGGTTAAGGATGGCAGGTTAGGAGTTTTGTATAAATACATTCTTACGCCATCACATCACCGGGTGCATCATGCTAAAAATCCATTGTATATGGATACCAATTTTTGTAATCTATTGAATATATGGGACCGGGTTTTTCATACTTATCAGCCTGAGGACCGCAATGTTCCTGTAGAGTATGGTATCACCAGGCACATGAAGGCAAACAGTTTCATTGATAGTTATTTTGGAGAATTTAGCTGTCTTATAAAAGATATCATCAAAGCGCCTGGCATCAAAAATAAATTTCTATATATTTTTATGCCACCCGGATGGAGCCATACGGGGGATAATAAAACGGCAAGTAAAGTAAGAAATGATTTTATAGAATCATATGCGCCAACTGCGGATAAGCAATTCGATAGCGAACAGCTGCCTGGGAAGGGTTAAGCGAGCAACAAGTCAATGGCCTGCGAATTTCTCTCCATGAAGTTGAAGCATCAACTGTCTTTAGTTTTTCCGCTTACTTAAGATACTTCTCCGGTAATGCATAATTGTGATGAATATATTATGCACCCGGGAAATAACAACTCACGCCTTAGGACATACAATTCACTTATCTTTTATTGCGGTTCACTCCTGATTTCAAAATATCGGGTTTTGAGTATTCTTACTTTCATGATTCAAAAAATTTTATTATTATGAAACATGAACTTTTTTACCCATCAATGAAAAAAATATTTTTGGCATTTTTAATCGGTATAACAATCTCGTCATGCCACAAGCCAAATACCGGACCGGGCGAGCCGAAAACGATCTATGAAACTATCTCCTGTGATCCGCATTATTCTTTTCTAACCGCCGCGGTAAACAAGGCCGGCCTTGTAAGCGCGCTGAACGACCGGGGCAAGACAAGCCTTACGCTTTTTGCACCCACCAATGATGCATTCAAAGCAGCTGGTTTCAAGAGTTTAAGCGACCTTGCAGCCATCCCCGACACCACATTAAAAGCCATTTTGCTCTACCATGTGCTCGGAAGCAAAATAGAAGCGGCACAGATACCACAGGCAAGCAACACACCTGTTGCCACGTTAAACGGGCAATCTATATTCGCTACAAGAACAGCAGACAATAAAGTTTTTATAAATGGCGTAAGTGTTATTAAAGCCGACATTGAATGCACAAACGGAGTCGTGCATGGTATCAACCGCGTACTAATGCCGGCTACAGGAACGATTGTGCAAACAGCAATCGGTAATCCAAACCTTAGCCTTCTTGTTGCTGCAGTTTTAAGAGCAAGCCAGGGAAGCACTAATGTCGCAGCCGTATTATCCGGCGCTGGCCCCTTTACAGTTTTTGCACCTACTAACCAGGCGTTTATAAATGCTGGCTTCCCAGATGCAAATGCAATCAATGCCGCAGATCCCAACACGCTTACATCCATCCTCACTTATCACGTTATCGCAGGTAGAATTTTTTCCAGTGACCTCACTGATGGAGAAGCGCCGTCTACAGTGAATGGAGAAACTGTTACAATTACACTGTCCAGTGGCGCCCAGGTGAAAGGCACGAACAATAACACACCGTCTAATATAGTAATTACAGACATTGTAACCACTAACGGTGTAGTGCATGTGATCGACCAGGTCTTATTGCCATAATGTATCATAATTTTTAAAGCACGCCTTTTCACTAAGGCGTGCTTTATTTAACAATAACCCACTGACCAGGCGCTTCTACCTTAATGTCCATACTTACTGGCCTCGCGAATTATGCCTGTTAGCGTCAGCGATAGTCCGGCATGAGTTGTATATTTAATAAAGATGTTTACCACCAAATACCGCTATCTGCTGATTATCCTGCTTGCCGTGTATTCGTATATCAATACACTCTTCCTGGCAGTATACGCATATTACCACATCGAGGCAAAGTGGTACCTGGTACTTTTATCATTTGTCTTCATAACGCTGTTTGTTTGGGAAGCCAATCGCCTTTTGCAAAAAAATTTAAATAAATATTTTGCAAAGATCCTATCTATACGATACCTGCTAATATTTTTTTTATGCGGCGTGGTTGCTTCCTCATTGTTATCTGTTATAGTTGTTTTTTTAATTAACGCAATATTTATTCATCTGCCTGCGGCGCAATTTAAAATGCCCGTTAAGCTTGCTTTAATTTATGGTACAAGGATCAATTTATTTTTACACATTATCAACGCTATCTTATTCTATATAAACCAATATAAGAATAAGGAACTCGAAGCGGAAGAATTAAAGCGCATCAATTCGCAGGCACAATTACAGGCAATCAAAAACCAGGTAAACCCACATTTCTTGTTTAATAACATGAATGTGCTTTCCACACTGGTAATGCAGGAAAACCCGGACGCAAATAAGTTCATTGAAGAATTTTCGAAAGTGTACAGGCATATCCTTAATGCCCAGAGGTACGAGCTTATTACCTTAAAGGCTGAGCTGGAGTTCATAAATCCGTATTTTTTTTTATTGCAAAAGCGTTTTCCGGAAAGCATTTTTATTCATATCAATATATCAACGGAGTATCTTTCTCATTATATTATTCCCGTAGCAGTTCAAATGCTGGTAGAAAATGCTATAAAGCATAATATCACATCACGGCAAAAGCCGCTACAGATTTTTTTATCGATAGACTCAAAAAAAAGGTTAACAGTAATGAACAATCTGCAGTTAAAACCTGTTACAGGAGAATCAACCGGCATTGGATTAGAAAATATCGCGAAGCGTTATGAATTGATTGCCAATAAGGCGATCGAGATACAAAAAACAGACGATAGTTTTTTAGTATTTCTTCCATTGATACAACCAGATTTATGAAAATGGTCATTATTGAAGACGAACCGCTTGCCAGTGAACGATTGCAAATGCTTTTGCACCAATATGATTCATCAGCACAAGTGGCAGCGTCCCTTGAAAGCGTGGAAGAGTCGGTTAAATGGTTTGCCCGAAATTCTTACCCGGATTTGATCTTCGCGGATATACAACTTTCAGATGGATTTGTATTTGATTTTTTTAAACAAATAAAAGGATCCCCGCCGGTTATCTTTACGACAGCTTACGACACCTATGCCCTTAATGCTTTTAAACATTTTAGCATTGATTATTTGCTGAAGCCGGTTACCCTTGAGGCGCTAAAAGCCGCCATAGATAAATTGAAACTACTGCAGGCACCCATGATAAATTACCAGGATATTATTCAATTAATGCGGCAAAAAGCACCACAATATAAATCCAGGTTTACAGGTAAAACGGGTAATAAATTATTTTTTATTGAAGCCGCTAATATCGCTTTGTTTTGCGCCGACAATAAAATTGTTTCCATCATTTCGATTGAAAATAAACGCTATATTGTTGAATACACCCTGGAATATTTAGAAGAACTGCTTGATCCCACAACCTATTTTAGAATCAACCGTAGCACGATCGTTAATATCGCTGCCATAAGCCAGGTAAAACCTTACGAAAACAACCGCCTGCAGATCATTCTTAAGAATGATATTAAACCAGCAGAAGTTATTGTAAGCCGCGAGCGGGTTATGAATTTTCGTAAATGGGCCGACAGTTAAAATCAAATTCATGAAGATACTTTCAATTGCTCTTTTATTTTCTCCGTTCATTACCAATAACGTTCACGCTCAATCTTCGAAAACTGAGGATGTGATTTACTTAAAAAATAAATGGATACTACGTGGAAAAATAATCCGGCAGGATAGCGTTACTATCGGGATACAGACTCATGATGGGAATACGTATGTTTTTACTGCGACAGAGGTGGATAAAATCGCAAAGGAAAAAACCTGGCGTGGTTTTAATCATAAGGTTAAAGGCTTTGCAAATTTCACGGAACTGGGGCCTTTGATTGCCGGTAAAACAACTATTGCCGGTGTTACTACTGCGGCTTTTTCCTTCCAGGAAGTGAGCGGCTATAGACTTTCACAATACGCTATGCTGGGGATCGGCCTTGGTGCTGATTTGTATGCAACGCAAACGGTGTTACCGGTTTTTGGAAGTTTTCGTGGCGATGTATTAAAGGAGGGCGCTGTAATTCCCTTCTATTTTGCGGATGCAGGCTACGGTATTAATATCACCCAAAATTCTTCAAACGGCACAAACTTTAAGGGTGGCTTTATGTATGCTTTGGGGCTTGGAATAAAAATTCCCTTCAACCCCGGCGCCGGCTTTTTGCTGAGCGCGGGCTATCGCTATCAAAAAACGAATTATACTCTTAACAATACCTCAACGGATGTATTTTATAAAAGGCTTGCTGTAAGAGCGGGATTCTTTTTATAATCAAATCGGGATTTCTTCATGTGTTTGCGATACTAAGAGACAGGAAGCAGTTAGAGTCCTTATGAAACTGTATGACAGGTGAAAAAGTGACCTAATAATAACACTAATGTAAAAAAATAAAGAGGATGGCCAGGAAATTAGTCAACATTTTAAAAAGAAATCTTCTGACCTTGATACTATCATTTTCAGGAAAGTTTCAGATGAGAATTTGATCGTCGTGATAGTGCTTACGGCCCGCAGGTAATTTCACGCGTGTTCATTTCAAACCTCGCGAATGCTATGTTACCCTTGAGCAATCAGGTACATCTATTATTATTACGCGTAATTAATAACGGGATAAAGCAACGGTGATGTTAATACATCATCGGTAATCATCAATCCCTTACTGCCTTGGCCATAATCTCATCCATGCGAATGCCCGAATGGCTTTCATCATATACACAGGTTCCGTTGTTTATTAAAAGTACCTGTGGCGATTCATGGCGTACCTTAAACTCGGAGGCAATTTTATTTGAAATATTTCTATAATTTATAATATCAAGAAAATAAAAATCAATCCCTTCTGGAAATGAATTTTTATCAAGCCTGTTTCTTGCCATGCTGCTTATGGAACACCGGCTGCTGTGTTTAAATATTACCTGTGGCCTGTTGGCAGAATTTCTTTTTATTTCTTCGAGCTGTTGCTCATTCATCAAAGGAATCCAATTCATATGTGTTTATCCGTATGGTTAAGATTTATAAATTCAAAAAATCAGTGAATTATTTTTTCGGTCATAGGGCAACCGGTTCGGCTTCTGCGCGAACCTGTGCAGGACGAAAAGCTTATGATAACTGAACAGGCCAAAGCAAAAACAATAATTATTTTTTTCATAACAGCGTTTTGGGCCAAAACTTTATTTTGAAACCCATTTGCAAATTTAATAAATGATTTTAAGGATTTTATTTAAAAACGAATTATATTTCAATCTATTGTTAAAAATCACATTTCAACATTATTTTCAAAATAAATGCGGATTCATTTCATAGCTATTGGTGGAAGCGTAATGCACCAGCTTGCGATTGCTCTGAGCCGTAAAGGTTACTTTGTTACAGGCAGCGATGATGAAATTTTTGAACCTGCTTTAACCAACCTGGCCAAAGAGGGCATTATTGCCGCCGGAGGCAGGCTGGCATCCTGAAAAAATTACTCCGGATATTGATGCAGTAATATTGGGCATGCATGCAAAAGAAGATAATCCTGAACTGATAAAAGCAAGGGAAATCGGCTTGAAAATATTTTCTTTTCCTGAATATATTTACAAGGAAAGTGAGCATAAAAAACGGGTAGCAATAGGTGGCAGCCACGGTAAAACCAGTACAACTGCAATGGTTATGCATGTGCTTAAAAAATGCGGGTGTTGATTTTGATTACCTCGTGGGTGCCAGGCTGAAAGGATTTGAACAAAGTGTGCGGATTACTGATGCGCCACTAATTATTTGTGAAGCCGATGAATACCCGGCAAGTATAATAGAAAAGCGGCCAAAGTTCCATTTTCTTTTTCCTCATATTGCCGTTATTACCGGCATTGCATGGGATCACATTAATGTTTTTCCTACGTTTGATTTTTACCTGGAGCAGTTTAAAATATTTATCGAGAAAATTGAAAAGGGCGGCGTTCTTAATATATAATGAAACTGATGAGGTTTTGAACAAGCTTGTAACAGGTAATAAGAGAAATGATATCAGATATATTCCTTATCGGCTTCCCACTTATTTTATTGAAGACGGCATTACGAGTGTAATAATCGGAAAAGAAAAAACAAATCTTACAATTTTTGGAAATCATAATCTTTTAAATTTGCAGGCAGCCTGGTCGGTTTGTAAAGAGCTTAATATAAATGATAGTAATTTTGCCAGGTTTATAGCTGGGTTTACCGGGGCCTCAAAAAGACTTGAATTACTTGCGCAAACCACAGGATATAATGTGTTCAGAGATTTTGCACATGCGCCAAGTAAAGTAATGGCAAGTATTAATGCAGTAAAGCAGCAATTCCCTCAAAGAAAACTGGTCGCTGTTCTGGAGCTTCATACTTTTAGCAGCCTTAATGAAAAATTTATGAAAGAATATGCCGGCGCCATGGAAAATGCTGATGAAGGAATTGTTTTTTACAGTAAACATGCGTTGGAATTAAAACGAATGCCGCCTCTCGAGCCTCAAAGCATAATACGCGGATTTAATAAGGAAAACCTGGAAGTGATTACTGATAAAGAACATCTTGAGCAACGGCTGGGCAATATAAATTGCAGCAATACCAATTTTCTTTTCATGAGCAGTGGCAATTATGATGGAATGGATATTTTATCCCAGTTGCAATGCGGGGCTTAATTAATTTATTCCCGGAATACCCAAACTAAATTAAAATTAAATGCCTTTACAATTAAAACGCCCATTGGTTTTTATTGACCTCGAAACAACAGGTATTAATCTTTCAACGGACAGGATTGTAGAAATTGCTATTATAAAAATATTGCCGGATGGCTCCAAATCGGTAAAACGGAAAATTTTGAATCCGCAAATGCCTATTTCTAAAAACAGCAGCGCCATTCATGGAATTACAGATGAAAAAGTAAAAGATGCTCCCACTTTTAAACAGGTAGCCAATGAATTAAAGCAATTTATTGATGATGCTGATCTTTCAGGCTACAATTCCAATCGCTTTGACATTCCTATGCTGATGGAAGAATTTTTACGGGCCGGCATATCACTTGACATGACAAACCGGAGGATGCTTGATGTGCAGCATATTTTTCATATGATGGAAAAACGTACTCTTGGAGCTGCTTATAAGTTTTACTGCGAAAAAGAACTGCATCGAAGCCCATTCTGCTGAAGCAGATGCGGTAGCCACCTGGGAAATATTGGAAGCGCAGCTTACGAGGTATGAACATTTAGGAAATACTTTAGATACTATTTTGCAATTTACAGGAGAAGAAAAATTTGTGGATTTTGCGCGGCGCTTTATTATGGATAATGATGTAGAAGTATTTAATTTTGGTAAACATAAAGGCCGGCCGGTTTCTGATGTGTTGAAAGCAGAACCGCAATATTATGACTGGATGATGAAGGGAGATTTTCCCTTGCACACAAAACAAAAGCTTACCGAAATATTTAACCGTTCGTTACTCAGGAAATAACCGGCTCAACCTGCTTCTGAATATTTTTTTTAAAGATTAATTGTAAATTCATTCTAAATAGACGCCTTTTTTGGAAAAACTTCTTATTATACCTACCTACAATGAAAGAGATAATGTTGCGTCTATACTTGAAACGGTATTTTCATTACAGCAAAACTTTCATATTCTTATTGTAGATGACGGCTCCCCCGATGGTACCGCCGAAATTGTGAAAAAGCTTTTTACAAAATATGCCGGAATGTTATTCCTGGAAGAGCGCTACGGAAAACTTGGCCTTGGAACTGCTTATATACATGGTTTCAAATGGGCTCTTGAAAGGGGTACCAATATATTTTTGAAATGGATTGCGATTTTTCGCATAACCCCATGACCTTGATAAATTGTACCATGCCTGTAAAAGCGGAGGTGCCGACGTGGCGGTAGGTTCACGCTATGTAAAAGGAGGAAATGTGGAAAACTGGCCGTGGATCAGGGTTGGCTTGTCAAAAGGCGCTTCAGTATATACCCGCATCATTACTTTGATGCCTGTAAAAGACCCCACAGCCGGTTTTGTATGTTATCGCAGAGAAGTGCTTGGAATCAATCAATTTAGACGAGATAAGTTTCATTGGCTATGCATTCCAGATAGAAATGAAATTTGCCGCCTGGAAACTTGGGATTTAAAATTAAAGAAGTGCCTATAATTTTTATTGACAGAAAATATGGAGTTTCCAAAATGAATAAAGGCATTGTGAAAGAAGGCATTTTCGGAGTGCTGAAGCTTAAATGGATGAGCATGTTTAAAAATTATCGCAGCAGGGTAAAAAATGTTCATGATGATAGCTTCCTACCATGAAGTTCAAAGTTCAAAGTTCAAAGTTCAAAGTTAAACCTTCAACCTTATTAACCTTCAAGTTTCCTACCTTAAAAGCCGGATGAAATTGCTGCAAAGTATCTCTCAGGTATTCCCGGTTAAGGTGTGTATAAATTTCAGTAGTAGTAATGCTTTCATGTCCCAGCATTTCCTGTACTGCACGCAGGTCTGCGCCGCCTTCTACCAGATGTGTTGCAAATGAATGGCGAAAAGTATGTGGCGAAATATTTTTGGTGATTCCCGCCTGCCTGGCCAGGTCTTTTATAATCATAAAAATCATTACGCGTGAAAGCTTTCTTCCCCGCCGGTTTAAAAACACAAATCTTCATTACCGGCGTATAACGGGCACGTGTACACGAATATTTTGCCTGTAAATATTTATATATTTTATAGCAGGCAATCCTACCGGAACCAATCTTTCTTTATCACCTTTTCCTATAATGCGTATATATCCGACATCAAAATAAAGGCATGATAACCGAGGTTTACCAGTTCACTTACACGTAGCCCACAACTGTAAAGCGTTTCAATAATTGCTTTATTTCGTGTTCCTTCCGGCGTGCTCACATCAATGATGGCGCTTATCTTTTCTATTTCTGCAAAGCTCAGCACATCCGGCAGGTGTTTTGCAAGTTTTGGCGTTTCAAGCAATGCTGTCGGATCTGCTTATTGAAATTTGCTCCTGCAGGCAATATTTGTAAAAATTTCTGAGCCCGGAAATTATTCTTGACTGGGAAGAAGGGGTCATCCCCAGTTCACTAACCCATTTTAAAAATTGTTCCATGTGCTGAAGTTCAACCTCCTTTGGGGTTAATTCGAGGATTGACTGATTGAAAGAAATTGGGTGAATTTATCCAATCATGCAGGTATGCTTCCACTGAATTCTCCGATAAAGATTTCTCAAGTTGCAGATAGGCCTTAAATCCATTTTTATAAAGATCCCACATTAAAAACGAAAGTTTGGGCACATTCAATTCCATGCGAACTAACAAGCCATTGTATGCACCGGGTTTTAATATAGTGTTATGTTAAACGTGAATTGTCGTGGTTGATAGCTGGAGTTCACAGTGCAGCTACGACAATTCACGTTCAAAGCCAGCTTTATAATTAACATAACACTAGTTAAATTAATAATTATGCACTAAATTTATATTTTTCAAAGCACTCAGAAAGCAACAAATCTCTCAGCTAATCTAATCTTCATTTGCTTATGCAGGCTATTAATTTCCGGAAATTCAAAAAAAGATTTGAAGAAAACAGGAAATCTTTAAGACGGTTTATTACAAGAACAGAAAATAATCCGCCCCATAACCTCGAAGCCTCTTGCAGAGCAAGCAGATAAAAAAGTATGGGTACAGGTAAACTGCCTCAGTTGTGCTAATTGTTGTAAAGTAATGAGCCCCACTTATACTTTTATGGATATAAAAAGAATTGCTGCACACCTGGGAATGAGGCCAAAAGATTTCAGAGAGAAATGGCTTTACTTTGATAAAAAAGGCAATGACTGGATGAACAAGTCACATCCCTGCCAGTTCCTCGATTTAAAATCAAACAAGTGCACCATTTACGAAGTACGCCCGGCAGACTGTGCAGGCTTTCCGCATCTTGTAAAAAAACCAATAACTGACTATATGTATATCCATAAGCAAAACATTGAGTATTGCCCCGCAACCATGCTTTTTGTAGAAGAACTGAATAAGGCTATTAATGGATAAGCGTTGATTAATAGTGTGAGCTTCTTCAATTCATTAAATGAAATATTGAGTAATTCAAAATGATTTGCATCAGGCAGGCTGAAATGCCACCATTCTGTTTCAAGGCTTATAAAGCCATATTTTTCCATAATTGCTTTTAAAAGGCGCCTGTTCTGTAAGATACTTTTTGGCAACCCCTTAAAATCCTGGTGGGCGGTATCGCTGAAATTATCAAAACCTGTTCCCATAGAAAGTTCTTTTTTTGTATGGAGATCTATTAAAGTAAGATCAACAGCTATTGCCCGGTTGTGCCCACTGCCTTTTGACGGGTCTGCGGCATACCGGTCATCTTTTACTGCCTCCCACATTTTTTCGGTAACCGAATAAGGCCGGTAGGCATCAAATATTTTTATGGTAAGATTTTCATTGTAAAGCTCTTCTGCTATTTTTTTCAATGCTTTCACAGCAGGCAGGCGCAGGTAAGTTGTATGTAAGGCCGGATATAATTTCCGGTGCATAAAATTGTCAACGGTTGTATATTTCAAATCCAAAGCCAAAGCCTGGTATGGCTTTTCGCAAATTCACCATTTGTTTATTGGAATCAGCAGCTATTTCGCGACGCAATAACTTTACATCATTTACAACATATAATCCATACTTATTGACGACATTTGATTGTGCATAAATTGTGGTACCTAAAAAACAATAAGCTAACGAAAACAGTGCCGGTAGCTGCAACCAATAATTTATTTTATTCGTCATTTTTTTATTTTTAAAATTCCAAAGACATTTACAGGTTATAAATTTTACTAAACTATGCTACGAAGGCAAATTTAATTGGTGTTTTTTTACTGGTTATTACATGTGCTTTGTTTGGTCGGTTGTAAAAGCAGGCATGTGGCACCGGAAAAAGAAATTGTAAAGAAACCGGAAGACATGGATGACCAGATTGCGGACAACATTAAAGCAGTATTACAATCTGCAAAAGACAATAATGGAAAAATAAATGACTCCGTTAAATTATCGCTTTTAGGAATCGTAGATTCTTATTACGATCAAAATGATTATCATAATATTTGGAGCAAAAAGGAAAAATGGATGCCGTTGGCAGATTCAATGTTTGACTTTATTAAAACATCAAAATATTATGGCCTTTATCCATCTGATTACCATTTTAAGGATCTGGTGGCTTTGCGTCAAAAATTAATTGATGATTCTTTGGCAAAAACGGATGCAATTATCTGGACGAAAGCCGACCTGATGCTAACCGATGCTTTTATGAAAGTTGTAAAGGATATTAAAGAAGGAA
This sequence comes from uncultured Chitinophagaceae bacterium, assembly GCA_963800635.1. Taxonomy (GTDB): domain Bacteria; phylum Bacteroidota; class Bacteroidia; order Chitinophagales; family Chitinophagaceae; genus Ginsengibacter. The sequence continues at coordinate 24,337 of CAWDCB010000021.1, forward strand.
GACTGCTTCCGGACAGCGTTTCAATAATTTCAAAACAAAATTATATTGATTCTTTCTTTATTGAAAATTTAAATCAGGTCAACAAAAATAATTCTCTTACTGGCTTGTTTGATACGCTTGAGCCTGCTAACGTATAATTATCTTTCCCTGAGAGTGCTGCTAAAGAATTTTGTTGATAGCATGGATAACTACTGCTATACCTGTATATTGATTATCCGCAAAAAGATTCGCAAGCTTGGTTAAAGATCTTCAAAAAAGACTGCTACAGGCCGGTGTGGCAAAGGCGGATCTTCCTGTTCCCGATTCTGTGCTGCTTGAGAACTGAAATAAAAAAATACCAGTCAGTTCACAAGCTCGCCAAAGATGGGAAAATAAGTCCAGAAACTTATCAGAAGCCTCAATAATAATGATGTTGAGAAATTCAGAAGAATTGCGGTTACGCTTGACCGTTATAAAGTGTTCCCGCCAAAGCTTCCTGAAAAATATATCTGGGTAAATTTGCCGGGCTTTTATTTGAAACTCTGGGACCAGGATACACTTGTGCTTGAATCGAAAGTAATAGTTGGCAAGCCAGATACGCGAACGCCTGTGCTCGTCTTCGCAAATTACAGATATGGTTACCTATCCGCAGTGGACCATCCCTGCAAGCATTATAAAAAAAGAAATTTTACCGGCTATGAAAAAAGATCCCGGGTTATCTTGCAAGAAAAGGATTTAACCTGGTTGATTCAAAAGGAGAAGTAGTAGATCCTTATACGGTTAAATGGGCGAAATATTCAAAAGGTATTCCATGGAAAGTAATGCAGGGCAGTGGAGATGACAATGCTTTGGGGATTTTTAAATTTAATTTTAATAATCCTTATAGTGTGTATTTACACGATACAAACCAGCGTTATCTTTTCAAAAATTCTTCAAGGGCATTAAGCCATGGCTGCGTGCGTGTTCAAAACTGGGAGGAACTTGCTTTTTATATTGCCCGGAACGACAGTCTTAATCAAACCGGGGAAAGCAAGCTTTCTTATAATGTGGATTCTATTAAAACATGGCTTGCCAATAAAGACAGGAAGCGGATAATTGTAAAAAACAAGCTGCCTCTTTTTATTGAATATTTTACCTGCGAGGTAAAAAACAATAAGATGATTTTTTATGATGATATTTATAACGATGACAGGATGCTTGCTGAAAAATATTTTGCAAATAAATTAATTAAGAAGAACTTAATTTAATCATGTAAGTCTGCGTTAGTCGTACACAATGGAAACGGCATGCAATATCTGTTATTTGAATTTCTATATAACTGTCCTTGAAATATTATTCAAATTTTATATTATGAAAAAATTATTTCTTGTCCTGTTTTTATCAGGCATTACTTTTCTCCGGCGTACATGCCCAGGTAAAAAGCGCATCATCGTAAAACTAGTCAACAGCAACTTCTTCTAAAAAGCATATTATTAAATATGGTACGGCGAGTTTTTATGCCAGAAAATTTAATGGGCGTAAAACAGCCAACGGAGATACTTACAATTCAACAAAATATACTGCAGCCTGTAATGTATTGCCTTTAAATACGTGGGTAAAAGTTACCAACCTTAAAAATAAAAGATCCGTTATTGTGATGATCAATGACCGGTTACATGTAAAAAGTAAGTGCCTCATTGATTTGTCAAAGGATGCTGCTAACAAGCTTGGATATACCGGCAAAGGTCTGGCACATGTGAAAGTTGAAGTGCTTCCGGGTCAATCAATCCGCAGGGTGGTTCATAATCTTTTATCATCGCTGAATACTTTTTAAAATGTATAGATTCTATTGCCTCTTATTTTAGTCATGTGTTGATAAAAAGAGAATTTGATTAATTAATTTTCTGCTTTGGTTGTAACCCTCTATTTTTGTTTTTAGCAAACCAACATGTTTATGAAAAAAATTTATTTCCTGCTTATTACAATGGTTTTTTTTATTACAACTTTTGGCCAGCAGGTAAGTTATACAAAAACAAAAGCCCTCGGTTTCAGTTTCTTTTTAAATGATTTTCAGACTGCTTCGGATATAAGAACCAATGGCCTGGTAAGTGTTTTAAAAGCAAAGAATTTTTTTAAAACACAAAGAATGAATCCGGGCCTTGCCATAAATTATCTTTCAGGAATAAGCAGGCATGTTGATTTTAGTGCAACTCTTGGCGGCTCATTTCTTGATTACCCTATAGAGAATAAACCTGATTTCAATTCAAATAATTTTTTACTCGAATCAACCGCAAGCCTTAATCTTAAGTTGTTAACTGATAAATATTGGGTGGTGCCTTTTATTGACCTCGGTATTGGCGCCAGTAATTATACAAAATATTTCAGCGCTTTTACTCCTGTTGGCTTGGGCTTGCAAATCAATTTTTCTGATGAAACTTATGTCCTTATTAATTCTCAATACAGAGTTCCGGTAACAGAAAATGCCAGCTATCATTTTTATCATAGCATTACGGTTGCAGGAAATATTGCAGAAAAAAAAGAACCGGCACCTAAAGTTGTTGAAGTACCGGTTGAGAAGTTAAAGACCGTGATGGCGATGGCATCGTGGATAGCCTCGATGCTTGTCCTGACCAGGCGGGCCTTGCTGCGTTGCAGGGTTGCCCCGACCGTGATGGCGATGGTATTGCAGATAAAGATGATAAGTGCCCTGATGTTGCCGGCCTTGCCAAATACCAGGGTTGCCCCATACCTGATACCGATAAAGATGGGATCAATGATGAAGAAGATAAATGCCCTAATGTGCCGGGAGTTGCCCGCTACCAGGGTTGCCCGATACCTGATACAGACAAAGATGGTGTAAATGACGAGGAAGATAAATGTCCGAATGAAGCAGGCCCTGCCTCCAACTTTGGATGCCCCGTAATAGATGTAGTAGTGGTGGAAAAAGTAAATAAGGCCGCCAAAAATATTTTCTTTGCAACCGGAAGCGCCAAATTGCTGGCCAAATCTTACGGTTCCTTAAAAGACGTTGCACAGATACTGAAAGACAATCCAACCTATAAAATAAATGTGGATGGTTATACAGATATCACCGGGTCAGCCGATAAGAACCAGGTATTATCAGAAAACAGGGCCAATTCAGTAAAAGAATATCTTAAATCAAATGGCATTGATGAAAGCCGCATCACGGCAACCGGCCATGGAATAAATGACCCGATAGCAGACAATAAAACTGCAGCCGGCCGTGCAAAAAACAGGAGAGTGGAAATGAAGCTGAGAAATTATTAAAAGTTAAAAGTTCAAGGTTCAGGATTCAAAACCTTAACCTTCAGCCTTCAACTTTGGACATCCTGCTTCACTAATTAAACGACTGCTTTTCTTATAGCTAATAATTTTTTAAGAAGCTCTTCAAGTAAATCAAGCCGTAGCATATTGGCTCCGTCACTTAAAGCGCACGATGGGTCGGGATGCGTTTCTATAAACAATCCGTCTGCACCGGTGGCTATTGCTGCTTTTGCAATGGTTTCAATCATTCTGGGATTACCACCCGTGATTCCACTGCTTTGATTTGGCTGTTGCAAACTATGCGTGCAATCCATTATCACAGGCACGCCATGATTTTTCATTATGGGGATATTCCGATAATCTACGACCAGGTCAGTATAGCCAAACGAATTTCCTCTTTCGGTGAGCATTACTTTTTCATTTGGATGCCTTTTTTATTTTTTCAACAGCAAACTTCATCGAATCTCCATTCACAAACTGCCCTTTTTTTACATTAACTATTTTGCCGGTTTCTGCAGCAGCAACAAGCAAATCTGTTTGCCTGCAAAGAAAAGCCGGGATCTGTAAAATATCTACATATTCTGCCGCAACCGCAGCTTCCTCATGCGCATGTATATCAGTAGTAGTCGGCAATAAAAACCCGTTTTTTACTTTTTTTAGTATCTGCAAAGCGGCTTCATCGCCTAAGCCCGTAAAAGAGCCTGCGCTTGTTCGGTTTGCTTTGCGGTATGATGCTTTAAATATATAAGGGATATCAAGCCTTTTGCATATGCCATAAACTTTTTCAGCAACTTCCATTACGAGTTGTTCACTTTCAACAACACAGGGCCCTGCAATGAGAAAAAAATTTTTTTCATCATACTGCTGGCTATTAAAAAGTTCTTTTAAAAAATCTTCCATTTCTTTTTTTTTAGCAGGCAAAGTTATTTCAAACTGATGAGGAAGAACGAGGATGATGACAAAAAAGCGAGAACACCAATGATATACTAATCTTAGCTTACTTTGTGCCTTGGTGTCTTTCTGGCAAATGCAGAATGATGAATGATCTTTTTTTGTGGCCGAACTCCTGCCACCTGAAGCGCTGGCCAAACTTTTAATACCTGCTTTATTTACTGTTGATGAAACGTTCAAGGTTTTTGTAATACTTTCAGCTTTGAATTTAGAATTTTGAACAATCATACTTCCATTGCAACCCCATATCGTTATCGCGTACTTATATTGTTATGTTCACTAACAACGCTAACCTATCTTGACCGTATTTGCATCTCAATTGTAGGCGTAAGAATAAAAAGTGAACTATCGCTTACCAATGAGCAGTTTGGTTGGGTGCTTGCTTCCTTTGCATTAGCGTATGCATTATTCGAGATTCCTTCAGGCGTATTGGGCGATCATATTGGCCCCCGTGCTGTTTTTATCCGGATTGTTTTGTGGTGGTCATTATTCACCGCACTAACAGGTCTGGCAACCGGCCTTGTGTCGTTGATAGTTGTGCGCTTTTTGTTTGGTGTGGGAGAATCAGGCACATATCCCAATTGTTTAATCACAATATCGCGCTGGTTTCCTGTAAATGAAACGGGGCGCGCATTGATGTGGGTAGGTATCGGGTCCCAGATCGGCTCTGCCATTGCGCCGCTCATCATCATTCCCGTGGCAGTTTCTTATGGCTGGCATATGCCATTTTATGTAAATGCACTTATTGGTATAATATGGGTTTTGTGTTGTTTTTTTTGGTTCCGGGATTCTCCATCGCAGATGCGTAATATATCTCAGGAAGAAGTTCAATATATCGAAAATAATTGCCGGTTTAGTGTAGAACAGCATCGTATTCCATTTAAGGTTATTTTTAAGAACAGGACATTGTGGGCATTAATGTTTATGTATTTCTGCTGCCAGTGGGCGAATTATTTTTTTGTTGCATGGATGCCCGTTTATTTGCAGGAAGGCCGGCATTTTTCTGAAAAAGAAACCCGTCCGATTATTTTCACCCTGTTTATTATTGGCATCATTGGCTTCCTGGCAGGTGGCTATGTAGGGGATATGATTGTTAAAAGAAAAGGGCTACGGTTCGGCCGACGTTTTATTGGCATGACCGGGCTGGGCATGTGTGGATTGATGATTTTTTTTGCAGCGCTTTCACCGGGTAATAATGTCAGCGCTTACTGCCTTATTGCAGCAAATGGTTTTTTCTCTTTTGGTGTGATGGTGTCCTATGCGGTTTGTTCTGATATAGGGCGCAATAATGCCGGAACAGTTACCGGCGCCATGAATTTTTTTGGGCAAATGGGTGCTTTTTTCCTGGCGCTGATGTTTGGTAAAATAGCAGATGTAACACGCAGTTTTAACTATCCGCTTTTTGTAGTGGCATTTGTAATGCTTGCCGGCTGTATTTTATGGATGGCTATTGATCCAACAAAAAAGGTAGAAATGTAAATGGTGAGGCGAGAAACATTTCATCTTAATATGAATACCTTCTAATGGATGATTATTAAAAATAATTATCTTTTACCTGGAATTGCTTCCTCTTTGATATTTTAATCACCATTTTATCATGACTAAAAAACAAAAGGACCTTATATGGCTCTTGCTGCAGGACAATCATTACATGGTAAAAACCATAAATGCCAGGGGCAAGGAGGTATACAAAGTTTTTGAAGGCAGGCAAATACCTGTACAGTATTTTACTGAGCTTAATGTGAAAAAAATAAAGGATTTTTTAAAGACAGATGGTAAAAAAAGGATGACGTTGAACCTGAATGCAGTAAGGCAGCTGCATGGGAAAAATTATATTAAAATGCTTTATTTAAAAAATCGCCAGTTAAAAAATACAAGTTTAAGTTAAGTATATAAGGTTGTCAAAGTGTTTACTTCTAGATTACTTTTTTAAATAGATAGTTTTTCCTGTTTTTGCTGATTCCCTTGCAGCTTCGAGTATGCGGACGACGGTTACATTTGTTCGTAAGGCATAGAGACCGTTTTCAGGTACCGATATTTTATTGCGAATCACGTCGGCGAAGTAGGAGAAAGGATCAGTATATACCGCAACGCCGGCCGCAGTTACCTGCACGCTATGCTCAACACTATCGGGCTGTGCCCTCAGCCGCATGTTAGTGTTGTTAACCGAAATAACATACCCCTTTTCGCCATATATTTCCATATCTTTTCTGCCAAACGGCCAGTTCCATGAAGCTTGTATGATACATTGCGCGCTGGGATAACTTACAATAATGGTAGCTTCGTCATCTACCTTTGGATAAATATCCGGTTTAAAATGTTGTGTAACCGCGGTTACCGAAAGGGGTTGCTGCCCATGCATTAAATACGTCATAAGGTTCGCTCCATAACATCCAAAATCCATCAACGCGCCGCCCCCATTTTGAATTGGATCCGTAAGCCAGTTAAAAAATTCTTTATTCACTCCAATTTCTTTGGGGCCCTGGTGCCCGTCGTGAATCACTACTTTTTTTATATTGCCGGCATAGTTACTGTCATTTACCAGCTCATAAGATTTTTCGGTGGAAGGATACCAGGATGTTTCAAAATCGGTAAGCAGTTGTATGTTATATTTATTCGCCAGCGCTTCCATTTTTAAGGCCTGTTGCAAAGTGGTGGCCAGCGGCTTTTCTACCATTACACTTATATGGCGTGGCGCGCAGGCTTCCACTACTGCCATGTGCTCATAAATAGAACCGAAGGCCACGACTGCTTCCGGTTTTACGGCGTCAAGCATCTTATCAAGATTATTATATATTAAGTTGACATTGAAACCATACTTTTTGGCATAGCGTTGCGCAAGTTCATTGTCAGGTTCATAGATGCCTGCCAGTATCACGTCTTGCTTCTTCCTGCTTAATATCCAGGCAACATGTCCATGTGTAATCCCCGCGACGGCCATCTTAACAGGCGCGTTGCCTCCCGATTGCGCCATCATCGTAGTTGTACAAAAAACAGTCAAAAAGCAGGATAGCATTAGATGAAGACGCAAAAAAATATTCCTTTTCATCGGACGGTTTTAAGAGTGTGGTGAATAGATGTTATGTTTCAATTATAAAACTGCGCCTTGATATAAGTTGTCACCGGTAATCTGTAAATCCGGCTAATGTGACGTTAATCGTGAATTGTCAGTGGTGAATAGCTGTAGCTCGCAATACCGGTGGCATCTCATGTTCGAAGCGTAGCTTGCTAACTAACGTAACACCAGTTATCACCGACAACCCGCGATTGACTTTCAATAACGTTATAAAGATAGTACGATAATAAATGAAAAATTCAAACGGGGTTTGTGATAGCAATCAATAATATCGGCTCCACAATTTCAAAAATTCAGTTAAAAATATTTCATAATTAATAATCACGGCGTGATAGCCGGATTAAACCTCTTAAGTTAGATATTACCCTGAGAACAACTCCACCGGTTAAGAATTTTAAACTAGTGTTATGTCAATTGTATTATGTCGCTTAATTTTTACACGAATTATAATACACGAATTACAAAACACGAATTACACGAATTTCTCTCGTTCTATAATTCGTGTAATTCGTTAAAAAATTCGTGTTATCATTTTGCGGCATTTCATACTTGACACGAACTAGTTCACTTTATTTTATATTGCATTGGTTTCTCAACCCTGGATACATGTTTCAATTTTCAATTTTTAACAAGAACATTGATAGCTTATTAGCCGCTGTAGCAGGCTTTTTTATTATCTATTTATTTACGAGGCACAGTGGGATCGGCGTTTGTCCTGATGGCATGGTATATTCAACTGCAGCAGAAAATATATGTGCAAACGGCAGGCTTGCAGATTACACGCACAATGCTGTCGTAGAGTTCCCAGCGTTTTATCCTTTCTTTCTTAGTTGCGTTATGCTACTAACGGGATTAAAGCCATTTGTATTTGCTCCCGTATTAAATGCCTTGCTTTTTGCTCTTGTTATCTATACGTCCGGCTACATCATGGATCAGTTTTCATACGCATCAAAATGGTATAAAAGAGCAATACTGAGTTGTATCGTATTAAGCCCCGCTTTACTGGAAGTATATTCTATGGTGTGGTCCGAAACGCTTTTTATCTTGTGGCTGCTGCTTTTTATCATGGTGCTACACGCTTATTTTAAATCTTATTCCCGCAAGACATTGATTGCTGCAGCAATGATTGCCTGCTTAGCGTCCGTGACGCGGTATGCAGGAGTTACCATTATAGGAACCGGTGCAATTTTATTGTTAGTGGATATGAAACTGCCGTTGCGGAAGAAGCTGACAGACCTCGTATTATTTTCAGCAATAAGCCCATTATTGCTAATTATTAATCTTGCACGGAACTTTACTGTCAATGGTACAACGACTGGTAACCGCGAAAAATCACTGACTAGCCTCAAACTCAATTTGCACGATATTGGTTCTGTATTCTATGACTGGATGCCTTTTTTTGATGACCATTACAATAAAGCAGGATGGTTCGCTGTGATTTTAATTTTGGTACTTACTATGATCTGCCTGTGGCAATTGTTGCGCAGGAAGCGTTTGACGACCTATGAAAATATGGCTGCGGCCTTTGCACTCTTCTATTTATTGTTTATGGTAATAACCGCGAGTATATCAAGATTTGAAACCCTAAACAGCAGGTTCATTTCTCCGGCTTTTATCCCATTGCTATGGAGTTGCAGTTCCTGGATGGTTTCTTTTTCGCGCAGAATTGGCCGGCTAAATAAGAGGTGGCTGATGCTATTCGGATGTATCCTTTTTGTGAGTTTCCAGTATGGCCAACTTGCAGCAGATTATGAAACATGGGATGGCGTGAAAGATGCCGGAATACCAGGTTACACAGAGAATCAGTGGAAATATTCGGAGACCGTGCAATACATTCAAAAAAATTCTCTTCCATTTAAAAAGGGCTATACCATCTATTCGAATGCATATGATGCTGTTTATTTTTTTACTGGCAGGCCGGGTAAATTCCTGCCAACAAAAGAATTCTATCCCGGAGTACAGGAATTTTTAAATGATCCTCATTGTTACATGGTTTGGTTTGATGATGGAGATAATCCCGATCTCCTCAGCCTGGATTTTATTATCAGGGTAAAAAAAATGAAACTGCTGCGGCAATTCAATGATGGAGCTATTTATGTGTATGGTGAATGAAGCGATCGTCAACTTCAGGTCATTAAGTCAATGGGGCAAAAGAGTGTGATTTGTACAACGCAGTTATAATTAGCCAGTGTGTGCTTATGAGCGGCAAAAGAGATTCGAACTCTCGACCCTTAGCTTGGGAAGCTAATGCTCTACCAACTGAGCTACTGCCGCGTACTTATTACTAAGTTAAAAATAATTTTCGAAATTTGGCCTGCTGCGTTTGCCTGGTGCTTAAATAATACAATGATACACTGTAGCTAAATTACAATCTTATTGTGAAAAGTGACGTGATGCAAATACGAAAATTAATAGTATGAAAAATTTTGTTTTCATTTTACTGAAAATTCTGCCAACACAAAAATCTTTATACGGCAGTCACCGGGTCGGCTTAGTTTTATTTCTTGCAATGATAGCCTCTCATACAGCCTACGCTCAAAATAAAGCTATAGACATTCAGCATTATCGTTTTGAGATTTCCCTGAATGACAGCAATAATATAGTGGTGGGAAAAGCAGGTATCACTGTTAAAGTAAAAGAAGCCGGTAAAATAGTGTCTCTTGATTTGACAGGGCCGGATGATTCAACGGGGAAAGGAATGAAAGTAATGCAAGTTTCGGAAAATAACAGAGATTTAAAATTTATGCAGGATAAAGATCATCTGAAAATTTATTTTGATGATACTTTACTTTTGAATGCTGTAAAAAATATCAGTGTAAATTATGAAGGTATACCGGCAGATGGCCTTATCATCAGTCAAAATAAGTTTGGTGATCGTACCTTCTTTGCCGACAACTGGCCCAATCGTGCGCACAATTGGATACCTTGTAATGATCATCCTGCAGATAAAGCATCAGTTGAATTCATTGTCACCGCACCGGATCACTACAAGGTAATTGCAAATGGTACTCTCGTTGAACAATCCAATCTACCTAACCATTTAAAACTCACCCATTGGAAAGAAGACCTTGTTTTGCCGACTAAAGTAATGGTAATAGGCGTTGCAGATTTTGCCATACAGCTTGTAGCAGAAATAAAAAATATACCGGTTACGACGTGGGTCTTCCCCGAAAACAGGGATAGTGGCTTTGCACAATATGCGATCTCAAAAAACATTCTTCCGTTTTATATTAACTACATTGGCCCATATCCTTATAAAAAATTAGCCAATGTGCAATCCAAAACAAAGTTTGGTGGAATGGAAAATGCGGGTAATATTTTCTACTATGAAAATTCTGTTATGACAAACTTGCCTTTAGCCGCAGATTATACACGAAGAGAAGCCCTGTTTGCACATGAAATGGCTCACCAATGGTTTGGTGATGAAGCATCGGAGACAGACTGGCCACATGTATGGCTAAGTGAAGGATTTGCAACCTACATGACACATTTATATTTCGAAAACACATATGGCGTTGATACATTAAAAAGGCGAATGCGGGTTGACAGGGACAAAGTAACGGCGTTTTATAGAAAGCGGCGAACGCCCATTGTCGATACGTCTTCGGCCAACGACCTGCTGCAATTATTAAATGCTAATTCGTATGAAAAAGGGGGCTGGGTGTTGCATATGTTGAGAAGGAAACTTGGTGATCTTGTTTTTCAACAAGGAATGAGATCATACTATCATATGTATAAGGGCAAGAATGCATCTACTGATAATTTCAGGCAGGTAATGGAGAAAGCGAGCAAACAGAATCTGCAGACTTTTTTTAAGGAGTGGTTGTATACACCGGGTTATCCTATATTACATACAGAGTGGAAATATGCGTCTTCCAAAAAATTACTTACTCTAAAGATTAATCAAACCCAGGATTTCCTGTTTCAATTTCCTTTACAACTGGCTATCCAGGGGGCGCACGATTCTATTATTAGAACCATTGACATCAGAAGCAAAATCACGAACATTTCAATTCCTGTAAAATTTGAGCCAACCTCCACTCTGATGGATCCGGGTGTAAACTTATTGTTTGAAGGTATTACAGAAGAGAAAAAATAAATATCGCAATCGCTATAGGCGTATCGCGTGCGTTTTGAAACCATTGTAACTGGCGACGGCCGCTAAACAGAAGGAATAAATTTGTTTATCATGCAGCGGCATATAAAACTACTTCACTGGCTTTCCGGCAAATAGCACACCTGTAAATACTACCGGGCTGATATTATTTATGCTTAAACCAACCTGGAAAAGTTTCCGATGAAAGCATAGGAAGTAACCTTTGACACTCAACTGCACCGGCTGTATCAAGAATTGGAAACATGTGTTGTTAGTTAGTAACTTATAAATTTGCAGGCTGCACTGAACGGCCTGCTATGGTTATAAAGTTGCCTGCTAACCAGCTAAAATAACAAAAGCATTATTCATTGATAATATTTATTTTCACTTCTTAAAATAACTTTATGGTGTCAGTACGAATTACTTTCTTGTCTGTTTTTTCTCTTATTTCATTCGTGGCAGCCACCCAGCCACCCGGCGGTATTCATTGGTCAAAAGATGGAACTAGCTACTATCAATCCAAGGACAATCAAATAGTACAAACCGATCCCGCTTCCTCAAAATCCAATGTCATTATAACGAAGGAACAATTAACACCAACTGGCGCTTCAGTGCCTTTGCATGTTCGTAATTATTTTTTTTCGGATGATGGCAATAAAGTTCTTATTTATACCAACTCAAAGCGTGTATGGCGTTATGATACGCGTGGTGATTACTGGGTAATTGACATAGGTAGCCATACACTAAAAAAGCTCGGCAGTGGAAGGCCCGAATCTTCATTAATGTTTGCAAAGTTTTCGCCTGACGGCAAAAAAGTTGCTTATGTAAGTGAGTATAATATTTATGTTGAGGATGTAGGGAGTGGTAAAGCTGATCAACTTACCACGGGTGGAACGCGCGAATTAATAAACGGCACGTTCGACTGGGCTTATGAGGAAGAATTTTTTTGCAGGGATGGATTTCGATGGAGTCCCGACGGCAGGCAAATTGCCTATTGGCAAATGGATGCAAAAAATACAAAGGATTACCTGATGCTTGATAATACCGATTCTATTTATCCTTTTGTAAAACCGGTGGTATATCCTATTGCGGGCGAGCCGCCATCACCTTTTAAAATTGGCGTGGTAGATATTTCAAATGCAAAAACCACGTGGATGAATATCCCCACAGATCCTGTTTTACAATCTTATGTTCCACGAATGGAATGGGCCGCAAATAGTAATGAACTCATCATCCAGCATCTCAACCGGAAGCAAAATACAAGCGATCTTATGCTTTGCAATGCGGCAACAGGAAATTCAAAAACGATCTACGAGGAAAAAGATTCGGCATGGATTGATATTCTGCCCCTGTGGGATGAAGACTATTCTTATGGCGGATGGGACTGGCTCAATAATGGCAAAGAATTTTTATGGGCAACTGAAAAAGATGGCTGGCGGCATTTATACAGAGTGAGCCGCGACGGAAAGGAAAAGTTGGTAACTGTCGGTAACTATGATGTAATGAAGATAAATGCGATCGATGAAAAAAATAATTATATATATTTTGAGGCCTCACCTCAAAATGCTACGCAGCAATATTTATACAGGACAAAACTCGATGGTAAAGGAAAGGCGGAGCGTGTTAGCCCGCTAAATCAGAACGGAACGCATGAGTATGATGTTTCACCGCACGCAAAGTTTGCTTTTCATACCTTTTCCAATTATTATACGCCTGGTACAGATGAATGGATTTCTTTGCCCGACCATTCAGCATTGGATGGCCATAAAGTATATAACGCAATTCAAAAAGCTGATTCCTCAAAATCAAATATTGAATTCTTTACTATAAAAACCGAAGAAGGTATTTCGATGGATGCATGGATGGTAAAGCCAACAAATTTCGATTCAACAAAAAAATACCCGGTTTTATTTTATGTGTATACCGAGCCGTGGGGACAGAATGTGAAAGATGTTTTCGGAACGGCGAATAATTTTTTATACAAGGGAAGCCTCGCAGATGATGGCTATATCTATATTTCAATTGATAATCGCGGCACTCCTGTGCCAAAAGGACGGGCCTGGAGAAAAGCAATTTTTCATAAAATTGGATTGGTTAACATCCGTGACCAGGCAATGGCTGCAAAAGAAATTTTGAAGAAGCCTTATGTGGATACTTCGACGAATTGCAGTATGGGGCTGGAGCGGAGGAGGTTCTGCAACACTGAATCTGATGTTTCAATATCCTGAAATTTATAAAACCGGTATTGCCATTGCAGCCGTAGGCAATGAACTTACTTATGATAATATTTACCAGGAGCGTTACATGGGGTTGCCGCAGGAAAACAGGGAAGATTTTATCAAAGGCTCGCCCATTACTTATGCAAAAAATCTAAAGGGAAATTTGCTATATATTCATGGCACGGGCGATGATAATGTGCATTATCAAAATGCAGAAATGTTACTGAATGAATTAATAAAATATAACAAGCAATTCCAGTTTATGCCATATCCCAACCGCTCGCATGGGATTTTTGAAGGTGAAGGTACCACGGGAGCATCTGCAAACTTTATACACGAATTATTTACGGCAACATTGTCCTCCCGGAGCAAAGTAGAGTTCTGTTACAGAGGATTACTAAAAAAGAATCAGATTAATGTTTTTAACTGCTTTAATAATGATATATTTCAAAAATGGATATCTCTTTATTTACCAAACTGTTTCATGAAGAGCTAATCAACGAACAGGAGCTTAATAATATAAAACTACAAAAAGAACAAGCCCTTATCTGTACATTGGGATTTGCGGGCTTTATTATACCTGGGCATTGTTTTAGTTACTACTGCAATTGGTATATTGATATATAAAAATATCGATACTATTGGCCATCAGGCGATGCTGGTAATTATTGGAGCTGCAACTATTGCCTGCTTTGGGTATTGTATCAAAAATTCAAAAGGGTATACTAATCAAAAAGTTGAATCGCCCAACATTTGGTTTGACTATGTATTGCTGTTGGGATGTTTGTTGCTACTCACTTTTACAGGGTACATTCAATACGAATACAATGTATTTGGCAACCGCCTGGGGCTTGCCCTGTTTATTCCTATGATGCTGTTATTTATTGCTGCTTATTATTTTGATCACCTTGGTGTGCTGAGCCTTGCTATAACCAATTTCGCCGCCTGGGCAGGCATTTCAATAACTCCTACACGAATTTTAAGAGATAATGATTTCAATAGTACCCATATTATGTATGTAGGTTTGCTTGTTGGCGTATTGCTTGTGGCTGTATCTTTTTTGAGCCGGTATAAAAATATTAAGGCTCATTTTGCTTTTACGTATAGAAATTTCGGAGCGCATATTTTATTCATTTCCCTGCTCTCAATGGTGTTTTATAACGGCAACATTAATCTTTTGTGGTTTATAGTACTGGCAGTTGTAAGCTTCTTGTTTTTTAAAAATGCTATAAGAGAGAGTTCTTTTTATTTTATGGTTGTTACATTATTGTATGCCTATATAGGGTTGAGCTATGTAATAATTCAAATGCTTTTCTTTACCGGTTTGGATATGGCCCCTGTTTACCTGGGAATCATTTATTTTATAATTTCCGGAATTGGTTTGATAAGGCTTTTTATTCACTATAATAATATCTTTAAAAGAAATGCAGGCTTACAAGTATAATGATTTGTACAACAAGTATGTTGATGAGCAGGCTACAAATGCCATGCAATCTTCCTGTATAAGTGTTGACAGCTATACCAACATATTAAAAGCATACCCCAATAAATTATATACCCCCAATTATTTTATACGCCTTGCGCTGGGCCTGCTAACAATAGTAGCGGTCTTTTTTTCGGGATTGTTGATGTTCCTTTTATTTTCAGCATCAGGCACGAGTGGCATGATTGGATTGTTAATTTTTCTTGCTATCTCTTGCTATATTAGCCTGGAGCTTTTTATACAGCGAAAAGGATATTATAATGCAGGAGTCGATAATATATTGATGGTACTGGGAGTAATATTTTTGGTCAGCTGTTTTTTTGTTTCTGATCTTCAAGTCCCATTGTTGGCTATCATTGCCGTTGTAATGGTTATTGCGCTATGGATGAGCATCCGGTTTACTGATGCGTTTATGGCATCGGTTTTTTATTGTTGCTTTTTTGCAGTTATTTTCCTTAGTTATATAAGGTTAGGCGATATTGCCAAATCCACGGCGCCATTTATAATGATGGCTGTATCAGCGTTGGTTTATTTCGTGATAAAAAAATTGATCAACAGTAAAACATTCATGTACCGGTTTTGCTTCAAAGCAGTTATGTTATTGACGCTGCTTACGTTTTATGCTTCCGGAAATTATTTTGTTGTGAAGGAATTAGGTAATCAAATGTTTAATTCAGGGTTGGCATTAAATGATGCTGTTCCTGCCGGATGGCTTTTCTGGGTCTTAACATTCGTAATGCCCCCGGTGTATATTATATATGGTGTGCTGAAAAAAGATTTACTCGTACTGAGAACAGGCTTGGGCTTAATAGCCGCAACTATTTTTACTGTCAAATATTATTATACCATTTTAACCGTAGAAACGGAAATGCTTATCGCAGGCATAACATTGATTGCACTAAGCTATTTTTTAATAAGATACCTCGCAACGCCAAGATCAGGTTTCACATCCCGCGATATGCACCAGGGGAAAAGAGAAACATTAAATATAGAAGCATTAATAATTGCGGAGACCTTTAACAAACAACCCGTCGTAAAAAGTGATGGTTTATATGGCGGAGGCAGTGGCGGGGGCGGTGGTGCAACAGGAGAATATTAAAAAACGGGAAGCGGCGACAAACGGGTAACCGATTCATTTCAATCGATAGAAAGTCATACCGCTATTGGAAAAAAATATATTGTTTTGCTGTTAACAAAAACAAATGCCAGAAAAAGAATACCAGGTATGTGCAGGAATTAAGTGGATCGATGTACTCGATCCATCAGTGGCTGAGATGGAAGAATTAAGCAAAAAATACGGGCTAAATCATCATACAGCGCGTGATTGCATGCAACCCGAACATTTACCTAAATATGAGTTCGTTGATGATGTTCATTTTCTTATCCTGAGGTTTTATTCCCATGAATCAGACCAATAGTGAAGTAACTATACAGGACCTTACCAATAAAATCGCCATCTTCTATACTGATCAGTTTATTATCACTATTCATAAAGCACAAACTCCTTTTTTAGACAGGATAAGCCAAAAGGCTAAAGAATCAAAAGACTGTTCATCAATAATAGACCTGCTCGTAAAAATTATATGGAATACACTGGAAACATTTGATGATCCGGCTGACAAGCTTTCCGAGAGGGTTGACTTTTATGAGTCTGAGGTAATGCTTAAAAAAACGAGCGATGATCAAATGCAGGCATTATACTTTATAAAGCGCCAGGCTTCCGCTTCCCATAAAGTACTTATGCTGATGTCGGAGCCTATCAATCACCAGCATCCGCAAAAAGGAGAAAAATCATCTGTTCGCGACATGAGGGACCAGCATCTTAAGATGCTCACCTTGTACGGCCAGATACTTGATGATGTAAATAACCTGATGAATCTTAGCATGTCGTTTGCCGCTAAACGCACCAATGAAGTAATGCGTATACTTACCGTCTTTTCCGTTTTTTTTATGCCCCTTACTTTTATTGTGGGCATATATGGAATGAACTTTAAGTTTATGCCTGAGCTGGATAAAAGGTGGGGTTATCCGGCAGTGCTCGGTTTTATGGCGATCGTAACAGTTATTATTTACTTTTGGTTTAAGCGAAAGAAATGGTTATAATTTATTTTCGATTTATAACCATGTTGTGGGAATAATTGGAAAAGTAAAATCCAGAAATATGATGAAACACAAGTTTTTTTTTACATGCGTTCTCTATTTTGTGTGCCTGTATTCATTTGGCCAGGCAAAGGGCAACCTGTTTATAATAGGCGGTGGCGACCGTTCACCGCAACTTATTCAAACGCTGCTTTCTACGGCACAACTTTCTGCAAAAGATTATATAGTGGTGCTGCCTATGGCAACGGAAGAACCAGATACAGCGTATTATTATATAAAAAGTGAATTAGAAAAAGCCTGCAACAATACCATAGCAAATTTGAACTTTTCAAAAAAGGATACTTCAAACAAAGTATGGCTTGATTCTTTGCGGCATGCCAAATTAATCTTTATAACAGGTGGCGATCAAAGCCGTTTTATGAGTGTTGTACTTCATACGCCGATACAAAAAGTAATTCTCGAGGCATATAATAGAGGGGCAACCGTAGCGGGCACGAGTGCAGGCGCGGCTATGATGAGCAGCCATATGATAACAGGTAATCATCTTCTTGGCGATACAACTTATCATGAAACATTCAGGGAATTGCGTGCGGGTAATATTGAAATAGAGGAGGGGCTCGGGCTCCTGACTTCAGCAATAGTTGACCAGCATTTTATTGCGCGCAGCCGGTATAACCGTTTGCTATCGGCATTGGCCAAATATCCTGGTTTACCATGCATTGGCATCAACGAAGCAACTGCTATTATTGTACATGGCAAAAATGTAAAGGTTGCGGGTGAAAGCCAGGTAATTCTTTTTTCAAAGCCAGAAAATCTAAAAATTTCTCCGCAAGGCTATATAAAATTTAATGATATACGCATGAGTATTTACACCCAGGGTGATAGCTTCCAACTCAATTAATGCAGGAATAGAAGGTTTATAAAATTAGTCGTTTAGAGAACGTCCTGAACTTACTGCACCGGAACTTTTACATATAGACTAAACTTATTAAACAATCTGAGATCCTATGTGGAATATGCTTATGCAATGGTCATCTTATTCGCAAAACAACCAATAGAACGTAGTCCCGCATTATCTCAAAGGCCGTCATGAATATTTAGCTTGTGGAGTTCGAGAATCGTGGTCTTTCCATCATCACTTTCGCGGTACATAGGCACAAATTTCCGGTTAAAAAATATTTCATTGAAAGTATAAGAAGTTCTTTGCTGTACATAGTTTGAAAACACATCATCAAATCCACGAAGCGTTACATATAATTCTACGTCGGCAGTTTTCATATCCTCTTCTGTAAAGCCATGGAAAGGGCTGTTTTCATCTATCGGATGTACTACAGTCCAGCTCATGGGCATGCTTTCAACCCTGGTCCTTTCCAGGATAAGTAAAAGTATTTATAACCGGGTGTTTGGCCTTCAACAACAAGCATACCTGCATTAACCCTTATTTCAAGATCGGTGAGTGCATGCTTATCTTTAAAAGCCGCAAAGCGAAACATGAGGCCGCTCGCATCCTTGTACGGGCTTATAAGTGCATGGTCACTGAAAGCAAGGTAACTCCTGGGTTTAGAAAACCGGCCGTAAATAAGGCCTGTGGCAATGGCAAGAGACAGGAAACCCGTTAAAGCTTCAATGGCTGCAACAATATTAGCGCCATCTCCAACGGGATTCACATGGCCATAACCAACGGTAGTAAATGTTTGGGTGCTGAAATAAAATATTTCCCTTGATTTTTTCCACATGCCGCCGCTTGTTAATCCATCAAGTTGTTGCGGCCCGATCAAAAGAAAAATTAAAGTAAAAATAAAATTGATAGCCACGAAAAAAAGAAAGATTACCACAATGAACTTCCACAAGGGCAGGTTGAGCATGTCATGGAACATGCTAAATCTTTTCGCAAAAGGCATTCCCTCTTTTACCAGGTTATAACTTCCGTCTTTATTGATAAAGCGGCCACCTACATCATTGGTGTTACCCGCAAAACCGGTATCATTGTTTTGTTTTGAAAAGGGATTTATTTTTTTGTGAGATGACATATACGGAATTGTGAATTGTCGATTAGTTAAATGGTTAAATTGGTCATTAATTAGTTAGTTATAATTAGTTAATAGTAATACTTGCAAAGTTAGGTATCATTTTTTTTTATTCAAGGTCCTCAATGCAGTTGAACTCTGGCTTATAAACTACGGGAAACTTAATTATTCTTAGCTTTAGTGGCTATAAATTATTGAGATGAAGCAAATATTTTTTTTACTTTGATTTTATTTGATATGTTATCCTGCAAAGAAGGCAAGTACTCCGGCACTAAAAAAGGAAAGTAATCCTGATCTCAATAAAATGTTTGATACTTATTATGAAGAAAGATTAAAGTTATATCCGTTGGAAGCCACGCAAAACGGCGACAACAGATACAATGATCTTTTGCCAATAAATATTACCGACGCTTACATAGATACATTGCATAATTTTTATTCATCTTATTTGGCCGCTGTAGAAAAATATGATACTTCAAAACTTAACGACAACGACCTGATCAGTTACAGAATTTTCGACAGGGAAATGAAAATGCAATTAGAGGCGTTAGGATCTGGGCATAGCAGATCCTGGCGGAATGGCTTGGTTATTATATTCCATTTCAGCAATTCTGGGGATTGCCTATTACAATGGGCCAGTTGGGTTCGGGCCAGGGAGTTCAGCCCTTTAAAACGGAAAAAGATTATAATGACTGGCTTAACCGGATGAAGCAATTTTCTACCTGGAGCGATACTGCAATCGCCCAGTTTAGAAAAGGGATTGAAGCCGGTTATGTTTTGCCAAAAGCATTGGTAGTAAAGATGATCCCGCAAATGGAGGCGATGACAACCAGTGATACTTCCAGGAATATTTTTTATGGCCCCGTAAAGAAATTTCCGTGCGGACTTTCCTGGTTCATTAAAAACCCAACTATATGAGAAATATGTTGCGGCCATTAATAACTACATTATTCCATCTTATAAAAAGCTGGCCGCCTTTCTAAAAAATGAATACATGCCTGCAGCAAGAACTTCAACGGGATTTAATGCATTGCCTAATGGTGAAAAAATATATAAATATTTAATAAGGTACTGGACTACTACTGATAAGACGCCTGATGAAATTTATAACACCGGCCTTGCCGAAGTAAAGCGGATAAGAAATGAGATGGAAACAATTAAGAATGAAACAGGATTTAAAGGAGACCTGCCCTCATTTTTTGAATACATGAAAACCGATAAAAAATTTATGCCTTACAAAACTCCCGAAGAGGTTTTGAACGCTTTCAGAAATATTCAAAAACGGATTGATCCGAATCTTAAAAAAATGTTTGGGCGTACGCCGAAGACTCCTTTTGAAATAAGGCAGACTGAAGCTTTTCGTGCTGCCAGCGCCAGTGCAGAATATAACCAGGGCTCAGCCGATGGAACGCAGGCCGGGGATTTTTTACGTTCCTATTTTAGATGCGAGCCATTTCAATATTACCTCCGGAATGGAATCGCTTTTTTTACATGAAGCAATACCCGGGCATCACTACCAGATATCTTTACAACAGGAGAATGAAAGCCTGCCCGCGTTCAGGCGGTTTGCCTGGTATGGGGCTATGGGTGAGGGATGGGCATTGTATTGTGAGTCCTTAGGAAAAGAATTGGGACTATATACCGACCCTTATCAATATATGGGCGCATTAGGCGACGAAATCCACAGAGCCATCCGCTTGGTAGTCGATGTGGGAATGCATTTAAAGGGAATGACAAGAGAAGAAGCGATTAAATACATGATGGAAAACGAAGCGATCAGCGAACAGGGAGCCACCGCAGAAATAGAGCGTTATATGGCAATTCCCGGCCAGGCGCTCAGTTATAAAATTGGTGCATTAAAAATAAGAGAACTCAGGGAAAAATATACAAAACAGTTGGGTGATAAGTTCAACCTGGCAGCGTTTCATGATGAGTTATTAAAAGATGGGGTAATGCCGCTTGATGTAATGGAAAGCAAGATGGATGCATGGGCAAAACAATACTAACTATTGAAGGTTGAAGGTTCAAGGTTAAAGGTTGAACGTTCAGAGCATTAAACCGGAGGTTTGAACTTACTATTTATATTTTTCCAGTGCGTCGATGGCTTTTTTATAATTTGTCATTAAATAGGGTACCCTGTCTACGGCCCACTCATGATAATTGTCTTTCATTAAAATTAAGGTAATGCGGTTATCAGCGGCGGTTCTTGATTCCCGGGAAAGTAAAAGATTTCCGATCTGCTCTTCTACTTTTGTAATTCGTGCCTGTTGATCATAAATATCAGTAAGTATTCTATAATCACTAAGATCAATTTTAGAAAAAATATTATCCTGCCTGGCTACCTGCCATGCCACATCATTCAGATCGCGATAAGTAACTCCATGCGGAGCTACAGTGCTTTCGAGGTTTAAGATATCGTTATTGATGAATTTCTCCTGAAATGCTGGATGGGTAAGAGCTGAATCAATATTTTTTAATACTTTCCAATGATATTGATACTGTTCCTGTTCCCGATGCATGTTATCCATCAATTCGGTTCGCACAGCATTTAATATTTCACGGGTATGTTGTTTTTCATGAATATTATTAAATATCTCCGTCAGCAATAAAGCAAAGAGAACACTGAAGACAATCAGCAATGATTCACCAAGATATTCCTTCCAGGTTCGTACAGTAATCACCTCCGGCCTCAGCGTTTTTTCTTTTGCCGCCGGTAAAGTTTCACTCTTTGCTATTTCTGATTGATTTGTTGATTCTCCTTCCATAACCTATTTTATATGCAAAATAATCAGAATAAAATGAACGAGGTAAATGGGGTTGACAGTTAATCAATATTGGCGCCGCAATCCTTAACGGATAAATTATAATTACCCATTCGTTGAAACAAATCGTAACCTGATTATAAGGATAGCTTTTACACTAAAAGAAAAAAGAGGCTGTCTTAAAAGGAGGCCTTTTTTATTTTTCAGAAAAAGGGATGGGTTTATTCACAAGTGAACTGTATAAGTAAGATGGTGATTATTTGCATCACAGCCTAATATTTGGTGGTCTTAAGGAGCGTAGGACGGATAAGTCATTAAACTATAAGTAAGTACCAGCTCGACTTTTCTCTTACGTATAGATTCATTGAATCTTGTTTGCCCTAAAAAGTCAATGTATAATTCCCTTCACCATGAGCAGGTAGTAGCGCCCAAAATAATAGGTATAAAACCTGAGATTTTATTCAGGAACAATCATTTCCATATTTTTTGCAGTATTTTTTCCTTCCAAAATATCGTGGAAAACTTTTTTTGCAGCATTGTTTTAATTGAGGTTGTCTAATATATTTGATGTAAGAAATAGTCTTAACCTTTAAACAACCGCTCATGAGAAAATTTACTTTTTTATTATGGTTGCTGTTTGCAATCCCCTCATTTGTTTTTTGTCAAAGCCGCCAAATCTCAGGTACAGTCACCAATCAGAATGGCCAGCCTATACCATTGGCTACTGTTCAACAAAAAGGAACAAAGAATGGAGTTACCGCAAATAATGACGGAACTTTTTCAATGAAGGTATCAGGCAACAATACTAAGCTGGTTATTTCATCAGTTAATTTTGAAACAAAAGAAATAAACCTGGGCAACCAATCATCTTACAGTATAGTATTGAAAGATGCAATTAATCTTTCGGAAGTAGTCGTAACCGCCCTTGGCATTAAACGCGAAAAGAAAGCATTAGGGTATTCAGCGCAGGAAGTAAAAGGAGATGAGTTGGTTGCCAGCAAACAATCAAACATAGTAAATGCTTTGCAAGGTAAAGTGGCCGGCGTACAGATAAATAGCGGCGGCGGCGCTCCGGGACAGGGTTCGCGGATAATTATCCGCGGCATTAAATCATTAGACCCGAATAGAAACAACCAGCCATTGTTTGTAATAGATGGTATATTAATTGACAACAGCACCAATACGGTAGATGATGCAGGTGAGATCAGGGGATTATCAAACAGGGCTTCCGATATTAATCCGGATGATGTTGAAAGTATTTCTGTTTTACGTGGAGGGGCTGCTACAGCTCTTTATGGCCAGGCAGGCTCAAATGGAGTTGTTCTGATCACGACCAAATCTGCCAAAGCAGGAAGCATGAAAGTAAGTTTTACCACACCTATGGCATTGATGAAGTAAATAAATTTCCTGATGTTCAGGCAAAATATACGCAGGGATTCGGCGGAGTATATGATTCGACAAGCTTCTGGCCAAGTTGGGGCCCCACTGTGGAAGCAGCAAAAGCTTTAGATCCTACACATCCCGACAAACTTTATAATCAGTATGCACAGGGATACCAAAAGGGTAACCAAATGCGAAACAGCCTTTCTCTTTCAGGTGGTACTGAAAATGCATTGTTAAGCTTCTTCTTTTTCTTACTTTAAACAAAATGGCACGATACCATTTTCCGACTATAAAAACATATCAGGAAAGTTGGGCGGGCAGTTTAAATTTGGGAATAAATTTAAATTCAATCCTTCCGTTTATTTTATTAATTCCGGCGGCCTGCGTGTAAATGCAGACCGGTTTAATGAAAGCCTTACTTACTGGTCGCCAAGATGGAATGTAAAAGATTACAAAAAACCTGACGGAACGATGTTTACCTACCTGGCAGGTAATAACAATCCAATTTATGGAACTTACAGTAACCGCTATAAAGATAATGTGAACAGAATTATAGGCGATGTTTCAATGACGTATTCGCCCTTCACCTGGCTCGATGTGGATTATAAATTTGGAATGGATTATTATACTGACTTTAGAAGGCATGCAGCGCCGGGGCCATTGGGATTAGTTGGTGAAATTGATCACGAAGACAACGAACTCGGTTTTGTTGATGAATACCGCATCAGCAATCGTATTCTGAATTCGATCGTTATGGCAACTTTTAAAAAGAATTGGTCAGATAAATTTAATACCACATTGCGCGGCGGAAATGAAGTGCGTGATATAAAATATGGCCGGCTCACCGCTACAGGTTCTGAATTGGATTTACCCAGCCTTTTATCATTGAACAATGCCAGGGTTCGTAATAACGATCAATATGAAAGTTTATACCGGATTGTAAGTGCCTATGGCGATCTTACTTTAAGCTGGGATAGCAATACGATGAATGTTAGTAGATGTACATAAAAATACC
>CAWDCB010000022.1:0-37877 GCA_963800635.1 uncultured Chitinophagaceae bacterium
CAAAGGGGATGCCACTGTGCTCAAGTTATTTTTCAGATATGCCGAGGGGGGTCCACCCCCGTTTTTCCAGTCCTGACGCAGTCCATCTCGGAATGAACCGATTACGGGACCTGGGGCGACTTGGCCGACCGCACCGGTTGTTTCCAAAAAACAACATCACCCTGTTTAAGTGGCATCATCGCCCCCCAAAATGTGGTCGAGTTGGCCCCCAACGCAAACCTCAGCCCACCCACCGATAAAAACCGCCCAGGAAATTCCCAAACAGCCGGCCCGCTGCCCATTTCCCCCGATATCCTTACGGCATGGCCCCGCTCCAGGTCATCCTCCTGTTGCTTCTGGTCCGCGTTCCGGGCCTCACCGATGCCGTCGGCGGCGGCCTGTTCGGCTCGCACTCCCCTGGGAATGGTAGTCGCTTCCTTCATCTTCTCCCATCTGCTGCTCGTCGTCGGCGTCGCCCTCCGCGGCCGCCGCCATGCGGATGATGCACCAGCCCTCCTCCTCCGCCACCCTCATCATGGGCCGCATGGACCGCATCCTCTCGTGGTCGCGGTGGGCGTCCATTGGCCTGACCGCCCTGCACCTCTACGTCCTGGGCATCCCCGGCATTCTCCACGGCGCATCGACCACACCCGCATCCTCAAGCACATTCCCCTCATTCCCGAGGCCGCCATGCTCGCCCCGGCATCCTAGATTGGATCGCCTTCTGGGCCAGCTACTACGGCGTCGAAGCTGCCCAGCGGCACCGCCAACTCCCCTATCGCCTCGGCCAAGGCCTGCCCGCCCACGAAATGCCTCCCCTCGGTCGCTACCTCTCCATGCAGATCCGCCACAACTACTACCTCATGCTCCCCCTCGCCGCCGCCGGCATCCTCGAAGAGGTCGGCAAGCTTCTCACCCCGTACTGGTCCTGGGCCGAATGGGTCGTCGGGCCATTCAGCCTCGCCGTGCTGTTCCTGCTGGTGCCCTGGCTGATCACACGCGTGTGGCTCACCACGCCGCTTCGGGGCCCGCTGCGGCCCCCGCCTCGATGCCATGGCCAGACAGCACCACCTGCCTTCCGCAACATCCTGCTCTGGAAAACCCACAATGGCGTCACCAACGCCGCGATCCTCGGATTCCTGCCCTTCTCCCGCTATCCTTCCTCATGACCGACGCCCTGCTCGAAACCCTCACCGATCGGCAGATCGAAGCCGTCTTCGCCCACGAGATCGGCCACGGCGTGCACCGGCATATCTGGTGGTACCTGATCTCGATGGTGGCGACCTTCGCCGCCGCCGCCGGCACCCTCGACTGGGCCGCCTACCTGTTCGCCGCCCGCTACCCTGGGTCGGCCAGGAAGCCCGCAGGCGACCTGGCGGTCGACCATGGCCGGCGGCTTCTCGTGTTCTGTTCCCGAAAATCGCCCACCGCTTCGAGCACCGGCCGACTGGTTCGCCGCCCGGCATATGGCCGGCGAAATCACCGCGCACCCGGGAAGCGAGGCCATGGTCGCCGCGGCACTGGCGATGGAAGTGCCCGCGGACGGCACCGAAGATGTCGTCCCGTTCTTTCCGCCGGAACCGCTCACGCTCGATGAGTACATCGCCGGCAACTATCCCCACAGCACGGAGCAGGCCGCCGCCGCCGAAGCTGCCGCCGCCGGGATCGTGGAGGCGAAACCCGCACCGAAATTAGAGACAAAACCTGCCGCCCCCAGCCCCGTGCCCGCGGTTCTGGGGCCGCACGGAAGTCTTCGTCTCCGCGCTGGATACCATCATCGAAATCGCCCACAAATCCCGCAACAAGCCCGGCTGGATGCACCCCAGCGTCAACGGCCGCATCGCCCTGGTGCCGATCTGGCCGTCAACCGCCCCGCCGCCGGGCGCTCAACCGGGAACTGTGGTGGAACTCGGACCGTGATCGCGGCCGTGCTCGTGGCCAGCGTCGGCCTTGATACCGTGGTCCGCTGCCTCCCCCTGCCGCCTGTCACCGCCCCACCCCCCGCCGCCGTCGTGCCGTCGGCGGTGCAACGCGAAGGAGAATCAACTTCCGCGTCAGGCCTCGTTATGCGCACGCTTTCCCGCGCCGCCACCCCCGCAACGGGGACGAGGCGAGACCCGCAAGCACCGCCGACGGAAGGGGCGCCGCCGATGGCCACCGACTTCCCGCCGATTCGATATTTCGTCACCCGTCCTGGTCGACCGCAATCGTCTCTTGCCACCCCGTTGGTTATACTGTTGCAGCCATGGATTGAAGGAATTGTCACGATGGTTCAAGTTGTCCAAGCCACCTTCAGGGATGGAGTGTTCCAACCGGATGAGCGCGTGGAGCTCTCGGACAGCACCCGGGTGCGACTTGTGGTGGAAACCCTTGAGGCCGACGAACCTGCGAGACGGGTAGCAGCTTGGGCGGCCTTGGAGCAGATCTGGAACACGTCCAATTTCAGGGCTCCGAAGGAAACTATTCAACTCGTGAAGAGCGGCATGATCGCGGTTGATTCCAACGTGCTTCTGTACTCGGTCGACCGCAATGAACCGCGAAAGCAGTTCATTGCCCAGCAATTGTTGCAGCAATTGCATGTGGGCATGCCCACGACCGTGCTCCTCTGGCAGGTTCTCGGTGAAGTCACACAGCAGCTCCGGCGCTGGCGCGAGATGGGAAAGCTCACGCCCAGCGAATACGCACAACATCTTCAGGCGTTTCGCCATCTGTCTGGCATTGCCGCCTGCAGATGCGTTTGATGCAGCATCAGACCTGGCGGCGAGATTCAGCCTGTCGCATTGGGACTCCATGGTTCTCGGATATTTGCCTGGTAAAATTCATAATCGCCGATATTTGTTGCTGCACCGGTACGGTGAGCAAGTGTAACTCCTTTAAAGGGAGTGAAATAAAAGCTTAAACTTGAATGCAGATTGACAAAATTTCTTTTACCATCTTTAAGATTAACCAGGTAAGATGATCCTATATGATAGTTAATCCCCCTGGTAGGATACCTGTTATTATTCGATGTGTTAAGAGTATAAGAAATATTAGCTCCGCCAAAATTTTTCGTACTAAAAACAGAAGAATCTATCCCTGGAATAACCTGCGTAATAAATTTATTATCGGTTGATTCTACTTTAATGGTATTAAAAATAAGCCCTGCGCTGAAAATATTATCGTTCCATGAGCGGCTTACTTCCGGGTTGATAAAAAGACCGGTTGCCCGTACCCTGTAAAAAGATTTATTTTTATCAAATAGCTTTGTGTCATTGCCAAAACCATAAAAATTTACCACATAAGAAGGTGCGTTATATCTTGCCTTTACATCCAGGTCCCATTTGCCAAACACCTGTTTGAATTTTCCGCTGTAAGATAAAGTATAGGCGCCTGTCGAAGCAGCATAGGTTGCTCCCAGCGTTTGTTGCCAGCCAAAAGGTGTTTTATGCCATTGTTGCTTTTTATAAGTGAATCCGGCTCCAATTAATATGCCATCATCAGGATTGTATGACGGGAAAACCAATGGCATCGACCAATCATATTTAAACCACCTCCGCTTGTAATTTGTAACCGATGTATCGTTGGTTGCATGGTAGTGAAAAGCCCTCTTAGACGCCGGGGCATCCTGCGGCACATCATAAATAGTTGCCTTTTTTATATGATGATCGTGTGCAAGGCTATCAATAAATATATCATTAGCATCGCCGCCAAATGTCCTGATAAAAATCCGGTTATTGGCATTACCCGAATAAATAAATTCATCGTTACCATTAAGGCCATAGAGGTTGATCGCCTTGGTAACATCCTGGTCAAATATTCTGTGATAAAAAGTATCCCAAGCATGATGCTTTTTGCCAGGTGATTGTATAGTAATTTCTGTTGTATGATCATCGGCTTTATTGATTGTAAAAAGCTCTTCCTTATCAGTTCCGGTAATTGTTACTTCGTGGTTGATAATTTTATAATACCTCATACCGTAGTCCATCATATCGTCTCCGCCTTGAAAGCAACCGCCGGTATAAAAAATCTCCGGAAAGCGCATAAACAGCGCCAGGCATTTGGTGAAGCGCTTCCAGGATTGCGGAATCAGTGAGTAATTTTTGCAAGCCTTCAATAGTATTTCTCCAGTCTGTCTCAGTAAGTTCATTTGTAAATTGCTTATCCAAAGCCGTTGCGGATAAATTGGTACCAATTACATCCTTTATATTGGAATTCATATTTTGAATACTGCGCAGTGCCCAGGGCCTTGATAAAAAATATAAATTCACGCCGTCAGTTTTAGAGAAAGACTGGTCGCGGTCCCTTGCAAATGCCTGGTATATTATTTTTCCATCTTTTTTGTGGGCCACCCATACCCACTGATCTTCATGCCTGTCCCAGTCATTGATGAGCATATCAAACAAACGTATTTTCAAATATTCCTTTTGATCAACGCGCCTTGTCATTGTCGGCCTTTAATTTTTCAAATAGTTTCTCCGAGTTAATTACTTCATCCGCAAACCGGGTAATAGCTGTATGGTCCCATCCTTCACCGGAAGGCCTTTCTTCAAAAAGGCAAAGCTTGTCAGCGAAATCTTTTCTGAACTCGCCAAGCCTCTTGCTATCTGGTACAAACGCAATAACCGGATTGGTGTGCATTATCCCGACACTACCTGACAAATGGGCCACTACCAGTGGGCCATAAGGATGAGCAGTGGAAATCTGGTCATTAATAACATCATTAATAAAACTTCCTTTAAATTCTTCAGGAATTAACACATCGAGGGTTTTATCTATTGTTCTCAATACATATTCTTTTTTATTCTTTCCCAATAACCGAAGCGTTTTGGTCTCATGCCCTCCCCCTCTTTTCAAAACAGTTAAGCCACCTGCAATAGTATCCATGTCAAAAACCGGGAAAGAAACGGGGGTCACCCATTCCTTACGCCAATGCGCTCCCCACCAAAATTGTTTGCTGCGTGAAGCGGCAAAACGCGGCCCGGGAGCTACCATAACGCTTTTAATGCCCGCAGAGTCCCTGATATTATATTCTGTTTTACTTTGCGAATTACTAACTCGTGGAAATAATACAATACTCAAACAAACTAATAATATTATTCTGAACAGCTTCATTAGTTGTCAGTTTTTGGTGAACAACAATATAGGCGGGCTTTGTGAAAGTCGCCTGTGATCCGCCTGCAAATTATAACTCGTTATTTATCACAATTTGATCGTTTGGCTTTACAAATAGACCAAATGCAAAAAGAGGGATTGGACAGGCTAATTGAGCACAAGCCAGGCGACCGGTCAATAAAAATATTCACTGAAGGTATTCCTGAATACTTTTCTATAAAAAATCTTCGCATTATAAAGAAGTCATGCGATTAGCCATACTGTCTTTTCTGTGTGGTATGAGAGCGCAAAAGTCAGATGGCCAAAACTAATAAAAAAAAATTTTAAAACTATAGAGTCGCGCATTCTTTTGAGAGCTTTTTAATCAATATTTACTTTCCATTTGCCAGGTGTTCAAAAAACATTTGGTTTCCGGATCATCAATTGCCGTAGAAATGTATAATCGCTGGAACGCTTGCTGAGAAAGTGTATAATGAATAAGGGACAGAAGTTGCAATTAAAAGATTTGAGCCCGGTTTTATAAAAAGGACTGTTTCAATAAAGTAGAAAGCCTTTTGTTTAACTACGATTAGAAAACATTCCTGGGATGGCTTTGTTGTAATTCACCTTATATCACCTTCCCACGCCATGGTAATAGTTATCAGGAACCCATTATTTTTTCAGTTATCTTGCCGGTTACTTTATTTTTCAGGATGAATTTTTTTTCGCCATAGTGGGTTGTCTCTTCTTTAATTAAATAATGTTCTGCATCATATTCCATAAGGCGATTGTCTTTGATATAACCTTCGGAGCCTCTCCATATATCTAATTTTACCGGTTCCCAGGCTTTATTTTTTGCAGATTTGTAAGCCGCATCTAAGACGGCGTTGACTACATAGCCATCATAAAAAGTTTCTTTTGGCTGGCTTCCTGATTCGAGGCTATCAAACATGTCCATAAACATATGGTTGTACCCCAAGTTCGTTTAATTCATCACCTACCGGGAACAGCCATCCTGAATTGCTTTCAGCCTTTTCGGCAATATAATCGCCTCCTTTTCCGGTGGTAAACATTTCAAACCCTGTTCGCAGAAAATTGTTGATCCAAATAGTTCCTTCGGTGCCCATCACTTCATCGCGTAAGTCAAGCCCTCCCCGAAAAGTCCAGCTTACTTCAAATTGCCCAATGGCTCCATTCTCATATTTTACCAATCCAATTGCATGATCCTCTGCATCAATGGGCTTTACCTGCGTATCGGCCCAGCACATTACTTCTATCGGTTTAATTTCTTTACCGATATAACCGCGCGCAATTTCCACGCAATGGCAACCCAGGTCCAGTATGCATCCGCCCCCTGCCTGTTCCAGGTCCCAAAACCAATCACTGTGAGGGCCAGGGTGCGTTTCTCTTGATTTGGACCAGAGTATCCTGCCTAAAGCGCCGCCCCTTATACTTTTTTCCGCCTTAATAAATTTCGGGCTATATACAAGGTCTTCAAGGTACCCGTTGAAAACATTTGCTTCTTCCACAGCAAGCAACATCCGTTTTGCTTCAGCTGCATTTCTACCCAAAGGCTTTGTAATCATAATTGCTTTTTTGTGTTTACAACAAAGCAACACAGACTCTTCATGCAGGTTATTAGGCAGGGCAATACAAACGACGTCCACATCGGGATGCGAAATTGCCTCCTCCATATTAGTAGTATAATGATCTACACTATAGTCATCAGAAAACTTTTTTGCTGATGAATCCTTTCTTGAATAAACACTTACAATTTTGTCTTTGCTTCTATAGCCCTGGAGAGAATCTGCATAAAACCTTGCGATAAACCCGGAGCCAATCATTGCTATTCTTTGCATAAATCTGAAATTTTTAAAATAAACCAGCAGGGATTTCAGTTGACTAAATTATCTTAAGTATTATTAATTACCAAGAGCTTCCTGGAGGAATTCAGCAAAAATGAAAGATTTTGCTAAAAAAATTTTCCAACATACATTTCTGTTCGTGTCATAAAATAAACTGTGTTCTTGATTTAAATTATTCAGCCTGTATTAATTTATTAACGGTGCGTGATAAAATCAAACGGGGTTATATAATTGTAGCTGATTTTATAAGTAATTTCCAACGATGAAAATACCTTTTATATATTTGTGCGTAACAAAAGCAGCTGTATGGTACACCTATTAAAATACACGTTCAGGTTAACATGCCCGTTGAATTTGTTTGCAAAAAATTTTACTAAAGAGGATTGCCTGCAGTTCTTGTTAATAAAAACAGCTATACTGTATGCCCTTGTAAACGTAAGCATATAGGAAGTTTCTCCAAATAATAAATGCCGGCATAAAAACCAGCACAATAATTTAAGGTACTATTATTTGATTTTAATTTGTTTTATTAAAAAAAGATTGACACATGAAAAGAAGTATTTTATTTCCGGTTTTTATGCTCGTTAGTTTTTTTGCTTTTCCACAGGACAATAATGTAGCATCTCTTTTGCTACCGCAGCCGGTTTCCCTTCGGCAGGGAAGCGGCAATTTTGTTGTGGACAGTAAGACAAGCATACAGGTTCTTACTTCAGATACTTCTGCCCGCCGGGTGGGCAATTTCCTTTCTGAAAAATTATCCGGCGCTACAGGATTTCCTGTAAATGTAAACACATCAGCAACGCAGGGTGCAAAAAATAGTATTCAATTTTCTTTATTACATGATGCATCATTAGGTAATGAAGGATATAAACTGGATGTTTCAACTAATGGAATTGTTATATCCGCAAATAAGCCGGCAGGCCTTTTTTATGGTATGCAAACCTTACTACAATTGTTGCCAAAGGAAATTGAAGCCAAAACTATTACAAAAGATATGAGCTGGAAAATACCTGCCTGCAACATTACTGATTATCCGCGTTTTGCATGGAGAGGTTTGATGTTTGACGTGAGCAGGCATTTCTTTACAAAAAAAGAAGTGATGCAGTATATTGATGAAATGGTGTGTTATAAATACAATCTTTTGCACCTTCATCTTACGGATGATGAAGGCTGGAGAATTGAAATAAAAGGATTGCCGAGGCTAACAGAGGTGGGCGCTTTTAATGTAAAAAGAGTTGGATATTTTGGAACTTTTGCACCGCCTGCACCTGATGAGCCGCGCACATTTGGAGGGTTTTATACACAGGAAGATATCAAAGAGCTGGTACGGTATGCAAAAGACAGGTTTGTAAATATTTTACCGGAAATTGATGTTCCCGGCCATAGCCTTGCTGCGGTTGTTTCTTATCCCGAATTGTCCTGTACACCAGGGGCAGATAAATACCAGGTTCGTTCCGGAGAAGAGATTATGGACTGGTCGCACGGCCAGCCACCGGTAGCGCTTGTTGATAATACACTTTGCCCGGCAAATGAAAAAGTTTATGAGTTCTTAGATAAAGTAATGACACAGGTAGCACAATTATTTCCATTTGAATATATACATGTGGGTGGTGACGAGTGCCCAAAAAACTTTTGGGAAAAAAGTGATGCGGTTAAATCACTGATGCAAAAAGAGGGCTTGAAAAATATGGAAGAGGTACAAAGTTATTTTGAAAAAAGACTGGAAAAAATTGTAGAATCAAAGGGTAAAAAATTTATGGGATGGGATGAGATACTTGAAGGAGGACTGGCTCCCAGCGCTACCGTTATGAGCTGGCGCGGAATGAAGGGTGGAATAGAAGCTGCTAAATTGAAACATGATGTGGTTATGAGCCCAACCGATTTTGTTTACATTGATTATATGCAGGCAGATCCTATAACCGAACCCCACGTTTATGCAACTTTACGATTAAAGAAAGCTTATGAATTTGAACCGGTACCGGAAGGCGTGGATAGTAAATATATTAAAGGCGGCCAGGCAAATTTATGGACAGAGCAGGTATACACTTTCCGCCATGCACAATATATGACCTGGCCCAGGGCCTTTGCAGTTTCAGAAGCGCTTTGGTCTCCAAAAGAAAAAAGAAACTGGGATAATTTTTTCCCAGGGTTGAAAACCAGTTTAAGCGTTTTGATGCTGCGGAAATTAAATATTCGCCAGGCGCGTATGATCCTATTTTCAATGTAAGCGCAACAGCGGATAAACAATTAAAAATTGAATTAAGTACAGAAGTAAAAGGATTGGATATTTATTATACATTTGATAATACTTTCCCGGACCGTTTTTCTCCAAAATATACAGAGCCGCTTGTGCCACCAAAAGAATCTGTAATGCTAAAAGTAATAACTTATAAGGGCAAAGACCCTGTTGGCCGCATGATTTATATGCCAATAGATGAATTACAAAAGCGTGCAGGGAAAAAAGGAAAAGAATAATTTAGGTTGCAAATGATCCTGATGATACCTCAGCACGGTTTTCATACCTCACAGGTTTTTATACCTCACAGGTTTTTATACCTCACAGGTTTTTATACCTCGAAAGGTTTGTAATACCTGTAAGGTTTCTGAAACCTGTGAGGTCTGGTATCTCAAAACCTGCTGAGGTTTTCTTCGAAAACTGCTATGAGGTTTTTTTTATATCATATTTTTTTTATGCACAATATTATTAATCTTATGTAGTTATTATTCAGGAACTTTTATTACCGGGTTGCGGATAAGAGAAAATATAAACAACTATACATTATGGCAATCAGGTTTGCACAAAAGCAAATTGAAGAATTACCACTTGGTAATTTAACAGTCGAGCAATTTCTTAATTTGGCAATTGAAACATCAAAGCGACTGGGATGGGTTTTTGGTGATATAAGCAATACAGGATTTATTGCCTATACGAACAATGGAGTGTTTTCATGGAATGCAGAACTAAAATTAAAAATTAAAAAAGGATCTGGCGCACCTGCAAAGCCGGTCCAGGGGAGATGACATTGTAGATGTGAGAGAAAATAAAAAAAACCTTCAGAATTTTATAGCTACGTTTAAGGAGTTAAAAAAAACGGTAATGCCCGAACAGCCTGCATCAAAATTACGTCAAAAAAACATGCTGACATTAAAGCAAATTTTTTTAATAAAAATTCATTTTTCTGAACATGTTGCATTTCAGAGCAGCTTTTTATGTTCTGCTAAAATCATCCTGAACACGTACGATATCATCTTCATCACTTGGATGAGTTGCATCAGTATGTTGCCATATTTCGGCAATTATTCCCCAATCATCCAGGCCAATAAGCCGATGCCTTTCTCCCTGCTTTAATTTAATAACATCTCCCGTGCGCAATATATGCTGCTGCTGCTCTTCATCCGTTTCACTTGTTATAACCGCTGCTGTACCTTTAATACATTTCCATATTTCAGCCCTGCGATGATGGTATTGCCAGCTCAGGCGCATGTGCGGTGCCACCATCAGTATTTTGGGGCTAAGCTTTTGCGTGATTTTTAATTCATCTATATTTTCATCGGGAAAATACCGGCTGGCAAATTGCATAGCCTGGTTTTCATCAATCACAAAAAATCCACCCCATGGCTTGTCTGTATCCTCCTTTATAATTGTAAAGCCCGATTGAGCCATCATAGATTTTGTTTCATTAAAAGTAATTTCTTTATCAGTCATTTTTTATTTTTAAAGTATTGCCAAGATATTTCAAAAAAATGATTTTCATACGGCTGATCATACATTACGTTAATTGTGAGCTAGTATCATCATGTTTACAAATTAAATCGCAATTGCAATAGTTGCGTCCATCTATAGCCTTCTAAGGCTATAATATTAATAAATTAGCCTATTTAGACTATAATTTTATAAATTAGTATAATTCATCTATATTTGCATTAAAAGTTTACCTATGCCATTGGCTGCAGTTATTACCGGCAGATATAGTAAATTCAACCCGGCTTAAAAATAGTGGAAGAAAAAATGCTTATGAGTAATTTATCTTCTATATTAAAATCATATAAGTTTGAATTTTACAGGGGGGACAGTTTCCAGGCTTATCTACCAGATCCAGGGCATGCTTTAAAGGTTGTATTACGGCAAGGGCAGCAGCCAAGCGGTTATCACCCGCTTTCTCTTCTCCATTTGCTGATGTAAGGGCTAGTATAGGAATTGGGAATATTACAACCCCGGTGAAAGATCTAAATACTGCAAAAGGAGAAGCATTTTTACTTTCAGGAAGGGCATTTGATGAGATGGGCAAATCAGGAAAACGATTAAAAATACAATCAGCCAATGATGCCATTAACTTAGGATTAAAGATAATAGCTGATTATGCCGATTCGTTATTCTCGCAGTTAACTTCAAAGCAGGCTGCAGTAGTGTTTGAACTACTTTCAGGCTACAACCAGCTGGAGACCGCAAAGCGTTTGAAAAAATCCCAGCCGACGATTAATAAACATGCCCAATCGGCCAGGTGGATAGAAATAAACAATTTAATAGAGGACTATCAGCTTTTTATTAACCAGTTATAATAATTATGGAAGAAACATCCCTTTGGTTAATCAAATTAATATTATCGCACTTACTAACGGACTTTCTCCTGCAGCCGGTTAAATGGATTGAAAAAAGAAATGAAAAGCATTTCGCTTCCATTCACTTATACCTGCACGGAATAGTAACGGCGCTTCTTGCATGGATATTTATCGGGTGGCAATATTGGGGAGTGGCATTAATAATATTGATTTCGCACATTTTAATTGACGGATGGAAATCATACCGGAAGCAAACCTTGTTTTATTTTATTACTGACCAGTTATTTCACTTCATTGTTATGGTAAGTTGCTGGCTTTATCATCTTTTTCAATTGGGCAGATGTGACGCAAAAATGGGATGAAATAAATTCAAACCTGGCTTTTTGGAAAATAGCTACCGGCATTATTTTTTTAACAATGCCTGCAGGAATTTTGATTGGCAAAATGACCAAACACTGGAGAGAAAAAATTGCAGATGCTGAAAGCCTCGATAATGCAGGAAAATGGATTGGAATAGCAGAAAGGCTGATCATAGTAATATTTGTTTTAAATAATCAATATTCTGCAATAGGTTTATTAGTTGCTGCAAAAGGAATTATACGGTTCAATGAAAAAGACCGGCCTGAAATAAAAACAGAATACCTGGTAATTGGAACGCTGCTAAGCATTGTGATGGCAATTGTTACAGGGCTAATCATCAGGCAATAATCATTAATGTTAAAGTTCAATTTGTATGATCATTAGTTCATGTAAAACCATATTACGTAAATATTCTTAACAAGCGGGCTCAAACAATGTAAATTAAGTTATGAGCACAAGTTCTTTTTTATAAGAACAAATTTTGCATAATATAAATTATTTACTGCCACATGCTGAAATTAGTATATTTGCAACATTGTTACATTTTATACGGGTAAAACAAATATGATCATTTCCGCATTTTTTGGATACGTGTGAAAAAATCCTTTACAAAAAAGCCATTTTTAAATACTTCGGGGCAATCTTCGTGCTGTTCGTTTTTACATTAGGCATTACGCCCAAAAAAATACTTCACGATTGGTTTGCCAATCATAAAGATAAGACCTCTTCAGCACCGGTTGGCAAAGCGCAGCAACTAAGTAAAGCTGGTTTTAATTGCGATTGTGATAACCTGGTTGCGGAATCTCATTTTATTGCTTTTGGCAGCTTCATTGTAACAAACATACCCACAGTAAATTCCTTCGTTTCTTTTTGCATTCCCTCATTTGTATCCCTTTCGCTTTTTGATAATAACCTTCGCGGCCCGCCCTTAAAATTTTAATAAGCATTCACCTTACAGCGTTATAACTTTTCTTTAAAAGTTATGCGTATTAAAATTTTAAAAAACAGTAAATGAAAAATAAATATTTACTGCCGGCAATATCTGTTATTTTTTCAACTTTTTCTGCCCGGCAGTTGCACAAACCAATTTAAAAAAATATACACGCAGTTACCCTTTCGGGTAAGATTACTGCAGCCAATACGGGGCTGCCCTTCAAGGCGCAAGCATTTATATACCCGATTTAAAAAAGGGCACCACTGCTGATACTAATGGCAATTATATTTTAGAAAAGATTCCTGCCGGCAGACTACCTGGTACAGGCAGGTTTCGTTGGTTATAAGAGTATCGTAAAAAGAATTTCACTGAATGGAAAAACTACATCAGATTTCACTCTCGAAATCTCGATAACGGAAGAAAGTGAAATTGTGGTTACAGGAACTTCAAAGGCTACTACCATTAAAAGAAATCCGGTACCGATTGTTTCCATAAGCAAACAATACCTGCAGCAAAATCTAAGCACCAATATAATTGATGCCATTGCAAGAGTGCCAGGCATTAATGCAGTTACCACCGGCCCCAATATTTCCAAACCTTTTATAAGAGGCTTAGGATTTAATCGCATCCTTACTTTATATGATGGTGTGCGGCAGGAAGGCCAGCAATGGGGAGATGAACATGGAATTGAAGTTGATCAGAACACCGTTGATAAAGTGGAAGTGGTGAAAGGGCCTGCAAGCCTGGTATACGGATCTGATGCGGTAGCCGGCGTAGTAAACCTGTTACCGCCAGACCCTCCCGCTGAAGGCAAAACCATCGGAGATATTTCAGGCGAATATCAAACCAATAATGGCTTAATTGCCGGTTCTGCAATGCTTGCAGGAAACAGGAAGTCATTTACCTGGATGGGCAGGGCTTCTTATAAAACAGCCACTAATTATCGAAACAGCATCGACGGGCGGGTATATAATACCGGCTTTAAAGAAATCGATTTCAGTGGCCTGGCCGGCATTAACCGTTCATGGGGTTATACTCACCTTGGAGTGTCAACCTTTAATGATTTGCAGGAAATACCCGATGGTAGCAGGGATTCGGCATCCAGAAGATTTACCAAACAAATTACAGAAGAAGATACCTTAAGGCCCATAGTGCCTGACGCCGAATTAAGATCTTATAAAATAACACCTCTTCACCAGCGTATACAGCATTATAGAATTTATAGCGCCAATAATTTTATTTTGGGGAAGGCAAGGCTTGGAATTAATCTCGCTTACCAGGAAAGCGTACGCCAGGAATTTAGCCATCCGCAAATTCCTGTTGCCGGCCTGTATCTCACATTAAACACTTTTTCTTATGATGCAAAATATTATTTTCCTGAAAGAAATGGATGGAGTATTATGCGGAGGCTTAAATGGAATGTACCAGACCAACCATGTTGAAAAAGGAACTGAATTTATCATTCCCTCTTACAACCAACTTGATATCGGCCCCTTCATTTTTGTAAAAAAATCAATGAATAAACTGGAAGTAGCAGGGGGCGCCAGGTATGATGTAAGACAATTTAATAACCAGGCATTATTTACAAAACCCGACCCTGTTACAGGGTTTGATAAACCTGTTTATGGAGTTGATACGGCCGGCGCAGACAATCCCTTTTATGCTTACAAACATACTTTCTCGGGAGCCAGCGGAAGCCTTGGTTTATCGTATCGCTTTTCAGATCATTTTACCGGAAAAGTGAATATCGGGAGAGGTTACAGGGCGCCAAATATATCTGAGATCTCTGCCAATGGCGTTCATCCCGGTACTAATAGTTTTCAAAAAGGCAATTTGGATTTTAAGCCGGAATTTAACTGGCAGGAAGACATAGGTGCAAATTACAGCTCAAAACACGTTACCATTGATGCCGGTATTTTCAACAACAATATCAATAATTATATTTACAACCAGAAAGTATCCGGCGGTTCGGCGCAGAATACTTTAATTGATACTTTCCAGTTCCAGGCATCAAGGGCTCATTTGTACGGTGGCGAGCTGTCTATAGATATCCATCCGCATCCATGGGACTGGCTTCATTTTGAAAATTCATTGTCGATAGTATACGGAAACAATGAGGGAGTTAACAATCAAGCTAAAATTTCTGACAGCGCCAGGTATCTTCCGTTTATTCCACCGTTACATACGTTTTCTGAATTGAGAGCTAACATTAAAAAAGTTTCTTCTTCAATTGTAAATGCTTTTTTAAAGATCCAGATGGAATATTATGCTCCGCAAAACAGGGCTTATCTTGCTTTCCATACCGAAACTCCCACGCCTGGCTACCATTTATTCAATGCCGGCTTAGGTGCAGATATAACTAACGGTAAAGGGCAAACGCTTTTTACTTTGTCAATGCTGGGAAATAATTTATTTGACGTGGCTTACCAATCGCATCTAAACAGGCTTAAATATTTTGAGCCATATCCCAATGACCCCCGGCCTTATCATGGCATCTATAATATGGGCAGAAATTTTAGTTGCAAAATAAACGTTCCCCTTAACTTGTAGCAAATAAGTTTATCAAGAATATATACATCATAAACGGCCGGGGTTTGAAAGCAAAAAATCCCGGCTGTTTATGAAATTTTGTTTATCGAATAATGAAAGGTTGGCAGCCTGTTATTCCGGAAAAAATACCATACGCCCAGGTAAGTATTGTAACGATCTTTCTGTCCTGTTTTGTTTGCAATAAAAATTAATCGGCGATTCTGTTAATGAGCTACGGAAAATCTGAAAGCATGGCTAACCGTAAAATTAGCTCCTGGATTAAGATTGATGCTCCTTACCGTTGCATTTGAATTAAGGATCACCGTTCCGGGGTTTATAATTACATCTGTATTTGTATCGGGCAATACCCCACAATTCCAGTTAGCAGGATTCTCCCATGTATTATCTGCGATGCCATTCCAGGTGTCTGAAAAAGTGAGTAACACCGAATTACCCGGAAGGCCATCTACCACACACCTATATTGATAACCATACCATGATGATGGCGGCTTGTTCAATAGAAGGTTGGCAGTGTTGGTACCGGTATAGTTAGCATTATCACTTATATTTGAAAAGCCGCTGCCGGCATTTAATTGCCATTGATAAGCAGCGCCGGCTACATTTATTTTAAAAGCAGTACTTGCTCCCGGGCAAATGTTGCCCTGCCCTATTATCTGATTGGTGGCAGGGCTTCCATATACTTCGAATTCCCATAACGAATATCCGAAAGTGGTGCCTCTTGCTGTTCCCAGCATTCTTACATACCGGCCGCTTCCCTGTACACCCAGGTAGTTTTCGGAACTGATATTACCGGTTAGCGTTTTAATTGTCGTCCAGTTAATAGCATCTTCTGACACCTGTATCTTAAAATCTTTCCCTATAGCCGTTTCCCATTTCAATACTACTTTACACAAGTCGTAGCGCGCACCAAGGTCAACATAAATAAATTGAGGATCGCTGCTAGAACTACCCCACCTGGTAAATAAATTACCATCATTAGCATTTGATGCATCGAGGCTGATAACAGCCGAAGATGCTACAACAGGTTTATTTAAAGCGATGTTCGCGGAATTGCACGTATCAGTTTTTGGTGGCACTTTTAATCCATATACTAATAATTTATTTGAAAAAGTAGCGAGATACACTTTGCCATTAGAAATGGTGGGACAATTAAATTTTGCATAATTACCGGGGATATCATTGCTATCCATAGAAGAATTCCATAATTCTTTTGTTACATCGGATGCGCTGAAAGCCCGGAAAACGCCGGGAAGAACGGCCTGGTTTGCATTGCCCCCATTGGCAGCCTGGTTAACCCATAAAATAGCGGTTGAATCAGCAGAGCCATTTGATGAGATGGAAAAAAACGAACCATTGCCGGCTCTTGGGCCTTGAACGCCGCTGACTATCGCATTTACTACGTCAAGAGTATCTGCAGCCCTGTCATAAAGAAAGGCATGCAATAGTGCCTTTTCGCTCCATGAATAAATGTATTCTTTTTGTTCACCTTTATAATATGCAAGAGATGAACGAAGAATCCAAACATTAGTACCAAGTGTTATCGTTTGTGCCACATGGTTAGTTGCGGAATCAAATCCTCCCATATTGTCACGGTCCAAAAGATAGAGGTTTCCATCTTTACAACCCGTTAGAACACGATGCGTATTGGGAATAAGCAACATTCCGGCTACACCGAAATCTTTATCCAATGATTCAAGATATTGATAATTCTTTGGGGTAAAGAAACTGTTAATGGCCAAAGTATTACCGGATGGCGTAAGCTTTAAGGCGCTTTCTGAACGATTAATAAGGTTTGACGGATCATTAGCAACGCCTACGGAACCATTCCCAACCGCAAGATAAATGTTCCCTGCTTCGTCTGCAGCCGGTGCTGCACCACTCATCCATATGCCGCCATTATAACCCTGGGGAGTAGCGTTATAAATTATTTTTTGTTGCAAAGATGTCTTATCATATCCTATTACCCAGCCATGATAAGGGCCCCAGTCACAATGGGACGACCAGGTTATATATACAATTCCATTTAACAACAACAACCCGGCACGCTGGTTTTGTTTTTGGGGATCAAAGTTTACAACGCCTCCTATACTTCCATCGCCGGTACCGGGTACGTGTGCGGTAATTAAAACGGGGCTGTTCGGCCGTTCAGTACCTGTTTGAAGGTCTAAGGCATGAAGATATTGCTGAAAAATATTTGCGCCCTGCGTTATGCTTCTTGCTACCAAATAGATCGTATTGGTTGCTGAGTCTATAACAGGTGTTCCAACGATCCCGATATTTCCACTAAAGTCTTTGTAATTGCCGCTGCAGGCATT
Source organism: uncultured Chitinophagaceae bacterium (assembly GCA_963800635.1). Taxonomy (GTDB): domain Bacteria; phylum Bacteroidota; class Bacteroidia; order Chitinophagales; family Chitinophagaceae; genus Ginsengibacter. Next base: position 17,634 of record CAWDCB010000022.1, read on the forward strand.
TACCATGTCCGTATTTTTAACGACCCTTGATCCCGCCGGCGATAAATTCGTTTGCCAATAAGGGGTACTTAAATTAGCTGAATCTGCATCAAACGCATAGACCGTATTATTTACCGTGGCTACAATTACTATATTTTTGGTTCCGTTACCTGGCATATTTATACCTGGTACAACCAGTGGCTGCGCATAAATCTGGTCGTCTACGGCGCGTTCGAATAATTTTCCAAATAAACCTGGCCGGACATTATTCAGATTAAGAATAGCTTCCTGTTTATTCCAGCCTGTTCTGTATAAATCATTGTGTTGTGTAAGCACAGCTTTTTGGGAAAAAGCAATGGTGGGAAATAGGATAAAAAATATTATAAAAAAAGTAAACAAGGATATGCTTACAGTATAGAATTTCTTCAAATACAGTCTCACGAGGTACATAATAGATAAACTGGAAAGTACAAATATAATTTCTAAAACCCATTTTTGCAATACTCTTCAAAACATTGAATCACTTTAACAACTCCTGTTTTCATTTTTTAAGTGATTAAGAACCAGCAGAATTACATAGAGACATTTTTAAAATGATTTCTTTTAACGCGTCTGAAAAAACATTATGGCATGATTATGGAATTCTGTGGTGCGGAATAAAAAAGAAACTTCGTTAAATCAAAAAATCAAATATATGAGTACTACAAATTTCCCAACGGCTACCACCGAAAGCCATGAACCGCGAAAAAATATTAAAAATATTATTATTGGAATTTTAGCGGTCGCGCTCGTGGCAACAGGTACTTTGTTAATAATTGATAAAAACAAATCGGGAGAAACCATTCAGCAGCAACAAACACAAATTGCAACAGTAACGGATCAAAAAAGCGACATACAAAAAAGCTTTGATGCGTCATTGGCACGCCTTGATTCTATGTCAACGCTTAACACGAGCCTGCAAGGAAAACTTACAGAAAAAAATAAAGAAATTGCCGCAACAAAAAGTGAAATCCGCAGTATCTTAAACAAGAAAAATGCAACTGCGGCGGAATTATCAAAGGCAAGAAATCTTATTGCCAGCCTGAATGATAAAATAACAGGTATGGAACAACAGGTGGCACAGTTAACGCAGGACAATCAAGCATTAACACAGGATAAAGTTGTATTAACGCAGGAAAAGGAAAAATTGAACCAGGACCTTACCACTACCACTGCTACAAAAGACAGCCTGGTAAAAAAAGTTGATGTTGCTTCTACCCTAAATGCATCGAACATTGCTATTACGCCGGTTGACGTGAGACATAATGGTAAAGAAAAAGTTACCACTAAAGCAAAACGCGTAAATAAACTGGTTATTTCTTTTGATGTAAATAATCGTATTGCACAGCCCGGAACAACTGATGTTTTTGTATGTGTAATAGGCCCCGATGGCAAACCACTTACTGTTCAATCATTGAACTCAGGTACTTTTACAACCCGTGAAGAAGGTGATAAAGCATTTACTGCCAAATTACCTGTTGAAATTGAAACAGCTAAAAAGAAGAATGTTCAATTTGCCTTTACTCCTGCCAGCAATTTTCAGCAAGGAAATTATACTATTCAAATTTATCAAAATGGGTTTTTAATCGGTGAAGGAACACGTGAATTGAAAAAAGGTGGTTTATTCAGTTAAGGCATTTATAGAATTGATCACTGCTTATTGATTTTCTTAATATCCTAAAAAAGCAACTCCTTTATATCAGTGGAGTTGCTTTTTTTATTGAGTAAATATTTGAAATCACCTTAAAAGATATTGGATCATTGGTTTGAAACTACACTAAGTGATTTGTAACCCGGACCTAAGTTTTACTGCACGCCTTAGAACAGAATAGTATTTTAATTTCTGCCCGGGTTTCTAAAAAATATTTGAAGTAATTTTGGCAAGGAATAATAAATGCTTTGCTTCTTTGCAGATGTTTCTATTTTATACAGATTATTTATCGCGACCCTTTGCAAATTTCACAGAACCGCTTCAATGAGTAGCAAAAGTATATTACAAATGTTACATAATTGATTAAACCCCTATGATCCGCAATATCGCCGCTGTACTTCTTTGCATAATAACTACGATCACAGTTGCACAAAAAAATGCAGTCCCAAAAGATTTTGCTGTCATTGCCTACTATGCCGGAAGAACTACCATGATTGATAGTTTCGAGGTGGAAAAACTGACACATCTTATTTTCAGTTTTTGTCATTTGAAAGGCGAAACTCTTTCGGTAAATAATGCCCGTGACAGCGCTACTATACTGAGAATGGTAGCACTTAAAAAAAGAAATCCGCAGTTAAAAATAATTCTATCCCTGGGCGGATGGGGCGGATGTCAGAATTGCTCCACTGTTTTTTCAAGCAGGCATGGAAGAAGGATGTTTGCGCGGTCTGCCAAACAACTTGGTAAATATTTCGGAACCGATGGAATTGACCTCGATTGGGAATATCCGGTTATTGCCGGCTTTCCCGGGCATATTTACAGCCCGGCCGATAAACCCAATTTCACGGCATTAATAGTACAACTCAGGAAAAAGCTGGGCAAAAAAAAAGAGATCAGTTTTGCAGCCGGAGGCTTTACTTCATATATTGATAGTTCGGTTGAATGGAAAAAAGTAATGCCCAAAACGGATCGTGTAAACCTTATGAGCTATGACCTGGTATCTGGCTTTAGCACACTTTCAGGCCACCACACTCCTCTTTATTCTACGCCAAAACAAAGCGAATCTGTTGACAATGGAGTAAAGAAATTAATTGCAGCAGGTGTGCCGCCTGAGAAGATTGTAATAGGCGCCGCTTTTTATGCAAGGCTGTTTACAGTAAGCGATACTACCGGCAATGGCCTGTACCTGCCGGCACAGTTTTATCATGGCTTATCGTTCAGCCATTTTGCCGATACCATAAATATAGCAAATGGCTTTACCCAATATTGGGATACGGTGGCAAAGGCGCCTTATGCATTTAATATGCAGAGAAAATTAATGGCTACTTACGATGACACTGTATCTATAAAATTAAAAACGGAATATGTGGTGAAGAATAAATTAAATGGGATTATGTTCTGGCAACTTGCAGACGATAGTTTTAGTAATGGTTTGTTAGACATTATTGACGAGGTGAAGAAAAACGGGGGAATTAAATAATTGAAGACTAACCATCACCCACAAACGAATGAGCGGAGGCAATTCACGATTAACATAACACTAGTGCTATGTTAATATGAAGCTGCGCTTTGAACGTGAATTGTCACAGGTACACTGTGATCTCCAGCTATTAACCACCGACAATTCACGATTAACATAACACTAGTAAAAAATACGCTGCAAATAACTTTATATATATTTAGTGTGTTCGTGGTAATATTCAATCACTTCTGAAGACATTTTGCCGGCGGTGAATAAAATGATCTTTGCCATCACAATAATGAAACATTTATTAATTTAAAAAACAGGTATGGCAACAAAAAATGTAACAATTGTATTAGTACATGGCGCATGGGGTGACGGTTCACACTGGCGACAAATTATTCCTGCTTTAGATAAAGAGGGATATAATGTTAGAAGCGTTCAAAACCCTCTTACATCTTTGGAAGATGATATCCAAAAGACCAAAGATTTAATTGATGCGCAGGAAGGCAAAGTGCTCCTGGTAGGACATTCCTATGGCGGTGCAGTTATTTCAGGTGCGGGGCATCATGACAAAGTGGTAGGCCTTGTTTTTATTGCGGCTTTTGCACCTGATAAAGGCGAAAGTTTGGGCGGCATTTTTGCCCGCAGGGAACCCCCGTCAGGTGCAGCAAGTATTTATCCCGACAGCAAGGGTTTTTTATGGCTTAAGTATGATGAATTTCATAAAAGCTTTTGTGGGGATTTAACCGAAGAAGAAGCATTGGTAATGTCGTTGTCACAAAAGCCAATTCATAGCAGCACCTTTGGCACTGAAGCCGGTGAACCCGCCTGGAAAGCAAAGCCCAGCTGGTACCAGGTTTCAGATAACGACAATATGATACCACCAACAACAGAAAAAGAAATGGGTGAAAGGATGAATCCGAAAAAATTAATCCATGTGGCCTCAAGCCATGCATCTTTAGCATCGCATCCTAAAGAAATACTGGATTTGATTTTGGAAGCGGCCAGGTCGTTAGAATGAAATTGTACCATATTGAACGTTGCAAGCTTTCAGCAGTGAATTGAAAGGCCGGTTGAACTCTTTCAAACTCGACGGCTTCACATTAGAAAAATAACCAGTGGTTTGCTCCGGCGCGCCGGCTTATGCTAATTGGGTTAACAAAAAACCTTCCGCGCCGTAAAAATAATGGTTGTGCTTTTGAAACGACAAGGGCATTGATTTCCCTTACAACCGGCATAGCCCTTTATGCTAACTAATCGTATTTATTATTTTTTACGCCTATCTTAGCGCAATCAAATTTTTTAAAAAGCCTAATGAAGGTTTTAATAAAAAAAGCAAAAGTATTTTCTCCCTCCTCTCCTTTCCACGGAAAATACCAGGATATTTTGATTGAAAATGGAATTATTTCTGAAATTGAAATGAGATACATAGTGCTGCGGATACCACGATTGAAATTGACGGCCTGTTCATTTCCTGCGGATGGATGGATTGTTTTGCAAACTTTTGTGATCCCGGCCAGGAATTTAAAGAAACACTTGAAAGTGGCTCAAATGCAGCAGCAGCGGGCGGTTTTACACAGGTAATGCTGATACCAAATACCCAGCCTGTGGTTTATAACAAAAGCCAGGTAGAATATCTTATTCAAAAAAGTAAAGAACTTGCCGGTACAGATTTTTCCTATTGGAGCTATTACAAAAAATGCAGAAGGCAAAGAACTAAGTGAGATGTATGACATGTACAATACGGGCGCAAAGGCATTTTCGGACGGGCTAACGCCTGTACAATCTTCAGGAATGTTACAAAAAGCTTTGGAATATATCCTGGCCATTGATGCAACAATTATTCAATTACCCGATGATAAAAGTATTGGTTCAGGCGGCCTTATGAATGAAGGAGAAATATCAACGAAACTGGGGTTGCCCGGAAAACCTGCGTTGTCAGAAGAATTGATGATAGCACGTGATATTGAATTAGTAAGATATACCGGTTCTAAAATTCATTTTACCGGAGTATCTACAAAAAAGTCAATTGAGCTGATTTCAAATGCAAAAAAAGAACAACTGAACGTTTCCTGTTCCGTTACTCCTTATCATTTGTTTTTTTGTGATGAAGACCTCGTGTCCTACGATACCAACCTGAAAGTAAACCCACCTTTAAGAACAAAGAAAGACAGGGACGCTTTGAGAAAGGGAATTAAAAGTGGCGCAGTGGATTTCATTGCATCACATCACCAGCCACAGGATTGGGATAATAAAGTATGTGAATTTGAATATGCAAAAAACGGGATGGAAGGTTTGGAAAGTGTTTTTGGCGTAGCCCGGATCTGCGGTGTTGAAACAGACGATTTTGTAAAAATGCAAACTGAAAATATCCGGCGGATCTTTAATATACCTTCTTCTTCAATAGATAATAATGAAAGGGCTAACCTTACATTATTTTTACCTGATGAGGAATATACATTTGACAGAAAAGGATATTTTTTCTAAATGCAGAAACAATGCTTTTATCGGAAAAAAATTAAAAGGAAAAGTGATTGGGATTATTAATGGAGACAAGCTATTTTTGAAATAAACTAAAACTTTTATATGGAACAAAAAATAACTACAACAACAACCAAGGGATTGGTGATTGGCCTTATCATTATAATCATTTGCACTGGCTACGTACTTTGCCAACCTGGATGTCAATGGCCCGGTAAAATGGGTGGGCTTATGTAGTTTTTATTGCCGGGATTATATGGTCGGTAAATTCTTATGGCAAACAGGTAGATTACAATTCCACATTTGGAAATTATTTTGCACATGGTTTTAAAGTGTCGGCAGTAGTAACCGTACTCATGATTATTTACCTTGTCGTTTTTATTGCTTTATTTCCTGATTTTAAAGAAAAAGCATTGGAGCAAACAAGAGCAGGCATGCGACAGAACGAAATAACATGACCGAAGAACAAATGACACAAGGCTATGGAGATATCGAGAAAGTTTTTCATGGTAGTTCTTATTGGTGGCACACTTCTTGGTATATCTTGATTTTTGGTGCAATTTCAGCATTAATTGGTGCGGCAATTACTAAAAAACAGCCTAACCAATTTGCTGGCGATATCAATCAAACAGGTAAGTAATGGATATTTCTGTCGTCATACCTCTTCTCGATGAAGCAGAATCTTTGCCCGAACTTGAGGCCTGGATAAAGCGTGTGATGGAGCAAAATCATTTCAGCTATGAGATAATTATGGTGGATGATGGCAGCACCGATAATTCATGGAATGTAATTCAACAGCTTCGTAATAATAACCCTTGTATAAAGGGAATTAAATTTCAACGCAATTATGGTAAAAGCGCCGCATTGAATGAAGGTTTTAAAATTGCAAAAGGCGAGGTGGTGATTACCATGGATGCGGACCTGCAGGATAGCCCTGATGAAATACCTGAATTGAGAAAAATGGTGTTGTGCGAAGGATTCGATATTGTAAGCGGCTGGAAGAAAAAAAGATTTGATAACAAGCTTTTAAAAAATCTTCCCTCAAAATTTTATAATGCTGCAACAAGAAAAGTAAGTGGCATTTACCTGCACGATTTTAATTGCGGATTGAAAGCTTATAAAAATAAAGTGGTAAAAAGTATCGAGGTATATGGTGAAATGCACCGGTATATTCCACTCATTGCAAAATGGGCGGGCTTTAAAAAATTTGGTGAAAAAGTTGTGGAGCACCGGCCAAGAAAATATGGCGTTACTAAATTTGGCTGGAACCGTTTTATAAATGGTTTTCTTGACCTGGCGTCGATAATTTTTGTAGGCAAATTCAGGAAAAATCCCATGCATTTTTTTGGCTTGTGGGGAACTTTTTTCTTTCTGTTTGGCTTTATTGTTTTTATATATCTCACCATTACTAAATTATTTTTTGATCAAACCGGTATGACGCAAAGGCCTTTATTCTTTTTTGCTATTCTTGCGATGATTATTGGTACGCAGTTATTTCTTGCAGGTTTCCTTGGAGAACTTGTTTCAAGAAATGGCGCTGAAAGAAATAATTATTTAATTGAGGATAGAATAATTTGAAAATTACTCAATGTCAAAATTTGAAAATGTCCGCTATTAATTTAAACCGGTTTGTTCCCTCTCCATTGGAAAGAAGTTGGGGTAAGGTTTTTGAAAATTTGAAAATATTCTGTGAACTTCCTGCGCTTTAATATTTCTCATTCATAATTCAATGGCCGAAATTTTCGTTGAATCAGTTCCCTTGCCAGCGGAGAGCGGTTGGGGTGGAGTGTCAAGAGTCATCATCATTGGGCCTGCATATCCACTCAGGGGTGGCCTTGCCTCATATGATGAGCGTCTTGCAAAAGAATTTATGACACTCGGGTTTAATACAACTATTTATACCTTTTCCTATCAATATCCTTCATTTCTTTTTCCCGGAACAACGCAGTATTCAACAGAGCCTGCACCTGAAAATATTACTATCAAAGTAAAAATAAATTCAATAAACCCTATCAACTGGATCATCGTTGGAAATGAATTAAAAAAATTAAGGCCCGACATTATAGTGGTGAGATACTGGCTCCCTTTTATGGGGCCTTGCCTCGGTACTATTTTAAGAAGAGTAAAAACAAATAACCACACGAAAATTATATGCATTGCCGATAATATTTTCCCGCATGAAAGACGGGCCGGCGATAGAGCGTTTACAAAATATTTTCTAAAGCCGATAGACGCTTTTATAACTATGAGCCAAAAAGTGCTGGCTGACCTGGCTCAATTTGCGAAAGGTAAGCCTGCGCAATTTGTACCGCATCCTTTATATGATAATTTTGGGGAAAAAATCAGCAAAGAAGAAGCAAGAAAAAAATTAAACATTAGCATGGATGATAAAGTGCTTTTATTTTTTGGTTTTATAAGAAAGTATAAAGGGCTTGATATCTTATTGGAGAGTATGAAGATCTTGCAAAAAAGTCCTTCCACACAAGATATCAAATTGCTTATCGCAGGCGAATTTTATGAAGATGAAAAAAACTACCGCGGGTTATTAGAAGAACCGGCTATAAAAAGCAATCTTATTATCCATACTGAATTTATTACAGATAGCATGGTGAAGTATTATTTGTGTGCTGCTGATTGCGTGGTGCAGCCTTACCGAAAAGCTACTCAAAGCGGGGTTACGCCCCTCGCCTATCATTTTGAAAAACCCATGATCGTGACCAATGTAGGTGGCCTGGCGTCGCTCGTTCCCGACAAAAAAGTAGGGCTTATCGCAGAACCAAATCCTGAAAGTATCGCACAAAAAATTTCTGAATATTTTAATTTGGGAGAGGGATTTTTTTTACCGCACCTGAGAGAAGAGAAAAAGAAATATAGCTGGGGCAACATGGTAAAAGAAATAATAAGGTTGGCTATCCTGTAACATTACGTAACAAAAAAAATTACGTAACTTTATTAAAAAGCAGCCATGAAGACAAAATTGACGCTAAATGTTGATGATAAAATTATTGCACGTGCAAAAAAAATAAGTGCAAAAAAAAATGTCAGCCTTTCGGCCGTGGTTGAGGAATATCTGGACAAATTTTCCAAAAATGATGAACCAGAGAAAGGCCCAGATGAAGAAGAACCATCGCTTACGAAACGTATTCGAAAATATATTAAGCATGCAAACCTGCCTGCCGATTATGATTATAAAAAAGTTTGGCATAAACATTTAGATGAAAAATATGGTAAATAAAATATTTTTAGATACCAATATTGTTATTGACTATGCTGGTGGAAGGTACTATGAGTTAGATGCTATAGAAAAAATTTTCCATCTCGGCGAATTGGGGAAAATTGATCTATTTGTTTCCGAAAGCGTAATTACAACATCGTTGTATGTTCTTAAAAAAGATAAAATTGATGCGTTATCTATATTCCGGGAAATATTTAAAATCGTAAACGTTGTCGCTTTTGTAAAAGATATTTTATATTATCCGCTTGAAAAATATAAAGACACTGAAGACGGGATTTTATATTTTATGGCCTCCAAAGCTAAAATGAACTATTTCATTACAAGAAATGTAAAGGATTTCACTTTTCTTTTTCCTTCCTTGCCTGTAATGAGCCCCACTAAATTTTTAAAAGAAATTTACGCTAATGATTTACCGTAGCAAAGCTCCGTTACGTATCGGCCTGGCCGGAGGCGGTACTGACGTAAGCCCCTATAGCGATCAGTATGGAGGTGCAATATTAAATGCGACAATCTCGCTTTTTGCTTATGCCAATATTGAGCCGCTTGACGAAAATACAATCATAGTGCAGGCCCTTGACAGGAACGAAGAACAGCGTTTTGACCTTGCGCCTGCACTACCAACCGATGGCATTCTGGATTTATTAAAAGGTGTGTACAACCGAATTTATAAAGATTTCAAAATGCCTTTAACCGGTTTTCGGCTGTCAACATTTGTAGATGCCCCGGCAGGCTCCGGCCTTGGTACTTCTTCTACTTTGGTAGTTGCTATTATCGGCGCATTTGTTGAGATGCTCAAACTTCCCCTCGGTGATTACGATATTGCGCATTATGCTTATCAAATAGAAAGAGAAGATCTTAAACTCACAGGAGGAAAGCAGGACCAGTACGCTGCCATGTTTGGCGGAGTAAATTTTATGGAATTTTATGAAGACGATAAGGTAATTGTAAATCCTTTACGTATCAAATCGCAATACCTGCATGAGCTTGAAAATAACCTGGTGCTGTATTTTACAGCCAGCAGCCGCGAGAGCGCGGCTATAATTAATGAGCAGGTAAAAAATGTGCATAATAAAAATGAAAAGAGCATAGAGGCAATGCACCAGTTAAAAGAACAGGCACGAATGATGAAAGAAGCTTTGCTGAAAGGCCGTCTCGATGAATTTGGGGAAATACTCGATTTTGGATTTCAGCAGAAACGTAAAATGGCGCACAATATAAGTAACAGCCGCATCGAAGAAATTTATGAGGCAGCAAAAAAAGCCGGCGCAACGGGAGGTAAAATAAGCGGTGCGGGAGGTGGAGGCTTTATGATATTTTATTGCCCCGGAAATACGCATCATGCCGTTATAGAAGCATTAAACAAATTTGGCGGCGAAGTAAAAAATTACACTTTTATAAAGCATGGTTTAACCACCTGGTGCGCATAAATTTCTTACAAATTATTAACAGGTGAGAGCTGCAGTAAAGCGGGGTTTAAATATATTATCCGGGCAAGGGCCGCTTTTTGGGTTTCGTACTCTCCTTTCAATGATTGTAATTCTCTTATTTCATTTTCAATAAAAAGTCCATTTTCTTCGAGGTCTTTGCAATAGGTTTCAAGAAGGAAAATAGCAACGCTTTTGTCCAGGAAAAGGCCGATCAATTCCGTGAATGATTTTATTTTTTCCCGTTTTGAAAGCCCGGGAGGAAGTAATTTTTTATAGCGTTTTAAATACGGCCAGTTATATAGCAGGTCTTTTAAAAGTTTACGGATGCTATGCAAGGCATCATCGCCAGGCAAAGCATTTATAAATTCCGGGAGCTCGTTCAATTTAAGATGAACAAATCTTTTTATCCCAGCCCTTGTTAGTTTCACCGGCAATTGTTTTACTATCTTTTTTTGATCAACGCGAAAATTTTTTCGTTGTTCCATCAATTCGATAATATTTTCTTTCCATTTTTCAGTCATTTTTTTCAAATAGTCTACATAGGCTTCCGTAGCTGCTTGTTGAATATTCCCGTTACTGGCCTCGATATTTTTTAATTGTAACTGAAGGTTTCGCACGGTGCCTGCATAGCCGTAAAATGCCTTCATTTTTTTCGGAATCTTCAACTTACTTTCTTTACCCGTTTCAGCACTCAGCAGTCTCATGAATGCACGCAATTTTTTTACTCCCGTGCGGAATTCATGAATTGATTCCATTTCAAAGCTGCCCCCGATTTTGTGAAAACACGCATCAATTTTTTTGAATCTTTTGCATATAACGGCCACTATCCACTTTTGCTTCATAGTATTACCAAAACATTATCTCGCTATTATTGTAACTTCCTGGTGCTTCGAAGCGCCAAGGTCTTCACTCCGCCTGCATGGCAAAGAACCTGCAATGCTTATCTTTATTTTTCCCGGCAACCATATACTTTTGCCGCCGTCATCAATTAGTGATAACATATCCGGGCTAATAGAAAATTTTATAACTTCAGACGCCCCTGCTGGTATCGTAATTCTTTTAAATCCTTTCAACGAGTACAACGGTGCTACCATACCTGCATCTTCACGCGTAATGTACAATTGTACCACTTCATCACCTGCTCTTTTTCCCCTATTACTTACGGTTACTTCTGCATTTACAGATTCGTTTTTGGCAATTGCAACCCTGGATAATTTCAAGTTACTATATACAAATTTCGTATAGCTCAACCCGAACCCGAACGGGTATAGAGCTTCACCCTTAAAATACCGGTACGTCCTGTTTTGCATCGAATAATCGTCAAACGGGGGAAGATCGCTGTCGCTTTTATAAAATGTTACGGGCAATCTTCCCGCCGGATTATAATCACCAAATAAAACATCTGCAACAGCGGTTCCTGCAGCTTGTCCTCCATACCATGCATTAATGATGGCCGGAATATTTTGTGCTTCCCATGGAATCGATACAGCACTTCCCGTCATCATGACAAACACAATAGGTTTGCCGGTTATTTTCAATGCTTTCATGAAACCGGTTTGAACTGCCGGTAATGCAATAGTGGTACGGTCTCCGCCGCTAAACCCGGGGTTATTCACTTTCATTTCTTCTCCTTCCAGCCGCGGAGAAATGCCGCCAACATAAATAATCACATCAACATCTTTTAAGCTATCAGTCAATTTTGAAAAATCCGGTGTTTCATTTGCAGTAAAATTCGTTGCTGCTGAATAGAAAATTTCTGCATCCGGCAATTTATTTTTTATGCCCTGCAAAACTGTTGTAACAACAGAAGGGTGGCCGTTATAATTTCCTAATTGTGTATTAGCATTATCAGCGTTGGGCCCAAGCACTGCAATTTTTCTGAGGTGTTTATCCAGGGGCAACAAATTATTTTCATTGCGAAGCAGAACAATCGATTGCCTGGCCATCTTTAATGCATGATCTTTATGTGGCTGGCTTTCCAGAGTTGTAATCGGAATTTGTGCATACTTCACCATACCAACGGGGTCGAACATTCCAAGACGAAAACGTATTGTAAAAAGTCTTCTTAATGATTTATCAATATCTTTCTCATTTAATTTTCCATCTTTCACCGCCTGCACCAGTGTCTTATACGTAGTGTTACCGCATTCCACGTCTGTTCCGTGCAATACCGCATCCGCTGCTGAACTCTCTGCATCCGGAAACATTTTGTGCCGCTCATAAAAATCATCGATTGCTCCGCAGTCAGATGTAACGTAGCCGGTGAATTTCCATTGATTGCGTAAAATATCGACCATCAGCTTATCACTCCCACAACAAGGCTGTCCGGCATAGGCATTATAAGCACACATTACCCCGGCAACTTTTGCATCTACGACCAATTCGCGAAATGCAGCCAAATAAGTTTCCCAAAGATCATGATCGCTCACATTCACATCAAATACATGCCGCGAAGGTTCCGGCCCGCTGTGAATTGCATAGTGCTTTGCGCATGCTGCGGCTTTTAAGTATTTTGGATCATTTCCCTGTAACCCGGTAACAAAGGCTTCAGCCATATGACCCGTAAGAAAAGGGTCTTCGCCATAGGTTTCCTGGCCACGGCCCCATCTTGGATCCCGAAAAATATTTATGTTCGGCGTCCAGTAAGTTAAGCCTGTGTATCGTTCATGATTATTATTTCGAATGCTTTCATTGTAAATGGCACGCCCTTCGTCTGCAGTATAATCTCCCATCGTTTTTATAGAGTTGATATCAAAGGTTGCGGCCATGCCGATAGCCTGCGGATAAGAAGTTACCTTAAATGTGGTTCTTGCAACTCCATGCAGGCATTCATTCCACCAGTCATATGCGGGAATTTTCAAACGGTCAATAGCCGGCGCTGCATTGAGCATCTGGGATACTTTTTCTTCCAGCGTCAATCTTGAAACAAGATCTTTTACTCTTATCTCAACAGGGATGGCAGGGTTTAGATAAGGTTTTTCTTGGGCTGATGAAAATGAGAGGATGCAACCAATAAACAATACAAAAAAAAATAGTTTCTTTTTCATCTGCGAAGTTTACAACAAAATAATGAAAATTTTTTTGGGCTGTTATCGCCTCTTTCCAGAGCTAAAAAGAATCTCCTGGCCTTAGCCGCAACCTGCTTTACTGCGAACTTGAAAAAATAAGAGTGTTGAAAAAACCAAGAAGGTTATGAAACGTTCTAAAGTAACAGGTTTAAAAAAACTTCCTGGTTAACCGCCCTCAAGACATATTCAAACGTGAGGTGAAGAAAACCAGGAAGGCTTATGAAAACGTTCTAAAATTTAGAGAGCTTAAAAAATCTGCCTGGTTTGACCGCTCTTCGCCCATTATAGGCGCGGTGAAATAAACCAACCAGGATTATTGAACCGTGAAAAATAAGAGTGCTTTAAAAAAAACTCTTTAGTTTAACCGATATTGAAATCATTATATGAACCGGTTAACAACATTCTCCAGGTATTCCTGCCTGCCACTTATAATTGCTGGTTCACCATTTTCAATCGCAAAATTTCTCAGGTCTTCTAATGACAATTTGCCTTCTTCAAATTCTTTCCCTTTACCGGCATCGAAAGATGCATAGCGCTCCTTTCTTATCTTAACGTAATCTGATTTATTTAAGATATTGTCGGCGGTTATAAGTGCCCTTGCAAATGTATCGATACCTCCGATATGAGCATAAAACAGGTCGGAAGGGTCGGTCGAATTTCGCCTGATTTTTGCATCGAAGTTAATGCCGCCGCCCTGGAGGCCACCAGATTGTATAACGACCAGCATCGCTTCTGTGAGTTCATTAATATTATTGGGAAACTGATCGGTATCCCAGCCGTTTTGATAATCGCCGCGGTTAGCGTCCATGCTGCCCAATAAACCTGCATCGCCCGCCACCTGCAATTCATGCTGGAAGGTGTGCCCTGCAAGGGTTGCATGGTTCACTTCAATGTTCAGTTTGAAATCATTCATCAAATCATACTGCCGCATAAAACTTATTACGGTAGCCACATCATAATCATACTGGTGCTTTGTTGGCTCACAGGGCTTTGGTTCAATGAAGAAAGTTCCTTTAAAACCATTCGCCCTCGCATAATCCTTAGCGGCGTGAAGAAATTTTGCGAGGTGTTCCTGTTCTCTCTTCATATCGGTGTTAAGCAAAGTCATGTACCCTTCTCTTCCACCCCAGAAAACATAATTTTCTCCGTTTAAGGAAATCGTTGCATCAAGCGCACTCTTTACCTGCGCCGCGGCATGTGAGAGTACATGGAAATCAGGATTTGTAGCGGCCCCGTTCATGTATCTTTTGTTAGAAAATAAATTGGCAGTTGCCCACAATAATTTTACACCGCTTTCTTCCTGTTTTTGTTTTGCGTACTCTGTAAGGGCCTGCAATCTCTTTTCGTTTTCTTTTACGTCATTTGTAAAATCAACGACATCCACATCGTGAAAACAGTAATAAGGTAAATTCATTTTAGTGATGAATTCGAATGCTGCATCCATCTTATCTTTTGCGCGCTCAACAGCATCCTCCTTTTCATTCCACGGGAAAATATGGGTAGGCTCCCCGAAAGGATCTGAACCATTTCCATTGAATGAATGCCAGTAAGCACAGGCAAACCGCAGGTAGTCTTTCATGGTCTTCCCTGCGACTATTTTATCTTCATCATACCAGCGAAATGCAAATGGATTATCGCTTTCAGTTCCTTCAAATTTTATTTGAGTGATACCTTTAAAAAATTCTTTAGTTCCTGTGATGACTTCCATATCTTTATTTTAGTGTTAAGTTAAGTATAATATGATAAAATTTGATTACACTAATTGGTGAAAATTGCCAGATTTAAAATTAGTGTTAAGTTAAGTTTGCCATGACGGATTTGCTCTAAGTTTTAGAAAGTTTGTTTCGGGACCGTCCTAAATTAAACTTAGCAGGCAAATCTAAACGCCATTTAATGATTAGCACAAGATTACTTTATTTTTATTTATTTCAATTCTATTTCTGTTTTGGTGCAATTTTATTTATTCAAATAAGTTTCTAAAATTTTTTTCCAGTTAGCGTAAAGGTCATTGTATGCGCGGTGCTTGTCAGATCCAGAACTGGCCGGCTCTATTCTTTTTAACGGTTTGAATTGTCTGAATGCCTCTTCAAAGTTTTTATAGACGCCTGCACCGATTCCTGCGCCCAGAGCGGCGCCCACACTGCCGTCGTTAGCATATAATTCAATAGCAACACCAGTAGCATTTACAAATGACTGCAAAAAAACATCACTCAAAAATAAATTGGATTTGCCTGCACGGATAATTTTTGGCTGCAACCCGTTTTCCCTCATAATGTCGAGGCCATATCGAAATGCAAAAGCAATCCCTTCCTGAACTGCGCGAAAAATATGGCCTTTCGTATGCTTGTTTAAATCAATATCATGAATGTGAGCGCCTATAATCTTATTTTGCAACATCCGTTCTGCCCCATTTCCAAAAGGAAGTACAAACAAGCCGTCGCTACCCGGCTCCATTGTTTCGGCCGCAGAATTTATTTCGTCATAACTCAAATTATCGCCGCAAACTTTTTTTATCCAACTGTTCATGATCCCGGTTCCATTAATGCAAAGTAAAACGCCCAACCGCACTTCACTCCCGGGGCCCTCTCCATGATGCGGCATGTCCGTAGCCGGCCGGTATGCATGGTTTACATGTGCAAAGGAATTTACCCTGGAAAACTTATCCGCAAATAACCGGTCTGTTACCGCGTAAATGACGCCTGAGGTTCCAGCGGTGGCGGCTACTTCACCTGGATTTAAAACATTTAAGGAAAGCGCATTATTCAATTGATCACCCGCTTTGTAAGTAACAGGGATATTTTCTTTCAACGATAGTTCAGTTGCAACATTTGCCAACAAAAGCCCATGCTCAGAAAATACAGGGCGTATCTCCGGAATGCAACTCTCATCAAAGCTGTAATGCTGTAGCACATCTTTTGAAATTTCATCTTTCTCAAAATCCCAAAAAATCCCTTCAGATAATGCGGAAGTTGTTGTAGTAATTTCGCCCGTTAGTTTCATTGCAATAAAATCTCCCGGCAACATCATTTTATCAACGTTTTTAAATATCTCCGGCTCATTATTTTTTACCCATGATAATTTTGAGGCGGTAAAGTTTCCGGGGGAATTGAGCAAGCATGACAAACATTTTCCAGGCCCGATTTTTTCAAACGCATCGTTTCCAATTTCAACCGCACGGCTGTCGCACCAGATGATGGAATCTCTCAATACTTTTTGATGCTTATCCACCAACACAAGCCCGTGCATCTGGTAAGCGATGCCAATAGCTTTGATGTGGGACGGGTCATATTTATTAGCCCAGTTTAAATTTTTAATCGCCTGGATAGTATGCTGCCACCAACTTTCAGGCGACTGCTCGGCCCACCCTGTTTGTAAGGAAGTGATCCCAGCTTCGGTTTCAGGGTATTGAGATGATGCAATGCATTCGGTGGTTGCCGCGTCCACAACGGATACTTTTATCGAAGATGTTCCGATATCAATTCCAAGCAGTAGTTCCGGCACATTTCGCGAACTATCTTCGTTTGCTGTTATAATTGTCTTTATCACGAAATAAAGATAAAACAATAGGTGGTTTTAAGAAGGGGATATCAGGTAATTTTTCGATATTCTTTCTTCAACTATGCCGGTCAGCGATTTCGTTGAGCGGGCAGAAGAGAACGAATGCGGTACTTACCATAAGCCTTTGCGGGTTGCAAATACCACCTGCCCTTTTAAAATCTTATCGACGGATAAGGTATTGGGTTGTAATTTTATTCACCTGGGTTATTTTCGGAAGACGATTATGAGTAAAGTTTTAATAATAGATGACGAAGAACGGTTGAGGAGCCTGCTTAGCCGCATAATAAGGTTAGAAGGCTATGAAATTTCTGAAGCAGGCAATATTAAGGCCGGCCTGAAAATCATAGACAAGGAAAATATTGATATAGTTCTTTGCGATGTAAAACTGCCTGATGGTAATGCCCTCGATTTTATTAAAGATATAAAAGGCAAACATCCTTATATCGAAGTTATTTTGTTAACAGCTTATGGTAACATTCCTGATAGTGTAATTGCAATGAAGAACGGTGCTTTTGACTATATTACCAAAGGCGATGATAACGCACGGATAATTCCTTTGCTCGGTAAAGCCGTTGAAAAAGTAAAGCTTCAAAAACGCATTAATCAACTGGAAAGCCAGGTTGCAAAAAAATATAATTTTGACAGTATCATCGGATCGTCGAAATCGCTTCATGATGCTATCTCATTGGCGCAAAAGGCAGCCCCGACCGATGCTACTGTATTATTGCTGGGAGAAACCGGTACAGGTAAAGAAGTTTTTGCGCAGGCGATCCATAATTCCAGTAGCAGGGCAGGGAAGCCTTTTATGGCTTTGAACTGCAGTTCATTTTCAAAAGAACTTTTAGAGAGTGAAATTTTTGGCCACACGGCAGGAGCATTTACAGGTGCGCTTAAAGACAAGAAAGGCCTCGTCGAAGAAGCCGGCTCCGGAACATTATTTTTAGATGAAATAGGCGAGATGCCTTTTGAATTACAATCCAAATTCTTACGGTTTTTAGAAACAAGCGAGTTCATAAAAGTTGGTGACACCAATACCATCAAAGTTGATGTGAGGTTTGTCGCAGCAACGAACCGTGACCTTCAGCAGGATGTAAAGGCATTGAAATTCAGAGAAGATCTTTTTTACCGCTTAAACGTATTTACTATTTTATTGCCTCCCCTTCGGGAACGTAAAGAAGATATTCCTGCATTAGCCGGGTATTTCATTAAAATATTTTCCGCTAAAACAAATCCCATGGTGCAGACTATGAGCAAAGATTTTTTGCAGCATTTGCAACAACACGATTGGAAGGGTAATATACGTGAGTTAAAAAATGTAATAGAAAGAGCCGTAATATTAGCAGATGGCGCGGAGCTGACCCTGGAAAACCTTCCATTAGATCTTCAGATCACTAATTCCAATTCTCAAAAACCATTATCAATCTTTGACCTTGCCAATGTGGAAAAATTACACATCCAAAAAGTATTAATCCATACAAAAGGTAATAAAACAGAAGCCGCAAGATTGCTGAATATCGGCCTTACCACTTTATATAGAAAAGTTGAAGAGTATGGATTACTATAAAATACTTGCCAGCGGTTCCTGGCCATTAACGAATAACCTATTTAAAAAGGCCTACCGCCATCTGTTACATGTTACAGGGTTTTTACAAAAAGGACACCACGCGCCTTCAGAATTAAAAGCTCAGGCTTTCTTTTTACCAAATTTTCCTATCAAAATCATAGTTAGGTGGTAAATAAGTAATACGCCTGCAAGCAGAAGTGCAACATCATAGATAATGGGGCCCTGGCGAACAAAAAAGGTTTCGCCTGTTTCAGCAGGAATTGAATATTTAATAAATGCAACCTCATTCCAGCCCGTTTTTTCTACCACATCACCATTGCTATTTATAACAGCCGAAATACCTGTATTGGCGCTACGCACAATCCATTTGCGTGTCTCTATCGCGCGGAGCCTTGCATAATCGAGATGTTGCTTGTAACCAGGAGTGTTACCCCACCATCCATCATTGGTCATTATAGTTAAAAGATTGGCGCCTTTCCGTATATAACGGGCAACATACTCACCATAAATACTTTCATAGCAAATGATAGGCGCCGTTATATAGGGATTGCCCCTTGTTGCAAAAGCAATCGCTTCATTATCGTGGCCATATCCTCCTGCAGTTCCACCAAATTTTTCAAAAACCGGCCCCATCCAAAATAAAAAATCCGGCAGGCTTTCCACTCCCGGCACTAATTTACTTTTATTATAAAACTGCAATGGCTCGCCTGCCTTTATGGAAACTGCCGAGTTGAAAGCATCATAATAAGAGCCGTCTGATTCATTTTTTCTTGCGGTGCGAGTAACTTTTTCTGTTCCGTAGTTTTTGTAAGTTTCTATACCCGTTTGAAGGGTCATATTTGGATGGCGTTTTACAAAATCAAAAACACTTCTGTAATCATCGCCCAGTTGTAATTGGCTTTGAAGAACAGGGACAGGCAACGCGGTTTCAGGCCATATTACGAGCCTTGTATTGCTATCTAATTTTTTTTCAGACAAACTAATCAATTCCTGGATTTGCGATTGCGTGGAAGCTGCATCATATTTTTCTGTATACGGATCTATGTTTGGCTGCACAATGATCACATTGCTTTGCGCGGAAACATCAATATTTTTTGGCCGTATTGTGTATGAAAATGCAACTGGTAATATCAATAAGGTTGCCGTTATTATAGCCGGTGCAATCCTTGAAGAAGTCTTCCATGATTTAATTAATAAAAAAATCATCAGGTTAGATAATAAAATCCATAAGCTTCCTCCGCAGGCCCCGGTAAACTCATACCATTGGATCCAGTTTATATGAGTGGCAAACACATTTCCCAGCGTAAGCCATGGCCAGCTCAACTGCCAGTTGAGATGTATATACTCAAAGCTCAACCAAAAAACTATAAAGCTGAGATAACCAATTTTGTTGCCGTACTTTTTTTTGAAAGTGAAAAATCCCCAAAGCGGAATACACATTAGAAAACTATTGGCAATGATGGCGCTCAGCGCACCAGGAGCTGTTGAATTCCAAATCCACCAGGTGGTTCCTGCATTCCAGGTGAGCATACTCAATAAAGAAAAAAGAAAAAATTTATACCGCTTTTTTTCCTGTTCAGCAAGGGCCATTAAGGGTATCCATGCTACAAAAATCATTTGTGTAAACCCTGAGTGAGGCCATGCTGAAATTAACAACAGGCCGGAAATGATACTCAATAAAAAAGGCGATACTTTTTTCAAAAAATAAGGTATATGTAGTTGAATAACGCCGAAGGCATCCTACGCGGTAAAAAGCATGCCCGGCATGCCATAAATA
>CAWDCB010000023.1:0-23212 GCA_963800635.1 uncultured Chitinophagaceae bacterium
TAATGGCCGTACTATAGCAACCATTATACATTGGTAATATATACACTGATTTATTGCCTAAGGTTGTAAACTTATGTTCAGCCGTCGTATCTGAAGCGTAAATATAACTTCCATCAAAAAAATTATAATAATAACTATTAGCATTGGCGGCCTTTGCTACAAACTGAGCCTCTTCAGAGCCGCAAATAACTGCTTTAACCGGGTAAGCACTTTGATTAAGGGGCGGCGTTCCGTAAGCGATGCTACCAAAACCATAGGTATTCGTACAGCCCTCGCTGGTGTTAACGGTTACTTTAGGCAAATAGCTGCCCGGAGTTGTATAATTATGACTTACGTTCTTAATAGTTGTTGAGGTAGCTGGGCTGCCATCACCAAAGTCCCATATATAACTTGTAATTGCACTATTTACGGGAATTGAAGCAGTGGCATTAAGGCTTACCTTAGCAGGAACACATCCGGATCTTGGCGTCACACTCCCTGCAATTGGAATATTTTGAACCGTAACTGTAGTTTGACTAGTATCAGAACATCCCGAGGCAGCCACCGCTTTTAGGGATACATTAAAAACACCGGTTGCGGCATAATTATGGGTGATGTTACTGGCTGGAGAACTCTGAATACCTGAGCCATCTCCAAAATCCCAGTCATATTCGGCAATACCTCCGGCAGTTATTCCTGTAAAATTTATATCGCCTGGTTTACAAATATAATTTCGATCATAACCAATCGAAGCTGTTATAGAAGGATTAATTACAATCAATTTAGTGACCACTACTGTTGAACGTGCATAAATTACGATTAATTTTACTGTGTAAGAACCTGCATTCTTAAAAGTTTCTTCCGGATTCGGGCTATTGCTTCCTTCTCCGTTCCCGAAGGTCCATACAAAACCCTTTGGCGATCCGGTGGCGGTTTGAGTGAATTGTACATCTGTGGGGTTACAAAACAATCCACTGGTAGTCTGGTAAGTGAAATCCGCAGTTTGCGCATTAGCGAATAAAGAGAAAAAAGTAAAATAAATGAATAAAAGGATTTTGTTCATTGATAGAAATGTTAGGTACGGCGGCAAAACCCTGGTTTAGGTTTACTGAGTTTCATAAATAATGCCAATCATTTACCCAAACCTGAAAAGGGAAAAGATATTTTATAAATTTTAATAAACAAAATATTTTATATATCATAACACACAGCTTCGGTCAAGGTATTGCCCTCTATAGTTACAACCGAATAGCATTCTATTTTGATTTCAAGCCACATATGGATCGTCCAAACTATTTAGTGGCAAAGCCTTTTGCATTTTTTAAACGCAATTTAGGTAATGTCGCCGGTATTCATTTATGCCGCTTCGGGTAATTATTTTTTAAGTAAAAGGAAGCCGTTAGCGCTAATATTTATTTTTATACAGAAAAAGGGGTAAAATTTATCTATAACGTTAACCACTTATTAATAAGTAAGAATGCGATAACTGAACTGATTATTGGGGAACAAGGCTTTGGTAAATTTTATAATGCTCTACATTCAAGCGTTTACTATATTAACCGGCTCACCTGATAAAAAAGCCTTAATATTTGTCAGCGTTGTTTGCATAAGGCGTTTTCTTGCCTCAAAACTGGCCCATGCAATGTGAGGAGTAATAATACAATTTTGTAATCCGATCAGAGGATTGGCGGCAAGCGGAGGCTCTGTGCTTAATACATCCAATGCCGCCCCCGCAATTACTTTATTTTGAAGTGCTTCTGCAAGATCTGGTTCATTTATTAACTGGCCGCGCGATGTATTGATGAGAAAGGCTGTGGGCTTCATTAACGATAGCAGTTGCTTGTTTACAAACCCTCTGTTATCTTCATTCAAAGGGCAATGCAATGAAATCACATCGCTTTCTGAAAATAAATTATCTCAATGGCACGCTGGTGGCTGAACGCGTTTCTTTGTTTTTGTTATATACAATTACATTCATGTCAAATGCTTTTGCCAAAGCCGCAACCTTTTGCCCTATTCTTCCAAAACCGATAAGCCCTATGGTTTTACCGCTAAGTTCCTTAAGAGGCGCTTTTACATAACTCCAGTCGGCCGAACGAAACCAGTCACCATTTTTTACACTTTGTGAATGTTTGCCCGACATGATTTGTTAACTCAAGCAACAAAGCAAATGTATGTTGCGCTACGGAGCTTGTACCATATTCCGGCACGTTACACACAAGCACTCCTTTCTCTTTTGCTGCATTAACATCGACGATATTGTAGCCTGTGGCGGTTACGGCAATTAATTTAAGCTTTGGAGCTGCGTTGATAGTTTGAGAAGTAACAGGAGTTTTATTGGTGATAATAACAGAAGCTTCACGGCATCGCTCTCTACTTCATTTCCGGGAGTTCTATCATAATATTTTACATCACCTAATTTTTCAAAAGGCTCCCAGCTAAGATCTCCCGGATTAAGCGTATATCCGTCAGTAATTACAATCTGCATAAGTTGTTAAGAGTTAATGGTTAGCAGCAGGAATTATCAGATTGATTATAAGTTTTTTTTCAATTACCGTTAATCTTTCTTCCAGTTCATCAATCTTTTTTTGCTGGTTACTAATAATCGCTTGCTGCTCTTTTACGGCTCCAATAAGGATCGGTATCATCTGAGTATAATTCACGGCGCTGAATTCAACCTCTTCACTTATCTTTTTACCTTTTGTCTTATCATGATTTTCATATGCTGCAGGCTGCACCGCTTTCTTTACCGCGCCCGGCAATACCTGTTGCACTTCATCAGCAATCAATCCATATTGCAATCCTTCCGGGAAGGCTTGTTTGTTTAAATTCGTTCGTCTTAAATGTGTAGACTGATGGCTTAAGCTGGCTGATGATCGACAATGCGCCGTTTAATGGCTTGATATCATTTTTAAATTTGCGATCGGAAGTTTGATAAACGCCTGTTGTTAACACATCCCCTTCAAAATAGCCGGCATAAGTGGTCGTTGCAGCATATGCATGGCCAAATACGCCATAAGCAGTATTGGTACCGCTGGCTTCACCATATATGCCATAGTTAATTCCGTCGCCGCCTCCGGCTTCGCCCTGAACTCCAATCCTGTCTCCGGTTCCATTTAAAAGTGTCCATCCCCTGACGCCAATCCAGCCGGCAAATCCAGCTACTCCAATCCCGGCTCCGGGAGTCGTATTACAATCACCTTCCACAGCATAATTGAAATTAGTTGTGCCTGAATTATTAAAATACCCGGTTGTAGAACCGGAGCCGGATACATGCAGCGGTGAATTATGGATTGGAAGTGCCAATACCTACCCTGCCGCTTCCTGAAATCAACATCAGGGAAGGCAGTAGGGGCGCCATTGCCAATCCATACATTGCCCGACCGGGTTCCAAGTACAATATCTCCGGCATTAATACCAGACATCCATGCATTGGCGAATGAAGCAGGCCTAAGAAAAGCACTGTGGTCACCATCGTCTCCAAAGCTGCAGCCCAACGTCTTTAGGCCCAAATGTTGAACCTACGATTGAAATACCATCGCCATCATAGCCTCCAGCGACCTCCAGTCGTGTGCCGGCAGATGTGGTGCCAATGCCCACATTATTATTACTATTTAAAATAGTTAATGCATTTAAGGCCAGGTTATAGTTATAGAAGCTAATGTTATTTGCCCCTGCATTCCCAATATTGGTACCACCCAAAGCCCACTTTGTCGTTCCATTATCCTGGAAAGAAATTTGAGTGGCAGAACCCGTTATTATATTAGCACGGTTAATTGTTAAACCTGCTGTTGTAAGCGTGTTCGTAATTGTTAACTCCCCATCCCGTACTTCGAGTTTACTAACAGGCGTTTTTGTTCCGATTCCCACGTTTTGAGCAGGTGAAAATTGACCTAGTAGCCATTAAAGAAAAGACCAAAATAGCTTGTCCTGCATTTTTAATACCTCTTGTCATTTTATTGATTTTAATTAATAAGTGAACTATCACCCGATAAAAATTTGGTACCGGATACATAGTCGCGGTTTCAACTATAATTGATTGAAGCATTACGCAAATATCCGGGATGAATAGCTACTCATGTAAACATTTTTTCTTAGAAAGAGGAGATTACTTTCGTTTCCTGAATTGAGAGGTGGTTAGTTGGTAAGTTAAAAATTAATATTGAAATAGCAATCCTGTGTTACACATTTATTTGAAAGCCTAAATTGCCTCTTAGTTAAGTGTGTTAGTTTAAAGATATCGTCTTAAATCCTGTAGGTAGGATGCGGATAGCCGGGTTGAAACGCTGACAAACTATTCGCAACTATTTTAGCATCCCGATTGCGTTTCTACTTCTTCAATGGCTGCTGCGATAAGCTGCCTGATTATTTGCGGCTCTGTTTGTACCCGTAGATTGATAAGTAATAGTGGCCGATGCTGCCGGTTCAGTTTTTATAGTTACAGCCGGTTGTGTAGTTTGAAGTAAAACTTATTTTTATAATTCCGTTTATTAAAAATTTTAAATGCCCGATACGGTATTGATGTTCATTTATTTTTCTATAAATAATTATTGATCAAATCTTCAGCCTGCTGCAGTGCATTATTATTTGCACTGTATATTTCAAGCTCCTGGTCGAGCCATGCTAATTTGGCTTCGCCTGCTGCATACATATCATAATCTATATTTAGCGATGGCAACGTACCGGCAGATTGATAATTATCCAAGTGTGTGCAGCCAATGTTGTATATTATCCTCATTCAAAGAATTTTGATACAACAATATTTTGTTTCCATATTTTTCCTGCATAAGCTGTTTTATTTCCGCCAACTGTTCCTTATTGATCAAATCAATTTTATTGATAACAATAATGCCGGCTTCTTCCAGTTGTTTTAAATAAATATAGTTTACCGTTTCATCAAACAAATTTGCGCCATTCTTCAAGTATCATTTGCAGGAGACGTACATCTGCAAATATGGAAACAGTTACCTGCGCATCCGGGCGAAAATGCAGCAACGGTTTTAATACAGTAGCAACAATATCTGTACAGGAGCCAACAGACTCCGCGAAAATAATTTCAGTTTCGTTTGTTTCTATCAGCGATTGAATATTCGCTTCAAGATCATTATAGTTGCAGCAGAAACATCCGTTTACTACCTGCCTGCCGGGTATATTAAGGCTTTTAAAAAAATCTCCATCTACCAGCTTTATTCCCTGGTCGTTAGTGATAACACCTGTTTTTATACCCTTGTTGTATTAACGCACGGGATGCATATTGTATAGCGGTAGTTTTACCACTTCCTAAAAAACCACTTAATAAATGTATTTTCATATGATGAATGGTGAACTGCTGAATTGTGAATATTGCATCGCTGAATTGACTATTGACCATTGACTATTGACATATTGACTATTGACTTAATTATATAACAATCACAATCCGCTTCACATTTTGCAACATTTAATTGTACCGGATAACCCAGCAATATTTCTTCTTTCAATGCATCCCGCACCTCGTCTACAATAACTTCAAAAATAAAATCTTCATTCGTAAACCCTGATGCGGCTGTTAGGTACACTGTTTTTTTATCTCCTGCTTTCAGCCCTTCCAATTGTGCCTGTAGCAAAGGAAGGATACCATTTGAGCCATGCAGGTAACTTACCGGATCGACTGTTCATTGTATTTTCGAGAACCTCTCCCTTACTATTTTTCATGATATAACGGATAGACACAACGCTGTTTTTTGCAATGTGCATCATAGCTATATTTGTTTTCCGCTTACGATTGTTTTATTTACTTCAATAGTTCCATAAACAGTTTTGACGATCTGGTTTTCCGGCTTTAAGGCTTACTGTCCCAAAACCAGTTTCTGTAGAAAGAAAACTGGTAAAATCACCCATTTTTGAATCAACGTATAATGTTTTATCAACAGCATCATAACGTACACCGGTAAGCGCCTGCAAATATCCATAACTTGACAATGCCCGGGCATACCAATGGCCGCATTCATATTCATTAAAAGGATTTCTTATCCGTCCATCATACCGGTTGCGTGAAGCACGTAGAATTTCAAGACCTTCTTTTACATGTCCCATCAGCATTAAATGCGAAGCAACCTGGTGTTCAATACCAGTCCATACTTCATCACTATATACAAAAGGCAGAGAAAGCTTTCCGCCTTTTGGCCAGGAGCATAATAACAATCCGCCTTCATCACCCAATGCATAAGACGGCCGTTGCGGATTGGCATGTTCACTTAAGTTTTCTTTGAGATTATATTTATGAACAGCCAGTAAATGACTTTTAATTTTTTTTGCATCGATCGGATCATCCAGCCCGCACATGCGGCCAATCCATGCACCCAACACCCCATCAGACAAACAACCTTTTCCATATTGATATTTTGGTCCTTCTTTTTCCAGCAGTTCTTTTGCTTCTTTTGAATATTCTCCACCAAAAGATTGTACAGTAGCCGGATTTTTTGCATTCAATCCGTCGACTTGTATTTTTTGAATAAAATATTCGCCATCATACAATTCTGTTTCCATATTTTTTTCCCTTTTGCAGCTAACTGTTCATACATTGAAACATCTTTACCCAAAAATTTTCCCATTGCTGATAATTGCATTCAATGCGCCGATATAAAAACTGGTATGCATACCATCGGGTCCCCAGAATTCAATATCATATGTATTATGATGCGGTTCTTCTATAACTCCTTTTTGCCGCGGATCCCAGGTATTGATGCAATAATCCATACTTGTTTTTACCATCGGATACATTTTCTTCAGCCATTCATTATCGCCACTGATCCGCCATTCACGATAAACTTTCATGATGCCGCCCAATTGTCCATCTGCAGCAGCATGAAAATCATGCGTGGCAGGCTTGATCGGCAAGTGTTGCACGGAAATTCTGATGCCCTTCTTTATTTTGGCTTTCACAAAATTCCGTATGGCGCAAACTTCTTTCCAATGCAGGAAACAAATGTGGAATAGCCTGTGCATAATTCCATACATGTGTACAGGAGCCATGGCAACAACCCCCGTTATCGCCACATCCTTCAAAACTCCAAAGCCGGCCATCATACTGCCGCATAACAGTTGGTGATTTTAAGATGGTGAGATTGGCGGCAACTGCTTCCATAACTTCCGGTGGCAAGCGTGCTGGCATAAAAAGCATTCTGTAAAAAGCGTGAATTTTTCTTCAAGCTCATCATATTGTTGTTTCCAGTAATCAGCAACTTCTTCCATATTGTTAAACCGGCTGCTGTACCAGGGCTTATAAAATTTGCCATCAAAATCCTTATCATATTTATCAAGCCCAATATCAGCAGGTGAATTGCAGCAGCCTGATGCAGGATCACAATTTTCTTTTCTTTCGCCCATTTTCCCATACGTCATATTCAGAATCAGGCGTATACCATGCCATCATAACTCTTATTGTTTTTTCTTTGCCCGGCGCCAATTGTAAATGGAACAAATAAAGAAGCTCCCGGTGCATCGTTTTCTACCGGTGCAACCGCTTTTACTTCGCCATTTTTTACAGTATTCCATGCCATGGTAAGAGGATCCCACCATCCGCCCCGAAACCAGCAATGATCAACAACTGTTGCTTCATCATCAGTAAAAATGGCAAAGTCAGTTTTGATATGGTTTTTCTTTTGTTCCCTGCTTCTGATAAAATAAAACCGTTTTGATATGGATCTGATTGAATTTTTCCTTTATCTATTTTTAAAAAATTTTTTGCATTAAAAGAAAAAACTGCTTCAACAGTTGTAGCTTGCCTGTATTGGTAAATTTATATTCCATGGCGCCAACAGGCAAACTTGAATTATCATCATCTGTTGGTATAAAAGGACTCCAGCCTGTTATCTGAACTTTCAACGGCAGATCAGCATCGGTAAGATCAAGATTAGCAAAAGGAAATTTTACAGAAAATAAGCATTGCGAAAATGTGGCAGCCCGGTGGTAGCGCCGCCTGAGCCATTGCCCGCATCCTGCTGTCCAAATTTTTTCCAGTCGGGCACAGGACCTTCCAATAATTTGGCGCCATTTGTTTTTCCTTTAACCGAAATGGCCGCAAACATACCAGGCTCATTAAAAATTTCAGGCTTGTTCCGTACGGATACATGAGAAATGGCGCCTGTGCCTTCCATACAAAACATGCCGGCGCCAAGGCCCCCAATGGGAAAAGCAACACGGTTCAGGTATTCGCCTTTATAAGCAGTATTATAAGGCCGTTCATTTTTTTGGA
This sequence comes from uncultured Chitinophagaceae bacterium, assembly GCA_963800635.1. Classification (GTDB taxonomy): domain Bacteria; phylum Bacteroidota; class Bacteroidia; order Chitinophagales; family Chitinophagaceae; genus Ginsengibacter. Next base: position 8,216 of record CAWDCB010000023.1, read on the forward strand.
TCCGGATTCTTCCTGATCTTTATTATCGACTTGCCTGCCGGAAGCATTTGCATTACTAACAGGAAGTGTGGCAGCTACAGGAAGCAGCGCTGCACCGATTCCACCGATGCCTGCATTTTTTATAAACGATCGCCGGCCTGATTTTTCTTTCATATAAAATGTACTTAAATAAAATAACCTTTAATCTATAATAGTCATTTAGAAAATAACTTTAAGATAAGCAACCGACGGAAAATAATTAAAAGCGGCAAAGGAAATTTAAAAAAAGCAAATTCTTATGCTTCTTTCCTGATGTTGCATGCTTCCTGATTAGCTTATCTAAATAAGGCACGTTTCTTAAAGCGGCCATGCTTACATGATTTTTACAACCATTAAAAATAAGAATTTCTATTGTTCTGCACACACAAATACTTTATTGATGTTGCCAAATATTTAATGTAGTAAATTTTGTGAAAAGGGCTGTTGATATGCTACTTTTGATGAAGAGTATTTATTAAATTATCTGATCATAAACCTGCTAATATTTTTAATATGAAACAAGGTTTGTTAATCGATATGGATGGTGTTATATATGGTGGTGATGAAATGATCCAGGGTGCAGATGAATTCATTTCCCATTTACTAAAAAAAGACATTCCCTTTATGTTTATGACCAATAATAGTCAACGAACCAAACTGGAAGTAGTTCGAAAATTAAAAAAACTGGGAATTGATGTAACAGAAAATCATGTTTATACAAGTGCCATGGCTACAGGAAAATTTCTTGCAGACCAGGCGCCGAATAAAACTGCTTATGTTTTGGGCGAAGGAGGCTTGTTAACCAGTTTACATGAAAATGGTTTAACACTTGTTGAAACCGAACCGGATTTTATTGTCTTGGGCGAAGGAAGAAATTTTACGCTTGAAATGGTGCAAAAAGCAGTAGATATGATTCTTGGAGGAGCAAAATTTATAACCACCAACAGGGATCCTTCTCCCAGAAAACCGGGATGGAACAATTTGGGCATTGCTGCAACAACCGCTATGATTGAAGAAGCTACCGGCATAAAGGCATTCACCATTGGTAAACCAAGCCCTGTAATGATGCGCTCTGCCCGCAAAGCCCTGAACCTGGAAACTGCTGATACAACAGTCATTGGCGATACAATGGATACGGATATACAGGGAGGCGTACAAATGGGATATAAAACAATATTTGTTTTATCCGGCATTACTAAAAAAGAAGAATTAAACCATTATGCTTTTAAGCCGGATATGGTAGTAGGCTCGGTAAAGGATATTGAATTTCCGCTGAAATGGTGGAAGAATTAAAGCACATTCGGGGAACTTTGTAACGGGTACAAATTGAAAACACTGGAACAAAACTCTTACTGAATTAAACACGCATACTTTTTTGAATTGTGAAATGCTTGAATAAAACAAGAGATAACTTTTTTATAATTTCAATTGATCTTTTTTATTACGGCTAACCCGGAGTATAATTAGTTGAAATAATCCGGAAATAATGCTTTATTAATGGTTCAGACTATGGCAAGAATATCTCCAGTCTCAGGTAGTGAACTGCAACCATCGTTGCAGGAAGCTTTTGAAAAGCATACCAGGGATTATAATGCGCGCATAACTAATATGAAAGCAACGTTGGGACATTCATTGCTGGCTTTTGAAGTGTATATGCAATGGTACCCGTTATATGAACAGGTAGTAAACGATATTGGAAAACGCCTTGCTTATGTTTATGCTTATTCTATTTCGAAAGCTGCTGATTGCCCGCTTTGCTCTACTTTTTTTAGAAAATTAATTATTGATGCAGGCGAAAAACCAGAAAATCCCGAATTAAGACCTGCTGAAAAAGATATCGTTGACTTTGGAATTAATATCGCAAAGTTCCAGGGAAATATCAGCGACGATATCTATAATGCTGTAGCAAAGCTTTACGATAAAACCGCTATGGTTGTGCTGATAGCTTTCGCCGGGCAAATGATCGCTACCAACGTTTTCAATAATGTTATAGAAACAGATATTGATGAATACCTGGTTGAGTATTTACCTTCTTGAAATAACGATTTATTACAAGAATTATAAAACACTTGTTACACGAATTATATACCGGTTTTTCAGTAATTCGTGTAATTGTTTACAAATTCGTGTAATCATATTCTTAAATTAACTTAACACTGAAATGAATAAGGATTTAGAAGGGAAATGTATTTTTATTACCGGCGCAGCCCACGGACAGGGCCGGGCTACCGCTATTGCTTTTGCAAAAGAAGGAGCGCATATTGCTGCGTTTGATATTGCACACACACTTGCCTATCCTGGTTATGATCTTGGTTCTGCGAATGAGCTCAATTCGCTCAAAAATGAATGTGAATCGTTCGGCGTAAAGTGTATTATTTTTACCGGCGATGTAAGAAAAGATGATGATATAGCCGTAGCTGTTTCAGAAACACTTGAACAGCTTGGCCGGATAGATATATTATTTAACAATGCCGGCATATGTGCTTATGGCTCAGCACATGAGCTTACGGAAGAAGAATGGGACACTATGCTCGACATTAATTTAAAAGGCGCCTGGCTGGTAGCCCGCCGGATTATTCCTATAATGATTGAGCAGCGATCAGGTGTTATTATCAATAATTCTTCAGTCGCCGGTTTACGTGGAATGAATCGTTTAAGCCATTACGCCGCTTCAAAATGGGGATTAACCGGGCTCACAAAATCGTGGGCCATTGAATTGGCGCCGCATAATATAAGAGTAGTTCTATTCATCCGACGGGTGTTAATACACCTATGAATGATGGCCTGGCGGCCTTGAGGGCTTAACGCCAAAAGAAGTCGCAGAACGCAGTGCAGGCAATCTTATTAATGTACCATGGGTGGAAGCGGAGGATGTGGCGAATGCAGTGGTTTTTCTTGCTTCTGATAAATCACGTTTTGTTACGGGTTCTCAATTCGTGCTGGATGCGGGCCTTTTAAGCAGGTAACCTCGTATACATTAGATGCGCTCCAATTTGCCGGTTTACCCGATCATGGATAATAACAAGATTTGGAGAAAACTTATAGAGAATACGAATTTTTGACAAAGAAAATTTCAACACAATAGATAGCGATATCCGGATTTTATTTCATTAAGACTGCCGTACCACAACTATCCGGTAAAGGCAATTTGTTCAGGCCATTTTCAGCACAAAATTTTTCTACAGCTTCCCTTGCTCCTTTATACGCAGCATTATTATAATCATGGACAAACAGATAGCCGCCTTTTTGTAACCGGGGATAGAAATATTGCAATCCCTTGTATATCGGATCATATAAATCGGCATCGATATTTACAAAAACAAATTCTTCATTTAGGCCTGATGCCGTATCAGGAAAATAGCCTTCTTTAATAATACATTGGCCAGGAAATGGCATCCGGCCTAATACCTGGTTAATGGAAGTATTACTAAAATCCTGAGCACCGCTTGAATAAATATTTTGAACTTCCGATTTAACATCGGTTTCATTAAATCCTTTAAATGTATCAAACAAGTACAATTTTCTATCCGGGAAATACTGGTTGATATATCGGGCAAATTTTCCTTTATAGACTCCTAATTCAGCAACAGCGCCTTTTACATTCTTGTATATTAATTTCATGAGCAATTAATTCAAGCGTTGAAAGCCTGATATAGTCCATATAATTTCTATCAATTATTCTCTTGCGGCCAGAATAATTTAATGAGTAGTTAATGTAAGTATGATTTCGATTAAAAAAACTCCCAAATAAATAATTAATACCCTGCAATATTTTCATATAAGCAAATAAAAGTAAATTTATTTGAAAGTTTTAGGGGTAATTAAATATTGGCTTACCCAAAAAAGCTTGGATAACCTTGGGAAAGATAGCTTAAATACATTTTACCAGCTCTTTATAAAGCCGGAAAGCAACTACGCCTCTGATGCAACGTGAGTATACGCCAGGAAAGATCTTTGACATAACCGTTTTTGACACGGTTAATTATAGCGTTAAATGATTAATAGACCAGGATTTTTTCAACAGATTCATTATCATCTGTCGCTATTTTCAACCAATAAATACCTTTTGATTGATTTGTTAACTTAAGTGAGAGCGGGCTATCATCAATGATTAGTTCATTTCTTTCCAATATGGCCTGGCCACTTGAATTGCTAACGTAAATTTCGCGTTTCCTTTATAGCCATTTAATCTAACGGTAATATTTCCATTTGAAGGATTAGGAAAGATAGTAAGAAGTTTATTTTTTGCACTAATTGTTGCTGTTTTTATTTCGGAATAACTTACTGCACCGCTCTTTTCAACTATTGAAAGCCTGTAATAATAATTTTGATTTACGGCGGCAGAATTATCAACGAAAGAATAGGAATGAATATTTTTTGCTGCAATTGTTCCAAGAGGCACAAAATCGGAATGCCCCGTCAGCTGATCTTTCGACAGTAAAATTTTGAATTCCACTTTCATTTTCTACATTCCAGTTCAATTTTATTTGCTTATTCAGAACGTTAATTTTAAAGTTTGTAAGTGTTATGGGCAAAGCAAACAAATTACATAGTGAGACGACTTCCAGGTTATTAATCGCACGGTTATAAATACGTACTTCGTCCATGGTTCCATTGAACCAATAGGGAAAAGATTCGGAATTAAGTTTTCCAAAAAATAAATCATAAGTATTTGTAATAGATACGCCTGGCACTATTTGGGAATTTTCTAATACACCATCTACATATAATTTACCGGTTGTTCCATCATAAGTATATACAACGCAATACCATTCATTTTTATTAATGTAAGGAGTATATCCAGGGGAAGCTACCTGGGCATTGATACCATAGAAATTTTGATGGATTGTATCTACAATACTTGTATTGCAATTATTTTGAGAAGTATACGCGTTATCATCAAACCTTATCACATAATTGCCTGGCAGGAAATCTGCATCTCCTTTCATTAAAACAGAATTTCCATGGCACCCACCACGGTAGAACCCCATTGGCTTAACAGAAACGCATAATGAGATTTGATTCGAGGGATTATACTTGGACTGTTTGGTATCCTTATATAGTTATCAACTCCATTAAAATAGTAAGCGCTATTAGGAACTCCTAAACGATCGCTGGTTAAAGTAGCATTATTGAAAACAGCATTATTGCCATTTCCACTGGCATCATTCGCATTTCCATTAAATGGGTAATAGGCAACCAGGCCGTTGTCTAAATCTATTTGCGAAAAAGATGCTGAACAAAAAATTGAAAGCAAGAAAATAAGTAAAATACTTTTCATATAAGCCAGTTTTAGTTTTGGATGTATTAATAAGGTAACGAATGTAATTGAAGGTAGTCTATTATTTCGTCAACTTATACGTTGCGCGTTCCTACGACGTATTTGGAAGCCGTTCCTTCGGCTAAAGGATAATAGCCTGGTTATTGGCCGGTGACTTGAAAGGGTCAGAGTTTCTCTCCAGTGTTTCAGGAGTATGTCAATATTCTTTCAAAGCCTCCGACCTGCCCCCGGACTTATTATAATAAATGCCTTATTAGTCCAATTGTTCTTTTCTACTTTTACAATATTAATTGCTGATTAGTAAAAAAGGCACAGGAAAGGTTTAACTGGCTTGTAAGAATTATTTAAGCAATGTTACTGTGCCCTTTCGCTCAACATATCCGCATGTGGTTTTTGCTTTAATGATGTAAACGAAAACACTTACATCCTGCAATTTTTGTTTGTACGTGCCGTCCCAGCACACTGCGGCATTGTTGGTATGAAAAACTTTTTCACCAAACCTGTTATAAATACTGAAATCCAACTCTTGAACAACACCCCAATATTTAATACCAAAACAATCATTGATACCGTCGTTATTTGGAGTAAAAGAATTTGGCAATAGATACAAAGATTTCATACTATAGTCAGCATTTACAGTTATTGCAGCTGAATTAGAACAGCCGTTAATATCTTTGCCAATCACTTTATACAAAGTTGTGTTTCCTGGCGTTGCCACCGGGTTTGAAATGCTGCTGTTAGTAAGGCCAGTGCAGGAGTCCATAAGTAGGTTGCCGCGCCGCTTGCTATTAACTGGGTGAACCAGGGAGCAGGTAAGATCATTGGAGCTCGAAGCGTGTATATCAGGAAGTGGAAGCGCTGTAACTACAGTTGTAAGCGTTCCGGTCTCATTGCACGTACTGTCGTGAATAATAACTGTATAGGTTATTGAAGCGCCTGGTGTTGATACCGGGTTATTTATGTTTGCATTACTAAGGTAGAGCGCAGGCGACCAGGCATAAGAAGTTCCGCCGGCAGCAACTAATTGTTTGGTGCTTTGAGCACATACCATGAGTTTGGTGAAACAGAAAATACTGTTAATGGTTTTAATTTTATTAAGACAGAATCGGTACTAGAACACAAGCTAGTATTAGTTACCGTTACAAAATATTTAGTTGTTGAGGATGGCGATGCGATGGGATTGGCAATATCAGCATTGCTAAGCGTTGAAACCGGTAACCACGAATAAGTGCTGCCGCCAGTAGCAAAAATTTGTACGGATCTATTTGTACAAATCGTAGTATCCCTGCTTTTGGTTATAAATGGTTTAGGTAGTGCGGTAATTTCAACCGTATCTTTTGCAATACAGCCAAACTTATTAATGCCACTTACAAAATAGGTGACTGTGTTGCTTACCGTAGCAACCGGGTTAGCTATTAAAGGATTAGACAACCCTGAAACCGGTGTCCAGGTATAGGCCGAGGCACCTGTAGTATTCATTTGTATTTTAGAGCCCGAACAAACTATACTATCATTATTCGATTTGATGAACGGATGATTTATAGTAATTTTTTACACTATCTCTTTTTACAAGAACCGGCGCAAAAGAAATATCATCCAGTGCAAAATCATTTCCCTGCACAATTGTATTTTTATTTACAATTGAAATAGTTGCTGAAGTATTATTTCCGGAATTCCATGTGGCAAAAAATTGTGTCCATGTACAGGTAGGCAAAGAAGCTGTTATGAAGTTTCCCATACCTTTTCCATTGACAGAGAATTGGAGTTGTGCAGGATTTGGAGGATATAAAGCCTGTATCCATGTTGAAAAAGCATAATTAGTATTAGGGATCACTATAACAGTTTGCATCCAGACGTTAATGTCTGGCGTAGGCGCTCCGTTTACCAACAGCATATTTCCATTACCTGTTGTATGATCCCCACAATTGCTCAGTGAAGAATTCCAGGCCTTTGGACTTGTGCCTACAAAATACTGTCCTTCTGTTATATTTGCATTTGCATAATTATACTGCGACGTAAATCCCGTATTACCACTATTGAAGTTTCCATTTTTAATAATATTACTGCCCGTTACTTTGGCTGTAAAATAATAGGTAATATTTTGTTTCGTAGATGTTACGGGGTTGGGCGAAAGTGGATTATTTAAGAATGTTACCGGCGACCAGCAAAAACTCAATGAGGGAATTGTCCGCAACTGTTTTGTGCTGTCGTTACAAATTGTTGTATCAGGAGTATTAATAATATCAGCAGGAATTACAGCAAGGGAAATTGTTTTGGTAATCGTATCGATACATCCGCCATTTTGAATACTAAATTTCACAGCATAATTTGATAGAGAAGAATAGGTATGAATAGGATTAAGTGTTCCTGTCAAAGTGTTTCCATCACCAAAAGACCAATATGGATTCAGAGAGTTGTTACCGGCATTAAAAAACTGCACTGACAATGGGTTGCAGACATCCTGTTCGTAAGAGAAATCAAAATCTGTGGTAAGTAAAGATATATTCCGCGTAACGCTGTCCTTACATCCATTAACATCGGTAACTACAAGTTTCACAGTAAAGGCACCGGGCGCGGCGTATGTATAGGAAGTGTTTTGGGTATAGGCAGTTCCTCCATCTCCAAAGCTCCATTGCCACATTGTTATTGGAGAAACGTTTGTATAACCCAATCCTTTAAAATTAAAACTGCTGCATGAAGTAGCGCTATCTCTGATTTTTACTGAGTCGATATTTTTTTTGAACAAAACCGTGTCAACAGGGACTTTGAGACTGAAAAGATTTAAACCGTTTTGACCACTTGTTGCGCCCCACGGATCATTATTAGCAGATACAATTACTCCGTTTACGCCGCCCCCCACAGTTGTTATTAAATTAGCGGGTATGGTTGTATTTAAAAGCCAAATAACGCCGCCACCGCCTCCGCCTCCCGGACCAACCTTATCTCTAAGATACACGGGATTATAACTTGTAAGGTTAGCACCCATTCCACCTGTTACATCAACTATTGTATTAGAAAAATAAGTAGTATTATCTATTAATACTACTCCGCCGCCGCCAGCTCCGCCATTGCCGTCATTGCAGTCATGTAAAACAGAATCACAAAGCTCACCAGCGGCCCCCCTCGCGAGGATTTTATATGAATTTGAGTTTACAGAATTGCTTTTAATTAAAATAATTCCACCGCCATTTCCACCATTCATGTTTATTCCATTTGAATTGTTTGCATGGCCCGAGCCTCCTCCCCCACCCAAAAATATCTTATTATTAAAATTATTGTAAATGCCTGGGCGACCGCCACGCCCCCCATTATCAAAATCGGCTCCGCATCCCCTCACTTCATACCCCCCATTACCTCCTGCTCCTCCATTTGCACCTCCGCCACCTCCGGAATTGTGATCTGATCCTCCCCCAGCTCCTGTTGCCATTGGAGCTTTCCCTAATTTTTTATCGTCGCCTAAATCGTAAATTGATTCTCCCTTTGCAGCTGCCATTATTGATCCTGAAGGATAATAGTTTCCATTAGTGAAACAATTAACAGATAGTGAGTTTGTATTTTTTGTTCTGCCTCCACTAAAGCCTTTGCCCGTTACATCTATATCTGCATTCATCGTCAAAACGTTCTTCACATTAAATGCCAGCACGCCACCTTTACTGCCATCCCATGGTAAACAGGTTAGTTTACTATTTATATTCAGGTTAAGGTAATAAGGTATTCTTATCAATTGAACTTTTCCTGTGGGAATATCATATTGCCTGGTTATTAAATTTTTTAGGCCAATAACATTTCCTGTCTTTTGCTTTACATAATTGTACTCATAATTACCGGCATTTTTATAATTTATCACTGTTCCAAAATTTGTGGTGTTGCTCGAATCAATTACCGCACCTTTCATTTGAATGAGTAAAACGGTATCACCGGGATTGTACTTCGAAGCATCGGTAACCGTTAATTCATTTTTACAAATGTCAAATCCCAGAACTTCTGTATAATTATTGATAACACTATCATTAACAGGCGGAAAACACAATGCACTAACTTCCTCGGCATTTATCGCACGGTTATAAAGCCTTACCTCGTCCATTGTGCCATTGAACCAATAAGGAAAAGCAGAAGAATTAAGTTTTCCAAAAAATAAATCATAGGTGTTGGTAAAAGAAATACCTGGTACTGATTCAGTGTATGTCAAAACGCCATCTACATAAAATTTACCAAACGTTCCATCATAAGTATATGCGATACAATACCATTGGTTTTTATTGATATAAGGTGTGTATCCCGGTGATGGGGTTTGGGCATTTACACCGTAAAAATTCTGATGAATAATATCTACAACGCTTGTGTTACAATTATTCTGAAAGGTATAAGCATTATCATCAAACCGTATGGCATAATTACCTGGCAGGTAATCCCCATCGCCCTTCATCACAACAGAATTTCCGTGACATGGCCCGGTATAAAATCCCATAGGCTTTACTAAAGCACATATGGAGATTTGATTAGAGGGATTGAGGCCAGGAGCGTTTGGTATCTGAATATAATTATCAATACCATTAAAGTAATAAGCACTATTGGGGTTCCCAAGACGGTCACTGGTTAACGTGGCGTTATTAAATATGCTATTGTTACCATTACCACTCGCATCATTAGCATTGCCATTAAATGGATAGTATGCAAGTAAGCCGTTGTTCAAGTTTACTTGTGAAAAGCTTATATTAACAATACATACAAAAAAAATGAAAAGAAGAAATTTTGTCATCAAAGGCTTTAAATATAATTGTCAACGTTTCGGGCAGCTTAAATATTGCTATTTATTTTTCCCTGCTATTCGTTTTAGCTAAAGCTCCTTTTCGATTGTTTCTTAGGCCAGGGTAACAGGTTCTTGTATATCATTTTTTTTGATTTCTGACGGCACTATGGTTAAAATCTATTTACAAAAGATGAGAAAAAAGGAGCTGGACCAGACGACCAGGCAAAAGTTTTCATAGGTTGTGTTTTGGCGAGAGTGTAAGGTATCCCCGAAGATAGTATTATTTCAGAGATTTGATAACCCTGTATAATTATTTGGTGTAATATTTTTTAGTTCTTTTTTCAAGCCTGCTGATATTTTTAATCCATCAATAAATTTATGGATCACTTGCATATTAATGGCCATATTTGCCCTGGTTAATTCTTTCAATGCTTCATAAGGCTGCGGATAATTTTCTCTTCTTAAAATAGTTTGTATCGCTTCGGCAACGACCGCCCAGTTATTTTCAAGGTCTTCATCTATTTTTTGCTTGTTTAAAATCAATTTATTTAACCCTTTTCCAATAGAAAGAAATGCAAGAATGGTATGTGCTATTGGCATTCCGATATTTCTTATTACCGTTGAATCTGTAAGGTCTCTTTGTAACCTTGATACAGGTAGTTTTGCTGAAAGGTGCTCCAGCAAAGCATTTGCAAGCCCAAGATTGCCCTCAGCATTTTCAAAATCAATCGGGATTTACTTTATGCGGCATGGCGCTGCTGCCTACTTCATCTTTTTTAATTTTTTGCTTGAAATATTCCATGCTTATATAAGTCCACACATCGCGGCAAAAATCAATGAGTATAGTATTGATCCGCTTTATATTATCAAAATGTGCAGCAAGCAGATCGTAATGTTCAATTTGAGTGGTGTATTGCTGCCGCTGAAGGCCTAATTTATCTTCCAGGAATTTATTGGCAAAAGATGGCCAGTTTATTTTCGGGTAGGCGGCATAGTGAGCATTAAAATTTCCGGTTGCACCGCCAAATTTTCCTGTAAAAGGAATATAGCTGAATTGCTGTAACTGGTTCTCAATTCTTTCAACAAATACCATAATTTCCTTTCCCAAGCATAGTAGGCGAAGCGGGCTGGCCATGTGTCCTGGCAAGCATGGGAATATTTTTCCATTCCGTTGCAAGATTATTTAGTTCATGTTGAAGGTTCAGAACTGCAGGCAGGTATTCATGCTGCAATTGCATCTTTCCAAAGGAGCGGAAATGCCGTATTGTTTATATCCTGCGAGGTTAATCCAAAATGAATCCATTCCTGCAAATCCTCGGATCCAAGATTTTTTAATTTTTCTTTTAAAAAATATTCAACTGCCTTTACATCATGGTTGGTAATGCGCTCAATATCTTTTATTTTTTGCGCATCTTCCAAGGAAAACTCTTCAAATACTTTTGCGAATTGCTTTTTTAAATCCGGGGTAAGTTTAAAAAATTTGTTCTTCCGCTAAAAAAAGAAAATATTCTATTTCTACTTTAACACGGTATTTTATTAAAGCAAATTCCGAGAAATATTCACTAAGATGCTGAAGCTGGCTATTATAGCGTCCATCAATAGGGGAAATTGCCGTAAGTGCGTGAAGTTGCATGTAAATTGATTGATGTTAATGCCGAAAAATTGATGTGTGAATCATTTTTCGTTGCATTAAATTTGCGCAAAATTAAAGTAATAGGTTTGCAAACAAAAATAAGGGTTGGGGCAGTAAGTTATTTGAATACGAAGCCCCTTTTGTATGGCTTTGAACATGGAATGATGGCTGAACAGGTGGAAGTAAAAATTGATTACCCTTCCAAAATTGCCTCAATGCTGTTGGAAAATGACATTGATGTTGGCCTGGTTCCGGTAGCAGTAATTCCTGAAATGAAAGAACATTATATCATTTCAGATTATTGCATAGGTATGTGACGGAGAAGTTGCCAGTGTATGTCTTTTTAGCGAAGTTCCGCTTGATAAAATTGAGACAATATTGCTGGATTATCAAAGCCGTACTTCAGATGATCTTCTTAAAATTCTTATAAAAGAATACTGGAAAATTAACCCGGTTTTTGAAGAAACATCAGGAGAATATCAATCAAAAATCTCCGGTACAACTGCTGCGCTTATAATAGGCGACAGGGCTTTGAAGCAAAGAGAGATATCGTCTTATATTTATGATCTTGGCCTTGAATGGAAAAAATTTACCGGGTTGCCGTTTGTATTTGCAGCCTGGGTAAGCAATAAAAAACTTGATATCAGATTTTATTGATTCTTTCAATGAATCAAATTCATTCGGCTTAAATAAAATTAACCAGGTGGTGAAAGCAAATCCATTTTCCGCATTCGATCTCAAAGATTATTATACTAAATATATCAGTTATCATCTTGATACGCGATAAGTACAAAGGGTTGAATCTTTTTCTTAAAAAAATTTCCACAAATCAACCGATTGATGATAATAACCTCCGTATTTTAAAAACCAACTCCTTTTTAAACTAAAATAATATTTTTGACAATTCGTATTTAATTGAATTTTATGAAAGTCGTAATTTTTGCGGGAGGCCTGGGCACCCGGATCAGTGAGGAGACGGATGCAAGGCCTAAGCCAATGGTTGAAATAGGCGGAAAACCTATTTTATGGCACATCATGAAAATATACAGCCATTTTGGTTTTAATGAATTTATTATTTGTCTTGGCTACAAAGGCTATGTGATCAAGGAATATTTTATGCATTATTTTTTGCATAATTCGGATATAACAATTGAACTGGGCAATAACAAAGTAGAAATACATGATACGAACACAGAAGAATTTAAAGTTACCCTGGTTGATACCGGGCTTAATACAAAAACTGCAGGGCGATTAAAACAAGTTCAAAAATATATAGGCAATGAAGATTTTATGCTCACTTATGGTGATGGCGTATGTGATGTAAACCTGCAAGAATTGGTGGCATTTCATAAAAAACACAATAAAATTGCTACGGTTACCTCAGTTCAGTTGGATGCAAGATTTGGAGGCATGGATGTTGGCTCAGACGGAGAAGTGCTGTCATTTCGTGAGAAAGCAAAAGATGAAAGCAAATGGATCAATGGTGGATTTTTTGTATTAAAGCCTGAAGTATTTAATTATTTACAGGGAGATGTTTCTAATATGATGTGGGAAGATGAACCCCTGGAATCTCTTGCAAAAGATAATCAATTGGTCGCATACAGGCATTACGGATTTTGGAAATGCATGGATGCTTTACGGGATAAAATAGAGCTGGAAGATCTTTGGAAAAATAATGAAGCGCAATGGAAGGTTTGGTAGTTTTATCAGGTTCATAATGCCAATTCCTGAATTGAAATAATATAAGATGAAAATTTTAGTAACGGGAGCAACAGGTTTTGTAGGCAGGCATGTTATTACTGAATTATTAAAATATGATCACGAGATTATCGCCACAACAACCAGGGCTGATATAAATGCTTTCAACAGATAAAGTAAGTTATCTTTTTCTTGATTTGAATAAAATTAACCAACAGGAAAATTATTTTTCAAAGTTTGGTAATCCGGATATGCTTATACACCTCGCATGGCAGGGATTGCCAAATTATAAATCGCTTTTTCATTTCGAAAATAATTTAATTTCTCATTATTTCTTTTTGAAAAATATGGTAAGCCATGGACTAAAAAAACTTGTTGTAACAGGCACCTGTTTCGAATACGGAATGAAAGAAGGTTGTTTATCAGAAGACATGGTAACTGATCCTCAAAATCCTTATGCACTTGCGAAAGATACCCTTCGGAAATTTTTATTTGAGCTTCGGAAAAAAATTGAATTCGATTGTACCTGGATCCGTCTTTTTTATATGTATGGCGAAGGGCAAAATCCCAATGCTTTACTTTCGCAATTACAAACTGCTTTGGAAAACGGGGATAAAGCTTTTAACATGAGTGGCGGGAGCAATTAAGAGATTATTTGCCTATAGAAAAGGTAGCGGAATACATTGTTAAAATTGCATTCAGTAACATATCTGGAATTGTAAATTGTTGCAGCGGCAAACCTATAAAGGTTAAACAGCTTGTAGAAAATTATTTAAACGATACTCACCGGCATATCGAATTGAATACGGGATTTTACCCTTACACTGATTACGAAGCAATGTCTTTTTGGGGCGATGATACAAAACTTAAAAACATACTATTAATGAAAGATCCAGTACAGGAATTTGAAGAAGAAAAAGTCAGTCTTATAAATGCTAATGCAAAAAACACTTCACTTAAAGAGGCTGCCTATCAATTTAATGTAGAATCAAATAAGGCAAAATATTCCTACAACTTCACATGGATGGGAAGGCCTATCATCCAGTACCCGCAGGACATGATAGCCATGCAGGAACTGATCTGGGAAATAAAACCTGATCTGATTATTGAGACCGGCATCGCGCATGGCGGCTCTATAATTTATTATGCGTCATTACTTGAGCTGATAGGAAAGGGCGAGGTACTGGGGATTGATATTGACATCAGGGAGCACAATAAAAAGAAAATTGAGGAGCACCCGATGTATAAAAGGATTCATATGCTGGAAGGATCATCAATAAGTGAGGAAATGATTGAAAAAGTAAAAACCTTTACGCTTGGCAAGGAAAAAATTTTAGTATGCCTTGATTCAAATCATACCCATGAACATGTATTGAGCGAGTTAAATTTGTATGCTCCCTTTGTTACACCCGGATCTTATCTCGTAGTTTTTGATACAATTGTAGAAGACCTGCCGGAAAAATATTTGCCCAACAGGTTTTGGGGAAAGGTAACAATCCTAAAACGGCCGTACATGAATTTCTAAAACAGAATGACAATTTTGTAGTTGATGAAAGCATGGATCATAAACTCTTGATTAGTGTGAACCCTGAAGGATATTTAAAAAGAGTAAAATAA
>CAWDCB010000024.1:0-91795 GCA_963800635.1 uncultured Chitinophagaceae bacterium
TAGGGTTACACCTTGCTATTCAAAGTGATGGAAAAATTTTGGTGGGCGGCTATACTCAGCAAATTTATGTGGTATTTAGTGCATCATTTCTACTAACACGTTTTAATACTGATGGGAGCTTCGACACAGCTTTAAACGGTGGTGAAATTTTATATACATATGCTGCTCAAACATCTTACGGATCTTCCATAACAATACAAAATGACTCTAAAATACTATTGGGCGGGTATGCCTATAACGGTAGCAGTTTCGATTTTACAATTGTGCGGTATAACGCCGATGGAATTTGGACAATGCGTTGATGGGGATGGGATTGTAATACGCAAGCAAGACAGCATATGACGGGTCGCAAGCATAGCGCTGGCAGGAGACAAATTGTAGCAGTGGGCTTTGGGCAATACGCCGGAAATTTCGGGGTTGTTGCAAGCTATTTCCTTACAGAAGGCGGCGCACTGCCTGTGAGCCTTTTGGATTTTACAGGGGTTGAAAATAAATCAGTCCTTCTGAATTGGAAAATCGCGACTCAAAAAGATCTTGCGCGATTTGTGATAGAGCGGAGCGCTGACGGCAACCGGTTTTTACCTATGAATAGTGTACCGGTTAGTAGCACAAGCACAGTAACCAGGGATTATTCGACCAGGGATGGGCAGCCCTTGCAAGGTATAAATTTTTACAGGTTAAAAATTATAGACAACAATGGCCAATTCACCTACAGTAATGTTGTTGCGGTTGAGTTGAAAGGAGCCAGTACGCTTAGATTTTCCCAAATCCGGTGAACAATATCTTATTTCTACAAGCTAATGGCAATAGCCAGGATGCTATTGTTCAAATTATAGATGAAAGTGGCAGAAAAATAAAAGAGATGAAAGTTTATATCAATGGCCAAACCTCTTTTGCTATAGACATTAGTAATTTGCCAGCCGGCCCCTATAATTTGATCTTCCATTCGAAGGAAAAAACGGAGCTGCAGGCATTTATCAAAAGGTAAAACGAATTTTAGAAATGATAAAAAAATGGAAACAGTGAAATAAGTCACCCAAACACTATCAGGCAATTAGTGTAAATATAACCCAGTAAGTGATGGCTGCAAGAACATGAACATTTCGCCTCGCAGTGGGCTTCAGATAAGCGCGGCCGTACTTTATGTTATGAAACTTAATATGGACATCGGGTAAAAAATCCCTTATCCTCAATGTTGTAAAATACTTACTATCAGCATAGGCCGGATTCAGCAAATAATTAAATTCATCAGGCACCCCGGCTGAGCGAATTTTGATAATAGGATAGATGGGTGCCTTTAAAATATTGCTTCCAAAATCCTTTGTAGCGGAAGGGCAGGCACTTCCTCCGGCTTCATCTTTTCTTGCCATGGGATGATTTTTTATTGGGATAGGAAAATAATACTATTTGTGTTTTAAAAATGAATGTAAATTTTCACTTTTGGTAGGTTCACTTTACAAGTATGTTCACAAAAGTTTGAACGATCTACCGTGCGTGTTTAGTCACCGTCAGTGCGCCAGCCATTTGCAAATGCGGTAAATATGCCCTATATTAGCCGCATAATCAATGGCGAATGCCCTACCATACTTTTGAACTGATAAGTATAAGTAGTGGAACTCTGAATTGTATTTTTTTGTTTCTCTAACCTACCACAAAATGCCAAAACGAACCCTCATTGCGATTGTTTTCTTTTTCCTTTCTTTATTTGGCTATGGTCAGGAAACGTCAAAACAAATTTATTCCGCCCCTAATTTAAAAGATACTATTCGCAAACACACGATTGTGGCGATACTACCATTTACGGTTTCCATTACCTATAAAAGGCCTCCTAAAAATTTTGACGCTACTGCAAATCAAAATGAAGAGGTAAGTTTGGGAGAAATCTTCAGACCGAAATGTTCACTTATCTTTTAAGAAAAAGAGATAAATATACCGTCGAATTTCAAGATGTTGACCAAACTAATGCTTTACTTCGAAAAGCAGGTGTTTGGGGGCAGTAGAATGGACGAACTTACTGCCGATTCCTTGGCTACTATATTAAAAGTCAGCTCAGTAATTAAATGCAATTATGCGTACGAAAAAACATCATCCGAAGGTGCTGCTATTGCAAAAACTTTCTTGTTTGGGGGTATTGGATTCCAAAACAGCAAGTGGATTGCTGACGATGCAAATTAAAAATGGCTCAAATGGAATTCTTTTATGGAGATTCTCAAAGACCATGGATGAAACTGCATTCTCCTCCGCAAACCAATTGATGGAACGAATGATGAAAAAAGTTTCCAGAAATTTTCCATATGAAAAGTAATGGATAACTAAACATTGCCATTGATTCTCTACATTGAGAGCTCCTTTAACCAGCATAACGCATTATATTCCAGGTTACACAATTTAATACTCCACCATCTTTGGATATCTCGCTACTGTCTACCTGCACAATCTTTTGTCCTTCAAAAATTCTCTCAAATGCTTTAAAAGCGACATCATCTTCCTTGAGCCCGAATTTTGGAACAAACACGATTCCGTTCATTTGAAGATAGTTGATATAAATTCCTGTTGCGTCTATATCTGTTTCATTGTCGTAAGGATTGTAAGGAATTTCTTCCCAGTCAAGCCCTGCGTTATGTAATGCTGTCAATAAATAACTTTTAAATTCCTCGTCTTCTTTTCCATATTTGTTAATAATAACTCTATTGTCGTTCAATAAATCGTATCATTCCATCAGCATGACCAATGAAATCGTTTTTATCCCAGGGAATAAAAATTATTTTGTCAACCTGGAATTTTTTTTCAAGCTCTTTTATTAGCTTTTTTCATTAATCTGGGGGTTCTCAACAAATATTTTGTCGCACATTATTACTTTATCCTTTGCTTTTTATCACATTGCCACCATCAATAATTGTTGTTGATAAAGTGGGTTGTAAATGAATTTTTTTCACATGCTTACAAATACTGTCAACATCAGAAATAGTTTCTCCCCATTCCCGGTGGTTTCTTAAATAATCAGGATTATATGTGAATTGAACAAAAGTATCTTTGGTAACTTGAACCGGCATATAATCGCGACACCAAATATCTTTCGTGCCTTCAAGAAAATAATAGTCAATATTATTTTCTTTTATGTTTTTCAAATAGTTCGCAAAAAGAAGATATATTCTTTTTTTCTTAAGCTATCAGCTAAGTATAGAAAGTTTGTTTCGTTATCTGTTATCACCTATTATGAAGTTTGTCCATTCCATTGCTTGTCTACTCTATAAAATCTCGCCGGACTTGTTAGGAATTGAAATGCTATTTTATTTTGTTCGCAAAATTTCTGAATTTCATCAATTCGTATTTTCATCTTAGGAATATCAGAAAAACTTTTTCGTGTAAAGCAACTCTTTTAATCGCTTTTATTTTTCGATCTCACTTATTACATCTAACATTTTAAATACCTGCTGTCAAGATAACCGTCATAGTAGTTGGTTTCTTCTTCAACTTCGACTTCCGAAATTAAATCGATAAAGTCTATTTTTCGTCTGTTGATGAAATCAAGTTTTTTATCTTTTCACTGTCCTTTCAGATCGGGTTCGCCAAAGCGTTTGAAGCAATCGCCATAAATAATTTCTGCCTCTGCCTTAAAAAAATTCGGCGATGTTTTGATTGGCCTGTGGATTAAATGTGCCTATAATTAAAGTTTCCGTTTCTGGATTTATCTGGTGAGATAAAAATTTATGTTCAATAGTCGTCATCGGTTAAAAATTCTGAATTTGAGATTAAAAATTGTTGAGTATACCTGATGCCCTTTTCTATTAGTTGTTGTTCCAGGTCTGGTTCATTTTCGTCAAATCCCCTTGCAAAACGTCCAAGTAAGTCAAGGTTTTCATGTATGTTGGATAATCTTAATTCTTTTAAGACGTTTTCGACGGTATCTTTCTTTTTAAGAAGAATTTTTTCATAAACAAAAATGGTATAGACATGAGTTTCTATTTTGAGTTCAGGTAAAATGTTAAATGCATCCTCTCCTGTTTCCTGGGCATTTTTTAATAAATGAATTTCTGTTAATGCTGGGCTTAAAAGATAATCGGTTGCTGACTGATGCAGCTTTTTAATTATTTCTTGTAACTCAGAATCCGTTGGTAAACTGCAGAACCATAAAAGTTTTTTGTTATTGGAACTCGTTGAAAGTCCCAAACTCTTTAATATTTCAGCATGGACAGCTGATATTTGTTCAAACAATTGTCCATCTTCCGACGGTCCGCCTTTTTTTTCCAAGTCAATTTGGAGTTTCGCAAGTTTTGCCAATGTGTATTTTAGAGTTACAGTTCGGTTCAATTGTATTAATTATTATGTATTACTGTGATCTATTCCTCCGATCAATTATCGGGAATCTTTGATCAAATAAACTTGTCAAAGTAACAGAATCAAATGCTCAAAAGGAAGAAATCTAAAAGATTTCGATAGTATATTATATACTCGTTTATATTAAATACTATTTAATTTAAAGCCATTAGTTCAATCAGTATTAAAAGTACCAAATAAATGTAGGTTAAGTATAATACAGCCAATACGATATATTAACTGCCAACTTTAAAATGTACCAGCCAAATAGAGGAATGCGTTAGACAATTTATTTTATCAATTGCCTAAACTCTTCCAATATCATTACCATTGCCAAAGTATCTAATTCGCAATAACGCAATAATGCTTTTGAAATTTTACTTTCTTTCACCAGTGTCCATGTGAGTGAACTGCATTTTAGCGTAAGCAGCCATCGCAGCACCGCCATCATGAATTCCTGAGTCTTTATCCAACAATAAACGATCCAGCATCATATCTTCTTCTATGCTGAATACCGGCTCCAGTAATTTATAGGGATTTTGAATAAGACCATTTTCTTTTTTGATCCAGGTGAAATCATGATAATTTTTGCTGGTCATTCTAGAAGTTCCATAAACAGGCTGACTGTATTTTGACTGCAGATACCAACTTGAATTTAATATAGCTGGTAAAATATCTTTTATTGAGTTTGAACCCTTAGCGTATAGGCTATAGTAACAATCTTTTACAACTGCCCACAGGTCAACCATTGTACGGCTTCCTTTCCAAATAATTTTATTGCTCTTTTTTCTTTGTTGTTATGCTTCTAATAAATTCTAGCAGTTCGTCTTTATCTTTTTCCCCTGACTTTTTTAATTGTTTATGTACCTGGGTTAAAACTGTATTTTCATGTGAAGTATATCTGAAGATTGTTCCTACACTGCCCAAAGCTTTTTTCAACGCTCTGACAAAATCAAAATTGGGAAAATGTCCCGGTGTTGAATCCAACCATTCGGTTTGATGAATTACAGAGCCATCTTCATGAATAATATGATGGGAGAATTGAAAAGCGATTTGTTCGTAAGGGTGCATCCCCTTGTGAAAAGGCAATGCCACAGCTATGGTTTCGAAATCTATGCAATGAAATGGATATTGCCACTCTGAGAAATATTGGCTGAGCGCATTTTTATCTATAAAAGGGGTATAATCATTGTCAGACGTTTTTATCCTTTGATGATCCTGTCGCTCTGGAAGTGAAATTCCCCTTGAGATTTTTTTTGATTTTGTTTTGGCTCAAGGTCTGATCGCTCAAGTTGATCCATAAAATATTTTCCATCATTCATCCATTTTGCAGTTGGAGCGTTCAAAATTTCCCATGCCATTGGCCTTCCAAAATCTGTTTCTAAAAAGCCAGCATGTTTCCAACAGTTTTGAAATCCACTTAATTTTCCGTCGGAAAAAGAGATGTTATCCGCAACAAATCCACATTCCTTACATTTTGAACCAAGATCGCTCCAGATAATTTCATTGTTCTTAACTGCCGTTGAGCATTTTTGTAGAAACTCAATAAAAGAAAGGCCATCTATCTCTTGTTTTAAAAGATATCCTACTTCATTATCGACATTCACTTTAATTAAAACCTCATCACCTAATTCTTGGAGTGTACATAATTCAGCATTAAGTATAGCTTCTTTTGCATCAGGATCAACAAAGAAACGCTGATTCAGCCCTTCCACAGAAGCATTGGCTTCTTTATTTGCCAGCATCAGGTAGGGTGTAACCTGTAAATACTTTATACGCACACTTTTCAGGGACTGCCTGGCAACCCATGTTTGAAAAGCAATATCATAGAGATAAGGTTCCCATTTGCTATCTATGCCTTGGTGCTTTTTTTTATAGAATTTATTTTTTGAAGGCGCGTAAGATTTTGCTTTTACTTCAATCAGTTCAATGATATTTCCTTTTTTTATTAAAATATCTGCACGTATAAAAAAATTATCATAAAGAAGCGCTGCCTCAAAAATGGTAATATTTTCCTTTTCTAAAAATGCAAGTGTTTCAGAGAAAGCAGCCTCATGTTCTTTTGTTTTTATGAGTATTCCACCGGGATGATAACACCTGGCTAATGCGCCAACCTGGAAACCGCCGTTGGCCAATTCCAGTAAAAAAGTATCTTCAAGGGCTTTGTTGGCGTATTCCTTATTATCATTGTAATATAACCTGGTTGGGCATTCTAAAGCAATTTTAAAACGCGATTTGGTAAGATAGCTTTGTATTGGCTTGCATGACATCATTAGATCAGCATTCTATTATAACACCTAGGAGGTTTTATATCTCTGCATTATTTAAAAGTTATTCACGACTAATCATTTAAAAATAAGTCAAAATTTTTTTCAATTAATCTGGCTACATGGCCACATGCATTAGTCTTATTTGCAAAAAAACCAAACACGTAGTATTTATTTATAGTTTAATCATTATAACCGTAAATGTTACCATGTCTATGTAATATTCTATGACCAAGCATTCCTTATGTTGATTTGTGCGCCTCATTGCAAACGAGTAGAAGAACATCCGTTGAATCTTCTTTTATACTGTGAAATAATCCTTTAGCTAAAGCTCCAAAAATTAAATACGGTCTTTCTATAGCCGATGTAAAATCAGTACCCCATGCCTTTATGTTTTCATCCTATATTTTATAATTGAATACAAAAACAGATACACCGAGTAATGACTTATTCTTTATTATCTCTATTTTTTAATTTGTAAGCTTTAGGAGTATTAAATATCCCTACCCAATCTTTTGTCAGTAACCATTCTATGATTACATCGGAGTCAAGAGCTGCTTTTATTGCTTTTTTGAGATATCGATTATCTAAAGGCATTGCGCAAACTTAAATAGATTTAGATTTCATTTATATAGCGATTTTAGTTGTAGATTTAGGGCCGGTGGGATCATAATCACTTTTAATCATTGTTTCTACTTCATTCTTTACATCTATCAGATCCTCATTAGAACTTCCTGGATTCAATAGTTTGGAATAAACATTTGGACTTCCTACTTTCTCCTTTTTATTCCACCCTTTTTCCTCATATAAATTATATTTATCCTCAGGAACATTCAACAGGCAAATAATATTATTTCGATCAATATCCATTCTAAAATTATAAGCGCCTGTTTTTTTTTCTCGTCTATATATAAATTTTACTGCTGTAGACTTTCTCTGAGTTACTTGCGGTTGTTTAAATTCCAATTCTATCATTAACTTTAAAAGCTGATTCCCAGTTTTTCTGATATAGTCTGGAAATCTATTAAGGGCTTCAAAGCCCTTGCCATATCGAATATAGTTTTTTATGCTTGGGGTGCTTTTAATATACTCAGCTAAAAATTTTGAATTTATAAAACCTCTAAACGATGAAAGCAAATAATTAACCTCACTTCTTTTAGATCTTAAAGTTAGAATTTTCTTAATGTCATTTTCCCAAGTTAAATGTTTTGTTTTCAGGTTTCCTTTATTCGAGTTGCTAACAGGCTCAAAATATTTTACATATTTGTCTCCCTCTGGAGTTAAAAAGATATAATGTTTTGAAATGTTTGAATTTTTTAAAAAGTTGTTAATAGTACTTATTTGAGTCTTTGGTTGATTTTCTTTTTTACCTAAAGAAGTTTTGATCTTTACTTCAATATAAATTAAATACTTAAGAATATCATTATCACTATTAAGAGGATCATCCTTACTAATTTCAATATATATATCACCTATATTCCTTTTTGGTTTAGTATCGATTAGAATTTTTTTTGGTTAAATTTTCTTCTAAAAAAAGGCGAACAGAATAAGAGTTATTTAGTAATTTTGCAAATTCCTCATCAAAAAGTGCTATAAATTTTTTTAGTATTCTGAATTTGAGTTTATGAGCGGCGTTTGGGTCTAATAAAAATTTTAGTAATGCGGAAATATTTGGTTCTTTCAAAGTTCCGTCCCCGCTTGCCAAAATTTTAAGAATATTCATAGTTTTATTCATAGCCTATGCTTTTATAAAATGTAGTATAATCAATTATGTTTTTATCAAATTCATTCTTCCATTAATTTCAATTTCCCAGATACTATTTTTTAGCCTTATTTTTTTCTTTCTTTATTAATCGCTAAGAGGAATGTTATTCCACAATGAATAAGCATTGAATTACATAAAAGACCTCCTACAATAATATTTTTAAAAAGGAAGATACCAGCAATTCCATACAACGGGATTCCTATCATTATTGCGAAAGCTGTCACTTGCTTCGATAGGGAAAGATCATCATACCAATTATCAAATCTATCGCATTGGTTCCAGATATATTTCATTTTAAGTTATTTTATAATTGTTAATATGTAGCTTTTTTTTGCAGTTTTCTTAGCCACCCTTTAAAACGAAAATCATCCTTAGTATAGTGGAAGAAGTAGTGTGAATGCTAGATTATGCATTTATTGCCCTTGATATTTATGTATATTAATAAATCTCATCACGAATTCTTTTAGTTAATTCTTCCTGATCATTTATCTGTATTTATAAAGTTGAACCAACACTTCCGTCAATAATTATCTCTTCTTTTATATGATGCCTTCCCTCTTCACGCTTAAATACTACATCCCCCTCACGCACACCATAGATTTGCCTATACCCGTGAATGGAACTCTGCTTTACTGATATCATGGTTCCACCGGCATTTATATTCCCCGCCAATCTACTGTCCTTTTACTATTTGCTTCTTCTATTGTAAGTATCGGCCTGGCATCAGCATTCATATCGTGAAAAGCGCATTTTCTCCGGGACTTCTTTGCGATTAAGAATCACCAAATACGAATTTTTGAAATTTATTGGCCATAGGTTTTTAATAATTTATTTGAAGGATAATAACCGTATTATTTTCCATCTAACGGTTTAGCGCTGTTAAGTAATCTATTCATCACCATCGTACCACTTATTAAAATTGTACGTTACCCAGCCCTCTACCTGGTCAAACAATTCTTTATGATTTTTTTCAAAATCCTTGTATATTTTTTCATTTTCTAAATCATCATCACTTCCCTCTTTTATATGAAAACACATATAATAGTTGGCGGCAATATATTTTCCAATGCTGAATAAAATACCTCTGTCACCGGCAATTGCCCTGTCAATGGCATTTTTAAGTTCCTTTAGAGTTTGTTATATAATTCCATATTTATGTTTTTAGATCTCCATCCCATTTATGAGAAAAGTACTAAGCAGCATTGCCACCTATTTGTGTTCTAATTAATTTAAAGTCTCTTAACATTTTAATTTTTAATTTAATAATATTGACCATGAAAATGGATCCATTCTTTGCGGCATATCGAAAACTTCTGTCGCATTCTTATCCGGGAATAGCTTGTAATCAAATTTGGTGCAGCCTATAGCTATATAGCCAGATAAAACCATTCTTTACCTTGTTTTTTTGCGTGATCTATTTCCAATAGCAACAGGTATATCCCAAGACTCTTCGATTTATAATCGGGGTGATAAAAGTTAAGTATGCCGGCAACACTGATTTCTCCTAAGTCAAAAAAACCGGCGGCAATTAATTTGTTACCATCCCTTATTTCAATCATTGGGTATTATAGATATTCTTATAATTATTATTGATCGATCCAGGCTCAAGAATTTCAGTGACAGATGAAGTCTCAAAGTCAATTGATGTTTTGTAAAGACCAAATAAATCTTCTATTCTCACGCGTTAGTAAGAAGCGGTTTCATCTCTATTGTAAAGTCATTATTTCTTGCTAATATTTTTTTCTGGCTTTTGCCATAATTGACTTTTGATAATGCTAATCGCAACCAGTAAACCGGATAAGTGTATCCTTTTAAATCGACATAGTCTGTAGTAAATATTCCTTGCCAAATCCAGAACCAGCCTTTACTTAAGTAATCATCAAGCTCGAAGCCGGTCATGCTCACAGGGAAGTCAAGGTCAAAGTCATTATCATCGATAATATTGAGAGGTTTGAAAAAAGTAATTAAGTTTAAAAACACATTTTAAAATATAATTTATCAACTTGTAATAAAACGTCTGTGGGTAATTATTTTTTTATGATGCACTAAAATTGCTCAATCTAACTCCTCCAATTTTTCCAGTAGGTCATCTATCGTCTTATGTAGATACAAGTTGTACCATGGAACTCCCTCTTCAATGTAATAGTGGTTGCCGCATTCCTGTACTTCATCAGAATTTAATTTATGTGCCGGTAAAAAAAATGTCCATACATCCAGTTACTATTGCTTACATAGCCAAATGGCAAATGCTGATACACTGTAGATACATATATCCTTGGGCCATAAGTTCTCCAACCGACGGGCATTGCAACAGGAATTAACCCATAAGTAAGAATAGATTCCCTGTGTATTGTATGGGTAACATGAAAGAGCTGAATTACCTCAAGTTTACTTAATGGGATATGCCTGTCAAAAGATTGGGGGCCGTAATTTTTTTGCCCGGCACAAAATTTCAAAAAAAGGCAATTCACCTAATACCATAATAGTTGATTTAATGATCTGTATAAGATCATCTGACCAACAGGTAGTCTAAATTTATTTTTAGTTATATCTATAAATAATGGCTGGGACATATATCTTTCTGAAGTAATAAGTAATTTATAAGTGCTGCAAGGTCGTTAATCTCTCTCTGGGATTTTAATTTTTTCTTATCAAGGAATCTGAAAAATATCTCTACATGCTTTTCAAAAATATTCACAGGAATGCGATGCGCCATGCTATTTTCAATAAGTAGTTTTTTAGGTCCTTTAATAAGTTCTGAAATGAAATCTAAATTGTCTTTAAATCTAATGGCAATATCTTTTTTTCCAAGTACAATATAAGAGAGGCTTGTTATATTAGTAGGAAAAGGTTTTGGTAATTCCAAATCAAAAGTTCTGTAAGCCAATGCAGGATTAAATACCAGGCAGGGCATATCGTAGACAGCAGATAGCATGTTGGCAACATAGCCCCCAAAACTACTACCAATAAAAACCGTTGATTCCATACTCGCGTCATCGAAAGAATCCAGTGTATTGTTTAAATAATTTCCGTCCCGGTAATTAAAAGTCGGAGCTGTTACATTTCCAAATTTTCAAGAATTTTTCTTTTTGCTGCAGAGAGGGATGAATCAAGACCATGGAAATAAAAGATGTCGTGCATTATTTGTATTGTTTATTCAAAGATAAGTGGCTACTTTACCACGTATCTGCAAAGCGAATAAATTAACGGAAAAAATTCAATAGTAATATCATAGGCATTTGCTTCTATGAGATTTCAACACTGCTCCTAAATTAATTTTGCATAATATAACCCCCGGCGGGGGAGACATATACTTTAAAAGTGCAGGACAGAACCACGCTGTATGCTTAAGTTCCTCGCAAAAATAGGTGCTTCCACCTTCACCATTTTCAACAGTTTCGACCAGGTTAAGGCATATCTGGTGACCGGGAAAGGCCATAGCGGAAAATACAATTGTTAATTCTCCGCTGCCATTGTCAAATTTATCTAACAAAGTGTGTGCTCCCCCTACAAAGGCTTCTTTATCCAGACCCATCTTCTCATCATCAAATACCCATACACCATAGTATTTATAGGTGTGGATGGTCATAATACTGTTTGCACTCATAACTTTAGAAATTTATGCTGTTCTTGCTCTATATAGTTGCCAACAAATGCAAGTTATTAAAAGGATTTCTGGCTTACATTATCCTGCGCCTCAATCACCTATGTTTCTTACTCTTACACTTGAATTCTGTAGTATTCCTTTTGAATTTTTATGTAACCTAATTGACAGGTCGTACTCCGTTTTAATGCCGGATGATTCTATTTCTACCTTCGTTAAGGCTACGGGGTAATCTGTTTCTTCTTTACATTCTCCAAAGCAAAAACTATTCAATGCATTAGTTATATGCCCAATAATAGATTGGTTTAATTCGCCAACATCAGGTGCTTGTTTTTGATTCATTTGTGATTTTTGAATGAAAGAGTAATGTATTTATATTAGTTAATCCATCCTGGCCATCCAATGTCTTAAGCTTGTACTATCCGTTGAGTTGGTTCCCATATCATACCGGAAAAACTTTTTATCATAATCTAACAGTTTTGCCAGCCTGACTACCAAAGCGGTCTTACCCACACCTGTCATGCCCCATAAATTAATTATGAAGGGCCTATCCTGCAACTCAGGAAATAAATACCAGGTGGCTAACGAATCTATTACTTTATCGATTACAGTATCAATTCCTACAAACTCCTGTTTTAATATCTTTTTGGCATTTTCTAACAATGCCTGTTTTTGGTTGATTTCTTTTTCACAATAATTTTTTTTCGAACTCATAATAATAATTTTGCATCACTCGAAATTAAAAACAAACTTTACCGCCTATTTATATTCCAAATCAAATATCTTTTTTTATTGATTTTATCGGCGCCGGTGAATAAACGGCCCCACTCTGTAACACCTGAACTGATAGTTGTTAAACAAATAAGTGCGTCTCAAATAAAAAGTACATCCATAATTTAACTTACGTTTGCTGTAAAGCCTATTGTATTTCTTTTTATCGTTTCCTGGAAACCTAATTCTTCCTGGTTATAAATTTCACTTAATGTCATTGGATTATAGATTTTTGTATTGAATAATAACTTATCGGAGAGCACTTGGGCTTTTTCCGTCACCAGTTCTTTAAACTCATATTTCGCGATCAATCTTCCTTTCCTCATTAATGCACTGTCAACTTTTGAAATGTCGGTATTGAATGAACAAATTATCTGGATATTTAAACAGTCGGATAATAAGCCATCAGAAATATTCAGTAAAGCCGTTATGGGTGAATCCCCATTTTTTTCTCTATCCATTATAATATTCTCGGCATCTTCTATTATAAAAATTGAATTAGGATGATCGAGTAAGATTGAAATCAGGTCGGGATTTGTAATTACACCGGCCATGTTTGGAGGTAGAAAGATGACCTCCTTTTTGAGCGAGGAAATCAAATAGCGGATGTAAGAGGTCTTGCCTGTTCCGGGTTTACCATGCAAAATGACCACACCCTTATCATTTTTCTTTGAAAGCCGTTTCAAAATCAGCCGGTGTATTTCTATAAAATCATCATTGTAATTGTCTTCAACGTGTAATTTTGGCCTTGCTATTTCCATTATCTTGGTTTCAATACTTCCGAATGAATATACAAGCAGGGATATTTTAGGTTTATGTACTTTTTTTTTCCTGAACTTTTGAATTCCATGAATTATCGATTCGACCTTTAGAAAATCTTTTTTACCGAAAAGAACTCTTACTCTCGAACAGTTCATGTCGAAGTTAACAATCAGGTCATCATCAGGCAGAATTTGATAAATGTCGTCAAAGATGGTTGTGTTGGTTTCGCAGAATCTTCTCATCCCATAATACCAATCTTTTATATCTGATTTGTAAGCCTCATTGAACCATTTATAGGCTTTAATACAATCGATATTACCCTCGCCAATGTAATTGGGGATTGTATTGAAATGTGCAATAAAAAGATTGTCTACATTCAAATAAGAGAATTCGGTATGAGTAAATACTTCGCCTAATGAAATTTTGATTGAGTTTTTCTCTAGTTGCGATGAGTGAACTAGCAGTAACTCCTTCATATCGATTTCTAAGTACTTCATACTTCTACAGTTTTAATTCGGGTTCAAAAAGTATAATGGGACGCCCCTCCATTTCGATTCGTTTTTTGTCTCAATAATTTTTCGAACTCATAATAATAATTTTATATCCGTCGAAATTAAAAACAGACTTTACCATCTATTTGCATTCCAAAAGAATTACCTTTTCTTATAAATTTTGCTATGCCTGCCAATAAAAGCGCCCTGCTCAGATACCGGATAATTGATAGCTGCCTGACTAACACGATGAATAAATATCCTGAAATGGATTTCATTATCAGGAAAATCGAAGAGCAAATTGGAACATCATTGTCCAGGTCGATGTTTACAAAAGACATCCAGAATATGCGCACTATGTATGGCGCGCCAATAAAATTTGAAAGGTATAATAAAGGGTATTCCTATACAGAGCCTGATTTTTCAATAAAAGAATTTCCATTGATCCAGGCTGAGATTGAAGCGCTGGATTTCTCTACTGCTTTATTTCAGCAGTTAAAAAATACCCGGATGTTTGAACATTTTGAAAATGCTATCAATAAAGTGATAGAGGGGTACCGGATAAGTAAGATAATTGGTAAATCTGAAAACCAAATCCTGCAGGTGGAAGAACCAGAAAAAACAGAGGAAAACGCATGGCTGGAAATTATTTTAAAAGCCATTATCAAAAAAAAATGCCTAAAAATTATCTACCAGCCATTTGGAAAGGATAAAAGGGATCATGAATTTTCATTCTTATTTATTAAAGGAGTACCGTAACCGGTGGTATGCTGTTGGATACTCAAAGAAAGGGGGAAATATACTGGTATTGGCACTTGATAGAATAGTTAACATAGAAAGTTGCAAAGGGAAATATATCTCAGATGACAAATTTATTCCCTCAGACTTTTTTAATTATTCTTTTGGCATAACCCAGTTCAATAGAGCAAAACCGCAAACAATAATACTATCCTTTAGCCCCGAGCAGGCAGCTTATATCACAAGTCAACGATTACATCATTCCCAAGAAGTGATTTTACAAAATAAACATGAAGTGCAAATACGGATGAAGGTCTACATTACCCCGGAGTTGAAGATGGCAATTCTTTCTTACGGGCAGGAAGTAAAAGTATTACAACCAAAAAGCCTTAGAGCCGAGTTAAAAAAAGTCATTGAGAAAATGGCTATAAATTATTCATGACGGAGTACTATACAAATAGGCGGTAAGGTCGGTAATTATATTTGATGTATCAGAAAGTAAATTGATTTTAAGCAACCTGTTCAGACAACAAAAATTAAACACCTTTGCAAATCCTCTTCTCGACCCTCTTTGACCAACCTTCTTACCCGCATAATATTTTTATGCAAAATGGCGTGTCGGTTGGCAACAGGCACATGGGTTCCTTAGCCTTATTAGATTTTTTGGAATTGCATCTTGGCTTAGCCGGTTCATGCACCAATACAATAGAACGCATCTTTAATTATCGTAAAAACCTATATGAAAGCGCAAAGGGAAGTTTTTATGAAAGATCCCTTGAAACAAATGACGTTGAAGTTGCTACAAAATTATTAGGATGGCGCGATGAATTGAAAACCGCCGGATGGGATTTTAAAACTAATAAATCGTGTCCATCGAGGTTGAAAGATTTGGCTAAGGTGGAGAGCAAAAGCATTGGGCCTGGCAATTCCGAACGATTTTGTGGTATCATGAAAGCGCTTAAAGAAAAACCCAGGCTTCCACTTCAGGAAATTATCGTTCACGAGCCTCCTGAACTGTTGCCTTCTTATTTAACCCGATTATTTGCATTGCTTGCTAGTGCAGGTGTTACGATAGCTCACCGCGAAATAACTACTCAAGAAACTTCAACATCTGATCTTGATAAACTCCGGTCCTTCGTGCTGGATAAAAATCATTCAAAAGAAAAGACTGCTCTAAAGGCGGATGGTTCCGTACAGCTTATAAAGTTTGGCGACATTCTTTCAGCCGGTAAAGGGATTGCAGCACTTATTGCGGAGGACGTTTCTTTCAAACCTGTTGTTATAAACGAATCGCGTGATATTTCCTTATGTCTCTCAATACGTGAAAGTGGACTTCCCTCGACGGGCCAGGCACTGCAATCCGGCTCTCATCCCGATCTACAGCTGCTCGCTATTGTACCGGTATGGTTGTGGAAACCTTATGATCCACAACAGGTTCTTGATTTCTTTCTTTCTCCCTTGAATATTTTTCCAAAAGGGTTGTCTGGTAAATGGTTGGATTTATTTTCAGAGAACCCGGGAATCAGCATTGATGACTGGGTTGGGGAAATGGATGAATATGTTACTGTAACCAACTCGGAAAAAGAAAAGCCGAAACATAAGGAACGACTGGACTTTCTTTTAAATATCGGCAAAGAAAACATTGAAAGGATTCGGACTGAGACGATCATTGCGTATTATAATTTTTACTATACCACATTTAATAAGAGATGTGCAGTGACAAAAGATGAAGAATTAAAAGTTCGTCTTCAAAGGTTGTGTAATGCATTTAAAGGGTTTATTAATGTTTTAAAGCTCACCCCTGAGGTCGAACTTAATTTATTTGGTTTGCAAAAGCTATTGCAGCTGGTACTGCAACCAGTTTCTATTACTCCTTTTGAAAGAGAGGCAGGCAGCTTACACGAAATCGCTGCGCCCGGCTTACTGGCCGGTGATTGCAATGACCTGTTATGGTTCCGGTTCGCTGCAAGCAAAGCTGAAAACACGCTTTGGGATGAATGGACCAATGAAGAACTGGAATGGCTAAAGGGGCAACAAGTTTTCCTGGATACATCTGCGCTTACAGCAAAAAGAGATTGTTGGTTTCTTACACACTGGTTGAAATTTGTGAAAAAGCGATTGATACTGGTAATTCCTTCTATGGAAAATGGCGAGGCCATCCAGGCACATCCATTTCACCCTTTCTTAAATGCCTGCTTTACGAATCTTCACTCCATTACGATCAATGTGGAACTACCTTCAGAGATGCGTTTATTGGGGGCGGTTAGAAAACTTACTGAAAAGACTGCGGTCCATCTTGTTCCTGTTTTTCCTATTTATTGGCAAATAAAAAGTGATTTGCTTGCAAAGCGCGATGAAGAATCATTTAGCTCACTGGAAAACCTCATGAAATATCCATACAGGTGGGTATTGAGCTATAAAGCAAAATTATACAGGGGTGATACTTTCTCGCTGCCGGATAAGTTCATGTTTTATGGGACCCTTTCACATAAAATATTCCAAAAATTATTGGTGATGCCGGGTATTTTACAAATGGGAAAAAACGAGCTGAATAAAATTTACAGGATAACAGCCAGGAAATTGATTGATCAAAAAGGCCTGTTGCTGAACACCCAGGGTGAAGAAGGTAATTTGAAATTATTCCGCGAAGATCTTTTTCAAAAATTCCTGATCCTTCGAAACCACTTGCATGAAAACAACTGGCAGGTGGAGGGTTGCGAAATAAAAGGATCAGGGCAAATTGGTGAGATAATGATAGGGGGCTACTGCGACCTTTTATTGAAACGAATTAACGGGAAGAAAATCGAAAAAGCAATTGTAGATCTTAAATATTCAGGAAGAAGCAAATACCGCAGGCTGATGCAGGATGGCGAGGACCTTCAACTTGCTATCTATTCAAAAATATTTCATCCTGCTGCAGGATATTGGCCCACTTCTTATTTTATTATATCCGACGGGTTGTTATTTACCACTTGCAAAGAAGCTTTTACCAATGGAATTATTTTAAGGCATAACAGTATTTATGCAGATACCTATGCTGATGTTTTAAAAAGAATTGGAAACACCGTAAAATTCCGCAGAAATGAATTCAGGGAGGGTAAAATCGAAGTAGGTGAAAATATACTTACGGAGGAACTGGACATCTTTCGGCTTGATATGGCCAACTATATAATTCCGCAGCAGGAAAAAAAGGCTAAATGCAGTTCCCTTTATAATGATTACTTAACATTTATTGATACGGAATGAACCCGACAAACATCAGGCTGATAAGCGCAGGCGCTGGTACCGGTAAAACTTTCCGGCTAACTGATGAATTGTCACTGCTATTAACACATGGTGATCCGCCATACAATCCCTCACAGGTAATTGCTACCACATTTACCCGTGCTGCCGCGGGCGAATTAAAAAATAAGATAAGTGAAAAGATACTGGAGCGGGGCGAAATGCAAATCATTGCGCAATTGCAGCAGGCACTTATTGGCACGGTAAACAGCATAAGCCAGCAATTGCTCACCCTCTTTTCCTTTGAGGCCGGGCAGTCACCTTCACTTACAGTAATAGATGACCAGGAAAAAGATGCGTTGTTCCAAACCGCCGTGGCGCTATCATTGGATGTGGAAATGATAAATGAAATGGAGGCCCTCGCAGAAAGGTTTTCCATTGAGCGCAAAGATGTACGCGATGTGATTAAAAACATTTCAGATAATGCCCGAATCAATTCAATGAACATAAAGCAACTGGAATTGTCAAAGGTGGATTCGGTTGCATCACTTAAAAAAGTTTTACCAGAGCCCAACCAGGATCGGCAAAAAACAATTAAGGCGCTTCAGAGAATAATCCCGGGCTTACGGGATAAGGGTAAACGCAGTTAATGATAGTACCGCCGCAACAATGAACAGCCTGGGTATTTTTGAAGGCTTCTATTATAAACTGCAACAGGGATTATTCAATATTCCGTGGGCCGACTGGGCAACAGGAGCAAAACCAGGCGCCGGGGCAAAAGCGGGAAAGGCACAGATATTTGATGAAGTTAAAGAACTGATGGAGGCGCACATGCGCTTTCCGGAATTCCAGGATGACCTGTTTAACTATATTAATTTATGTTTCAAGGTGGCAACTATTTCCATAGAGGCATATGCAAAATTAAAGAAGGAAAGGGGTCTCGTGGATTTTGTTGACCAGGAGAGCCTTCTCCTGGATGCCCTCGATAATCCCGCGATTCAAAAAAGATTCCGTGAACGGTTTAAGGTTTTAGTTGTAGACGAGTTCCAGGACACAAGCCCGCTTCAGTTGTCATTGTTTTTAAAAATGGCCTCACTGGTTGAGAGGGTGATATGGGTGGGCGATTCGAAGCAGGCTATTTATGGTTTTCGCAACAGTGATGCGCAACTAATCAATACAGTAACTGCAGCATTGGGTAAACCTGGCCCGTCAGATATTCTACAGACTTCGCACAGGTCAAGGCCGGAGCTCGTTGACATCGTAAACAGTCTTTTTTCACCGGCATTTGCCAACGCCGAAAAAATACTTTCAAAGGAACAGATTGTCTTAAAAGCTAAACGAAAACAAAATGTATCGTTGCAGACTGCTTTTCAATTGTGGGGATTTAAATGGAAGCCTGTAACCGGCCAATGGGACGGTAATGTAAAATATCAAAGCCACCTTGCACGACGAGTTGTAGATTTTCTTTCGGGAAAACCTGCAATGGAAGATCCTTCTTCAAAAGTAATAAGGAAAGTAAAGGCGGGTGATATTTGTATTCTTTGCAGAACCAATAACAATTGTGCCGGAATTGCCAATGAATTGCGCAACCAGGGCTTGCAGGCTGTGATATCCGGCCCGGGCCTTGGCTTAACTGCAGAATGGAGACTATTGAAAGCATGCCTCCATTTGCTGGTTGATGGTTCAGACAGCCTGTCAAAATCGGAGATCGAATTTCTTACTAATGCCAGCCATGACCTGCCAAAAATGCTGGAGGAGCGATTACTTTTTTTAAAAGTAGCCGGGGATGATTACAAAGAGATAAACAGCTGGTTGGATGATCATCCTATAGTACAATGGATCAAAGAAAATCGTAACGCTCTTTTATCACAATCAATAAGCGGTATTATCCGGCTGATGTATTCAGGACTTGACTTTAATAAAATAGTGATGCAGTGGGGGGATGGCGCTCAACGGCATGCCAATATGCAACAGGTACTCTCGTATTCAAATGAGTTTGAAGATTATTGCGCTAAAACGGCCTTGCTTCCGAATATCCACGGCTTCCTTTCCTGGTTTGACGCACTTGCAGAAAATGAAGAAGATATAAGAGGTCTCGTTACCAACGAATTCTCTGTGAATGTATTTACTTACCATGCTGCAAAAGGGCTTGAGTGGCCGGTAGTAATTTTGTGTGACATGGATTATGAGCGTGAGCCCGATGTATTCAGTGTGCGGGTTAAGGCAAAAAACACCATTGATTTTAAAGACCCGCTAAAAGACAGAAGCCTCCGTTATTGGCCCTGGCCGTATAAAATAGATTTTGGCAAAAAGAATGGTTTTGAAGAATTCACGGTTTGCTGCAACAGTTCCGATGATTATATAACCATGGAAACAAAAGAACGCGGGGAAGCGCTGCGTCTTTTGTATGTAGGTTTTACGAGAGCAAGAGATTATCTTATCATTCCTTTTAAGCTAAACACTGAAATCAACTACCTAAAGCCGGTTGTTGAAAATGGCATTTCTTCTTTGGTAAAGTTGAGTGACATTGAAACGGATACAATAATACCGCGGGGTAAATTATTTGCTCAGCCGATAAGGTTATGGATAACAGACTATAGTGATTCTGCAGCAGAAATAAACATCATTCAAAAAGACGCAGAAGCTTACCTGCAAAAAACAAAACAGGGATACCTGCCTTATTTCATTACTCCATCCGCCACCAAGCCATCAGAAGACATAACTTTCCAGGAAGGTTTAGTGATACAGACTCCTTTTACCGGCGATAAGCTTGATGTCGAAAGATCGGACTTTGGAACATTTATTCACCGGGTGTTTTGTGCTTATAACATGGGAATGAAAGATTATCAAACTGGCGATTTAATAAAAACGTTAGCCGATACTTATGGGGTTAACCTGCCAGGTTTGCAAAAAGAATTACTTCTTCGTCTTCCTGAATTTTATCAATGGATAGAAAAGGAATTTAATCCCATCAAAATTTACAAGGAACTTTCCTTGATGATGGAAACGAATGGTCAACTGGTTGATGGTATAGCTGATCTTGTGATTGAAACTACGGATAAAATCATTTTGATTGATCATAAAACCTTCACCGGAGACTCGGCAGAAATGCAACGGAAGGCAACAACATTCAGAGGGCAAATACAATTGTATATGGATATTTTAAAAAAAGGTTTTCCCGGCAAAAAAATACATGCAGGAATTTATTTCGTGATGAAAGGAGTGATGGTATGGATAGAGGATATGAAGTTGAACCAGTGATATGAATCGCAGCTATTTGTAAAGTAAATTGTCAAGTGTGTCAGGTTAATAATTTAATAATCAATTATATACATAAAATATTCTGGATTTATAATTTGGTACATTGTTTACATATTCAGTTATGTATTCAACAATCTTTATAATTCTATTCGTTTTAAGCACGGCAACTTTTTACATTACACTACAACCTTTACAAATGGCGGAAGAAATATTAAACAAGGAACTACTTCCTCAACTCAATCTTTTAAAAGAAGCCTACATCAAGTTGCTGAATGATATCGACGTGCTAATCAATTGGGGCAAACCACAACTGGAGGCGTTATATTCAACAAAGATCGGCGTATGGCTGGTAAGTCGCCTGCAGGCCCAGTTGCGCATAAAAGCATTGCAGCTAAAAATCGAGAAGCTGAATAGCTGTTTAAACCAGGAACAGAAAGTTGACCTTACACAAATTGAGCTGGAAGTAGCAGCGATGCTTGCCGATGCAGAAGCAAGAATAATCCTGGACACGACAAAAATAGAAAGTGCCAAACAATTGCTCAGCCATCTTCATTCACCGGAACGAAGTGGGAGTTTACGTAAAACATACAGGGAACTGGCAAAGCAGCTTCACCCCGACGTTAACCATGAGCTTACGCCGCAGCAAATCCAGCTTTGGCAAGTGGTAAAAGAAGCCTATGAGAATGGGGATCTTGAAAAATTAAAAGCCATGCAGATTGTGTATGAGAAAGAATTACTACAAACTTCAAAAGCAGAAACCGTTCTTACTGACGAACAAATAACATTAAGGATAGCCTTACTAAAAGAAGGTATAAAAGTATTACAGGAACAAATTATCGAAATAAAACAGCTTTTCCCTTTTACGATTGAAGCAAACATAAAAGATGATGATTGGGTTAATAGCGAAACGACAAAACTCAAAGAAGAATTGGATAAGCTAAAAGTATATGAGGAAGAACTAACCCTGCAATATCAAAATATGATTTCCCTTTTATGATTAATGAAGAACAAGGTCTAATCAAGGTAAGCAGTGGCCTGCTCTCAGCTTTAAGCAGCGGACAGTTAAATATTGATATTTTCAAAAAAGACATACTGGTGCTTGAATGTATGGTGGCTGGTACTTCTTTCCGAAAACTGGATACCATAGATGCGGATCTTGCTGCCACTGTTAAGCTTGATATGAAGCGGGAAGGCAACAATGAATTTGATAAATTTGCTGTTGCCCTCTATTACCAAACGGTAAAAGTTGGCTATATACCCAAAGATAAAAATGAAGTGATCGCCAGGCTCATGGATGCCGGGAAGGCATTTCACGCAACTGTAGAAGCCAAGGAATGGGAAGGCACATGGTTAAGGTTGGATGTAAAAATTTATATTAAGGATTAGGGTGTTTTCAAGAGGAAATCTTTTTATTTACCTTTGCTCGTATGTATAAATTAGATCGAACCGCTTTTTAAATATAAACTTTTAAGGAAGCGGATTTATCCATTTGTTATGGGAAAGATATTCCGGTGGAGGAACGTTTAAGGCGCAGTTTTTATCTTACTGCCCTGAACTTTCATTTTGATGTTTTAAATCCACCAAAATTGGATAGGATGCATTTCGAAATGAAAAAAATAGAGCATTGAATAATCTTTTCAATGACGATTTCCGGGATTTTATTTTGGCCTTCAACAAGACAAATGTTGATTATATTTTAGTAGGTGGTTTTTCAGTGTAATCATGGCTACAACAGGGCTACCGGGGATATGGATATTTTGGGTAAGAAGATCTGTGACAATTATCGAAGATAGTTAAAGCATTTTCAATATTTGGAATGCCGGTATTTGATATGAGCCTGAAAGATTTCTTGAAGATGATGGAATTAATGTTTTCACTCTGGCAAAATGTAGCTGTTAATTTAATGACAGGAGGTAAAGGACTTGATTTTGAAGAAACTTTTCAGCTGCCGAATGGATGGAAGTTGATGGTTTACATATTAAGGTGATCGACCTGCATCACTTAATTGAAGCTAAAAAAGCTTCCGGCCGGCACAAAGATCTGGATGATATTGAAAAATTAAGTCAATAACTTTATTTTACTTTTCTTCACAGAGCTGAACTCCGCAGACTTTCAGTTTATTTTACACTCCCATTATATGGGTTTACACATAAACCAATTTCGCGTTGTCAAGTATCTCTTCTCCATCGAATCGATACGCCACCAGGTGTCCCTTATTTGCTATGCTATAATCCAAACAACAGATGTTCTGCCTGTGTAGTAAAGGGCTCCCCGTAAGCCAGTAATGTCCAAAAAAGACCGGTTTCTCTTTTTTGCTGTAATAGTCTGAATTAGTAAGTAAAGAAACATCAACCTGTATTTCCGGCAAATCTTTAATCGGTTCAACGCTAATTTCTTTATAAGTGCTTCTTTTCGGGTTTTCCCACCATTTCACTCTAATTTCATTGCGTTCTGTACCATCTTTATCTGTAAAAAAAAGACCGTCGGGCATTTTTATTTCTTTGCCCTTTAATGTATCATCAAGGGCCTTGTTCAGGTGTGTTCCCTTCTTCACGGACTTGTACAATAAAACATCATTTAATCGGTCATTAATCAAAACTCTCCGCAGGTACTTAATATGTTTTTTATCCCAACATGAATGAACTACTCTCAATTTTTCCTCTTCATAGAAGATAGGAAGTTTTTTGAACCAATCTAAATATTCTTCATATTCTTCCTGCCTGTTCTGGAACTGTTTGAGGGTTTCGCAATGCTGAATAACGTTTTTTATGAGGTGTTTCCTTAGATGACCACCTTTTCTTTCGTGGGTATGAAAACAAAGCGCATTATACTCATGGTTTCCCATAAGTGCAATGGCGTTACCGCTATCCGTCATTCCTTTTACAATCTGAAGGGTTTCACGTATTGCAGGACCCCGGTCAATATAATCCCCAACAAAAATTACTTTGCGTCCAGTATGCTGCCAGGTGCCATTAGTTTGTGTATAGCCAAGCTT
Source organism: uncultured Chitinophagaceae bacterium (assembly GCA_963800635.1). Taxonomy (GTDB): domain Bacteria; phylum Bacteroidota; class Bacteroidia; order Chitinophagales; family Chitinophagaceae; genus Ginsengibacter. Next base: position 24,194 of record CAWDCB010000024.1, read on the forward strand.
GTCAAGAAGTCTTTCTAACGGTTCTGCATAACCGTGTATATCACCGATGATGTCGTACATTGTGGAAGGTAAGTATGTTATTTACGGAAGTTACGAGCTTTATTAGGCAAAGTGGGATTTTGTTTTCTCCAGCTGCAGCCGGGATGTTACGAATTTCCTGGGCTTGTGTATTCGCTAGCAATATTCGATTGGCCTGCCATTCATTCGAAGGATAGTTGTTTGAGATTTGCGCTGAACCTACAAAGTCGTTTTATGTTACAATCGATACCTGATTGCAAGATAAAAGAGAATGATAGAAATTATTGTTAGTCCTATTATCTGAATTATTCTATTCGTTTTTACCTCCTTCTTCAAGTTATCATTTTGCCCTGACAAGGATTTTAATTTTTCATCCTGACTTTCAAAATGTTTTTCAATTTCCTTTGACTTGGCATTTATGTGAGAAACTAAATTAGAAATAATTTTTTCGTTTGATTCATAGATGCTTTCACTTACTTTACCGAAGCCACGTTTAATATTTGAATTTGTTTCTTCAAACCCAGATTTAAGTACGACTTGAATTGTTCCTAATGATTGAATGATATTATTTAATGTTTGAATTATACCGGTTAAAGTCAGATTGATTGCATTGATAGCTACAAATATTTCCGAAAGGATCTTTTGATGATTGCTAAAATGCTTTTCTAAATCAATGCTCTCAAGTCTCCCTACTTGTTTTTTTAAATCATCAATTTTGCTTTGAATGTCTTTTGATTTTTCCTCGAATCGTTTCAGTTCAACTTCTAAGTCTTTTCTTGTCCGGTCAATGAAAACCTGTTGTAAATCTTTAAATAGTTTGGTGAAATCAGTATTTACAAGTCGAATAATTTCCTTTTCAAATTCTTTTATTTTGCTTGATAGTTCATTTAGTTTTGTGGTAAACAAAATGTTGTTGCCTTCCAAGTACTGTCTTTGCCATGCTCTATAAAGTGCTGGTGTAGTCCTCAGAGAGTTTTACAATCTGTTGAAACTTCTCATTAAAAATCTCAGGGATTGCTCCGGCTTCTTTTTTAATAATAAGATGTCTTGATGCACCTTGTCAAGATCCTTGAGTTTTTCACCTAAGGCTTTCACATTATCTTGCGACTGTTTTACTATTTCTTTATAGTCAGGCATACAACTCTTTTATTAGTTTAGTGTTTTCATTCAACAAATTATCTATTGCCATAGTTTGCATTTTCAGTAAGAGCTTTATTCTGATAAGTTTTATGTCTCTAAAAGATGCATTGTCTCCTTGAATATTATTTAGCAGCATTTCAAAATAGTTTTCAAAAACCGGTTCAATTATTTCAAAGTCATTTTTATGAAAAAATTCATCTTTATACAAATTGTCAAATCCCAATTCAAGTTCAGAGTTGGCTTCTGAAATGTAAGAAGCATTATTTACTGAATACATTGCAAATGCTTTTAGTAAGCGAAGTAGCCATTCATTATTCAAATCGGTTTGGCTTAATGATCTAAGAATCTTCTTGCAGGAACCCATCATGTGTTTATAGTTGTTTTGCTCTGTCCCGTCCAGTCGGTAGACCTTCAAATATTTATTAAGAATTTCTTGTTTACTCATTGATTCCCCCTGATAATCATCCAGCAGCGAAAAAGGTTGTCCGCCAATTTTGAAACCTATTCTTGCATACTTTGCATTGAAATAAAAATAAATTTGCTCTTTAATATAAAGATTTTGCTCATACCAATCACGACTGTAGGCCTGTCGGTAATGCTTGTGTTCAAAATATTTTCAATTTCGTCTGTGGCCCTTTTTCGTTTGCTTGCAATTTCTTTGTAGGAAAATTCTGCTAAGAAATAAAGGCATTCTAAGATGTTATCTATAAGAGTTGGTTTTATGAGTCGGCTTTTAAGCTCTATAATACTTTCCAGTGCCGTATTCTCCGACAAATATTTCCTCAAATATTTTTCAATAGTATTTGTGTATACGTCAATGGAGGTGAATTTTCTGAATGTGCAGCTGTACAGATTATCTTTGTTGTACTCAATGAGATAATCTTCTAATAATCCCATGCTGTGCATCCTGTAAATCAGCCTGCCAGTGTCATTGTTCGTTTCTCTGTCTCTACTATAAACAAAAAGAAGCTTTTCTTTTGTTTCTTCATTGATTTTAGATATGTCTTTAACGCTGTTTTCTTCTAAAATGCATAGAAAATCATTGAAGTCATGTGAATACGTGTAGGCGCTCTTAACAACTTCGTTAAATGTTTTTGTGAATGCAGGAGGGTTGATTTGGTCTTTTGATTTTACTCCTAATAGATTGCAGATAATTTCAGTTGAGTCAGGATACTTCTTTGTAGCTGTAATTATAAATTTAAAATTTTCATCATTACAACTGGCAAAAGTATTTACCAATGTATCTTGCTTTTCAATGTCAACCATTTCACGGTTTATCAGCTGAAATTCCTTGATTTTGAACAAGTTTAAAAACTGGCTTTTTTCGGTATCAACTCCTTTGAAAGAGAGTTCATGAAATAGTCGTGAATGTTTCTGTCGTCATGCTTCTCTACAAGAAATTTGTATTTGTCGCTGATGTCTTTCTCTTTAAGTTTGGTTCTCAGCTCATTTACAAATGGTAGGAAAGAATATTATACTTAGTTCCATCTTTTTTAAGCAAACTAAAATCTGTTGAATCAATTTCCATTAATGCTTCATCAATAGAAACAAAGGAAATGTCTGTGAAAGCATTAGCATTCCATTTTTTTTCAAATGCTTGTCTTATCGCCTTTCTGGTAAATTTGTTTTGAATAAGTCGGTTATCCTTATTATCACTGAAAAATTTGTAAACATCAAGTTTTACATACTTGCTTTTGGAAATTAGAATATTTGCTTCGGAAATTTTTTTATCCCTGCCCGATCGCCCCGCTTCTTGAACTAAACTTTCAAGTGAACCTGAATAAACAAAGTGATAGGTTGACCGAATGTCCTTCTTATCTATTCCCATTCCAAACGCTTTTGTACAAACGATATGTTGGGTTCTATCGGATGTAAATTTTTCAAAATGTTCTTGAACTTCTTTGTTTTCTTCTTCGGTTTCGCTTGAATAGAAAAACCCTTTGGAGCTTGAATTAAGATGTTCATAAACAAAATCAACACCGGTTTCATTTCCTTTTTGCCCTTTAACTGGGCAAAAAACTATTGCATAAAATTCGTTTTGAGTATTAGCGCTCAAATCAATGAGTTCACCGAATTGATCTTTGAATAGAATATTTTGATTGAATTGTTCTATATCATTAAAGTTGTCGTGGTGATGTTGCTGTGATTTTTCAATAAGCCTTCTATCATTTAGCTTTTGAAGATTAGAACCAAAGTTTGAAAAATTGCTATTTAATTCGTTCATTCTATTCTTATCGGTAACATCAATGACTCTAAAAAATAATTCTGGTCTGATTGTGTTTTCAATCATAATTATCGCATCGGCTACATCATTGTGTTCGATTTGGAGTTCCCGTTCAATGTCTGCTAATACATCAAATGAGGCGGTGGCAGTGAGTCCGATTAGCGAAACAGCTTTCCCACTTTTAGTTTTTGCAAATTTTTGAGAATTTTTGCCAAGCATTAAATAAGTTGAACGGAAATCGTGTCCCCACTCAGAAACACAATGCACTTCATCAATAACGCAATAAGAGAAAGCCAAGCCGAGTTTTGAAACATCAATGGTCTGAATGATGTTTCTGAAATCTTGCATCACAAATCTTTCAGGCGAAATAAAAAGAAACATTGATTCACCATAGCGAAAGTCAATTAGTTTTTTCTTTTTTCATGCCATCCTAGGTTTGAGTTGATGAAATCACAACAGTCAATCCAATTCTGTTTCAGAACCCTTACCTGGTCTTCCATTAACGATTTTATGGGATCGACGACCAAACATAACCCGGGGTGTAAAAATGCCGATAATTGAAATGTCAAAGATTTGCCCCACCGGTTGGTAATAAACCGATAACCGGTAGCTGCTGTAATGCTCTTGAGATTATTGGTAGCTGTCCCTCTCTGAAACTTATTTTTCGAAAAATATTTTGAATAAAGTAATTTATATTTAGCTCAAATTCGGGCTTTGGGCTGTAAGAACCATCATCCTCTTTGGTAACAAGTGACTTATAATGCAGTATGTGCGCGCAATATACACGCCTTGCCTTTCCAAATGAATTGTCGAAGTAATGAGATGAGCGAATTTTTATTGACTTATCATTTTGAAAATCGGTTTCGTTGTAAATGTTTGAACGCCTTAAAATGGAATGGTCAATTATAATATCAAACTGGTTTTGCTTGAAGAAAGTTTCGTCTTGTGGCTTGCTTGTAAGTGAAGCTTGTCGTCAAAAACCCAATTTGGAATTTTCAAATATTGTCAATCCGATTTCTGGCAAATGCAATTTGTCCTGGTCATCCAAAATGGCATTGATATTAAAAAATAATTCTTGCAATGATTTAATTGCAATTGCACCACAGGGTAAATCTCTTTCAAGAATTGCTACTTGTATCTTCTCTTTAGCGAATAGTTCGGGATGAACCATAAGAAATTCAATAATAGTTTTCTGAATTCTTGCGACGGCTAAAGGAATGAAGATTAATGAATATTTAGTAAGATGTTCTGGAATGTCTTTTTCATAATTGTCCTTGAAATGTTGATAGATCTTTCTACCGATTAATGCTTCGAAGTCGGATTTATCCTCCTTTAATGCTCTCAACAGAAAATCGTATCGTATCGAAATTTTCATTTTCGGCAATCGCATCTCTATAGGCATCATAGTATCTATATTCGGATAGGGCATGATGTGGACCGTCTACTTCAAAGATTCTGCCGATTTTTTCGTAGCATTTGTTTTTCTCGCTCCAATGTAAATAGGGCGAAGTGAAACAGAAATCTACTTCCCGGTTCCCTTGCAACTTCTTATTGATAGTTGAAAAATCCCTCTGAGATTCAAGAATCTGTTTTAAGAATGGATGCTTTTTAATAAACTCCCATTCTAAACTACTTCCCAAATTCCCTCCATAGTTGGCCCTGCTAATCTCCAATTTTGGTTCAATGACATGAAGCAATTCAAAAATGCTCTCGTAACTAATGGGAATCGTTGGGTTTGTGAAATTGATTTCAAACTCGTCAATGTAGCGTCGGTTAAGTTGATTTCAGATAGCAAATTCTCCAAAAGTGTTGGTGCTCTTGTTGGTAAGCCTCTTGAGATAATATTATTTAACGTAGCTAACACAGGATTTATCATCCTAAAGTCGGGATCGTGCTTATATGGAAATTCTACATCGAAAGAACTTACATATTTTAGTAGTCCATTGATTTGGTCTAGTTGGATCTGGTCGTTGGGTATTTTCTTATTAAGGTTGGCTTTAAAGTCGTTTATAACTCTTGAAATGGCATCAACTATGTATCCTGATTTAAATTGCATTGATTTTTTTTAATTATTAACTGGATATCAACATGATAAGAATAAGAAAGTTGTTACTTTTTTACATCGTATGCTTTTTTCATTGCTACTATCGAGTCAAGCTTTCCTTTTTCAAGAATACCTTTCTTTTCAAATTCGGAAAGTAGTTGTTCATCACTAAAATCATCCCAGGTTAAGTCATAGATTGGACATCGTAAAATCATTTTTGCAGTCAGTTTCGTCATATCTGGAAAATCAATACTGCCAATTATGACTTCGATGAAATCATTAATCATTTGCTGCTTCTCGGTTTTATTTTCAATTCCTTTGAGCTCTTTTGGTGGATTTTTTTTGAAGAATTTAATCAACTCTGCATTTATAAGTTTTTCAGTTTTTTCCTTTTCAGATTTAAGCATTTCTGGCAAATCATGTTGCACTTTAAGTATTTCTTTCTGCAGTTCCTTTATTTTATTCTCAAATTCTAACTTCTTATTTTTTTTAAGAATACTTTTGTTAGGCCTACAGCCGATGGAAATTAAATACTCAGATCTTAGCTTATCTACCTTTTGTTGAAGTAAATTTAATTTGCTGAAGACAGGATTGCCTTTTAAATCACCAAAGAGTTTCATTGACGAATTGAGCATTTGCTTTAATTCATCAGAAGACACCGGTAATGCTTTTTTTGGATAATGAATTGTTCGAGACTGAATGTTACTGCCTTCAAAACTTAGTTCTGCATATTGTACCTCAGCATTATAAGTATCAATAAGCCTTTTAAGATCAGGTGGTAGAGGAGGATTCAGTTCAAGTTTCTTTTTAATGTCCATAAATTTCTTATCATCAAAAATTATGATAGGAATACTTGTTCCATTTTCTTCTAATTCACTTAAGGCCTTTTCAAAGTATTTAATAGAATTATTAATGACATCTCCTTGTGCCATATTCATACCTTCCAAAGGTCTAACACTTGGAAAAAAAATTTGAATAAGTAACTGAATTGTTACCGGATCGAGCTTAACGGAGTTCGGCCCTTTAGGGTCATTTGAAAAGATTTTGCTTTGCGGAAAAATAAAATATCCTTCATCATCTGAGATGATAAAGGAAACTAAATTGCCATTACATTCATAAATATTAAAATTCAAAGACCGTAGTTTTTCGATTCCTAACGCTTCACCATATCCATTTCTTATCGTTTCTTCACTATTGTCAATACAAACGTTAATTGAAACCTGGGGGTTTTTTTTCCTTATGACAACCAATAATTCAGCAAGCTCTTCATCAATACCGGGTAATACTATATATATGCTTTTTTTCGCAGCATCAATGATATTGACAAATTGGTGCCAGTTAATAGTATCAATGAAAACCATAATTGCTATTTTAGTTCGAACTGATTAATTCTTATTATCAACTGTAGTAGTTAATGAATGTTATTCCAACAAAACCTTAATTAAGCAATCCTTTAAATCAGTGTAATACTGAATATTAATTTTTGTAATCATTTCATCCGATAGGTCATTTAATTGTTTTCTTGCATTTAATGGGATAAGTAATGTAGTTGCGCCCTTTTCAACTGCTATCTCAGCAAGATTCACCGCATTGTAAACCATATCTAATGAGCCGCCTAAGTTTAATTGCCCTACTATTACAAGACCACCTTTGGTATTTTTCTCAAGTACTGCACTACACATTCCCATTAACACTGCCATACCCATCCCATTGCCGCTTTTGGAAGCATCAAATGCCCTTAGCTGAATGGAAAATTCATTCGTCCTCGCATCTCTATCGCCAATAAGTTCTTTGCTTTTACTATATAAATTTTGCTCAGCGTACCTAACACTTTCCTGGAACTGTGGAGGTGCAGGTTTATTCAATATTTTGACACCGGAACCGGGGGCTGAATTAATTTCGATTTTGTATAACCCTGTAGTTTCTTCCTGACCCCCCGCATTCAATGCCCATATTTGACCTGGAGGTAAAGGATCCTCGCTGATGGTATTTTCGCTATGTATCTCAGGAGTAGTAACAAATGTCTCCACACCATCTTCACCTATGCGATAACTGAAATGAGTATTTCTAAATTCTGCGGAACCGATACGCTTCTGTTGCTCTTTTACTCTTCGCCGGTACTCCATCGAAATTTTAATAGCCCATTCGAGCAGATCGTCCGGAATGGACACTTCCGGGCTGGGCTGCATCAGTTTCAATAAACCATTTAGAGTTTTATTTACCGCAGTTGTATCTCTTCCGCTCAAAGCGCTGCCATAATCTACACGAGGTAAAACCGATGATATACGGCTTGTATCTCTAAGCCTTGTCCAGCATTCCGCAAGGAAATCACTTACCAAACCAAAATGATTGGTGAAATAAGTTTTGTTGAGTTTTGGAAAATCCCATCCTGGGGCAAAACCATGGATACGATCCATGAAAGCGGTGTCGTCTCGCATTTCTTTTGGCATTGGACCAAACAAATGACTAATGCGTTGTTGATGTTCTATATCCACATCGAAGTTGCCCACCATCACAATACCTCCATCAGCACGAATAGGCTCTTTGCCACGACTAAATTCACCGCTTTCCATGTACCCTTTCATAATGTTAACGCCATCTTTTTGGTCGAACGAAACTCCGGAAACCTCATCAAAGCATACCACATCATATTTGCAAACAAGCCCCCTTTCGCCACTACCCATATTTACAAACATTTTCGCCACTGTTGCCTTGCCACCTGAAACCAAATGGGAATAAGGAGATATTTGTTGGTACAGATGTGATTTACCTGTTCCTCTTGGACCTAACTCAATCAAATTGTAATTTCGTTCTACAAAAGGAATCATTCTTACAAAAAGTACATTCTTTGCCTTTTCAGATAAACTGGATGGCTCCATTCCGACACTACGAATTAAAAAATCTTTCCATTCTTCTAATGTAAAATGCTCCCTTCCTTTATATAAAATCTCAATACATCACTTTGCGATAACTGAATCGGTCTAATATTACTGATGCCAAACGGCCGTCCATTATTTTCTTGTGCAATAGCTGCATCATATTCCAATTCAATCTCTGCATAAAATCCACCCGTGAGCATTCTGTCATTTGCATAGACTACTTCAGATGGAATCCTGACTTTATTTAACCGCAGACTAGGCAGGTTAGCTAGATAATTACCTGAATCAGCATCTAGCTTCGCTGTTATGATGTCGATTAGCTTGACCTTTCCTTCTTTTTCAGCTTTTGATTTAAAATATTCTTCTTCACCTGGCCTCACCGTTCGGTCTTGTAATTGCCTTTTTACAATCTCCAAACCTTCCTGGATTTCTTTTTCATTGGTAGTTGCACAATATCTACCCAATAGAAATTCTATCACATAAGTGGGTACAGGATAGGTCTTGCGGAATTGCTCCAGCAAATCCTTTCGCACTATATAACCTTCAAATGCTTTTGCAGATAATTTGTCTAATTTATCTAATTCCATACGTTATTTTTTTAACCACCTACAGAGGTTGGTTTTTTGTCTAATATTCTTTCGTTCTCGTCAATCAACACAATTGTTGCGGCTTGAGATTCGGCTGCATCATCTACCATTAGGGTTACCGTATTCCCGACCAATGCCTTATTTTTCGATAAGACAATAGATGTTTTAGAATCATTATATTTTGTACGAATGTCAACAGAATAGCCATCAGGGACATCGGTTGTTTGAATAGTGCATTTTAGATTTACCCATTTCACCACTTTCACTTCTGCCTCGATGTTCTGTACATTCGGATTTTCAATGATCATGATCGGCACCAAACATTCGTGCAATGAAATGCCTCCATGTGCATATTCCTCATTTACTTTAAAAAAGGAAATACCAGGAGCATAAGCAATAAATATTGACGGATTCCAACGCCACGGTAAATGCAGCAAGTCAGTACTTGCACCTTCTTTTATTAAAGCACAACGACCCCATTGGGTTTCTGTTAAGTCCTATATTGAGTTGGGTTTTAGGTAAACCACCAGGCAGTAGCAGCCATCCATGATCTGTTACAATTTTGATTCGTTTAATTCCTTTTTCAAAAGCCATATCTAAGGTTTCCTGAACCTGGTCAAATAATTCCTCAATGCGCTTTACAATATCTGCCTGTTCTTCGTGGCCCTTTGTATCAATGTTGCCTATCTCTTGCCAATATTTTCCTTGACCTTAATATCATTGAGCATTGGATACAAATTATGAAATGGTCGGCATTTAAGTGCTTCGCGAAATATTGGTGTGTGCAAATCTTTGCCGATTTTGCAATTGCGGCCGGAATTCGTTGATGTCGACTCGGAGTTGAAACAGCCTTCGACATGGGTGAAACATTTGGTTTCGCAGTTGGCGTTAAAGTTGGAATGGCTGACCAACCCGAACTTAATCAACATTAAATTTATATTTTGATAATCAGTTCGCAGAACTCCTCTGCTAATTCAAATCGAAAAGCATCTACAAAAAGACAAATGATTCCGTTTCTGCAAAGGCAGTTTGCGAGTAAAGATGGATTGCATCAGCTTCAACCAATTTTTGAAACTTTTATGTAATGTTTCAAGCCAGGGCTTTAAAATAGTTGGATAATAGATTTTATATTGTTTTTATCTTTCTCTGTTTTAACCGCTGCCAATGATTTTCTCATGAATTGGTCAACCGCATAGCCATTGTAATGTAATAGTCGATTTAAGATTATCGATGGGATGAAGATGAAATGATTCCATGGCTTTTGCAGCCATACTGAAGCAAATAATTTAATGCATTTGCTAAAGGGGCCTTTTCCAATTCCGCCCAGACCCAGTTTCTTCTAAATACCGTGTTCTGTTTCTAAAAGCTTTAACAGTTAAAGTTTCTTTGGGATCTAATTTCGCAACTGTAAGCAATGATTGCCTCAAAGCTCGTTCTCTTTTGTTTCATTTACCTGCGGCCAACTTTCATCAGGCAAAGCAAACATGCCACTTGCCTAAATCGGCAGGCTTAGCCAATCGCAATAAGATTGAATTTCCGGATACTTTATGCGGAGCATGCGCATAATGCATGCCAAACATATTTCCAGGCATTTTTTTGTGAACCGAGTTTTTCAGCTATAGCTTTTATATTTCTATGATCGGGTTCAAAATCATATTGCGATTTACACAGGTTATAAAAACTTCTTTCTTTCCCACTTCCATGTTTTAGAGAAGGACGGTTTCACCTTTACACATCCATTTCAAAATGGAGGGAATAATATCAGGGAATAATTGATTGTTTAGATATTCTGCGTCAATGATGGCTTTTCCAGCAACACATCAGGGTCCTGAAAAATAGATGGCAAGTGCTTTTTTTAAAGCTTCTTTGTGGCAACATCCTGTGCTACTTTAATACCTAAACCACATAAGAGGGTTTTGCATAAAGGCCAAGTATTGTCCATTCCTTGCCGTTTCCTGTGTAAATATAGTTCCCGTATATTGATATTCTATTAAAGGTTGAAAATCCAAACCAGCATTCTGTATGTTCTTTAAATCATTTTTTGAAATGCCTGGCAAATAAATAATAGGAATTTCCGAATTGTTCCAATTTGCTTCAGGAAAGCTTGGGCAATCATACATTTAAGCCAGATCGCGGGTCCTTGTTTTATTGATAATCGTAGGGTCCATATATTAACAAGGCTGGAAAAGTCTTTTGTAATTCTGGTATAACCGATGACCACATTTTTTCAGGATCTGGCCAAAGTATCACTTCTGGCATTACCATAATATTACTATTATGTTGCTTGGCCTGATATAATGCAGCTACAACTTTATCGTAAATACTTAACTTCATTTAACTCCTATCTGGTTTAAAAACAATACTTTCCTTTTCTTCAAGGAAAATATCATAGTTTGAAGCATCCCACTTTCCATGAGGTATATAGTGGTTATCCAAAACATCATTCCCTAATCTACTATTCCAACTCATAAATGTTTCATCAGATTTTTGCCTATTGTCAGCAGCAGTTACATATCTCAAATTGAATATAGAATTGATCTTATCCTTTGATACTTTTGCTTTTTTCAATTCACTCTGTGAAATAATATGATCTTGTTGAGGTAAATTATCGGTCGTTAAGGGTGTAAAGTTGATTGAATGATTATAAAGTAAAGAAAGTACCAAATAACTTTCCTTTGAATTATAGGATACTTTACTAACAAGGTCTTTTGTAACCTCCAAGATTAATGCTGGTTTAGCTTCGTTGAACTTCTTAAACAATTCTGTTCTTGGAAATAAATCTAATATACTACTGTCGTCTATAGCCTTCTTCGCTTTGTACAATATTCCATCAGATTGACCACCGAATACGCCTGTTAACATTGATGTAATTAGCCATTCTCTATTTCCGTTTGCAAATGCGCTGTTATTTTATTAGAGTCCTCCCCAATGCCCTTAAACTCATTTTTGTAAATAAAATAGGATATGGGTATTAAAGCATTGTATGAAGTTATAAGCTTATCATTCGTCAGTAGGAATCGCGATGTAATAAGGTCCTTTGTTAACTTCAATGTTTTTACTATTTTCTTGTCCCATTCTGATTTTGTTAAAGAAATTATTGCAGGGGTGAAATTCATAGTACGGTATTTCAAGCCTTCCTGGTCCTTAGAATGGAAAAACAAAATCGTTTTTAGAATTACATCATGTGAAAATTTGAATTTACTTCCTTCATTTAGCTCTTTAAGCAATTCATTAAAACTATCTCTTTGCCTCATTCCAATGCAACTTTATGTAGGAAAATAATAAATCAGAGTATCTTAATTTCTGATCCACCCGAATTTGTTCTTATAAAAATATCGAGTACCTGATCATAATCTTGTGTTCTTTCTTCATAATATGTAATTAGTTTTTCATAATTTAATTTTGACCACAATTTAAATGCATGACCATTCTCTACATCTGAAACCTCATGCAATATTTCTTTTTTTTATCTTTCCCTTTATTTTGGATTGAACTTCTTGCAGCCTATCTAAACCAGCAATATATTTTACCCGAATCCAATTCTTTGTGTAAGTTGGTATTATTTTCTTTTTGTCTTTTATTGTTTCAATCCATACATCTGGTTGGTCTTGAGAAAAAAACTGAAATTCGTATAACATTTCCTTCTCATTTTCCTCTACTCCAGAAAGAAAATTGAAATATAGATCAGCCGTTACCGAAGTTCTTTTTTGTTTATTTTATATGTTCCCTTTAGAGTAAGGAATAAAGAGGTGATTCGTTGTTGTCCATCTATCACTAAAAAATAATTATCTCTTTGAGAATGGGCCAGTTTCAGGAGAATTCTCTTCCCTCTTTGGTTAATGAATTTAATTCTCTTAGATATTTTTCTTTCTCCAGCGTACCTTTCTCAAGAAACCAGAATAAAACAGTGTTTATCGGATAGTCTCTGCAGATACTGTCAAAAAGCAAATAAATATCATCTTCTTCCCAAACGTAAGGTCTCTGAATATCAGGCAAAAAAAGTGAGTCGTTCACCTTTTTAATACATTCAGTTATTGTCCAATCTTTGTATTCCATATGATATTCTTTTATTTTTTTGATTTTCCTTTTGCTTCCCGCTTCTCTTCCAAACTCAAATGCTTATCATTATCCCTTACTTCGCCCCAATATGAACCAGGAGGGTTTTTTCCTCTATCACTACCCCACCTGATATTTGGATTTTTACGAAGTATATTGGCTTCAATAAACGGACGAATATTTAAGCGTACCCCATCATTCAAATCAGGTTCCCAACCGATAGGCTGTTCCTGCAAAGATTTCCAACGAACAAAAATGTCGTTAGGTGCTTCGCCTTCCAGAATTGCTTCTAAATTTTCTTTTAGTTTTTGTGCGGCGCTGAGTAAACCTTCTGCCCCGCTTTCACCGGCTTTCTTTTTGGCTTCGCACATCCGTATCCAGTCGCCCAGATATGTGTAGATGAGTTTTGACAAATTTTCCTTATCTAATTTGTGGTAGTTAATGATGGCAGAAAATCCATCATTGCGGCCATCCCAAATATGCCAGATGAAAGGGCGGTTTTGGAACAGTTTGCAATGCTGAATAAAAAACTCTTTGCGAAGCCAATCTTCCAGGTTTGAAGAAACTGCCCCTTCTTTAGCTAAGAGTTGTGTAATGGTTTGATTGTTCCATTCGCCAGCAAAAACCTGCTGTAAATAAGAACGCAATCTATCTGCTCCTGCCTCTTCTGCATTTACCGAAGGAATACAGAAAATACCATCGTCATCGGTTAAATAGTCAAACACTTTAATGGCTTCTATTAACTCCTTAGCTTCATCTGCCAATTCCATTTCCGAATCACTCTCCGCAGGCCAGCGGTAACCCAATATTCTGCCTAAAGCAACTTGTAATGGGTTATCTGCTTTTATAGGGTGGCCATGAAATAACCATTGCAATGGGCCCTCGCTATAGGGTTTAGGAAGACCGTTGGGGTATTTTTCTTTTGCAATATCTTGCCAGTGATTTAAGTCAAAAGGAACCTTACTGAATGTTGAAGTAGCAATTTGTATTTTTTGATTGATTTTTCTAATATCACTATTAAATTGATTTGATTTAATATAACAATAAATAGCTGCAAGATGATTTTCATTGTGAGGAATTATAGACACTGACGAGTTATCGAAAATTGATCCAACGTATAAACATGCTGGTAAATTTGACATCCATGAAATAGAAATGCCTTTTTTCCCCCAAATCGGTTTTCCACAAAGCCATCCAACTAATTTAATTTCATTTAAAGCATATTGCTTTACTTCTTCTACAAACTTACCGCCTTCCTCCCTGTGGTAGCTTATGTAATTCATACCTGTAAAATCGTTGATATTATTTTCAGGTGCTGAATTATGAAAACGCCAAGTGCCATCGTTTCTTTTAATCTCCCAGAAAAACGCTCTGAATCTATTGATATCAATAGTTTTTGCACCTTCAACGGAATTTGCAAATTTTGAAAGTAAGTTAGTTGTATTATTTAGTGCTTCTATTGAAATGACAGCATCTGGATTATGTAATTGCTCTTTTTGTAAAAATGTTGAGACTTTGGCAGTTTTGAGTTCTTCAGCTTTCGCACCAGCATTAGGTGCATCAGATACTTCTACTCCTGCTATTAAATGTTCTGGGGTTGGTTTTTGATTTGACACAGCTATAAGAATTGCCTTCACTACCTCTCCTGATATCTGACTAAAAGCACCTGCACCAAGTCTACTAATAAAATTCCAAGTTTTATTTTTTAGCAAATCTTCTCTATGCTTTTTATAAGTCGATAAAAAAAGCCAGTTTTGAGGCATTACAGTACAAGCTGTTCCAGTCGTAAATTTTAGCATCTTTTCAAAAAAAACATTTGCAAGATCGCCTTTTGATAAAGGGTAGTTATTGGTTGAATAATTTATCAATTCCCCATCTTCCTTTTGACGACCCCGTCCCAAATAAGGGACATTTGTAATTTGTAATGTATATTTCTTAGCCAGCAATTGCCCTGTTTTTGCAATACCAGCAGCCATAACTCCACGTTCCAATTGCTCTTTGTCGGCTTCATTTTCTAATGCCTTTTTCAATACTGGTTGTAATTCTTCAAAACTGGCAGTAAATAATGGGTCTCCTTTTATGGTAGTTGGGTCAAGTAAACTACCCAACTCAGGCGCTAATTGGAAATGTACATACAACATCTTCATTCCGTTTTCAAGGCGTTGCTTTTTGGCTGGGTCGACTTCCTTGGCCACCAATTTCATCCAATCTTCCACTTTACCTTTTGGCGCAATACCACTGCAAGCCAAATTCATTTCGGGTAATTCTTTGTAATGCCCACAAAATTTCCAGGCTGTTAATGCCAAATTAAATGCAGCAATTTGCGTACATCTTGCATCCAATTCCAATCCATGCAAATTCTCTGCAATTACTTTATCCGTTGCTTGTTCTTTGGTCAACCCTTCTTCATACATTCGTAATGCAGCAAATACTGGGAATAGCGATGCCATAAAATGACCGGAGCCCATGCAAGGGTCTAATGAAGTTACTCCCGCAGTTGTAGAGGGCCATCCTTCAAACTTACCTGCTGCAACCTCACCCCCCTGCCCCTCTCCTGAAGGCGAGGGGAGATAACGCAAATACTCAAATTTAACCGGTGGCTTTACACCGGGGTTACGGCTTACCCACCATGCACCCAATGTATTGTCTATAAGAAAATGAACCATGTAAGGTTCGGTAAATAACTGCGTAACAGCAGGTAGTTTTTCTCCGTCAATTTTATCACCGCTTGCATTAATGGCTGCTTTGGCTTCGCTTTGCCAAAACTGATACACCCAACCCAATGCATCATCGGCAATGAAGATTTGATTTTCTACCGCATCAATAATTTCTTCCAGTTTAATTCTTTCGTCTGTTGCATATGCCACCTGCATTAAAGGATCATCTATTCTAAAAATAGCAGGTAGCATTTTGGAAGCATAATTGGCAGCAGCATCCCATTTGTCAACAAAGCCCTCTTCTTTGCACAACTCTTCGCAATCTTCCATCGTTATACCTACTCCATCCGGATGCATGAGCAAGCCATTTGCTCCAAGAAACTTTGCAAATAACATTTTATGCCAGGTTTCATAGGCTAACTCATAAGTAAGGTGTTCAATTTTTTGGACTCCATTGGCAGTCAAGATATCACCCAATAAACGAGCTTTGCTGCGAAGGTTATTACGCAGTGTCCGTTGGGCAGCACTCATGTGAGCAAATGGTTCTGCACTATCCACAGCCAAGCCATGCAAAGCATTGAAAGCTCCTGTTTCGGCCATCTTTCGGGCCTGCTTTACAGCGGACTCTAAAGTATTTCGTTGTTGTGGTGTTAGTACTGCCATTATTTTAAAATAATTGAAACTTGATTCTTTCAATAGGGTTTCTAATTCTGTTTTCAGTTCTGCTACATACGCATCAATCTCTGCCTGATTGCTGATTGTTTTGCGTGGTAGACTGTATGTTTTTGCTTGCGGAGCCGATAATAAAATGGCATCATCCAAAGCGGATTGAAACTGACCGGATAAAGCCGCTATTTTAGTATTCCAGGTATATAATGATGCTTTTTGTAATTGATTAAGCAAGGCATGAGCATCCAGGGCTTTTATTTCCGGTTTTGTAAGCAATTGATGCTTTGCCAAAATACTATGCTTCTGCTCTGGTGTTAGTTTTTTGAAATATTCGCTTGCCTGTAGATCTGTCATTTTTTGATCATAGATAGCATTGTACTGTTGCTTCCTACTGTTCAAAATGCCTACTAAGTTTTCTGTGATTGCATTTAAGACAGGTTGTATAGGGTCGGGTTCCTGAAGCAGCAAGCGATTATCCCGGATGGCAGCAGCTTCATTTTTAAGTTGTTCCATTTCGGGTTCATCCGGTGCATGGTTGATCAAGTCACCCAACAAATTCCACAAAGGTTCTCTTACACTTACCAGTTTTGCTTTACCACTCCAATCGCTAAACTTAGCTTGTAAGTCAGCCTTTTGCTGGAGAATTTCCAATAGTCTTTCATTGCCTTCTTTATTCTCAATTTCTTTAATGAAATCTATGTTGATGGGTTCAGGTCTTGGGGCATCACCACTTACCTGGACAGCCAATGTTTTTAGCCTATCGAGGTATTCGTTTGAATACGGAAATATTTCATGGTTGGGAGGGCATGTAATACCGCCATCCTGAAACAATTTGCGAATGGCAATTTTTTCTTTTGCACCTAAAATATGTATCTCCTTTTTGAAAGCAGCCTGATTGATTCTGGCAACATTTAAGTTTGTTTCGGTTGTGGAAATATGCTGCATGTTTTTAAGCATAATCAGGATGGCATCAATCGCATCCTGGCTCCAACCATAAGGAGCTTTCATGAATTGATTTCGGATGTCCTTACCTGTTTTACTTGAATTGCCCATGAACCGAAGGATTTCGGAAGCAATAGGATGTTTATCTACATCACCGGAGTAGCTGGTAACATTCAAGGCATCAGGATTGCCAGCAAGGGCTTTGGTTAGGGCTTGTCCCCAATTCATAAAGTCAGCTTTGCTTTTAAATTCCGGAAACTGGCGGTCGGCAATGCTACTAAAGGCTTCTTCAATATTCTCTTTCAATGTGCCAGACTGAATGTTATTGCCACCCGCCAGATAGACCACAGCATCAAGGCATATTTTCTCTACTAAATCCTGAATGGCATTCTTTGCATTTGACTGCCTGGTTTCCATACTTCTTTTTGCTTGTTCGCCTTCAGGAGTACCAGGAGTTCCCATACCGGAAGGACTCAGAGTTAATTCAGCAGCTTTGAATTTAATTATCTCTGTTCTTAATTCAGGATCTCTGATTTTTTTTACGAAGGCATAGGCTAACGGAGCATTGTTACCCGCAGCACGAATTTCATTAATCACAGTCATTTCGTTTTCAATCCATCCGTCCCGTATCCATAAATTTAATTTATGTTCGGTATTGGGCATTGTGTCTTTATCCCACAATTCAAATTCACGAACCATTTTTGAATTACCCTGGGTTACGTTAATTCCTTTTGTCTTTTCTTTGAAGAGAGTTACTATCTTTTCTCTTCTCAATTCTTGTATCTGATCATCACCTGAGTTGTTGAGTTTGATGTATTGCTTAGTAAACTCTTGCTCCCATTCAGCACCAATTTTAGTTTGCAGTTTGTACTCATCATTTATTGGCATGAGCACTTTTTCATCAACCAACTTTTTGACTAATATTTTTACCTTCGTACGAAATGCATCGCTATTTAAATTAAGGTTATCAATTAAAAGATCAGCAATCGTGTTTTCATTTGATTTTATTCCTGTGTCAGGGATGTTTGAAGTGATTTGATCCAATAGGAAAACGGCACTTAATATTCTGCCTTCTTTTTCAGTATCGCCACCCTTTGATTTTCTTTCCTGAATAACGTTACTGATATCATTGAGTAAAAGACCTGACTGAATGAGTTGCGTTTGATTTTGATTGAAGATAAAATCGGCAGGCACAATTTGACCTACCTCTAAGTCCGCAATGGATTTTAAACTGTCATCAATAATCCGCAATTGATTGCGGAGTTGGCCTGATGTACCCGCCACATCTATTACCTGCAGTACTTTATTCCACAGTTTTCTTGTAGAAGGCAGTAATGGATAATCTGCTGCTAAAGTAATTTTATCATCCGTTATATACCCGAAGACAGTTCCTTCTAAGTTTCTGGATATTTCTCCCGATGAACTATCAAGTTTAGTTTTAAGAACGGAAGCAGCAGATGGTTTTTTATCTAAAATTGTTTTACGGATTACCGTTTGAATGTCTGTATTTGTCAATTGAATGGGTACACGGAATCTTGCCATCAATCGCTGCAAGTTCGGTGTATCCGTCAAAGCATTTTGGCCAGTACCAACCAAAAGAAATTTCCCATCGAATCTTGAGCAAAGATTCTTCGGCCAATAGTTGTACATCAAAAGCAAGGTTACTATCCTGACCGATAAACTGTTGCACTTCATCCAATATGATAATCGTACAAGGAATTTTACCATCGAAAGAGAGCGGAAGGATTTCGTCTCTTATTGTCTTTACAAAATCTTCCCGCCCGATGGTCTCCACTCGTGGAAACTGAGCTTTAAAAAGCTCTTTCAATTTCATCTCATTTTCTGCCATCTCCGGCATAAGTACAAGCAGAGATTTTGCAAGCACGGGTGAAACAAAAAGGTTTTCAATTTCTTTTTTAAAGTCCCTACCGGCTGATTCGACTAATGCCTTTAGATTATCATAAACTCCTTCCTTTTGGGTCCAGTAAACAAACCTAAAATGATGGTATTGTTGAGGCAGCCCCAATGAGTTTAGTAATATTTGTAAAAAGGAATATCTAATATCCTTTGATGGGAAATCGCGCAAAGTACCGGCAATGGACAGCTTTCCCTGAATTTTTTGTTTACGGTCTATTTCAACAAACAAGTCCTGAATGTCTTGTGGCAAGGGTTTGATGCTGCGTGCAGTTTTGCCATTCTCAAATTCAAAATCATCCCATAGATAACTTGCCATCTTTACTAAGTGTGATTTGCCACTACCATAAAAACCACTTACCCAAAATGCAGATTGCTCTGTACTATTGAAATTTTGAAGATAATACTCGAGCATTTTTTTTAACCCATCATGGTATTCGCCTTCGCAAACAAAAGTCTTCAATTCATATTCAACAATCGAAAGGTCTTCCTTCTCATTGATGGTTCTGATCTTTGCAACACCTTCGTTTTTAAGGTTTACTTGTTCTGGATTCAGTGTAAATAATTCTTTATTCTTCATTGCAGGTATTTTATAATGTTATGGGTCTGGCCAAATAATCCCATCCATCTCGGGCATCCAGCAAGCGGTAGTGATTGTGTTCAAACTCACCGGGGAAAAAGATAAGCATACGTCCCTTAAAATCTTTGTCACAGCTTTTTAGGATTTCTGATAAACGAACAAATCCGAATAGGGCAGACACATCTTTGATGGCAATAAGTGTATCCCCATCCTGTAATATTTTCTTCAGCTCATCCTTTAAGAACTTAATAGAAAATGGAATGAACTCAGCTTCCAATTGGTCAACTATGTATTCCGGGTTTGTGAAATAATCTTCTTTATATTCATGGTTAGCCATCCAGGAAGGGAAACAATTTTTCAAAGAAATTCCTTTCCATTTTTTACCCGCTTTTAAAGTTGCCGTTTCAAAATCCCCCAATCGTAAATCGACTTTTCGTTGTTCAGCAGGGTCATATACCAAAAACCAGATCCGTTCCTGACCGGATAAAACTAATGACCAGGGTTTTTTACCACTTTTTCAAAAGCCTCTAACAATTGATCTATTTTAGATGGCATCGCTTTCAATTTTATTTAATAAATTATTAAACGAGATAGCAGTTACGCTACCTGCATACTGGTATTGGATCAAATCCCTCTTAGCACATTCAATGGCTAATTCTCTTAGCTTACTTTCATAAAGGCCTAAGGCCTTCACGCCTATGCTGTTCCAGATAAAGTCTCCTCTATCGCCTTTGAGATAAGCTAACAAAAAAGCAAAACACGCAATTCGATAATTAATTGCAGGCTGCTTCTTATATTCTTCACCTTCCCTTCGATAAACCCAGCTTGTTTCCATGAACTGGCGATGTTCTGTGCCATTGATCTTCTGGTATTTTCAGAGTATTGATTGGGGTGATATTTTTCAATTACCTCTTCAAAAAATTCTATAAAAGTTTTTTCACCTGGTCTTATGCCCTGCAAAACCTGAATACTTTCAGCGAGTAAATCATCATGATTAATGGCGTATATAAATGCAAGCAAAGGTTTGTCTGATGCTTCAGCAGTTTTCCAAAAATATTTGAAGGCAATAAAAGGTTGATGTTTCATATCAAATCCATATAGTCTTTTCAAATAGCTGGTAGTCTTTTTCAATCCCTGAGCTTGATTTTTTGCCAGTCACATTATGACTCAAAGATTCAAGAAAATTATCGCTATCGGTGGAATAGTTCATGACCTTTTCCAACTCCGTAAACATCATTGTTCTGCTTGTATGTATGGTTTTAAATTTACTCACTTTTTTTTCTTCTTTTTAATCTCTTGACCTCATTTTCAGTTACGGATAGAGCTTTCAATGCGACCTCTTCGTCTTTAACAACATCGAAAAGCTTATCAGCTAACCAAAGGGAAAGCAAATCATTCTTAGGCAGATTAAAAATTTTGCTTAGTACTGTTACATGCTGCCGTTTTGCTTTGCGCTCACCCCGTTCAATCTTGCTAAGCATGGGTGTATCCATATCCAACTGGTTTGCTATCTGCCGTTGCAATAAACCCTGTAACACCCGCAGCTCTTTTATACGATCCCCGAATTGATTCATTTTACTTTGTTTGACTTGTCAGATAGTGACAAATGTAGACTAAAGGATATGATGAAAATGAAAAAGAATTTACCATATTGGATTAATATATATTAGTTACTCTGTTGGAAGTAGTTAAATTAAAAACAAAATGTTTTGCCATTAAATTTGGCGATGCCGTCCTTTCGGAGATTTATTTAGGTTTGAAGTTACAGACGATAGTTTTTGGAAAAAGTATTTCAACAAAAGGATCCTAAATACCGTTTAGTAGCACGTATAAAATGCAGTTTTATTATAATATTAATCATAAAATTTTATGTTGCTTGAGTGAATATATGTATACCTTACAAACATGCTGACCATTTCCCCTTGCCTATTTTAGCTTTAGGACGAAGTCACAAGTTTACAGCGCTATTTATTTCAGTGGCAAATTTTAAGTGTCCATATAAAAGAAGAATTAGGACTTTTCAAAGAGTGTCAATTTAAAATTTTGATAATTGTATAATAAAACACTACTCAATACCTAAAATAAATCAAATGAATATCGAAGAAAAATTTGCAAGTGTATACACTCCTTTAGTAGACAGATTTATAGAAGAGATCTAAGGCGTAAATCCTGATGGATTACCAGAGCCGCATCTTCCGGTTTATGGTGCCTGGTATGAAGAAAATCCTTATAAAATTGCGTTTGTAGGTTGGGAAACAAGAAATGGCACACATTTAACGGATTATATTTCGGCATATAAGGAATTTGGTGTTCAGACTGTATTGAAGTGGTGGGAGGATGATTTTAGTGTAGAAGAAGGATTTGTTTTTGCTAGTGCATTTCATAATAATACAGGATTAGATTTTTGGGGATTTATTTTCAAGTTTTTAAAGTTTTTTTATAATAAAAATGATTGGCGGGAAATTAAAGATGGAAAATATCCGAAAATTTTAGAAAGCTTTATTTGGAGCAATATAGAATCTATTGAACGTTTTGAAGTTGCAGACAGGGGAGACAATTGCAGTATCGAAGATTGGAAAAAAATAAAAAAGGCAAGTTTAATTTTTGATGATGCAAGTCATTTAATAAAGGCATTAGAACCAAATATTATGATTGTGCTTCGTTGGCAAGAAGATGATACTTGGCTAACTGGAGGATTTTCATGCCCCGGAGTAGAGATTGCAGATCATTTATATTATTATTTTGTTGAAAATACTAAAACGCATATTTTTTGGACCGCCCATCCACGTTGGTTAAGAAAAAAGCGTATAGATGAAATGGTTATAAATATTCTTGAATTGATTCAACAAAAACAAATCTTTACATCATTTCCAGGTGAATTTTTTTTGGCCCAAAAAAAAGAAAGAACGCAACAAATAAGCAAACTTAAAAAACAATTAGAGGAAAAAGCTATCGCAATTAACTTAGTTGCATTTGATGAAGATTGGGGAATAGGGGGTGAATCGTATTTTTATTTTAAGGTTCCAAATACAAAAAGAAAGGTGTCCATATGTTTTGCATTCGATTCTGGACATAAGGATTTTACAATGGGCGTATACATGAATGAGCAGTCTAACGGATATATAAATTTAAAAAGCGAAATATCAGCTAAATTAACGCCGGTTATAGGATCAGATATCAATTATCCTAATTGGGCTTATTTACATTACTTTGACGATGACTCTAAAAATTGGGAAACAAATTCTAAAATTTGGGGAAATATTGATAATGGCGTTACGGCAAACACTTTAATTGAAAAAGTTAAAGAAATACAAAAGAGCCTGATAGGTATGGATTTATAACGTAGATCCCTTACACCTCGAATAAATAACCCTATAAATCAGAAATATAGGATGGGAAATGTAATCTCCAAAAATTGTACTTTATACATTAGTAAGAGATTCACATGGGAAAATAAAAAGAAGCGAGGCGGCAAAATTAGCTTTGTTTCATGAGGCAAACTATTTTCCTCATGGAGGACCTGGTTATGTAATAGATCATATAAAACCACTGAAAAGAGGTGGTTGCGATTGCCCGGTAAATATGCAATGGCAAACAATCGCAGCAGCGAAAGCTAAGGATAAATGGGAATGAACTTTTATAAAAAATAGGAAAGCTTTGGATGAATTTAATTTAGTTACAAAAATTCTAATTAACGTATACGGGTTATTCGATAGACTTTTTAGTTAAAAAGGGCTTCTCAAAACTCTTCTTTCGAAATACCTTTAACCGGACTTTCTGAAATGATTTCCCTTTCAAAAATGTCATTGCCGTTAAATTCTAAAGTTTGCAAGAATCGACTATCCTCTGTTTTTTTGATGTTATGAGGGAAGGGAATAATTTCATTCGATTTGAATTTACCCATGACAAAATAATAGTAATGATTAAAGCCAGGATACTCACAGAAAGATAGGTCTCCTAAATGTATTCCGGAATAAACATCGTAAACGGGGTATACCCAGCTGATTCTTTTTATAGCTTCGAGACCGTCAAAGGAATAACCAAAATACTTATCTTCCGGTTGAAAAGGTAATTTATTTGCCTCACGGGTTATTTGTTCAGCCGGTTGTAATATTAAATCTTTATAATAATCAATTGACCAGGTATTTTCACCGATTAATGCAGGAATTTGAAAAGAGAACACTATATGACCGGAGTTTGTTTTAATGTAAGGATAAGTGCCCGTTGAGCCGCCTGCCATATAAGATATCAGGCAACTAAATTTATTTATTTGCTGACCATCATAATTTACTTCCACATTCGTACGATCGCCCAGGGGGCCGTACTTCAGCTTTGAACATGCAGAAACCTCTAACAACTTACCTTCAACTAAAAACATCTTTTGAAAATCATAATGAGGTCGTTCGTGCCCCGACCTCCTGTAAGTAAATGAATAGATGCATTCCTGGTGTTTGGCAAGAAAGTGTTTTCCAACTATATAAGTTGCATTGCCGATCGAAAGCTTCAGCGGAGTAGACTTATTCTTACTTATTTTTAGAAAATTACCTTGGGAAAAAGTGTCCATACAATAATTCATTTAAAGATTAAAAATTATTGCATTACTAAAACGGGATGAACTGGTAACATGAAAATCAACATCAACATTTTTGACCAGTAAGTCCGCATTATTTGACCACCGTGGTGTTGAAACTCGGTTGGTACTCCATTATTAAGGAGACTCGCAATGCTGATGTAAAATTAATAAGAAAACTTTTAATAAGCAAGCTTACAAGTTTGTAAGAAAAATTACTGATAAGAACGCATATATTTGGTTTTCTGAAATAAAGCTTCACTTTGCAAATAGATGGTAATCTGCGGCCTTAGCTTTACAAAAAAGTTACCTGCTTCATCAACTGCCTCATTGAAATGTTTTCCTGAAGAATTAAGTAGCAAATTTCTTGTGAAATAACCAAATGCATCTGGCTAAAGAGCGAAAACTTCCGCGATATTTTAGACCAGGGACGCTTTAATTACGAATAAACGGTAAACAAGCATGATAAAGAATACCGGATAAGGATTGAAAACGATTGTAAACAATTAAACACCTACTAAAATGAAAACAAATTACACCCACGTTTCTATGTTGCTTGACAGGTCGGGCAGCATGGATGAGATTAAAAGTTATATCATTGAAGGCTTCAATGATTTTATTAAAAACCAAAAGAAAGAACCCGGGGAGCTTTCGGTAACACTTGTGCAGTTTGATACTGAATATGAGGTGCTCCAGGACCACAGGAGCATCAACGATATTCCATTATTGACTGACAAAATTTATGTACCAAGAGGAATGACCGCTCTTAATGACAGTTTGGTACGGCTTATAGAGGAGACAGGGGCAAAGCTGGCGGCAATGAAGGAAGCAGACAGGCCGGAGAAAGTGTTGTTAATTTCCTTTACAGATGGCTATGAAAACGCATCGCAGAGTTACGCACCACCGGCAGGGGACAACTATATTAAAAACCTGGTGGAGCAACAGGAGAAAATTTATGGTTGGAAGTTTCTATATGTAGGAGCTAACCAGGATTCTAAAGCCGAAGGTGTGAAGAAGGGCATCCACAATTATGTAAACTTTAAAGCAAACAAATTGAGTGTAAAAAGTACATTCAGCGAACTTTCTACTGAAACGGCTTCATATAGAATCAGAAGGGATAATACATTTAATGTTAAGAAGGATTAATTGGATGTAGATAACCCTTTGTGGGGGTTAGCGGTGAGGCTAAAATTATTATAAATGAATTGCATGGAAAGTAAGTTTCGGTAAATTACGTAAATGCAAACTTCAATATCAGGCAGCAATGACTCTCATAGGATAAACAAAGACATTTATAAAAATATCTTATTTGGAGTTGCTATTGGTGATGCCATCGGCGTTCCCGTTGAGTTTAAAAGCAGGCAAACCATTCGCAAAAATCCTGTAACGGATATGATTGGTTACGGCACATATAATTTACCTCCAGGTACCTTTTCAGATGACAGCTCATTAACCTTTTGTCTTGCCGAAGCATTAACAAAAGACTTTGATTTAAATACTATTGCACAAAATTTTGTAAGCTGGTACCACGATAATTATTGGACAGCGACAGGAAAAGTATTTGATATAGGCATTGCCACACGCGAAGCGATCGACCGGCTTAAAAAAGGTGTAAGGCCTGATTTAGCAGGAGGCCTTGACGAATCTTCTAATGGTAATGGTTCATTGATGAGGATATTACCCTTGCTATTTTTTATGTGGGACAAACCTTTTAATGAGCGGTACGAAATAACAAAACAAGTTTCATCAATCACCCACGGGCACATTCGTTCCGTTATATCGTGTTTCTACTACCTCGAGTTTGCAAGACAGTTGCTTAAAGAAAAAGACAAATTTGAAATTTATGAAAATCTGAAAACAGAGATAACCGGTTACTTAAATTCCCTTTCAATTAATCCGAGGGAAATCTCCTTGTTTGACCGGCTGCTCAAAGAAAATATCTATGAATTGAAAGAAGGACAAATTTTTAGTAGTGGTTATGTTTTGCACACGCTTGAAGCAAGTACCTGGTGTTTGCTAACCACAGGCAATTACAAAGATGCGGTATTGAAAGCAGTAAATTTAGGTGATGATACAGATACGACTGGTGCAGTCACCGGAGGACTTGCCGGACTTTTGTATGGGTATGAGGCTATTCCGGAACAATGGATAAATCAAATTGCCAGGAAGAAGGATATAACAGAATTAGCGGCACGGCTAAAAGAAAAATATGGCGACCGCTGGTAAATTAGAGTACTTCCTAGGCGTTTACATTTCTTGCCAGTTCCTTGGATTAATACCATATAGATGCAAGTTCGCCGCTTTGATAAGAAGCATCCCTATTTAACTTATTGCGGAAGTTAAAATTTAATACAGCAACGGAGACATACTCGTATGCCTCAAACGTACAATACGAATCTGATTTTTAATTATCCGGTAGGAAACCCGATATCGATATATTTCAAAAGCTCTGTAGCTGCCATCATTATTCTGTTTAAACCTATCCGGAGGATATTTTTCCGGATGTTTGGGCAAATCAATTGTTAGATCAATTATTTTATCCCTTACTATTTGCGCGTTTTGAAGAGAATCTTTTACGATATAATTGTAAGCTTTTTGCAATTGGGCTTTCGCCATTTTGCTCCAAATTACCATGAGCGGGCTTCCTTTTTTAAATCCTCAGCTGTTATAAAGTCACCTCTTTCAATTTCTGCTTCTGCTCCTTCTATTTCCTGATTGTATTCTTCAAGCGATTGTCGTTCAGATGTATGATATTCAACACCCATTTCTTCAAGAAATTTTAAGACATTATCTTTTTTGGCCTGGTTATTTTCTGTTTCCA
The DNA here is from genome assembly GCA_963800635.1 of uncultured Chitinophagaceae bacterium. Taxonomy (GTDB): domain Bacteria; phylum Bacteroidota; class Bacteroidia; order Chitinophagales; family Chitinophagaceae; genus Ginsengibacter. Next base: position 51,295 of record CAWDCB010000024.1, read on the forward strand.
AGTCAATAATTAAGTGTCGCATATGCTTGCTATTTTTTCAAATTTATAGATAATAATCCGATGATGCTAAAGATTTGCCTGGAGAGGCCAAGAGCGCGTTTTTGTAAATAACTAATTTACTGAAAATTGCAAAAATTCAATACGGATTAATATCTCGATTAAATCTAAACTGGAAAGTTACGTACGTCGCTGAGAAAATAAAGAGTCAAACCTTATACACCAACCATTATTCTTCTTTATCCAGTTCCTGCAACAATTCGTTAATAGGTCTTAACTTTTCAGGATTTTCGGAGATAGTTTCAAGCCGCCTGTCAATCAACTGTTTCTGCCACAGAGGTAGGTTACGATCGAGATCATCCACATCCCGATATTTATTCTTAATGCGTTTCCAATCTTCAATTGAAATTTGCACGGCAATTGTAGAACCGCGATCATCTGAAACATAATTTAGGGACATGATTTTAATATTTGGATGTATTTCAAAAATATAAAAAAGCAAGAATAATCGAATGAGCCTTGTATTCAAAGTTTTATCTTAGGTTATTCTATCTCGTGATGGCCAGTATAACGGAAAATCAATGCCGCTACTATCCCTTCCTCCCAATATATCGCTCCTAACTTTCATTTATCCTTCCTGCAGTTTTTACTTTTTCTTCGCCTCTCTTTCCAAATCTCCCGCCTCTTTTTTGAGCCGTTCAGCCTTCTCTAACCGTTCAAAATTCTCACGATTCCGCTTCTCAGTTTCAAGAACATTTTTTCGCATATCAGGCCGTGGCGTCGTACATGCTATCAATCCGGTCGAGGTAATGTTGTAAACTTCTTATGGAGGTATCCAGGCGAAGCTGCCGGTATTTTGTATCGTTAGCAATGTAACCGTCGAGTTTACTTTCAGTCATGTACCAGCCGGAAGAAACAAGGGCCAGGGCAATAAAAAGGCCGGCAGAGATTAGAATTATTTTAGGCACATGGTGATGGTGTACTATTTCTTTTTTCACCGGCGGTTTAATAAGGCTGGTATTTAAATCCAGCCTGGCTGCAAAATCCTGAACTTTTTCTATGGGAAAACGACTGTTTTGCAGATCATTCCGTAATCCTTCAACAGTACTTATCAGCATTTGCATTTGTTCTGTGTTATCCGGTATATTGTTTACTTTCTCTTCGAGGGCAGCAGTCCTTTTGTCCTGGCTTTCCACCTTTTTTAAGACGACTTCCCTAAATGCTGCGTTTGTATTTATTTCTTCTTCATTCATAATTTTAAATTTTAGTTGTAAAGAATATTTTTTGATTTCGTTATAAGGAATGGCCTTTCTTTTTGCGTCGCTCTTTCTTCTTTATCAATTCACGGGGAACTTGCTCGTTCGAATGTTCCGGCTTTAATAATATCTCCATAGTTTTTTCCAGGCCCTTCGTTATGTTTTGTGCCAGGTCTTTTTTGCTTTCCTCGGAAATACTAGGGTGTAGGTTTTGCTGCGTATTAAATTTTTGAGATGTAAAAGTCTTCTGCACCTCCGGATTTTGTAATATTTTTTGCGGGGAACTTAGTGCCTGTTTGCGTTGCAGTTCCAAGTGTCTTTTCTAGTCCGGTTAAAGAGAATTTCCGGTCAACCTCGCTTCCTTTCAAGCAAATAGTATCCTTCTTAAAACTTAATCCCTGCTTTTCTAAAGTTTGTCCCTTGTATTTATATTGTATCTCAATTCCTAACTTTCAATAAACGCTTTTGCAAATCTTCCATCGTCAGGCAATGGGGTAAGTTTTCGGAAACGGCAATATAGATTTGATACTTGATCGCCTCCGGCTGACTAAGAGCTTCAAGATTGGTCAGCTTTAAGTTCTTTTCTACAGCTGGCGTTAATTTGTATTCTTCAGTAAGGCGCTGCGCCACTTTCTTACCACGTAATCCAATCCAGCTATCACTGATTGCTTTTCCTTTATTGTTTACCATGTTGGCAACAATATGCAGGTGCAAGTGTGACCGGTCGGTATGTTTACAGATAGCATACTGGGTATCTGTAACTTTTAATTCTGCCAAGTACTTCTTTGCTATCTCTGCCATCAGTTCATCCGATGGCTTTTCTTCCGGGTGAAAACTTAAGATCGCGTGGAAACAAGCCTGGTGTTTGGAGGGATGTAGTTGCTGTTGGGTTTCAAAATCAGCTGCCATTAATTTATAATCATGGTCCCGGACATCTTCGGTTACCAGGATCATTGCCCCCGGTTTGTTGCAGATATACCGGCAGGTATGGTAAAAGGAATTAGCCGGAATATATTTGCTGATCATGGTTTAAATTTTTTAAGCAGGGTATCAAATTCATTCCGGTAGCTTTCAAAATATTGCATCGCTTCAAACAGTCCCTCCCGGTGACAGACCTTTGCCACCTGGTTCATGTTGTTGGACATGCCTACCAGCTTCCTGAGAACCTGTAAATCTTCCTCTGAAAGCCGGGAAGTTATTTTGGATTGAATGGCGGTTTGCCGGATATAAGCCGAAGCATTTACTCCTGCCTCTTTGGCTTTTTCTTTGATAATAAAATACTCATGGTTGCTAAACCTTACACAGGCACGGATGTCTTTTTTGACAGCCTTATGCGGCCTGCCGGCCTTCTTTTGTTTCTTGTTCACTGTTTCCATCTGTCCTCATTTTTTTAAGTGTCTTTGCATTTCCTTTTGAGACCAACGGGATTAAAAGGCGAGCGTGTTGGGCCAACGGGATTTTTGTTCGACAACAACACCGCTCGCCCTAAAAAATTTCGAAACGTTCTAGCTGCACCATTGCCGTATGTCGTAACTGATTCAATGCTTTTATTCTAATCTTCATCAATAAACTAATGGTGACTATACGTTAATCCTGATCACTCTAATAACCATAAGACTAATGCTCAAAGGAATTGCCCAATACATCGATTATATTACTACTCCTTACTATTAATATCAACATACCTGAACTATCTCAATAAGTCGGAAAAATATTTTCTTCTGAAAAAAAATAAGAGAAATAATCACCGGAAAATCTGATAGTCAGGCCATAATATCAAACAGGTAAAATTGTACTTGCCCTTGAAATAAAAATTCCCGTTACTTGAGCGCATCACTATTAAAGATCTTCGGGCTGCTGGTTCCATGCTTGCGGATATTATCCTTCAAATCCATCCAGAGGCGAATATTATAGTCCGCCATTTCCATCATTTCTTCGGCTGTTAATTGGTAAGGATTTAAAACTGTAGTGGAGGTTTTCTCCTTTGATTGATCTTGCACGCAGGAAAAGATATTAGGCGCATAACCTTCACCGATCTCTAAAGATTTTCCGATCGCAATGCTGTTGCCGAATAATTTAACCTGCTTCCCGCTGCTTAATAGCAGGGTTCTTCTTTTAAATTCTGCCATGATTGATTTTTTTAATTGTTTAATTAAGGGAGATTAGTTTTCACCTGGGGAATAAAACTGCCGGGAAATAAAAGTCTAAAGCTTCTTGATGCCGGCCTTTAAGTGCTTAATTTCCGAACGGGTGAAAAGAAAAAATCCTATTCACCGTTGTTCTTCCACCGGGGAAATAAGTTGCTGGATATCCTGCCACAGGAAATAAACCCTTGACCTGATTTTGAAAGGTTTTAGCTTTCCATGTTTCACCCAATCATAGATGGTAGGTTTTGAAACATGGAACAAAGCACAAACTTCCGCGATCTTATAGAGGGGTTTGTAGGTCAATCCCGGCGTTTCAAAGGAAGTTGAAACCGGCTTTTGTGTTTCCATATTATTGACCTCTTCCCTGATAATTTGCCGGATAGATTGCAGGAACTGTTCCGGTTCATAGGGGAATAACATTGGGGTAACGACGTTACCATTGCTCATAATTTCTTTCATCACTTGTTGTTTTAGGGTTGCAACATACCTCCCTGAGCAAGGGAAAAGAAGTTAAGTATACTTAAATATTTAAAAAAAATATCCGGCTTTAAAAAGTGAGGCTACTAGAATAAATACAATTAGTTGAAGCCGGTTTGAACTGAGTATTTTTTCTTATTTAGATATCTTTTTGCATTCCCAATTCCTCTGGCCGAATGCACTTGTTAGATTCTTTAATGGTTTCCAGAATGGAAAATGGGTAAATTTATATCGTGATTCCACCCGATGATATAAAAGCCGGTAACTGGATCTCCTTAAAATATCCTGGTAGCTTAATAGCAGCACGCAAGGTTCTTAAGGTAAGCGAAGATGGTGTTGTGATTGAAAATGGGAAAACCAACACACTTATAAAAGTTGGCAACGGATCGGGAATATCCAGAACGTATCGCGAAAGGAAGAAGTCTATTTTGGCGGTATAAAAGGAATTCCATTAACGTGCGACATCCTTGAAAGCTGCGGATTTAAGACAAATGACAAAGCGACTTTAAAAGGGCAATGGGGTACAGAAGATCATAAGCACCTACTATTCTGATGAACATTTGTTTACGCTCCATTACCAACAAGGACCGCGGAATATATTTACTCATGCAAGCAGTAATTCAAATATTGAATTTGTGCACCAACTTCAAAATCTATATGGAAATTGTATGAACAGAGAATTAGAAATTTCTATCGAGCCTTTTAATTTTCAATTCAATTCTTAAATTGTTTGTATTGGCCGGCCTAATCCTTGAAGAGGAACAGAATTGTAACAATATTTATCCAAGCATAGCGGAAATAATACCTCGTGATTAGGACCATAGAAAAGGTGTGAGCTTCAGAATTTTCAATTGCTTACTTTGAATTTTTGCTCCAATTGGCGCAGGATATGTAAACCCTTCTTAAATTGTATTTCTTCAAAAAAGTCATAAGCTTCCTGGAACCTGTTCCGGATTTCAGTGTACTTGCGATCTGAAAGATCTTTCTTCTTACCATATATAAGCGCCAGGTTTTTCCTCATGCTTCCCTGGTCAACGCCATAAAGTTTTGTGAGCATTGCGCGCATAATGATCATTGCATTGAAGAGAATTCATGCCAGTCACCTTATCAAAAACGTAATAGATAAGAACCAGGGCAGGGTTGGATAACTGAGCTTTTTTACATTTTTTGATTTCAGCAGCAACCTTTATTTCCTTTTCATATTGCGCTACAATGGTGTCCAGTTTTGGTAAAAAATCAGAGTAATAAACAGGCCAGTAACTAAAAGCGACTATAATTACAAAACTGATACAGCCACCTAAGAACACAGCGGCCACTAAAGGTTTAATCGCTATCGGCGGGTTGTTACCAAATAATAATACCGATAATACGCCGCAGGATATTATCGCAGCAAAGTGCAGTAAAACGTGGCTGAACCAGAAATCGGCAATTACTTTTCTCCTGGTAGCTGCCAGGCTCCAATGTGGAAACTGCTTTTGAAAGTTATTGTGGATGCAGAGAAATCGACTGCTTATAAACTCATTTTGTACAGGAAGGTCAAATATTATAAAGGACGTCACTTTTTGTATCAAATCTTTCATCACTTATCTTTTTTTAAAATTACTATATGGTAATGAAAAGATGAAGAAATTTTAAATATAAAAATGAAAAAGTTATTGTAAAACTGAAAAATTAATCCCGATCGGAAATCTTATTAAAAAAGCACTACCACGATTAATTTATATCTCTAGGAAGGATCTACTTAAAGAAGATTCGTAACTTTAAGGTATGGATCCAAAAGTGCTTCATAGACCGTCAATACCTAAATATGCATTTTGGGATACCGATGTGGAGAAGATGGATTTGCACACCGACAGGATAAATATTGTGTCAAGAATTTTTGACAGGGGTAAGCTTGATGATGTGCTGGAGTTTCTTTCTTTCTATGGAAAAAAGGAATGTGTCCGCATCCTAATCAATAACGCTTATCTCCAAAAGGATGCTATGTACCTGGCGCATACACTCCTTTCCATTCCTTTAAAAGACTTTAAGGCTTATGCTTTACACAAGGACAATTGACAAGCCCCTTTGGAAAGTATTAAAAAATCTTTCAAACTTACCCGAATTAAAAAATTTCTATTTAGTAGGAGGAACAGCTCTTGCCCTTCAATTAGGCCACCGGAAATCTGAGGATCTCGATTTTTTTACCAATGGTTCTTTTGATATTGCGGAGTTAAAGCAGGAGCTCCTCAAGCATTACCCTCATATCGAATTGCTCCGGGATAGGCCCCATGGGATAAGTTTTTTAGTCGCTTTGGATGAGGATGTCCGTGAGAGAAGAAAAGTGGACATTTATAACTGGGCTGTAAAGTTCATCCGTCCTGCTATTGTAGAAGATAGTATCAGGCTTGCTAGTTCTGAAGACATTGCTGCATTTAAATTGGATAGCATTAGCAGTCGTAAAGAACAAAAGGATTATGTTGATCTGGCTGTCTTATGCGATATGTTTACTTTTGATGAAATGATGGGTTTTTTCACTGAAAAATTTCCATTTAAAGATAAACGAACGGTGCTGACTGAAATATTAAATACAGAAGGTATTGAAAAATCAGACCGGCCTGAAATGCTTATTAATTTAACACTTCCGCAAGCATTGGAAAGGATTGAAAATAGTGTCAAGGTTTACGTCGATCAAATCATACAAAAGAATCTCGACGCAAAAGTACAGGTCGAGAAAGCAAGGGAAAAGTTAATGCAAAAGAAAAAGCAAAAACAAGGCAAAGGCAAATCAATTTAGTCATCATTAATTTACTCTGGCTGCCAGGTACCCATGCACAATTTTTGAAGGCTATGTTGCCACACGAATTTTCTCTATTACTTTCCTAACAAAAAAATCAGATTGCGCTAAGAAAAAATTATACAGACATTTTTAGTGATTTCCTGCTGGCAATTGCATTATCTCTTCTCTGTAGCCATATGTCCTTAATTTGATGCGCTGCTTCTTCCGGTGTAATCCTGATATATTTATAAAAATCCTTTACACTTTTATGTCCGCTGATTTTCATAATAAGCTCAACGGGGGTCGCCGATAAAAACTCATTGGTACAAAATGATCGACGACAGGTATGGGAAGTTATCCACTCATATTTGGGCTTTACTTCAACTATTTCCTGGTTTCCCTTTTTAAAAGAAAATTTAATTATCTGATCGATACCTGCCAGCTTTGCTATGGATTTAATATGCTGGTTAAATTCTCCATTGGTAAGAGGCGGAATGTCTTTCTCAAAACGATTGTCCAATATTGCCCGTGCCTCTTCGAGTAAGGGGATAACTACCCAATGATTAGATTTTTGTTGCTTCTTATATAACATATCTCCCCGCAGGTCATCTTTCTTTAATAAAGAGAAATCAGAAAATCTTAAACCAGTTAAACATCCAAGGACAAACAAATCCCGGTAAGGAATTAAATGAGGGTGTTCAGATAAATCCAGCTGGTATATCAGGTTTATTTCATCTCTTGTACAATAAACCGCATCTGTTTCTACCTCTAAAACTGTCCATCCATGTAAATCAATGGGCGGAATAATCCGTTTGCGAATCCGGTTGCCCAAAAAGACTCGTAATTGCTTAATGGTTTTTCCGACCGTATTTGTTTTGAGGCCAACAATTTGCTCTCTTCTTCTTCTGTGAATGTAATCGTAAGTAAGAAAATCTACGAACTCTTCATAAAATGTTAAGTCCATACAATCAAAGGTAATAGGCCCACCTCTGAAAATTTCAAATGCTTTCAGATGATCCTTCATATTACGGTATATCCTCGGCATGTCTTTGCAGACCTTTTTTATTTTTGATTGGATATAATCATCAATCTGAAAATATATATCAAGATTGATCCGGGAATTTTTCGTGTCAGGATCATGCTCCTTTAGCTTATCTATATTACATGCAGGATTAAATATTTCTTTTACAAATTTTCCCGGGTCAGGAAGTTTCTTCTTAATAGCAAATGAAATAATATCTTCTGTGTGACGCATCATTGCTAGTAAAGCATCATTCAATTCACCTGCCATTCCATACCGGATTGGTAAATCTTCCGAGATGCATAATTTTTTCTTGTTCCAGAAACTCTGCGGGAATATCGATGCGGGTATTTAGTAATGTTCTTTTTTTAGAAGTATAACAATACTGTATATAAATAATACTGCATCCATCTTTACGCATGAACCTTTTTTCACAAATTGGCTTGATTGGGAATCGCATATTTTCAATTTTAAGTAAGCGTTTTACTCGATTTTTACTCGATCAAATTAATCGATTTAAGAATTGTCAGCCTTTGTAAAGGTAGTAAACGACTATTTGCAACAACCGTTATAAAATGTTTAAAACCAGTGTATTAGTCGTAAAGTGGAGTAAAATTAGAAAAAGTTCATTTTTGTGAAAAAATGCCTTAAGAGGTCCCGAGCGGATTCGAACCGCTGTGGAAGCTTTTGCAGAGCTCTGCCTGACCACTCGGCCACAGGACCTTTTTTAAGGGCACAAAAGTAATAAATTATTTTTTAGAAATTTTTCACATCATTAAAATGCGAAATTCGAAGGTTCAGTAGATGAATTTATTTTAAGAAGATGGTACAATTATGGATATAATAGCAAAAAATATGCAACCAATAGCAGAATCGGAATTGATCATTAACGACAGGGGAGCTATTTACCATTTAAATGCAAAACCCGGTGAAATTGCTGAAAACATTATAACAGTCGGCGATCCGGGCAGGGTGAAAGAAGTAAGTAAATATTTTGACAAGAGTAGAAGTTGAAACGAGCCACCGGGAATTTGTAACGCATACAGGCTGGCTGGGAAAAAAACGATTATCTGTTGTAAGCACGGGCATCGGTACAGATAATATTGATATTGTATTAAATGAACTGGATGCATTGATGAATATTGATTTTTCAACGCGGACAATAAAAAGTGAATTAAAGCAGTTAAATATAATTCGTATCGGTACATCAGGATCACTGCAGGCACATATACCTGTGGATAGTTTTGTAGCCAGTACGCATGGGCTTGGAATTGATAATTTAATGAATTTTTATATTCATGAAAATAATGAAGAAGAAAAACAATTACTTCATTCATTTGTTACACAAACGCAATTGCACAGCCGTTTTAGTTATCCCTATATAGCAGGTGCTGCCATGTCGCTTAATTAAACATTTTGTAGAAGGGTTTCACCAGGGTATAACTGTTACCTGCCCGGGATTTTATGGGCCGCAAGGCAGGGTGCTCCGGCTTGGTGTTAGCAGCCCGCAGTTAATTGACCGGCTTACCGGTTTTCAATTCGGGAACCACCAAATTACTAATTTTGAAATGGAGACAGCCGGCATATACGGCCTGGGCAAGGCTTTACATCATAACTGTCTTTCATTAAGCGCTATTGTTGCCAACCGTATTCATAAAAATTTTAGTGCAGATGGAAATGCCGCAATTGAAAAACTTATCGTAAAAACATTGGAAATAATATCTGAAAAATTATAAAATGAAAATCGAATTTCATAAATACCAGGGCACAGGAAATGATTTTATTTTGCTCGATAACCGCGAAAATGTATATGGTGACCTTACCACAAAACAAATACATTTTTTATGCAGCAGGCGTTTTGGCATCGGGGCAGATGGCCTTATGATGCTTAACAATAAAGCGGGCTTCGATTTTGAAATGAAGTATTTCAATGCAGATGGAAATGCAGGCTCAATGTGCGGAAACGGCGGAAGATGTATTTTAAAATTTGCCATGCTGCTTGGCATAAGAAAAGACAAATATAATTTTAGTGCGGCTGATGGCATACATGAAGCGGAGATTGATCTTAATGGTGAAGTGAGGTTAAAAATGAAAGACGTAAAAGGCGTTGAATATTCTTATACTCATTATATCCTTGATACAGGTTCCCCGCATTACGTAAAAAATGTAAGAGATGCCATGCAGGTTGATGTGGTAAATGAGGGACGGGCAATCCGTAACAGCAAAGAGTTTGCGGAAGAAGGCATCAATGTTAATTTTGTAGAAACCATTGATGACGATACAATTTATGTGCGCACTTATGAACGTGGAGTTGAAGATGAAACATTAAGCTGTGGTACGGGAGTTACTGCATCTGCACTTATTTCGGCGCATAATGATAATGGCTTCAACAGGGTAGAGGTTAAAACAGCTGGTGGTAAACTGAGTGTTGAATTTGAAAAAGTAAGTGAGAAAGAATTTAAAAATATCTGGCTGGTAGGCCCCGCTGAACTGGTTTACCGTGGAGAAATAAATTTAAAAAACTGATAATGTTCAACATTCGGGTGTATGGAATTTTAATAAATGAAAAAAAGCAGGTACTGGTAAGTGATGAATTTATAAGAGGTAATTATTATACAAAATTTCCCGGTGGCGGAATGGAATTGGGCGAGGGTACCAGGGATTGCCTTAAAAGAGAATTCAAAGAAGAGATGGATCTTGAAGTACAGGTTGAGGAACATATTTATACTACAGATTATTTTCAAATGAGCGCTTTTAACCCGGAACACCAGATCGTTTCTATTTATTATTTTGTAAAAGCGCTGGAACCTATTACTGCTCCGTTAAGAAATAAAGAATTTGATTTCGATGAAGACCAGATGAAGATTTACCATGAAAAAACTGAAATAGAAACATTTCGTTTTATTGACTGGAATAATTTTTCTGCAGAGAGTGTTACCTTACCTATTGATAAAATTGTTGCTGCTATTATTAAGGAGAAATATTAGATAGTGTTAAATTAAGTGTTATATGACAAAGTATAATTGCACATTATTTCGAATTACCGAATTAGTAGACACACTGCGTTTAGCTACGTATTGTAAGTTTTGCAATTCGTAGCTATCAAGTTGTGTAGTAAAATGAAGAGCAAGCTCTTTATAGTAAACACAATACGCAGTTCATTGTTTCCAATATATTTCAATACTCTCTTGTAAAAAATAAAGAGAAGGCCCAATTACTTTACACCGGTCACTTATAATTTGTACATACTGATCGGATATTATCTTAAAAAGAAATAACAAAACTGTAAAATCAAGAATAAAAAATTTACAATTGCCAGCCATTTTGGAAGAAATTTTTGCCTGCCAAAAATCACAAGCACTGAATAGACAATGCACATAAGCAGGTTGACAATGATTGCAGAAACACCCAATGTAATGATAATATCTTTGAAGTACGAGACTGGAACTGCTTTGTCTGTGCCTTGTGTTACAGGCTTTCTTGCTTCAAGCTTGCAAGGAAAATAAAAAGTAAAAAACAGCAATTGCAGATGACGGTAAAGCGGGAAAAAAAAGAAACTACTTTCATCGAAATAATAGTTTAAAATATGCTTGCCAAAATAATATTAATTTACCGGATTAAAGTTTTTTGTTCATGGCAAATGTCCTTAGCATTGTTTCTTACAAAATCTTTCCTGCAAAGTTTGGCGGCCAAAAGGGTATTGCAAGCTTTAATGAATATTTTTCAAAATACCATTCTTTGTATTGTGTTACCGTAAAAGATAATATGCCGGCTAATGCATCCTATCAGATTATCAATGCACTGGGCAACACACCGCTTCGCTATATTAATATTTTTTATTTCGGTTTGATAAAAAAAATCATCAGGAAAAATAATATTTCACACGTCATCATTGAGCATCCTTATTATGGCTGGCTTGGCCTTTTACTAAAGCATTATTGTAAAGTAAAGCTCATCATACATTCTCATAACATTGAAGCGGAAAGATTTAAAACAACAGGCAGGTGGTGGTGGAAAATTTTATGGCACTATGAAAGATATGTTCACGGAAAGCGGATTTTACTTTTTGCATTTCAGAAAATGACAGGGAGTATTTTATAAAGCGATATAAGCATACTTGAATCAAAAACTTCGGTTATAACTTATGGCATTTCATGGAATGCATCGCCTTCGCATGGTTGAACGGGAACAGGCCAAAAATGAATTGCTTGAAAAAATATGCTTTAAGCAAAGAAACCGTTTTATATCTTTTTAATGGCGCACTGGAGTATAAGCCTAACCTGGAAGCTGTAAAAAATATTGTAGACAAAATAAATCCAATATTCATTCAAAAAAATATTTCTTATCAAGATAATTATTTGTGGAAGAAACCTTCCTGCTGAAATGAATGAATTAAAACAATATGCTGATCAGAATATTATTTATGCCGGATTTGTTGATGATATCAGTTTATATTTTAAAGGTGCGGATGTTTTTATAAATCCTGTTACTGACGGCGGAGGTATTAAAACAAAATTAGTAGAAGCGCTGGGTTATAATCTCAATGCAGTCTCTACTATTAATGGCGCAACCGGTGTTAATGAAAAAATTTGCAATGGAAAATTATTATTGTGCGGAAATATTGACTGGCAAAGTTTTGCAGAAAAAATGCAGGAAGCAACACAAGTCAATCAATCAATAACACACGAATTTTTTGATCATTTTTACTGGGATAATATTGCCCTGAAAGCTGCGCGGATAATTGAAGATTTATGATTTCTTAGTTTAATAAGGTTGACAGTTTATGAACCTTCAACTTTGAACTTTAAGCAATGAGCTTCGACTTCAATTCCTGCCTTTCAGCATTGGAACAAAAGAAAAATTTGAAAAAGTTTCTTCTGAGTAACTGCCATCTTCATTTTTAGTAATGCGCATCATTTTTTGTATGCCGGCATCATCAAGCGGAATGACCATTTTTCCGCCGGGTTTTAGTTGTTCAATTAGTTTGGGAGGAACAAAAGGCGCCGCAGCGGTGATGAGAATTTTGTCAAAAGGTGCATAAGTTGGCAAACCTTCAAAGCCATCCCCATAAAAGAATTTAATGTTAGGATACGCAGACCTCAGAATAAAATTTTTATTCAACTCAAACAATTTTTTTTGTCTTTCAATAGTAAATACATTGGCGCCAAGTTCGGCCAGTACAGTTGCCTGGTAAGCGCTACCGGTGCCTATTTCCAATATCTTATCGTATCGTTCAATCCCGAGTAGTTGTGTTTGATAGGCGACTGTATAAGGTTGTGAAATGGTTTGTCCCTCCTGGATTGGGAAAGCCCGGTCTTCATAAGCAATCCGGTCAAAGGCGGTATCAAGAAAATAATGCCTTGGTATATTCATAATAGCTTCCAGCACACGTTCATCCGTGATCCCTTTTTCTCTTATGGAATCCACGAGTTTTTTTCTCAAGCCTTTATGCCGGTAAGTATCTTCAAACTTTCGCATACGTGCAATTTATACATGTTGCGGGTACATTTCAAAACAACTTTTAATACACCTGGTTACAAAAGATAAAGAATTATCGATAGATACGTTCACGCGACTTTCGGCTTTGCATAACAAATCATATAGCGAAGACTTTGTATATTTGCCGCCAATGAAAAAAATCTGTGCCCTGGTAATAGTTTTTGCTATTCTTATCTATTGCCTGTAACAATAATAACGATAATAATAATAATTCCCGGCCATCTGTCAATGCTAAAGAAAAAAAAGTAAGTAAAAGAGATTATAGTATTACAAAGGAAAATGCCTACAACGATTTATTTCTGGATACGGCTGATGTAGAAAATTTCCTGCTTAAAAACAAGATTCCGGATTCTATTGCTGCACGCATTCGCAGTTTTTACAATGCACGCAATTACCAGTTTGCCTGGTTCTCCTCCACGGGTTTAACAGAACAGGCCTTCGGTTTCTGGAGTTTAAAAAATTATGAAGGCGATACTGCCCGTCAAAATGAAAGGTTTGCAAAAAACAATGGATGATCTTATGGGAGATGATAGCCTTTCAATTACCAGCGATGATAAAACTGCTGTTAATACCGAGCTATTCCTTACCGAGAATTTTATTACTTATACCAGGAGCAATTTTGAAGAAGGGATATTTAAAAAGAAAAGAGATAGAAAGATTTATTCCTTCTAAAAAGCAGGATCCCCTGTACCTTGCAGATTCCCTTTTGAATAAAAAACATAAAAATGAAAAATATTTTTCTGATATAAATGAGCCTTACAAATTACTTTCTGAACAATTAAAAAAATATGCCGACATAGCCAAGAAACGGTGGCTGGCCTTCTGTTTCTTCCGAACGCGAAATATAAGCCAGGCAATGCTGCCCCGGGAATCACCGCCATAAAAAAGTTACTTGAAATTACCGGCGATCTTCCACAAAATGATACGACTGATGTCTATAATGACAATCTTCAAAATGGAATAAAGAGTTTTGAGAAAAGATATGGCTATACCGCAGGATGGCAAGCTTTCGGCTTCGGTCCTGAAAGAAATGAATGTGCCTGCGATAGAAAGGGTAAAGCAAATTCTGATTAATATGAACCGGATGAGATGGATGCCACAGGAACCAGAGGGGCAGCTTATTGTCGTAAACATTCCCGAATTTATTTTGCACGTGTACAATGGGAAAAATAAGGAATTTGATATGGCCGTTGTTGTTGGCAAAGAAGGCCACAATACTACCATGTTTTCTGATAAGCTTACTACTATTGTATTTAGTCCTTACTGGAGCCTTCCGGCAAGTATTGTAAAAAAGGAAATTCTCCCGGCCATGGCGCGCAATCGCCAATATCTTAAAAAGCATAACATGGAAATTACAGGGCAAAATAACGGGTTGCCTGTCATAAGGCAAAAACCGGGCGGTGACAATTCATTGGGAAAAGTAAAATTTTTATTTCCCAATAGTTTTAATATTTATTTTCATGATACTCCCGCGAAAGGCCTTTTTAATAAAGACGTTCGTGCCTATAGCCATGGCTGTATCCGCCTTAGCGAACCAGAAAAGCTCGCGGATTATCTTTTAAAGGATGACCCGCAATGGCCAAAAGAAAAAATAAATGAAGCTATGAACAGCGAGAAAGAGCAATATGTTGCCGTTAAAAAATCCGGTTCCTGTTTTTATTACTTATTATACTGCATGGGTTGATGAAGATGGTAACCTAAATTTCCGCAATGATATTTATGGCACGATACAGATATTGCCGGGAAGATGTTTACTAAGTAAGCGACGGTAAGCAATCAGCTATCAGCAGTCAGCAATGGCAATGAGCAACTGCAAAGTTAGTGTCTAACTTGTGGAAGCAACTTTGAACTATAAACTAGAACAATCAGATCTTCTGCATCTTGTCAACTGCATCTTTATGTAAAAGGATCCTGATGAACTGGATAATGGCTGTTAGTGCGAATATGCCGCCGATAACCCAATTTAAAATGTTTTGATTTGCATTGAGTTTTTCAACAATGTATTTGCCGCCGAAAATAAAAACACAATTTCCCATTAAAGTGCCCAGCCCTATACCAAGTATATATAAATTGTAAAAAGAATTTTTTGGCTGTAGAATATTTTTTGAAAATAATACGGTGCTCCATCCAAACCAAAAAGGAATTTGCATCGGGCTTATGGAACTCAGCAATAATCCCAGGAAAAACCGATGCATATTATTATTAAGCATGATATTTTTTGCATGATGCTCATGGGTTGCCGCAATAAAACTGCCGGTTGCAAGAGCCAGTACAATGCCCAGCGTAATCCACTCCATCCATTTGAAAAGAACTTTTTGCTTTGCGGATCCAGTTAATGCCTACCAGCGAGATCCGTACATAGATCATTTCAGTTAAAAGAGAACCGAGGGAAAAATAAATCGCATTGCTGATGCTTTCCTGTACACTGATTTGCATGGCTGCAACATTCAATGTACCTAACGGAAGCGAGCCCAAGGAAGCTTACCATCATGCCCCAAAAAAAAACTTTTACAAGACCCATAAAAGTGCATTAACTTTTCTTCGCTAATACCGATAAAGATACGTTTACTGTGTTACTTAAAACTGCACTTTTATCTCCAACTCCAAAATCGAGCCTGTTAATTTCAAAATCGCCCGTAAATAAGATAAGTATCGTTTACTTTTTCCACATGAAAGGGAAATGCCAGCGGTTTTGTAATTCCATGCATGGTAAGATTACCGTTAAAAAAATAAAAGCCCGATTCTGTTTTATTGGTCTTATCAATTTTTGTCGAAGTGATAGCAATAACCGGGAATTTTTCTGCATCAAAATATTCGCTGCCTTTTAAATGACTGTCGCGGCTCTCGTTATCGGTATCAACAGTAGAGGCATCAACTGTTACATTAAAACGGCAGGCGGTAAGGTCGCTTGTAAAGAAATAAGATTTCTCCTTTCAGCCCGCTAAGATCACCGCCGGTTTTAATTCCAAAATTTTTTATGGTAAAGTGAACTTTACTTCCCTCGTCGCCAGGTATATATCTTTGTGCATGGGCCGAGATAGAAATTAATAGAATACAGGGTAAAAATTTTTCAGAGCCATAAGGATTGATTTTAGGGTAAGATGGTAAAAATTTACGGAATTATCTTATCAGCCGCTTTAATTTTTTTGTAATGTTTTTTTGTAGTCGGTTATAAAGCGAATACCTTTAATAAGCGGCCAGTAAGGTATTCCGGCTTTATGGTTTTGCCTGCTTATTTCATAAAGGATTTTCCAGTGTTTTAGAATTTCTTTCCAGGCACCGATAAGCGTATAACCGGTATCATAAAAATGATTCGGCTCCGCACCACAGCCATTGTATTCGAGTATAACGAAATTTTTTCCTTGTTTCAATTCTTCCAAAGAATTGCACATGATATCATAACGGCCATAAAAAAAATCGTTGATCGAGATACTTATATTGTCAAGAATGTTCACAATATCTTTCATCAATTTCATTTTTAAGATCAATAAAACGCGCACCACGGTTATGATTGGCTGCATAACTAAGTATATATGTTTCCCCTTCTGCTAATATTTTTTTAAAGTTATGGCTGTGTTTGAGGCTTAGCTCACCGATTCTTTTTTCAGATTTGGAATTCATCCGTATAAGTTCTTCCAGAGTATGCACGCCGTCTCCCGTTACCTGCATCGGAATTTTTTGCAGGAAACCGGTTATTGCACCTTTGGTTTCATTTGGATACCGGTAATAAAAAAGACTTACTTCCAGCGGATATTGAATTAATTCCTGAATAAAGTATTCTACCGGTATCTGGGCATGATAGTTTTTTAGTTGCGCTTCGGTATCAATTTTTCTGAATAAAATTCCCTGGCCTCCTATTTCAGGCTTTACGATAAGCGGGAAACTGATTTTAAATTCCTGTAGCCTGTTTAAAATAGATGAAAAATCTTCCGATGGCGCTACATTAAAAAAGGCCGGGCATAAATGTTCCGGAAGCAGGTCATGCATTTCCTTTTTTGGCTCTCCTTCCATACCACCAAATGTAAGCCTGGGATTGCTGGGTGTAAAAAACCATACAGCGCCTGATCGAATGATATACCATAGCCATACCGGTGCAATAGGTGTATATAAAATTTTGAACGGCCACTGTTCCCAGTTTTTTATTTTTTTTATCAGCTTCACTTATTTTTTGATAGCCGCAAAAATAAGTTTTAACCTTCGAACCTGCGATCAGTCATCAAAATTGTTTGTTGTATTTTAGCCCATTAAAATAATTGCAGATGCAGGTACCAACCATGGCAGCGATGTTGGCGGAAGGCAAGGCCCCGGAAATTTTATTTTGGGTTGGTTGTGCCGGCAGTTTTGATCAGCGGGCGCAAAAAATTACAAAAGCTTTTGCAACTATACTTGATAAAGTTGGCGTGAGCTATGCTATATTGGGAAAGGAGGAAATGTGCACCGGCGATCCGGCCCGCCGTGCAGGAAATGAATTTATGTTCCAGATGATGGCATACCAGAATATACAGATCTTGAATGGTTATAGGTATTAAAAAGATCGTAACCGCTTGCCCTCATTGTTTTAATATTTTTAAAAATGAATATCCTGTATTGGGTGGCGACTATGAGGTAATGCATCATTCCACTTTTCTTCAGCAGCTCATTAATGATGGTAAAATAAAAATGAAAGAAGCAGGTGGATTTAAAGGAAGAAAAATTACTTACCACGATAGTTGTTATCTCGGCAGGGCTAATAATATTTATGAGGCGCCGCGTAAAGTTTTGGAAGCTTTGGATGTAGAATTGGTGGAGATGAAACGCTGCAAAAGCAATGGATTATGTTGCGGTGCCGGAGGGGCGCAAATGTGGAAGGAAGAAGAAAAAGGGGATACCCAGGATTAATAATGAAAGAACAAAAGAAGCTATTGGTACCGGCGCAGCAATTATTGCTGCCGCGTGCCCTTTTTGCAACACTATGCTTACTGACGGCGTAAAGCTTAATGAAAGGGAAGAGAATGTAAAAGTGTTGGATATCGCGGAGATGATTGAGGCGTCTATGTGTAGATAAGGATTAATGGGCCACCGCAAGCCAATAGGTAATCGGCAAAAAATGAAGTTAACGATAGACGAAAGAAATAACTCCAGGGCAATTAAAAAGAAGATAGAGACAGAATGGGGTAAAAAACAATAACGAGATATGAGTGAAGAAAAAAGCTTAAATTTTATTGAAGAAATAGTTGAAGAGGACCTTAAAGAAGGCAAGGTTGAAAATATTTTAACCAGGTTTCCTCCCGAGCCGAACGGATATCTGCATATTGGGCATGCGAAAAGTATTTGTCTCAATTTTGGCCTTGCCCTAAGGTATAATGGCGCAACCAATCTTCGTTTTGATGATACCAATCCGGAAACAGAAGAAACCGAATATGTTGACAGTATCAAGGAAGATGTGAAGTGGCTGGGTTTTAGCTGGGTTAATGAATTTTATACCAGTGATTATTTTGATGAACTGTATGATCTCGCTGTGAAACTTATTTATAAAGGGCTTGCCTATGTGGATGACAGCAGTCCTGAAAAAATTGCGGCAGAAAAGGGTTCAAATACAGAACCTGGTATTGAAAACGAATACCGGAACCGGAGTATTGAAGAGAATGTTTTGCTTTTTGACCAGATGAAAAATGGACAATTTAAAGATGGTGAAAAAGTGTTGCGTGCAAAAATTGATATGGCTTCAATAAATATCCACATGCGGGATCCCATTATGTACAGAATTAAAAATGCACATCACCACCGCACGGGCAACAAGTGGATAATCTACCCGATGTATGATTTTGCGCATGGCCAGAGCGATAGCATCGAGCATATCACTCATAGTATTTGCACACTGGAATTTGTGTCTCATCGCCCGTTATATGACTGGTTTATTCAGAACCTTGAAATTTTTCCATCGCATCAGTATGAATTTGCCCGGCTTAACATCACCCATACGGTAATGAGTAAACGCAAACTGCTCCGGTTGGTAAATGAGGGTTATGTTTCAGGATGGGATGATCCGCGGATGCCTACAATTTCTGCGTTCAGGCGTAAGGGTTATACGCCCTCAAGCATCAGAACATTTTGTGATAAAATAGGTGTCGCAAAACGCGATAACCTTATTGAAATCGGCTTGCTGGAATTTTGTATCAGGGAAGAATTAAACATGAGCGCTCCACGTGTAATGGCAGTTTTGCGCCCCTTAAAGCTTATTATTGATAATTATGAAGAGAACAGAACGGAGGAGTTAATAACCGAAAATATGCCGAATGACCCCTCTGATACCCGCACCGTTTTTTTTTCAAAGGAGCTTTGGATAGAGAAGGACGATTTTATGGAGCAGCCTGTTAAAAAATGGTTCAGGCTTGCACCTGGCATGATGGTAAGATTGAAGAGTGCCTATATTATCCGGTGCGATAGTACGGTAAAAGACAATGAGGGAAATGTGACTGAAATACATTGCACTTATTTTCCTGAAAGTAAAAGTGGCCATGATATTAGCCACCTTAAAGTGAAGGGTACCATTCATTGGTTAAGTGTACCGCACGCAGCCCGCGCCGAAGTAAGATTGTATGATCATCTGTTTACGGTTGACAATCCCGCCATGGAAGAAGATGATTTCACTAAGTTTATCAATCCTGATTCATTGGAAGTACTACCCGCGGCGTTCATCGAGCCTCATCTTCAAAATGCTGAAGCGGGCGCACGTTTTCAGTTTATACGCAACGGGTATTTTTGCGTTGATGAGGATTCAAAACCCGGGAACCTGGTATTTAACAGGACCGTTACGCTAAAAGATAGCTTTAAGAAGTAGGAGTGGTAATAGCAATGGTCAATAGTCAATGGGCAATGGCCAATAGCCAATAGTTAAATAGTCATGTCATTTAAAAGGCGCTGGCTCAATTGCTGAGCTGATAGCTCATAGCTCACAGTTCTCCCCAAACAAATTTTGGAAGAACTATTTTGCAATCTTATTTTTGCGCCGGAGAGATGGCAGAGCGGTTTAATGAGGCGGTCTTGAAAACCGTTGAGGGTTACACCTCCGGGGGTTCGAATCCCTCTCTCTCCGCTGATAATTAGTTAAACGTCGTGTGGTATTTAGTTTTAAAGCTATTTTGGCTTAGGTAGCAAAAAGGGTAGCAGATTAATGAAAATTATTACGGTTATCTTTACTTCGTTAGCTACTATAGCTATCATTTAACAACCAGGGCAGTGTTTTTACACGGCCTTTTTTATTTAAGACAATATGAGATATACAATCAACTGTAAAATCTAATTATGAAATATTAATTTCTCAAATTAAATGATTGGCATTTTAAGAATTATGAGGATCCTGCAGGATACGTCGTGATAACTCATCTTTATATAGAACACGCCCTTAACTACTTAATTTTTAAAAGATGTGACAATCGAAAAGACATTTTGAATGATAGCAGAACCTTCACGTTTGCTATAAGCTTGAGTTGTGTCCTGAAATGAGATTAATCCAGTCTTTCTTATATAAAAGAATTAAAACTCTAAACATTCTTAGAAATAAGATGGTTCATAATCTTGATATAGATTATAAAACGTTGAAACTATATTTTACAACGATAGCCGGGATATTAGTTTTCCTATCGACGATTTTATGGACCACAACAGCGACGACCATGGGCTTATTTTAATAGTGGCTAATTTAGATATTCAGACTATAGGTGCCTTGAACAGCATGATCCTTGTTGAATACCTATCAAAAGAGCCTGGGTTTAGTCTTAATCAGGACATAGAAAAACAGGCATACCGAAGATAAAAGCTGTACTTATTAAGCTTCTCACTATAGAATTTTAAACCACCTATATTAATTAATGGTAATGTAGCCTTCGTGCTTTTGTAATGTAAATGGTATAGTTACGTTATCCATATACTTTATTTTAGTATTTGTACTACTATATTCATAGTATTTATACTAAAATGCATACGTACAATTACCCTATTTCCAACCTGATATTGTTGGGAAATTACTTCGCCATGTTAAAGTGGTAAAGGTTTTATAATAGAACTAAACATATTCTTCCATTACAGAGGCATAGGTTTTCACTACCAACTTTAGGAGATTAGCGTATAAATTTAAAATACTCAATTTAATATATGACGATTTTATCGCTTTTCCATATGGTCATTTTATCATATACAAGAGACCTGGCAGAAAATCCCTTATTACATAAAATATTTGTAGCTAACATGAAAATAAGAGTACAGTGATAAATATAATAATTGCTGATGACCATGCACCTTATAAAGCGGCGCTTAAAAATATACTTTCATCGAAAAATGATATTAAAGTAATTGCGGAGGCCGACAATGGTTCGCATCTTTTGGATTTATTGGAAACATTAAAACCTGATGTTATCCTGCTTGACATTCAGATGCCTGTGATGGATGGTATTGCCACGTTGCCTGAAGTAAAAAAATTATATCCACATATCAGAGTTATTATGCTCAGTATGTTGGACGATCAAAGAATGATAGAAAAGTTAGTGAAATTGGGGGCAAATTGTTATCTCGTTAAAACTTCTGACTCTGAAACAATTTATGAAGCTATTAAGACTTGTTATCAACACGAATTTTATGTAAACTTTTTTACCAATAGACCACTGTCCAATAATCTAACCGAAGAAAGCTCATCTTCCATAGAACGACCTATAAAAGACACTATACTTTCTGAAAAAGAAATTTCGGTGCTGAGGCTTATGTGTGAAGAAAAGACTAACCTTGAAATTGCTGAAGCATTTAAAATAAATCTACCTACACTAGAAGCAATAGGGGATCAGATGAAAACAAAGACACATACCAGGAGCTTAGCTGGGCTTATAATGTACGCTATAAAAAATAATATATTGAACGAAAGCACATAATTATTCTGTACGGCCATGAACAAGTTAAATTTCTTCGAAGTATTCAACGAAAATTATATAAATAGGTGTCCAATTTCGTATAAAAATAGAGTATGGCTTGAAAGTGACTTCTCTTTATTGCTTGATATATTTAAGAAAGAAAAAATTCTGAAAAAGAAAATTCTTATTCCACACTATTCAAACTTTCCGATAAACTATAATGGTGACACCCAGACAGCAGTAAACACTTTAAAAATAGTTGCAGAACAAATGGAAGTCCAATTTAATAAAATTCAATTGATCATATATGACGAAAGTGTGAATTCAATTGTAAAAAAAACTCCTGGTAATTTGCTGAATTCCACAGACCTGGAGGATAAAAGTAAGGTTAGTGCAGGCCTATATTGGGGCAGACAAGCAGACGGTAAATTTCATATTGGCTTGGAACGGAGCAAGTTAACGCAACCACATATTATGGTAGCAAGTTTAGCACACGAAGTAGCGCACATTAAATTAATTGGTGAAAATAAAATTAAAGTGAATGATGAAAAATTGACTGATTTAACGACAGTAATTCTTGGAATTGGAGTATTCAATGCTAATGGAGCATTTCAAAAAATGATAGGACCGAATACAATTGGATGGAGAAAAATCGGCTATCTGACACAAATGGAATGGGGATACGCTTTATCGCTGCTTGCATATGTTAGGGAGGAAAAGACACCGAGCTGGGTTGATTATTTAACACTAAACATTAAAGAATACTTTAAGCAAGGAGTACGGTTTATAGAGAATAATAAAGAGTTGATATTTGTTTCAGCAGGTGGTTGGCCTAATAATTTATGAATAAATATTAATTTATTTGCCACTAATCAACCCTTTTCCCTCGACTTCCCCGTACAATCAATAAATAACACGAATTCATGGGAACAGATCTGGATTCTTCCGACAAAGATTTCAGCAACGCCATAATTATGTATCCCACTGCCCAACTACATATTGCTGCTACAATTCATAAGTTGTTTATTTTGTTATTTTAGGAGCAATTCGTATTTCAGCTGGCGTGGCAGCTAATAAAGCAATACAAAAATGGTGAGTAAGACTATAACCATTTTTAGAATATGATTGACGTGGATTTTGGGAATAGGTTCGAACTCCCTCTCCCGTTACATTACAATTCAAATGAAGTCAAAAGCCTGCAAACTTTATGTTTGCGGGCTTTTTTGGTTTTAATAACAATAATTATCTTTCAACCAATTTAATATAATCGTAAAGATGGATCTCCAAACATGGTCATATAGGTGAGATAGATACGAGCTGCTCCTATACAATTATCATTTTCCTTATATCGCATCCAATATTGTTGTTGCCCATATAACCATAGGTCCCCTAAAATCATATTTCCCCCATATTCCGTAAGCATATATGATCCCAGGTCTGTTCCCCAGTTGTCTTGAGCTACTGTTGTTTCTCCAAAGTAAGCAATAGATCCGCCATTGGGATTAAACAGCCAGGCACTTGCAAAGCTTTGGTCACTTCTTTCCGGAAAGTCAAATTCGTTAGGGAAAGGTATTGCAATGGAATTAAGTGCCGGAATGTACCAGTCATTAATATGGGCCCCTTCCGCCGGGTTGTTCCCGATATCCCACACACGTGAACGGTCATTTTCACCGCTTCCTCCGTCGCTCCAAAACCAATGACGATTTCCATCAATAGCCCTGTAAGGCCCTGAAGGTGGATGATTGATAAAGGCTCCGGTGGAACAACCGGCACAAAAAACAACAGGCAATTTAGTGTTGGTATAACTTGACACTACCTCACTATTCGCGCCCTCTACATTCCAGCCGGTTTCATATCCGTGCCCTACCCATGCAACCCACATATTATCTTCATTTACTGCATCTGCTGTCGGACTGCTGCCGCCCCTTATTATATCTGCGGGTAAGGTTGCATCTGAAGCATAATTTACTCCAACAAATTTTCTATCCAGTTCTGCTCCGCCATAGGTAAGTAAATTATGTGCCAATCCGCCGGAAAAATCATAAGCGCCATCAACTAAAACAGTAATTGCCTGATGCGCTGGTCTCCGGCTTCCATTCTCAAATTGAATAAGCTTGGTAACATATGTTTCTATTTGCGTGGTTGTATGAGCCGGAATACGCCCAACCGCAACATCAGGGCAGCCATCAACATGATCCGGGTTAAAGGTAGTAATATCATTAGCCCAGTGTTGCTGGTTATAACGATTATCATTATTGGCATCCCAATTATCGAATTCGTAAGGTAAAGTACTAAGTATTTGTCCTCCCGAATGTATATGTCCACTTGTAAGCGCTGCATAATATAGATCAGCTACCGTATACCATGAGTCACACCACCAGGGCGAAGGTTTTGTAGAGCGATAGCGAACAGGAATTAAACTGGCGTCACCCATAAGCATAACATATTTTACACTTAATTCTTTAAATGCATCAAATATTAAAAGCTTAATAGACTCAGCAGTATCTCTGCCTGAATGGTGCAGATTTATTGTTTCTACATCTACCACAAATGCGGGCATTCGCGAACTTCTTTTATGCGCAATAAGTGGATAAAGAGCTGGCCTACAAAAAGCCGGAGTGATAACTATCAGACAGGAGGTGAGAGCAGGCACTTCAAACACTCCCAAATCTGCAGTGTAAGGATCCCAGCAAAGAAAACCATGTTCGAATTTGCTAACACGTATGCTATCAAACAAATATTGAATTTCATCTGTGAGCGGATAACCCAGAGGACCTCCTTCCCAACCTTGCGCTGCCCAGGCCTGATAAATTGCACCATGAACTTCATGAGCGCCTAAATCTGGCCTCCAATAAATTGAGCCGTTTTCAAAATGATTAAACCTGCCGCCATTAATTGCATCTTCTTCATTAGTTACAGGATATCCTAATGGCCCTCTTTCCCGACCGGCTTCAACCCACTTAATATAAATTGCTCCATGAACTTCGTGTGCTCCTAAATCAGGCCTCCAATAGATGGTACCGCCTTGAAAGTTGTTGTATCGCCCTGCGCCATCATAAGAGGCGGTTTCATCAGTAATCGGGTAACCTAAAAAACCGCGCTCCCAACCAAGAGCCGCATATAATTCGCGAATAGCTCCATGAACTTCGTGGCAACCTGCCTCCGGAGACCATAGTATTGTGCCTCCTTCAAAATGCTGATACGTTCCACGATGATCTGCGGCCCAATTCTCAAGCGAAGTTGCATTCCCCAAAAAACTAAAAATGCCGCCAAAACGTTCATAACAATCATTTATAGTCGAAAGACTGGGCCTGGTAACACCAACACGTACTGACCATTCACGAGAATTGTCTTGTGTATTAGAATCATTAATAAAAAGCAACAGTTCACCAGACGTACTGCATTCCACTCCCGGAGTTGTATCAACACCACCCTGGTACCACTGGTCTCCTACTTTCCAGATTAATGAATTTTTTCGCAATTGCGGTGCGGGGTAGTCTAAGGGCGTTACCCAGTTATCACCATTTGCATCTAAAACAGGTGCTCCAATTCCAAGAACAGCTCCTCCAAGATCAAGAAGCCCCTCGCTCCTTATAACAACGACATTTCCACGCTCGATATTTACGGACGTGTTTACCATCTCGCGGGAAACGCTAAAAGGGCCATATTCAGTGTAGATTGACATAGTTCTAATTTTAAGTTAGAAATAATTTTTAGAGATTATTCTACAAATATTGCATCAAAAATGCCTCCTTGTCAATAGCCAAATATGGTGAAAGTGGAAGTAGGAAGAAAATAAAAGACTCTATACAATCTTATTCCGCAACGCCTTACTTATTGCTTCGTTTACAGAGTTTACATGCAGTTTCTGATAAATATTTTTTACGTGGGAATGTACAGTTTCGTATGCGATGAAAAGCTTATGGGCGATCAGTTTATAGCTTAATCCATCAACCAATAAAGTAAGAATTTCTTTTTCCCGGTTACTTAAATCATAGTTACTGCCGCTATCGGCTTTCGGGTTCTGGTCCTTAAACATGCGCAACACTTTTGCAGCAATCGAGGGCGTCATTGGCGAGCCGCCTTCAGCTACTTCTTTTATAGCTTCCAGCAATTTTACCAGTGGGATATTCTTCAAAACATATCCGTTGGCGCCGGCACAAATGGCGGCAAACACTTTGGTTTCATCTTCAAAAACTGTTTGCATTAAAACGGGAAGCAGTGGAAATTCCTGTCGGACAATGGCGGCTGCTTCAATGCCCGACATACCGGGCATCTGGATATCCATTAAGACAACATCAGGGTTTGTTGCCCGTATATTTTTAATTAAGTTATTGCAATTGCCATAAGCGCCGCTGCAGTTAAAACCGGGGCTTGCATTCAGCATAAGCTGCATACCTTCGCGAAGGTCACTGTTGTCTTCAAAAATGGTTACTGAAATAGTTTGCACACTCATCAGCAACAAATGAAATGAAAATTTTTCGAAAATAGCCTAACCAATTCAGGTGATTTTTATATAAAGCTGTATTTGTGTGCCGTTGCCCGGGGCGGTATCGATAGTTAGCATCCCTTTTATCTCCTCCGCCCGGTTCTTCATATTAGTTAAACCGTTGCCACCCGGGCATGTCAGCCCGTCAAAGCCTTTGCCATCATCTTTAACCTGCATGAAAAAATAACTGTTTTTTTGAGAAATGTTAATCGCTATACGGGAGCAGCCGGCATATTTGATGGCATTGTTAAGCGCTTCTTTATAAATAAGAAAAATATTTTTTCGCCGCTGCAGATTCAGCTTTATCTTTATTTCTTCAGCGTCTGTTTCAAAGGTATATAGCATATTTCTATCGCCAAGTACCTGGCTGGCATAGTTTTTCATCCTGGCGACCAGGCTTGTTGCTTCGTCATTTGCGGGGTTTATAACCCAAACTATATCACTCATGTCGCTTACCATGTTTCTTGCATTGTTGCCTATTTTATCGAGCAAAATATTTAAGCCCGCTTCTTCTTTCATATTCATTTTTACTATTTCGCTGTAATACGAAATGCTGGTTAGCGAGGAGCCAATATCATCGTGAAGATCGCTGGCTATTTGGGCGCGTACCTGTTGCAATTTTAGGAACTGGCTCACGCGAAAACGATACACTGCGTATATAATAGACGCTGTGACAACTGCCAGCAATGTGTAAAACCACCCTTGTGTATAAAATGCAGCGGAAACATAAATGGGCAAAACAAATTTGCTTTCAGCCCAATCGCCGCCTGCTAATTTTGCCCGAACATGAAAGTAATATTTACCGCCACCTAAATTTGCGAAACTTACAAAACGACGGTTGCCCGCTGGTATCCAGTTTTTATCCAGGCCTTCTAACTGGTAAGCGTATTCTATTTGCTCATTATTATTGTAGTGCAATGAAATGTAATCAATGGAAAAATAATTTTCTTTATATGAAATATGCAGGGGCACATGATTATTAAACAAACTATCCGCGGTTATTTGTTTTCCATAAATGCTCACGTTGGTGATGATGGGCGGTTGTACATAATAGTTTATGTTTTTAATAGTGTCAGGATTAAAAAGCACCATACCCCGCCCATTTCCCGCAGCTATTCTTCCGTCGGGCAGCTGGCTGATCATCCAGATATTATTTTCAAGGATACCGCTACTGTAATTGTAATTAATAAAAGATTTTTTGGCGACATCAAACCGGCTGATTCCATTAGTAGTTGCGATCCACAATATGCCGTGCCTCGTTTCAATGGCATCAGTGATGGAGTTGCTTACCAAACCATCTGCCCGGCTGAAATGACTAAAGGTTTTAGATGTTTTGTTGTACAGGCTAATGCCTTTGGTCAGATAACCAACAAACAAAGCATCTCCTAAATCCTGAACCAACATGATATTGCTTTGCAGAAGCCTTTCATGTTCGCTTGTTTCCGCTGTAATTCTTTCGACAATTTTTTCCTTTTGTTCATCAAAGCGGAGTAAGCCGACGTCCTGGGCAAGGAGCCATAAATGAAGGTCCTTATCTTTATACATTCGCAGCACCTGGGGCTTTTCGCCTAATTCAGTAAGGCGGTATTTTCTGAACGTTTTATTCCCGGGATTGTATTTGAAAAAATCGTTGCGGTAGTGGCACATCCAAATGTTTCCGTCACCGGCGGGAGAAAATGAAGAAACAGGGTAATGGTCATCAAAGGGCGGTGTTGTGAGCTTTTGCAGGCTATGCGTCTCCATACTGTAAAGCAACATGCCTGCCTGCGTGGAAAAGAAAACCTGGTGGCGAGGACTATCTATATAATAAGCCCATATCCAATCGTAATCTATGGTGCCGAAGTTAAAATGCTTTTGTACGTTGAAATCAGCATCCGTTTCATAAATGCCGTTATTTGTCCCTGCAAGGAACGTGTGGTCACTGGTGGGTACAATGCAGGTAATTCCCCGCATATTAAAGCTATCCTGTTGTGCGTTGTGTGAAGAGAGATAAGTGAAGAACTGGTTGTAAGGCTGCGCAATATTTATTCCATCTGTTGTGGCAAACCAGAAGCTGCCTTCTTTGTCTTCGCAAATGCCATTTACCCCGTACCTGGTTGCACCATAAATTTTGTCTTTGAGATAAAAATGCGGGGTGAGGCTGTTATTGCTAAAAAGGCTTACACCATTTCCCGTTCCCATCCATATATTTTTTTTGGAATCGAGAAAGAAATAGTATGCCAACTCATTGTAATCGCGCAAAGCATGTTTTTTAGGCACAGAAATATTGGTCGTAGTTTTTGCCGTTAAATTATATACCCGGGTGGCAGGCTCGTAGGTTGAGTACCATAACTTGTTCCTTTCTTCATCAAGGAGTATATTGGCAACCGCGTAAGCAGTATCGTAAAGAAAAGACAATTGTTCCGGGTTATTATTGGCATTATACAAACTATCTTTCATCGGGTTATAAATAGCTATGCCTTTGAAGGTGCACAGCCATAAATCTCCTTTTTTATCAAGCACAAACCGGCCTAAACTATTTGTGGGATGATGATAATCAGTGAGGTTCAATTCCTGTATCACTTTAATACTGTCCTTATTTTTTTTTAGCTTAAATAAACCATTGTAGGTAGCGCACCAAAACAAACCGCTCCTGTCTTCTTTTATATCAAACGTGCCATCCAGCTTTGAACCAAACACGGTATTAGTAAGCGAATTAATCACCTGCAGCACCTGGCCATCATTTTTCATGATAGCTATTCCTGCTCTGCTGGTTACAATCCACAGCAAGCCTTTACTGTCCACGTAAATACGGGAGATATAGTTCCCGGGAATGGTATGCAGATCACCCGGGATATTGTAAAAATTTTTGTAACTAAAGCCGTCGTACCGGTACAGACCTTCTGCAGTACCGAGCCATATAAAGCCGCTGCTATCCTGTGCAATACAGCTTATGTAATCAACGGGTAAGCCGCTGCTGCGGGTAATATGTTTGAATGCAAGATTTAAAGATTGGGCGTTACCGATATTATTAACCAAAAATAAAAGAAACAGATGTGGTATGAAATATTTCATAGCAGGAGGCTTATAAAATTAAGATTTTACCTGCGAGATATAAATACTAAGGCTAAAAAAATAAAGCTATTTTTTTCTTAATTACAACCCTCCCTGTAGCATTTGAAAACAACCGTATGTCTCACACTCTGCAGATGTTGGCACCCCTTAATGCCGGGCGGAATATTGGAACAATTCAGGAATTTCCGTTTTCTGACGTAATTTAATGAGCTATCTCTTTCCATTTTGCCAATCTTAATATGAGCGCTTGTGAGATTTGAAACATCATATAACAAAGCTAGTGTAACAGCTAAAAACAAAGACATTAAGGACGATGGCCAGGCGGTTTATTGTAATTCAGGAACGCTACAAAGAAAACCCGGGCAATCAAATTTTCAAGAAACCATAATCTACCTGCGCTTTTTATAATAGCAATGCGAGTATTATTCTACACATGATAGAATGGTTCTGTGATATATCACGAAAATTAGTTTAGTATAAAATTTGATCAGGAACCCACATAATCTTTCAATTATGAAACACCGGGCATTTTTTATTGCAATTCTCACAACAATAATTCCTTGTACAACACAACTTTTTGGACAAAAGGGCTTACCCGCAAAGGAAATAGTTACACTCACACACACGACCAACTACGCGCAGCAAGTTGACTTTAGGCCTGATATGGTAAATCAGCTTACAGTTCCGCCAGGTTGGAAGGTGAATGTTGCGGCAACAGGATTGGGAAAGCCAGGAATGCTATACACAGGGCCTAATGGTGAAATATATGTTACCCGCCGCGACGCAGGCGATGTACTGATGCTAAAGGATAATGATGGCGACAATAAATTTGATGATATGGACCCTGCTACCGCTACTATGAATGGTTCGCAACTGTGGATCATGAATTCTAAGTTCAATGAATTGGCAGACAGTAATTCGGTTCCTTCAAAGAAGTTCGCTTTGCAAATGGCTGTTCTAAAACCCGTAAATTAATCAAACAGTTCGTCTGTCTGCAATAAATATTGCCAGCGCATTGTGAACAGATTAATATACGGCCATCACAATATATTAAATGCAAGCTTTTTAATTAAAATTAAATCACATGAACTTTTGGAAAAATACCGGCAAACCCACAACACCTTTGCAGAATGCCGCCCGGGTATCGTTGGGCCTTTTTCTTGTCATAGCGGGCGTTTCACATCTTTCTTTTGCCCGCAAAGATTTCCAGGCGCAGGTTCCAGACTGGGTGCCATTAAGTAAAGACCTCACCGTTATACTTTCAGGTCTTGTGGAAATTATATTCGGCCTCTCACTGGCTTTTTGGGTAAGAAGAAAAGTTTTTTGGGGATGGATCGCGGCTGTTTTCTTTGTGCTTGTTTTTCCTGGTAACATAGCCCAACTTGCCAATCATCGTGATGCCTTCGGGCTTGATACAGATCTTGCCCGAACTATACGCTTATTCTTTCAACCTGTACTTATTATGTGGGCGCTATGGAGTACAGGTGCCTGGGCCGCAAGGCGATTAAAAGGCAAATAAAAATAATGGTAATATCGGCAACAGTTGTTGACTTTTGTATTACTCAATT
The DNA here is from genome assembly GCA_963800635.1 of uncultured Chitinophagaceae bacterium. GTDB lineage: Bacteria > Bacteroidota > Bacteroidia > Chitinophagales > Chitinophagaceae > Ginsengibacter. The sequence goes on from CAWDCB010000024.1 coordinate 82,440, forward strand.
TCCATGGAATAAGCTGAAGCAGATGTGCGCTGCACATCATCTTAAATGACGATACCGTTAATTGCATTTACTTTTCTAAAGCAGGATCTATTACACCAGCTTCAAATTCAGTATCTAACATTTTATATAAAGGAGTTGGTTCAACGGTAATGAACAACTCTAATGTTGGCCCTACATATAATTGAAGTAAATGTCCTCCATGACTCATTCCATCCTTTGTGGCCACATTGATATGCGAATGCGCTACCGGCTTGCCATTAAACACGGCAACATCACCAACCAGTGAAGTGACCTCAGCGGTATCAACTGGTATTACCTTAAACATTTTATGGTTATAATCGTACCAGCCAACCTTTACATTGGTTGCATCGCCAATGGCAGTATAGTGAGCGCTTTTTACATTATATTTTTGTGCAAATTCAGTAAGGCCTGAAACAACTTCATCGCCATGTTTGAAGATGATAGCATAAGTTATTTTACCATCAGCACTATCCAGCAGCCTCACTTTCATACCCGGTGCTTTTCCCGTTTCTGCAGGCTTTGTGGGAGATACATATTCCTGGGCTTTGACTACATGCATGCTTAATGCAAATAAAAATGCTACCATGCTTTTAATGAAACCGGTTTTCATAATTTGTAAGTTTAGCATTTATAAATATATTATCATGCCAATAAATTTATTGTAAAGCAGGTGATTTATCAGGAATTGCTAACTGATAACATAATATCCACGATGACATCTTTATTACAAAATCAGAATTCATTGCAGCACTTTATTCTGCCGAAATTTAATAGTATGATTTTGTTTTGCTGATTTCCCAAGTTCTATTAGTAAATCGCCTATTATCAGCGCTTAAAGGTTGGGAAGGTGAAGCTGCGTGAATCAAGGCTTTTAGAATATAAAATTAAAAATGCTTTATTAAATAATTTGTGCACATGAACGTGAAGTCCATCTGGCCAATCCCCAGGGAATGAAACCTTGATATGGATCTATCTTGCATTTATTCTCCATGTCTAAAAACAAGTTTCGCCAGAACAATCTGCTAATCTTTTTTTCCTAATTTAGTGATAAAGCATACTGCGGTTGACAAATTGTAAACCGGTTTGAACATCATGGCTCAAATGTTAAAAATAATGATAAGCAGTACTGCGCGTGATCTGCCTAAACACAGGGAACAGGTCATGCAGGCGTGTCTTCGCCAGGGAATGTTTTATCCGCAAATGATGGAACATTTAACAGCAGTAAATGCCAACGCCCTTGAAGCATCTCTTAAGATGGTGGACGCGGCTGACATTTACCTGGGCGTCTTTGCTTTCCGGTATGGTTATGTTCCTGAGGGGCACTCTATTTCAATTACTGAAGCAGAATATAATAGGGCCGTAGAGCGTAATATACCCCGTTTGATATTCTTAATGAGCGATACACACCCGAAGCAAGCTGAGGATATAGAATCAGGAGAGGGTGCAGAAAAGATCAGAATGCTCAAAGAAAGAATTCAGAAAGACCGCGTGGTTGGTTATTTTAGTTCGCCCGAAGATTTACGTGCTTTGGTTATTCAGGCTTTGATAGATTATCGGCAGACCGACATTCAAACCTTTCATTACATCGGTGATATTCCTGCGTCGCCGGAAAGTTATGTCGCGCATCCGTATACTCTTTTACAAACTCCTAAATTAATAGGAAGGCAAACAGAACTTAAACTGATAACAGATTGGGCTGCCCAACCACAGTGTGAGATTTACCAGGCCTCAATTTTGAGTATAGTTGCGATAGGTGGAATGGGAAAAAGCGCTCTTGCATGGGAATGGTTTAATGATATCGCTCCACTACACATTAAAGAACTTGCCGGGAGAATATGGTGGAGCTTTTATGAAAGTGATGCCACCTTTGAAAATTTTGTTGCCCGGGCATTAGCTTATGTAAGTAAGCAGCCACTTAATGAAATACAGGCTATGCCGATAGCTTACCGGGAAGCAACGCTCCTCACCATCCTTGATCACCGGCCGTTCGTACTTGTAATGGATGGATTAGAGCGCATTCTTATTGCATACGCAAGAATGGACGCTTCACGTCTCAGCGATGAAGACTATGATAAGAAAACAGATAACTTTGTTGCTAATGCACATGGATTTTCGCCAGTAGCAACTCCATCATTTACAAGCGAACGCCTGCTTCGTAAAACCGCAGATCCCCGTGCCGGATCTTTTATTAGAAAACTTTCGAAAATAAAAGCTTCAAAAATATTGGTGACAACAAGGCTATATCCTGCAGAATTGCAATCCGTGACTGGTGAAACGCTCGATGGTTGCGAAGCTCTGTATTTACATGGGCTTGCAGACCACGATGCGCTTGAATTATGGCATGCAATAGGTGTGAGAGGATCTCATGAAAATTTGCTACCCCTTTTTAACCGTGTTGAAAATCACCCTTTGGTAATTCAGTCGTTGGCGGGCGAAGTAGCGCATTATCGGCGGAATCCTGGTGATTTTGACAAATGGAAGCAAAATCATCCGGATTTCAATCCATTCACCCTGCCACTTGTACAAGTAAAGTCCCATGTATTGGCGTTTGCCCTGCAAGGGCTTCAGGATAAATCACAACACGCATTATATTTTATTTCGGCGTTCAGGATGCCTGTGCAGTATGATACTATTGCAGCTTTATTAATTACCGAAGGTAAAATTATTCAGAATGAGCAGGTACTGGATATGGTATTAACCGAACTTGAAGACCGGGGATTGGTTGGTTGGGACAAACGGGCTAACCGGTACGATTTACATCCGATAGTGCGCGGCGTCGTTTGGAGCAGTATGGGTAATGAATTGAAACAGGAAGTTTATGAAAACGTGCAAAAACATTTTGAAGCCTTGCCAAAGATCAGTCATTTCCTGAAAGTGAATAAACTTGAAGATCTGACTCACACTATTGAATTGTATAATGCATTAATTGAATTAAAACAGTATGATAAGGCTGCCTATTTATTTGCTGATCAGTTGAATCATGCGACACAGTATAGGTTGAACGCGAACCGCCAGCGCATCGAGCTTTTGGAAATGCTTTTCCCTAACGGAATAGATCAGTTACCTCAGTTGAATGATCCGCATTATCAGGCGCATGTTCTCAACTCCCTTGCAATATCGTACATGAACATGGGCCAATTAAACCGTTCCATAAGGATGCTTCGTCTCTCCGTTGACCTGCATCGCGCAAATAAAAATAATGACAGCCTCAATGCGGCCTTTGGAAATCTGTCTTATCCATTGCGTCTCTCAGGAGCACTTTATGATGCGGAAGTTGCAACACGCCAGGCCCTGATTATTTTACGGGAATTGAAGGACCTCGATATAGAATCGATTTGTTTATTTGTACTTGGGTCTATATTGGCCACCAGGGGGAACACGAAAGAGTCAGAGGTTTGTATGAAACGATCATTGAAAATTGCTATAATGGTTCCTGACGAACAAGCAGAAGGTGTCGCCAACGCTTACCTTGCAAAAAGGGCCCTATGGCTAAAGCAATACAATGACGCATCATTGTATGCAAACAAAGCGTGGACACTCGCAAACCGTTATAACCTGCAAGATGATCTGATAAATGCTGCCCATGTTCAGGGCGAAGCGGCTTTGAAATTAAATGATTTTAGCATGGCAGAGGAGCGGCTGAACTATGCGCTCAGTCACGCAAGAGCGGTAAACTCCTTCGAACGAGAACTTCCTGCTATTATCGCTTTGGCAGAATTGCGCAGGCGGCAAAACAATTTAAAAGCGTCACGCGACATGCTGGATGACCTGTGGGAAACGGCCGAACGTGGCCCGTACCGGCTGTATCATGCGGATGCCTGTAATCTTTTGGCCGATATAGAGCGGGATGCAGGCAATTATAATGCAGCTATCAACGCAGCAACAAAAGCTTACGAACTTTCCTGGTGCGATGGGCCTCCCTACGCCTATCAATGGGGACTGGAAACCGCCCGGAAACATCTCGAAGAGCTAAAGTCTTTTTTGCCACAAATGATACCATTCGACCCAGGAAAGTTCGAGCCGATGCCGATAGTGGAAATTGAACCACCGGAATAAGTTTATGTTTAAACAAATCAAAAACGCTGAGACCGGAGATGAAACTATTTTAGACGTCATCGGTTGTATTAAAGTATCGATAAATTATTGCGGTATATTCCGGGACGTTCTCATAGCCAGGTTTACCCGGAATTTAAAAGTAACCGTTTTATTTCGCAGAGGTAATACTCGCCGGGGTGATGACGGTTGATGAATGATAAAAGGAACTTTCAAAAAACTGTTTGAATAGATACACTACAGGCTGTATGCAAGAAGCTACGTTTCACCTGCATTTTTTTAAAGATAATTATGTAGCAGTAGTATGTGCTGCGATCATCCTAAGTTACGCTTGAAAAAATTATAATTAACTTACCAGGCACAAGCGCACTTTACACAGCCTTGCATTTAAAATGCAAGAAGTTAAAGGATATTAAATTTCAGGAAAGCTTTAAGCAAGATAATTAAGAGACTTTCGAAGCGACGGCGTTCGCCCGGTTGAGTAAACCTTGTTCACCCATCTTTGCCGTGACCCCGGCAAAAGCCGGAGTAGGCCCGTGCCAATGCAGTTGACCGACATCTCTAAAAAGCTGTGCATCGGTTCGTAAAGTAGCGAGGCGTTTGAATAGCAATGCTTGTTCACGTTGGCGTCCCAATACCTTCTGCGGGAAGTCTTCAATTGGGCCATATTGGTTCAACAAGCGGACTGCACCAATTTTACCAATGCCGGAGATGCCCGGGTAACCATCCGCGCTATCGCCCACGAGTGCGAGAAAATCCGGGATGAGTACCGGCCTCACGCCAAATTTTTTAAGAATAGCATCTGCATTCCTGATGACTCCGGCTTTGCTATCGACCTGTACCACTCGATCTTCCCGTACGCATTGCGCAAGATCTTTGTCCGGCGTCCAGATGCAAACTTTCACAACACCGGGATCTGCGGAAGCCAGTTGGGCTGCTGAGGCCAGTGCATCATCAGCTTCGAGCTCAATCATCGGCCACACAACAACACCCATCGACGCCAGTGCGTCTTCTACCGGATGAAATTGCGCACGCAGTGCCGGCTCGATCCCTTCGCCTGTTTTATAGCCGGGCCATAGTTCGTTGCGAAATGATTCGATAACGTGATCTGTTGCAACACCTATGTGGGTCGCACCCTCTTCGATCATTTGCAATACTCCATTCAGTACACCAACTGTAGCGCCGAAGGGCTTGTCTTTGCCATTGTTGAATCTACGCTGGCCATAGAAGTGCCGGAATAGTTCATACGTACCGTCGATGCAATGAACGATCATGGAATGGATGTGTGTCTTTGAAAATAAATCTTTAAACCTGTCGCCTTTTCAGTCCAGGAAATCTTAATATTCAGTAACAAAAATGCGACAAAATTCATCACGACATGTGACTTTTATTAAAGAGCAATGCAATGCCTTACCAATTACGCCGGCATTGCTTTATAACAGGCGTTGCAATAAAGTTACTCAGAGCGCCCCTAATATTTCTAACGGCTTTGCCTGTCATTAATTTTACTTTCTAATTTCGATATAAAAAACGAATTTACATGACAACAGTAAGTTCAGTCACGCTAACCGCATATGTTGCATATGTCAGCCAAAAAGATGAATCGAAATATGAGTTGACATTTAACACGAGTCGGTTTTTTGTTTAACATTGCCATAAATTACGTTGATCATGATATAATAAAAATGAAAACAATCATTTCCCTGTTTTTAATTAGCTGCATAAACATTCTTTTTGCTCAAAATCAAGTGAGTGTTGCATCTCCTGACAGGCAGATGGTTTTTAAATTCGGCCTTAACTCCGGGCAGGCGGAATATTCGGTTACCTACAAAAATAAAACCTTAGTAGAACACAGCACGATCGGCCTTACTTTTATAGACAACGATTTTTTTGGCAAGGATATTGAAATTAAAAATATTACCATCACTGATGGCATTGATGACTATACATTGCCCGAAGGAAAGGCAAGCAAAGTATATGACAAATACAAAGAAGCCGGCTATTCCTATGCAGGAGCGCAATGGTAAAAAGCGGTTAATTTATTTAAGGGTCCGGGTATTTAATGATGGCGTTGCATTCCGTTATGAGTTTCCGGAACAAAAGGATTGGCACAATTATACACTTACCGATGAAAATACCAGTTTTAACCTGGTGGGAAATCCATCTGCAAGAGTGGCTTTTCTTGAAAATTTTACCACCTCGCATGAGCACCTGTATAATGTGATGCCACTTAAAGATATTAAGAATGATACTCTAATGGATATGCCTGCCCTTTTCGAATTTCCCGGGAAAATATTTATGAGCATTACTGAAGCCAATCTTGTGGACTATGCCGGCATGTCGCTTATTAAACATAATGGGATACTTTCAAGCCAGCTAAGCCCGTTACCCGGTCAGCAAGCTATCAAGGTAAAGGCAATAATTCCTCATCATTCACCATGGAGGGTAATGATGATCAGTGATCGTATCGGCGCTCTTATTGAATCAAACATTCTTACGGACCTTAGTGAGCCATGCAAGATAAAAGACTTATCCTGGCTAAAGCCCGGGAAAGCAACTTTTCATTGGTGGAACGGAGATATATCGCCTGATACAACCTGGGAGCCAGGAGAAAATTTTGATTTTGAAAAATATTACATTGATTTCTGTGCCAGAAATGGCATTGAATATCATACGATAATTGGTTACAGGCAGGTTGCCTGGTACCAGAATGATGGTGAGCAATATGCGCCCGGGCCTCATACAGATGTAACGAAGCCAAGGCCCGGACTGGATATACAGGCATTAAGCGATTATGCAAAAAGCAAAGGAGTGCGGCTTCGTTTCTGGGTTCACTGGCAGGCGCTTTATCCAAAACTCGACAGTGCTTTTGCCTTATATGAGAAATGGGGTATCGAAGGAATGATGGTTGATTTTTTAGATCGTGATGACCAGGAGATGGTGAAGATACAGGAAGAAATATTGCAGAAGGCTGCAGCACATCATCTTGAAATACAATTTCATGGCGCCTATAAGCCAACAGGTTTAAGCCGCACTTATCCCAATGAATCAACCCGTGAAGGAACATTGAATTATGAAAATGATAAATGGGGTAATCTTATTACGCCGGATGATGATATAAATATTCCTTTTACCCGCGGGCTTGCCGGCTGTACCGATTATCATCTTGGCGGCTTCAGGGCAATGCCGCAATCCAATTTTAAAGTACTGGCAACTGCGGCCGCATGTGCTGGGTACCCGCTGCCATATGTTGGCAATGTATGTGGTTTTGGAAAATCATATGTCAATGGTATGTGATTATCCCGAAGCATATGAAGGCCAGGATGGCTTTGATTTTATCCGCGAAGTTCCTACCGTATGGGACCAGACTGTTGTGCCAGGTGCGGAAACGGGACAATGGGTATCCATAGCCAGAAGAAAAGGAACAGACTGGTATGTTGGTACGATAACAAATGGCACGGCAAGAACTGTTACTATTCCGCTTAATTTTCTTCCGGCAGGTAATTATCATGCAGAAATATATAAGGATGGGCCGGATGCAATAACAATCCAAATCATTAATTAAAGAAACAAAGGAGGTTAATTCATCAGATAAACTGGAAATGAATTTGGCTGCCGGTGGTGGGGAGGTAATAATATTGCGGGCTAAATGAAAAAATGGACTTGTCAAGCAGGCACTTATAAAGATGAAAGCGGGCAGTTAAAGGCATGCTACAATTTACTCTTGGAACAGGAAGTTCTCCTTAAGAATATTTTGTATTTTTAAAAGTATTAAATTAGATTTGACTTCAATTATTTTTGTACATCGAAATATTCGCAAAATAATTATTTAGGGTGGCCTACATTTAAGAGCCCCTTAATAATTGTATTTTTTAACCAAATATATCATTTTATATAAAACCAAAAACACACTTATGAGAAGCAATTACTTTGGAAAAATTTTTATGCCATTACTGGCCATCACCTTATTGTTTGCATATTGCAAAAAAGGCGACACCGGCCCGGCAGGCCCCGCAGGCCCTGCAGGATCAGCCGGCGCAGCAGGATCTCAAGGCCCTAAGGGTGATACCGGCACAGCGAATGTTATTTATTCAGCATGGTTAGATGTAACCTTTGCTCCTGATACGGTGCATACGCCCACAGGTGTCGGTACTGCTTTTACTATTGATACGTTAGGTTTTTTTGCAGATATACCAGCAGCCAAACTTGACAGCGTCATGCTGGCTACCGGTGAAATGAAAGTGTATCTGAATTTAGGAAGTTCCTCAAATTCTGCAGTGGTGCCTTTACCATATTTTGATGTGTATAGTGGAGCTAGTATAAGCCCTGCATTTTTAATTAACGATATATCACTTTATGCAGATTTTGATGCCAGCAGCCGCACGCAAAGTGGTGTAAAATCACGGCAATACCGATATATCCTCGTTCCCGGTGGTGTTTTAGGTGGCCGCTTAGTGAAACCGAACTGGAAAGATTATAACGCTATAAAAACATTTTTCGGCATTAAGGATTAATGCAGGATTTCGCACGTTGCGCCTTCTCGTGTAACAGGGTTAGGAAATAAAAACGCATTTCAAAAGCTGAATGGGTTAATAGTGCTATTGTGATTATTTAGGAAGCACCGGAATCAGGAGTAATCTTAGTTTTTTTCTTGCTTTATTAATAGGAATTACCAACTGAGTATTAGGGTTTACTGGTGAATTTAATGTGCCGGATGTAGTATTCGAAGGCGCAGTTCCAGTGTTGAGGTTTACAGAATAATGAGGTTCCGCCGGATTGCTTTTTGAAGCGCTTATTCCTGTTCCGGCATGAGCTGTATGGCTCATCGTGTCTTGCTGTTCTTTCCGGTTATTACCAGCTACCGATGCAGACGTGTCCTGGCCAAAACCAACGGCCGTCCCTAATAGAATTAAGCTTAAAATAACAATTTTCTTTTTCATAGATTCGTATAGATTTAAGATTTTTTATTGACTTTATTTCGTACCTCGTTCCAGTGATTATATCATCTACGCCTGAACTCCCGCTTGATCAAATGTGCTGGTTTATTGTTGGAAGCCGCGTAGAATTTCACAACAAGAATGCCAATCGGTGATCCGGTGTCAACCTTCGGCAGATCATATAATTTTTAGTAACTAATTTTTAGTTACAGACTGTCCGGTCTTATTCGACCAAATTCTTACATAATTTTTTTCTGGCATCATTTTAGGTATATGTTAAGTGATTAATGAATATGTTCACCCTAAAAACAGAATTATGAAACTTATTAAAGTAAAAGTATTTTT
>CAWDCB010000025.1:0-74091 GCA_963800635.1 uncultured Chitinophagaceae bacterium
ATTTCTTCCAGTTCTTTCATCAGGTCATTATCTTCTATCATTCTTTCATAGACCAGTTGCAGTTTTTGCATGTTTATTTCCGTAAGCTGTTTTGGAAAATGCTCCTGTAAAAATCTCCTGTTTTCCCGGAAGGCAACAATATTATTATAATGAAAAATTATATCGGCCAATTGCGGGTAAAGCATGTTTTGATTAAAGTATTTATTAACCTGTTGGAGGTATGCAAGTAGTGTATATTTTTTCAATTCAAAATCAATGTAACCTTCTGCAAACCATGTTTCGGATAGTGGCTTCATGCTCATAATTTAGGGTTTAATACACTTTTGGGATCTATATATTGAATTTACATCTTTGATCTCATATTATTTTAAACGATTAATTTGGATAATTGTTTTAACAAACCTCAAAAGCCTGAAGTTGAAAGTTGAAGGTTAAAGGTTGCGAAGTCCGAACTTAGATACTTTGACTTCACTATTTCAGAGATTAAATGCTTTGCCCTGTTCGGGAAAAAACAGGTTAAGCTGAAGTGTATTCTCTGCCCTTAGCTGTGTTTTAATACTATCAATATTAAGTTGTGGCGGCTTAAGGTGAGTAATTATTATATGAAATCCCTGCAGTTGGATTTTTCCTGTAATGCCGGCCAGGTCATCCATTTCTTTCATTAGCCAATGAGGCGTTAAGTGTCCGAATAAAAGTTTATCAGGCTGTTCATTAGGGAAGGACGTTTCTATAAAAATCGCCTTAAGCTGTCTACTTTTTATAAGGGGAGCAACTGCCTGCCACAGGAAATGCAGGTTCTGGCTTTTTTCAATCTCATCTGGCCCGGTATCTCCAAGATATAAAACAGCAGCGTCGCCATTTTTATTAAAAAGGCGGTGCTTTGTAAACCACCATGGCTTAGCGGGAAAGCTTCGACCGACATTGACGTATTTTTAATGCTGATGCTGCTATCGGGAAGTAACACCTGGTAATGGTATTTCTTTAACAACGGACCTCACCCGCATCGGTGAAATTGGCCCAGGCTTCCCACGTAAAATATTTTGCTTTAAGAGTTTCAATGCAACTTGCCAGAGCATATATATTCTTGGCAGTATCATCCGGTGAATTGATAATAAGGCCGGCAATGTGACTGATGCGCATGAGAAATTAAGTAACCTTTAATATATTTTTTAAGTACCTCTTCTGGAGGTATCGAAAAGACATTATTACTGATTGCTTTTTCAATGCCATAGTGCAGTGTGCCTGCGTCGAGGCAAATATAACGATCGGTACCCTGTGCGGCAACAAGATAAGCAGACAGGTTACTTTCATCTATTCCCCCCATCACGCCAAGGGGTACAACCCGGAATGAGCTGTTGTTTATAACCTGTGAAGAAACCCAATAGGGCAATAGCAAAAAATATACAACACTATAGAAGGCATGTTTATGAAACATATGTCAATAGATTTTTATTTAGCCCTGTAAGCAGTTAGCATAGTGAAATTAATAATTAAAACAGAAATGTAATGGTAGCCGATACCTGGAAATGTTTCACAGGCTTCTATGAATGTTATAAATTAGTACTTATTTAATCACCTTATTGCGTAAATACTTAATCATAAAATATGGATAAGATCGATCTCGAGGAAATCACGTTGATAGGTTTGGCACTAAAGACAAAAACAACAAATGCAAACGGCCAGTCTAATATTGATTGTGGAAATTTGTGGCAGGAATTTGAAAAAGAAAACTATGCAGGTAGAATTCCCTGCAAATTGAGTAACGACATACTTGCAGTTTATCACCAATATGAGGGTGACTATCCAAACCGTTTTCATATTTTATAGGATGTAAAGTAAACCCTGGCACACCAGCTCCGCAAGGCATGAGCAGTATGACTATACCCAAAGGAACCTTTCAAAAAATTATCGCCACGGGCAAAATGCCCGATTGTGTAGTAAATACCTGGAAAGAAATATGGAGTTCCGGTATTCCCAGGGCTTATGTTGTCGATTTTGAACTTTACGATGAAAGAAGCAGAGACTGGAACAACGCAGTGGTTGAAATTTTTCTGTCAGTTAAATAATATTCATATCCATAATTAATGAACCAGTAATGAAGAAACTAACTAATTACTGGTTCAAGATGTTAAATACAGCATTGTAAATCAAAAATACCGCGATTTAATGCCTGGAAGTTGCCTGGCCCATATATATCAAAATCATGCGACAGCCACTTCCACTTGTTTTACAAATTGTACATTGGCATTTATTTTTACCTCGTCTCCCAAGAACAGACCACCTGTTTCTGAAACTGCGCCAAAGCTAATGCCATAATCCTGGCGGTTGATCTTTCCGGTTACCGAAAAACCTGTGCGGGTATTTCCCCAGGGATCTTTTGTTATGCCGCCAAACTCTACATTCAATACCAACTTTTTACTTACGCCTTTTATCGTTATAGTCCCGTGTAATTTGTATTCGTCATCCCCTGTTTTCTCCATTCTTTCGCCTTCAAATACGAGCTTGGGATGTTTTTCGGCATCAAAAAAATCGCCCGCTTTTAAATGGGGATCGCTTTGTTCGTTATTGGTTGAAATTGAATCTATCTCCGCCTCAAAATGAACTTCGCTGTTGTGAAATCATCCCCCTCGTTTCAACAGTACCTTTGAATTGCTGAATTGTCCGCTTACTGTAGAGATCATAAGATGTTTGATCTTAAAATGTAGTTCTGAATGTGTGGGGTCTAAAACCCATGTTGTATTTTCCATGATAAATGTTTTATAATTTTTGTTTAGAATGCAAATATACCTATATTTACTATACTTTATATAGTACTATCCAAAGTATAGCACTATACTTTAAGATAGTTAAATAATTTATATGGAAAAAACAATACAGCAAAAGACAGAAAGAACACACGAGGGGTGTACGAAAGCGATCATTCCTGTAAGGGATGCATTGGATATTTTAAGCGGTAAATGGAAACTTCCAATAATTATTGCCTTATCGTTCGGCAACAGGCGCTTTAGCCAACTGGCAAAACAAATACCCGGCATTACAGACAAAATGTTATCAAAAGAATTAAGGGACCTGGAGATGAATGAGCTGGTAAAAAGAACAGTATATGATACCGTACCTGTTATCGTGGAATATGCCATGACGCCATATGGCAAAACACTTGAAAAACTAATTGAAGAATTACAGGCATGGGGCCTGCAACACAGGAAACGGATATTGAGGAAATCAAAATAACGAAAGTCATAGCTTCTCTATTGTTACTGCATTTATAATGTTCATCCGGCACTCATTTTCGCCATATAGGTACAATATTTTTCACCAGCGACATAAGAACATCATAAAGCTGAGTAATAGGACAAATGTGTATGTTTACAGGCAATCCCGGGGCGTTGGTCATGATACTTTAAATATTCCGGTCGGCCGCGCAAGAAATGTTTCAAAAAAAGTATTTTTTCTTCTTCCTTCACTGTAGCTAATTTGCAGTACTATAAAACCAAACCTTACATGTTTCATAAAAAAATCTGCTTTATTTTATTAATGCTGATTACAACATTGTAAATGCCCAAAAGATCACAGGAAAAATAACCGGAGATCATGCGCTTCCTGTTCCCAATGCTTTTATTTATTTGCTCAATACAAATTTTTCCGCCATTAGTGATGCGGATGGAAATTTCAGTTTGAAAAATACGTCCCGGGGCAATTATATACTTTCTGTTTCTGCTGCCGGCTATGCAACCGTAAATAAAAATATAACAGTTAGCCACTGCAAATGAAACTATAAATATTTACCTGCCAGATGCTGCAAAAACCCTGGATGAAGTGGTAGTGACTGCTCAAAAAAATGAGGAAACGCTGCAAAATATTCCCATAAGCATCACAGCAATTTCTGCCAAACAAGTGGAACAATACAGGTTGTGGAATAATAAAGAATTAACAGCAATTGTCCCGAATTTATATTCCAATAATCCCGGCGATGAACGAAATGTAACATCCATACGTGGCATTGTCACTACTTCCTATGACCCGGCGGTAGCAACTTACGTTGATGGTGTAAACCAGTTTGGTTTGGATACGTATATTGCTTCACTGAATGACATAGAAAGAATTGAAGTGCTTCGTGGCCCACAGGGAACTTTATATGGAAGAAATGCAATGGGCGGCGTCATCAATATCATTACCAAACAACCCACTAATGCCACAAATGGCTTTGCCGAACTAAATATTGGTAATTATGGATTGTGGCGTTTAAGCGCCGGCATTCGCGCAGCGCTTATCAAGAACAAATTATTTTTTGGCGCCTCAGGCGTGTTTAATACCCGTAATGGTTTTTATACCAACAATTTAACAATACTTCTTTTGACAAACAACAAAGCTTTGCCGGTAATTATTATCTCAGGTTTATTCCGTCTGCACAATGGTCGGCCTCGCTAAATTTAAAACATCAGGATAACCGGAATAATGGCGCATTTCCATTGGTTAATGGCGTGGAAGATGCTTTGCAAAACCCATTTCAGTTAAGCCAGGATGCGGTTGCAAAAATGATTGACAACACCTTGAACACATCTCTTTCTCTGGACCACAAAGGAACTTCATTTAACTTTACTTCACTAACTGCATGGCAAACAAACTACCGTTATTACAATGCACCACTTGACGGAGATTTTTCCCCGGCCGATGCAGTAACAGTAATAAATAATTATGGCGGTAACTGGAATAAAGTAAAAGTATTTACACAGGAAATAAAATTTACTTCACCGGGTAATACAACATCGCCCTTTAAATGGACCGTGGGCAGTTATTTCTTTTACCAGTACAACCCTACCAAACAGGCAACTCATTTTGGAAAAGATGCGGCATTGGTTGGCGCTCCTGATTCAAATTTTTCTCTCATCAATACTTCAAAAGCAAAAAATACGGGAATTGCTTTGTACGGGCAGGTAAGCTATGCTATCAATAAAAAGTTTCATTGATTGCCGGCATGCGTTATGATTATGAAAATAAAAACTTATCTGTGTTAGGCGAATACGAGAAAGATGGTGAAGCCCCTTTTGTTATTCGCCCGGATACGTCAGCTACCCTGCATTTCAACGCGGTATCGCCAAAGGTTGGTTTGAATTTTTCTCTGGCCGCAACTAGTAATTTATTTGCTACATACAGCCGCGGGTACCGAACCGGCGGGCTTACGCAATTATCTTCTGATCCCTCGCAGCCACCTTTATATCCTTATAAGCCTGAATACAGCAACAATATTGAAGCGGGCATAAAAAATAATTTTTTCAAAGCAGGTTGTATTTAAATGTAACGCTGTTTTATACACGTGTAGCGGATGCACAGGTGCCTACATTAATTTTGCCCGATGCTATTACTGTAACAAAAAATACGGGAAAGCTTACCAGCAAGGGTGCAGAGCTTGAGCTGTCTGCAGCTCCCGCAAAAGGCTTACAGGTTGATTATAATTTTGGATATACCAATGCCACATACGATGCACTTAAGGTTTCTCAAAATGGTTCTGTTGTTGACCTCAATGGCAGGAAACAAATTTTTACCCCGCGAACTACTTCCATGGCAGCTATTCAATACAGCTTTTTTGTTTCATCAAACCATAATATTAAAATGATAACGCGCGGCGAATGGTTTAACCTGGGCAAAGAATATTTTGATGTGGCGAATACCATTTCGCAAACACCTTATAGTTTATTAAATGTGCGGGTTGGTATTTCTTCAAAACATATTGATGTATTTTTTTGGGGCAGGAATCTTGGCAACAAAAAATATATTGCTTATGCTTATGATTTTGGCGCCGTTCATCTTGGTGATCCGAAGACATATGGAATAACTGTTGCGGCGAAATTTTGAGTCAATATGTCAATAGTAATGGTCAGCGGTAAGGCAATTATAATCATGTGTTAAAAGTGTACCAATAAACTAATTAACCAATTAACTAATTAACGACCCAATATGCCACCTTATTTCGTAAGTTTATACACCGCACCTTTACCACCGCCGTGAAAAGTTAACGAGTACATACAGTTCTCCGGTTTCATCTTCACCCCAACTGTATATCTGCATTTCATTGGGCTTGTTAGACACTTCAAGGTCACTGTTTATCCATTTATTACTTGTGTTTGTGAGTGCCCACATTCGTCCATTATAATCACCATATACATATTTTCCCTGTAATCCAGGGATCTGCTTACCGCGATAAACATAGCCGCCTGTAATGCTGATTCCCTGGTCATGGCCATATTCATATATCGGATCAATAAGCGTGCTTTTAGGAGCGGTATTATGTTCATCATAATCATGAAAGCCCTCCTTAATACGCCAGCCATAATTACCTCCTTTTGTAATAATATCTACTTCTTCATATTTATCTTGTCCCACATCGCCTGCAAATAATTGTTTAGTGGCCCTGTCAAATGAAAAACGCCAGGTATTGCGCAAGCCGTATGCCCATATTTCCGGGCGGGCACCTGGCGTATTGACAAAAGGATTATCCTTTGGCACGCCATAAGGCAATGCGTTTACGTCTATCCTTAAAATTTTGCCAAGTAATGTTGCTAGGTTCTGGCCATTGCCATAGGTTCCATGCTCATCTCCTGCGCCTCCGCCATCTCCGAGGCTGAGATATAAATAGCCATCAGGGCCAAATACGAGGTTGCCGCCATTATGGTTTGATTCGGGCTCTTCTACTTCCAGCAATACCCGTTTAGTCGACATGTCTGCCGTGTTAATATTATTTGCAGCCGCCTGGTATTCCACCAATATTCCTTTGTGATCGCTGCCACTTGCATTGGATGGCACACTATAGTACACGTAAAATTTATGGTTTGTTTTAAAGGCGGGATGAAAGGCAATTCCCAACAGGCCTCGCTCATCATAACCGGGATTAATTTTTACCAGTTGATTGCTTACATCTAAAAAAGGTTCGGTGAGCATCTTGCCATTTTCTATGATCCATACTTTACCTTCTTTCTGGCAAATAAAAAGGCGATTGCTTCCATCTGCAGGAACGCCCAGCGCTATGGGCGATGGGATCTGGTCGGTTATTAATTGCAGGCTGATATTTGCCTTACCAGATGAATCGTTACTTGCATTGTTTGCTGCCGGCTTTATTTCGCGTTGATTACAAGAAGGCACGATACTCACAATTATTAAACATATTGCGAAGCTCAAATGATAGCATTGCTTCTTCATACTTGATTTTTTGAGAATATTATTTAGTAATGGTTAATGATTATTGTGACAATGTAGCGAAATAATAGCTGCATAAACAAAATGCATGATTTTCAGACACGCATTCTGATTGGATTTTTCCTTTCTTCAAAACACTTCTTTTTATCGGGACGCAATGATTAAACTTAACCCCGCTAAATAAACCAGCAACATAACATTTAAAACAGCAGCGGTGCCTTTAGGGGCATCGCGGAATTCTTTCCAAATGAAAATGCCCCAAATGGCCGCAATTACTGTAGCACCCTGGCCCAGGCCATAAGAGATTGCCGGCCCTGCCTTACCAGAGGCAATAATGCTGAAAGACATTCCCACGCACCAGATAGCGCCTCCAAGAATACCCGTTACGTGGTTTTGTAAACCTCCCTTGAAATAGTCTGAATAGCTAACCCGTGTACCTGTAAATGGCCTGCGCATCAGCAAGCTGTTAAACAAAATATTACTAATTAAAATACCTGTAGCAAAAATTACAACTGCTGTATATGGGCTAAGTTTACCAGCTTCCGGAACATTAAAATCCGGGAACATGGAAGCGGCGACATATTTATAAAAAAAACCCATCAGCACACCGGCAACAATAGAAAGCAATAAGCCCTTTGAAGAAGTATTTTTATTACCCAACTGCATTTTTCTGTAAGCATTTGCATTAAGTAAAATAGCCAGTACAATTAATGCAACACCTCCAAATAACAGGCCTTTATCTCCCACGGGATTGTCAATATAGTTTACAATTACACCAATTACAAGTGCCAGGCCAATGCCAACCGGGAAAGCAACGGCCATTCCTGCAATTGCAATAGCCGCAACTAATAAGATATTGGCGGCATTAAAAATGATGCCGCCAACAAGAGCAGAAAAAATATTGCTGTTATCTGCCTGCCGGATGTCTTCTATAAAACTTCTTCCCCCGATTCCATTGCTGCCGAGCGTGAATGCAAAAACCAGGGAGAGCAGCAAAATCCCCAAGACATAATCCCAATAAAATAATTCAAAGCGCCACGTGGCTGCGGCAAGCTTTTGCGTGTTAGCCCACGATCCCCAGCATAGCATAGTAATGATGCAGAATACAATTGCTGTTGAATAATTTTGTATGATAAACATGATGATTGTTTTATTACTGGCTGGCTTGTTTTTTGGCTGCATCAATATTTAACTGCATCCCGTCAACAGGTTTATCTGAATAAATGATCGCCTCGGAAGCCCTGATTTCATATTCCTTTGATGGATTGAGTATTTTCATTTTTACAGTATGTTTTCCTTTAGGGAGCTGGTACCTCCAGGCAAGATCATAACGGCGCGTAGTATAGCTTACAGGCAGATTGGGCGTTTCAACTAATTTGCCGTCAACGTATAATTCGGTATTGAATACATACGTTGATTGACTGTCCCATTGCGATGCATCACCTTTCAAAACAAAACCAATTCCGTCAAAATCAAAGTTTATCTCGTCTTTGCCTGTATTCCATTTTACAGCGGCCATAGCAACAGGATATTGGCCGTCGAAGCTTTTTTCAAACCTTACGGCAACCGGCTCCTGCAGCCTCACGATAACATCATTTGCATTCACCGTACCGCCATTCTTTTCTATATTTTGTAAAGCGTGTTTGTAACTGATTTCGTATACATTATGTAAGCTCATCGTGGTGTATTTGAAATCGATATCTTCTGCCTGTTGCAGGCCACGTTTCCAATAGGCAGGTATTTTATTGTAACCAAGCAATGCGCCCAATATTCCGCCAACCGTTGACGGATTACAATCCGCATCCTGCCCGCAACGGGTAGCAATTTCAAGAGACTTCGTGAAATCGTTATCTCCATAAAGTAAGCCTATTACCACGTAAGCAGCGTTTACTTTTGCATCAATATCAAATGGGGCAAAAACGCCTTCAGGGCAGCCGATATCATTGGCCCATTTTTCCTGAACCTGCAGCCAGGTCTGCTTCCAGTTGCCCGGATATTTTTTGTGCCACTCAATTACATCGTGAATACATTGATAAAACTCACTTTTTACTGGCACCATATCCAAAGCCCTCTTCACCATGTAACTGATATCGTTTGAGGTGAAAGCAAGGGCATACATTGCACCAACAAATACGCCACCGTACCAGCCATCCCCGTAATTCATGATGTGCCCGATTTTGTCACCGATCGCCGCGGCAGTATTGGGCATACCGGGACTCATAAGGCCGGAAAAATCACTTTCAATCTGGTAGTCTATACAATCTGCATGGGGATTATTTTGCCATGCGCCGCTTTGTGGCGCTTTGATACCATTTAAGATATTATAACGGGCGGCCTGGTTGGCATGCCACAACATGTACCCGGCATGTGCAAATGCATTAGCAAAAGAATCAACCGGTGCATTTAGCCCCTGCTTTTCAAACACGTCAACAAACGTAAGGTCCATGTATAAATCATCATAGAGGCCGGCATTCTCCAGCATATTTTTTTTCACAAGGCTATCATTCCAAACCAGCGGCTGGTAGTCTCCTATAAACGTACCCTGGAAACGAAATTCGTAAGGGCCGCCAAATGTAACGCCAATGGTTTGCCCGGCCCAGCCTCCCTTAATTTTGTCTTTCAAAATGTCTTTGGAGATGGTAATGGTTTTTTGCGCATGCATATTTTGTAATCCAAAAAGAAATGACATCAATACCAATATTTTTTTCATGTAGGGTTATTGTGAATGGTTAATTGGTTTATTGCCTTATTAGTTTATTGGTTAATTGGCTAATTGATTTTATAGCTCATAGCTCACAGCTCAAGGCTGATAGCTACTTCTTCTTCGGTTGATGCATCATTAAATCTTCAATCACTTTTCCAATTTCTTCCGGTGTTTGTTTGAATGTTAAATAAGTGAATTTGTCGCCGGGTATTAAAACATTTTTACCATCGTCTTTTATTTCAAAATTTAATTTTCTATAGCCAAAGTATGGACCTATTCCGCGCACGGCAACGAGCACCGCTGTTTCATCCCAGCTATTGCGGCCGGAAGTATTTTTGTCTTTTGATAGTGCTATTTCAAACGCATCTTTAACCGGGCTGTTTTGAATGCTTTCATTATGTGTGAGGCGAATACCAGTCAATATTTTTTCCCCGATTTCAAACCCGCTGATAATAACAGGTGTTGGCCAGTCTGAAAATACCTTTTGTGATGCCTTAGCATCAACCATCACGTTGAATTCATAGCCCCCTGTGCTGTCTTTATCCAGGCGGGCGGCCATAGAGACTAAATGCTTTACTTTTTCAACTACAAGCTCTTTACCGTTTAGTGATGAATATTCATCGGCCGTGGAATTAAGTAAACCGGCCAAATTGGTGAAGAAACCAACGCTTACAATTGTTACACTTTTATCAGGCTGCGACGATAATAGTTTCCTGTACAATTTTACCGCATCCATAGCTGCATCGTTCGATTGCAGCGGATGCGGATATTTTGCAATAATAGCCTGGGCCCATTGCTGCTGACAGTTCCTGTTTGGCAAAGCAGTTTTCGTTATTCCAATTGGAATCGAAGGCCGGTTGAAATAAGTATTTAATACAGACAACGTTGCAACTGTTGTTTCAAAAGCATTGGATGAAATCGTAGCCAGAATTTTTGCTTCACCCATGTCAGCAAAAGCATGCAGTAATGCCATCGCGCCCACATCATCGTAATCCGGTGCTATATCGGTGTCAAAAATAATGGCGACTGGTTTTTGATTTTGCGCAAAAGAAATACTCCATCCAAATAAAAAAATAATGCTCAAAATTTTTTTCATATAACCGGTTGGTTAATTGGTTAATTAGTTATGGTTATTTAGTTAATTGGTTAATTCGTTAATTGGTTAATTGGTTAATTGGTTAATTGGTTTATAGCTAACGCTCGATTTATCGTCCAATGTTAATTGCTTCGCATTTCTGTCAGCTCACGATTCTGTCACCTCCTAAATAAGTGGACCCTATTATTTCACAATCTACAACTCACCATTTACAACTCACCATTCACACCTCACTCCTAAACGGCGCCGATGCCTGTGCTCCCATTCGTGTAACTGAAATAGCTGCCGCTTTGCAGGCAAACTCTACCGCCTCCGGCATAGCTCTTCTTTTCTGATAAGTGCTACAGCCAATGCACCATTAAATATATCTCCGGCAGCGGTAGTATCAACTGCAGATACCATCGGTGCATGAACAAGTATGCAGGTATTTTCATGCAACAACAATGCACCCTTAGAGCCTAAGGTTATAATAACCGTAGCAATACCTTTTGCCTGCAATAATCTTGCAGCCTGTTCCGCTGTTACTTCATCAGTAACGGATATCCTGTAAGCATCGAAGCTTCTGTTTCGTTCGGCGTAATAACTGAAATATACTTCAGCAATTCATCACTTAATACACACACCGGCGCGGGATTCAAAATAATTTTTTTATTAAGACCGGCAGCAACCGATGCCGCATAAGAAACTGTTTCAACCGGAATTTCCAATTGCAGTAAAACAATGGCTGCATTTTCAAAACACCCATTAGCCGGCATAAGGTCCTTTGCAGTTAAATGTGCATTGGCCCCTGATGCCACTACAATACAATTCTCTGCGTGGTCATCGACAGTGATTAATGCAACGCCCGGAAGGTTGCAGTGGATCTTCAAGAATATAAGCGGTATCAATGCCTTCTTGTTTAAAAAGCTGTGGCGGCTTGCTTACCAAAAATATCATTACCCGGTTTTACAAATAAAAGTTACCGCCCCGCCAAGCCTTGCTGCAGCAACTGCCTGGTTAGCGCCTTTGCCACCGGCGTTCATCATAAACATTCCTCCCAAAATAGTTTCGCCGGGCGCCGGAAGGTGCGGCGCTTTCACCACCATATCAGTATTGGAACTACCTATAACAAGTATTGAAGGCTTCATATAGAGCAGATCGTTATTGTTATTTAATAAAATTCAAATATCCTGAAAGAAAAGATATTCCAATAATACTTAATTTATATTTTGTTCGTTATATTTATTTTCCGGTGTTTATAAACTTTCCAATTTACTTAAATAAATTCAAAATCGATACAATCCGATACAGGAACAACAGAAAATACAATATTATCATGAACAGAATATTTGCGATAGGTGATATACACGGTTGCTTTCATACATTTAAAATACTTTTAACAGAAAAATTATCCATTCAAAAATCAGATGAAATTTATTGTATAGGCGATTATATTGACCGGGGAAATGATAGTAAGGGAGTCATTGATTTTATTATTGATCTGAGGCTTCAGGGTTACCAGATACACACATTAAGAGGCAACCATGAGCAGATGATGCTGGATTCAACTATTGACCGTGAAAAGATTATTTTGTGGTTAAGAAACGGGGGAGAAGAAACATTAAAAAGCTTCGGAATTACGTCGGTTAAGGAATTACCGGAGAAGTATCTTACGTTCTTAAATGAAACAAAGCTGTTTATAGCTACCAATAAGTATATTTTTGTTCATGCCGGGCTAAATTTCAGCATAGACGATCCTTTTAGAGACGAAGAAGCAATGCTTTGGACAAGAGATGAATATTTTGATAAAGCGAAAATAGGAACAGGATATTAATTCATGGCCACACACCAATATCTTTCAAAGCCATTCTTAAACAACGAAACACTAACAAAATTAATATAGACAAGGGTTGTGTTTACGACTACATACCAGGGCTTGGTAATTTAGTTGCATTATCGTTACATGACATGAAATTTATAGCGGCCTTAAAAATATTGAAGACTGAAATTAAAATAATTATCTTAAAGCTAATGTGCCGAAGTGATAAATGGGGCAATGACAGAATAGCTGAATGTAACAGTGCGAGGCTATTGTGGCGTGGTAACTGTTTTACCAGTAGCTTTTATATTTCTCTCTTCCAGCCACGAATTAAAAAGGGTATAAAAAATCGTTAAAATAATAGCGCCTTTAAACATGCCCGTAAAGCCCCATGCCGCGATGCCTCCAATAACTCCCAGGAATAAAACAAGAAAGGGAATTTTTCCCCCGTTTTTTCCAATAAGTATTGGTTTTAAAACCGCATCAATTATTAAAAGCGCTACCCCATAAATTATGAGGAAAGCGGTATTTCCGGGATGGCCTTGCGTACTCATCCATATTACCAAAGGTATCCATACCAACAGCGGGCCTATTTGAATCAATACCAAGGAAAAATATAATTGCTGAAAGGCCCAGAGCAAAAGGTATTCCGGCAATGGCAAGGCCAATCCAGGAAAGTACTGCCGATATAAATGCAGCTCCCATTACTCCAATAGAAACGCCCTTAATTGCAAGAGCGGTTGCTTCCAGTAAAGATCGCCCGGCTTTTTCTCCCAATAAATGTTGCAGGGTTGTCTTTAACCGGTATCAAAAATGTTTCGCTGCGCACCAGAAATACCGCGGATATTATAATACCAATAACAAGCTGCAGCGTAACACCTAATATACCTACACCGCTTGTCACAATGTGGAGTAGGATAATTTTTAGCTGTTGCCCGTGAACCATAAAAGTTTCCTGCGGGCTCGATTGCAATTTCAACCAAAAACCTGAAAGCTGTTCACCAATTAATGGGAGATGTAAAAGCCACACGGGCAAAGGAGGAAGGCCCTTTTCTTTGATTTCATTAACCAATACTATTGCATCTTTAATACGATGGCTAAACGAAGAAAATATATATACTAAAGGAACCGCTATAATTCCTATCAGTATTATTGAATAAATAACGGCTGCAAGTTTATGCCTGTTCTTTAAAAATCTAACCAATCGTGCGAAGGATTTTACAAAAGATACAGAAAAAATAAGTGCAAATGTGAGCACACCAAAAAATACGCGCAACACGTCATATAGTGCCAGCATTAGCGCCAGGAATAAAAGTAAAACCAATATGGACTCAATAAAATCGCGCGATGCCGGACCGATATATTTATTCATAAACCTGAGTAATTGGCAGTTCAAAAATATTATTAAATTTTCTAATTACGTTTACTTGAAGCCTAGACTAAGTAAATATATAAGCCTGGCGGAAGCAGTGTTATTGAACGTTATTCATGCAAACTTATAGGAGAGTGTAGTTACTATAAGCAAGCCCTAAATTGTGACCGGTACATCGTGTACTCCACCAATTCGTGCTCACATTCATCACCTAAAATTACGTGTAAATAACTATGCAATTATTTTATATTATTAAAGATTATTATTGCTTCTTTCAGCCTTCATCCTGCTTATTAAATTATTTAACCGGGGGCTTTTTAACAACCGGGCATTTATTCGTCTTAAGGTGGTATCGCTCATAAACCAATTCATCGCATAAGACGGTTCTGTTTTGTACCTTTTGTTAAGCGGGTCTTTTTTCCATTCAGCAGAATCTTCATACAAAGGTATTTGAGTATAATCGGCTTTATTAATGGAAAATGAATTAATGTCATTCGATGAAATTAATAAGCCTTAGATCGTTTACGGTGGTTTGCATATCGTACGCCCCCATAATAGTTAGTATCGGCGACAACATGTCATTCTTAATAGGAGCAACGCTTTTTATATTATTTGAATCTAAAATAACCGGGCTATTAGTGATATGCAAAATTTTGAAATGGAGCTTACGTACCTGTTGGTATAAGATGCTGCCTGCACCGTGCTCTATGCTATCTTTTTTACCGATATTGATAATCGCTCTTATCATTTCCTGTACTACCCCGGCACCGGAATTATCAAAGTATCCGCCGTCAACAAAATAATTATTCCCAATTCTGCCGGCGGGGCTTAGGTAAGGAAAACGTGCGCCCAAAACAGCAGCCGAAGTAAGGCTGATATCCACGGTTGTATTCAATAATTTTATCACATCAACGCGGTTATCAAAAACAGTCGAATCGAGGTTAAGATTGAGATTGGTGACCACACCCGGATTTCCATCCTGCATGCGGGTAGTGTTGATGCATAATATTGGAAGATTGATGGTGCTGTCTTTATTTAATGCAGGAAAGTTTGAGAAATTATCATAGAACGGCACTTCCAAAACAGCTATCATTTTTATTCGCGTGCAGAGGTTTCAAAAGAGTTCTCAAGCGCAGCAGCCCTGATCCATTTTAGCGCTAAAAGGAACGATATAATTGAAAAAGTCCGGGCCCAAGCATCCTCGCAAATGTGTAGGTAAAATAATCCTGCTTCAAAAAAGCCTGGGCCGAACGTGAATAAATACTTCTCTTATTTTGTTTATCGCGCAGCAAAGAGAAAAAAGTTGCCACCCCGACTCCGCCGCCCGAAGTACCTGACAAACAAAATATATGATCGGAAAATCTGCTGTTATCGTATGTTACCGGTATCATGAATAAGTAATGAATCTTCTATTTTCCCCAACACAGAAGCTGTCCAGTAACCTGATCGGGACGCACCACCGTTGGCCATTACAAAATAAATGTCGTAACCACTGTCCGAAGTGTTTGCCAATACATCTCTTTGCTTAGCCATTGGGTTAAATATTTTTGCAACTGAGGCCTTCTTGAGGAATCCGTTATCATGAGCAGTAAGTTCATTTGTTCTTACATAATGTGTTTCATGAAGGCCGCCTATAATAAAAGCCAATAAAAAAAGTATAGAATGAAAATTAACTTTTGAACGCACCGAAAAGGCGGTTACTACATTTCCAAAAGCAAGCAATACAGCAAAAGCAAGTATAATAGTAGAAAAAGGGCCTGTGTGCCTGGCAAAGGAAAGGGAAATAATATTGATAAAATACAAAGCAATCCCAGCCAGGCTAATATAGCAAAAAGTATTTATAGTATCCTTTTTCTTTACGCGGTATACAAAAGAAATCCATTGTTCTCTCAAGCCATGTCTGGTCTTATCTTCCCGCAGCACTTCCATTTTTACAGCCAACGCTTTTTTTTCCATTTCAGCACGCCGCAGGTTGGTGTAGTAAATAAATACCACATGAAAAAACAGTAATAAAAAGAAGAGCGTAAGGATATCAATCTCTCCAATAAAGCTTACTGCAATTACCAGCGCAATGAACACCCAGAATAATACCCAAAATGTATTTCTGAATGATCGTTTTTTCGATTGTGTTTTATCTATCCAGTTATTTATATACCGGATAATGATAAGTGTACAAATAAAAATAATTCCTGCTACTGTAGTATTAATCGGATGGTTTAAAACAGGCAATTGCAACACCGCAAGTTCCAGTATTAAAAAACAGGCATTCCCGATTATGCGTGGAAACTCATCCAGGAAAGGTTGGCCAACCTCATGAAACGTTTGGGTGAAATGATTATCTACTAACGGCTCTTTATTGCTGGCCATCCTGGCTATATCTGTTATATTTTTTTCCTGTTGTTTCTTTTTTATGTAGGCTATGATTCTTGAAGAATACCAGCTTACATATACCCAAAAGCCAATGATCAAAAAGAACAGCGTGCGCGTGTAGTTGAAATGAAAAAAGCTTTTGGCCAGATCGTTATCTATAAATGCAACGATAATATCTTTTCCCTGGCCAAGCATCCAAAAGCAAAATACCGGGAGCAACAGGAATAATATACCCGGAAAGAAAAGCCAGAGAGATTTTAATAACTGGGAGATAAATCTCAACAAACGAAATCCAAAACCGCTTGATGGCTGATGCATAGAAAAGTTTGTTTGAATTAGTTTGCTTGCCTTAGTAAGCTCAATTTACTAAAACGTTTTTATAAACAACGCTTTGATGAAAGCGTAGCTTATCAAATTACCAGCAGTGGCGTGCAGGCAAATTCGTTACTTTATTTCCTGGACTCTTAACCCGGCGCATTTGAAACTTTCCATTGGAAAGGTTCCCAATGAAATACATTACAAATTAAAAATTAAGGTTATTCTTCCAGAAAACTTTTTTTATACAAGGGTTTAGAAATATTAATTTAAATTATTAATTTTAATTCACCAGAACTACACACACAGGTAAGCCCTTATTCCCTTCTCTTGAAAACATTTTTGTAAAATCCCATATACACATTTAATAAAAAAATGGCAAGCTATGTCATATTTTAAAAGTATCTGTTGTGTAATAATTTGTATGTGCTATAGTTATTTACTACATGCTCAACAAAATAATACCGCTGGAAAAACGAATCCCTTTACAATCCGGGGAACTGTAGGTGCATCCGCAAATTTTTACAGTTCTAATGAGCAATTTTATTCAAGGCCATCTTTTTCCTGGAATGTGAACGGCAATTTTGTAGCAAAAGTAAATGCGGTTACATTACCACTTTCATTTATAGTAAATCAATACGGCAATAGCCGCCAGGCTACCTACGTTCAGTTTGGCATCAGCCCTACCTATAAGTGGGCGATACTGCATTTGGGTTATCGCTATATCCCTTTCTCACCTTTAACATTCGGCGGGCAAACTTTTCAAGGCGTTGGCCTTGAATTAAATCCTAAACAATTTCGATTTGCCGCCTTTTACGGCCGGCTTAATAAAGCCTTTAATGAAGATACAATTCCCGGGCGTTTTAGATTTCCACAATACTCCCGTAAAGGCTATGGCTTTAAAATTGGTATCGGTAATTCATCGAGGTATCTCGACTTTATTTATTTTCATGCCAAAGATGACAGCACCTCTGCTTCCATTTTAAATATCAATACAAAGAATTTTATACGTGCGCAGGAAAATGCGGTGCTGGGTACAACCTTCAGGCTTACCATGCTTAAGAAGCGAATGATTCTCACAGGCGATATGGCGATAAGTGGTTTGATCGGTGATTTGTCCGTTAATAATAAAGGATTGGATTCATCTTATAAGGGATTAAAGAAATTTATTAATAATTTCTTACCCAACAATGCAGGCACATTAGCCAGCTA
Source organism: uncultured Chitinophagaceae bacterium (assembly GCA_963800635.1). Taxonomy (GTDB): domain Bacteria; phylum Bacteroidota; class Bacteroidia; order Chitinophagales; family Chitinophagaceae; genus Ginsengibacter. The sequence continues at coordinate 18,059 of CAWDCB010000025.1, forward strand.
TGCGGCGCAGTCTTCTTTATCATACTATTCACATAAGTATAATGGCAGCCTTAGCTATAGAAGAATCCAACCTAATTATAAATCGCTGGGCACGCCTTACTTGCTTAATGACATAGAGCTGGTTAATTTGGATAATAATTATTCTATGGCAAAAGGGAAATTAAATGTAAGCACGAATTTGTCGCAGCAGCATAACAATCTGGATAATACACTCCCTGTTGAATTGAGAACACAGGTAGGAAATATTAATATCAATACTATACTTAGCCAGCATTTGAGCGTAAACGTTAATTATTCCGGGTATAACTTAAAGCAAAGAAAGGGAAATCTTATATTGTTTGATTCACTTCGTTTAAACGACACGCTTTTTTTGAAACAGAGAATATCACAATTCAATATAAGCCCATCTTACTATATATCAAAAGGCAATAAAATGCATTTCATTAGTGGCAACGTAAGTTTACAAAGTTTAAAAGATAAAAACCAAACTACTGCCGCACGATCCAACAGTAAAAATTTATCTGCTTCCGGAAGCTATACATTGTCTTTAATTAAGCAGGCGTTGAGCTTTTCTTTGAATTATTTATTCTCCCGGTACAAACAGGAATCAAATTCGTATACTTCTAACGGCGTTACATTGGGGACATCGGCCCAGTTATTAAAAAATAAAAGCCTTAATATACAAGGCAACTTCGGCTATTATTCAAATAAATTTTCCAATATCAGTACTGAAAATAATATAAGTTATTCTGCGAATGTCGGCTATCGTGCAAAGCGCCATTCGTTCAACTTGTTTGCTTATTATGTATACACCCCGCCTAATAATGCAATTATTAAAGCGGTTAATCAAACTTTCCCATACGCTGTTGCGACGAAGAATTTTTCAGGTGGTATATCATACAATTATTCAATTTACTGATGTTATAAAAGAAATATGATGAAAGAACTATTTAGATATAACTTCAATAGAGCAAAGAATTTGCAATAAATTCAACTGTCCTAGTGGAATTGAAATTAAATAAAGAATTTATTATACAAAGATGTCACATACTTCCCTGTACAACAATTCCGCAGAACAACCATACTTAGTATTAACAGGTTCCATTGCTGCTTCACAGGAGTCCTTATTTAAATTATTATTGTTAGTGTTGCTTTATACGGGTTTATTTAACCGCTGTTTGCCCAGCAATAACATATAGTGTAACTATCTACACGAATGCCATGTCTCCCGGCGATTGCCGACATAAACAGGTATATTTCTCCGGTAGAGCCATGTTCTGTTTTTACTAATGATTCAGCTGTTACATAACCAGCTGCCCCTATTTATGGAACAATTGAGTCGTATCTCACCTTCACCGATTTACAATATCGTTACAGTCCAAGGATTATCAACATCAATTACCTTACCATGTAAAGCGGGTGCGACTCCGAATATGGTAAAACGATGCCCACTTAATCAACCAGTTGGCAATTGGATGCGATAGGTAATTTTAGTCCAGAAAATTTAGATTCCACCTGACTAGTCTACATTAGCATCTCTGAGAGATCCCAATACGCAATAGCATCAGGTTGCCGAAGGCATTTACAAAATTTGTTTTTATGCGAAGTAATGAATCAGCAATGTGACCTGTCTGATCACTGACCCTAATGGTGGGCTGCAGCAATCCTTTTACCATTGTTTCCTGCACGCAACCGGCAAACGGTGTGCTGATAAATACAATAGTCAATCCGCCTATTAATCCTGTTATCGGCCAAATGTTATCAGCCGTTGGAGTCAACTTCTACTTTACAATATAATAATCCCACAGGGTGCATGCAATACACCGGGTAAAAATATTTGGGAAAATTGAGCGTATCTCTCCTTCGCCATTTACAATTAATGTAAACCCAGAATAAATTCCACAGGATACCATAACATTAATTCCGCCCGCCAGTACCGTACAATACTTACATCCACCAGCAATAACGATGCGTTTGGTAATTTTAATGAAAACAACTGGAATAACATCGATATAGATCTGGCAACAATTACAGATGCGAAATAGTAATATCAGGTTACCTAATGGTAATTACCGTATTTGTTTTTATGCAGTATATTGCTAGATGGCTTAGGTGATAATGCATCAGACCCTAACCTTGGATGTGGCAACTTTTACAATTAATTGTGCTCCGGTAAATGGTGTGCAAATAAATACAATAGTAAAACCCCAGGTTAACCCGGTTATGTCGCAAGCAATATCGCCGGGAGGCATTAGTCGCGAATTTACAAGTTAGTAATCAGCCTTCTGCAATACACAAGTAAAACTATTTGGTAAAATTGAACGTATTTCACCTTCACCATTTTCAATATCGCTAAATCCTAATTACCAGCAACAAATACCTGTTACATTAACACCAGGTGTAACGCAACTCTCGCCGAATCAAATATTAAGTGCATTTGGTAATTTTAATGAAGCCAATTTAGTTACCGAGGGTATTGATTTAGCTTCTATTAAAGATGCCAATAACAACATCAAATTGCCGGATGGTAATTACCGTATATGTTTTTCTGCCCGGTATATTAATCCTGATGGGACAATTGGAGGTAATGCATCAGATCCTAACCTTGGCTGTGGCACGTTTACTATTTGCTACCAGGCCGGTGGTGCACCTCAATTTACACAGCCGGTAAGCAACTTAAATATCAATTCCGATATTGGATTTGTACAGCCTGCTTCTCCCGTTGTTTTTACCTGGACACCTCCCCAATCTACCTGCGGCTTGCCGGCAGGCGGGTATACTTATGATTTCGAAATCAGGGAATTATTCGCCAATCAAAACGTGAATGATGCAATAAACAATCCTTTTGTATTTCGTAAAACTGCATTGCCCTCAACCACTTTCATTCTTGATACCAACCTGAATAGAAATGTTCTGCAGGAAGGTAAAAGATATGCAATTCGTGTGAGAGCGGTAAGCGCTAATCCTAATTCGCCCATCACCATTGATAATAATGGATACAGCCGTATAGAAGCATTTCAATATGGCGGCAAAATCTTTCAATATGGCGGGAGGAGAAACGGTATTCCCCCTGATCCGGAAGATTATTATCTCCCATTCAAAGAAAGGCTTAACGATTTATGGCTTGATGTATACTCAGCCTATAAGCAACATGGCGGCCATGATACGCTGGTTCCAATAAAAGAATATATCGCTTTTGCCTTGACACAAAACAGAACGGCTTATTCTTTAGACGCGATAGAATTATTTCTTGCGCTAAACCCTGAATTAGCTGACGTAAAAAAAGTTAAAATTAGTTACACTCCTCAACTGCCGGTATTTCCTTTAGTGCCGGTAAACGACCAGAGTGACTTTACCAGGGAGCATGCGATAAACCTTGAACCGGATAAGTTTGAAGAAAATAAATTTCTCAAATATTTAGACACACTAAATAATGTCCGGCGCAAGATACCCGACAATGCGGTTAAGCTGATCAATGATCTTGCCAGCCATCTTGATGATATCAAGACACAGGTTGATTCTATGGATCGCGTATCGCTTAACTTTATAAATAAGGCCTTGTCTGAATTAATATATGAACTTCGCCTGTATTCAAAAGGCCTCAGCAAAAACCAATACAATCAACTGCAAAGCCTGGTCTCAACGCTGCAGGAATTAACCGCTGAAGCTCCAGCTACAGCTTTTATCTATTTCAATGCTGCAAAAGAAACATCTTCACTAAGTTCACACCATCCAAACAGTAATGAGCGTGTGAAAAAATTTCCAGTTTTTAACAACTGGGTGCTATTTAGCGAAGAAAGCCCTGGCCATTTACTGTTAGCTACCATGAAGCAATTGCTTCCGTTTGACGTGATCGTTTACCATAGTTCTAATGTAGACCCTTTCAGGCCTGTTCTGGATGCTCCCGATTTATCGAAGACCTATAGAATTTATTATACTTTGTCCGATATTTACAACCATAAAAATCCCGAAGCAACTGCAAAAAGCAGCACCCATCTTGCATCTACCATCCAGCTTTCACTTCCGTCAAATACGACTTATACATTCTGGGCGCTTAACATGCTGAATCATAAAAACACAAAACCGGAAGACGTTGATCTCAGGGGTGTTCTGTCACGTACTAATAAAATATTACCGGGCCTCAAAAAACCGTCCATTGTAATAAAAGTTGACTAAGCCGGTCTGGGAAAGATTAGTAAATTTATCGGCTAAAGAATTTATAAATAAGAGACATTAATGGGTTATATACCAGGATTTGATTATGACATTTTTATTAGTTATTCCCATACTGACAATCTTAATATTGAAAACCAGGAGGGCTGGGTAGAGCAATTTTATAACGTATTGAGGGTTGCCCTGTGGCAATCCGTTGGTACAGAGAAAATTAAGATCTGGTGGGACGATGCAAGGCTCGATGGTGGTGTAATCTTCAATGACGCTATTGCTGATGGGATCAAAAAATCAGCAATTCTTCTCTGTCTTAATTCACCCTCCTTTTTAAATTCCGGTTATTGTAAAAAAGAGTTAGACCTCTTTTATAATGTTGCAAAATATGATGCTATCGGCTTAAAGGTAGAGGACCGTTCACGTATCATTAATGTCCTCTTGAATAATATTTCGTATTCGCAATGGCCACTGGAATTAAGCGGTACCAGCGGCTTTCACTTTCATGATGTAAAAGAAGATGACGAACAATATAAAGGGCACAGGCTTGAGCCAAATACACCTGCTTTCAAAGAGAAATTAAATAACCTGTGCGATTCGCTGGCAATCTTAATAGAACTATTAGCGAAACCTGTAGTAGTAAAGCCGGCATTCTCCATTTATTTTGGCGATGTAACGGAAACGTTAAGTAAAGTAAAGCGGCTTACTATCAAAGAATTGGAAAAGTCAGGCTTTAATATAATAACAGGTTTGCCGCCACCTGATGAACCGGACCTGCATGAAACGGCTGTTAGAGAAAAACTAAAAGAGTCAGCCCTGGCTGTGCATTTATTGAACCAATTCCCCGGGAGGGAAATTGACGGAGTAGATACTATGTGGTATCCTCAAAAACAGGTTGAATTAAGTTTACAATATGCGAAACAACAATTAATATGGGTTCCTAAAGAATTAGATATTAATGTTATTGAAGAAGAATCCTATAAAACTTTTATGCAGGGATTAGATAGCGGAAAGCAGGTATCCAATAAAATTGAATACATCCGTGGAACAAAAAGTGAGCTTGCCCAGCAAATAAAGAACCTTGCGGAACAATTGAAAAAGCAGCTTTTACAGCCTGCTACGGGAAAACTTTCAGTGTTGCTGGATACTCATTACAATGACCAGATGTATGCGTTGGAATTGAGTAAAAGCCTTTTGGAAAACCAGATACAGCCTTTTATCAATCCACAAGAGGACGATCCAAGAAAAAACATCAATATACTTGAAGACAGGATCAGCCAGGTAAATAAGTTGGTATTTTTTTATGGGAACGTAGCCGCCGAATGGGTTTCTGAAAGAATGAAAGCAGCCCTGCAACTCATATTATCCAACCAATACCCAGTTAAGGAATTTTTTGTCTTTATGTTGCCTCCACACAAAGAGGCTAATGACAAAATTGCTGAGCAACAGTTTAAAGTAAATGTGGTAAATAACAGTGATACAGCACAACTGGATATGAATGCGCTACAATTACTTCTCAAAAGCTTAAAGGCCGCAGCATGACTTTCAGTTCCGCCAGCAATCCTTTTGTGGGGCTTCGGCCATTTGAAAGTAAAGAGAGCCTTTTATTTTTTGGGAGGCAGGAGCAAACGTTGGAATTATTACAACGCCTGCATAAACATCATTTCGTCGCAGTAACCGGAAGCTCAGGGAGCGGTAAGTCTTCTCTCATAAGGGCTGGCTTAATTCCATGCCTGAAGGCCGGTTTCCTTGTAAATGACCTGGACCGTTGGATAGTATCAGTAATGAAACCCGGAGAAAGCCCTTTATGCAACCTTGCCGATGCTATCCTGAGCCAATTGGACTATGTAGATAAAAATTTTTCGTCAACAGACTTACAAAATAAAATAACGGAAGAAGGTGTTGATGCAATATTGGATATATTAACTCCGCTGCGGGCTTACAATACAAATTTCTTTTTACTCATTGACCAGTTCGAAGAGCTTTTCCGCTTTTCCTTAAACCAAAACGATCCCGAAAAAATAGATGAGGCTGTAGATTTTGTAAACATTTTCCTGGACCTCGCTGCGCAAACAGACCTGTCGGTTTATGTGGTGATAACAATGCGGTCGGATTTTATTGGCGACTGCGCACAATTTTTCGGATTACCCGAAGCTATGAACCAAAGCCAGTATGTGGTTCCGCGATTAAACCGCGTACAATTGCGAAAAACGATCGAGGGGCCGGTGAGCTTATATAACGGACAAATAAACGCAGGTTTAACCGCCAGGTTATTGAATGATGCGCAACTATTAAAAGATGAGCTACCACTGTTGGAACATGCACTGATGCGAATTTGGGATCATAATAAAAACTCAGGTATAAAAGATGAACTGACCGTAGAAGATTACGAAAGCATAGGTGGAATAGAAAAAGCATTGTCTAATCATGCGGACGAAGCATTGGACGGAATGTCGGCAATCGAACTTACTCTTGCAAAAAAAATATTCCAGGCGCTCACCAGCATAGATGAAAAAGGGCGTAAAATCCGCAGGCCGGTACGCCTGAGTGAATTGGAAGCTATTACTGGTGCGGATAAAAATACACTACTGTCTGTTATTAATCGGTTTATTGAAGGCAACCGGTGTTTTCTTATAATTAATAATATAGAAAATAAAGATGACGAACTGATAGACATCTCACATGAGAGCCTCATCCGCCAGTGGGGCACATTAAATAGCTGGGTTGATGAAGAAGCTGAATCTGCTAAAATATTTTCGCGCCTGGTTGAAGCATCTATACTGTATGAGCAAAAATATAAGAACTTGCTTACGGGAAATGAACTACTGCAACATTTACGATGGTACAATTCTTTTAAACCTGTTGAACAGTGGGCACAACGCTATAGTCCCAGGTATCAAAGCAGCATTCTTTACCTGAAACAAAGTGAACAGGAAGAAAGAAAACAGCGATATAGAAAAATAAGGAACCGGAAACTTCTTATCGCGGCAACTATCGCGGTAATCATGCTCATCTCGGCATTCGCTGTTACGATCTATAGAAATAATATAAAGAATAAAAAAGAGCTCGCCTTAAATTATTGGAAAAGCAGTGAATCGGCAAGGAGCGAAAACAATCTATTAGATGCCCTTCATTTTATAGGAGCGGCTGCAAGTTTAAGCGATGATGACGAGTTAAATAAAAATTTATTAATAGATGGTGAGGCGTATCTGCCACATACCGGATTGAAAAATATTTTTCCTCAACATGACATTATCAATAGTGTGATTTTTAGTGCTGATGGAAGATGGATACTTGCTGCAGGTAATGATGGGGCTACATATATTATTGATAAAATAACGGGTAACAAAGCCGGCAACGGTATGAATCAAGCATGGCCTGTTAATAGCGCAACTTTTAGTCCGGATGGTAAATGGGTATTAACTGCGGGTAACGATAGGACAGCACGTATTTGGGACGCACTTTCACAAAAGCAAGTGATTTCTTTTCAACACCCCGCGGCTGTTACTGATGCGGTTTTTAGCCCGGACGGAACAAAAATTTTGACTGCCTGTGCAGATTCAACTGCCACGGTATGGGATGTCGCAACAGGTAAACAAATCATTCTTTTTAAACATGAAGGCGTTGTTACCAGTGCTGTTTTCAGTCCTGATGCCATGCGGGTACTAACATCGTGTGACGATGGTACTGTCCGTATTTGGGACATAGCAACCAGAAAGCAATTCAGTTCTTTGGATGCCCACACTATTGTCACTAATGCCAGATTCAGTTCCGACGGAAAATGGATAGTAACATCGGGCAGAGATTCGACTGCAGGCATCTGGGACGCAGGAAGCATGAAAGAAATGGGCTCGCTGAAACACGGGGATGCTGTTACAGATGCCGTGTTTAGTCCCGACGGAAAGTTTGTTTTATCTGCGAGCCGTGATAAAACAGCTCGTCTCTGGAATGCACAAACCAAAAAACAAATAGGGCCGGTTATGAAACATGAAGGGCCGGTTTATAGCGTTGCTTTTAGCACCGATGGGCAGCAACTCATTACTGCCGGGTGGGATAAAATGATCCGGGTATGGGATTTGGAAAACCCCGCAAATGAAAAGCAAAAATTTTTTAAACAAAGAGGTATAATTAACAACGTGGTTTTTAGCGCCGATGGAACAAAAATTTTAACCGCAGGAAATGATTCAACAGCACGTGTATGGAGTGTAACTACAGGAAAAGAAATAGATTCCGTCAAACATAGTAAGAATGTAAATTACGCCGTTTTTAACCCGGAAGGGACAAGAATGCTAACGGCATGTGATGATTCAACGGTCCGGGTTTGGGAAGTAGCTACCGCAAAGCAAATCGATTCTTTACACCTGGAAGGCAAGGTTAACAGGGTTATCGTTAATTCTAATGGTAGAGAAATATTAACTTCAGGTGATCGATATATTCGGATTTGGAACATAACCACGAATCCCGCAAAACTTATCCATTCTTTAGGTTATGCGGCTGATATTACCAGCGCCGTGTTTAGTGCTGATGATAAAGAAATACTTATAGGAAGTGCCGATAGTGCAGCCCATATCATAAATGTTGCCTCCGGTAAGCCTGGACTATCTTTTAAACATGATGATATGGTAACGGATGCCGTGTTCAGCCCCGATGGCAATAGTATACTCACCGCCAGCCTGGACCGGACGGCCCGCGTTTGGGACGCAGTTACAGGAAAACAAACAGGCGCTGTTATGAAGCATGATGCAGAAGTAAACAGTGCAGTTTTCAGTCCTGAAGGGAAATGGATCGTTACAGCCGGCTGGGATAGCTCTGCTCATCTTTGGAACACAGCTACCTTGAGAGAAATTGGCAGCGCGAAAAAAAATCCAGGTGTTCTAACCAGCGCAGTCTTTAGTCCTGATAGTAAATGGATACTGACTTCGGGTTACGATTCAAGCGCCCGTCTCTGGGAAATTGAAGGAGACCTGGATCTTCCGGAATCGTTATTTGAGCTACAGGCCAAAGCTGTTACAGGAGTAGCGTATAAAGCCGAAAACAGTGAAACCCGTTGCATTTCGTCCGAACAATGGTACCCATTGAAAGAAGAATATGATAACAAGGCCCGGGAGCATTATAAAGTCTGCAAATATCCGCGGTATAATTTATGGAGGCGCTTTAATGAAGAGGAGGCTATAAAGATCAGGCCGGATGAAAGCACTGTTAAATAACGTTTTCAGATCTGGGCATTTGGATTAATTAAGCAACTATGCGTTGCCGTTAGTATATAGTTCGATAATTTTTAAAAGTAAATAACAAGCGATTATCCCCGTTAGTATTGACTTTTGAAATTTAAGCCTGCCTGCTACTACTCCGTGGCCCTCTCCTTTTGGAGAGGGGTTGGGGCGGGGTCAAGCAGGAACCTGAAGACTCGATTCAAATGATATCAAGCTTTAAAGTAAATAATAAGCGATTATGCCTGCCGTTAGTATTGACTTTTGAAATTTAAGCCTGTCTGCTACTACTCCGTGGCCCTCTCCTTTTGGAGAGGGGTTGGGGTGAGGTCGAGCAGGAACTTGCAGACTTGATTTATGTGGCAGCAATTTTTTAAAATAATAACTTGGGGTGAGGTCAAGCAGGAACCCTGAAGACTCGATTCAAATGATATCAAGCTTTAAAAGTAAAATAACAAGCGATTATGCCGCCGTTAGTATTGACTTTTGAAATTTAAGCCTGCCTGCTACTACTCCGTGGCCCTCTCCTTTTGGAGAGGGGTTGGGGTGAGGTCAAGTGGGAACTCTTAAAGACTTGATTTCAAATGACATCAATTTTTAAATAAATAATAAGCGATTATGCTCTACCGTTAGTAGTGACTTTTGGATTTAAGCCTGTCTGCTATCTACTCCGTGGCCCTCTCCTTTTGGAGAGGGGTTGGGGTGAGGTCGAGCAGGAACTTGCAGACTTGATTTATGTGACAGCAATTTTTTAAAATAATAACTTGGGGTGGGGTCAAGCAGGAACCCTGAAGACTCGATTCAAATGATATCACGTTTTAAAAGTAAAATAACAAGCGATTATCCCCCGTTAGTATTGACTTTTGAAATTTAAGCCTGTCTGCTACTACTCCGTGGCCCTCTCCTTTTGGAGAGGGGTTGGGGTGAGGTCAAACGGGAACTTGCAGACTTGATTTCATGTGACAGCAATTTTTAGAATAAATAATAAGCGATTATGCTCTACCGCTAGTAGTGACTTTGGATTTAAAGCCTTGCCTGCTATTACTCCGTGGCCCTCTCCTTTTGGAGAGGGGTTGGGGTGAGGTCAAGCAGGAACTTGCAGACTTGATTCATGTGACAGCAACTTTTTTAAAATAAATAACAAGCGATTATGCTCTACCGTTAGTATTGATTATAGCAACTAAAGCTTGTGCCCTATCCATTCCGTGGCCCTCTCCTTTTGGAGAGGCGGTTGGGGTGAGGTCAAACACAGGCGGCGGCGCATATCAAAAAACATTGAGGAAATGCTGTATAATAAATCAGGGTTTATTATTATATTTATTCACACTTAAAAAAAATAATCATGTCAAATTGGGGACCATTGGCTAACCGCTATGAGAATATGCAGCCGCAACGTAAAATACTTGCTCTTGATGGTGGCGGTATTCGCGGGGTACTTACTCTTGAAATTCTTGCCGGAATAGAAAGCCAGCTAAAAGAAAAGCTTGGTAAAGACGATAGTTTTACGCTATCTGATTACTTTGATTACATTGGCGGCACAAGTACAGGGGCAATAATTGCGGCAGGGCTTTCACTGGGAATGCCTGTCAAAAAATTACTCGAGTTCTATGAACAAAAAGGTGAGGCTATGTTTGATAAAGCCTTCCTGCTTAACCGCGTGAAATATTTTTATAATGACGGGCCTTTGGCTAAAGAATTAAAAAATACTTTTGGCGATGGAAGTCTCGACATTACTTCAGGAGTTTTCAAATGTTTGTTGTTAGTAGTTACTATGAACCGTTCCACTGATTCGCCCTGGCCCATCAGCAATAATCCCCTGGCAAAATATAATGACCCTGCGCGCCCTGATTGTAACACAAAAATTAAGTTGTACCAATTGGTCCGCGCAAGTACTGCGGCGCCAGCTTATTTCAGGCCGGAGACTTTGCAGTGGGATCCTGAAAATCCGGAAAAAACTTTCGTTTTTGTTGATGGTGGCGTAACGCCGTATAATAACCCGGCATTTCTTATGTACCGCATGGTTACTGAGCCCGCGTATAAATTGAACTGGCAAACAGGAGAAGATAAGCTACTAATCATTTCAGTCGGCACTGGTTCGGCGCCTTCTGCAGGTGTATATAATAATTTGTTAGACACGCTGAAAGAACTGCCGGGAAATTTAATGTATGCGATGCAGGTGGAACAGGATACCAATTGCCGTTCCCTGGGCCGGTGTACCTATGGAGCTTCAATTGACCGGGAGTTATCTGATATGATACCGATGGACAAACACGGAGATCCTGAAAGTAAACCTATACCTCTTACAACAAATCTTGGCAGGCAATTTCTATATGCACGTTATAATGCAGATCTTAGCCAGCCTGGCCTTGATGCGATGGGCCTGAGCCATATAGAATCTGACCAGGTGCGGCAAATGGATTCCGTACAATATATAGAACAATTAAGGGAAGTAGGCAGAACCGCAGCAAAGCAAGTGGACATGGCGCATTTTGGTTCGTTTGTCTGACTTGCTTAGGTAGTATTAATTTATGAACACGGGTTATAATTTTTCCCGCAAAAATATCTTTACACCCGCTCACTTTTATAGCACGCGACCCGTAACCATAACATAATCATTAAATAATATGCCCACCACTTTCATAGTACGGCCCTTCGGAAACAACAGGCCGGTGATTAAAAAAAATAAAGAGGGAAAACCTGAAATTGTTTTTTTTGATTTCGATAAAGTGGAGAAGGATTTAATTATTCCGGCGATGAATGCTAAAGGGCTGACAGGTGGCACAACACAAAGAATTTTTGAAGCCGGTGAAATAAAAGAAGATATGTTCTCGCGGCTGTTACTGGCCGATATTGTAATAGCTGATATAACTATTCATAACGCAAATGTATTTTATGAATTGGGTATAAGACATGCGCTTCGTTGTAAAACAACTGTGCTCATTAAGTGTTCAGGATTTGATGAAACCCCTTTTGATATTATTGGCTATAAATATATTGACTATGAAAAAGATAATCCCGGAGCAGTCCTGGATACATTGATACAATTTTTGACTGATAGCCCCGTTTCAGCAAGAAAGGACAGTCCCGTTTTTAATATGTTGCCAAAACTGGAGGAGCAGGAAACAGAAAAATTCCTTGCAGTGCCAGCCGGTTTCACCGAAGAAGTTGACCTTGCCAAAGCAAGCCAGCAACCAGGTATGTTAGCTTTGTTATCGTCAGAAGCCGAAAATTTTGAATGGTTGCTGCCCGCATTACGCATTATTGGTAATGCACAGTTTAGCCTTAAGGCCTTTGAAGCGGCGCAATTGACCTGGGAAAAAATAAGATCGAATTACCCGGGAGACCTTGATGCCAATGACAGGCTCGCGACTATTTATCAAAGGCTTGCTGAAGACATCATGACATCAAACCCAACGGCGGGGGTGCAACTACTCGTTAAGTCAGACCAGGCTATTAATCGCCTGCTTGAAAGCTATTCACAACTCGATAAGGAAGAACGGGCGGAAGTTTATTCTCTCCGGGCCCGAAACACAAAGTCAAGATGGGTTGAAAGTTGGAAAAATATAACCGATGCACAGGAACGCCGCAAAGCAGCCCTTCAGTCAAAATACCTGGTTGATGCTTATGAAGATTATGAAAGTGGATACAATGAGGATTTGAATCATTTTTATTCGGGCATTAATGCATTGGGATTACTCACAACATTAGTTACATTAGCAGATACTTTTCCTGGTGATTGGGAAGAAGAATATGATAGTAGCGATGAAGCTGCACTGGCGTTAAAAAAATATAAAGAAAAAAAAGAAAAGCTGTTAATAATGGTATCCGTTTCTGTTGAAGCAGAACGGAAAAGGATACAAATTGAACAGCCACTGGACCGCGGATCGTGGGTGTGGATGAGTATAACAGAAGCAGACCTTGCCTGCTTTACTTCTACAAGGCCGCAACGTGTTGGCAATTTATATCGTGATGCTATCCAGGGGGCAACCGGCTTAAACCTCGATGCTGCCAGGAGGCAATTGCAAATCTACGACGCTCTCAATGTAGCTGCAGATAATGTAAAAGCTGCGTTAGCTGAGTTCGCGAAAGTTCCTGAAGCTTCCCAGGATAAAACACACTATCTTTTATTTACCGGCCACATGATTGACAAAGCCGGGCGTGAAAATCCACGGTTTCCTCCCGGCGCTGAAGGAGCAGTTAGGGCTGCTATAAAAGATGCGGTTCAAAAAGAAAAAGCCAAATATGATGGCACCATGAAAGGTATTGCCGGCGGAGGCTGCGGAGGCGATATTTTGTTTCACGAGGTATGTGAAGAACTGGGAATACAAACCGAACTCTACCTTGCTTTGCCAAGAGAAAAATTTCTGGAAGAATCGGTTGCTTTTGCAGGGCCTGAATGGGTTGAAAGATTCGACAGGTTGTATCAGAAATTGCCATCGCATGTTTTGTTTTTAACAAAAGAATTACCAAACTGGCTTCAAAAAAAACCCGGTTATACAATTTGGGAGCGCAATAATTTATGGATGTTGAACAAAGCCCTTGAGTGCGGTGGTATTCAAATGACTTTAATTGCTTTATGGGATGGCAAGGGAGGTGACGGCGCAGGAGGAACCGAACATATGGTGAAAGAAGCAAAAGACAGAGGGTCTAAAAGGATCATTATTGATATGAATCAATTCAAATAAAACAAACGGCGTTGTGTCAATTATGAAGCTATGAGATTGGACACCGGCGCAAAAATAAAATAATCAATAATGCCGGCTGCAATTGCATAAAGTAAAAGCGTATATGGTTAATTAATTCGTCTGATCCCCGTAAGAAAAGGGTAGGGGATGAGGGTTAAGCCAGGAATGAAATTAGGCCCCCCTGTACAAACGCGGCTTTTATTTTCAATCGCATTTAGCTTATTAAATTTAAAATAAACTGGTAGCATGTCAAACTATCTTTACTTCTTACACGAAGAGCAACCATTAACCAATCGCTTTGATGGCCAAAACATTTTTAGAGAAGGCTATCCTGTAAATGGAGTAGATGACTGGCGCAGGTTGATATCACTTCTTTTAAATTTTTTACAGGATGAACGTAGCGAGCGTAATGATGAAACTCATATTACGAGGCGCGCAATACTAAGCGAACTAATTGAGATCTCAGGCAATAACAATTTTAGTATTTATGACCAGCAAAGTTTAATACCGGAAAATCGCACTACGGAAGAGTTAATTGTTATTTTATTACTCACGCGCCTGAGAAAATTATATGGCCCGCTTCCGAAAAACAATTGTCCCCGCCTGTTTGTTTCACATCGGAAAGCCGATAAAGATTGCGCATTGCGAATTGCAGAAATTGCCGCTCAAAATGGGTTTGCCTATTGGGTGGATGTACTTGATCCCGATCTTCAAACCTTAAGCAGCCGTACAATTCCTGAAAACCTCGTTCCGTTACTTACTGCGTGTATTATTGAAATGGCCCTTATTAATTGTACTCATGTCATTGCCTGCATGACTCCAAACTCGAGAGGCACTTTATGGATACCCTATGAATATGGCAGAATAACGGAGGTGCCTGGGCTTAGTGTTAATGCCTGTGCATGGCTGCATCCAAACCTGCAACCTACTGATTTCGCAGAGTACCTGCTCCTTGGTGCATTGAGCAAAAAGGAAATGGAAATCGAATATTGGTTAAAAAACGAATGGAAGATGAGAGGCAGAAGTGATTGCATGCCGGATATGGATAATTTATCTTCTTTCGGAAAAATAGCTAAACTACCGGAGGTAAGTGATGATGAAGTTGAAAAGCAAAAAATTGAATTTGAAAATTGGCTTGAGCAGGGTATGCCATTGCGCAAAAAGCTTACTGTATCAAATGTCCCTTTAAAATTTAAACGAAAGGAAAGGCCATAACGGTGAGGCATAGACGATGAAATTCACGAATCACGTAATACGGGCCTTGTTACAAAGTATTTAATTTTTCTTATATATTTTTCACAATCTAAAAACAAAAAAATCATGGGAGTACCAAATCAATTCAACGACATTATTCAAAAGAATTTAAATGTCTTCGCAGCCTGGATACCAATTGTTAATAAATACAAATTGGGTGACTACGGTGTTTTTGCCAATGGTATCTTTTCTAAACTTGGAAATATCACGGATGATTTCCAGGTAACATTTATAGAAGGTTCTGGTTCTGAAGCCAGTATTGATTTTACGTCTGAAGGTGCAAGAGTAACAAAACTCGGCGGAGATGCCAATGTTCCAACGGGTTCACCAGTTAATGTAAAAGCAGCTATCGAAGTAGAATTTTCAAAAGAACAATCTTTTTTAGTTAAGTCCCCAACCATTACAGTTTCAACTATCGATAATGTTAATGAAGTTTCAAAAAAGCTTAATGAGACTGGAAAATGGGATGGTCAATGGAAAGTAGTGTATCAGGTTTACAATGCCCTGGATGCAGTAATTGTGTCAACAATTGAAGCTGGCACAAAACTGGATTTTAATGGCGATGCCACGGCCCTTGAACAAATGAACCTTGGCCATGCGGGTGTAAATATCGACACAAACAAAACGCTCGGGCTTAATATTACAGGAAAGAGTGGTATTATCGGCCTTGGATTATTCAGGATTAAGTCAAAGTTATTCGGAGGTAAGAAAGTGGTGGTACTTTCAGATGATTTACCAGTGGGAGATGAAAAGCCGTTTATTAAATTAAATGCTTCCGAGCCCGTTAAGGATGATCTCTAAGAATTGCCATAAAATTCTCCTGCAAAAATAAACAGATGAAATCGCTCATAATAGGCATCTCGCGTCCCGGGGACGCTGATGATGTTTTACTTTCGCCCGATCAAAAATATGTATCCCGATGCGGGAGCCGGCCTGAAGTGACCTTTTCTATTAATTGTAAACAAGTGCTCTTTTATGAAAATATCCAAATGCTCCGGTACGTTGATGGAGACCCTTCTTCATCCGCCGGGGCTATTTCTTTTTTTGAGAAACTAATGAGCAAAGCGTTTAGTGATCTCAAATACCTGGAATTAGATAATGAGGATAACAGTTCTTATCACATCAGGTTGGTCACCACACCTATGGAGCTGGCGCAGTTGCCTTTCGAGTTCGTTGCTTTACCCGGAAATTCAGATATTACAAACGAGCCACCTTTGCTGGCAAATCCTGAAAGAATCATTACCCTCACGCGCGAAGTATTACAGGAGTCAGAGGCGAGATATATATGGCCTAAACAGCCGAGGATATTATTTGCCTGGGCCCAGCCTTCTGCTACCGTACCGCATGAAGAACATAAGGACGCCCTGGTAAATGCACTTAAACCACTGGTAAAGCCTAAGAAAGATATTACAGAACCGGAACCTGATACAGATGTTTTTTTAACTGAATTACCTGACGCATCACTTAAATCAATACGAGAAGAAATTTTAAAAGGCATTGCTAAAGAAAACCCGTACTCTCACATTCACATCCTCGCACATGGCGGAAATGTTCAAAACTTTACAGGCGTTGTGTTTCGATTACTGTTATGTGATAATGATCCCCGGTCGAAAGAAGTTGTAAAAGCAGATGGTACTGATTTAGTTAATGCTATTATTCCTGATAAAGATAATATCCCTGTTGTGGTGACGCTTTCTTCTTGCGATAGTGCCAACACAGGAAATGTAATGATACCATCGGGCAGTCTTGTTTACCAGTTGCAACGGGCAGGTATACCCTGTGTATTTGCGTCGCAGTTTCCCTTACCCAACCCGGTTCAATAGACCTTGTAAAATCTCTTTACAATAACCTGGTAAACGCGTGTGATCCCAGGGAGGCATTGCACCAGGCAAGAATAGAGCTAAGAAAAAACGGTACACATGATTGGGCGAGCCTGGTTGCCTATGCACGCTTCCCCGATGATATAAATGAACAATTACAGGCTATACAGTTGAAGATGCTTTTCAGTACTATGAAGACTACCAGTGCCTGGGTCGATCATGTGTTGAAATATAAAGATGCAATGGAAGAATCGAAAAAGGAATTAATTTTTATAGAAATAGAAAAGCGGCTCGAAAAATCTATCGCTGAGCTGTCTAAGTTTTTGACTCCAGGCAATGAAAGTACGCTTGAAACCGACGCGTTGCGTTCAGAGCACCTTGGATTATTAGGAAGTGCTTATAAAAGGAAGGCCGAATTTCTTTACCGAATGATCGGATTTAACGGGCAGAAGGAAGACGAATATATACGTCAATCAACCGCTGCGCTCAAAATGGCGAAAGATTTTTATTACGGAGGATATGATGCGGATGCTTCCAATCATTGGACCGCCATGCAATACCTTTCATTAAAAGCGATTCTCGGCGAATCGCTGGAAGCCGAAGAAGGTCTCTGGAATTTCATATTTTTTATTACAAAAAGAAATGAAGAGAAAGCTGTAAATGCAAATAAACAAGTTGAACAAATATGGGCATGGGGAACTTTGACGGAGCTGTACTTATTAAAGCCTTTAACGGTGAGCAAAAATAAATCAGAAGAAGAGATCATATCGGCGCGCGCTATATCAAAAAGCTATATAACTAAAATAGCTCAAATGGGAAAAGAAAATGAAGTGGCCGCCCAAACATACAACTCTGAAAAAGAATCGACCATCCGGCAATTGGAGCGTTATATATACTGGTGGCCAAAAATGATTCCATCAGCAACTATGGATCAATTGCAATTAATGGCAACAGAACTTCGGCAGGAATTGCCTTCGCTTGAAAATTTATGTACCTAATTTCACGGCGACAGTGAATGATTGTCCGCGAGGGACAGTTTTGTCAAACTCAATAATGATAATAACGGGCAAAGTGTAAAGCCATAGCAGTCTTTATTCATCTGTTGACTTAAACGGAGGTTACAATTTTTTGAATATTTTTTTCCAGCAAACCTCCTTCTATATTCACATATAAAGTTGCCTTCAGCTTGCTGATTATCCCATCAAGGTTGCTCCTTAAAAAACTTAGCCGGGATTTTTCATCATTCAAATCACGGGAATCCTGGTTGTTTACATTACGTTCGGCAATCAGCCTTGCAATCTCTTTCAGCCTTTCATCAATTTTTTGCGTTGCATCCGGTATAAAATTATCTTTAGTAAAATCCTCATCAAGGCAACAAGCGATATACTTTTTATCCTTAAACAGTTTGCCAAAATTCAGCACATTTACTGTTTCGATCGCTACCCAGCCCGAAAGAAGGCTATTATTGGAAACGACAGATATTGTGGCCTGGGCAGCGCGTATGCTTTCACCGATAAATTCCTCAATGTCTGTTCCGGCCTTCATCGTTGAAGTATCAAGTATTACTTTTATTTTGAAAACTTCAAGTTTATTTTTCAACAATTGTACAGCAGCTTCATCTTTATGGTTGTATGAAATAAAAACCGTTTTTTCTTCATTTTCATCTGTTTTTTTATTCTCCAGATCAATAATTAGCTTGTCAAGGTACGAGATCACCTGTTTGGTTTCCGGTGTGAGATTAAGGGTTTTAAGCCAGGCCATATAGTATTTTACACCTTCAATTATTTCTTCCGGGCTATCAGACCCAGAGTAAGTTTCATCTAACCTGAATACAGCCTGTACCAGCATTTCCTGCGGCTGCTTGTTGCGCATAATATTAGAAAGATTAACCAGTACTTTATGTAAGTAAGTATAGATCCTTATGAGTACCTGCTGGTCTGTTGCGGGCTGCCCGATCTGCTGGTTGGCCAGAACGGTGAGGAATTTTTTTTGAACAACAGTCTCAATATGTATCCTCAGTAAATTTATCCGCAGGTATCTTACCGTTGTATTGTAAAAGGCAAATTCATTTTTGTAGACCGGGTTGGTATAAATATTCTTAGGCAAACATAATATCCATCCTTTTAAATTAAAATTGTATCGCCCGGTTTTATAAGGAATTAAATGATAGTACAGCTTAATCTTTTCTTTTGATAGCTCAGGCATTTCAATACTTTCCAATTCCTCATCTTTAAAATTGATGCGGCTGGAATCAAGCTGGATCAATATCACCGGTTCACAATGCTCCATCTTGTTTTGCATGTCTTTTGGAAGAAATGATTTCTTGCCCTTCGTGGTAGCCCAATAACAAGCGCATCGCAGATATTTGCCGGCATCTATTAATGGAACAAACTCACTAAGCTTATTGCCGATCCTGATTTTAACCGGGCACAAAAGATATTTTTGAATATGCGAAAAAACAAGGTCTTTCAGGCCCTGGCTTTGTAAAGATGCATCATCGGGGATATGTTCAAATTCATCATTGAAGCCAATCTCGAATTTGGAAAGGCATTTTCCGTCAGACTGAAACCTCCTAAAGAGAATACGAGATTGAAAAGATGCCTCGTGCAGATTTTTAAAAAAATGGATGGATTGAGTTCCGCATAAATTAATTACAGAATGCGCATTGCAATATTTTTTTTCGTCGTCCCAGGGCCCGAGATATTGCTGGTGCCTGTCTAATACCTGGCCAAAATACCGTACCCTGTCCCGTGGTTGTGGTGTAGGCCATTCGGGCTTGCTCGGTACGGTTAACATCGGTAAGAAAATAGCGGTTATCAAATAGAGGAAATTGTAGTGTAATGAACATACAAAATTGTCAGGTATTATTATAGCCACCCTCCTTATTAAACCACTCTGCAGAAAAGTTATTTCCTGCAGAGTGGTTCTATCTTGTCGTTGTCGACGTGCTAAAGATAGCATATAAAAATTTTTTGCAAAAACGCATACTATTAATCATGTTAAGCAATGCGGCTGTGCAGCGCGTTTGACCTTCCGATATTTGTCCGAAAATGTGAACGTCGCATAGCTGCCGTACCTAAGATATATCTAATACCTGTTGCCTGTTACCATCTTTTTTCAAGGAAATATGTACCCAGGAAAAACCAAATTCATTTAATAACTGGTCAAAGACAATATCACTTTTTCTAATTCTGATCAAAAAAATCTTTATTGGCTTGCTTGCTCCCAAAATCCACATCGGCGGCTTGCCCCTGTATATGCTGGCTATTTTTTACGCCTCCAATAGCTTTATTTAAACGAGGGCAACGATAGCCACTACTTAAAAATAAAGGATTACTTCCATTAAGCACCCGCAACTTTTCCAGCAGGTTTGCACATAAAAATTTCAAGTTGTCAATAATTTCCTCAGGCGGGTCAAATTGCTCTGTAATATTTTTTCTTGTAGCGGTTTGGCTTGCTAATAATTCATGCAATGTAAAATGAGTAGAAAGGCTTGGCGAAGCTAAAGTGTTTGGCATGGTTTTCTTTTTAGTTAAATGTTAATTTGAGTAATTCTTTAATGATTCCAGATTCATCCATCGCGGTAATGGTTTACGAGGTAGCTATTGTATATGAAAAACGTTTTAATAATTCAGGAGGAATGAGTTAATTATTCTGCCGTTTAAATATAGATTCAGACATACGATAAATTTCAAACAACTATTATATCGGCCTTACAAAATACATTAAATTTCCAGAAGCGAAATGTGTACAATACTGCCTAAAAAAACGGGAAAAATACGGTACTTTAAACCGCGGTTTATTATTATATTTAGTTTACTCTTTATATAAAATGAGGTCACGACAGCGGCAGGCCAATGGCAATTTAACGATTGGTGATCCAAAAAGTTATAAAATATCATACACTTGCGAATAACTTATAATTTAATTTCAGATTAAATTCTACTACGGAACGATGCCCGTTAAAAAAGTATGGAATATATTGATATTTTACATTGAAATAAAATAACAACTATGAATGAAGAAAAATTAAATGGTTCAAAAGGAACTTGCTTTGTCGTTATGGGCTTCGGTAAGAAAACAGACTTTGAAACAGGGCGTGTGCTGGATCTTGACAAATCTTATAAAAATATGATAAAGCCGGCGGCAGAGGCAGCAGGCCTTACCTGTATACGTGCTGATGAAATAGTACACTCAGGACTGATCGACGTACCTATGTATGAACAGTTACTTAAAGGCAGATGTAGTTGTTGCGGATTTGTCAACTTCCAATAAGAACGCTTTTTATGAATTAGGCGTTCGCCATGCGCTTCGGCCCTTTACAACTGTTGTGGTTGCCGAAGATGGTATTAAAACGTTTCCGTTTGATATAAGCCATGTGGCGGTACGACAGTACCATCATTTGGGCGAGGACATTGGATTTGATGAAGTAATGCGCTTTCGCGGCCAGCTTACAAATGCTATTTGTGAAATATTGAAGAAAGATCCGCATGATAACGACAGCCCGGTTTATGCTTTCTTAAATGGGTTAACACCTCCGGCGCTCGCAGCGGCAGTTCAGGCGAAAGTTCAGGAAGTTGTGGATATTGTGAATACTAATGGTCAAAATAAAAATAAGATACCTGGAGACACTGGTAAAGAGAACTCACCTAATCCCGATACGGCATTAAATTCGCAAACTCACAGTGCTTTAATGCAGCAGGTTGATGAAGCGCAAAAAAGGGGTGATTGGATAACAGCAAAGACATTGCTTTCTGCAATACGGCAAATGATGAAAGGCCAGCAACTGGGCCCCGGGGATAACGCGGTGATAAAAATAGGACAACAGCAGGAAGATCCGTACATACTTCAACGTTTGGCGCTGGCCACTTACAAAAGTAAATTTCCAACTGAAAAAGATGCTTTAACAGAAGCTCAGCAATTGCTCGGCCTTTTAAGCCCGGGCACTTGCAATGATACAGAAACACTTGGCTTGTGGGGTGCCATTCATAAAAGGCTTTGGGATCTTACAAAAGATATTTCATTTCTTGAACGAATCTATTCGAGCTTACGAGAGAGGATTTTATTTAAGGAATGATTATTATAACGGTATCAACCATGCATTCCTTTTAAATGTAAGGGCCAGCCAGTCTGCTGAACCTGCAGAAGCTATTGCAGATTTTGTAGAAGCGCGCAGGGTAAGAAAGGAGGTAGTTACGATATGTATTGGGTGGCTAACAAATAATCCAATTCCTGATAAAGAAAAGGTGTCTTCAACTGCATTAAGTGATTATTTCAAAAACTGGTATTGGGTGCAGGCTACCTTAGGCGAAGCCTATGTAGGGCTCGGTGATAACGATAATGCACAGAAAGTTTTGAAAGAAGCTTTTGAAAAAGCGCCGGAGGGATGGATGCAAACCTCGACACAAGAACAACTTGCTAAGCTAAGGCCGCTGCTTGAGAATTCGCCACTTAAGTATATAAAAGAGTAAAAAAAGGGTTTGTAACTCCGGTGGGCCTATCAGGCAAATTGTTTTAATTGCAAATCCTTCTTTGGTAAATCCCGTATGTATAAAATTTTTTACTTTGATATTACTATTTCGAAATTCAATCGGCTGAAGAGAATAGTAATAATCGTTTAGCCGAATCCTTTTAGCCGCAAATTTTTTTAGCGGCAGAAATTGGAAGAAACGAATGCCAATCAATTAAAGCGCAATAAATCTACGCCTCCTATTACAACACTTCCTTCAACACCTTCCATACATTCTCTGCTACTATTTTATGTCCTTCGGCAGTTGGGTGTATGCCATCCTGCTGGTTAAGCTTTACATCACCGCCTACGCCCTGCAACAGAAAAGGAATTAATAATATTTTATTTTTTGCAGCCAGGTCAGGGTATAAGCCTTTAAATTCGGTTGCATATTGCTGGCCCATGTTAGGTGGTATCTGCATGCCGGCCAGCACCAACTTTACCGCCGGATATTTTTGTTTTACTTTATCAATGATAGACTGCAGGTTTTTCCTGGTTTCAGTTAATGGAATTCCCCGAAGCCCGTCATTTCCACCTAATTCAAGAACGAATATATCAACCGGCTGACGTAATATCCAGTCAACACGGCCGTTGCCACCTGAAGAAGTTTCGCCACTCACTCCCCCGTTGATCACTTTGTAATTAAGCTTTAATGAGTCAATCTTGTTTTGTATCAACGCAGGAAAAGCTTCGGACGGATCAACGCCATAGCCTGCCGTAAGGCTGTTGCCAAAAAAAAGAATGGTTTTAATTTTTGCCGCGGAAGCCAACATGGCTACTGGTGTCAGCTGCTGGCCCGGAACTTCCTGTTCTGCTGGTTATTATTACAGCTAAACAATGTAAATGATATAACTACATAAATAAAGAAAAAAGTTTTATTCTTTAAATAGTTGGTAAAGTTTGGAGTTGCCGGCATTTAAAATAAGATTTCTGGTATTTTTATATTAAAGGATGATGTAACTGTGCACATTGATAATTGTTCATAGTTAAATACGCGAATTTTTCAAAGCATTAATTACGCGAACAATACATTCCTTTTCTTTATTTAATATTCTAAGAAGAATCACCGGTGGAATTGAATATGTAAGCGTCCATCGTTCACTGAACGCTAAGTATTCATTGTTATTTTACCATTAAACACTCATTGCCATAAGAAAAACGAATTTTTACGCTCATTAAATTTAGCCCTATTTATAATTCTACTGAATAAAATAACTCCTTTTCGTTTTACTCTTATATTTCTTAGTATCTTAATTTTTATCTGTTAGCATTCATGGAAACTATTCTTAATCTTGAACAGGTAACTAAAACTTATAAAAGCGGGAGCCGTATATTAACTGTCCTGGACAACATAAGTTTTTCCGTTGAAGCAGGCGCCGCCTTAGCTATTGTGGGACCTTCCGGTAGCGGTAAAACTACCTTGCTTGGCTTATGTGCCGGGCTGGACCGCGCTTCTTCAGGAAATGTAGAACTGCAGAATACCAGTCTTGAAACGCTTAAATGAAGACCAGCTTGCTTCTGTAAGAAATAAATATGTAGGTTTTATCTTTCAGAATTTTCAATTGATGCCTACACTTAACTGCCGTTGAAAATGTAATGGTGCCCCTTGAACTTCGCGGTGAAAAAAAAGTGCGGGCAAGATCAATGGATCTCCTGGATAAAGTAGGGCTTGCGGATCGCAGCCATCATTATCCGGCACAGCTAAGTGGCGGTGAACAACAACGGGTTTCTATTGCAAGGGCTTTTTCCAACCGCCCGCTTATTTTATTTGCAGATGAACCCACCGGTAATCTTGATGCAGAAACAAGTGAAAAAATAGTGAACCTTATTTTTGACCTTAACAAAGAAGCCGGTACCACCTTATTGCTGGTAACCCATGATGACGAGCTTGCCGCACGAACACAACGCATCATTCATTTGAAAGGCGGAAAGATAGTGTCAGATGAACCGACGCCCGAAGAATTTTGGAAGATGAAAAATATTCATAAAGAAGATTCAAGTATTAAAGACAGTAATGGATCGTAAAATAATTTCAAAGAAGGAGCTTAACAAATATAAAAGGGCCTTAATTTTCCCTGGCTTGTACAAATGGCGTGGCGCGATAGCAGGCGAAACCGTTCCCGCCTGTTGCTTTTTATTTCATCTGTTATTCTTGGCATTGCCGCATTGGTGGCCATTTATTCTCTGGGCAATAATTTGCATGATGAAGTGAATAACCAGGCTGCATCATTATTGGGCGCAGATCTTGAAATTTCAGCCAACCAGGCCGCAACTCCTGCAGTAAAAAATATCATTGATTCTTTGGGCGACAGGAGATCAGAGGAACAAAGTTTTGCTTCCATGGTGTTGTTTACAAAAAATGGTGGTACAAGGTTGGTACAGGTGCGCGCACTTGAAGGGCGAGTTTCCTTATTATGGTTCGCTGGAAACATCGCCGGAATCTGCAGGCATATCTTTTCGTACGAAGCAACAGGCATTGGTAGATGAAACTTTGATGTTGCAATACGGTGCAAAGACGGGCGACTCAATAAAAATAGGAGCAGTAACTTTTGCAATTGCAGGCAAATTATTAAATGCCCCGGGCCAAACAGGATTTTCTGCATCCATAGCGCCGATCGTATATATTCCCCTTCAATATCTTAGGCAAACAGGCTTGACTCAAAAAGGCAGCCGCATCAGCTACCATTATTTTTTTAAGTATGATCAACAGGACAGATATACAAAAATTGATAGACCGCCTTAAGCCGCGGCTGGAAGCAAATGATTTAAATTATGAAACGGTTGAAAGCCAGAAAGAAGATACAGGCCGGTCATTCAGCGATCTTACCCGGTTTTTATCACTTGTAGGTTTTATTGCTTTATTACTTGGTTGTACCGGCGTTGCCAGTGCCGTTCATGTATATATAAAAGAAAAAGTAAACGCCATTGCCATACTGCGTTGCCTCGGTGTAAAGGCATCACAGGCATTTGTTATTTATCTTATCCAGATCGTTGGTATTGGCTTTATCGGTTCTTTTATTGGTGCGGCATTGGGCGTAGTCATTCAGCAATTTTTGCCGTTCATTATAAAAGATTTTTTTCCGGTAAAAATCAATACCGCTATTTCATGGATCGCTGTTTTACAGGGAATGGCTTTAGGTATTATAATTTCTGTTTTATTTGCATTGTTACCACTTGCTTTCTATAAGAAAAATTTCTCCGCTCAATGCACTTCGTGTTTCCTTTGAACCGCCACGGCTTAAACCGGATTCCATAAAATGGCTGGTGTATATCTTTGATTGTGATTTTTGTATATGGCTTTACTTATATGCAAATGGTCAACTGGCGGCAGGCGCTTTCTTTTACCGCAGGTATTGGAGGCGCTTTATTAATACTTACCGCAATTGCCCGTGCGTTGATGTGGATGGTAAGGCGTTTCTATCCTTCGTCATGGAATTATTTATGGAGGCAGGGCCTTGCAAATTTATACCGGCCCAATAACCAAACAACCATACTGATCATTTCTATTGGCCTGGGCACTGCGCTTATTTGCACTTTGTTTTTTGTACAATCTATATTGATCAGCCGGGTATCTTTATCGACAGGAGCCAATCAGCCAAATATTGTTTTATTTGATATTCAAAGCAGCCAGAAGCAAGGTGTATCAAGCCTTGCGCGAAAATATGGCTTGCCGGCAAAGGAAACCATACCTATTGTAAATATGCGGCTTGAGGAAGTAAATGGCATTACTGCTGCACGGGTAAAAAAAGATTCCACCATCAGGTTTTCACGCCGGTTGTTTAACAGGGAATACCGGGTTACCTACCGGGATTCATTAACGGCTTCTGAAAAAATTACCGATGGCAAATGGCAAGGCATTGCTGACAGTACACACATTCCTGCTATTTCCCTTGAGCAAAATTTTGCAAAAAGAAACAATGTACATATCGGCGATACCATGGATTTTAATGTACAGGGTGCGGTGATGCGAACCATCGTTGGAAGTTTGCGTGAAGTAAACTGGAAAGGAATACAAACAAATTTTTTAGTTGTGTTTCCAAAAGGGTTGCTTGAAGATGCGCCGCAGTTTCATGTATTGCTTACAAGGGTTCCGTCGCAGCAGGTATCTGCGCAATTTCAACAGGCAATGGTAAAGCAATATCCCAATGTATCTATAATAGATCTTGGCCTTGTGCTGCATGTGTTGGATGACCTTATGAGTAAGATCAGTTTTGTGATCCGCTTTATGGCGGGCTTCAGCATCATTACCGGCATTGTTGTATTGATTGCCTCTGTTCTTATAAGCAAATACCAGCGGCTGCAGGAAAGTGTTTTGCTTCGCACACTTGGGTGCAAGCCGCAAACAAATATTTGCCATTACTGCATTGGAATATTTTTTCCTCGGCGCGTTGGCTGCTGTTACAGGAATTCTTTTAGTCACTTGCAGCAAGCTGGGCTTTGGCACATTATACTTTTGAAACGCCGTTTACTCCGCAGTTGGTCCCGGTATTAATTTTATTTGTACTGGTATGCATGCTTACTGTGCTAACCGGCCTGGCCAACAGCAGGGGTTTATTAAGCAGGTCTCCATTGGAAGTGTTGCGGCAGGAAGTGTAGATAATTACGATAAGTTACTTAAGCGGTTTTCTATTCTTGTTCACTTTACAATTAAGTTAATTTTCTACAATGATATTTTGGTTACCGGCTAAAGTTTTTCATGGCATCCCAGTTGTGTCACTCCCTTGTACTGTTGTTCATTTGGGCATCACTACCCGGCAGTTTCCTTAATAACAACACTCGCAAAATAGTTATTATTGATAACGGTGACTGGGTGTACTGCAGTTGTCTTGCAGTTATTTCCCCACTCATGGACATTCCGTGTAAAAACCTTCACGAATACCTACAAATA
Organism: uncultured Chitinophagaceae bacterium; assembly: GCA_963800635.1. Classification (GTDB taxonomy): domain Bacteria; phylum Bacteroidota; class Bacteroidia; order Chitinophagales; family Chitinophagaceae; genus Ginsengibacter. The sequence continues at coordinate 45,589 of CAWDCB010000025.1, forward strand.
TTTCTTAAACTTGGAATAAATCGGTCCAATCTCAAGCCAAATCTCCCAGGCTTTTTTACCTCACAGGATTTTCAAAACCTGTGAAATTCATCAGTGCAAAACAGTAGTTCCTATACGAACACCAGGGCGTCGTATAAGCATTAATACAATGCTTATATTCCATATAATATAATCATCAAGTGAACTAAAAGACTTTTCGAAGCCGTCGGTATCAGCTATTCGATCGAGACGATCTTATTTGGTGACCAGGGGCATTGAGAATAGGTACTAACTTGTACAATCTCCGTGCACTTCCTGTGCGCTCAATAAGCAATTCCAGCAAATTTCTTCAATAGATAGCCTAACTGATGTGAATTTCTGCGTTAGCTTGACAGGTGTCCATATATACTTCTATAAACTATATGTGACCAGTAAAGCCACTCTTTCGAAGCCGTTGTATTTCGACTATATCGGCTGAATCTTTTCTACAGGAATACGTGAGACAGCGTCCTGGAAGCAACTGAATCAATCAATTATCTGCAATTTAACACTTCAACCTCAATACTGAAGCATTTCCGACCCTGCCGTGGTTCGTGTCTCACGAACCAGCAGATTTTTTAAAGTAAATGTGAATTTCTCTTATCTTGAGTGCCATATAATAAAACTCATGGACCAAAAACTTTTTGAAGCCGTTGATCACTATATCGGCGATCTTTTTAATGACCAGGATGACGTACTGGAAGCAACTGAACAATCAATTATTGAATTTAACATTCCCTCAATCAGCATTTCTCCGGTGCAGGGGAAGTTTCTGCACTTGCTGGCAAAATTGTGCCATGCAAAAAAGATTCTGGAGATCGGTACACTGGCCGGCTACAGCACAATTTGGCTGGCAAGGGCATTGTCGGCAAACGGGCGCCTTATCACATTGGAGTATGAACCCCTTCATGCAGAGGTCGCAAAAAAAAATATTGCGCGTGCCGGCCTTGATCAAATGGTTGACATACGTATCGGTAAAGCAATTGATTTACTTCCTCTCTTGGTGGCACGGCAAGAAGGCCCTTTCGACATGATATTTATTGATGCTGATAAACCCCCTTACAAAGAATATTTTGATTGGGCATTGAAGCTATCGCGGCCCGGTACGCTCATTGTGGCCGACAATGTGATACGCGAGGGCAAAGTGCTGGAAGCAAAAAGCCCCGATGAAATGGTGGAAGGTGTAAAACGATTTAACGAAGCTCTTGCAGCCAATACTGCTGTTACAGCCACCATTATTCAAACGGTAGGATCGAAAGAACACGATGGCATGGCATTGGCGATCGTGAAAGTAATATTATTTGGCTGGGAATTTTGATTGAATTTAAATTTCATGCGAGCTGCGATAGTTTTATTTTCTCACCTGGTCCGGTTTCGTCTGCTGTAAACCTGGTTTAATTATAATTCCTATCTTCCCTATAAATTTCCGGTATGAAAGTTAATCGGTCAAAGAACGTCATCTTCTTTACTATTCTCCTTACTATTTTTCTTGGGAATAATACTTATGGTCAACATAAAAATTTACCGGCATTAAAACATCCTGACACATCATCGAAAGGATGGAGCAACTTGTTTGATGATGCCCTAACCAATGCCATTTATCCGGCAGGAGTATGGAGCTGTACTAATGGGATTATAACTGCTACAAAGGATGAAGCATTGTGGAGTGTGAAGGCATACGATGACTTTATTCTTGACCTGGAATTTAAAAATGCGGACAGTACCAACAGCGGTGTTATCGTGCATGCGAGCGATAAAAACGACTGGATACCTCATTCAGTGGAAATACAGATAGCCGATGATTTCTCTAAAGAATGGAGCAGTGCGCCGCCATCCTGGCAATGCGGAGCCGTATTCGGCCACCAGGCTGCGACGAAACATACCGTAAAAAAGCCGGGTGAGTGGAATCACTATACCATTACATGCATAGGCAGAAAAATATGGATTGTGCTTAACAATGAATTGATTAATGAATTTGACATGAGCTTATATACCTCGGCAAAAACCAATCCTGACGGAAGTGAAATTCCTTCATGGCTTAGCAACCCACTGGCTACATTACCACTGCACGGGCATATAGGTTTCCAGGGTAAACATGCGGGCGCACCTATTTATTTTAGAAATATTAAGATTAAAGAGTTAGAGTGAAGATACCATTTCCAAAGGCCTTTTTACTCTTTTAAAGCGTAATAAACCAGGATATGAAAGATCTTTTCATAACATTCTTATCCATATTAGTTTTCGTTACGTGCACACAAAAGCGTTCCTCAATCCACGCCGGTATAACATTGATCGCTAATGGGCACATGCCTGCAATCACGAAAGACGACAGCCAGGTTATACATCTTGTATACGGCACGGGAGACAGTATTATGTACACATTTTCAAACAGTAAAGGTGATTTTTTTTCTTCGCCACAGTTAATTGATACATTAGAGGGCCTGGTTGCATACGCCACACGCGGCCCGCAAATTGCTGCAACCCACAAAGGAATAGCCGTTATTGCAGTCAATAAATCCGGAAATATATATTCTTATATAAAAAATCCGGGAGGCTTATGGGTAAAGACCCAAAAAGTTAACGACGCAGATACCACCGACAAAGAAGGTTTTTTGGGATTAGCGAGCGATAATGGAAACAACCTTTTTGCTATCTGGACTGATTTAAGAAACAATCACCGGAATAAAATTTTTGGAGCAAGATCAGTGGATGGAGGCAAAACGTGGCGGAAAAATATACGGCTATATGCTTCACCGGATGGTACGGTTTGCGAATGTTGTAAACCCTCGGTTGTTATGAAGAAAAATTATGTTTTTGTGATGTTTAGAAATTTTTTAAACGGTAATCGTGACCTGTATCTAACGCAGTCAACAAATGCGGGAGAAACTTTTGGAGAAGCCCGGAAGTTAGGTAAAGGCAACTGGGCTTTAAATGGATGTCCGATGGATGGAGGCGGGCTGGCTTTAAATGATAAAGATTATGTGCAGACCGTATGGCGAAGGCAATCAAAAATTTATAGTTGTGAACCGGGTAAAGAGGAAAAAGTAATAGGTAAAGGAAAGGGTTGCAGCATAGAAACAATACATGATAAAACTGTTTATGCCTGGTCTGATAAAAATGATATCATTTGCCTGTTACCCGATGGATCATCCAAAATGATTGGTAAAGGTAGTTTACCATTAATAAAATCAGTTAGTGAACATGAGATTGTTTGTATATGGGAAAATGATGCGCGAATTGAACGGTATGTTTTACATTTTTGATTATACAAGCATAATTGTTTCGGGGTAACACAGTCTTTATTCAACTGCCTTTATACCAGGTACCCTGCTTTTTAGTAAAGCGATTTGCCCCTGGTGATGTGATTCGTGCTCACAAACATGGAACCATTTACAATAAGTATTCGTAGGCCCCCACGCCCATTTTTGGTCAACGCTCATAAGCCACTTGTCATCGCGTTTCCGGAATTCGGCCAGTGTACTTTCCCTCGTTTCATTTAACATGCCAAGATAAAAATCCAGGTTATTTCCTTTAATTGTTTTTCTCGCCGGCTCGCCCAGGCTCATTGCCACATCAAATTTTTTGGAAACGCTATCATCCCATTTGCCCCATTCAACACCTTTGAAGGTATGTTCATGATAAAAAGCATCCGTTGCGGCCAGGTGATATAACAGTGCTCCAATAGTATTTGCTTTATCATCCAAAAGAAAGTCTAACTGTTCTGTGGTCATGTTTTTTACAACAGAAACAACCGCATCCCTGCACCACGCCATCATGGAAACAAGGGTGCCTATCTGTGGAGAATAACCTTCCTGTGGACCAATTATAGTTATGGCCGGCCCCTGGCCATAGTGCCTTGAAAACCCTGAAACAGGTAATAAGAGCATCCCGGTCATGCCAGTGGAAACTGTGGCTGCAGTTCTTAAAAATTGTCTGCGCCCGAATGAAGTTTTTGCATTGTTCATAGCTATACATTTATAATATCCCTGCATGTAAAGCGAGGACTTGAAAGTATTTTTATTACTTATTTCGAACTTAACTCAGGGTGGAAAAACAAAAGCTCTGACCAGGAATGATCTACGGTATTTTTTACGCCTTGTACATATGTATCCCATGCATTTTCTCCGTTAGCCTGGTTATAACGCTCTTTCATTGGCTTGCGAAATCCTGTAGCTCTTTCTTTTAATCCTTGTTTATATCTCGTTACTATAGCAAATTGCGGCTCGCCCGATGAACTGGCTTCATACACTGCTACCGACGGCCCACTGGCATCCCATGTCTTTTTCAACTTCTTAAGAATATCTTCAACCTCATCGAAGGTGCCGGGCTTATAAAAAACATGATTTATTGCAATCTTATCAGAATAATCAGTTAAGGCGATACTGCTAAGATCACCACGATAAACACTATACGACATTTGATTTTTATCCATTAAAAGCGGGGCAATGTTCGTATTCCAGTCTGCTGTGTGTTCTTTTCCCAAATCACCTCTTGTATCCAAATCCTCCCAGCTCACCGGCCCTTCTGTAATATGATAGCCACCGGCGTCGGGACCTGATTCGATGGTAAAAACCCTCCACTTCCAGTTGCCCGTATGATATTTTTGGGCGTGAGCCGTTAGCGCTTTTTCAAAAGCTGCAACCTTATCCGCTTTGGGAAACACCCGGTTTACAGAAATAACATTCTTGTCTTGTGCAATAGATAAAAGAGGAAATGCCAAAAGAACAAAGATTAATCTTTTCATGATAATTGTTTAAAAAGATGATAAAAATAATTTCTGGAAAAAAGGTGTAATTCCAAAAGTGAAATATTTCTCAGAGTCGAGGGAATTACATAGATACGTAAAATAAGTGGAATATTGAAAATTATTTTGTAACGTTTATTACATTAAGGCAGAGGCTCAAGGCCCTTAACTTGCGTACATGCAATGTAAAAGGCACAATAAGTTGTTTTCCAACCATTCGCTTAGAGGATGACCATAATCTAAATTTTTTAATACAGACAAATGAAACCCATCTTTAAAACGGATTCTCTAAGGTGTTACCTGTAGCTTACCTTTTTTCCCGGTTTTTTATCTTAGAAATAATTTTTGTTTAACTTTTGCAATTTCACTACGAAACCGTTTTAATAACGGGAGGTGCTGGTTATAGAGGCCTGACGTTAATTTACGCTTTTGCTTAAAAAGGCTACCCTGTAACTCTGTAATTCCTGGCTGCTGGTTTCTTACAAAATAAGGTACCAGTAAAATGCACCACCTGTTAAATTAATTTTACGTACTGATCTAAGGTATTGATGTGTGACTCTCTTTTATTTTCCTATTTTAGTTAAAAAATAATGCTGAACCTTAATTTCAAACCTTTTCCTGAGATAACAACAGAAAGGCTTTTATTGCGAAAAATGACAAAGCAGGACGCAGAAGAAATGTTTTTCCTGCGCTCTGACGAAAATGTTATGAAGTATATTGACAGGCCAAGAGCTGCTTCCATGCAGGATGCACGAGGATTTCCTGGATCTTGCCGAAAAATAGTTTGGATGCCAACGAAGGCATTTCGTGGGGAATTACGATGAAAGAAGCGCCGGAAAAATTGATTGGATATATTGGTTATTGGCGAATGAAAAAAGAACACTACCGGGCCGAAATTGGTTATGCGCTTCATCCCGCATTCTGGAAAAAAGGCATAATGAAAGAAGCCATTCTTTGGGTAGCCGGACTATGGGTTTAGTGCAATGAATTTACATAGTATAGAGGCTAACATAAATGCAGATAATATTGCCTCGGCAAGGATTCTGGAAGCAACCGGTTTTATAAAGGAAGCTCATTTTAAAGAAGATTTCTTTTTTGATGGCATATTCCGGGATACAATAATTTATTCAAGGCTGAAATAAAAAGAGGCTGCCCAAGGCAGCCTCTGATCATAAATAAAATATTTTTCTTAGCTAACTTTAAATTCAACTTTCCGGTTACCCCATAAGAGTGTTACGACACCTGCAGGGCTTATTTTAAAAGTCATTTTTTCGGTGGGTGAAGCCTCAGTAGTGTACTTTGTTTGAATGCTTATGTCATCACTCTCCTTAACAACCGGGATGCCCCAACGGTCCCATTTTTTACCAAAAGATACAGTAACATCGTTGCCATTAAACAAAGTATACAATCCGTATTTTCCGGCAGGTAATTTTTTTCCATCTATCGTTACTTCCTTGTCTGTTTCAAAAACAGTGGCCTCATTAGCGCCGGTACGCCATTCTTTTCCATCCATCGGTTCGAGGTCTTTTCCAATGGTTCTGCCTTTTACAGAGGGCTGGCTGTAATCAATAGAAATGGTCGCGCCGCTCTTTATCTTTTGGGTAACTTTTGCAGGAGGGCTTGGCCTTTTACTTTTATCTTCTTTTTGTGCGGTGGCCTGTATGCCTGTCATGAGTGCAGTGGCAAACATGGCAATAGTGAATAACTTTTTCATTGATAATTTGTTTGAGTGAAATATAAATAAATTAGAATACATTTCAAATATAGAGAAATCCTGCAAATGGAAAACCCTTTATGGATGATTGGCAAAATATTATGAATGACACTTCTTAAGTTAAGCGTAATGAAGCTGTTCTGACATTGCATTTACATGGCCCCAAAATTTATCTGTTCTTAGTTTCTCGAAAACTGATCTTCCATTCCGGCTTCCTTATTATACTTATTCCGGTAATTAATAGGTGATAAGCCTGTAATTCTTTTAAAGATGGTTCTGAAAGCTTTCGTATCTGAATAACCTACTTCATACATTACTTCATTGATATTTTTCCTGCCTGTCTCGAGATTTTTCTTTGCTGCCTCAATTTTAACCCGCTGAATATATTCTGTAACCGTATTGGCGGTGGCTTTTTTAAACCTGCGTTCCATATTTCTTCTTCCTACTGCAAACATAGATGCTAACTGATCAATGGTAATTTTTTCTTCAAAATTATTTTCGATATACTCCTGCGCTTTTTTTACAGGCTCATCATCATGTGTTTTTTGCCCTTCGAAAATTATAAATGGTGATTGGCTGATGCGGTCTATATCTATCATAAAAAATTTAGAAATAAGAACAGCAACATCACGGCCGGCATATTTTTCAATAATGTATACTAGCAGGTTCAAAAAAGAATAAGCGCCCCCGCTTGTATAAATGCCATCTTCTTCAGTCATAATCCTGTCATCTACCAGGTTCACATTGGGAAACATGGTTCTGAAAGTATTGGCGGCAGTCCAGTGTGTTGCACATTGTTTGCCGTCCAGCAAGCCGGTAGCGGCCAGAAAAAAAGAGCCGATGCAAAGGCTGGCAACTTCTGCACCTTTTTCATACTGTTGTAAAATCCAGGGAACAAACTCTTCATTACTTTCCATTACTGTTTTCGGATCGCCATGTATTGCGGGAATAATAATGAGATCTGTTTTTTTTACATCCTCAATTAATACATCGGGGTCAATGGTAAATAAACCATTTCTTTGGCTCGTTTCTTTGCAAATACCTACCAGTTGCACTTTAAATAAAGGAGGCTTTCCCTGGGTTTTTCTTATTGAATTTACTTCATTAAGTATCTGGTGTGTTCCTTCGATATTTACAACGCTTGTATGCCCCTGTGGAATAAGAATTGAAATGTGTTTCATAATACCTTATTGTGTTGAAGTGTATTTTTATATAGCAAAAGTAAAGAACATTTTTGTCGCAATCAACCCCTTATATTGCCGCATTTGCACCCGTTTTTATTTAAATGCTGATAGTAGGTTTGTGGTAGAAAAAAGTCTAATATGGAAATATACAATCTTTCTGAAGACGTAAAAGTTTTTGGATTCACGGTAAAAAGTTTTCCCGCCGGCATTGGCGAAGCTTTCGAATCATTGATAAAAACAATTCCCGGTGGATTTGACCGCCCTTATTATGGTATCAGTTACATGGATGAAAATGGGCAAATGGTTTATAAAGCCACTGCGCTGGAAAAATTTGAATCCGAAGCTGAAAAATACAATTATGAAAGATACACGTAATTGAAAAAGGCGAATACCTGGCGATTACGGTATATGACTGGCGTAAAAAAACAGCTTGCATAAAAGATGTGTTTCATGAAATAATGCAGGATAGCCGTGTTGATAAAACAAAGCCCGCGATAGAATGGTATAAAAATGATGATGAGATGATGTGTATGGTGCAAACCATGGCACAATATAAAATCACCGCGATAAATTAAAAAAATACAAATGATGGCAACCGTATACATTAGATACAAAAGATTTTTTTTCATCACTTGACGACACTTCATCTGAATTATTGCAGTTGATTGCTTCGGCAGATTCAACAACAATTAACACTGATTCCGTTTGCAAATAGCTGGACGGCGGCACAGTTGGCAGCACATGTAACAAAATCAAATAAGGCCATCGTACAGGCATTAAACATGGAGGGCAAAAGCGCCGAAAGGGACCCTGGTGAAAGAGTTCAGGAACTTAGAAAAATGTTTCTAGATTTTAGCGTCAAATTTAATTCACCGGAATTTCATACAGGCCAAAGCGGGACACTTATCAAAAAGATGCACTCGTTGATGAACTTGAAAAATCAATTGAACAATTAAAAGAATTACGCGGCAAAATAAATTTATCTGAAATAATCAGCCTGCCGGCATTTGGGGAAATAACGAAACTCGAGTTGCTTCATTTTGTATTGTACCATACACAAAGGCATATTCATCAGTTGAAAAATATTTTGCAGGAGGCAAAAAGTCAATGAAATTAATAGCAATGGAAATCTATAGAAAACTGGCTGATGGATATGGTACTGAAGTAATTAAATCCTGCGACGCGTTGAAGAACCAGGTAAATAGTGGATTAAGGTAAGATCAGGCAGGTAATTGTTTGAACCATGTAACCGGATAACAATAAAATCAAAATTTCTATAAAAATTTAAATCAAAAATTATGACACAAATTAATGCTTATATCAATTTCAACGGCAGCTGCCGCGAGGCAATGACATTTTATAAAGAATGCTTGGATGCAGAATTGACCATGCAAACTATTGGCGGTTCTCCCATTGAAGCTCAATGCCCCGCGAGTATGAAAGACCAGATAATGCATGCCAGTTTAACAAAAGGAGCATTATTGTTGATGGGTTCTGATATGACCGGGCCGGGTGGATTTGTGAAAGGCAACGACATGGCTCTTTCACTAAACTGCAGCAGTGAAGAAGAAATTAATGCTTTTTTTTCCAAGCTTTCTGAAGGTGGAGAAATTATAGACCCGTTAAAGATAAAATTCTGGGGCGCAATGTTCGGAGTTATTACCGACAAGTTTGGAATAAGATGGATGCTTCACTATGATAAAAATCAACCATAAAAATCAACAACAATAGCTTATGAAAACACTTGTTGTGATAGAATGAAAAATCCGAAACAGCCGGTAAACCAGCCCTTCGCTTTTTTTGGCAAATGAACCCTTATAAATTTAGACCTCATTAAAAAAATATTTTATGCAAACAGCAACAGATAACAAAGCATCTATAAACGTTCTCATTGATTTGTATGATTTTCATACGAAATTATTTTACAATGTTACCGTCGATATTTCGGATCAAGATGCGAATAACCGCCTTGGCACTAAAGCAAATCATATCGCGTGGATCGCCGGCAGCCTTGTTCAGGGAAGATATGCACTGGCAAATGCAGTAGGTATTCATAAAAAGCAAACTTCCGACAACCTATTCGAAAATTACAAAGGCATCCAGGATAATATAACTTATCCGCCACTTTCAGAATTCAAACAAGACTGGGAAAATATATCCGGTGTTTTAAAAGACACGCTGGTTAATTTAAGCGAAGATCAGTTGAACGGCCCGGATCCCTTTGAAATGCCAGGTGGCGATTATACATTTTTTGATACACTCATGATGTGTATTGACCGTGAATCATATTGTATTGGCCAAATTGGTTTATACCGCAGGCTCCTGGGCTACGAGGCAATGAAGTATGAATAAATTCTTTGAACGATTCTATAATGGAAACACTATTATATTTACAGGGCCTGGAAAAAAGTTATATGGTTGAAACCAATTACCGCAGTAAACGGGAGAATTTTTTTTTGATCCTGATGCTTGGAGCATTCAATACCATTACGCCGGTTTCTATTGACATGTACTTACCGGCTTTTCCAAAAATTGCAAATGATTTACATACAAATATTGGCAAAGTGGCCTTATCCGTATCGACTTATTTCCTGGGTTTTGCTATCGGCCAGATTATTTACTGGCCCGCTTCTCGACCGCTTTGGAAGAAAGCGGCCTTTGTATATTGGCCTTGGCTTATATATTATAGCAACAATTTTATGTATTACATCCGGTTCCATTAATGCCTTACTTATAAACCGTTTTTTGCAGGCCCTCGGTGGCAGTGTCGCTTCAGTTGCCGCCATAGCGATGGTTCGTGATTTTTTTCCTGTTGATAAAAGCGCGAAAGTTATTTCTTTGCTAATACTCGTCCTTGGCATGTCACCATTGCTTGCACCAACCATAGGAGGTTTCATTGTTACAGCATGGAACTGGCATTTTGTATTTATATTACTTGCAATGATCGCTTTATTGATGCTGCTTGTGGTGTTTTTATTTTTGCCGGAAGGCCATACTCCTGATGTATCAGTATCACTTAAGCCAAAGCCAATTTTAAATAGTTTTAAAATTATTTTATTGGAACCCCGGTTTTACATATTTGCATTGGCAGGCTCCTTTTCATTTGCAGGGCTTTTTGTTTATGTAGCAGGTTCACCGGCAATATTTATGGAAACCTTCCAGGTGAATGCAAAATTATACGGCGCAATTTTCGCTATCCTGTCTGTTGGCTTTATTGGCGGAAGCCAACTCAATCATTTATTAGCCCGCAGATACTCTAACGAAGAGATATTTAAAACAGTAGTGATCATGCAGGTAATTGTCGGCATATTTTTTTTAATCGGCGAATTAAATTCCCGCTATGGGCTTATAGCAACAATTGGTTTTCTTTTTGTTTTATTAATATTTGCCGGCCTTACTTATCCAAATGCAGCTCAATAGCGCTGGCCCCATTTTCTAAAAATGCAGGAACAGCTTCGGCCTTATTAGGGTTTATACAGCTTGGCATAGGCGGTTTAATTTCATCAGGTGTTGGAATGTTACATTCGAAAGGTAGTTTGTCCACTGCACTAAGTATGGCCTTTTCATCTCTATTGGCATTAATTATATTGCTATTGGCAGAAACCGGATCGTTCAAAACGCCAACCTTCCTTTAAAACAAATTTATCTCCGAAAGATAAAATAATATGTAGTGGATAACCTCGTTAGCCGGTTGGAATCAAAAAGCGCAATAGATTAATATAAATAGCTTTACTTCTAAACCATTATTTATAAATGAAGGAAAACGCCTGGCAAAGCTTGAGGTGAGAGCTCAAAATAACACTTAAACACGAAATGCACGATTAACGAAAGAGACAATTGTGTAATGGAGCTTATAATTCGTATATAAATAACGGGTATTTATGCAAATTAAACAATAAAAAATGGCAATAAGTTAAACTGCAACGTTCGAAGAACTAATTCATAGTAAGCCGTTTAAAATTAAATGCACGTCGCACTTGCCGGTAAGGCAATGCAATAACTGGTAAGATATGCGCCGGGTAACATTTGGTACCAATTCCGCTATTTCAATTGAGGCGGCGGCGAGGAAGAAGCAAACTACCTGTTCAATGGCCTTTCTGCAGGCGGAAAGGTATCAATGCCACTCCAAAAGATGTTTTGGGGCGCTTTGTTTGGATACTTTACCGATAAATTTGGAGTTCAATGGATGGTTAACTACACCTATAATCAATAGAATAATAATAGCAATGTAGAAGTTTTTAAAACCAATGTGCAGGACCGGGTGTGGCTGATAAAATTATTAGCGAGATACACAAAACCTTCGTTGGCTACCAGGCTAATTTTGACCTCGAGGATTGTGACAATATTCTGCGCGTGAAATCTGTAACAGGATCGTTGGAATGTACTCATCTAAGCTGTTTTTTAAAGGAATTGGGATGTGACGCCGAAATTTTAGAGGATGAAATTAAAGAGTCTGTTCCGATAAAAAATCTCATAAATCAAAAAGTTGTACACTGCAGACGAACAGAAATTATCGACAAATATTTCTATAAGGCGATATAAAATAATTTTCATAAAAAAAATTAAATCATGTTTAAAAACACAAAAGCATTTAGCGGTTTTTCTGTAAACGATTTGCAAAAGGCAAAGCAATTTTATGGTGACATACTTGGCCTGGAAATTTCAGAAAATATGGGGCTCGAGCTTCATATCGCCGGTGGCAACAAAATATTTGTATATCCAAAGCCTAACCATACTCCTGCGACCTTTACCATTCTCAATTTTATCGTGGATGATATTGATAAAGCAGCAGATGACCTTATTAAGAAAGGTGTGATTTTTGAAAAGTATGAGGGGCAGATTAAAACTGATGAGAAGGGCATACACCGGAGTGAACATGCCGGTGAAGGCCCCACTATAGCATGGTTTAAAGATCCTGCAGGGAATATTTTATCTATCCTTGAACAGAAAAGTAATTAAAGGGCTAAACTGACAAGTGCCTACTGATGGCCTGTTAATGACAGTATATGCGTCCGGGAGCTTAATATTAGTGACTTTGTTATTGCCTATTTAATTATAAAATAGGCTTGCCTGCCATTTAAAAAGAATGGCCGGAATTTAGCGGCCATTCTTCCTATTGTCAGTGCGTTGCCGCTACAGGAATATTTATGGATCTTGCCAAACATGTGATGATTACGCATTTATTTTCTTCACAAAATTAATTTTGTTTTAGAAATTTTACGGGCGAAGAAATAACGGTTGAGCAGAATCAAAAAAGTTGAACATGAAGAATAAAAAAATTATATTGTAAAAAATTACAATTGAATTTTATGAAATATATTTTTTCTTCAATTTTATTTTAATGATCTTCCCAACATTTTTACAGGCCCAGGACTGGCCGAACCTGGCCCGTTACAGAGATGAAAATGAAAAAGCAGGGTTACCTGCGGCAAATGAAAACCGCGTGGTGTTTATGGGTAACTCAATTACCGAAGGCTGGGGGCAAATATCGCCGGAATTTTTTTCCGGAAAGCCCTATATTAACCGCGGTATCAGCGGGCAAACGACCCCTCAAATGCTTATCAGGTTCAGGCCTGATGTGATTGCTCTTAAGCCAAAGGCTGTATTTAATACTTGGGGGTACCAACGACATTGCGGGTAACACCGGGCCTTCAACACTTGAAATGATCGAAGATAATATTGCTTCAATGGCAGTACTTGCAAAGGCGGCAGATATCAGAGTAATTCTTTGCTCTGTACTTCCTGTGTATGATTACCCCTGGAAGCCGGGATTAAAGCCCGCTGAGAAAATCGATTACGCTAAACCAGTGGATAAAAATTATTGCCAGGATAAGGGATGTATTTATCTCGATTATTATTCATCCACGGTTGACGGCCGTAAAGGCATGAAGGCGGAATACTCAAAAGATGGCGTGCATCCGAATGCAGAAGGATATAGCGTGATGGCGGTTCTTGCCGAAAAAGCGATTTCCCTGGCGTTGAAAAAATAAAAATCCGGTGAATAAGTTTCTCCGGCACAATTGCTTTTAAATATTTTATATTTGAAGCAGGAAGGCCGAATGATAGGTAACGATTATAAAATTCATCGGCCCCACTTCGCATACCGCTAACAAGTCGTAATTATTTACTTCACTTTCTTATAAATTTATGTATGAAAAAAATCCTTGTTTTTATTTTGGGATCGATGGCTATGTTAATGAATAATCCAGCTGCCGGGCACAATCGCCATCGTTTAATCATACCACGGTATATGTGGTAAACCTTGAAAAAAGTACCAATTTTTACCGTGATGTAATGCAACTGGCAATAATACCTGAGCCATTTAAAGACGGCAAGCACACCTGGTTTAAAATAGGCGAGCACAGCCAACTTCATGTTGTAAGCGGGGCCACAGCGGTTTCGCCACACGATATCAATATTCACCTTGCCTTTCGGGTTACATCTTTACCCGATTTTATGAAACATCTTGACCAGTTGCAGGTAAAATATGGAAACTGGAAAGGAGATAGTAAAGCTCCACAGTTAAGGCCGGATGGAATTCAACAAATTTATTTCCAGGATCCGGACGGCTATTGGATTGAAGTAAATGATGATAAATTTTGAAATTAATTTCAGAATTTTTCTTATTACCACACTATGTTTTCGCCAATTAGAAAGGCACGCTTCGAACGTGACCGTTACCGAAAATTGAATGCGGCTATTATCAATGACAGTCCGCGATTCAAATAATACCGTTAAAGGCCGGAAAGTTTTACCTAAATATTTTGCAATGACTAACAGCTTTACCCTTCCGCCGCTGCCTCTTGAAGAATGGGAACAAACAAAAATTACCCTGCATCTTTACCTGCAGATTCTTGGTAAAATTCAGCTTGCATTGATGCCACGCAAAAATCATTGGTGGAATATCACGGACCTTATTTGCCCAACTGGAATTACTACACATGATATCCCTTACCAGGATGAAAAAGAAACTTTTCAAATTACGTTAAACATTTACAGCACCGCCTTGAAGTATGTACCAGTAAAAATGAACATGAATCTTTTCCGTTGCACGACGGTCTAAGTGTTGCAGAATTTTATAAAAAGCTCTTTGAGATTTTTGAAAAATTAAATATTGCTGTTAAAATTATCGCAACGCCTTATGATGTGCCTGCGGAAAAAAAGCCATTTGCACAAATTGATAATTTTCATTTTTACCAGGCTGAATATGTGGAAAGGTTTTGGCGAATTCTGGTTTGGGTAAGCCAGGTGTTTCATAAATTTAGCGGCAGATATTATGGTAAAACTTCGCCGGTACAATTGTACTGGCACCATATGGACCTTACTGTTACAAGGTTTTCCGGCAAAAAAGCTCCGGCGCTTCCGCGGGAAGCAACCACTGCAAACAAAGATGCCTACTCGCATGAAGTTATCAGTTTTGGTTTTTGGGCCGGTGATGAAAAAATGCGTGCTCCTGCTTTTTATTCTTATACTTATCCATCTCCTGAAAGATTGGATCAGCAGGCACTTGAGCCGGCAACTGCGAAATGGGTAGATAATAACGGAAGCCCCATGGCACTTACTGATGTATGATGATATATATAACAAAGAAAATCCCGAAGAAATTTTATTGAATTTCATGGAAAGCGCTTATACAGCCGGGGCTGACGCTTGCTGGCTGGAATATGGCAGATTTGAAAGTGCCTGATTTGAAAGATCTTTAAACATAAGATTGCCGTGCTGCCGATCAATGATTAAATCGATATTGCAGCGTTAGAATTATACGGTCGTTCAGTAAATATAAGTACACTGTAATCATTTTATTTAGCAGGAAAAAATTTGTAAAATGATCACTGTTGATCAGGTGGTGAAAGTTTTTGGAAATACAAAAGCAGTTGATAATATTTCATTTGAAGTAAAGGATGGAGAGAACGTTGTATTGCTGGGCACCAGCGGTTGTGGCAAAACAACTACCCTTCGCATGATCAACAGGCTTACTGAAGCAACTTCCGGGAAAATATCTGTTGCCGGGAAAAATATAAAAGATGTATCACCGGAAGAATTGCGCAGAAATATTGGTTATGTATTACAGAACAATGGCCTCTTTCCTCACTATACTATTGCTGAAAATATTGCCATTGTTCCCGAATTATTGAAATGGCCTAAACAAAAAACTGTAAAAAGAACTTCAGAATTATTAGAGCAATTGCATCTTCCGCAAAATTATTTATCTCTATACCCGCAACAACTTAAGCGGCGGCCAGCAACAGAGAGTTGGTTTGGCCAGGGCGCTTGCTGCAGATCCTCCTTTATTATTGATGGATGAGCCTTTCGGTGCGCTTGATGCCGTAACCCGTGCAAGCATTACCCATGAATTCGGCAGCCTTGAAGTATTGAAAAATAAAACAATTGTTTTGGTTACCCATGATATCAGGGAAGCGTTTGAACTGGGCGATAAAATATTATTGATGGACAAGGGAAAGATTAGTACAGGCAGGCACTGCCGCCGATCTTCTTTTTAATCCGGCTAATGATTTTGTTGCAAAATTTTTTGAAGGCCAGCGCATGCAGCTTGAATTAAATGCAGTGATGCTTAAGGATATCTGGCCTCATCTCTACGCTAGAAAATGTCATGAGAATGATGTGAATGCTATTGGCCATGATAAAAGTATTTGGGAAGCATTGGATATGCTGTCAGCAAAAAAGCAAAATCATCTTGTCAGTAAAAAATTCATGCTACCGGTGAGATAAAGCTTGCTGGCTATGATTCATTATTTACTGCGCTTGGCGCCTTTAAACAAAGCAGGCATGAATGAATCAGGGCAATCACTTTTTAGTTTTATGCGCGAGCAGTCAGGCAAAATATTTGACCAGTTGCTCGCTCACATTGGCCTTACTTTTATTTCATTGCTGATTGCCGTAGCTATCGGTGTTCCGTTGGGAATTTTTATTTCAAAAAGAAAAAAATTTTCTGCGCCTGTTTTAGGATTTACCGGCGTATTGCAAACTATTCCCAGCATTGCCTTGCTTGGCTTTATGATACCATTACTTGGCATAGGCCCAAAGCCTGCAATAGTGGCTTTATTTTTATATGCGCTTTTGCCGATCGTAAGAAATACATTTACCGGTATTACAGGTGTTGATGCTGCCGTAAGAGATGCGGCAAAGGGTATGGGCATGAGCGGCTGGCAGGTGCTTACAAAAGTAGAACTGCCCCTAGCCCTGCCCGTTATACTGGCAGGCATCCGTACGGCAACCGTTATAAACGTAGGCGTGGCAACACTTGCAGCTTATATTGCCGCAGGCGGCCTTGGCGAATTTATTTTTGGAGGAATAGCCCTTAACAATACCAACATGATCCTTGCCGGTGCTATTCCGGCGGCTTTGCTGGCTATTTTTTTTGATTTTATTTTATCAAAAGTGCAGAAGATTAACCTCAAAAAAGTGAGAACAGCTTTTTGGCTGCTTCCTGTAAGCATTGTTTTACTTTCTTCTTTTTACCTGCTGCCTGATCTTTATGGAAGTAAAATGCTTGCTGGTTTCACGCCGGAATTTATGGGCAGGGAAGATGGCTACCTGGGCTTGAAAAAAATATATCATTTAAACATTCGCAATGTCGTTATCAGCGATGCCGTAATGTATAAAGCCGCGTATGAAAAAAAATTGGATGTGATCAGCGGATATAGTACAGACGGCCGCTTAAAGGCATTTGATCTGGTAGTGCTCAATGATGACAAAGGAATATTTCCTCCCTATTATGTTGCTCCTGTAATACGTGAAGAAGTTTTGAAAAAATATCCTGAACTTGAAAATGTATTCAATCAATTGGCAGGGCATATCAATGATTCTATAATGACGGAATTAAATTACCGGGTTGATTATTTGAAACAAAGCCCCGAGAAAGTTGCCAAAGATTTTTTGATGGAACAAAGTTTGTACAAAGAACCACAAAATGGAAATGGCGGTACCATACGAATTGGCTCAAAAATTTTTGGAGAGCAATATATACTGGCATCTATGTACACAATGCTGATCAAAGGAAATACAAATTTGCAGGTAGAAACAAAAACAGGGCTTGGCGGTACAAAAATTTGTTTTGATGCATTAACAAATAACCAGATTGATATGTATCCTGAATATACGGGTACTGCGTTGCTGGTAATATCTGCAAACGCCTGGATTCTGTGCTTAAGAAATTCAATGGCAACAAAGAAAAAATTTATGATTATGTGCAAAGCCGTTTTCATGAAAAATATAATCTTGACATGGCTGAAGCCGGTAGGATTTAATAACGCGTATGCTTTAATGATGCGCAGAGAACAATCGAAACGAATAGGTGTTAATAGTATATCTGATCTTAAAAATTATCTTGATAAAAAATAATAATGAATCTTTTAGAAAAATATATAGCAGTAAGAAAGCATACGTGAAGAGATATGTAAGCCGCTTAAAACAGAAGATTATGTGGTGCAGCCTGTTGTGGATGTGAGCCCGCCGAAATGGCATATTGGCCATACCACCTGGTTTTTTGAAACATTTATTTTGAAGCCAAATATGGAAAAATATGAGGAATTTGATCCGCAATATAATTATGTATTTAACAGCTATTATGAAACCGTAGGTGCAAGGGTAATCCGTACCGACCGGGGCAATTTAAGCCGGCCAACTGTTGAAGATATTTATAAATTTCGCAGGTATGTTGACCATGCGATGAGCGAATTTTTAGCAAAGACCCTATCAAAAGAAATGGAAGAATTAATTGTTCTTGGCCTTAATCACGAGCAGCAGCACCAGGAGCTTTTAGCAACTGATATCAAATATATTTTAGGCAATAATCCTTTATTTCCTGCATACAAATCTGTCATCAAACGGAAACGAAATCCCTGCAAAAACAAACAGGATCATTTATCAAAATTAAAAAGGGATTTATGAAATTGGTTATGAGGGCAATGATTTTTGTTTTGACAATGAATTAAGCAGGCACCAGGTATTTCTGCAGGATTTTAGTATTGCAAATGACCTGGTAACCAATGGAGAATATATAGAATTTATAAATGCCGGCGGATATAAAAATTTTAATTACTGGCATGCTGAAGGATGGGATTGGGTAAAAAATAACCATAAATTCTCCGCTTTACTGGCATTTGATTGATGGCGAATGGCATCATTATACCTGGCATGGCTTGCAGAAGGTTGATATAAATGAGACGCTTTGTCATATAAGTTTTTATGAAGCGGCTGCTTATGCATCATGGAAAGGGTGCGGCTGCCTACGGAATTTGAATGGGAGATTGCCGCGCAACAATTTGAATGGGGCAAAAGATGGGAATGGACAGAAAGCGCTTACCTGCCTTATCCTGGTTTTAAAAAAGCGCCCGGTGCAATCGGCGAATACAATGGAAAATTTATGGTGAATCAAAAAGTGTTGCGTGGCGCATCGGAAGTAACATCGCCAGGGCATAGCCGCATTACTTACCGTAATTTTTTTCATCCTCACTTACGCTGGCAATTTACAGGTATAAGACTGGCACAATAATAACAGTAAGGTAAAATTAATGTGATGAATCAATTTTTACAGGATGTGTTAATGGGCTTACAGTCGACTCCAAAATATTTGCAATCGAAATATTTTTACGACAAAAAGGGAGATGAATTATTCCAGGAGATCATGCATTGCGATGAATATTATCTTACCAATTGTGAGATGGAAATATTTTCAACGCAAACTTCTCGAACTTGCTGATATAATCATTGATCAGCATCGCAATTTTGATGTCGTGGAGTTAGGCCCCGGCGATGCTGTAAAATCGGTTTATCTTTTAAAAGAACTGGTAAATAAAAATGCAGTTTCTACTTATTTCCCGGTTGATATTTCCAATAATATAATTGATCTTCTTCATAAAAAGTTGCCCGAAGCAATTGCCCCAACTTAATATTCATGGGCTTAACGGCGAATATCTTGCTATGCTAACTTCGGCAAAACAAATTTCTGATAAAATAAAGCTTGTATTATTTCTGGGTTCGAATATTGGAAACTTTCAATGGAAGAAGTACCTCAATTTTGCAGGGAATTGCGCAGCCAGCTTTCAGAAGGAGATATGGTGTTGATAGGAATTGATCTTACAAAAAATCCAAAGCAAATTCTTGCGGCGTATAATGACAGTAAAGGATATACCCGTGAATTTAACCTGAACCTGCTGAGGCGGATCAACAGGGAATTGCATGCAGATTTTACTGTAGAGGCTTTTGAACATTATGCAACTTATGATCCTTATAGCGGCGCCTGCAAAAGCTTCCTGGTTTCTTTAAAGGATCAGCAGGTAACGATAGAAAAAAATACTGAGATCAGCTTTGCAAAAAATGAAACTATTTTCATGGAAATTTCACAAAAATATACCGTGGCGCAAACTGATGAAATTGCCAGCCAAAGCGGCTTTGCGCCGGTTGCGCATTTTTTTGACAAGAAGAAATGGTTTACGGATGTAATTTGGAGATGTGTTTAAGTTTATAGCTCGAAGTTGGTGGCCAGACACTATTGAGGAACGTATACCCATCTGGATAAAAATCATCTGTATCAAAAAATAGATATGGCTTTATTTGTAGGTACTTGGCCACCAAAAGTGCCTTAATACTACAAACACCTAAAAGAAAGTATCAGGTGTAAGACCACTTCCTGTGGCCAGACAACTATTGAGGAGTATATACCCAAACCGGATAAAATCATCTATTATTTAAAACTAAGTAAGGCTTTATTTGTTAGGTATCTGGCTACCAAAAGTGGCCTGATACCGCGAACACCTAAAGATAGTACCAAGGTGTCAGGGCACTTCCTGTGGCCAGACACCTATTGGAAAACACATGATCAATTAAACAAAATCATCATTATTTTTTAGAAAATAAAAGAAGTTTTATTTGGAGGTACCTGGCCACGAAAAGTGGCCATACAGCGAATTCCTAAAAGGAAGTACCAGGCGCAAACTACAAAATTTAGTGTTATGTTAATCGTGAATTGTCGGTGGTTGATACTGGAGTTCACAGTGCACCTGTGACAATTCACGTTCAAAGCGCTGCTTTATAATTAACATTACACTAATCTCTTCTTATCAATAAATTTAATTGCGCAGGAATAATTTCTGCCGTTACCTTATCAATCTTTCCTTTATACTCTCCGTCAACCTGGAAGTGGGTTTTTTTGCTGGTAGTTATTGTTGCATTCTTTGTTTTAAAAATTTCTACTTTTTTCGGATTGAAATTTTTATAGCTCAGAAACATTTTAAATAATTCGAATAAGGAAAGCTTTCGAACGAATCACAATTTCAAAAATACCATCGCCAATATTTCCTTCCGGATTAATCACTGCGCCGGTGCCATATTTACTGGCATTTGCAATTACTACCATATATGCGCTTGTATTCAAATCAAGGTTATCTGCACAATGTGCGCATTCATTAATTTCCCTTTCCACAAAACTTTAAATATCATTCTTGCATAACCCCACATTCCCCTTAATGTGCTTTCATCAAAATATTTAACAAGGCGTGCATTCAGTCCAAAATCACTTAAATGCAGGCTGATATCAGTTTCATTTATTTTTATTACATCACAACATTTCATCGTTCCGTTTATAATAATGTCCAATGCGTCTTCAGGTATTTCGGGTATCCGCAGTTCTTTCGCCATACCATTTGCAGAACCCGCGGGCAATATGCCCATTATTAAATTTGTGCCAAGCAGTTGTTTTGCAACAAGAGTTACGGTGCCATCGCCACCGACAGCTACTACTCTTGTAATTTGTAATTTTTCAATCCAGTATTGTAATGATCCGGTATCATCTTTGCCGGACAAAACATAAAATTCAATGGTATGTGGAAGATCTTTAAAATAATCCCGGATGAAGTTTTCCCAATTAAGCTTTTTCTTTGCCCGATACAGGATTGATAACAAATAATATTTTTAAGCCGGCAGGATTTTCCATAATATCTTTAAATTCTGTTTGATAAAAAATATGAATTTGAAATATAAAGAAAAGAAACTTTCATTTCTTATCAGGATAAAACAGAAGATCCTGTTTTTATTCAGGCTGAATCACCACCCGGTAATTAAAGTATACAATGGCTATGGCACTCGGGAAAAGATAATTGCTTTCGGGCATGTATTAAAATTAAGCCCGATGGCGCGAAAAACTTACCGGCAAAATTGGGTGGTCAATACTTTTTCAATGCTGCGCTTATTTATGGTAAAGCCCTATACAAACATGCAAAGCTATCAATGGAGTGGGAGGGTATATTATTACATGCGCAAACACAAGCTGATGGGTTTTTTAAATTTGAGTGGTCTCCTGCAAACTCGCCGAAGCCAGGTTGGCACAACATTACTATACATCTTGATGAGAGAAAAATATGCTACACAAAAGATCTCCGGTACTGGACAAGTAATTATTCCTTTTGATTCAACGTATGCTTTTATTTCCGATATAGACGATACTTTTTTAATATCTCATTCATCGAGGCTTCGCAAAAGGTTATATGTATTGCTTACTAAAAATGCCCGCAGCAGGAAGCCTTTTGCCGGAGTTGTCAATCATTACCAGTTGTTGGCCGCATCTGCGCAAAAGGAAGATGTTACCAACCCTTTCTTTTATGTATCCAGCAGTGAGTGGAATCTTTTTGATTTTATAAAAGAATTTTCAAGAAAAAACGGGCTGCCCAAAGGTGTATATCTGTTGAGTGAATTAAAAAGATTCAGGGAAGTTTGGCGTACAGGCCAAAATAAACATGCAACAAAATTTATGCGTATTGTACGGATTGTTGAAGCATACCCGCATCTCCGCTTTATTTTATTTGGAGATGATTCGCAGGAAGATCCTCATATTTATTCAGCATTGGCCAATCATTTTCCTGATAAGATTTTTGCCGTTTATATTCGGAGGGTGCATAAAAACAAATATACAGGTGTACAAAAAGTAATAGATAAAATGGTTGCGGCCGGTATTCATTGTTGTTATTTTATTCACAGCGAAGAGGCGATTGCACATTCAAAAAATATCGGGCTTATTTTATAGAATACTTAAAAATATGTTGGACTTATATACCTCGTTCAGCTTAGAATGCGAGCGAACTTATTTGTAGTGATTATAACGTCACATTCACTCTAAACTGCAGCAAACTGTATTCATTTGAAAAGCCATAAGTGATGTCCACGAACATTAAATTAAAGGGAGCAAACACTACTCCGCCACCATATCCGACATGCCATGTATCTGATTTTTCACCGGCATCCAAACCCTGCCATCATCAACAAATGCAAGCAGGCCGGCCTTTCCGTTATAAAAATAATTTTTTACTTTACTTATATAGCGAAGTTCATTGCTGTTATAAAAAGCTGTTTTTCCATAAAATCTTTGCAATTGAAATCCACGAAGATCCTGCCCTCCGCCGATATATGGATATTGATAAAATTCAGGATTGCCATCAACGGTTTCAATACCACCTGATACTGCTAAAGAAAATTTTGAAACAAGTGGAAGATATAGTTGGAGGTTACCTCCATATTTCCAAAATGACTGGCTGCTTTGTTTTGCATTTTGCGTATAGGAAACGTTTCCCGAAAAGGTAATCCCTTTTGTAGGAACAATCAGGATCGTTTAATTTGGAAAAGCTATACCTGGCCCCGGCGCCGCAAAAGTTTTTCATATCAAATACAGAACGATCTATTGGTGCTATATTTTTAACAACATAACGATCTATCATCATTGAGAATTTTTACAGTTTGGTAAAACCCGCTTATCTCAAAAAAATTATTTCCGGCTTTTCTATTAAGAGCAATACTACCCAATGCCTCTTTTGTTCTCATCCTGTTATAATCTTTATCTTTTGTTGTAAAAACGGTTTCATTTCCCAGGCCATAAAAATTAGTCCAGCGGATGAAATCATAATTTGCAAGCAATGCGAGGTTCCACTTCCCGATCGTATTGGGAAAAAGCCCTGCATAGGTGAAACTCACTGCCTTTTGTGTTATAGAATAATGTACACTTAGATTCTGTTTAAAAACAAAAGGTAATTTTCTCCAGCCATGATGTACCCATCGTAACCGAACCCAACAAAAAGGCGGTCATCCAGGTTATAAAAAAATGCTGATTTTGTTCCCCTCATATCATAGATATAATCCCTGTATTGATATGCATGTATAGCGCTGTCGCTTGAAATATGGCGCTTTATTCTTGCACTTGCTTGTATATAATCATCGGGCCCATCATATACATATGTTTTTGTATGGTGCCCTGCCAGTGAATTTATAATGATTGAATCTTTATCATAGCCTCCAATGATTTTTATTTTTATTCCGTTATTTACTTTTCCATCCGTGGTATAAACATCATTGCCCTGATAGGCCAAACAGCCTGATCTCCTTCGTTTCACTGGTAAGAAATATACGGGAATAATATGCACTGTCTTCTTTTATTCCTTCTTTATTGATGTTATATATATTTACTGCGGTTTCATTGTCATTCAATCTTTTTATTTCAAAATAATCAGATCCTGTTGACCCAACAATTTCAACTTCTTTTGATAAAAATAAATAATATTTTGTGGCATATTCTAATAAATGGTTGCGCCTTGATTTTAAGTCTGAAATAATTTTATTTCCCGAGATAGCAAAAATTTCAGGAGGTAATTTTTTTACAGCATTTTCAATAACATTATCAGTAAGTGATTGCTGAAGTTCCTTTGCAACATTTTCCCAGTCAGCCCTGTTTAATTGGTTGGTGAGAAGCCTGTCGAGTCCCCGTTCTTCACAGTTCATGCCTTTAACATTGCTGATGTGGTCTTTAAAGCTTTGAAAATAGCGAATGCCGGAAGCATATATGGCAGCATCGAGAATTACGCCATTGTGTTTAAAATAAACCTGGTCCCTGTCCTGCGGAACAGGTACAAAAAGCTTTTCGTTTCCCTTTTTTACAACGCCCCATCTCCATTGATCTTCATGCCTGTCCCAGTCTCCCAAAAACATATCGAAAAGCCTTGCCTTTACAAAAGCCGCCTGGTCAACATGGTTATCGGTTTCTTCCTGCACTTTCTTAATCATTTCATCGGTATCATAAAATTTTTCAAAATTTCCAAGGTTGTCAGAATTTTTCCAATCTCCTTTAAGCCTTTGCTCAAAAAGATACACCGTATTTCCTATTTTATCATTAAAACTGTCCAGTGCTTCCTGCTTTGGCAAATACACATATTCCGGGTTGGTATGATAAATGCCCGCGCTTTGCGCCATAGGCGGCACTGTAACAGCAGCATATGGATGAGACATAGAAACTTCATCATTTGCGATATGTTCTATAAAGGTGCCTTTGAAATTGTCCGGCAATACTTTTCCAAGCCTCTTGTCAACAGAGCGAAGCGTATAATTTTTGCCGTCTTTGTCCTCAGATGTAGCGATGTCGTTTGATGGCCGCCTCCCAGGGCAACCGGCACTAAGGCCGCCCACCGTGTCATTTAATAAAAAACAGGAGCCTGACCGGAGTGCTCCATTCTTTTCGATAATTTTTGCCCCAAAGAAACTGGTGCCACCGCGGAGCGCTTATATTGTGGCCCTGCAACACTGGTTTTAAATTTTGAAAGCGTATCTGCCGCGTCCTTATTTTGTGAAAAGGCTGTCTGGCTGAAAATAACACATCAAGTACTAGACAGCATTAAAATTAACTTGTACAGAAACTTCATTTAAATAATTTAAAATGATATATTAATAAATCCTGCAACGATTCTTTACACAAACAAATTGCCCTTTTAATTCTACTTATGATTACCGGATAGTATTATAATTAAATGAACATTTATCTTTTGATAACAAGGATTTAATAAATAATATTGCAATTTAAATCCTTTCGTCACAGTTTAATAATTACTATAGCAATTTAAAAAAAATATCGTTTGGCGGATGCGGTTTACATTAAATACTTAATTATAGAAACCGGTTGCTATGACTGCTTTATTTTTTGGATTATTACTCACTAACGGATACAGTTAGACGATATTGCATGGCTGTGGCCGCAATAAAATTGGATTTAAATAATTTTTAATATAAAACGATAACTATGTGGTGGATATATGCTTTACTTTCTGCATTATTTGCAGCACTCACAGCCATCTTTGCCAAGGTAGGCATTAAAGGTGTAGACACTGATCTGGCGACTGCATAAGAACAGTTGTTATTTTAATTATTGCATGGGCTATTGCATTTTTCAGGGGTGGTACTGCTACTATTCATACACTTACAAAACAAAATATTATTTTTCTTTGCTTATCGGGCTGGCCACAGGCCTTTCCTGGATATTTTATTTTAAAGCGTTACAACTTGGCAAGGTTTCGCAGGTAGCGCCTGTTGATAAAATGAGCGTGGCCATTGCCATTATACTTTCAATTTTATTTTTAGGAGAAACGTTAACTCCTAAAATGGCTATCGGAGCAATTATGATTATAGCAGGAACGATTATTTTGATTTTATAAAGCTAACAAATATTAGAGGTTGCATTAATGTGTAGTAACTTCACGTAATGAAGTGCTGTATAAATGGTGCTGTCTACGATAAGGAAGCTATAAAGCTTACTGAAACCTATCACAGCGATTTGGCATAATATTTCTTACGAAGAATTTCATATTTTTCCCTTAGAGCTGCCGACAGCGCATCTATTGCTCCATTATTAAATGTGGGAATAAATTTTATCCGCGACGGATTTGAAAACTGGATGGTTTCATCCCATTTATTTTTAAATTTTTGTGAAGCATCTTTTGTAAGCTCAAAAAATTGTCGGTAAATTTTCTTTGTTGTTCATATTCAAGGTTCATAATATCAGAGTTTGGTTATATGTAAATATAACATAATGTATGGAAATAAATTGAATTAACTATCTGCAGGCCCCGATTACAGGAACGGGCGGTTCCTGGTGAAATATTTTCGTCATCAGGTGATATAGTTTTTCATGCCTCTCTTTAAACAAATCCGGCCTTTCAAAAAAGTACTCTGCGGCCACTGCAAAAAATTCTGCTCTGCTGGTAGCGCCATAAATGTTGATATCAGAATTGCCATCATTTAACGCCTCAATGTTCTGATTCATGAGTTCAAGCCAGGGAACTATATACTGCCTGTGCAGTAGTGCCTCCGGCAAGCCATCTACTTCGCCATCTTCTTTATCCAATAAATGTACGAATTCATGTATACCTGTGTTTTCTTTTCCCGCATCATTTGCAAAACCGGCGTGCAGCGCAGGTTTAGATAAAATCATTACCCGCTGCATTGCGCCATTTCCTACCATGCCTAGTGTATTTTTATCCTGATCGCCCGATAGGAATTCATTTTTATCAAACGTATCCGGGTACAAAAGCACATCGCGTAAGTTATAATATTTCCATTCCGGAAAGCCAAAAATCGGAATAACGGCGCTGGCAGCTACGAGCAGTTTGTCAATATCCTCAACATTGGTATTTACGCCATGTATACGCACATAACTTAGAAATTCAACTATCTTTTTTTCAAAGCGTATCTTTTCTTCATTATTAATCAAGCGGTAAAACGCCACATGCTTCATCAATAGTTCCCTATAATCGGGCGGTAAAGCAATTTCTTTTGCAGGTTTTTTATAAAAAATTGCGATAACGGCCATTACAACTATGAAAAGTAAAACAATCCATGCACCCATAATACTATTCAAAAATTGTTAAAATATTATGCAAATATCAGGGCGGTAAAGCATAAAAAATCATAAAGCTTTCTAAAAGGAATACGAAACACTTTTATTTTTCTGCAATGAATAACGTTTCAATCGGTTATACCCTTTCATTTAATATGCGAATTGCAACCCGCATTATGACAATCTCCTTCTATGATAACGCCTAATAAAATACTTCGCTCTAATTTCTTTGCTACAATTACATTTACATTTCAAACAATTGCGTCCATGTATAGGTATCTAAAAATATTTGCAAAATGCCTAGTTGGTATTTGTGTTTTCAATATAGCTGTTGCTCAAAATACGGGAAAGGTTATCGAACACCTTATATCAGGAGTAATATATTAAGCAGGAATGTTGCCTACACTATTTATCTTCCTCCTGACTATACTACATCAGAGAGAACGTACCCGGTAGTTTACCTGCTTCACGGTTATACTGATGATAATACCGGGTGGTTGCAATTCGGAGAAATAAACCGCTATGCTGATAAGGCTATTACTGAAGGGATAATTCCACCGATGATCATTGTGATGCCAAATGGTGATTCGAGCTGGTATATTAATTCTTATGATGGTAAAGAAAAGTATGAAGATTTTTTTATTAAGGAATTTATCCCGGCTGTTGAAAAAGAATACAGGATAAAAAATAATAAAAGTTTCCGGGGAATTGCCGGCCTTTCAATGGGTGGCTATGGCACGTTATTTTATGCCATAAAATATCCGCAACTATTTGCGGCCGCAGCTCCGTTGAGTGCTGCAGTTTTTGATGATACTGCTATGGTAACCATGGCTGATAAAAATTACGAAAATGTCTTCGGACAATTGTTCGGCCGTGGGTTAAAAGCGAAGGAGCGTTTAAATAAGTCGTGGTATGATAATTCTATCCTAAAGATGGTGGAGGCCAGGTCCACAGACGATTTAAGCAGGGTTCGTTACTGGATTGATTGTGGTGACGATGATTTTCTTTCGAAAGGAAATTGTCTCCTGCATATAGCACTTATTGAGAAAAAAGTGCCTCATGAATTCAGGGTTCGCAACGGCGCGCATACCTGGACGTATTGGCGAACGGGTATTACAGATGCATTAGAATTTATTGGCCAAAGTTTTCACCAGCAATAAGCCGGGCCGTTTTTTCCGTT
>CAWDCB010000026.1:0-468792 GCA_963800635.1 uncultured Chitinophagaceae bacterium
ATCTCCGTAGCGCACGCGATTAGAAAAAATTATTTTAGCCTGGTAATAGTTAGAAAGAAATACTACGTCATCAAAACGGCCGATTTTCGACGATTCTAAATTTACTTTCTTTTGAGACGAGATATAACGTTAATCGTTCCCGGGAAACACGCATTTATTTGAACACTCTCTACACACTTTTGCCAACAGGCTTTGTTGCCTTTATCAGATTTTTTAATAAAGTCATTTGTCCCAGGTGATAATGAGCATGCTCGACAATACCATGCAACATTTTATAATGAGTTGAGGCACCCGTTACTGCAAGTTCAAACAATCTATCGTCAGGAAACGCTCTTACTGCTGCGGCGAGCTCAACGGCTGATTTTATATTACGATCTTTCAGCCTTGTCCAGTCTTCCTCATTTTCTATTGCGGGAACATCAAACCCATTAGGTTCACCAATTGCAGGAATATTACCAAATAGCCTTTGCATTACCACGTCGTTGTAAAAACTCAGGTGATGTAATAATGCAGCAATGGTGTTGTGGGACGCTTTTGTTTTTGTAGTTGCTTCTTTATGGTCAATATCTGCAATCGCATCTTTTATATTTACCTCCGTCCAGTTGGTACCCTCGTGAACTTCTGTGATGTGCTGCGCAATCAGCTCAGTTAGTTTCATTGTAAATAGATTAATTATTTCCAATTATAAAAACGGAACGACGACTGCCACGTGTGTGTTTCCCGTCTGTTTCACCATAAAAAAATGAAAGGAATTAATATTATGGCGCCATAATAAACCTCATCCAAATAAACCCTTCCCTTAATGCACTGATTGCAACCACAATTTCCTTGATTCAGCGCTTAAGTA
Source organism: uncultured Chitinophagaceae bacterium (assembly GCA_963800635.1). GTDB lineage: Bacteria > Bacteroidota > Bacteroidia > Chitinophagales > Chitinophagaceae > Ginsengibacter. The sequence continues at coordinate 848 of CAWDCB010000026.1, forward strand.
GTTAGACAGAAAGCGTCCCCTCTATTCCATCATCCATTGTTTTTCCGGTAACTATTGCAGCGGCTATTTTTACAAGGGATATCATCTTATTATTTTTAGTGTCCCAGTAATAACCCTCCTGTGGCGTAACCTTAATCAACGAAATCGCCGGATCATCCTTCCCTTCTGTGAACCATGCCTTTGCGATAGGAGTCCACATTTCCTCAACTTTATTTTTGTCAAATACTATTTCCGCAGTGCCAAAAATACTCATGTATTCAGAACTGCTTTGGTGAGAATAAAATAATTGCACCCGGCTGTCCGACTTAATATCCTGGTTCTTCGTACTGTTCTTGTCACTCATAAACCAAACACATCCATCATCATCTACTTTTTGGGTAGACATAGGGCGTGTGGATAGCGGGATTGCGGAAATGTGCCGTCACAAAATGGCATATATCGGCAGCTTCCGCCAATTTTTTAATTTTTTCGATGGCGTCAGTGCTTATCAAATTTTTAGTGTCTCCCATAAATTAAAATTTTTGCTTTCCTTTCTAACAATCGTTTTTTTATTTTGTTTAATTGTAAAAAGAATTTTAATGCGATCAGGCTTTTTGCCCTTCAGGTAATTTGTCTTTTATAACAATCAATTCAGTAGCATCTACTGTTATAGGGATAGCCCCTACCTGCACTATTGCTTTCTTTCCCCTGATATTTATAACGCGGCCTACCTGCCTGCTTGCAATCATTTTTACTTTATCACCTTCTTTAACCGGCTCATTTGTTTCAATGTATTTTGTATCAATTTTTTGTTGCTTTTTAGCTATAGATTGATTTTCCCTTTGTTTAAAAAGAAGGCTTTGCATCATCTTAATGACCGCGCTTTTATCATCGTTTTTTTTCCATTCAATCAAAAGTGACTTCAATTTTCGTTCCATGTCTTTCAGGTATAAGAACTTTTCTTCGCTAATTGCATTTTGATTTTTTAACAGTTCTATTTGTTGCCGGTGCTTTTCCTGGTTAATTGCCTGCTCCATTTCCTTTTTAAGCTTTTCATTTTCTTTCAAAAGGTTTTCAAGTCTTTTTTTCTCCGTGTTTACGTCCTGGAGATCCTGCTCGGTACGGTTCAATAATTTGTCGAGGCTAAAATGGTCTTCGTCAACAAGCCGCCTTGCTTTATTTATAAGCGAAGGATGAAGCCCGATGCGTTCGGCAATCGAAAAAGTATAGGAACTTCCCGGCTTCCCGACAATCAGTTTATACAAAGGCTTTAAATTTTTTTCATCAAAAGCCATTGCGCCGTTCATAATTCCTTCAACCTTGTTGGCCATCACTTTAAGATTTAGATAATGAGTGGTTACAATTCCCATAGCATGTTTCTTTGCAAGCTCTTCCATGATAACTTCAGCAAAAGCACCTCCAAGATTAGGGTCGCTGCCACTTCCCAGCTCATCAATAAAAAATAAAGTTTTTCCATTTGCATTTTCCATGAAATATTTCATATTCATAAGATGCGAGGAATAAGTGCTTAGCTCGAATTCAAGGCTTTGCGTATCGCCTATATGAATCATTAATTGTTTGAAAATACCAAACTCACTTTCAGGGCTACACGAAACAAGCAAACCGCTTTGCAGCATCATTTGCAGCAGGCCAACCGTCTTTAACGTAACGGTTTTACCACCTGCATTGGGCCCGCTGATAACTAATACGCGTTGCTTGTCATCAAGATTAAGATTTACCGGAATAGTTGGCTTTTGTTGTTTTTCATTATAAATAAATAAAAGCGGATGGGAGGCATTTACCAATTTTAAAAAGGCTTTGTCATGCAGCGCAGGCAGGTTGCCATTATATTCCATGGCCAGCCTGGCCTTGGCCCTTATGAAATCATACCCGCCTAATACTTCATGGTATATATTCAGCAACGAATGATATGCCCGCAAATTTGAAGTGAGCTCATGCAGTATTTTATGAACTTCGTGACGCTCTTCATTTTCAAGCGAAAAAATTTCATTGTTTAACCCTGTTGTTTCTTCTGGTTCAATAAATGCAGTTCTCCGGCTATCGCTTTCGCCATGCAATATTCCCTTTATCATTCGTTTCTGTTCTGCAAACACAGCCAGCACACGCCTGCCATTCATAAAGCTTTCCTCAATTTCTGCCAGGTAACCTTGTTTATTCATTCGGCTGATTATTCGATTAAAAAGCCTTCTTAATTCGCTCCTTTTTTTATACAACCGCATCCTTATAGTCTGAAAGCTCTTCTGAAGCATTGTCCTTTACATTTCCATCTTCATCAAGTATCTCATCAATCATTTCCGCAATCGCTTTTTCAAAATAAGTGTTCATTGATCACAAGCGCCAGGGAAGGAAACGCGATTCTTCTTTCATTATCAAACCACCTGAAAATTTGTTGTATTGCAGCGGCTAATTTTTTTAGTAACAAAAATTGATTGCCCGTAAGCACAGAACCTTCAATGCTTAAAAGCTTTAATTCCAGGGAAAGATTTAAAACGGCATCATCAGGAAAATGAAGATGATTGAGAAAAAGCAATTTATATTCATGCGTTTGGTTGAGTTCCGGTTCGATAAATTCCTTCCTGGTATGTATCCGCAAATTTTCAGCCTTATGCCTGGCAAATTCCGTACGGCAATGTCCTGCAAGTAAAATTTGTATTTTGTCAAATTCCAGTTGATGTATTGCCGAAGCAGGAAATAGTTTCATGCATGTAATGGTTCTATCCTTTTAATATTTGGACAAAAGTAAGCATGGTTTTATCAAAGAGGTTAAACCCTGATGAGGCGAATGGATTTATTTTTTTGTAATCTTCAGTTCTTTCCATGGGGTACTCCCATCTTTTTCCCTGGTAAAAATATATTTGCCGGATTCAACCAGAACAATTTCAGCAGTAGTATAAATTTCACAGCCTTCCATAGGTGTCCGCCAATAGTTTTGCCGGTGTTATCAGAAATACTAATATGCAGATGTAAGCCATTTACTGAAACCGTACCGGTAAGGCTTACAATTTCGAAATACCCGTTGTCTTTCGACGCTTCGGGTTGATTGGCAAATCGAATTGCATATCAGTAAGGCTTCCTGCACAACTCACTATCCACCCCGCTAAATATTTTTTTCCCGCTACAAAATTGTCGATGGAGTTTTTCAAATCAGTACCCGGAAACAATCGAAAGGCATATGAAGTATCTCTGCTGGCATAATAAAGTTGAGAATAGAAATTTTTTCTAGCAATTCTTAAAAATAAGAAATATCTTTTGTTATAAATATAAAAGCATTTTTTCTAATTGATATTCTGACAACTTATCTTTGAACACAAGACTTGTATCAATGACACAATGAAAACGACGGAAGGGAAACTGAGTTATTGGATGCTATGTTTCACTTGTTCTCATTAAGGTGCAACATATTAAGGGTGAATTAACCCATGAAAAAAACCAAGCTTTAAGTGCTCATGGCAAAAGATAAAAATATAGAAACTGCAATATTTGGCAATGGCTGCTTCTGGTGTACGGAAGCTGTTTTTCAACAGCTCGCAGGGGTTGAAAAGGTAACGAGCGGTTATAGCGGCGGGCATGTAGAACATCCCACATATGAACAGGTTTGCGGTAAAAAAACAGGGCACGCCGAAGTGCTTAAAATTGAATACGACCCGGCTGCAATCAGCTTTGACCAGTTATTGGAAGTTTTTTGGGCCACCCACGACCCAACAACGTTGAACAGCCAGGGAAACGATATAGGGCCTCAATACAGGAGTGTTATTTTTTATCTTAACGAGGGCCAAAAAGAAAAAGCGGAAAACTATAAAGCAGCACTTGAAAAAAGCGGCGCTTTTGATAAGCCGATCGTTACCGCCATTGAACCTTTCACCAATTTTTACGAAGCCGAAGATTACCATCGCGATTATTACAAAAATCACGATTCGCAGCCTTATTGTTATTTTGTTATAAAACCAAAAATGGATAAATTAAAAAAAGTTTTTGCTGATAAGCTAAAACAATAAAATAATTATTGATGAAATATCTTATTAAGTAATTTTTAATTTTTACTGGGTTCATTTTCCTTTGCACAAAAGTTTTCTCTTTCTCTTGACGCACAGCTTGTCGTTTCCGCAGGGCGATTATAAAGATGTAAATGCAGATGCGGGCTATGGCTTGCGTGCAGCTTTTTTATACAAGACCCGTATAGTATCGCCTGTAAAATTCGGAATTGAATTTGGCATACAGGAAAAGGGCCGTGCGACTGAATATTTTTCCGGTTATATATCAGGATTTTATGATGAATTCAAAGTAACTGCTACCAACAATATTTTTTCTTTAATGCTGCTTACCCGTTTTCAATCTTCAAATTTTGGAAAAATAAAGCCCTTTCTCGATGTTACCGCTGGCTGGAATGTGTTCTTTTCTACGGTAAGCTGTTGAAAGGCTTACTTTTTACAGCGACTATAATTCCTCTTATTCTAATTCTTCCAAAGCCCATTGGGCATTGGCTTACGGCGCAGCAGGAGGCATCGATATTCCATTAAATAGCAGAGATGGATTAGGGCTTGAATTGAAAGTCGCTTATTTGATTGGCGCCAACAGCCGGTATCTTACAAATCCTTATATTGATGGAAATGGAAACGTTTCATTTGAAGAAAATAATTCAAGAACTACTATGCTGATACCGCAGGCAGGCGTTAGAATTACAATTGATTAATTTCCACTGATTCGAATTCCGCAAATCTTGCTATATTGGCGCAATGACATAGATATTCAACCGGGTCAAAAATAAAAAATTTACAATGGCAACAAAAAATGATCTTGATTTTACCTATACGACGATTGATGAAATATTCCGGTTAAGCATTGGCGAAATGGCTGATTATAGCGGCGCGATGTTCAATGGCGATTTTTCTATGTCTCTTGAAGAAGCTCAAAAAAATAAACATAAGTTTATTGCTGATAGTCTCGGTATAAAAAACGGGTACTAAAGTTCTTGGATATGGCTTGCGGATGGGGGCCATTTCTTAACTATATTAAAGGGCGGGGTGCTAATGGAATCGGGCGTTACTTTATCATCAGGGCAGGCTGCCGCCTGTGTTAAAAATGGCCTGGATGTTCATGTGATGGATTGCAGAAAAATTACTCCGGAAAACTTTGGCGTTTTTGATGCGGTAACCTGTATCGGCGGCATGGAGCATTTCTGTTCCATTGAAGAATATAAAGCAGGAAAACAGGATGAAGTGTATCATAATTTTTTTAAGGCTAAAAGATCTGTTGCCAACAGGCGGGAGGTATTATATGCAGACAATGGTATTCTCATAAAAATATGATGCCCTTGGAGGAAGTAAGTGTAAACGCTCCTAAAAATTCTCCATCTTATGCGATGGCTTTAATGGTAAAGGAATTCCCGGGATCGTGGCTGCCTTATGGCGCCGAACAGGTAATAAAAAATGCGCAGCCCTGGTTTAAATTAATTTCCAAAAGCAGTGGCAGGCTGGATTATATTGAAACAATCAAAAGATGGAGAATAAAATTCAGGAAATTTAATCTAAAAAAATATCTTTTATATGCTTCCCTTATTCCGCGGTTTGTTTTTGATAAAGAATTCCGCCACCAGGTAGCTGTATTCAAAATAAGCCCCAACAAGATTTGTTTTGAAAATGAAACGATGGATCACTTCAGGCTCGTATTTGAAAAAATATAAAATCAGACCTGGTTCTGTTAAGTTTGCAATGGCAGCTTTGCCTGTTCGGCAGTATTAGGCGAACCATTAAGCCTGCAAATCGATGAATTCGGCCATTTCCAAGTTTTTTCAATAACCGGATGTGGGACCTGATAGCTCCTGCAAAAGTGGGATTCGCATTATAACGAAGGTTGTATTCTTCTGCTGTATTTTTGACAATGTCCGATATAGGCTTATAATGTACATGACAAATGCGTGGATACAGATGATGCTCTATCTGGAAGTTTAATCCTCCGCACAAAAAATTTAAGATCTTATTTTCCCGGCCGAAATCTGCTGTAGTATACAACTGGTGAACCGCCCACGTATTTTCAATATTTCCTTTTTCATCAGGTAACGGAAAATTTGTTTCCTCGACTACATGCGCCAGCATAAAAATGACTGCCATAGTAATTCCTTCGCAGAAATGCAATGCAAAAAATCCCAATAATATCTGCCACCATAATGCATTTATCAAGATCATCGGCAAAACAAGAAAGATGGTATAATAAACTGCCTTAAAAAAGAATAAATTAAAATATTCAACCGGGGGATGCTTTTTATTATCATAGTTGCCGATCTTCTTTTTAAAGAATTTTACATAATCTTTTATAAATACCCATGAAAGAGAGCCAAATCCATAAAATAAAAATGCGTACCAATATTGGTAACGATGTATCTTCCACAACTTCTGATGGGGGGACATTCTTAGCAAAGGAACCGATTGAATATCTTCATCATGGCCTTCAATATTGGTATAGGTATGGTGAACAATATTATGCATAATGCCCCACATATAAGCATTGGCGCCAATAATATTAAAGAATAACTTAAAATTTTATTAACAGCTTTGTGCCGTCGAAAAGGAACCATGAATTGCATCATGAGAGATATTGAGCCCAATAAAAGCCGTGAAGAATCCTATGATGACCCACAACACAAATTGCATCGGCAAGGCTGTTTGCATTTAATATAAGCAAGAGATAGGCAGCAGTACAAATGCCCAAGATAAAAAACGTTTTAAAAACCATTACCCAATTGGCATTTTTAGATATTTTATTAAAAATAAAATATTCATCCACTCTTTTATTGAGCGTTGAATAAAAGTCAAATTCTTTTGCTTTCGAAAATCTTATTTTTTTAGACATTAAGACCGGGATTTAATTATGAAATAATATAAGGGAAATATATTCTATGAAATTTAAAAAAAATGCCGAAGGGTATTGTTGAATTACTGCCAGGAAGAACAGATGCACAGAACGCGCATTATCAAAAGGTATTTCGCATCTTTTGTTGCCATATACATTTGAAGCAAAGGAAAACGATGGTGGAAAAAAGACTTAAAAAACAAAGACAAAAACCATTGACAAAAAACAAACAACAGGATAATGGACATTATATTAAAAATTAAAAAATATATCCGGTAATCTACATTTAATTATTTGTAACGGGATAGATTATACGAAGTTTAACTTATTACGAAAATCAATCAACTAACTTAACTTTTCTTAAGTTCAAGCAAATTCAGGCTGTTAGGTATAAGATTTTTTACATATGGCTTTACTAACTGGATAACCATGTCATACCATAAAGGAACAACAGGTGCATCTTTGATCATCAACTGGTCGGCTCGCTGATAAATTTTCATTCTTAAAGAATCATTCTTTTCAGCCAAAGCCTGTTCATAGAGTTTATCAAACTGCGCATTTTTATATCTCGTATAATTTGGAGGAGCCGGGTTTCTTCCATAAAAAACACTTAAATAATTTTCTGCATCGGGATAATCTGCAATCCAGCTTCCCCGAAAAAATAATGCATCGGATTTGGCAGTCTCTTCAAGCAACAGGCTTTTCTGAACAGTTTCCACCTGAATTTTAATACCCACTTGCTGTAACTCACTGGCTATATAAGTTGCAAATTCGGCATATACAGGAATGGTAAGCAGCTTTATTACAGGAAGCCCTGTTCCGTTTGGATAACCGGCTTCTTTTAATAATTGCAATGCTTTTCCCGGATCATAACGGTAACCGATAACCGCAGCAGAATCAAATGAAGGCAAGCCCTGCCGGAACAAACCCGCTTTCTGCCGGTGTGCCAATAGAGTTACGGATATATAGCATCATCTTCCTCCGGTTGAATCCATAATTAATCGCCTGTCGTATTTTTAAATTTCTTAAGCGGCGAATTTTTTACAATTGCCAGAGTGGTATCATTCAATATTCCCAGGTATTCAATATTGAGATATGGATGTTTATCCAGTATAATTTTCCCTTCCCATTCTTTACGCAATTCTCCTTTTTTTGTAAGCACTTCATCTTTAAAAGATGCATCTATATCATTGATAAAATCAAGCCTGCCCTGTTGAAATTCAAGAAATTCAGTAGCCTTATTTTCGAAGAAAGAAACTTTAATGCCATCGAGATAAGGCAACCGTTTTCCCAGGCTGTCTTTTTCAAAATAAGTGGATTTTTTTTAAGTATCAATGCCTGGCCTTCTTCCCAGGCAACATATTGAAAAGGGCCGGTACCACAGGGATGCCTGCGGAAATCCTTTCCATATTTTTCTACAACTTCTTTCGGGACAACGGAACAATATTGCATACTCATGATGCCCAATATTGGTTGAAACGGGGCCACAAGCTTCAATTGAAAAGTAGTATCATCTGGTTGCGCTAAAAGCATTTACCGGATCTACCCTGCCATTAAAAATCCATGCCCCGCTGCTTGCCGTATTTTTATCCATGATGCGTTTAAAACTATACACAACATCCCGTGCAGTCATTTTTCTTCCTTTGCCATTTGGAAATGCATCATTATCCTGGAAAAAAACATCATTCCGCAAATGAAAAGTAAAAGTGAGATTGTCTGCGTGATATATCCCAGCTTTTGGCCAGTGAAGGAACTAGGTGAAGGCTGTCGTCAGTTTGAACAAGCGTATTATAAATTTGATGAACTGCCCAAATAATGGATTGGTTTTTTGCAAATGCCGGATCGAGTGTCGCAATGCCTGATTGCTCATTATAGTGAAAAATATTTTTTGCGGATTCGTGATGCCTGCAGGCCGGTAAAAACCACAAAGCGATTAGCCAAAAAAATACAGGAAATATTTTTTTGCAATAATATTATAAGTGGGAAAGGCATTTATTTTTTTAGCTTCATCTTTGTCATGAAAAATAAATTTAGCGAATGAAAAAGATAGTTGGAGTATTTTGTTTATCACTTATAATTTATAATACATCTTTTGCCCAGCCTTTTACTCATGCAGATACACTTCGTGGCAGCAATGGCCCGGGCAGATCATGGTGGGACGCTACAAAATATGATCTGCATGTAAGGTTTAATTTAGAAGATAGTACAATAAGCGGCTATAATATTATTGATTTTAAAGTTTTAAAACCCGGTTCTACTATGCAGATTGATTTGCAGGAACCAATGATAATTGATAGTATTAAGTTAACCATCTAATGACGGTAAAAAGAACCAGTTCACATATCTTTTTAAATAGATGATATTCCGAAGAGAAGGCAATGCTTATTTTATCAGATTTTAACAAATGCAATATCCCACTTACAAAATCTATTAATTATCAGAAGTTTATTACCATGGCAAACCAATAATCGCCAAAAAAGCTCCATGGGATGGTGGCCTGGTATGGGCAAGAGATAAAGCAAAAAATCCGTGGATCAGCATTGCGTGCCAGGGAACTGGCGCAAGCGTTTGGTATCCCTGCAAAGATTACCAGGGTGATGAACCCGATAGTGCAGAAATGCATATTACAGCTCCGCAGACCTTATTTCTATAAGTAACGGAAGGACCGAGAAGTATTGTAAACAACAATGATGGCACAACCACCACAACATGGGCGGTAGTAAATCCAATTAATAATTATGACCTAATTCCATACATTGGCAAGTATGTTCATTTTGGAGAAATTTATAAAGGTGAGAAAGGTGACCTTACGATGGATTACTGGGTACTTGATTCAAATCTTACCAAGGCAAAAAAACAATTTGCAGAAGCTCCACGCATGATGAAAGCATTTGAATATTGGTTTGGCCCCTACCCTTTTTATGAAGATGGATATAAACTGGTGGATGCACCCTATCTGGGTATGGAGCACCAGAGCGCCGTTGCTTATGGAAACGGTTACCAGAACGGCTATCATGGAAAGGATCTTTCAGGCACCGGCTAGGGAATGAAATGGGATTTTATAATTGTTCATGAAAGCGGCCATGAATGGTTTGGCAATAATATTACCTCAAAAGATATTGCTGATAGCTGGATACATGAAGGATTTACCAACTATAGCGAAACGCTTTTTACGGAATATTATTTTGGTAAAAAAGCGGCTACAGAATATGTTGTTGGAATAAGGAAAAATATTGAAAACAAGGTGCCCATAATTTCGCCTTATGGTGTAAACGCCGATGGCCCGATAGATATTTATTACAAAGCCGGCAACATGCTGCATACCATTCGCCAGGTAATTAATGATGATGAAAAATTCAGGAATATTTTAAGAGGGCTTAATAAAACATTTTATCACCAAACGGTTACCAGCAAACAAATTGAAGATTATATCAGTAAACAATCCGGGATAAATTTTTCCAAAGTATTTGATCAATATTTAAGAACGATAAAAATTCCCGTTTTGGAGTACAAAATTAGATAATGGAATGCTTTCTTATCACTGGACAAATTGTGTACCCGGATTTGATATGCCTGTTAAGATCATGAATGAAAAAGGAAGCCTTCATATTTATTCATCCAAATGAAAAAATGCAACAATTAAAAACAGCTATTACCGCATTAAAAGTCGGATGAAAATTTTTATATAAATACAAATCAGGTTAAATAAATATAATTTCGGGACTTAAACCTATCTATGTCGCAGATACGAAGGCAAAGTATCATATCAACCATTTTTGTTTATTCCGGCTTTTTTATTGGCTTTATTAATACTTATTTATTTACACGGCAGGGCTCGCCTTTCACCACTTCCCAATATGGATTAACAACAATTTTCATTGCTGTTGGCAACCTGATGTTTGCGTTTGCAAACCTGGGAATGATCTCTGTTATTTATAAGTTTTATCCTTATTATAATGACAATCTTCCGAAAAAGAAAAATGATCTTTTAACATGGGGCCTGGTATTAAGTTCTATCGGGTTTTGTTTTGTAATACTTGCGGGTATTATTTTCAAAGACCTTGTAATACAAAAATTTGGCGCTAACTCGCCGCAGTTTATACAGTATTATTTTTGGGTGTTTCCATTCGGATTTTCGCTTTTATTATTTTCAATTCTTGAAGTGTTTGCATGGAATATTCGCAAATCAATCTTCACTACATTTTTAAGAGAGGTATTTTTTCGCGGGCTTACCACCATCCTTATATTTCTTCTGAGCTTTAAACTCATCGATAGTTTTGATACATTTATTAAATTATATGCATTCACTTATGGCATCGTTGCAGCAACCCTGTTGGTTTATTTAATCTGGAAAAAAGAATTACACCTCACCTTCACAATCAGCAGGGTTACAAAAAAATTTTATAAAAAAATTATTTCATTAGCATCTCTTATTTATTTTGGCGGCACTGTTCTTATGATAGCGCAGTTTATAGATACACTCGTTATCATGTCGGTACTGGGTACAGGCGCCGCGGGTATTTTTGCATTGGGAAGTGTGGTTGCAGGATTGGTACAGGCGCCTCAACGGGGCGCTGTTGCGGCATCTATACCTACACTTTCCAAAGCATGGAAAGATAAGGACTATGAAAAAATCAATCTCATTTACCAGCGATCAGGTATTAATCTGCTCATTGCATCGCTGGGTATATTTTTAATTATATGGCTTAATTATACAGATGCCGTAAAAACTTTCGGCCTAAAACCAGAGTACCTTCAATCGCAATGGATATTTTTCTTCTTAGGTATGGCCCGCGTTATTGATTTAGGCACCGGTGTCAATGCGCAAATTATCGGCACTTCCGTTTTCTGGCGGTTTGAATTTTAAGTGGAATTATTTTATTCCTGCTCATAACTCCATTAAGTTATTTACTGGTAAAGCACCTGGGTATTGTAGGTGCAGGGTATTCCAATGTTATATCGTTTACTGTTTACAATATTATACGCATAATTTTCCTTCAAAGAAAATTTAATATGCATCCATTCAGCATAAAAACTTTTTACTCAATAATAATTGCGTTTATATGCTTCATTATATGCTATTATACTTTCCGCAGCTTTCATGGTTTTTTTGCCATTGTTGTAAAAAGCCTTGTTTTTACGGCATTGTACGCCGGCTCTATTATTTACTTTGATCTTTCTCCCGATATATTACCGGTATTGGATAGCATTAAAAAAAGAGGCAGGAAGCGACGCCAATAATATTCCAGGTGGTAAAAATAAGATTTAGGGAACCCTGGTGACAATTTTAAAAAGGGCTAATCAAAAAATTATTCCCTGCATCGAGGCAACCTAATTCCTGAAATAACCCGTTCTGTTGAAACAGTGTACCTTGTAGCTCAAAGGCCTGCAACAATAACACCTCTCACCAGGAAAAACTCACCTAAACATCAAGTTACCGGGTAATTTTCTGATAGACCCGGAAATTACTTGAAGATAACAGACTACCGGGAAAACACCTGCATCCTAACGAGCCGCCTTGTTCCATATTCAGTAAGCATCTTGAGAAAATTTCAAAAAAAATTTGAACATTATTTGAAATAATCTTAAAACAGCAAAATGAAAAAGCTCTATTTTCTCTCGTTCTTAACCCTTCTTTTTTTGCCTACATTCATGATTGCCCAACAATGGGTCAACCGTGTTAACGGAACAGGCAATGGCATGGATGCAATCACCGCTATGGTTGTAGATAAAGCGGGTAACGTGTATGTTACCGGTTATGCATTCAATGGTACAAATGACAATGACTATGTAACCATTAAGTACAATACCAATGGTGTTCAGCAATGGCTTACAAAATACAACGGGCCGGGAAACGGAAATGATATACCCACGGCTCTTTTTGTTGATAAGTCCGGGTACGTTTATGTTACAGGATCCAGCGATGCACTAATCTGGGCCATTTACAGATATTGATGCGGCCACTGTTAAATACAGTCCGCAAGGCGTACAAGTATGGGTTGCAAGATACGCGGGTGCTCTGGGACGCGCCGATGCTGGAAATGCAGTAAAGGCAGATGCTTTGGGGAATGTTTACATTGCCGGCTATACCACTGTGAGAGTTGTTGGGCAAAAGAAAGTTTATCTCACTATCAAGTATAATTCGGCAGGTGTTCAGCAGTGGATGCAAACTTTACAGGGAGTTGGGCAAACCAATGGCCAGGATGATGCCGCCATCGGCCTTGCACTGGATGCTTCAGGAAGCGCCTACGTAACCGGATCTGTTTTCGCAGGTACCGGATACGCCGGAAAGACCGATTACCTTACCGTAAAATATAATTCTGCCGGTGTTCAACAGTGGAAGCAACAATATAATGGGCCTGGTAATTCATTTGACTATCCTACGGCCATTGCGGCCGATGATGCCGGGAATGTTGTTATAACTGGTTATAGCAATGGTATAGATTTGGATTTTGCGACTATAAAATATAACACAAATGGAGTTCAGCAATGGATAGCCCGCTACAACGGCCCGGCAAACAGCGCCGATATCGCGTATGCCCTTGCCTTAGATAATGCAGGAAATGTATACGTTACCGGCAGTGATCAAAAAGTAATTTACAACTCTGACTTTCTCACTGTAAAATATAACTCAGCCGGAATTCAGCAATGGGCGTCCCGATATAATGGCCCCGCAAATGATAACGATGAATCGTATGCCCTTGCTGTTGATAAATCCGGAAATGTATACGTTACCGGTTATGTTAATGGCACGAGCCCATCCTGGGATATTGCCACAATAAAATATAATGCTTCGGGGGCCCGGCTATGGGTTAACCGGTACGATGGCCCGAAAGATAGCGCCGATGTGGGTTCTGCAATCGGTGTTGATACATCAGGAAATGTTTATGTTGGCGGAGCTTCGACCGGTAAAACGAGTGCCTGGGATTACACAACTATTAAATATAGCTCTTCAGGAACGCTTATTGCATCAAGTGCTCCTGGAAACACTGCAATCACAACATAATAAAAGATGCAATGAAAATTTACCCAAATCCAACACACAACTTTATTTTTATGCAACTACCTGTCGGAAACATTTTTGATATCACTATTACTGATATTGCGGGGAGGCAAATCTTTAAGGAAAAAAATATCCAGTCAGGATCACAAATCAATTGCGCCAATTTTTCGAAGGGAGTTTATTTTCTGAAAGCAGTGAATGGCGACAAAACCTTCACTGACAAATTCATTAAACAATAAATATCAATACTCCTAAAGTAAATACAGGTTAAACATCAACTTTACTGCTGGCAAAGTGGTGTTCCGCAAGGGACCATTTTCAGACAACACTCACTCGTGATTCGCGATGTTGTTGTGTGTAATTATATAGCCGTAACCTCGCTCAGAACTTCCGGAGAGATGCCCTGTATGTTGGTTTAGAACAACTACTCTATTGTGCAGAGCGCTTTTTACCAAGATCCCTTGTTTCAGCATCATCTAAGACCGGCGATATTTCCAAATCCATGACGCTGTTCCAATTAAGGGCCCAATTCGAGATGGCTTGGGCGTTATCTGATTCAAAAATGGCCACACCTTTTGAACTCACGATATCGTGCCAGCGCCCAATAAGCGTTACCTGGCCGCCCATACCATTTTTCTCATCATCAGGAGACATTTCAGCAAATCCTTTCAGCACATCATGTCTTTTTTCCGGATGTAATTTGTACAATAGCATGAATTTCATTTTACGGGTATTTTATTGTTATGAAGTGATTTAATTGATAGCAAGGCCCGGATAAGGATCAAATTAATACATAAGTCCGACGCGGGATATAACTATATCCATTTAGCACTTCCATGCATTTTGAGATGCGTGGCCAGCTATATATCGATTTTTATTTGGAATCTTTTTTACTGTCAACAATTTTCTGCAAAGCATTTACAGAACTGTTGGTAAATGGATATTTCTCCAGTGATAGTCTATAATATTTTTCCGCATTCACAGTATCACCGGTATTGAGATAAAATTCGCCCATTGAATCGTATGGATTGCTTCCATCAGGATACATTGAAATATATTTTTCAAAATTTTGTTTTGCCAATACATTATCTTTTTTAACGTTCATATAATAATAGGCTAGTATATTATACATGGAAGCATCATCAGGAAACTTTTTCAAACATTCCTGGGCTGCTGCGAATTGTTCTTCGGGAGTAGGGCGGGTTTGCACATAAATATCCGCCAGCCTTGCGCCATCAGGAAACATAGTATGAAGTTTAGCCCATGTCATTCTCCTGGCAGTGCTATCTTTTTCACTGAGTGTTGATGCAAATAGTTTCTCTCCCTCGGTTTTGTTCTCGGCGCTTTTAATTGCTTTCTGAATATATGCCTTTCTAGCTTCTCCTCTTGTGAGATTAGACATGAACACGAGTGCAACTGTAAAATCAGGGTCGAGTCGTAATGCCTCAGAAAAATCAGCATACGACCGTTCAAATTCGGCATTCATATAATGATCTGCACCGCGCATTGCCGCATCTTTTGCAACATCGGATTTGGTAGTCCATGTCATTTTCTGGGAAATACACAGGGTACTGGTTAACAGCATAAGCATACATAAGATGCTTCCAATAAATTTTCTCATAACAAATTTTTTAGTTTGTAATTAATAATTTTCGAACAGGCGTAAAATATGTTAGCAGTAAGTGGCAGAAGAGATAATACAATATAAGGAAGTTTTTCCTATTTTACCATTTATTTAAGAGTAATCCGCGTGAATTAAATGAGGTGCACTTCCTGATACAGGGCGCATTAATTTATTGTCCTGTTTAGATAAACAGGAATTAATTATAATTCCTTCCTACTGTCTTTGCTGAAATAATCGTATCAACCTGCGTAGCAATAAGTACAGCCATGTTCCTGGGCCCTGCCTACCGCCCAAACTCCAGATGGAACAATTTGAACACCGGGTAATATTCCCGAAACCCAATCTTTTTTTACGTCGGCAGGTTCCATGTTCATACCCTGGGCCGCAACGGCACTCATTACAGTGAGGGCTACGTCACACACGCAAAACATAACTCCGCTGGCCTGCAAATCATTTATGCCAATAGCTACTTCGCCTATCCCCGGCACTTTAAAATCACCGGGCTTTGGCTGCCAGAACATGTTGCGCTTTGAAGGTGTTTGGTGACAGCATCATCAATTTTAAAAAACTCTCCAAATTTATACTTCTCCCACAAGCGGCTTTCCATTGCGTAAGGAATACCATTGTGGCGCAAAACAACAACTACGCCCGCGTCCTTTTCATTTGTGCCGGTCGCGGCATTCGTTAATAAAAAAACTTTCGGCCAGGCAAATGGCATCATTTCATTCGGCTTTGTAACATCAAAAACAATCCGGTGTTTTCCTTTTACTTTATTAAACCATGCATCGGCATCATCAGCAGAATCTTCGTGAAAAGGGGAAGCCTTTAATGCAAGCGGTGGAGCAAGCATCGTTAAGCTTAATGCTGCAGCGCCGGTAGCCACGTGCTTTAAAAAGTCGCGGCGCTCACTGGCAGGGCCTGAAATGTTCGTTTTCATTTCAAAAATTTTAAGATGAATAATGGTGATTCAGCAATGAAAAATTACAATTTTTTTGGTTTTTTATATAATTTTTTGTAATAAATTTCTAGCGCTTTGACCTGCTAAGCTAAAAAACCTCACAGGTTTTAAAAACCTGTGAGGTAATGCTTGTTTATTATTTCGTGTAGGCGCCTCCGTTAGTTATCTTAATTTCCCGATCCCTTCACCCGGTTTTGTTCGTCAGATGCGCCACCTGTTTTTCTACGTTGTTGATTTTGCAATGGTTTACCAAAGCGATAAGTGAAAGTAAGGGATCCCGTGCGGCTATCATGATGGCTTTTTATAAAAACATCAATGTCCTGGTAGTTCACCCTGCCTGTAAAGTTCTGCGAAGCAAAAATATCCCTGATGCCTAATTTGAGTGTACCTTTCTTTTTAAGAACTTCTTTTTGCAAGCCCGCATCAAGCCTCCACATCGGATCCATAACGATCTGGCTTTCGATCCCTTTCGATCTGTAGAAGCCACTTATTTCTGCGCTCCATCCTTTTTTAAATTTCAACTGGTTGCTTATGTTTGCAAAAAAAGTTGTGCCTTGTACATTAAGATATCCACCATCGAGGTTGCCTTTATAAGTATCGTGCACAACATTACTGTAAATGTTGGTGGTTAAGAATTTTGCAACCGGGAAATAAGCGCTTACAGCCAATCCCATATTTGTTTTAGATGCAATATTTTCTTTAGTTTGAAAAGTTATTCTTTCGCTGGTAATTTGTTTGAGCACATCGGTAAATACATTATTCGTCTTACTGTAATTGATTGTTGTTGTTAAGAATCCATTGTAAGTATGTGACAGTTCAATATTATCGGTATACTGTGGCTGAAGCAATGTATTGCCAACTTCATAAGTATATTCATCCAGGAAATAATAAAATGGATTTAGATCTTCATATGCAGGGCGGTCAATTCTGCGCCCATAATTAATGGAAAAAGTATTTTTCTTATTTGCCTGCATAACTTATATAAACTGTTGGAAAAAGATCCAGATAATTTTTTGTAAATGAAGAATCAGGGCGTGTTGAATTACCAACCTGGTGCCCTTGTGCATTTGTATTTTCTGCACGAAGGCCTGCCTGAATCCCCCATTTTTTTATTTGCCTGTTATAATTAATATAAGCTGCGTTTATATTTTCTTTATAAATAAAATGATTCGTTTTTCCTTCATCTGTTACATAACCCGATGCGGTATTATTTTGATATAAGGCATCATTATCGGTAGTAACATAACTGCTCTTTAAGCCCGTTTCAATTTTTGCAGCTTTTTTAAGCGGGAATGTAAAATCTGTTTTTGCCGAATAAATATTTACTGTCGACGGCAAAGTTCCCTTTAACTGCCCGTCCGGCCTGCGCTTAGTATAATCAGGATTCAAATAGCTGTTTTCAAAAAATTGGTTTTTTGACTGATCATAGGTCAGATAGTCCAGGTCAACCGTAAATTCTTTGCCCGTCGAATCAAATGAATGGCGAAGATTAAAATTCGCTGCAAAATTATTTGACTTGCCTTTACTCTGAATTATCAGCCATAACTATAGAATCTATAATGTTATCAGCATTTTTTAAAAGAGTGGTATTTTTGCCGGTATTGTGATTGGGATTAAGATAACCTGATAATACGAATCCCAAAGTCGTTTTTTTATTTGCATAATAATCCATCCCTGCTTTAACTTCCTGGTATTGCGAACCGAATCGCATATTTGTTTGCTGGTCAAATATCGTTTCCAAATCTTTTGTGACTGTATTCCTAAAGTTTCTGCGAAGATTTAAATCATTATATCCCTGCCAGTAAGAATAACTGTAATTACCAAAAAGATTTATTTTACCATTGTGATAATTCAGGTTAATGCTATTGTTGGTTTTCGTAAATTTTCCCTGGATAATGCTTGTGCTAAGGCTGCCGTTTAATCCCTTTAATTTATTCTTTTTTGTTTTGATATTTATAATTCCGGAATTGCCTGCAGCATCATATTTTGCTGAAGGGTTTGTCATGATTTCTATTTGATCAATAGCAGACGATGGCATATTTTTTAAAAGGTTTGCCAATTCCTGCCCGCTGAGGTAAGAAGGCTTTCCATCCAGCATTATTAAAACACCCTGCTTCCCTTTCAGACTTATGTTTCCATCTTTATCAACAGTTACACCCGGCGACTTTTCAAGTACTTCCATTGCAGTGGTTCCGGCATTGGTTATTGCTGCATCTACATTAATGACGGTGCGATCAATTTTTCTTTCAATAAATGGTTTTTTTGCAGCAACTGTAACTTCCTTTAAGGTTTTTAGATCATCCGTTAATTGCAAAGTGCCCGCAGACACTATTGAGCTATTATTAATTTCCAGTAGCTGCGCTTTTGGTTTGCAAATGCCCGGTTGAAGTTGCCAAGATGTAATATTTGCCAACGGGAATATGCTCAAATAAAAAATTTCCACTTTTGTCTGCAAGGCTTACTTTAAATAATGATGAATCTTTTGCTTTAAAAAGCGATACCGTCGCAGCGTCAATAATTTTTTGATCTCCGCCATCGCTAATGGTTCCCGAAATACTGCCTTCGTGAACCTGGGCAGTTAATAATTTAGAAAAAAACAGAAAGAAATAGAGTTAGAGTTAATTTGGTCATGATTTTTTGATTTAATACTATGTTTAAAATATTACATCATAAAACTAAGTACTTTGTTTTGCATAGTACATAATAATACATGGAAGGTAAAAATTCTTTATGACCGGTTATAAAAATGTGAAACTTCGCAGTTCGTAAATTGAACGGATAGAGGCGAATGAATGTTACACTAAAGTGATATGTAATTATAATAATAGCTGAGAAAGTGTATAACTCCGGCTTGTAGCGAAAAACGATACAAATTCAGGTATAGCTGCTAGAATGCCTTCCTGCTAAATACAAAAACACCCAATAAGCCCATAATAACCAAAGCTGAGGAAATCAGCTCGGCTTGGGTAGGATGCAGGCCAAATATAGAATACGTTGAATTAACACGAATAGTTTCTACAAAAAAACGTTCAATTCCGTTTAATATAAGGTAAATGGAAAACATAATTCCCGGCTTTTTTATTTTCCTTCTTATCATCCAAAGAAAAAGAAATAATAACCCGCAAATAACAGTTTCATAAAAAGGAGTGGGAAAAACAGGCTGGGGCAAAGCGCGGCAATATTTGTCTTCGCAGTCATTTAATAAAATCCCATCTTCATTAACATTATGCGGATAAGTATAGGCAAACATCCAATCAGGCAGAAACCGCAGGGCCTTTAAAACTTTTATGAGGAACTCTTGTCTAAGGATGCGGTAATGCCGGTCGGTAACATTTACTGAATTTCCTGCAGGATCAGTAACAGACCCACTTAAAAAATAAGCAGCATTTTGTTGCAATTTTTCCTGGAATTGCTGTGGAGTTGCAGCAACTACATGGCCGGGCTGATCGCTTATATAGGCGCTGTTGAATATTCCCCAGTCGCCATCTCCGGCAACCTGGCATCCAATGCGCCCAATAGCATAAGCAATCATCAGAGCAGGTGCTGCGGCATCTGTAAGATGCAGAATATTAATCCCTTTTTTATACGCATAAATACAAATAGCAATGGCTGCACAAATAAGCCCGCCATAAAAAGTAAGCCCGCTTGGTGAAAGCAAATTGCCCAGAGGATTTTGAATAAACCTGTCCCAGTTTTCAAGATTATCAAAAAGCTTAGCGCCGAGAATTCCAAATACCAAGGCGAAAATAACCATATCCCCCACCCTGTCGTGTGGCCATACTCTTATCATTCTCTTTTCAGGTTGGGAAAGTTTTTGTTTATTTTTTTCCCGGTATTTAAAAAAAACTAATAACCGCGGCAAGTACAATTCCACCGACCCAGCTTCCTGAGGAAGAAAATATATACTCCTGGAGATCCAAGCCCTGTGTACGGCTTGCAATAAAAACTCCAATGAGCTTATAACCAAAAATAAAGCCTGCTACTCCATTAATCAGGAGATCAAAAAAAGAAGCTGGTTTTCCCGCAGTAATACTTTCTTCCCGCGGTTGTAAAAGCCCTGATTTTTCTCTGCGCTTTAACTCAAGAGTAAAAAAATATGCGGCTGCAATAAAAGCCAGGGCAACAAAAATTCCGAAAGTATAAAATATTTTAAAAGCATTTATTTTCCATCCAAACCAATCATTAATAGCATAGTACAAATTGGGATACATAGCAGCCGTTTAATTAAGGCAAATAAAATATTCCTTATCCTGCAATACCAGGACAATAATCAGGTGATTATTTCAAAGCGCGCAATCTTAACAATACTCTTCAAACGCTGCGGAAAGATTATTTGCAATCATTTGCGCAGACCTGCCTTCAATGCTATGCCTTTCAATAAAATGAACAAGCTTGCCATCTTTAAATAAAGCTATTGACGGAGATGATGGAGGATAAGGAAGTAAATGCTCGCGGATTTTATTTACAGCCTCAATATCAAAACCAGCAAAACTGGTAGTTAAATGATCGGGTTTTTTAGAGCTGTTTTTTACTGCGGATAAAACACCGGGCCTTGCCGTTCCTGCAGAACAGCCACAAACTGAATTGATAACTACCAAAGTAGTTCCTTTTTCAGAAACAGCTTTATCAACTTCATCACTTGTCACTAATTCAGTAAACCCATTTTCAGTCAAAACTTCCTTCATGGGTATAACAATTTGTTCTGGATACATTTTTTTGAAAATTTAGATTGCAAATTTACTGCACTTAAGTGTTATAAAAACATTGTTTTTTAAAACGCTTGTGAAATTTTGTCGTAGAAAAAATTTATCTTAAGCCATAATGTCCTTAAATAATTAAAATAATGACATAAAAATACAGGTGGTATTTAATTTGATCAGATAAGGCAAAATATAAAAATTAGATTATGACATACGTAAAATTTAACCAGCCAGCCCTGAAAACTCTGGACAGTTTTCTTGACAATATTTTAAATGAGAGGCCTGCTTTTTCAGGCAACAGTCTCAATTTTCCTCCGGTAAATATTTCCGAAACAAAAGATGTATATGAATTGGAATTTAATGTTCCGGGAAGAAATAAAGAGGATTTTAAAATAACGGTCGACAAAAACATTCTTACGGTTTCTTTTGACAAAAAAGAAGAAGGTAAAGATGAAAACAAAAAGCAGATTAAAAAAGAATTTACCCTGCAGCCTTTTAAAAGATCTTTTACATTAGATGAAAAGATTATCTCTGAAAACATTGCTGCAAAGTATGAAAATGGATTGCTCGTTTTAAGCCTTCCAAAAAAGGAAGAAGTAAAAGTTGAAGCAAAACAAATTGCAGTTAATTAAGATTTATTGAATAAATGTTGATTGGTAAAGCTTCCTCATTTTTGGGAGGCTTTTTATTTATATCCTAAAATTTTAAGCATGCTTTGAGCGGTTTGTTCTTTTGCATACACCCAGTCGACCAGCTTTCCGTTTTTATCATAATCAATAACAATATGCTTAGGAGAAGGAATAAGGCAATGCTTTATTCCGCCATACCCGCTTATCTGGTCCTGGTAAGCGCCGGTATGGAAAAAGCCCAACATATAAAGGTTCTCCATTTACAATCTTTGGTAGAAAAACTTCGTTTATATGTTCTTCAGAATCATAATAATCATGGCTGTCGCAGGTAATGCCGCCGAGGGTAACCCGCTGGTATTCTTCATTCCATTTATTGATGGGCAGCATTAAAAATTTCTCTCCAATGCCCCATGTATCCGGCAGCGTAGTGATAAAAGAAGAATCAATCATATACCAGGTTTCCCGGTCGTTTTGCATTTTTTCACCAACCACACTATAAATATGAGCCATGCTTTCTCCTACTGTATAACTTCCAAATTCAGTAAAAATATTTGGCATAGGAACTTTAGTGCGCTTACAGGCAACTTTAATATTTCTCACAATTTCATTGATCATAAACTGGTAATCGTATTCAAAGCCCAGTGAATGTTTTATAGGAAAACCTCCGCCAATATTTATGGAATCCAGTTCCGGGCAAATTTTTCTTAACTGGCAATACAGGTTGATGATTTTATTAAGCTCACTCCAGTAATAAATATCATCTTTAATGCCTTTGTTTAAAAATATGTGAAGCATTTTCAATTGGAACCGATGTTCATTGCCTTCAATCTCATCAACATAAAATTCAAGAATATCTTTTGCGCGTATGCCTAACCGTGAGGTATAAAAAGGAAAGGTAGGTTCTTCTTCCGCCGCTACCCTGATGCCGATATTAAATGGCACCCTTACGGATTTTCTATAAGCAGCCAATTCTTCTTTATTATCCAGAACAGGAATCACATTTTTAAAGCCTGTATTCAATAACCGGGCAATCCTGCTTATGTAAGGTTTTTGTTTAAAGCCATTGCAAATGATAAAAATATCTTTGTTAATTTTTTTCCTTCAAACAACTTATTGATGATATCAATATCATAAGCATAAGAAGTTTCAAGATGTATCTTGTTTTTCAAAGCTTCTTCAACAATAAAAGAAAAATGTGAGCTTTTGGTACAATAGCAATAAAAATATTCTCCTTCATATTTATGCTTTTTAATAGCATTGGCAAACATTTTTTTTGCCTTTTCTATCTGCATTCCGATTTTAGGAAGGAAAGAAAATTTTAAAGGAGTTCCATATTTATCAATCAAAGCTTTTACATCTACTCCGTTATATTGCAGGTAATCGTCTTTTAGATCAAAATCTTCCTGCGGGAAATTAAATGTTTGGTGAACAAGGTCGTTGTAAGAATTATTCATTGATTGCCATTAAGGTCATTTGAAAATTTTTACAAATGTAACAGAATGATATATCATACAAATAAAAAAACCGTCCTGCTTTAAAACGGGACGGTTCAGTAATTATATTCTTAATCTATTTAACTGAAAGAATAAGGCTTTTAAAGCTTTCAGGTTCATTCATTGCCATATCTGCAAGAATCTTCCTGTTAAGGTCAATATTTTTTTCGCCAAGCTTATGAATGAACTGGCTGTAGGTCATTCCTTCTGCTCTTACTGCTGCATTGATACGTGCAATCCACAGTGTCCTGTATTCACGTTTTTTAAGCTTACGGCCTACATAACTGTAGGTCATCCCTTTTTCCATTACATTTTTGGCAACTGTATATACATTTTTTCGTTTGCCGTAATATCCTTTGGCTGCTTTAAGAATTCTTTTTCTTCTTGCCCTTGATGCTACTGCATTTACTGAACGTGGCATAATTAATTATTTTAGATTGAAGACCCGGTAATTACCGGGATAAATTTTGATTTCTATGATTTTTCTCTGATCCGTTCATAGCACCGGAAGCAATGATTATTTAAGCCTCAGCAAACGCATAACAAATGGCCTGTTGGCATTGCTAACAATTCCTTCTTTACGTAAACTACGTTTACGCTTCGTGGATTTTTTTGTAAGGATGTGCCGTTTAAATGCTTTTTGAAAAGTAATTTCACCGGTACCGGTTACTTTAAAGCGCTTCTTTGCGCTGGAGTTGGTTTTAACCTTTGGCATTATTTAATATTTACTTTTACACCCTGCCGGCGCCTCCGAACAGACGGAGAACTTATGGAGCCATGTGGGCAATATGTTTTATAATAATATCCGGTTTAGCAAAAACATAAATGCTAAACGGGGTGCAAAAGTAGTGTATTATTTGAAAAAGCAAGCAGCTGTCAGCTATCAGCTATCAGCTATCGTTACAATAGTATGTATTGAGCTATTGACCATTGCAGCCAATTGACCATAGCCTATTACTTACCCTGGCTTCCAAACACTTTCTTCAAAATATCGGTTACTCTCGCCATAGGGTCTTTGCGTATTTTTTGTTCCTCAAGGCCTATATGATAAAATAACCCGTCCAGGGTTTTTTGAGTTACATAATCAGTAAGGTCGGTATTAACAGGACTATTACTAAAGCGATTGTAAGCAGTAAAAACTTCTTTCCAGTATTTGGTGGCATTTACATACTCCAGCGAATGCGTAACAATTGGCCTGATCGCTGTAGTAAGCTGAACAGTTGTTGTGCGCTTTAAGTAATTTGTTGCTGCAATATTATCGCCTTTCAATATTCCTATGGCGTCCTGTATTGTCATCTGCTTAATGGCATTTAGAAATATATCGCCTACATATTTCGAAGCGTCTTCAGCAGCACGGTTCATCGACAAAACAGCCTGGTCTACGGTTTTCCCCAATCCCACACTCCGCAGGGTTTTTTCTATCTTTTGTGCTTCGGGAGGCATCACAATTCTTATGATGTCATCTCCGTAAAACCCATTCAATAGTCCAAGATGAAAGGTTGCAGAGTCCACTCCCAGCCTTAAAGCCTCTTTTAACCCTTTCACTGTTTCGCTACTACTTACATTTCCAGGGCCGTCAGAACTTAAAATATTGCGGGTTGTTTCGCAACCTGTAAGCAAAAAAAGACATAAGCTACTTAATACAATTAGTTTTTTCATGATAAGATTTTGGTTAATGATTACGGTTTCAAAGAAATAATAGATAAGCTGTTTAAAAATGGAAATAACTATTCGCAAAAATTATATAAGTATGAGCCGTTTACCGCGCAAATTTATTCCATGATATCTTAGTATAAAAAAATAATTAGTGTTGTGTTTACTATAAAATACCGGATTTTATTTATACATGAATTACAAAACTTGCATAGAAGGATTATACTGGTGACTTCACTAATTTTGCAATTCCTATGCAAAATTCGTGTAATCATATTTCTTATGCCACACTAATTTAATAGTAGCTTAAAAGTTGAAATCGGGAAAACGAAAACACATGATAAAAGTGTGCAGATCATCAAGGCGCTACCATTCATCATAAACTGAACAGAGTAAATGCTCTTTTTTTTATTTTCAAATTCTAAACTGATTATTTATGATACATAAAATTTACCTGGCAGTAACCTGCATCCTGTTTACACTTTTTGCTGCATCCCAATCTCTTACCGTTCCGCCGGATGGCGGCAATAAAAAAGCATCAGTAAGTGAGCGCATCGGCATCACCGATGTTACGATCCATTACGACCGGCCAGCCGTTAAAGGAAGGGAGGGAAAAATATGGAATAACCTCGTACATACGGGATTTGCAGATCTTGGCTTTGGAACAAGTAAAGCCGCTCCCTGGCGTGCCGGCGCTAATGAAAATACTACGATAACTTTCAGCACCGATGTGATGGTAGAAGGAAAACCGCTGGCTGCAGGAAAATATGGTTTCTTTATAGCAATGGGGAATGATGATGCAACTTTAATCTTTAGCAACAATTCAACATCGTGGGGATCTTTTTTTTACGACCCAAAGGAAGATGCATTGAGGGTAACCGTAAAAACAGCCCCCCTGGCTGAAAGTGTGGAAAGGCTTAAGTATGAATTCACGGATGAGACAGATAGCAGCGCCGTTATTGCTTTGATGTGGGAAAAGTTGAAAATTCCTTTTAAAGTTGAAGTTAATTATGTAAAAACGCAATTGGCAATGTTTAAAAATGAACTGAGATCTGATAAAGGGTTTACTCCGGATACCTGGGTTCAGGCCGCACAATTTGCTGCTGCGCACGACGACCTCGATGATGCTTTGCAATGGAGTGACTATTCGATCAACGGAATTTTTATAGGACAAAAAAACTTTAAAACATTAAGTACAAAAGCAATGATTTTAAAAAAGCAGGGTAAAACTGCAGAAGCTGACGCATTGTTAAAAGAGGCAGTGCCATTGGGAAGCATGCAGGAGCTTCACCAGTATGGAAGGCAGTTGCTAATAAGTAAGGAACCAAAGGAAGCCTTGGAAGTGTTTAAAGTAAATGCTCAAAAAAACCCAGGCCAGTTTACTACCTATATGGGACTGGTAAGAGGCTATTCTGCAAACGGTGATTATAAAAGTGCTTCAAAATATGCAAAACTTGCTCAACCACTGGCTCCAAATAAAGCCAATAAAGATGCTGTTGATAAAATGATTGAGACTTTAAACGAAGGCAAAGATATCAACTGATTTTTGATATTGATTTACATAAAAGGCTGATTGTAATAAATCAGTCTTTTTTATAGCGTGGGAATTAATGCCACACGTTCTTACCACCGTTCTGTTTGCCAGATAACGCTCGTTGCTGTTTTTTTGCATTCCAGGTTAAGCCACAAAAACAAAGGTTAAAGTTATTGCAAACAAAATCGTCTCGAATAGTAAACCGTAAAAGCGTTTATTTATTTGGTAAATTTGACATTGAAAAAATTCATTACAATTATTAAAAAAATGATTTCCAAAATACACAAACCGGCTATGGTACTTATCGCGATTGCATTTTGCTTTACGGCCCGTGCGCAATATAAAACGTATACGCTTTCTGCTAAGGGAGACACCTTAAATGCGATAGATAATAAAGGATTGAAACAAGGGAAATGGGTATTACATGTTGATGAACTACGCGGAGAACCGGGGTACGAAGAAGAAGGAATTTTTGTAAATAACAAGCGCGAAGGTACATGGAGAAGGTATAATTTAAACAGCGACCTTATTGCCATTGAAAATTATAAATATGGTGGCAAGGATGGAAAATCTCAATACTTTACTCCACTGGGGGAAGTGGTAAGAGAAGAAAACTGGCGGGCTTTTAATCCGGATGCCCCTTATGACACGATACCCGTTTATGGAACAGGAAGCAATGAGATTATTAGTTATAAAATTGTAAAAGCAGAACAGTACAGTGTTAAGAACGGTAACTGGATCTATTATGATCCGTCAACAGGCAGAATATTGAAATCAGAAAAGTACGATTTTGGCCATTTGCTCCAGGAGCCAAAAACTGAAGTTGTTACAGATGAACCCAAGAAAATAGCCAAGCCTGCTGAGGTACTCGAATATGAAAAAAAGAACAGCGGAAAAAAGAAAGTGAAGGTACGGGATGGGCAAACCCAGTAATCGAAAAAACTAAATTACCAGGTTGCTTAATGAAGTTTATTTAGGCCACAAAAAAAGAGCAGCACATACAATATGCTGCTCCACCGCAATCAGGTTTTCCAAATAATAATGTAAAATAAAGTGGGAGTCTAACCAGAATATTGGAGCTCATTTGGTTGATCTAGGAAATCAGTATATATGCTTCAAAAATATTGCCAAAAATGTAAAAAAATTAAAATTATTTGTTATCAACACTTTACACATCAGGGTTTTATACTTTTGTTTAGAATTTTTAACCCATCGCTTTAGGTTTACCGCGCATGATTAAACCGATCATTTATTCATTTGTCGCTGCATTGGGTTATCGCCCGTGCTTTGGCCCCGCGAAATTTGTTTGGATTTATAAATTTCGAATTTAGATGGGGTTTCTTTGACAGGCCAGTTATTATTGCTTTCATCAATATCCGCTGTTTCACGTAGCGGGTCCAGTTTAATGTTACTCACTTCCTTGTCTTTGAAAAAGACCTTTACAACCTTATTTTCATTTTTTCTCCATATTTGAGCAGGTATTCTTTCAATTTCTTTGGTACCGTCTTTATAAGTCCATTCTATAATAATTGGCATTACCAATCCACCTTTGTTGGTCAACTGCAATTCATAAAAATTTTTATCTTTCGAAAGCCTGGCTTTTGTTGCATTGTCTAAAGTGTCTGCATATTGAATGACTGAAACCGTTGAGGTAGTATCAACATTTACCAAACCACGGGCATATTTCCAGTAGAAATCCCTGAGAGTTGTGTCTGCATCTACCTGGAAGGTGATTTTTTTATCTTCCCGGTTCCTGATTTTTGAAATGTCATCAAAGTCATTAAGAAGAGGTTTCAATACCTGCGGCCTGTTACCAGTAATTTTTTGTGCCGGATTATTTTCCAGGTCAACTTTATACCATTTTACAGAATCCAGAGAAATATCGCATGGCTCAATTCCATAAAACCAGCCTCGCCAGAACCAATCAAGATCTTCAGCGCTCGCATCTTCCATGGTGCGAAAAAAATCAGCCGGTGTAGGATGTTTAAATTCCCAGCGCCTTGCATATTCTTTAAATGCATAGTCAAAAAGGCTGCGTCCCATAATCGTTTCACGAAGAATATTTAAAGCTGTAGTTGGCTTACTATACGCATTGGGGCCAAACATTATTATGTTTTCGCTGTTGGTCATGATCGGCTCAAGCTCCTCCTTTGGCAACTTCATGTAATCAATAATTTTGTAAGCGGGCCCGCGTGTTTCAGGAAATTTATTGTCCCACAATTCCTGGGTAAGATACTGGCAGAAAGTATTGAGGCCTTCATCCATCCAGGTCCATTGGCGCTCATCACTGTTGACGACCATCGGAAAAAAATTATGTCCCACTTCATGTATGACGACACCCAGCATTCCATATTTGGTAGCTTCACTATACGTTCCATCTTTCTCTGCTCTCCCATTGTTAAAGCATATCATGGGGTATTCCATGCCATTGGCGGCTTCAACACTTTGCGCCACGGGATACGGGAAAGGAATTGTAAACTTTGAATAGGTCTTTACCGTATGCGCTACGGCTTTGGTAGAAAATTTACGGTAAAGAGGATAAGCTTCTTTACCATAATAGCTCATGCATAATATTTTTTTCCCTTCCACGTAAGCCGGCATCGCGTCCCACACAAACTTCCTTGAAGAACCCAATGCAAAATCACGTACCATATCCGCTTTAAAAATCCAGGTTTTCTTTTGCACCGACTTTGTCTTTTCACGTGCTTCAGCCTCGGCAAGTGTTACGATTTCCATGGGTTCTTTTGCGGATTGCGCTTTCTGCCATCTCGAATATTGTGCAGGTGTAAGTACCTCTTTATAATTTTGGCATTCTCCGGTGGCTCCTACCACGTGGTCTGCCGGAACGGTCATTTTTACATTAAAATTTCCAAACGTAAGCGCAAACTCTCCGCGGCCGGTAAACTGGTGATTTTGCCATCCCTGGAAATCGCTATAAACACATAAGCGCGGATACCATTGTGTAATAGTAAATAAACAATTTCCATCTTCGGGAAAATATTCATATCCACCACGGCCTCCGTATTTAATACGATCAATAATATTGTAGTTCCAATCTATTTTAAATACGAATTTCTGTCCCGGCTTCAATACCTGTGGAAGCTCTATTCGCATCATCGTTTTATTAATGGTATAGTGTAAAGGCTTCCCTGCAACATCGGTAACTTTCAAAATGTTATCGCCATATTCCTTATCTGTCGGCAACGTAATATTTTGAAGTTCCACATCCGACATGACCTTTTGCATAGCGCTGTTATCCTGGTAATTTGCATTATTTTTTGTGCTGTGTTGATTCTCATCAAGCTGCAGCCAAAGATAATCAAGCACATCCGGAGAATTGTTATAGTAAGTAAGCGTTTCTTTCCCGTTAAGCTTTAAATTTTGTTCATCAAGATCGGCAACAATATCATAATCGCATCGTTGCTGCCAATACTTTGGGCCGGGCGCACCACTTGCAGTTCTATATTCATTTGGTGATGGAAGAATGGTTCCTAGTTGTTCAAATTTATTCCCGTGATTTGATGTTGGATTATTTTTTATATCCTGTGCCAGAAGCGAAACCGGGAAAGCGATTGCATGAAATAAAAACAAAATAAATTTTCTCATAGGTATAAATTCTAACGTCTTGTAACAATAGATTTTATCAAACGAATGGATTGTTCATAAATCGAAAATAGTAATTTAACTCAAGATTCATTGAAGTGATGATACTCTGGATTTTTTCCCCGAGTTTTTTATCAGTCGCTTCAAATTCAGCTGCATTTTTTAAAGGCATATGTACACTGAAATAAAATTTTATTTTGGGTTCCGTGCCGCTGGGCCGCGCAGAAATTTTACTGCCGTCTTCTGTTATAAACTGCAATACATTGCTTTTAGGAAGGTCTATCTTTTCAGTAACACCGGTTTTTAAATTTTTCTTTTCCTGCTGATCATAATCATATAGTTCCACTACAGGGCTTCCCGCAATTTCGGTTGGAGGATTATCCCGGTAGCTTTTCATCATTTCGGCAATTTCCTTAGATCCATTCATGCCTTTCTTTGTTATGGAAATAAGATCTTCTTTATATAACCCATTCTGTACATACAGATCAATCAACTTATTGAAAAGTGTTTGCCCGTTATTTTTTGCTACTGCGGCCATTTCACAAATCATTGCCACAGCGCTTACCGCATCTTTATCACGAACTTTATCGCCGATCATAATGCCAAAACTTTCTTCTCCACCAACCACATAATTTTCTTTGCCTTCTTTTTCCTTGATCATTTCTGCAATCCACTTAAACCCTGTGAGCACATTGTAGCATACCACATTATTTTTCCTGGCTATCACATCAATCATATCCGTTGTTACAATCGTTTTTATTACCATGTCATTGGGCCGTGCAATACCTTTATTTTCCCTGGCTTCAATTATATAATTAAATACAAGCAACGCTGTTTGATTGCCATTCAATAATACCCATTCGCCGTTGTTATTTTTAACGCCCACGCCTACACGGTCTGCATCAGGGTCTGTTCCAAGTAAAATATCTGCATCTAGTTCTTTTGCTTTCTTCAACCCTATGCTCATCGTTTCTTTCTCTTCAGGATTTGGATAAATAACCGTTGGAAAATTTCCATCAGGAGTTTTCTGTTCCTCAACAATATGTACATTATCAAACCCGAATGCCTGTAACGCCTGTGGAACCAGCATAATGCCCGAGCCATGTATGGGAGTGTACACAATTTTGAGATCATGCTGTGCTTTGCATGCGTCAGGATTGATGCTCAGGCCTTTTACCATAGCAATATAATCATCATCCATTTCTTTTCCTATGATGGTAATATTTTCTTCATTTCCTTTCCATTTTACATCATCAAGGCTTTTTATTTTTTCTACTTCTTTAATTACATTCTTATCATGCGGCGGTACCATTTGTGCCCCATCATCCCAATAAGCTTTATAGCCATTATATTCTTTTGGATTGTGTGATGCGGTACATACAACCCCACCCTGGCATCCTAACTTTCTTATGGCAAAACTGAGTTCAGGCGTAGGGCGCAGTGATTCAAATAAAAAAACTTTAATATCATTGGCAGCAAAAATATTTGCAGCAATTTCCGCAAACTGCCTGCTGTTATTGCGGCAATCATGTGCAATGGCAACTTTCACCTGTTCAAAACATTGCTTTAAATAATTGGCATAACCCTGCGTGGCCATCCCTACCGTATAAGTATTCATGCGGTTGGTGCCTACGCCCATTAAACCTCTCAGGCCACCTGTACCAAATTCAAGGTCCTGGTAAAATGCATCTTCGAGTTGCGCCGGATCTTCTTTTTGTAAACGGCGTATTTCATTTTTTGTGGCTTCATCATAATTACCCGATGAGCCATTCATCTATCTTATTTTGAGTTTTTGCTTCCATATTTATTTTTTTACAATTTGAAGATATTCATTTTTGATTATTTATGAAACCGTCAATGTTCATTACACGTATTTTTGTATGATGTATATTTTGCAAAACTACAGGAAACAGGTGCTTTTTTTTCTGACGGCTATTGCCTGTATTTTTTCTTTGATTCTGCTGAATGCGCAATATACTTTTAAACCGGATATTACTTTAAACAAGCTACAAAATTTCAATGATACCGGTCAGCAGTTATGTCAATATATCCTTACAATAAAAAAAGGGTAAGGCTGGTAACGGCGGCAAATATTGTTGGCTACGGTGGAGCGCTTGTAGGCACTTAATGCAATATGGTATGCAAAATATCCAAGATCGGGCTTTCATTTTTTTAATGATGATGCAGAATGGCTGCAGGTTGATAAAGTAGGCCATGCCTACAGTGCATATAGTGAAAGCAGGGCAAGTATGGAATTGTGGCGATGGGCCGGCCTGCCGCGTAAAGAAAGAATATGGCTTGGCGGGTTAAGTGGCATTGCTTACCAGTCAATTATAGAAATCCTGGATGGTTTTTCATCGCAATATGGATTCAGCCCGGGAGATTTTACTGCAAATATTATTGGCTCAGGAATGTTTATTGCCCAGGAATTTGCATGGGATGACCAGAGAATAAAATTGAAATTTTCTTTTCACAGAAAAAATTATGGAGAAACTGATTTGGATAAAAGGGCCGATGATCTTTATGGCAAAACAGAAATTGAAAGATTTATAAAAGATTACAATGCGCAAACTTATTGGCTAAGCGCAAATATCCAGTCATTTTTTCCCGGATCAAATTTGCCGCGATGGCTTTCTATTGCAGCAGGATATGGCGCCGAAGGAATGTTTGGCGCCCGAAGCAATGTTGCTGTTGATAAAAATGGCGTTGTAATTTTTGACCGGAGCGATATTAAACGTTATCGCCAATGGTATCTTTCGCCTGATATTGATTTTACAAAAATCAGAACCAATAAAAAAGGATTAAAGGTTTTATTTTTTGTGCTGAATGCCGTAAAATTTCCTGCGCCTACACTTGAATTTTCCAATGGAAATATTAAAGGCCATTGGATCGTTTTTTAAGTGTAGGCTCTGAAAAGTTTAGGGTTACAGTTTAGAGGGTTTAGAGAGTTTAGTGTTTAGAAGGTTACGAATTTAGAGAGTTTAGTTTTAGAGTTAGAAAAGTTTAAGCGTTAACTTCTTAAAACTTCGCATTTTTTAGCAGATGTTTTCTACTACGTGTAAAATCAGTGTTGATCAGGCTTGCATACATCGCACTTTGTACATTATCCTTATTCCAGCCTGGCGCCTAAAATTTCATCGCCTTCCGTTTCTACAATTATTTTTTCATCCAAGCGCAGTAGAAACAGAAAGCCCTACATAATCCGGCGAAACCGGGAATTCTTTATGGCTTCTTTCAACCAAAACCAATGTTTGTATTTTTTTGGGATAAAAATCAAGAAATGGATTCAATGCATACAACAAGGTCTTACCTGTATTGGCCACATCATCCGTTATAATAATTACTTTATCATCAAAATTAAATTCGCCCGGGATAGTAATATTTTTGGATCTTTTTTATCTATGTTAATTTCGATTACTATAATTTCTCCCTTAAAAATATCCTGCAGAAACGTTTTTATTTTCGGGCAATAATCACACCGCTATCCTTTATTCCTGCAATAATTATTTGCTGTTCATCCATATTGCGTTCAAGAATTTCGTAAGCCATACGCTGCATTTTTTTCCGGGCCGTATCAGCGGAAAGAATAAAATTTTTATCAGGCATATTGTATATTTTTTATGAAAATAAATACTCCCTTGCGTTTGAACAATTAAACAGGCAAACCATTAACTTAGCAACATATCTTATTTTATGCAAATTCTTCAGCAAATTCTTTTTATAATTCTAACGGCCGGCGCTATTATTTTGTTTGCAAAAAAGGCTAAGGAAATATACGAAATATAAATTTAGGCAGAGATGAAGATACTATCCGGATAACCCGGTGAGCGCTGGAAAAATGTGCTGCTGCTGGCTTTAGGCCAAAAAAAAATGTTTCGGTATCCGCTTGGTAGGTATTATGCATTTTGTGATTTATGCAGGGTTTATTATTATCAATATTGAAGTTTTGGAGATCGTACTGGATGGCATTTTTGGCACACACCGCATGTTTGCAAATACGCTTGGAAGTTTTTACACTTTTATTATTGATTTTTTTGAAATACTGGCTATTGGTGTTTTACTGGCTTGCGTTATTTTTTTAATAAGAAGAAATGTTTTGAAATTAAAGCGTTTTATGAAGCATGAGCTTGATGGCTGGCCACGCACAGATGCCAACTTGATTTTAATTACCGAGATCATATTAATGAGTTTATTCTTAACTATGAACTCCGCCGACAGGGCATTGCAATTACAGGGAAATGAGCATTATTTAAATCATGGCAATTTTATTTTATCAGGTTTTCTTGCACCGGCAATGCAGCATTTATCTTCATCTAATTTAATTGTCAATTGAGCGCACCTGCTGGTGGCTGCATATCACAGGTATTTTTGCATTTTTAAATTACCTGCCCTACAGCAAGCATTTTCATATTTTACTTGCTTTTCCAAATACTTATTATAAACCTCTTGAGCCAAAAGGCAAAATGAGAAACATGGAAAGTGTTGAAAGAGAAGTTGAATATATGTTTAAGCCGGAACTGGCACCTGCTAACGCAGAAGCACAAACGCCAAAATTTGGTGCAAAAGATATTTTTGACCTAAGCTGGAAAAGTTTGTTGGATGCCTATACCTGTACCGAATGCGGAAGATGCACTGCTGCCTGCCCGGCCAACATTACAGGCAAATTACTGAATCCAAGAAAAATTATGATGGATACGCGTGACAGGATGGAAGAAGTAGGAAAAAATATACAGCAAAATAAAACTTTTACTGATGATGGAAAAACTCTGTTGCACGATTATATAACTACAGAAGAGCTAAGAGCTTGCACCACCTGCAATGCCTGCGTGGAGGAATGTCCCGTTAGCATCAATCCTTTAACGATTATTCTTGAGCTTCGCCGTTCATTGGTAATGGAAGAAAGCAATGCACCTGCTGAATGGAATGCAATGTTCGGCAATATTGAAAATAATTTTGCTCCCTGGAAATTCAGCCCTGATGAACAGGGATAAATGGGTGGACGAGATGTGAGATGTACAATGTTGAATACAATGTAATAAAAGTGATTGCTGTCATGAGCTGCAATTATCACAGTATTCGAAGTTGGCATTATGCTACAAATATCAGGTAATTCAGCATCCAGGACATCGTATATTGTACATCAAACATCATACATTTCAATAGCTCCTTTTCCCATCAAAATTTTCTAATTCCTTCGCAACTGCATTTAAAAATGTTGAGCCTAACGAGCCATCAATAATGCGATGGTCGTAGCTTAATGAAATATACATCATGTGCCTGATGGCAATACTGTCTCCTTGTTCCGTTTCAATAACAACGGGCCGTTTTTTTATGGCGCCTACTGCCATAATAGCCACCTGTGGCTGGTTGATTATCGGTGTTCCCATAATGCTTCCAAAGGTACCTACATTAGTAAGAGTAAAGGTACCGCCCGCCGTATCATCTGGCTTGAGCTTATTGGTACGTGCAGCATTGGCAAGGTTATTAACTTGTTTGGTAAGGCCGGTTAAATTTAACTGATCAGCATTTTTTATAACCGGCACAATTAAATTTCCATTGGCAAGCGCAGTGGCCATCCCTATATTAATATCTTTTTTTATAATGATGCGATCTACATCTACACTGCTGTTAAGCAACGGATATCTTTTAATGCACTTAATAATTGCTTCAATAAATAATGGAGTAAAGGTTATTTTTTCACCTTCACGTTTTTCAAATTCTTTTTTTATTTTTTCACGCCATAAAACAAGATTGGTAACATCACACTCTGCAAAGCTGGTAACATGAGCGCTTATATTTTTACTGTCTACCATATGCTTTGCAATCATTTTTCGCATACGGTCCATTTCAATAATTTCCACATTTCCTGAATATACAGCGGGTGAACTGTATTCCTGTTCTTTGAGAAGAAGAAGGCACTTCATGGCAGGCTTGTTCAGTAGTTGCTTCAGCAGGCTTTTGCTGATGGTTTATTTTTCCTGTTTTCAAGGTAAGCCATGATATCTTTTTTGCTCACTCTCCCATCCTGGCCTGTTCCTTCTATGTGTTCCAGTTCACTCATAGAAATACCTTCACTGGCTGCAATATTTAATACTAACGGTGAATAAAAACGAATACCTGAATTGTTGTTTACTGAAGATGCTTTTTCGGATGGCTGGTAAGGAATATCTTCAACAAGACTGGCTTCTTCATAATCTGCTGGTTTCATGCGCGGAAGGCTGTGTTATTTACAGTGGGGTGTATTGTTTCCAGCCACATTGGTTTCAGTATTTATCCTGGCAATTACTTTTCCAATGGGCACAACATCATTTTCATTAAAGAGTATTTCCGCAATAGTTCCATTTGTCGTAGAAGGCACTTCACTGTCGACTTTATCAGTTGCAATTTCAAGAATGGTCTCATCCTGCTCCACTTTATCCCCGGGCTTTTTAAGCCATTTAAGAATAGTGGCTTCCATGATACTTTCTCCCAACTTGGGCATTATTAAATCTACCAGGCTCATAAAAATATTTTAATGTATCATTCGAATCGCATATGCCTCAAAATTAAGTAAACCTCACAGGTTTTCAAAAACCTGTGAGGTTTGACTTAATAGATTGCATTAAAAGAAATATTTGTCATCTGCTTCCGTATTACTTACTTAAAGGCCGCTCCGAGCTGTATGCGTATTGTTTACCCGTGCTACAAACAGGTTGCCTATGGAGCTTTGATGTTATTCTTTGTTTGCACTTAATTTGTAGCTCAAAATATTTTAACCCTGTATTGAAATTCTTTGCAACTAATATATCGCCCCAACCTCACAGGTTTCGAAAACCTGTGAGGTTTTAATTAGCCAGGATAAATTTTCTTAAAAAATTAAGCGCCATCATGCCTGTTACTTCAATATTTCTTTCACGGTTAAACCGCAGGCTTAACTTTTGGGTCTGATGATTTTCTTTATTTCCAACGGCTATCCAAACAGTTCCTACAGGTTTATCTTCTGTGCCGCCTCCCGGGCCCATAATTCCGGAAACCGCTACCCCATAATCGGTATTTAATTTTTCCAGAAGCCCTTTCAGCATTTCGGTAACAGTTTCTTCACTCACTGCACCGTATGTGGTTAATGTATCTTCGTTGACACCTAATAATGTTTCTTTTACATTATAAGAATAACTAATGATGCTGCCTGCATAATAATCTGATGAGCCGGGCACCAAAGTAACAAGATGGGAAATATAACCACCGGTACAACTTTCTGCGGTTGAAATTGTTTTATTTTTTGATTTAAGGATCTTTCCCAGTACAACCGGGCATGCTATCATCCACATCCGTAACCATATATTCTTTGGTAAGTAATTTTAATTCTTCAAAATGCTTATCAATATTTTCTTCGATGAGTTTTCTATCGAAGCCGGATGTAGACAAACGCAATCGCACCATTCCATAATTAGGCAGGTAGGCAATTTTAATATCCGTTGGCAGTGCCTCTTCAAAGTCCTTGATAATTTCTGCCAGCGCGGATTCACCGATACCGGCCGTTAATATTGTGCGATGAATGATTACCGGTAATGAAAACTTTTCCTGTAGCATTGGAATCACGGAAGATTCCATCATTCCTTTCATTTCATAAGGCACACCCGGCATGCTTACATACAGCGTTTTGCCTTTATGAAAAATCATTCCGGGCGCCGTGCCTCTTTTATTCTGAATCACTTCGCATACATCAGGGACTTCTGCCTGCTGAAGATTTATGGCAGAAACAGGCCGCTTAAACACCTGCTCAAAAAGATATTTTACATTTTTAAGCGCGGCTTCATTCACTACCATTTTACCTGCCAAAATAATCACAAAGCATCGGCTTGGTAATATCATCAGATGTCGGCCCAAGGCCGCCGGTTATGATAATAATATCCGCATCTTTACTTTCCTGGTCAAGCGTTTTCCATATTTCATCGTAGACTATCGCCAACGGCTACACGCCTTATCACAGCGATTCCCGCATTATTCAGCTGCTGCGAAATCCACGAGCTGTTGGTATCAATTACCTGTCCTATCAGTAGTTCATCACCAATAGTGATTATACTTGCATTCACATTTTCCATAATAACAAAAATAGGTTAGCCAATCAAGATTACCATTTTCACGCGTCGTAAATCATTTTAATTTTACGACATAATATCATTAGGATCTAAATACACCTGGAAATAATTATCCGAATTTCACCTATGTGTTCCTATTGTGCCTATTGATCCTTGTGGTTCCAGGGATTTATTGACTTTAACCTGAATACCTCTTTCAAATCAAAGTCATATTATTCTTATAGTTTTGAAAAAAAATCACACTAAAAAAATTTTTTTGAAGAGATTATTTCTTTTTATCTGCCTTTTTTATATGACAGAATTGGATGCACAGGATGTTAAGCGTGCATTCAAGTCAGCCTATAAAACATTTATTGCTGATAAAAGCTTTACAACATGCATCAGTGAGTATCTATGTAATAAATTCTTCAACAGGAAAAACAATTGCAAATGAAAATATACAAACAGGGCTGGCGCCGGCAAGCTGCCAGAAAGTAATTACCGCATCGACAGCTTTTGAATTACTGGGACATAACTATACATATAAAACCACTTTAGCTTATACAGGAAAATTAGAAAATGGGATTCTTAATGGCGATATCATAATCAAAGGGAATGGAGACCCTACTTTAGGAAGCTGGCGGTATGCTCAAACAACAGAAGACAGTATTATTGCAGAATTTAAGAAAGCTATCTACGGGAAGGGATAAACGAAATCAAAGGCCATGTAGTATGCTGATGAAAGTTTATGGCAAGGTGAAGTAACTCCTGACGGCTGGATATGGCAGGATATCGGCAATTATTATGGAGCAGGGGCAAGAGCGCTTAACTGGCGGGAAAACCAATATGACTTATTTTTAAAATCAGGCAGGAACATTGGTGATACGGTGGAAAATGTATATACAAAGCCAGCTTATGTTGAAGGCCTTAACCTTAAAGTTGTGGCCACATCAGCCGAAAAAGAAAGCGGGGATAATGCGTATATTTATATGCCATTCAATGACAAGTATGGTTATGTAAGAGGTACGATTCCTGTAAATGAAAATCATTTCACCATATCCGGTGCAATGCCACACCCAGCAAAACAACTGGCATTAACGCTTGAAGCATCATTAAAAAAAGTACCTGCAGAGAAGGCTGCCATTGATTATCCTGTTGTTCAAACAAGATTACAAATCACCGAATATATTTTATACGCATTATTCGCCCGCACTCGACAGCATTGTATATTGGTTCCTGAAACGCAGCATAAATTTATATGGTGAGGCTTTAATAAAAACGATAGCGTACGAGTTTAGTAAAACGAGTGCAACAGATAGTGGTGTAAGCATTATAAAGAACTATTGGAATAAAAATGGCATTGATCCCTCCGCAATGAATATTATGGATGGAAGCGGGCTTTCTCCCGGCAACCGGGTTACAACAGCTGCTCTTGTAAGCGTAATGGATTATGCAAAAAAACAAACCTGGTTTCCAGCATTTTACAATGCGCTTCCTGAAATTAATGGCATAAAAATGAAAAGCGGTTCTATCGGAGGTGTTGTATCTTACACCGGCTTTATTAAAAGCAAAACAGGCCTTGATTATACTTTTGCATTTATAGTAAATAATTTTGATGGCAATGCAAATGAAGTAAGAAAAAAAATGTGGAAGTTACTTGACCTGCTGAAATAAAGTTCTTCAAATCTTTCAACCTAAAATAAAGAATATGCAAACTCAAAGCTACAAACAACATTCCCGCTATGTACCGTTGTGGCATTTCGTCCTGTCTTCGATATTGATTGCCTGCCTCGCAGGTTCTATATGGAACCTGGCTCGGGCAATTGAGCACCAGCAGGGAAGGTTAGCCGGAGCTGTTATCCTTGGATTGAGCATTGCCGGCTTAATTATTTTTTGGTATGCGCGCGCCTTCGCAATTGCCGCACAGGACAGGGGCATACGGGCTGAAGAAAATCTCCGCCATTTTGCACTTACAGGAAAATTACTCGATAGCAGGCTCTCATTACCGCAGGTCATAGCTTTACGCTTTGCAGCAGACACTGAATTTTTGATTTTAGCAGAAAAGGCTGCGAAGGAAAACATGCGGCCTGCTGACATTAAAAAAGCCATCGTTAACTGGAGGCCAGATTATCACAGGGTATAGTAAAGTTGAAATAGCAAACTTTTTCAATCGAAAAAATCAACAAAAGATAACATCCCGGAAAGGTTGAAGGAAATCGTGTTCTATCCAAAAAATACCTTAAGGCCCGGAGCACTTTGATCCTGGTCCCGCATACCTGTCTATTCTATCAAATTATTGAGTTAAACATTCCGGCAAGACTTTAAGCCTTTATCATTATTTTTAAAATCTTTTAAATAAACAATTTACAAATATGACGTATTGCCTAGGAATTAAGGTAAATGACGGCCTGGTAGCAATTGCTGATACACGCATTACTTCCGGTACTGATACAAGTGTTAAGGCAAAAATAATGACCGAGCAAAAGGATAAGTATGCTTTATTTGTTATGACAAGCGGGCTAAGATCCATCAGGGATAAAGCGGTGGTTTATTTTAAAGAACTCATTGAACGTGAAGAGTACGATAAACTATATAAGGCCGTAAATGCTTTTGGCGAGCAGGTTAGGCGTGTGGCTGAAGAAGATAAAGAATTTCTTTTAAAATCTGGATTCAAATTTGACCTCCACACCATAATCGGTGGCCAGCTTAAAAATGATGAAGAGCATAAATTATTTTTATTGTACCCCGAAGGAAACTGGGTTGAACTGGGGCAGGGCGCACCATATGTAGTCATCGGAAATTCAGGGCATGGAAAGGCAATATTAAACAGAATCGTTAGCGAAAATTCAAGCATGAAGGATGCGTTAAAGGCGGGTTTTCTTTCCTTCGATTCAACGCGGGTAAGTTCAAGTAACGTGGGTTTTCCGATCGATGTAGTACTGTATAAAAAGGATAGCTTCCACTTCGCCGAACACAGGTATGAGAAAAATGATCTTGAAAACATTTCGGAACAATGGGATGAAGAACTGAAGAACGCCCTGCAGAATATTCCCGAAGAATGGATGGAAGTAACTTTTAATAAACTAACAAATCAACCAATAATTTAATGAAATTAGAAATCAGGAGCTGAGCTTAAATACAATATAAATTCACCAAGCACCTTAATATTGAATATTCATGCTTTAAGAACGCAAAAACAAACAGTTCTGGAGGAGACACTTTTAATTGAGCCTTATTTAAAGGCTGAAGAGTTATCTTCAGAGCATGGAGAAAACCGTTTGCTACGCCTTGAAACATCGGAGGAAAAAGAAATTTCAATATCATATAAAGCGGTCGTAGATAATTATTTTAAGGAAACAGATCACACTAATCAATCAACCGTTCCTGTAGGGCAATTACCTACATCAGTATTTCCTTATTTATATCCCAGCCGCTATTGCCAGTCAGATAAGCTATACCGGTTTGCCAACGGTAAATTTGGAGATATGAACAATCAGTATTTACAGGTACTGGCCCTTACAGATTGGATTTATAAAAATGTTGAATATTTAAGTGGATCAACCAACTCTCAAACTTCAGCATATGATACAGTAACGGAATTAGCGGGTGTATGCAGGGATTTTGCACACCTCGGAATTGCAATATGCAGGGCATTAACGATTCCGGCGCGCTACTTCACAGGGTATGCGTATAAACTGGAGCCGCAGGATTTCCACGCATGCTTTGAAGCATACCTTGGAAATGAATGGGTTTTGTTTGACGCCACGAAACTCGTTCCTCTTAATGGCCTGGTTAAAATTGCTACCGGCCGGGATGCGGCTGATAGCGCCGTTGCCAGTTTGTTTGGAGACATTAGCTGCCAGAATATTTCTGTTTCATGTAATATTAAAGAAGAAAATTTTCAGCCATTTTACTACGATGCTTCAAAGCTGGTGGGACTCTCCTACCAGTAAAGCAATTGGCAGGCCTCGGACAAACAATCATTTCAACATCTTAAAATAGCGCCTTCAATTAAATGATTGCCCATATTCTAAACCTGATATTCTCGTACTAATGACAATAACCATGCGGTTGTTTATTTTATTTACTATTTACCTCAGTTCCGCCTTCTCCGATGTCCAAAGCCAGACAGTAAAGCACCAAATCTGCGGTCATGCATGGCAACAAAAACCTGCGGCATCAATATGGAATTTTGAAGAGAATGGCGATTTCACGGTGATTTTATTTTGGGCAAACAAAAAAAACTCTGGATTTATAGCAAAAAAATGGAAGTTTAGCCTGAACGATTCAACCAAAACAATGAAGGTCTATTTTGATTCAACGTACGGTGTATATTCAGAAGATAGCTTTTCTGTAAGTAAAGATATTCATCTACAAAAATGGCACTTACTGAGTGTTACAGATCACAGGATTGTACTTAGTCGTCCCACGATTTGGCAATTTGAAAACAAAAATATTGATGACGGTAGCAAGAACATAATTGTAACGCTTGTGGCAGGTAAAAAAACAAGAAGCAATTTAAAAACCTAAGGCGTGACATGATTCCAATTTGCAGTTCGTAAGACTTTCCTGAAGAGTCAAACTAAAGGTTCAGCGCTGAAGGCGGCTCCTGTCAATTTTGTGCAGGATCCATAATGATAGCATGAGCCATATAATACTCAGGCAAAAGCCGGCTATCACATCACTGGGATAATGTACACGCAAATAAACCCTGCTAAATGCAATGGCTGCTGCAGATAAAAATAACAATATTGTCAGGGTGATTTTCCAGGCTTTTTTAATACGGGTTTTCCACAAAATATAAATGATCAAGCCAAAGAAAGTAAAAGAAGAAAATGAATGGCCGCTGGGAAAACTAAAACCGGTTACATTTCTTATAAGCGGATCAAGCGGGCGTTGGCGCTTAAAAATCTCTTTAAAAAGAAACAGGATTCCGGTACTACTGAGGCCCATCATAGTAATATCCAGGGCCAGCTTTATATTTTTCCTAAACAAATAATATATTATCAATACGAGATATGCCGGAAATAAGAAATTGGCTGAACCAAAGAAGGTAACCATCTCCATCAGTCGTGTTATAAAAGGAGATTGGAGGGAAAATATTGCTTGTGAGATATGTTGGTCGAAGCCGGTTTCATGCTCCAATACAATCTCATCTGTAATAGCAACAAACGCAAATAAAACAAGGAGGAATAAAAGAAGCGCAAGAATAAACCTGGAGGTGATCCATTGCGCTTTTTTATTAGTAGTGGCTGTAGAAAATGAAGGCACT
Source organism: uncultured Chitinophagaceae bacterium (assembly GCA_963800635.1). GTDB lineage: Bacteria > Bacteroidota > Bacteroidia > Chitinophagales > Chitinophagaceae > Ginsengibacter. Next base: position 44,220 of record CAWDCB010000026.1, read on the forward strand.
CGTTATAAATTTATTTTTATTTCGATACACCGTCGCTATAAGATCCCAAAGTTATGTACAAGTCATTATACTCTATTTATTAAATATAATAAATACTGTTAAGCCATTGTCATTCTTTCAAAAATATTTACATGCGTAGATCTTCTTAAATTCCCCGTAATTGTTTACCTGCATAGAAACTTAGGACGCAGAATTTATTAAAAACACTTTACTGCAGAGGCTGACGGAATGTGGAGAAAAATAATATCTCATTGTTTTACAATTAACGTATTAAATTGTTACCTGTATACACATGGTATAAATTTCTTTTTATCAGATGACACTTACTACTTCGCGGCGACAGAGGCTTCATGTACTGCAACTTGCCGCCGTAATTTTTTTTACAGTATCCGGAGGCCCTTATGGGCTGGAACCTTTGCTAGGCTATGCAGGCGGGCATGGGGCTTTATTGCTATTGATGATAACTCCGCTTCTCTGGGATGTGCCCGCAATATTAACGGTACTTGAGCTTAATAGTATGATGCCGGTAACTGGCGGTTATTATCAATGGGTAAAAAGAACATTAGGATTGCGTTTCGGTTTTTATGAAGGTTGGTGGACGTGGCTTTATACCTTTGTAGACCTTGCCATTTACCCGGTGCTTTTTGTGAGCTATGCCTCTTTTTTCTTCCCGCAAATAACACATATTAAGATACCGGTTGGCCTTACGATTATATGGGTAGGGGCAGCTCTCAATATCTTCGGTATTTCACCGGTGGGCAAAACAGCTACCATGCTGAGTTTGTTGGTGCTGTTACCTTTTGTAGCCCTGTTTATCATGGCCCTTAAAGACGCCGGACATTTTTCATTTCCTACACCCTCACTTAAGGGAATTTCCTTTTCTTCGCTGGGCATGGCGTTGTACACGGTTATGTGGAATTTTTTTGGTTGGGACAATACGACTACCTACGCGGAAGAAGTGGACCGGCCGGTCCGTACTTATCTTAAATCGGTCGTTATCGCATTTGCGACAGTTTTTATTATTTATGTAATGGTACTATTTGCGACACTGCATTATAACATCAATGCCAGTACACTCAACGAAGAAGGGTACCCTGCATTGGGTGTTCTGGCAGGCGGAAAGTGGCTGGGCGTGGCACTTTCTGTTGGTGGTATGGCCAGCACGCTCGGTCTCTATGCAGCGGTGTTGCTTTCTGTATCAAGAGTGCCTCAGGTAATGGCGGATGATGGCTTACTGCCCGCAAAGATTCATTCGCTTCATCCGGTATTTAAAACGCCTTACATATCTATTATTATTTGTGCCACGGTAGTAAGCTTTATGATCTTATGGAGCTTCCAGGAGCTGATCATTATTGATGTAACGCTTTATGGTGCGGGTTTATTTTTGGAATTTATAACACTGATCGTACTGCGAATAAAAGCGCCGGATCAATATAGGCCCTTTCGCATCCCGCTTAATACAACCTGGCTTTGCATAATGATGCTGTTGCCTTTCGGCGTATTTACCCTGGCGCTTTCCGGCGCTCTTGCCAGTGAAGGCGCGGTGCTTACTCCAGCTTTATTTGCATTGGGAGCCTTGTTAAGTGCAGAGATATTATGGCAAGTGATAAGATTGAGGAAAAAGTAAAGAACTGGCTAATGTGATAATTAGCCAATTAACCAGCCAAATATGGCAAATCATAATAACTAAGAAAAAATAAATAAGCATAAGCCAATGACCGCGGCGAATCTCCCATACCTCACAGGTTTTAAAAACCTGTGAGGCATCTGCAGGCAGGCCGTGGGCCTAAGACAATTTAATATTTATATTTTTCCGTTTTCGGATGAAATGTACTCCATGAATGCCAGAACTCCTGGTAAGATTGAACATTTCTTAATTTTTCTCCTTTCAATGATCCATCTATACAAACCCCATCCATGTTCCAGGTAGAATTTGTATTTTGATCCGTTAATAAATCATTATTGCTTTCTTTCTGAAAATTGAGTACGGTGCCATTCATGCGCCTGTCATACACATGAAATGAAGCACTATCTTTTTCCAGAGCAATCACAATTGGCAAGCCCGCTACTGAATCCTGGATTATTTTTTTCTTCACCAGCTCATTCCAGTCATAAGCTTTTGCCGCGTTATTATATCTAACACCAACAACCCACGACTTAGGCTTCCATGATAAAGAATCTCTTCTTTCCAAGACCGCCTTCAATGGTTCCGTTATCATAACCCGTAAGGTCTTTATAATTCTTCTTAAAAGATGTATCAGGCTGCATGATGTAAGAATCAGGATGCTCCCGTAACCAGGCCGCTAAAGTTAGTTGCTTCGAGGGCAATTCTTTTAATGCGGTGCCCTTTAATGGCCCCGCAATAGAAATACCGGTGGCCTGCTGCCACCAGCTTTTAGTTGTTGCATCCTCAAACATCGCATTGAAATGGTCCATCCCTACCAACCTGAATGATTCCACTTTCCCATTAACAAAGGGGCTAAATGCACGCCCCGTTCTGCAAACTGTACAATACGTAATCATTACCGGTGTATTTCCAATAGTGTCTCTCACCTGGTGATGATATCCTATCAACTGGATAGGATAAGCCTTAGCTTCTCCGTTTATTGCAACACCGATCACCAGTTCATTTTTATTAGTAGTATCTTTTGCTGCAGCAACAAATAGTTTTTGCTTGGGCTGATAAAACATTTTATCAGCTTCAAATCGATAATTAAAAAAGAAGAAAATAACTCCGTAAAAAATCAGCGCCACTAATAGTAATATTTTCTTCCAATTCTTCCCTTTTTTAAAGACACTTAGCAAAGGAAAAATCAATAAAGCTAACGCCAGTAATCTTATCCAAACTATATTGTTACTGATCCAATAAGCCAGGGAAATAGTATTCTTATGCTGGCTGCCGGGAAAAGGCATAATAAAATATACGCGCAATATTTCCACGCCAAACAGCAGCAGCAAACCAATAAACAATAACAATCGTTTCATAACTTAATTTGAAGATAAACTAGTGTTATGTTAATCGTGAATTGTCGGTGGTTTCAAGCTGAAATTCACAGTGTGCCGGAGACAATTCACGTTCAAAGCGCAGCTTTATAATTAACATAACACTAATGGCGTAGCCTTATCTATTTACTGTTCTGTTACGGGCAAAGGAAATTCGGTCCATACATCATCGCCCGGCCTGTCAATAGGAAGTGTATTTAACAGGTTATACCTGCGCATATCAATCCAGCGATGCCCTTCAAAAAACAAAGAATATCTTCTTTGTTTTAGCATCTCGGTGATTAAAGCATCGCTGAGTAACTGCTCCCCCATAATTACCTAATTGGTGGCCATTTCTAATCATGTTTATTGCTTTAACTCCTTCACTTAAATTATTCAATTGGATATTTGCTTCTGCATAAATAAGGATCAATTCTTCATTCCTTATAATGGGTATTGGCGCCGTGTTGGAAGTATACACCCATACATCCCTGTTACTGCTGAGGCCATTTAGTGATGCCACCGTTGTACGTAACGTTGCTTTATTAATCCTGTCGTCACCAGCTTCAATATCTGCGGCATAAGATGGATGGGCAACTCTCACTTCTCCGTTTTGATTTTGGGGAATAAACATTGGATTCAGCTGATCGCCTGAGCCGGTTCCAAACACATGGTACACACCAAGATTAAAAGGCTGATTTAAGCCAAAGAAAGATGCAGTTAGGTTATCGAGCGCAGCTTGCCAGTTTTGTTGATAAACGCTAACTCTTGCAGCAAGCGCCCGGTTGAACTTTGTTAGTCCGGCAGCATCACTTAAACCACCAAAGCCTGCGAGAGGGAAGGCTATAGGAGTGGCGTTTGCACCAGTGAGCGCTAACCTTCCTGAATCAAGCAAAGAGACAATCGCTGCCAGTCCTTCATTGTAGCTTACAAAGGGGCCAAGATGATCCGGATCAGCAACGTTTACTCTTATACCATTTGAATCGGTAAGATTAAGATTCATTAGAAGCTGGTATGCTTTAATTGTTTTGGCAAAACCGATATAGCCGCTTTTTTGCGCATCAGTTATAAGTGTAGAATTGGTAGCGGCCTGTATAAGAATATTGCAATTTTTTACAACCCTGTACCGGGCTGCCCATGGATTGGCAATATAAAAATTACTTCCGCTTAATGTTCCGCTGCTGGCGCCCAGCAGGTCTGTAACATAACGCGGCTCTGATCCTGAAAAATGATACCCTTCTCTCCCAATGGTACCTACATCATCAAGGTACAAATTTAAAAGATTTCTCATACCTGATTCCGTACCACTTACAAGATTATTTAATTCACTTTGTGATGCATTTTTTAAAAAATCTTCAACGGTCGCATTGTTTAAATTGCCATAATCTTTTTTACATGAACCAAAAAAGAAGATGCATAGCCAACGACAAGACGATATTTATGGTGATATTTTTTTGCATGATAATTATTTTTATAAATTTAAAAATCAAATGAAACATGGAAGCTTGCACGTTTGGTGGAGGGATAAGGATCTACATCTACACCTGAAGAAAAGCCGGTTCCAAAATTCGACACTTCCGGATCGTAAGATTTATATTTTGTAACGGTAAAATAATTATTAAGAGATACTCCTACCCGGATTGCTTTTATATATGATACAGGCAACTTGTTAAATGAATAATACAGCCCAATCTCACGTAACCGCAGGTAGCTCGAGGTTTGTACAAATTCGTGAGCGTCTGTGCCTATTTGCATAATCCGGAAAACAGCCATCAGGCACACCCAGTTTATTAGTTACTTTATCATAGTCGGGGGTCGTGCCGCCAAAATCATTTTCGAGACTTGTTAAATTTACATTCTGGCCACCACATTTCCAATGCAGCAAAAAGCGCAAACTTAGTTTGTTGAAAAAAGTAATTTCATTATAAGTATTCATTTGGAACTTTGGTTCTGCATCTCCCAATTTAGACACGCCCCCCGTTCCATCAAGACCCAAAATTTGTGTGGCAGATTTTCCTTGTTCTATCTGGAAAGATCCGAGTACATAGCCAAATGAGCCTTGCGGTACGGGCGGTATAATAAATTTAGTTACCAGAGAACGGTTAGTCCAGAAATTTACGGAAGTATTCCAGGTTACATTTTTTGATTGAACCGGCCTTGCATTCATACCTAATTCTACACCACGATTTCTAAGGTTACCCGCATTGAGCCATTTGGTTGAATAACCCGATGAAGCGGCCAGGTTAGTAAGCATTAAAAAGTCATCGATGGTTTTGTTATAATAAGTTAATTCAAATCCAAGCCGTCCTTTGAAGACACTAAAATCTAATACCTGTTTCAAATTCTGTTTGCCTTTCAGGTTTTATATTGGCCTGGCCTTCCTGTGTATTTACAATGAGCCCGGGGAAACCGGTAATATTTGAAACTACCAAGGAAGTGAATTTACTTCCGTATGCAGGAACATTATTTGCCTGGCCGTATGCCGCACGTAATTTTATATTTTCAAAGAAACCCTCTTTTAGAAAGCCCATGCGGGTAAGGTTCCAGGAAATACCTGCTTTTGGATAGGTATAATATTTACCAACATCGCCATTGTTGCTCGACCTGTCAAAACGTACACCTGCCGTTAATGTAAGCGCATCAATAATATTAGCTTCTTCCTGTATAAAGATTCCGCCGTTCAAATATTTCGTCCGTAATTGTGTCGCATTCAAAGCGCCTGCCTGGTCAACATTTGACTGGCCGGCGATGAGTCTGTGTAGCAATATTTAATAAGTTATTATAGTCACCCGTTTCCTGTGTTATACCTGCAGATGTTGTGAGTGATAACTTATCAGAAGGAGTAAATGTATTTACCAGGGAAAGAATATAATTGGTGCTTAGGTTCTTTGTAAATCCCTGTATGGATGTTCCTTTATTCACCGCCTGGAATTGAAGCATGCCGGGGAACAATACACTTGTTTGAAGATTATAAAAATCAAATCCTCCCCTTCCGATAAATTTAGTAGTACTCACCGTGTTCTTTTGCAGAGTAATATCAAGATTAGCTCCGGTTATAAAACGGTTCACTGATTCATTATTGCGCATCAACGCAATAGTTTGTAACGGATTGGCTGCCGCAAATGGATTGGCAGGATAGTTACCCGTTGCATCAGGATGCAGTTGTGCAAAGCCCGGTGTAGATGAAAGTGCAATACCCGTAGTTATGCCGGCATTATCATTACCAAATAAACCCCTGTCTGCTGAAGAATTAATATAATTGGTACTGATTCCCATTTTAATATTGTCTGTAATTTTATGATCAAGATTCAGGCGAACGCTTGTATTATTATATCCTGTTCTTTTTACAATTCCACCTTCATCTTTTTGCGCCACAGAAAAATAGAAACCGGTTTTCTCATTTCCACCGCTCATGCTCAACACGGTGTTTCTCAGGAAAGCGGTATGATCATAAATTTCTTTTTCATAATCATAAATTTCTCCTTTAGATTGGGCATCTATAAATTGTTGGCGTAAGGCAGCAGACTGGGCACTATCCCTTGATAAACTTGCGGCCCTGTCGGCAGTAAATGTTCTTACGCCTAAAAATTTTCTCGGTTTTATAAAACCCAGATCCTGTGATGAGAGTGATATTCGTTTTGCCTTGTTTGCCTCTTTTTGTTGTAATAATAACAACACCTGCTGCGGCTTTTGATCCATAAATAGCTGCAGCGGAAGCTCCCTTAAGAATTTCAATATTCTCAATATCTTCAGCGCGCAGGTCGGCGATACGGCTTGATGGATTATCCTGGTTGGATGTGGTAGCACCCGTCGCCAGTGCGGACGTCACAGCATTCAATCCCGCAGAGGTAGAAGTATTATCAACAAAAACGCCATCTACAACATATAAGGGTTGTGTATTGCCATACACAGAAGTTACACCGCGAAGCTTTACAGAAATACCACCGCCGGGTGCGCCGGAATTGGCATTGATATAAGCGCCGGAAATTTTTCCTTCAAGTGCCGCATCAAAAGTTTGCGCAGGTGAAATTCCATTTAATTCTTTGGAGGAAATAGTGGCAACAGCATTTGCCAGGTTTCTTCTTTTAACGGAGGTTGACAGCCCTGTTACCACTACTTCATCAAGCCTTGAAACATCTTCCGCTAATTTAATCTGCAGATCTGATGATGCGGCTGTGTTAATTGTTTGCGTTTTATAACCTGCAGCGCTGATAATTAAAACAGCATTTTCCGGAACTGATAAGCTAAACTTTCCGTTTGCATCAGAAGCTATTGCCTGTGAAGAGTTTTTAACGCTGATAGTTGCACCGGCAATAGGCAACATTGTTTGCAGCTGTAACAATGCCCGATACTGTTTTATTTTGCGCAATAAGCGAAACGGGAAGCATGATTATAAGTAACCATGTTGTTAAGAAAAATGATCGTTTTTTCATTTGCTTGTTTTGGTTTAATGTTTTAAAAAATTTAGTTAATGAAATTTTCCCATGTAAGCTTCCTGATTTTATTGAACCGGTTGTTTGGTTGAAAAAATATAATTGCCATAACCCTTTTCAGCAATTTGCTTTGCCCGCAAAGGGTAGGTAGAAAGATCTGTTGGCGTATTGGCTGCAAGGCCATCCACATAACGGTTAAACATGCAGAATGCAGCGGCAATGAGCACGGTATCATGTATGTCTTTATCAGTAGCGCCCAGTTTCCTGGCATGTTCAATTTGTTCGGGTGTTACATGCTTACCACCTTTTTGCACGCTACCGGCAATAGTTAAAAGCGCTTTTAGTTTATCTGAAATATCGGCATTTGCATAATCTTTTTTTACCTGCTCTACCAGTTCATTGTTTCCATCCAAATAGCAAACAGCAATCGCGCCATGCGATTGATGGCAATAAAAGCAATCGTTTAAATAAGAAACATGTGCGGCAATCAGTTCCCTGTCAGCCATGCTCAAGCCATCATCACTGCGTAATAATAAATTGGCAAGCTCACCCATAGGAGTCGCGGTATCCGGGCTGAAAGCCATTAAAGATCTTATTCCCGGTAAGTTTTCATCTACATTAATGTGAGGCATGTTAAGTACTAGAGTTTTATTGGTTTATTGGTTTATTGGTTTATTGGTTTATTGGTTTATTGGTTTATTGGTTTAGTGGTTTATTGGTTTATTAGTTTATTGGTTTATTGGTTTATTGATTGGTAATAATCAGCATTGATTTCTATTTATTCAAATTCATATTTGCATAGCCATCTTCGGCACGCATCTTTGCACGGTCTATATACACCTGCCTGTCTTGGGGCGCCCATGTATTCAATCCATCTACATAACGGTTGAACATACAAAAAGCAGCGGCTATTAAAACCGTATCATGTATTTCTTTATCAGTGGCACCAAGCTCTTTGGCATGTTCAACCTGTTCTGGTGTAACAAACTTGCCACCTTTTTGCACACTGCCTGCAATGCCTAACAGTGCTTTTAATTTATCGGAGATCGGTGTTGATGGATAATCTTTTTTGATGTCATCAATAAACTGCATGTCGCATTCAAAATAATGTTGTGCCATTGCGCCATGCACATTCTGGCAAAAAAAACAATCGTTCTGCTGACGACACATAAGCGCCGATCAATTCTCTTTCGCCACGTGTGAGTGTATTATTATCATCATGCAATAAAATTTCTGCAAGTTCATTTAATGCTTTGCCTGTTTCGGGGCTATACGCCATCGGGCCTCTTATGCCCGGCAAATCATTTTGTAAATCTATATAAGCCATAAAGTTTTTTATTTATGAATATTTAATGTTTATGTTGATTGGGGCATCACGTATCCTTTTGCCATCCGCTTACCCATTTCTTCATATACTTCTGGCTCTGTCGGTGTAAAACTTGCAAGCCCATCCACATACCTGTTGAACATAGAAAATGTTGCTGCTATCAAAACCGTATCATGTATTTCCCTGTCATCAGCACCAAATTTTCTTGCAGCTTCAATATCTTCTGGCTGTACTTCTTTACCAGCTCACCTGCACTTTACCGGCTATATGTAACAGTGCTTTCAGCTTATCACTCACATTAGATTGCTCCATATCATTTAATACATCATCTACTATATTTTTTTCCTCTCCATATAAACATCTTGATGCCGCTGCATGGCTGTTCATGCAAAACATGCAATTGTTTACGATGTGAAACATATGCGGCAATCAATTCTCTTTCTGCTTCACTTAACGGTGATTCGCCTCGTAATAATACCTGCGCCAATTCATATAACGGCTTACCTGTTTCCGGCCTGAACATTACCAGACTTCTTATACCTGGTACACCTTCGGGAACTTGTATATGTGCCATTTAAATTTAATTTAGAATTAATATCACACCCGATTTCACTCAAGTGAAAAGGGCCTGAAACCCGCATCTACCATTCGTTTCATTTGAAATATCAATTTTAATTGAACAATATTTTATCGATCTGAGGCTTCATGGACATCTGTATGTTTTATCTTTTGAAATAAATGTTACTGCAAACCCGATTAAAAAAATAAATGAAAAATAAAAATAGCGTTGCCATATCCACCCAGCAAGCCTACCAGCGCGCCAATAAAAAAAACTACCGTTGCCGTAAACAACCTGCCTATATTAAAACAAAACCCTGTTGCGGAAGCCCGCACAACGGTGGGAAATAAATGAGGTATGTAAACTGATAATGCACCCTGGCTTATCCCAAAGAAAAAAGCCAGGATACCCATCTCAATAAAGGTGATCAATGAAACTGATGTATTAAGTTTAAATACAACAAACACCATTATAAAACAAACAGCAAAGCACATCATCATGGTTTTGCGCAAGCCGATAGCATTTGCAATCCACCCTGAGACAATACTGCCAGCCAGGCCGCAACGCCAATATCATCATAGCTAAGCCGCGCAGTTGTTGCGCTTTTGCCGCATCATTCGTGATACTTTGTATCCATGTGGGCGCCCAGGAAAAAACCGCCCATAAACCAATAAGCATGGCGCCAAATATCAATGAACCGGTTAAGCAGATTTTTCCTGTAACCCGGAGCAAAAAGCTTTTTACTAAGATGGATGCTGCCAGACAGGCAGTATCTTATTTTTCTTCCAGCTTTCTGATTCTGCAAGAGCAAAAACAGAAAAAGCGGCTACGGCTAACGGAACAATGCCCGTTAAAAAAGCAGTGTGCCAGTTGGTTAATAAATTATTCATAGCGCCTGCAACAATAAAACCCACAGGCATAGCTGCTGATACGATGCCAAGCACTACCGCCCTTTTCTTTTCAGGCCATAATTCAGATATCAGTATGTTGGTAGTTACTATTACTCCACCAACACCAAAACCTGTTAAAAAGCGGTAAACACCTACCGTTAACCAGGAAGATGAAAATGCAGTAAGCACTGTAAATAATCCATAAAAAGCGGTAGATAATATAACTGATTTTGAGCGCCCTATCCTATCGCAGATAAATCCCCAGGCAAAACCGCCAAACATACTTCCAAATATAAAAACTGAGTTATATATGCGCCTACATTATTCATCTTCTCATCCGTTACATTCCCCAAAAGGTCTTTTACCGCCACCGGTAAATAAACAGACATGAGCATCGAGGCAATACCACTGAACATGATACTTAAAAAACACACAACAAATGCAGCGGTAAGCTTGCCTTTTACTTTTGAGGAACCTGAAGCTATTCCATTGGATACCGGCTGAGCATGTACAGATATTGTATGCCATTATGATGCGGTTTGCTTTTTTAAATGATCATACCCATGCGGCAACCTATTGTAGCCATGTTGTTGCAATCTTTCGCCCAGCTGACTGGTAAAATGCAGGATCAGCCGGAGTTACCGTAGCAAGCCCATCCACATAGCGATTGTATAAACAAAACAAAGCAGCAATTAAAACAGTATCATGAATTTCAATATCAGTTGCGCCTTCGTCTTTTGCTTTTTGTATAGCTGCCGGAGTTACACTTTTTCCACTTTCCTGCACCAGCGATGCAATAGTCAATAAAGCCTTCATTTTATCGCTTACAGGCGCGCTGTTGATGTTTTCTTTTACTATAGCAGACGTTTCACTTTCACCGAGCAAAATATCTGAAGCGGCAGTATGCGCTGCCGTACAGAACTTACATTGATTACGGTGAGATACAACGGTTGCAATCAATTCACGCTCGCCTTCAGTCAATGTGGAAGGGCCGCGTAATAAAATTTGCGTTAGTTCCCTGATAGGCTGCGCAGTATCTTTCCTGTATTCCAATAATCCGGTAATGCCAGGAAGGTGCGCTTCAAGCGGTATATAAGACATAATATAGATTTAATGCTAAAAAAAGGAATATAGTAAAAGGACAATTAATAAAGTGAGTCATGCATGACTGCATATCATCGACATACAAATAAATGTAAGCTTACTTTACTTTTAAATCTTCAGGATAATTCTGGAGGTTGTTCCGGAGAACCGTGTAATGCGGAAGATAAAGGGGAAAGCACGTTTATAAAAGCAAGGTTATCTAAGAGGGTATAAAAAGAAACTTTGTATCCAGTTGTAACTTGGTTGTATTCATTGGAAAAATTTTTTCCGACTGGTTTCGAATTATCGGACTTTTTTGAACCGGTATTTTGCAAATCATTCGAGGCTTTTTAAACAGATCATTTTTGGCTGTTTCCAAATTCATTTTATTATGATCCGGAAGGCATAATAATACAAGGTTACCATCGCAAACTTTGCGCTTTACATATTTATATATCTTTCCATTAAGATTTACTTCGCCATCAAAACGCTCAAAATCTTTTTGTTCGATTTGATAAGGAACCGACATAGGAATTTTTATAGTGATCAAATCTTTCTCACTATATTGATTCTTATCTAAAGCCTTTTCAATGTTAATATCTGATTGCTGCCGGGCAAAATAAAATAAAATCCTGTATCCAAACAGATTGAAAGTAAATAAAGCAATCAGTAATATAGCAGCTAAGTTTTTTCAAAACATTTGCAATATACATTTTTCTTCAAATGGAACAAATTAATTAATGTGCTAATGTGCTAATGTGCTAATGTGCTAATGTGCTAATGTGCCAATGTGCTAATGTGCTAATTGCTAATTGCTAATTAGCCAATTAACCATTAACCAATTAACCAATTAACCATTAACCAATTAACCAATTAACCAATTAACCAATTAACCAATTAACCAATTAACCAATTAACCAATTAACCAATTAACCAATTAACCAATTAACCATCACCCTTGTAAAGTAGACTTACGGATCACTAGTGCAGCTTCCAAAGTAACTTGTTCTGGTTCTTGTTCTTTTTCAATATTGTTTAGCAAAATCTTTGTGGCTATTTCTCCCATTTCCTGTGTTGGTTGCTTTATATAGGTGAGTGGCGCATAGAATAAATCTGATGAATCCATTTGATCAAAGCTTACAATCGCAAGATCTTCAGGTATCTTTATACCCTTCGCATGAATGTATTTTAAACTATACGTTGCAAGAATATTGGAAGCAAACAATATCGAATCAACCGGTTGAGAAAGAGAGAGAAGATGGTCTACTGCTTTTTCAACATTGATTTTAATATCACCAAAAGAAATTTCCTTGCACCAGATTTTTTCGAAGACGATATTATTATCTTTCAATGCCTGCGAAGTAACCTCGTTTTCTTTCATTCAGGTTGAAGAGGCTGGTATCAAATGTAATCATTCCGGGCCGTTTATTGCCGCCATCGATCATATGCTGTACCGCATGTATAAGCGGCTTTATAATTATCGATGGCTACCCGGTTTGTTTCAATAGAGGGAAAATAACGGTCAATTAAAACAAAAGGGATATCATGATCTTTCAGGTAAGCCAGGTTGAGACTCGGTATTTTCTGCGGGAGCGATAATAAATCCATCTACCTGCCTGTCGACCAGCGCATTTATTAGTTTCCAGGATTTTTGGGCATTTTCATCCGAACTTCCAAAAATTACTGTATAATTTTTTTTATCAGCTTCATCTTCAATGATACGGGCGAGGCTAGAAAAAAAGGAATTTGAAATATCTGCCACGATCAAACCAATGGTAAAAGTTTTATTCATTTTAAGGCTCCTGGCGATTTGGTTGGTACGATAGTTCAGTTCTTTTGCCGTTTCCCTTATTTTTTGAGCAACGACTTTATTTATTCTCCCTTCCTTTAAATTATTAAGTACATAGGAAACCAGCGCTGTAGATACCCCCACTTTTCGGGCAATATCCTTTTGCGAGACCTTTTTCTTCATGACAAAAATTCCATTTAATGTCTTCAACTTTTATACTCAAATTTAATATCTTTTTATAAATAACACATAACCAATATTTTATGCATGTTTACGAGGTTTTAGCTCTAATTTGGCACAATATTTTCACGATTGTTTAATCGATTAAACAAATTTACGTAATCTTTGCTTTAAGAATTTAATAGCTATTCATTTAAAAAATAAAAAATTATGGACACAAATAAAAATATAGGATTGATAGAATGTAATCCGAAGGGTGAAATATCCGCGATTACTTCAAACAATAACCCGGATGGGTATATTGTAAAAAAAATTATGGCAGTCAATAAAATATCCGGTGATATGGCAATGTCGCAATTTCCGGAGGCCCAACTGGTAGATGATATTGAATCTATTATACAGGATTCTGCTATTGATTTAATATTGGTTTCGAAACCAAAGGAAGCGGATTTGAATATGGTGGGTGAAGCGGTTAAGGCCGGAAAAAATGTAAGGATCATCTGATAAATTATTACCATCACTTTAAAAATTCAGTTCACACAATATTTAATGCTGGTTTCTAGTGGAAACTGGTATAAACTCTGGAACGATTGCCTGCTTAACAGAGCAGGCATTTCTTTTAAAACATAAAATCAGAAAATGATCAACTTAAATATGAATATGTTGAAACGCCTGGCGTTTGTATCCGAATTATGGAAACAAAAATCAATCAATTGGCTGGCCTTATTTAAACAAGGAAGCTTTTATTTCGTATTTACCGGATTGCAACAAGCGTTTTTTTCTTTGTTGCAGGCCTCACCTTTGCAACATGGGCAAGCCGCATACCCGACATCCAGAATAAATTACATTTAAGCGAAGCCGGCCTCGGCGGCGTATTGTTTGCATTGCCGGTTGGCTTAATGATAAGCCTGCCGATTTCAGGCTGGCTGGTATCGCGTTTCGGCAGCAGGATGTCAGTAATTACCGGGGCATTATTATACCCATTGACGTTATTACTTCTAGCTTCTGCAGGATCGACTTTGCAGCTTACGTCTGCATTATTTTTATTTGGATTGTTTTCAAACCTGGTCAACATTGCCATGAATACCCAGGCCGTAAATGTAGAGAAGCTATACGGAAGATCTATTATGGCTTCATTTCACGGCTTGTGGAGCCTTGCCGGATTTAGCGGTGCAGTCATCGGTACTTTTTTTGTTTCAGCGGGATTTTCTCCATTACTTCATTTTTCTATTGTTTGTGCAATAACCGGCACTGCTGGTATTGGTATCTTATAAATTTACGCTGCCACACGATATTGGCGGTAACTCGCAACCCTTATTTGCCCGACCCGATAGCAGGATTTTATTATTGGGGTTGATTGCATTTTGCTGTATGTTATGTGAGGGTGCAATGGCCGACTGGAGCGGTGTTTATTTTAAAAAAGTGGTAGAGGCAAACCCGGCGTATACAACGCTCGGCTATGTGGCATTTACCAGTACTATGGCCATGGGACGGTTCCTGGGAGACAGGCTGGTTACAAAGTTTGGCGTAAAGCGAATGCTACAACTGAGCGGTACTATAATAACTACAGGGTTATTAATTGCGGTATTATTTCCTTATTTACTTACTGCGACCATTGGTTTTCTGCTGGTGGGTTTTGGCGTTTCTTCGGTGGTTCCGATTGTGTATGGCTTAGCAGGAAAATCAAGTACAATGTCGGCAAGCACCGCATTAGCCGCAGTATCTACAATTGGCTTTTTAGGATTTTTAATTGGGCCGCCGGTAATCGGTTTTATTGCCCAGGCAATTAATTTGCGCTGGTCTTTTACCCTTATAGCCTTATTAGGATTTGGTACGGCAGTATTGGCAGGTAAAGTAAAAAATGAATAGGACTAAAGAACCAAATTTTTTTTTATGAATTATAACTTTGAAAATAATATTTCTAATAAAAAAGCCGAAGAGGAGAAATATGCATGCTCTCTTCACTCAATAATTACAAAAGCAGCTAACAATAAATTACAAACACATTTAAAAGATGGTGGTTTTGTTGCATGGCCGAATGATAATTTACCACCGGTTAAATCCCATACCGGTAATGGCATTTCGGAGGGCCGCTTGAAAAATGGTGGTTACGTGGCCTATCCCATCAATACACAGCGATCTTTTGAAAATCCGCGATGTGATTAGTTTAAATTAAAGAACTTGTTTAATAGGGTATCAATTGTATCGCTGCTATAACAATTAAAACGGCGAAGGGTAAACGATTGAAAGCCAAGGCGCGTCATTTTTAAAATACGGTTGAAGTGCCATATATTTATGTGTTAGCGGTAACTTCCAACAGACTATAAACAGGTATTCCATCCCTATATTTATCATCGCAGTTTTGGCAAATGTACTTGGGTACTGGGTGAAAAGTATTGTCAAGAATAATGGATATCCTGTAAGTTGTTTTTCTCGACAATTTAGAGACACAAAGAATATTTTTAAATTAGCAAGATGTACTAATGACAAAAACGCAAAGATTAAATACTTAATAATGGCTTACGGAGAAATTGGTCTTGGTATAACATTTATAGTATTGTTAATTCGATTGTTTTTATCCTTCCCTTCCTTTAACGATGCGGCATGTAGTAGATTCAAAGAATTTAAAAGTTATAAATACGATTACTTAGTTCTTAACAAATATCTTGACTCAAACGAACATTCATATCCGACCTTAATATTACAGGACGGAAAAGGAAATAAATTCCCAAATCAGGATTTGATAATGGATAATTCAGGGTTGTTTGATTTCTTAAACATTGGCGATTCAATAAAAAAAAAGCAAGGAGATTCGTTAGTTAATGTAGTAAATAGCAGCTTAGACACTACAATTGAGGTTGACTTTGGTTGTGTCAAGAAGTAGACTACCGCTAACAAGAATATTGCTAAAAGCAGGGCTGACGTGCAATTTATCATCTATAGTTCTTTTGTCATCTTGCGTTCGAGCTTCCGTAATTCTTATCAACTTTTGTTGTTAACTTCATCAATAAATTTATAAATCATCGGTGGCTCCGGGCAGAACGTTCATTGAACATCCTGCCTTCCTTTGGACTTTTTTTCCCTTAATTAATAGAGTATTACTATTATTATAACGGGGGTTCTAGGGGGTGTTAATAACTACCAATAATGTTAATAACTTTGAAAGTATTGCGCAGGGTGAACTTACCTGCCTTCTAGTCTTTCGGACTTCTTGCCGTATTAGTCCCTGCCAATATTTTCCTTGCTCCAGGTCCATCTAGAATTTTCTCTTTGAACTATCAAAGGTTTTTGACAAGAGCAAGTTTTTTATAACATTTAAAAAGGTAATTGAATGAAAAATTGGGAATTTACGTTAGGGGTCGATGTATCCAGGAACACTTTAGATATTAGCTGTTCGGAATTAAATGAGCATATCAAAATTAAAAACGGTACAGAAGGATTTGCGCATTTCCTAAAATGGTGCAGACAATTGACAATTGATTTACAACATAGTTTTGTAGTGTTAGAATATACTGGTGGTTACGAGTACAAGCTTATACAATTTTGCGAAGCACATAGGATTTTATATGCTAGAATTCCTGGCTTGGCAATTAAAAATTCTTTAGGAATTACAAGAGGCAAAAATGATAAGGTCGACTCTTTTAGAATAGCTCAATTTGGCGAAGAAAAGCATAAGTCATTACAACCATCACGGCCCCTCAATGCAGCTATAATAAGCCTGAAGGAGTTATTAAGCTTTAGAAAAAGATTGGTAAGAGAAAACGCAGGCTATAAAGCTTCAATCAAAGAGCGCGAACATATGTATGGCGCAAAGAAAAGAGATTTAATAGTAAAAGCATTAGAGCAAAAGCAAAAGGCGAATGTAAAAATAATTGCAAATATAGAAGTCGAAATGATGAAAATTATAGCCGGGGATGAACAAATGACACTGAACTATGCGCTCATCACCAGCATAAAAGGGATTGGTCCGGTAAACGCATTGATGACGATAACTTACACCGAAAATTTTACAAGCTTTAATAACCCGAGAAGCTATGCAGTATATGTTGGTGTGGTACCATTCGACCATAGTTCGGGCATCAGTATTAATGGAAGAAAAAGAGTAAGTCACATAGCGAATAAGGAATTGAAGCAGGAGCTAAATCAAGCAGCTCGGAGTGCAATGGTATGGGATAAAGAAATGAAGGATATGCCGAAAATAAGCTGAAAACAAAATGCTATAAGATAGTTTTGAATAACATTAAATTTAAACTGATATTGAGAATGTTTGCTGTTATAAGAAAGGGGGAAATGTATGTGGAAAACTATAGAAAAGTAGCTTAATTTTAAAACAAATTTGGTAGTTTACATATCCTAGAATACAGCAATACCTACCGTTATGCGTAATTTTAGTTACTCTCCACATTTTGCTGTTTAATGAAAAATACTTACTTTTGACGTTAGTAACCTGAGACAGGAGTATGATTATATCTTTTGGTAATTCGGAGACAGAACAAGTTTGGTTAGGAAACCGGGTAAAAAAATTACCGATGGAAATTCAAAATGTTGGAAGAAGAAAACTGAGAATGCTGAATAACTCTGTTGATATAGCTGATCTAAGAATTCCGCCAGCAAATAGATTGGAAAAACTGGCTGGAAAACTAAAAGATTTTTACAGTATTCGAATTAATGATCAATGGAGAATCCTTTTTAAATGGAATGCTGGCAATGCTTTTGAAGTTGAAATTACTGATTATCATTAAAGCTTAATAAAATGGCAAAACTTAAAAATATTCATCCAGGCGAAGTTCTTTCAGAAGAATTCCTTGTTCCTTTTAATATAACAGCTTATAAACTCGCAAAGGATATTGAAATCCCTCAAACAAGGGTTTCCGAAATCATTAAAGGGAACCGTAGAATTACAGCTGATACAGCTTTAAGATTAAGCAAGTACTTTGGTAACTCTGCTAAATTTTGGCTTGGACTACAAGATGACTTTGACATTGAAGAACAAATATCAACGAAAGGATCATTACTAAAATCTATTAAGGCTTTAAAGGTTGCCTAACGGCGCATAACAAATCGGTTTTATGCCAGCGGGCCTGACCTGCTAACAATGAGCTGTGTGCAGACGATCAGCTAAAGTTCCAACTTGCGGAACTCTTATCGGCTTTTGTTCATAACTTGATCTATAATCATAAATAAGCCACAGTTCCAACTGACGGGACATGAATATCCCACCAGCATAAAGCCGTGGTCGTTGTGTGCTATAGCAATTCAAAACTATAATATGAGAGTTTCAATTCAAATAACATTCATCTTTTCCTTCTTTAGTATTATTCATCCGCTAATTGCGCAACAAACTAATGTTTACCCGCAGGAGACGATTCCAAATACAGAAGTTAGGTTCATTCATTCTTCCTTTGTCGGTGATGACTTTAAGATTTCAGTTGCATTTCCATCTGATTATTTTTCTACTGACAGCAGTTATGCAGTGCTTTATCTTACCGATGCCAACAGCGGATTTGCTGCGGTAACACAAATGTTACGAATACTGCAATGGAACAATGAAGTTCCAAAAATGTTAATCGTTGGTATTGGGTATCCTTCAGACAGCCTATCAGGAATTCTGCGCAGCAGAGATTATACACCTACTATTATCCCTGATTCTATGAGTCATCATTTACCTACAGGCGGTGCATCTAAATTTGTAAGCTTTATAAAAGAAGAACTAATACCTTTTATCAGAAAAAATTACCGGGCGTCTTCGGATGCCTCTTATGCAGGCGTATCTTATGGTGGTTTGCTGGGATTGTATGTACTTTTTCATGAACCTTCAATATTCCAACGATATATTATTGCCAGCCCTTCAGTTTGGTTCGACAACCGTATCACACTTAAATATGAAGAAGAGTATGCACATGCACATACTTATCTTAACGCAAAAGTATTCATGTGTGTAGGTGAACTTGAGGAAACAGAAACAGGGCTACTTGGTTACAACATGGTAAGCAATATGAAATTGCTGAGCAACCAGATGTTAAAAAGACATTATCAGCATTTCAATTTACAGACACATATTTTTGGTGGCGACACTCATTATAGTATTTCCTTTCCTGGTTATAGCATGGGTTTGCGTGCTGTTTTTAGAAATAGTCATTAAAAAAGAAAACTACAGCACACAACAACTGCATTTGTAAAAGCATGGCTTCACAAGCAGCAATTGTGAATCAGTAATTCTTATCAGCTTTTGTTCAAGCCGACAATGGCCGACAAATAAAACATTTAAAATGAACACCAGGCTGTTCAAAATACTTTTTGGCGCATCCATTGGTCTCTATATGGCCATTGTCTGTTTCAATAACATAACGGACTATGACTCAAACTTTCAATTTGTGCGCATGGTTTCAGGCATGAGTGATGTATTCTCGAAAGAAAAAACCGGCTGGCGTTCTATTAATAACAAAGTCTTACATCACATGATGTACATATTCATCATCGCGTGGGAATTAGTCATCGCCATTTTGACAATATCTGGAACTATTAAAATGACAAAGAACTCTAAGTCCGAAACATCTGAATTTAATCAGTCAAAAAAGCTACTTGCTGCGGGCTTATCATTTGGAGTGATACTTTGGTTTGGTATGTTTATTACTATTGGTGGTGAATGGTTCTTAATGTGGCAATCAAAAAATTGGAATGGACAAAACACTGCGTTTTTATTGTGTATATGCTTTTTGCTCTTCTTAATATACGTGAACCAGCATGATGATTAGTAGCTTGTTTGAAAGGGAAATTGTAGAAGCACAGCACACAATAATGTAACAATGAACTCTTAATTATAAATTTGGCAACGGTTGAGGCAGACGGAAGTAAATATCCCAACAGCATAAAGCCCTGATCGTTGTAGACAAACTGAAACAAACCTTCCAATGACTGAGACTAACGACAATTCTGTTAAAATACTTTTCCGTTATTATAGTTCAGTTTTAGACGAATGGACTGTTGAAACAATGTGGGCAGACGTTGTTGATGCCGACAAGGGATTTTATAAACTTGACAGCATTCCATTTTATGGGCCTCTTGTAGCAAGTGACGACATAATTTTTGCCGAGTATGATGAAGATGAGGAAAGGCTAACGTACCGAGATACGATTGAGAATTCAGGAAATTCTATAGTTACTGTTGTAATCATGGACAAGACTTATGACATCAATACTATTCGAGACATTTTTAAGGACATGGGCTGCTTATCGGAACGAGTTAACGATGCTTATTTTTCAATGGAAGTTCTTGTTGACAAAAATTATAAACCAATAAAACAAAAATTAACTGAACTGGAGCATGAAGGGATTATTGGTTATGCTGAGCCTTGTTTATCGCAAAATCACAGAGAGCAAATTTAAGCCTGAAGCTACAACATCTACATTTGTGCAAGACTGGCAGACTTTCTAACAATAAGCTGTGGTGCATGCTTCAGCAATAGTACTGGGCTGAAAGAACTTTGTTCAGCAATAATGTAACAATGAACTCTTAATTATAAATTTGGCAACGGTTGAGGCAGACGATATCTATTATCCCGCCTGCGCAAAGTTGTGGCCGTTGTGTGCAAGTAAACACTACCTAAAATGAACATGCAAAAACTAACTACTTTAATTTTCATTTGTATTCTATCCTTGCCATTTGTGACACTTGGACAAATAAATTATGGTTCAAATAATGGCAAGTATCTCACTATTCGTGGCACAAAACTTTATTACTGCCTTTAAGAATATAAAGCCAACACCTGCCCGTACCATTGTTTTTGTATTATTTACCAGTGAAGAAACGGGACACGGAGGATCGATCTGGTATGTACAACATCCTGTAGGTTCTCTGAAAAAAACAGTCGCTGAATTTAATATTGATGGTTTTAACAGATTCGGACGAACGAAAGATATAGTTGTTTTCGGCCCAGGCAATTCCACGCTTGAAAATGACATCGCAGCCGAGATCAAAAAACAGGGGCGCTATATAAGTCCTGAAGATCCAAAAGAGAGTTTTTATTACGGCTCCGACCAGCTAAGCTTTGCAAATGCCGGTGTACCTGCATTATTCTTCGGCAGGGGAACGGATTACGTAAATGGGGGAACAGCTTACGAAAAAATGGTTAAGGAGAAATATTGGGCTTATCATACACCCAATGATCAGGTTAACGAAGGCTGGAGATTTGATGGAACTGTAGAAGACATGGAATTGCTTTTTAACGTTGGACTGAGTCTTGCTAACAGCCAGGCCTGGCCACAATGGAAACCTAAGTCTCCATTCAAATTGATAAAAAAATAATACAATATTAGACAACACAGCAGCCAACATTCTGCTATTGAGCTTTTATTTATCTTTAACTTTTGCATTTCAATTAGGCTTCAGTCATCGGCTTACAGGAATGCTAATACCACGGCGTCAGCAATGCTGAGCCGTTAACTGCGATTTTAGGATAACATATTTATACTATGCAAAGGTTTATTAGTTTAATCTTTTTATTTTTTGTAGCTGCCTCAATCTTGACAGCAGCTAACCAGTACAAGTAAACAATAGAAGTAAATTGAGAAAAACCGCAGCCAACAACAGCCTTGGCAATAGGCTGGCGGACGGAAAGAACTTCGGCCGCGCTCAGCTTTTGTGCCTATCTTCATCAACAGCTTTTCAATTGGGCTGACGTTGTCGGCTGAAGAATATAAATTCCAGCACAGCAGCAAGCCCTGACGTTGGCTGCAAATTTTTGACACAATAAACTAATTGAAAAACCTTTATTTATCTTGCTTGTAAAATTTAATTAATGGCTTCTCATGACATTGTGAAACAATCAAGTAGAATCGTAGGACTTTTAAACGATAATGACCAAAAATTGAAACACAAAATTGGAGAAATATTTATTGAAATTATTATTATTGTTTTTGCAATTACACTTTCGCTCTTTCTTGAACGATGGCGGCAAAATGTTGAAGACCATAATTTGGAGAAAACTTTTCTACAAGGATTGAAAATCGATTTAGCAAACGACGTTGACCAACTTAAAGCTTCATCTGCAAAATGGATGGAAATGGATAATGCAGTTCACTATTTTATTAGACCTGAAAATCAAATAAATTGGCAGCAAGACAGCATAAATTTTTACGGTTTCAAAGTATTTCACAACGTTTATTTTTTTCCAAGTACAAACAGATATGAAGCACTGAAATCAACGGGTAAAATAAACGTTATTGAAGATAAACAGCTTCAAAATAATATCGTGGATTTATATCAAACAAAAATACCTGACCTTGAGCAGCAGGTAAATTTCTTCAACACCTTTGCAAATTCTCAAGTGATGAACTATTTAGTTAATAATTTAAAAAGAGATAGCAATAATAACGCTCTTCTTGACAAATCTTTTTTTACTGATATAAGACTGAGAAATCTTTTTTCCTTTTACAGTATAGATGACATTCTGAAAAGGTCAGATTCAACTATCAATAAAAGTCAAGAAATTTTAAACGAACTAGATAAATCATTAAAATAATGCAAAGTTAAATATGCGCCTAACAAAAGTTTGCTATAAGTGGGGCTTGACGTTGAAGTTTCTTCGGCTGTAGTTTACTCTCAGCAACAGTTCCAGCCGACGAATAAAGCCGAGCTAAAGTTCCTATCTTCATCTTTTAAATCATTGTTGAGCAGGAGTTCCGGGCGGATCGTTCAATGAATTCCCCACCTGCAGCAATACTCAACGTTATGCGCTACTTTAGGACAGAGAGTCTGAGTAATGTACTTAATCGAATAGAAACGCCAAGATCATGATAAGTAAAAAATAAGGATATGGCAAAAAGCAAATTAATACGCATGGACAATGTCGGCATCGTGGTAGAATCTCTCGATGAGACCGTTGCTTTTTTTTCCGAGCTTGGCCTGAAACTTGAAGGGCGGGCCACAATAGAAGGAGAATGGGCTGGGCGTATCACAGGATTAGGAAACCAGCATGTCGAGATTGCAATGATGGTCACTCCCGACGGCCACAGCCGGCTCGAAATATCACGATTTCTAACTCCGCCCATTGTAGCCGACCACCGCAACGCTCCAGTCAACGCTCTTGGCTATTTACGTGTCATGTTCACTGTGGACGACATCGATGAAACGCTTGACAGGCTCCAAAAAATTGGTGCGCAGCTGGTTGGAGAAGTAGTGAAGTATGAAGAATCCTATCGACTCTGTTACATACGAGGTCCTGAAGGGATTCTTATCGGGCTGGCGGAACAACTCAGTAAAAATAGAAATCCTTTGTAAAATCCTGACTGAATAATTATAGTCAATTTGGGCAATTCCGAAAACAAGCAGCGCAACATTAAGATTTTGTTCGAGTTTGGCTTGAGAACCAAACATGAGCTAAGTGAAATTCAAACTGTAGTTCGGGCAGAATAAACACTATTCAACTTAATTCTTAATTTCAACAATATATTCAGTCGGCAACAATTGTGGGCGACGGATACTAATTCCACGAAGCCCCTGTTCGTTGCAATTACATTGGGCATCCTGAGTTAATTTAAAATCACATGACGAAACTCATTTTTTGTTTTCTCTTACTTATTTCAGTTACATCTCTGGGGCAGACCAAAGGAGCCATTTCTGTTATTGATTTTGTAAAAATCAAAAATGATAAAAGAAATGAGACTCTTTACTTCTATGAAAATAACTGGAAAATTTATCGTGACAGCGCACTTAAAAATAATTATATAAAATCATATGAGCTGTTAACGACGAAAACCGATTCAATAGCAAATTTTGACATTATGCTTATTACTGAATATTCTGACAGCTTGCAATTAAAATTAGGCGAGGAAAGGTTTCAGAAAATTATTAAAGAAATACGGCCAAATGGTCCAAAACTTTTAAATGATCTAAAGCCCAACGATTTTAGACAAAATGTTTTCACCAAATGGGGCGAAACGCTGTTCTGCTCCGGCCAAAAATAATATAGCCGATCGTGTAACTGCAACTAACAATAGTAAGTAAGAAAGGCTACCAAAAGGTTCAAAATCTTTTTGTACCTATCTTCATTAATAGTTTTTCAATTAAGCCGGCGTTCAAGCTAACGAATATAAATCCCGGCCCCAGCCGCAAGCCTATCGATATGCGAGGTGCTTGCAGCATTGGTAACTTGAAGCTTTCTGTAAAAAAGGAACATAACAAATAATTACAATCAAAAAACAAAATATGAGAAAACTGATTGCAGCAATCAATATGACACTTGACGGGTTTTGCGACCATACAGCAGTAATTGCAGATGATGAATTACATCAGCATTATAATGATCTATTAAGTAATGCAGGCACCCTTTTATACGGAAGGATAACATATCAACTTATGGAAAGCTATTGGCCATCTGTCGTAAAAAATCCTACCGGCAACAAACCAACAGATGAATTTGCCGTACTAATAGACAATATTTCAAAGATTGTTTTTTCCCGCACGCTTAAATATGTTGATTGGAAAAATACAAAACTGAAAAAGGAGGTCATTAAAGAAGAAATTTTAGAACTCAAGCAACAAGTGGGTAAAAATATTTTAGTTGGCAGCCCAAGTTTAATAGTAGCCTTAACGCAACTTGATTTATTTGATGAATACCAGCTTTGCGTTCATCCAATTGTTTTGGGAGACGGCTTGCCCTTATTTAAAAACATCAAGGATAGAATTGACCTTAAACTTCTAAAAATAAAAACATTTGGTTCCGGTGCAGTAATTCTTTACTATGAGCCGAAAAAGAAATGAGTGCATGGTTAAATAAAAAACCTGGTCGACAGGGCCAAAGGGTTTGAAGAAGGTAATTTATTGAACTTTTCTAAGTACTTTTTATATGTTAAGTCTGAAAAGTAATTTTTATAATCTTAACGCATACTCTCAAATGACACTCAGATGGCAACAGATGAATTGAAAATAACAATACATATGGTCTCGAGTCTTGATGGTTATATCGCCAAAAAAGACAATAGCGTTTCGTGGTTTGAGACATCTGACAACTACGAGAAGGGAGTTTCCGGGGAAAACCCGGAAGAATTCCTTAAAACAATAGACTGCTATATAATGGGATCCCGGACATACGAACACGCCCTGGAACTCTCAAAATCTTATGGGTGGGCATATGGAGACACGCCAACAATTGTGGTAACTAACAGAAACCTGCCAATTGACAGACAGAACATTGAATTCTATTCTGGTGACCTGAACAAATTTATTAATGAACGACTAAAGCCAAACTACAAGAATGTTTGGCTTGTAGGCGGTGCTAAGCTTACAAGAGATTTCATTCGTTTAAACTTAGCGGATGAAATAAGACAAACAATCCTCCCCATTATATTGGGTGACGGAACACCGTTTTTTGACCAAATCGGACAAGAACATGCATTACACCTGAAAAATGTGGCCGCCTACAAAAGCGGCCTGGTAGAACTATGTTACGAAATAATAAAATAATAGAATGTCGCTAACAGTCTGAAGGTACTTCCTGTACCAGCATGTTCAGCAATAGGCTAACAGATGGAAAAATAATCGTTGCGCGCTACATGACCTAAACTTTTTATCAAGACTTTTAAAAAATATTTACAAGCTCAATTGACCGACTTTGTAGATACTTACAAAAAATATTATCTATAGTTAAAAACCAATGGCACAATCGTGGTTACGTTAGGAACTTTTGCTTTCATCAATTAACATGAAGGAGCTGCATACGCGAGAAAAGGGAAGGGTGCAGAAATTTAAGACAGATAACTCACCACTGTGGTGCAATACTTCCTTTTCTTATTGGGAAGATGTGGATAATATCGTGAGGAACTGGGGCCTGGTGCAACACCATTTGACGTACAGATCTGGGTTTTCACGTAAAGTGCTATATGCACAAAGATCATAAACCGATTTCTCGTAAGCCGCGAGCATTCCGGCTTTCCAAAATAAGTCGGTTATGGGAAGATCATCATGCATAGTACTAACGCTGTAGCCCACAAATAACAGTTGATGAAAACTTTTCACTGAAGTAATACTTTGAACCGCGTGCCCGGTCATAACATGGTCTGAATGATCACCGGGATTGATCGCAGCATCCGGATTTAAGTAGTAAATCCATACATCTGATAAGCCCTGGCTTTCAAAGCTGATAATTGATTCAAGACTGCTTATAAGTTCTGGCCAATTGTTGTACGCAGCAGCGTTATCCAATGAAGTAACAGCATTAATTTTACCCGATTCAAAGCTGGCAAGACTTTGGAAATTACACGACGGAAAACCACTGCCATCAAGATTTCCATCAGGCAGGCGAAAAAAATATGAGGTTATATTATTTACTGACCAGTATTGAACAGAATGATTATTAAATATCCTTTTGCCGGTTGATTCGGAGAGAACTGAGTGAGGAGCCAGACAAAATCTAATTGAACTTTTTAAACCTTCTTCCCTGGCCAGCCAATACTTTTCACCCATTCCTGCATCACCAGCCGTGGTAAAAATAAAAACCACTTTGCAGTCTGCCGCCACGAGATCAGCATAAACATTAGGGTGCATAAACAGTTGCCAGTCGTCAGCGTGCGCGACAATGCAAAAGGAAATTTTTTTAAATTGGTCAGAAGGTTTGTGAGTACTTTTTTCCACTATTGCCGCATAATGAATAAATGTAAATGAAGACAACTGATACCGTGCCTCTGTGAAAAACGCCCGTTTACTGGTTGCCTATGTGGAGGTTATTTAATGATCCATTGCCATTTATGGCGTGCTGCACTTTGTAGTTATTTCTACTTTTTTGCCCATTCTTCCCGGAAAGGGCTACATTTCGTAACAGGTCGGCTGTTTTGCGCGTGTTTGTCAAAACATTAAAATTTTCTTCTACACGCTTGCGGGCCGCAGCCCCCATCGATTTCAAAAGCTTAGGCTGCTTGAGCAACTGGACAATTTGATTTGCGAAGGCTTCACAATCATTTGGCTCAACCAGCATGCCTGTATGCTCATTTGCAATCATTTCCCGCACTCCGCCAACGGCCATGCCTACAACGGGCCGGCCAGAAGCCATTGCCTCCAGCAACACAAGCGAGGTGCCATCGCTGCGTGAGGTATGTGCCATAAGATCAAAAGCCGGATATACATCTGCTGTGTCAGTTGACCAATCGACGAAATGCAAGTGACGTTCCATGCGCATTTGTTTACACATGCGTTCCAGTTGCTGCAGCATACTTCCTGCACCAATGACCACGAAATGAACATCTGGCAGAATATGGTGAACATGGCCCGCAGCACGCACGAAAAGATCCGGCCCTTTTTCGTGTTCAAGACGGCCAACAAAACCTACTAAAGTACTGCCGGTTGGAATGTTGATAAGGTCGCGTAATTTTTTGCCTGACTTCCCGGGAGTGAAAATTTCTGTGTCAACCCCATTGTGGAAAAGATTAACTCTTTCAGCCGGTACGCCGAGAGCCAAAGCCTGTATATATGTTTCCTGGCAATTAGTAATGAGGTGCGATTTTACGGCAAGTGCTACTCCAAGTTCATGGGCTGTAACGTGCATGCCGTGAACTGTGGCTACAACCGGTTTCTGTATCAGGGAGCCTGCAACTCCGGCAAGCACATGCGATTTGGGCATATGCGCATGCAACACATCTACGTGGTGAAGACGGGAAACTTCTACAGCCATTTGTATCGACCGCCATTCCGGGTTATCTGCAAGCGGCGTAATAAATACGTTTTCAACGCCCAATTCCCGTAATGTCTTTGTAAACAAGCTTTCACAAGGGCAAATACAAGTTACCCTAAATTTATCGGCAGGAAGATTTTTAAGAAAACCAATGATGTGATGTTCCATCCCTCCACGGGTTGCAGTTCCGATAATTTCAAGAACACTGACCCGGTTGTCCTCTGAATGCGATTTTGTGGCAGGTTGTATGTAGTTGTTTATTTCCTTTTGCAAAGCTGAAGGAGTGGCTGTATTTGTTTCAGCATGTACCTTCTTCTGGTGCCGTTATTACAAAATACATACCATTATAACAATGTCATAAAAAAATAGCAAAACAATACTCACACAGGGATGACTGCTTGATAGTGAATGTGACAATTGCAACAAATGTTAACGAAAATTTGTTTTAATCTTTTTCGCTTTTGCGCTTTCATTTAACAACAAGTGTCATGTTAATCGTGAATTGTCAGCGACGAATAGCCGGAGTTCACCCGTGACATGGGGATGTTAACAACGACGCAAAACTGTTTCCCGCTTTGAAGATACACACACTTTAATTTTTGCTTCTTTTGTGAGCCGCGATTTAAAAGACATGTTCGGCTTTATAATAGTTAATTGGATTTTGTTACAATGAATTACTTTATGTCAAAATGATGTCTTGTTGCGAAGTATCAGTATGAGGCACGCCCGGGTAACGGCAAATACTTAACATACAACCCTGCTCTTACATAGTCGATAAATCGGCGTACATTAGTTTTGTTTATAAATTTGAAATATGCGAAAGCTTATATTGGAAGAATGGATGTCTTTAGACGGCTACGTTACAGATAAAAATGGCCAGCTGAACTTCTTTACAGACCTCACGCCGGAAGAAAATAAATATTCAGATGCTGATCAATTAAAATTTCTGGAAACGATTGACACCATATTATTAGGCCGTATAACCTATGAACTGTTTGTAGATTTTTGGCCCACTGCGACCACAGATAAAGAAGCAATTGCAGATAAATTGAACGGAATAAATAAAATTGTTTTCTCGCACAGCATTACAAAAGCTCCCTGGGGCCAATGGAAGGAAGCAGAAATTATTTCAGGCGAAGCAACAGACGCAATTAAAAAACTTAAACGGCTACCTGGTAAAGATATGGTTATATGGGGAAGCATCTCAGTAGCGCAATCCTTAATGGCGGAAAATCTAATTGATGAATATCATATTCAACTTTGCCCCATTGTAACCGGTGGTGGCAGAAGCTTATTTCCAGGTCAGATGAATGTTGATAGATTAAACCTGTTGGAACTTAGACAATATAATACAGGGACTGTGTTTCTAAATTACGAAGCGATTCAACAGAGCCTGCCATGAATAAAAGACCTTGAATATTAAAGTGACAATAGAATCATGAACGTTACTATTGAAAAATTAGACCATAACGGCATCAGTAAATTCACGCAACTTATCCGGCTTTTTGAAGAAGTTTTCGAAATGAAAAATTTTATAATCCCGGACGAAATTTACCTTAAACAGCTACTGGAAAAAGATGGCTTCTTTGTTTTTGTAGCGTTGCTGGGTAACGAAGTTGTTGGCGGATTGACTTCATATATAATGCAACAATATTACTCCAAATCGCCGCTGGTTTACATTTACGACCTCGCGGTGAAAACAGAACTGCAAAGAAAGGGAATAGGCAAACAACTAATTGCAGGTAACAACATTTACTGCAAAAGCTTTGGTGCGGAAGCAGTAATGGTTGAAGCAGATGAAGCAGATAACCACGCCATTAAATTTTACCACTCAACGGGAGCAACACCAGAAAAAGTTATACATTTTGATTATTTTTTAAGCGACAAGCCGGTATGACGAAAAATGAATCTTTCTAACGTTGTTTCTAAAAGTAGCATGCATCAACATGAAACAATTTATGAAACAAAGTAAGTATAAAAGCATGAAGCTCACTTGTCGGCTATGTACAGGATTAGCAATTCACTCCGGGCATCATTAATTTTAAACAAAAGATCATGGAAACAAAGTCTGGAATAAAAATACCGGCAGCATTGTCCTCTCGTTTGCAAAAAAACAAATCTTTGAAAGAAGGCTGGGATAAATTACGCCCCAGTTGCCAGCTTGGTTATGTGGAACGTATAAATAAAGCGAAAGGCCCTGATGACATTGAAATAAAGTTGAAAAAAGTAATCGAACTGACCCTTGCGTATGCGAAAAAACATCCAAATAAATATAGTAAGCGAAAAGAAAAATAGTGAAATAACAGGACTCGTATTGATACTTGTGCCCCATTTCCGGGAGTTACCGCCATGCAATGGGTATCCAATCACATCTTAAGTCATAAAGAGAACCATTTTGATAATCTCACTTCTAATTGCGGAGATTGCCCATAAATTCCGAAAGTGGGTTACAGGACTTAATCTATATCTTGCAGACAATCTTTCTCATTTTGCATAATACAATTGAACCAGGATACTTATCATTCTACATTTGCCGGCTATTAAAATAATACGAAGCAAAATGAAAAAGTCAGCCGTCGCTCTATTACATATTACTTATTGGATAATTTATTTATTCTTAGCGGCAATCATATTTGCAGTTTTGAATGCCGCGAAAAGACAGGTCACATTTAAATTCTTGTATACCGCTTTATTGTATAAGCCATTTGGATTTGCAGCAGTTCTTCCGGCGGTGTTTGGCTTTTACACTTTTTATTTGATTTTGTTCGACCGGTACCTGGCAAAGAAAAAAATGTTTAAATTGGTTTTGGCGGCAATCATAGCCGCCTTAACCGGCTCTATACTTACACTGGTAACAATTTATTTTGTTTTTCCCGATACATCAGTTAATTGGGGGGTTAATGACATAATCGCCATGTGGTTATTACTTGCTTTTATTTCAGGGATAAATGGCGTAACAGGCCTCGTTACAAAAGGGTTTATTAACTGGTTTAACGACATAAAATTTAAGTTAGAACTCAACAAGAGAAACTATGAGATGGAACTGGCGTTGATGAAATCTCAAATTAACCCACACTTTTTGTTCAATACTATAAATAATATTGATGTATTGATTACTAAAGACGCAACGCGGGCATCTGAGTATTTGAATAAACTATCAGACATCATGCGCTTTATGCTCTATGAAACAAAACCGGCAAAAATATATTTGAACAAAGAACTGGCTTATATAGAAAAATTTATTGAACTGCAAAAAATACGAACTACCAACCAGCGCTATATCCAGTATACAGTAAAAGGTGATTCAGCAAATTTGATGATACCTCCAATGCTTTTTATCCCGTTTATTGAAAACGCTTTTAAACACGCTGAAAATAAAAAAATAGAAAATGCAATCAACATCAATCTAGAGATTGAAAATGAAAAAATCATTTTCGAATGTGAAAATACATACCACCAGAATATACAAATGCAACAGGAACATAGTGGTTTGGGAGGCGAATTGATAAGAAAGCGCCTTGCATTATTATATCCGGGCAAACATACGCTGGCCATTACAAATAATAAAGGGCTTTATAAAGTTGCCCTGTCACTTTATTAATGTGAAAATCAATTGCATCATAGTTGAAGACGAGCCTTTAGCGCTTGAACAGGCCAAAAAGTTTGTTGGGAAGTTACCGTTTCTAAACCTGCTTTCCTGCTTTGATAACGCCATTGAAGCGCTGGCTTTTTTAAATGCAACCAGGGTAGACCTGATCTTTTTAGATATTCAAATGGATGAATTTTCCGGCATCCAGTTATTGGAAACGTCAACTATTACAAACCAGGTAATTCTTACAACAGCCTACCATGAATATGCGTTGAAAGGGTTCGACCTGCAGGTAACTGATTACCTACTTAAGCCTTATACATTTGAACGATTCGTTCAGGCAGTGAGCAGAGTAGAGCAAAACCTTGTAAAAAACAAAGTTCCGGATAAAAAGAAATTCATTTTCGTTAAAACGGAACATCGTTTGGAAAAAATCCTATTGTGCGAGCTGCTTTACATTGAAGGCATGAAAGATTACCGCAAAATTCACACCACCGGCAAACGTGTTATGACACTGCAAACATTTTATGATTTTGAAAAGGAGATATCCTCCAACATTGTTTGCAGAGTGCATAAATCTTTCATGGTTTCACTGGATAAAATTGAATCTATCGAAAGAGACCGCATAAAAATCAGGGGTGCATTTATACCTATATCGAATACCTACAGGCAGGCATTTTACGAGCTTATCAATTATTCAGCAAATAACCGGTGATGATGTACCTGATACCAGCGATTTGTTGTGCGCTACTGATTCAAACCTTTGCAGGCTTTGACCTCATCTCAACGACCTCCAAAGGAGAAAAACTTACGATGCTACACCACAGGGGATAGGGCTAATTGAACTCAATCTTGCCTGAGAACAGTAGTTCATACAGCCCTTCTATGGATTATAATTCAATTGCCAGGATACTCCAAATTTATCCGAAAGCCATGCATATTTTTTGCTGAATGGATAAGGATTTAATGGCATCAAAATCTTACCCCCTTCCGATAATTTCCCAAACAGCTGATCAATTTCATCTTCAGAACCGCAGGTTACATGTAAAGACATTGCCGGAGTAAAGGTAAACGCATGTTTCGCAGGGCTATCGATACACATGAGTGTTTGACCATTTAAAGAAAAGATAGCATGCATTATGTTACCCGGAGTACCGTTTTCATTATCCTGGTTACGTGTAAGGTGAGTAATTCCGGAGCCAGGAAAAAGTGAAATATAAAAATTCATCGCCTGTTCCGCCTGTCCTTCGAACATTAGAAAAGTGGTTATTTTTTCCATTTTTTTGATTTATTACTACCTCAGAAATACTAAGGTTGCTTTTCAGTAAGTGGCGCGGAATCGATGTTGTATTGCTTATCTATCATCGATATTATTTCAACACTTTGATCAATTACTGCATGATAACGCTGCATTATTTCTTCGGCAGAATTTCCAAGTGCGAGGTAATTTTGCATTTCCGGATTGCTTAAAAGCGTGGAAAGATTAGTTTCTCCATTTATATTGACTCTAGAGTTTTTTGCCAGGAAAGGCATTAGTTGTTCTGTTTTAAATTTTGTAAAAAAAGTCGTAGATAATAACAACACTTTTATCTTATCCTGGTAAAGGCTTAGTATCGCCGACTTAAGCGAATCGTTCTCAATTACATCCAGTTGCCCACTGCTTTTTAAGGCATCAAACCGGCTATCATTTGCAATAAAGCCGGATGAGTTATTCAACGTCCATCCGTATTTAACAATACTGTCTTTGTTAACCTGCTGGTTCGTCATCCCGGCAGTACGCATATAATTCCACCCCCTAAATAAAAGAAAATAACTTGCACTATCGCTTTTTAATTGCGCCGTATCATTTTGAAGATCCTGCTTCAAGCCGATTAAAAAGCTGCGTTCAATTTTCCTATCCCGCCCGTTTTCCCGCCAGCGTTCTAATAATAAAGACAAAGTAATTGCAAAAACTATTATTGCAATTTCTATGAAAATTTCAAATATTTTTTCTTTCACTTTTTTATCAGGGGCCTGCCAGGTTTTATAAATAGCCTTGGTATGTTTTGCAATTTCATGTTCCGGCATAGTTAAAATTTCAATTTTAAAAATAAGTAATAAAATTTTGCGTAATATTTTATTTTAATGAAAAAAAGAAATCTTTCACTTATTTAAAAACACCGGAGTCTGCAACATTGCCTTGTGATAATTGTTGAATCAGCACAGCCAGTTTCTTATTACAATCAAACAGCTTTTCACTTTTATGCCCGAGTGCTCTAATTATTAACCCATTTACAGCAAGTTTAGAAATGCCAAATGTAATGTCTTTAATTTTCAATAATAACTCATTGCATGCCTCCGCTATTCTTTTCATATTACCACTATCATCTATAAATAAAAGCGTGGATTGATGCGTATATCCTTCTAACTGGCCTATTGCGTGAACATCTTTTTTTAACGGTTCCAGCAACACATTTTCTTTCACTACCAGTTTATCATTAAGGTATACATTGGTAACATTGTGATACCTGGTAAACTTAAATTCCTCACCGCTGCCTTTTCTTCCACAGGTAAGGATCTCGCTCCAAACCAAATGGTGATTTGCATGCAAAAAAATATTATTAACTGATAAAAAATCAGACGCGGCATGTGGCACGTTGGGATGAGGTAAAAAGCAAAATGAGCCCTGGTGTTGTATATGAACATTCATACATTGGCTGGCGTGGCCACTCATTGAAAACAGGCGCTGATATCCTTGTGTAGTTAAGTGCACTTTGGCATTATCTTCCACCTGTACTTCAATTGTATAATGGTCATGATCGAGCACTCCCGGAGATGAACTCATGATCATCAGCCGTAATAAGCCTTCTGCTTTTTGTTCAGTAATATTGGCCAATCTGAAAGGCTGCGTACAAAAACTCCCCTTAAGATAAGTTGTATGATTTTTACACCCTGCAATAATATGTAGCTGGCCATTCATCTGCATAATTCGGGTTCCTCAACTTCTTCAAGTAACACGAACTTTTTTATCCAGCCAATTACACAATTGAGCCCGCAACCATCGATAAGATTTGTAAACACAAATGGGTTACCCCTCCGCATTTTCCCGGCATCCTTATGCATCACATCCAGGTTTGCCTTAACATAAGGAGCGAGATCAATCTTGTTGATCACGAGCAGGTCGCTTCGGATAATTCCCGGGCCGCCTTTGCGGGGTATTTTATCTCCACCGGCCACATCGATAACAAAAATCGTTACATCTGCAAGGTCGGGGCTAAATGTTGCGGAAAGGTTATCGCCACCACTTTCAATAAAAATTATTTGTACCCCGGGTATTCTTTTTACCATCTCTTCTATTGCTTCGAGGTTCATACTGGCATCTTCACGAATCGCTGTATGGGGGCATCCACCTGTTTCAACACCAATGATGCGATCAGCGGCAAGCAGTGCTATTTTTTGTTAAGAATTCCGCATCTTCCTTTGTATAAATATCATTGGTAATAACCGCTATGCTGTAATCTTTACACATGGCTCTTGTAAGCCTTTCTATCAAAGCGGTTTTACCGGAACCTACCGGGCCGGCAATGCCAATTTTAATGTAGGTTCGGTCGACCTCACTCGAATCCCTCTCCGGAGCAGAGGGAAGGGATTTATTAGTTATATCCATTTTGAAATTGAATCTATTTTAGTTACCTCACCCCAACCCTTCTCCAACGGAGAGGGACAAGATTTATTAGCTATATTATTTCAACAACAAATTAAATTTTTCACTTTTAATAAATATTTCACATAACATTCATGACATATATAAACGCGAATACAATTGCTCGTGCTGCATGCAGCCATATATCGAAGCCAGCGCAACAATAACCAATCATTTCTTTGTCAGGGCATAATCCTTGTTGCACCAAATCACCAATTAAAGGAAATAAAGACATTAATATTTCCTGTCCATCCTGTTGCCCTAAGGGAATAAGCTTTACGGCATTGGTAATAAAACCAGTTGCTACGTTATAATAGAAACCTGTCAGCGCCTCCGGTTTACTTATATTCAGCGCTTTTGCCAATAAACCAAAGACAATGCAATAATGCCCAAAAGCCTTCTTATATTGAATACTTGTCTTATATTGATTAAGCAAAGTAAAACTTTCATTATGTTCAAATATTTTTAACAAACGGTTTCCTAATTTATTACTGGCAAGCCTTATCTCTTCCGGAAGTTTAACAGCAGTACAGGTTTCATCTAATTCTAAAATCGTTTTAAAGTCATTGTTGCAGGCTGCATCATAGGCAAGCGAAAGCAATGCAGCATCTGTATAAAAAATATTTTGAGAGAGTTGTTGTACAACAAATTCTTTTGCCGTTTTTTTATCTTTTACAATTTGTTTCTGCACATAAGTTTCAAGCCCTGCTGAATGCGAAAATCCACCGATAGGCAGCGAAGGATCACACAAATGCAGCAGGTGTAACAAGCTTGTTGTAACCATTACAAGGAAGTTGATAAATTTAGAATCTTACTAAACAGGCTAACGGTGCCGGCTACCTGCACATGCGGCAATACGGTTGTTTTTAAAGCATTGCCTTAATTTTCTTTCTTCTACTTTTAATTCATAGCCTGTAGCCTGTAATAAATTGTATAATGGTACTTCGTATGGAACCAGCAGGTCATCCCCTTCATAAAAAAGCGGCAGATGCCTGTTACCAATTTCATAGCAAAGGATGAAGCAGCAAGCATAGTGCGTGGTGTAATGACAATGCATTTACAGGATTTTATTTCAACAGCTATAATTGATTTTCCATCCTGCCATAAAATATCTCCGTCTTTCAGGTAAGGGTTTTCATTTAAGAAATTTTATCGTGATATTGCTGCCGTTATTTGTTTGCTTATGAAGTATTCGCTTATTGGCTTCATACCATTCAATGGGCACTACATCAATATCGGCATTAATGATGGATGCAGTGTATATGTTTCCCAGCTTTTCTTTTATCAGCATTGCGACAGATTATATTTAAAACAAAAAATATCGTTGCGCCAAGGCAACCACACTTACAGGTTCACAGGTAATATGTTCACCATCCACTTTCACTTCATAATTTTCCGGGTTCACATCTATTTGTGGAGTTTTATCATTATGAATCAGATCTTTTTTACAAATATTCCTGCAATTTTTTACCGGTAATATCTGTTTTTGCAAATTATATGACGGCACTATGCCATTTTCTCAAAGAAACTTGTGAAACAAATGTAACACATGTTTTATGCAGGGCTTTTCCATAAGCGCCAAACATGTGCCGGTAGATAACAGGCTGCGGTGTTGGGATAGAAGCATTAGGATCTCCCATTTTACTGGCTATGATCATTCCGCCTTTGATGATCATCTCCGGCTTGGCGCCAAACAATGCCGGCTTCCAAAGTACCAGGTCAGCAATTTTTCCAGCTTCTATTGAACCTACATATTCTGCTATGCCATGTGTGATGGCAGGATTGATCGTATACTTTGCAACATATCTTTTTACCCTGAAATTATCATTTGTATTTTCTTCATCTTCTGGTAAAAACCCTCTTTGTTTTTTCATTTTATCTGCCGTTTGCCAGGTACGGGTTATCACTTCCGCTACCCTGCCCATTGCCTGGCTGTCGGAACTCATCATGCTAAACACGCCCATATCATGCAAAATATCTTCAGCAGCAATTGTTTCCGGGCGGATGCGGCAATCAGCAAAAGCAACATCTTCAGGCACTGATTTATCGAGATGATGACAAACCATCAGCATATCGAGATGTTCATCAATCGTATTGACAGTATATGGCCGTGTAGGATTGGTGGAGGATGGCAAAATATTTGGATACATGGCTGCCTTGATAATATCCGGTGCATGGCCGCCACCGGCGCCTTCCGTATGATAAGTATGGATCACCCTTCCATTAATTGCATCGATGGTATCTTCCAAAAAACCAGCTTCATTCAAGGTATCTGTATGTATAGCAACCTGCACATCATAATGCATCTGCCACCTGCAATGAAGCATCAATAACAGCAGGAGTGGAACCCCAGTCTTCATGAATTTTAAGCCCGATAGCACCTGCTTCAATTTGTTCTTCAAGAGGTGCCGTTGTTGCGCAATTTCCTTTTCCCAAAAAGCCAAGGTTCATGGGAAATGCATCTGCAGCTTCCAGCATTTTTTGAATATTCCATGCGCCGGGTGTAACCGTTGTTGCATTGGTGCCATCTGCCGGGCCGGTTCCGCCACCGATCATGGTTGTAATTCCGCTGAACAGAGCATGGTCAATTAGTTGCGGGCAAATAAAATGAATATGTGAATCAATGCCACCTGCAGTTGCAATCAAACCTGCACCACCATGCACTTCTGTTGAAGCGCCAATGACCATATTGGCATCAACGCCATCCATGGTATCAGGATTACCGGCTTTGCCAATGCCAACAATCTTTCCATCTTTTATACCGATATCAGCTTTTACAATTCCCCAATGATCAATGATCAATACACTGGTAATAACAAAATCCAGCACACCATCATTTCTTGTTAGCAGTGGCTGATTGCGCCATGCCATCGCGTATGGTTTTGCCGCCGCCAAATTTATTTTCATCACCATAAACCGTATGATCTTTTTCAACTTCAATAATAAGATCTGTATCGCCCAGCCGTACTTTATCGCCAGTAGTTGGCCCATACATATTGGCATATTTTATCCTGTTGATGTGCAGGCTCATACTGTTTTGTTTTTGAAATTAAGAGCTGCCAAGTTTGTTCATCGCTGTCTGCTTTATTTTCTTCATTAGAAGTATCTCCATTAACAAGGTTATTAAAACCAAACGCATTTCTGTTGCCGCCAAATGCTACCAGTTCTACTTCTTTTTCTTCTCCCGGCTCAAAACGAACAGCAGTACCTGCAGGCAATATTGAGCCGCATACCAAATGCTTTCTCGCGGTCAAATTCCATTTGCCGGTTCACTTCAAAAAAATGAAAATGCGAACCGACCTGCACCGGCCTGTCGCCGGTATTTACAACAGCAATGATAACAGTTAAACGGCCTGCATTGCATTCAATATCATTTGCCAGTACAAAATATTCTCCGGGTATCATTTATTATAATTTATTAATTTCTTAATTCTTAATTGCCTGCTTCTGTTATCTTTTCACCGTATCGGATCATGCACTGTAACCAGTTTTGTTCCATCAGGAAAAGTAGCTTCAATCTGTATTTCATGAATCATTTCAGGAATGCCTTCCATCACATCTTCTCTTGATAAAATAATAGCCCCATATTGCATTAATTCTGCAACAGTTTTTCCATCACGTGCTGCTTCCTGCAGGCGGCTGCTGATGAGCGCAATAGATTCAGGATAATTTAATTTCAAGCCACGGGCTTTACGTTTTTCAGCCAGTTCTCCGGCAAGAAATAACAATAAGTTTTTCAGTTTCTCTTGGTGTTAAATGCATTGAATAATTTCTGAAGTTTACAAACACCAGGCAATCGCAGGTAATAAATGTAAAAAGAATAATTTACAATAATCAGGCAAGGCAAATATAAATTATGCAGGTACTCCTTTGCTACGATAAATCATTTTACTACCCAACCTTGCTCATTGTTGTTATCAATTAAATAAAAGCTGTTATAACTGCCAATTACATCTACGAGGTTCCTGGCGGAATAATAGCTTTCGCAGGCGCTTTAAGATCGGGAGCGTCCAGTAATCTTGTCTCATCTTTTATTTTCTGCTGACGCAGTACTTTATCCGTGAGAACATTACTGTTAATATAGCCTGTTTGCCCGTCGGGCAATTCAATTTTATAAAAATTACCGGATGCTGCGATGGTCAATACCGCGTCACCTTTTCCTGTTTTTCTTTTTATAGCCGACTTCGTTGAAGCTTCCTCATAAAGAATTGATGCCTCAGTTATTCTTAGCCATTTATTCAATTGCGCGGTGGATATTGTTATAGGTTTTGGCTCCCTACGGGTAGAGTCAATAAAAACGAGAGGGTCAATGGCCCCGTTATCTGTATAAATGCCGAAATGCAGGTGGGGCACGGTATGCTGCGCATTTCCTGTTTTACCTACCAGGCCAATCACTTCACCGGTAGCCACCCGTTGGCCTGTATGTGCTATTTGAGAATCGAGGTGCGCATAATATAAACTGTATCCTGTATTTTCATCAGTAAGAAATATTGCTTTGCCACCAAGTTTGTTTTCGCTAACTCTTGCAATTCCGTTAGCAGCCGCCAATACCGGCGTATGAAATTTTGCTGCAATATCGACGCCTTCATGAGAACGTGTACCTCCATCCCTGCCAGTGCCCCATAAGCTTATAATTTTAGGATTGCCGGAGCGGTCTACCGGAAAAGCGAGTGAAGGGCCTGTGGTAACTGTAACCGTATACTCAACACTGCGCAATAATTCGGGCTGTAGCCTGAAAAGATAGTCCCCATCTTTCTTTACTGCATACTTTAGCTCGCGGGCACTGGTATCCATGACAGTTAACAGTAAGGGTTTGTCTGACGTTGCCTGCCATAATTCAACAAAAAATAAAATACCGGAAGCGGGAACGGTCGATATATTAATTAAAACATTTTCGCCCCTTTTTACGGCAAACAGGTAACCCGCGGCCGAAGGCCTTTCGGCGGCAAAATAACCGGTTTCTTTATAAGGTAATGTAACTCGTTGCGGTTGCTGAAGGCCTTTGCTGGCAGCAGTAAACCATAGCTTTCCTATTTCTGTCTGTTTCAGGCCCGCATTTGTAATTCCATCACTATATTTCTCATGCGGTGTACGTTTACCAAACACGGGACTTCTGGAAGTGTTGCATGAAAAAAGCAGTGTTATAATAATTACATTTAAAAAATGTATTGGGATTTTCATAAAGGCGTTTAACAAAACACCGGTACAAATGATAAGCCGGAATAAAAGTAATCGGCATCAAAAAGGCATTGCTATTCAGCCTGGGTGTTTAAAAATTTGCCTGCTTTCTCACGCCAATATTCTTTAAAGGAAAAGGGGCTTACAACCAATTAATAAGAGAATTTTTGCCGCGCAATAGTAAAATGTAGTTACCGTATTTAAGCCCTGTGAAGTCTCATTCCTAAATCCCTTGTTTCTGATCAACTATTGTTAATAAAAACGGGTCAGATATTTTACCTGTTATAAATCTGGCCAGGAGGGTTAATAGCACATTACCGGAGGGCATAGACGTGCAAAAGCCCGCAGGTTAGTGCAGGCTTTATGGAATAATTTTAATTCCAGAGGGTAATTTTTAAAAAGGATAAATTGGATGCCATTACTGGCTGGTTTTTTTGAATATGGTTGTCTTTTCTATAGGTATCGGATAAGGAAGATGCCGTTTTGCCGGCTGGTATTCATCGGGATAGTTAGTTATTTACAGGTATTGAATTAAAAAGAAGATGACTGATATCGGATCTTATTGGTATTTCAAGGATTGGTAAACGGCTCTTTTCAATGGATTTGGATATCTGATTAATGTTTGTTGAACATCAATCAACTTCTGGTACAAAGATACAGCTTACAGGTTGCCCTGCAAGAGCATTACTGCTCAATTATACAGGTACTGAAATTACGGTGACATTGGTAAAAACACTGTTTATAGATCGTAGTTCCAATGTTGTAGTTGGAGTCTAAAATACTTTACTGCTGAAACTAAAGTCTTTAACGGTTATTTAAAAATAAATTATTTGACCGCTGTAACCCACGTAGTATGCATATTAAAAAACCCGCAAATTAATGCGGGCTTTTGAATAATTTTAATTCCGGGGTAAAGGTTTTAAAAGGATAAATTGGATGCCATTACGGGCTGGTTTCTTTGGATATGGTGGCGGTTACAGGTATTGGATTGAAAAACGGTCTTGATACAAAAAATGAAATTAACTGGTATCGGATTTCTTTTTGGCTTTTCCTGGATTGGGAAATGGCTCTTTTCAGGGGATTGGGATTTCTGATTAATATTCGTTGAACATCAATCAACTTCTGGTACAAAGATACGATACTCGTCTTCGCGTGCAAGAGCAGTATTGCTTAATTATACAGCTACTGAAATTACGGTGCAAGTAGTAAAACTACCAGGAAAAGAAAAGTTGAAGGTTCGGGCCGAAAGTTGAAAATTTTATCGAAGTTGGGAATAAGCTTTCCAGATTTCAACTCAGGTTCATTTCCGGCGGCAGAATATGGCAAGTCAGTTATTAATAATAAGTGTAGGTCCTTGTAGCCATTTCGCCATTGCCGGCTATTATCTTTTCTGTGCTTAAGCGATTGAACGAATCGAAGGTATAGGTGTGGTTTAATGTTACAATTGTGCCTCCCGAATTGACTATAGTTGTTTTAACCAGGTTCTTATTAACCGGAAAATATGGAGTGGTCAATACCAGGTTATTCACCAGGCCGGTATAATACTCATACGTTGTAGCAGAACTGTTATCCGTTACTTTTATCGCATTTCCATTGTTGTCGTAAACATAATTACTGGTATTAAATAAAACAGATCCTGTTGCCATTGAATATTCATATTCTTTAAGCGTAATGAGTTGCCTCGCGGCATTGTACAAATATTTTTCGGTAGTGGAATCGTTGGTATCATTATATTGAAATGTACTATCTACCAATGAATTGCTATTGAGCAGGATTAATTCGTGAATAGATAAAGCATTTGAATTATACAGATCTAAAATGTAACTGCCGTTAGCATACTGAAATTCAAACCTGTCACCCGGAGATGAGGCCGATATCATCTTGACCAGCCTGTCGCCGGCATCGTAACTAAGATTGAAAGTAACAACCGAATGCATACCGGCTGATGATGTAACATCTTCGGTATATGTTTTTATTTTAGACGATGTTACTGCAGGATCAATAGGATTGTCGGTGCTAATCTCTTTTTGGCATGAAATGAAAAAAATGAAATAGAAACTATAAATAAAAAATTGGTAGCTTTCATAGGAGGGCCTTTAAACATTGTAAGCAGTGCAAGTGACTAATAAAAAAAACCTGCAGGTTAGTGCAGGCTTTATGTAATACATTTAATCCCAGAGGGCAATTTTTTAAAGGATAAGTTGGATGCCATTTACTGGCTGGTTTCTTTAGATATGGGTGGTTGTCTAGAGGTATTGGATGAAAACAGTATTGAAATAAAAAAATGAAGTTGACTGATATCGGATTTTGTTGGTTTTTCCTGGATTGGGAATTGGTTCTTTTCGATGGATAGTTGGATATCTGATTAATGTTTGTTGAACATCAATCAACTTCTGGAACAAAGATACACCTGCTATGTCCTTTGCGCAAGAGTGTTATTGCTTAATTATACCGGTACTGAAATTACGGCGGGGATAGTAAAATTACCAAGACAAAAGAAGTTAAAGTTGCGATTCAAGGCTGTGCTTCCCTGAAAGTTATTAAACCCGGAGTTATATAACGAGCAGGTTAAATAATTACCGGCTATGCGTGATACAAAGGCGCCTAATCAAAAAACCCGCAGGTAAGTGCAGGCTTTATGGAATGATTTTTAATTCCCAGAGGGCAATTTTTTAAAGGATAAATTGGATGCCATTTACTGGTTGGTTTCTTTGGATATTACGGTCGTTACAGTTATTGGATTGAAAAACGGTATTAAATAAAAAAAATGAAGTTGACTGATATGGGATTTTTAATGGTTTTCCTGGATTGGCAAACGGCTCTTTTCAATGGATGTTGGATATCTGATTAATGTTTGTTGAACATCAATCAACTTCTGGAACAAAGATACACCCGCTATGGCCCCTGCACAAGAGCATTACTGCTTAATTATTCAGGTACTGAAATTACGGTAAGGATAGTAAAAACACCATGAGGCTGTACCAGGTTGAAAGTTTAAGGTTAAAGGTGTGTACAATTTTTGATTTAAACCTACACGTCGGAACATTTGAATTTAGGTTTCATAAAAAACTTTTTCATCTTTTCTTCTTCTCCATATTTTTCTTCGCTCACTAAACAGGTCTTTCATCACACCATTCGTTTCTTCTTCAGGATTTATTTTATGCACAAAACAATATCGCCTGTAATCGTAACCCCAATCATTATCAAAAAAATTTTTGTGCATTTTTTCTAATTCTTCTTCGCGGTATCGTTGTAATGGCTTATAGCTTTCATCGCGGTTGCGCTTAAATTTTTTTGCCGCTAAAAGTTGCGGGAAATAAGAAAGCCGGGCAACATCTTCTGCTATTGTTTTGACTTTCTGATAGAAATGCCCCGGGGTCAGTGGTAATCCGGGCATCAATTAATTTTACTTCCATTGCAATATCAGTTCCCCACGGAAGGCATTGTTCTGTAAAAAGAACCGCTCTTTGTATGCCGATTCTTTTCGGTAATAAATAGGTCCAATACTCCGAGCCATATAAGCCCATATTTCTTGTATGTGGATTAAAGATAATTCCCTCTTTTGCCAGCACTTTGTCTGCGGCGAGTGCCAATGCAACACCGCCCGCGCCCGCATTCCCCTGCATGGCGCTAATGATATAATGAGTATCCGTACAAATAATCTCCCTGATAAGATCATCCATCGCATTAATATTTTCCCAGGATGTTTGTGCCGGATCTCCAGAAGCCTCTATCAAATTAAGATGAATGCCGTTGCTCCAAATGTCTTCCCCGCCCATTAGCACGATAACTTTTGTATTGCGTTTCTTAGCCGTAATAAACGCCTGTTGTAAACGAATACATTGTTCTGTGCTCATGGCGCCATTGTAAAAATCGAAATGCAGGTAGCCAACATCATTTGCCTCGACATATTTTATTTCACGAAATGTTCTTATGGAAAGATCATCTTCAAAAATATCCAGTGATGATATCGGAATATTCTTCGCTTTATCACCCAGCGCAATTGTCGCCGGCAATTTTATCTCACCCTCTTCATTCTTCTTCAAACATTGAATCCATAAAGCTGAATCTCCCGTTGCGATGCAAACAGCCTGATGACGTTGCGCCAATACTTGGCCTGCGTTTCCGATCATTGTTGCTTCTTCTGCGGCGCCATAACAAAAATATTCTTCATCAAAAATCTTGCTCAATGCGCCGGGAGAACTATCGGCAGCATTGATTTTACGAATAACAGACGCCGTATCGTCGTTCCATGAAAAACAAAAATCACTTTGCCTGGTGGCGCGGTTCCATTTGCCCTTCCCGTAAGATTAACTTCTTCATATTCG
The DNA here is from genome assembly GCA_963800635.1 of uncultured Chitinophagaceae bacterium. Lineage (GTDB taxonomy): Bacteria > Bacteroidota > Bacteroidia > Chitinophagales > Chitinophagaceae > Ginsengibacter. The sequence goes on from CAWDCB010000026.1 coordinate 88,902, forward strand.
TTTGAGATAAAATTTTTTTCCTCAAATCGCTGTACTGCCTGCAGTAAGGCTTGCATCGCTGCCTGTGTTACCTCATGCCGGTATAAAAATGATTTAGAAACATTCCTCATAGAAAATGCAGCCGTGGCCCATATCGGCCCTGCATCCATTTTTTGTGTTGCCTCCAAAATTGTTACGCCCCATTCTTTTTCATTGTTCAATATCGCCCAGTCTAATGAGCATGAACCACGATCGCCGGGAATGCCGGGATGGATAATCAAACAGGTATATTTCTTCCAAATATTTTCAGGAATGGCAATCTTTAAATAGGGAGCAATGATCAAATCAGGCTTGTATTCATCCACGGCATCCGTCATATTTTTTCCGGTAGAAGCAATATGCACTTTTACCTGGTGGTTAAGCCGGTCAAGCTCGACCCATGCCCGCTGTGCCATGCCGTTAAATGATGTAGTAATAAATAATATTTTCATTACGCTTCGACTTGTTCCGCCATGCCTGAATAATGATAGTACGCAGCACAGGCTCCTTCATTAGAAACCATTGGCGCTCCTAATGGGCTGACGGGTTTACATTTCTTACCAAAATTGCGGCACTCATAAGGCTTTTTAATTCCTTTCATAATATCTCCGGCAATACATTCAGGATTTTCAGGCGCTTCTTCAATATGAATATTAAATTTTCTTTCGGCATCAAAATCATGATAAGTTTCTTTTACTTTATACCCGCTCATTGGAATAACTTCCATTCCCCGCCATAAACGGTCGGTCACTTCAAACACTTCATAAATTGTTTGCTGCGCTTTTATGTTTCCTTCTTCCTTTACAATCCTTGCATATTGATTTTCCACTCTTGCTTCGCCTGCTTCTAATTGTTTAACAGTCATTAAAATGCCTTCCAGCAAATCAACGGGTTCAAAACCGGTTATCACAATCGGGACTTTATATTTTTCAACCAGTGGATAGTATTCATAAATACCCATAATGGCACATACATGTCCTGCTCCAAGGAAGCCATTTACGTTACTAAGCTCATCATTCATCACTTCTTCAATTGCAGGTGGCACTAACACATGAGAGGCAAGGATTGAATAATTTTTAATACCTTCCCTGCGTGCATGAATAACAGATAAGGCATTAGCGGGCGCTGTTGTTTCAAAGCCTACGGCAAAAAATACAACTTCTTTACCAGGATTTTCTTTTGCAATTTTTACAGCGTCAAGAGGAGAATAGAGAATGCGCACATCAGCTCCTTTTGCTTTTGCCTCGAGCAGGCTCATTTCGGAACCGGGCACCCTTATCATATCACCATATGAACAAAGAATCACACCGTGTTCCATTGCAAGATAAACGGCTTTATCAATCAGGCTTACCGGCGTCACACATACCGGGCATCCCGGGCCATGTATCATTTGTATATTGTGTGGAAGCATATTGAGCAACCCGTTCTTTACCAGAGAATGTGTTTGCCCACCGCACACTTCCATAATATTCCAGTCTTTGGTAACTATTTGCTTTATTTCTTTAAGCAAAGCTTCCACCAATTCGGGTGAACGGTATTCAGACAGGTATTTCATTTATAATTTAATTATGATCGTGATATTGGTCATTGGTCATTGGTCATTGGGTCATTGAGTCATTCAGTCATTGGGTCATTGAATCATTGAATCATTGGGTCATTGGGTCATTGGGTCATTGACCATTGACGACTATTGATCCGCAAGGTCCATCAACTCACCAACCTCCTTCAGATATTGATAAACCCGGTGTGCCTCTTCTTCATTTACAATGCTAATGGCAACGCCCACATGCACGAGCACATAATCATTTACCCGCGCCTCAGGCACCATTTCTAAACTTACCTCTTTCATGATTCCACCAAAAGATACTTTGGCCATTTGCACTGCATCGTCACCATTCAGCATTTCGATGTATTCAATTTTCCCGGGAATTGCTAAACACATATTTGTTAAGTTTTTATTATTTACAGATGAATGACTTCAGTCCTACACACAAAGGTGCCATTCAAAAAATATTATTAACAGTCACTTCTTTTTTCTGATTTACTTTTTCCAGCAACCAATCACACCATTCACTCCATGCCTTCTCCTTTCAAACTGGATAACACAAAACTTTCAATTTTTTCGTTTACTTCGTGAGCATCCTTAATTACGGCATCTACCGAAAAAGGAACATAAGGCAACAAATCAGATTTGGTAACCAGCATAATATCTGTTGTGAGAAACATGCTTGGATATTTTTTTGGCTTATCATCTCCTTCAGTGCAGGATACCAATGTTACGCGGATATCTTCACCAAGGTCATAGGAAGCCGGGCATACAAGGTTCCCAACATTTTCTATGAAAAGAACATCAATACCTTCAAAATTTATACTCGGCATTGCCTGCTGAATCATTTGCGCTTCCAGGTGACAGGTGCCATGAGTAACAATCTGTAACGCCTGCACACCCTGCTGCCTTATTCGTATGGCATCCCGTTCGGTTTCAAGATCTCCTTCGAGTACTGCAATATTCAGCCTGTCTTTTAATCGTTTGATCGTTTCTTCGAGCAATGATGTTTTCCCGCTGCCTGGGGATGAAACCAGGTTAAGCAGCAGAATATTTCTTTCTTTCATTTCATCGCGTATCATTTCGGCGATATAATCATTTGCTTTCAACAGGCTTAATGAAACGTCATGAACCTGCAGGGATCCTACAGCTTTGTTGGTTAATTTATGCATAAGATGGTTCTTCTAAAATAATTTTACTGATTAATAATTCTCTTCCTTCCGTTATGTTGGAAGATGGTTCGCCACAAAGAGGGCAAACGAATACATATTTTTCAACCTTAAATAGATTACCACATTTTTTACATTCCGCCGACACGTCAACCATTTCAGTAACGAGGTCTGAATGCTCGAAAGGCGTACCTGCTTTTATAAATTGAAAAATATTTTTTAGAACGTCAGGTTCAATACATGCAAGCATCCCGATCTTAAGATGGATCTCACGGATATTCTCGAGGCCCTTATTGCCTAGTTCGGTTTCTATAGTATTTAGGATACTTTGACAAACAGATAATTCATGCATGAGCTTATTTTTATCTTACTGCTATTTTAACTCTGCCATTTTCTTCCAATAATGGAAATGGCTCCAGGTAAATAGCAGGATCATCCGTACATATACCGGCATGTTGAGCATCGTAACGATGGCCTAACTGGCAAGCCAAAACACTTCCATTTAAACTCCCGTTAGTAAAAGATCTTTCGCAGGCCGGGCAAAAATTCCGGTATGCATACAATTGGTTATTAACCCTGCAAACAATTAAAGGCACTCCCTTGCTTTCCACCGCCAACATAGAGCCATCAGGTAATTTATCTAGGCCGTTAATGCTGCTCCACCCTGTTTCATTCAATTTCTTTTCTGCTTTTGGCACCGCGCTTATGCCTTCAACTTCAAGTCCCAAAAGATCAGGACAAAATTCCTCAATTGCTTCCTTAATTCCAAGCTCTAATGTACTGGAAGAAGACGGGCAGCCATTACAGCTCCCGGAAAGTTTTAATTTTGCAACGCCATTTTCCACGCTTACAATTTCCACGCTTCCTCCGTGGCTGTCCATATATGGTTTTACTTTGTCCAATGCTTTGTGCAGCCTCGTTTTTAAATCCAGGGGGTGAAGATCATGGATGAGCAAAAGCCCATTGATAAAACTATCTTCAATAAGGTTATTATAAATCTCCCGGGCAGCGGAACTGTTCCCGCCAGAAATAATTTTTAATATTCTTTCAAGGCCGTTTCCATAAAAGCCAAGCATCTCCTGTATGCATTCCTGCATCAGGTTTCTTGCTTTCAGATCAGGTAATGATTCTATATCTTCTATTAACTGCTGAATACGTTCGCTCTGTCTGTTAAGTTCAGCTATTTCATCTTCCAGAGGTTCTTCCTCCTTTAAAATAAAATTATTTTGACCGTTAGTTTTTTTTATAACTTCCTGGACGCCGTCCAAATCATTCTGTGAGAATATATTCATGACACTTTTTTTTCTGAATAAATTTCATTAATAATTTCTTCTACCATCTCCACTGCCTGGTCTATGGCTAAATTCACCGGATCGCTCAAACCAATTTCAAACTCATCAACAGATTCGGGTTCGCACGCGACTATAGTTACTTTTCCAGGCCATGAGCCAATTGATTTCACAAACCTCAAAACTGTTACCGGGTCGGCCCCATGAGGATCAATAGGGCCGCCCTCTTCCAGATCGTGGCTGAAATCACTTTCATTTGGTTCGATTACATATAACGTTCCCGGCTTTTCTCCTCTTGCAGAAGCATCTATAAAAATTAATCCATCGTAACCCTTCATAAGATCATAAGCCAGTTTAAGCCCGCTGGTTCCGAAATCTTTTACTTCCACACCCTCGGGAAACTGTTTGTTAGCAATTCTTTTCACAACAGCGCTTCCAAAGCCATCATCTTTCATAAACATATTTCCTATACCGGCAATCATTACTCTTTTTTTTCGTGAAGGCGTTTGGTCTATCGGCTGCCGCGTTTCATTTGCCGCTGAGGTGTTATTTTCCATATTAAAATTTTTAAGGCCTTGCCCAACTTCTTCTCCGACAAGAGAGGCAGAAAGATGTATGATTTTTATATTTAGGATTTAAATGCTTACTCATGAACGCTTACTTTACAAGTTCAACTTCATCCGTTCGAAAAAAAAGATACATACCTAATTCCCGCTGCATATCCTGGCCCGGATCATCATCAATGGTGACTGCTATATGAATGATACCGTCATAATCCGTATGAATGACTTCTATGGTAGCAATCCTGCCATTGAGAAATAAATCTGAAGTATCTGATCTCCGTTTGCCCAGGTTCAATTTTACTTTGTCACCTTTGCTGTAAAGAATACCGTCAATTATTTTAACCACTTCTCCCGGGGCATCGTCCATTAAACCCGCTGCTCTCATAATTAATTTTTTTCATTTATTATTACCCGGTTACAGATCTCAAATGGCCGCCTGGCTTAACCTCACCCCCAACCCCCTCTCCAAAGGCGAGGGGACATGGAGTATTTAAAATTCCCCGGTACTGGCTTTCATTACGCTGTGATAAATATTCAGGTCTTCGGGCGTCATGTTATTTACCCTATTAAGCATGGCCTGCAATTTTTCATCATTGCCTCCGATTCTTTTTTTCTCATCATCCGATAAAAGATTTACATGAAGTAACAGCGCTTCTTCAATTTCTGTGCTGTCAAACAAATCGCCGGAACTTTGTGAATTTATTTCCGGGTAATCATATAAAATAATAGGCGATGAAAGCAACGTTGTATTTTTCTTATCAATCACTATGGGCCATGTATTAATATTATTGCAGGCTGCAATAGCGTGTTTCCATTTTTCAGGAGTATCCTGGTGAGAAATAAATTCACCCTGCAGGCTTTGCAATATTATGTGCGTTGAAAGAAATGATTGCAGCAAGCGCTTCATCCCTTGAAACAGTATCACCATTTGGAACGCGGGTATTGTTGGTAACGGCAACGGTTATACGAAATGATCCGGGCATATCTTCCACAGGGGTTGCATCAATTTTTATACTTCCCTTAATTTCAGAAACGCTGACAATGCTTTGGGCAGTCGCTTCATTTTGTTCATTCAGTATTATTTCACCTTCATTTGCTTTATCAAACTGAACAGGGATGGTTTTGCCGTTATTGATGAGTTCAGAAACAGTAAGGTTCCCGGCTATGATTTTTCGTTCAATAGTTTGCCATCCGGCCTGGTAAATATTTCCATTTATTTCCAGATTAAAAACGGGGACATAATCATTCTCATTTTTATTGTATTCAAACAATTCTGTTTTTCTTAAATGAAGAAACCGTACGTCTATGTTTAACGTTAGATTATCGCTGCCGGTGACAATACATTGCGATTGCATATTAGAATGCGAATGTTCATGAAAGGCATTATAATCTTTTGGAAAGATTACGCCAAAAGGGATTGGCTTTTGATTTTTTATTGCCGAGCGATAATAGGGGTATAATGCATATCCTTCATACAGAAGTGTTCGCGTGAGGTTTTCCAATATGAATTCAATATTTTCTCCGTTTATAATTTCATTCATGCTGTGTGTTTTTGCAGAAGTTCAATATCTTTCAATGCATCATCGAGAAGAGATTCCACGGCAGTTTCCAATGTAGGGAAAGTGCTTTGTGATTTGAACATAACGAGCCTGTCATAGGTATCCTGTTTTACCTGGAGCCATCTTTTGCCGGGGAAATAAATAGTCATCATATCCTGCCATAGTTGTGCAGGCATCTTCCACAATGCTTCTTTTTCCCAGGGTATTAAGGTTACCTGTAAATCACCATCGGCATCTTTATAAAATAATGTTCCGCTAAATAAAAAAGACAACGGGACGGCGCCGTCAGACACTGCATAAAAATATTTGCCTGCTGCAAGCGCCTGGTCTTCACTACAGGGTATGGTAACCTCTACAATAGTTTTACCGGTAAACCTTGGAACTGGAATATTTAAAATTGTCCAGAAAAAAGTTTTAAGTGTTTCATCCCAGCGGGAAGGTTTTCCAAATAACTCATGCAACTTGTTTTTTGATTCTTCATTATAAGTCCGTTTAATTGCTTCTATCATTACCTGGCATTTTAACGATGCTGCATACACTTCTTCATTTTCCGTATTATTTGTAATCTGAAGTTGAAATGAAAGCGTTGGCAGTACTGCATATGGTTTTACTTCGGATGATATAATTTCAAATTTTAAATCGGGCATCGGGCAGATTTTTCTTTTAATTCGTTAAAAAACTGGTTGATAATGTCATTCACTTCTTTTCCTCCGAAGATCCCTTTCCATGCAATTCGTATCATTCCAATAAGTTTATAACAACTGTCAACCGGCACTATATAATACTGGCCGTTGTCTTCAAGCCTGTTAACCAGAAGGGCTTCCAGGTCAGGCGCAAGATCATGTAAGATTGGATTTAATTCTACAAGATTGTTCCATGCATCCATTTTCAGTTTTGATTCTGTGGCGCCGGTTGGGGCAGGATAATAGGCAACGGTACCATGCTTTAAGGTGCTTCTCACAAAGAAGGCCATATTAACGGGAATTAAAAAATCTGACCATAGCTGATCAGATAAATTGAAGCTCTCAAGATTAAGATAACGTTGAGGAAGAGGCTGGTAGTTATGGTTTTCAGCATTCTTTATTAAGCACATGTCGCATGTGCATATAAATTTCATGACGGACAGATCAGCGAGATGCCGGTGATCCTCGGGTAGTATTGACCCGCAAAAATTACATCTCTCTACTTCTGTTTCCGGAAGCGGAGTAGCAATCTTTCTCAGCCTGGATATTAGAGAAGAAGAAACCATAGGCAATGACATTTATTACATTGTGAATAGTGAATTATTACAGGTCAATTGCAAAAGCGTAATGTACTATTCACACTTACCGCTCACAGTCATTACTTATAATTCACAAATTATTATTTTTTATTTCCTCCGTTATATGATGCCAGTGCTGTAGGTGTATGGGTTGATTTTATTAATTTTCCCCCACCCAGATACATGTGCACACCACATGGTAAACAAGGATCGAAGCTGCGAACAGCTCTCATGATATCAATACCTTTAAAATTATCCGGGCCATTTTCTTCAAATATTGGTGTGTTCTGAATTGAATCTTCATAAGGGCCGGGTGTGCCAAAGCTATCCCTTGGGCTTGCATTCCAGGGAGTAGGAGGAAACATCTGGTAATTAGCGACCTTACTGTCTTCTATAACCATGTGATGAGATATTACACCTCTTGCCGCTTCATGAAAACCACAGCTTACTGATTCTTTAGGAACCTTAAATGGCGTCCATGTTTTTGTACGTCCTGCGTGAACTTCATCCAGTGCTTTTTCCAGGCTGTACAAGCCCACCAGGGCTGAATAAGTCTGATGATATGCCCTCGCACGGTCTCTTTCAATTGCATTGCTCCATTTAGGAATTTTCCATACCTGTTGCATTTCGGGCATTCCCATTGTTTTCGGAAGGTTCATTTCAAGAGAATCGCCGGTTGCTTTTATATATCCAATATCTACCAAGCCTGCTTTGGCTGTAACCCATTGCCTTGCAAAAGGGCCACCGCCTGTATCGCAGCATACATGAGTACCGGTACGTTTATCGAACCACCTGGGAGAAGTTACCCACGTATATTTTCCTGCAAAGTCCCTTTTTTGCGGTTTGGGTTTGGTTGTTTTATTCCATGGATGATTTCTATCAACGGGATTTCCCAATGGATCTTTTGGCACGTACATTTTTTCATTGGCCCAATCATCATAATAAGAACTGCCGAAAAGAATTCTTATTCCAAGGTTAATCTCTACAAGGTCGGTGGTTACCAAGTTCTCCATTGATCACCACACCGGGTGTTATAAATCTTTTGCGGCCCCAATCTGTCATATTTTTATAACTGTAATCGCAATATTCCGGGTTATCAAAAGAACCCCAGCAAACCAGGTTGGTGTCCCTATATCCTACTCTTTCATAGCCGGGTAAGGCCTCATAAAAGAAATCATACAGGTCGTCATGCATGGGCACTATCTTTTTACAATACTCAATATATTTCATTAGCCTGACATAGTAATCTGTAAGAACCTGGTGTGTTATTGTTGTGCTTACGCCACCCGGAACTAACGTTGACGGATGTGTATGGCGGCCTTCCATTAGACAAAACATTTCCCTGGTTAATCTCGACATTTGAAGGGATTCCATGTATCCTTTGCCTGAAAAAGGATTGAGCGAATCCATGATATCTGCAATGGTATTATATCCATGAATTTTAGCATTTGGAGATTCAGTATGTTTGGCTTTTTCATATACACTGGGGTTGGTTTCTTTTACCATTTGCCCGCAGAAATCTACATTACATAAATTGTCATTATAAATAGCATGGTCAAACATAAAGTCAGCAGATTCACCGAGATTAACTACCAGTTCACCTAGACGCGGAGGTTTTACTCCATAGGCCATATTTTGATTAAGTACAGACGTGGTCATATGATTGTCTCCGCAAATGCCACAAACACGGCTGGAAATAAAATGCGTATCGCGCGGATCAATACCTTTCATAAAAATATCAAAGCCACGAAAGACCATAGAAGTGCTGTAACATTCCTGCACCTTGCCGGTTGGTAAAATCAATTTTGCAATGGATACCCAGGCTGCCAACTATGCGGGTAATGGGATCCCAGGACATTTCTTTTACAACAATGTTTGGTTTATTTTCAGTGATAGCTGGTTTGGTTAGTACTTCAGGCATAATAATAATTTTATAAAATAAATAATGAAGTGTAGATAATCGTGACATTTTATTGCCATGTTGGCTGATAACCGCTTTGATTTTTTTACCTGGTTTCCTCCAGCCTGGCTCCTGATCTTTTTTCCTTGTGGTTATGCCGCGGAACACTCTTAACAAAGGCCCATAGGTATATTTAGCTCCATTAGAGGAGAATCTTGCACCCAGGGCCTCATCCATGAAAGGCATAAATTTATCAGGAAAACCGGGCATCGTACAAGCCATACAAATACCACCAATATTAGGACAACCTCCAATGCCATTTTGCCAACCTCTTTTAGGAACATTGCAATAAACAATAGGCCCATTACAGCCTATCTGAACAAGGCATTTATGAGAACCATATTCCTGTGCAAAATCTCCTTGCTCATAGAAGGCGGCCCTGTCGCAAACTTCATGAACCGTATGGCTAAAAAGCCATTTAGGCCGGAGGGCATCATCTAGCGGAATCATTGGCGCCTTACCCGCTAATTGAAAAACAAGGTATAAAAGTGTTTCAGTAGTATTATCAGGTTGTGCAGGGCAACCAGGAATGCACACAATAGGAAGGCCTGCTTTTGATTTCCACTTCCAGCCAAGATAATCAGGCAACCCCATGGCGCCCGGTAGGATTGTTTTTCATTGCGGGGATACCTCCATAGGTTGCACAAGTTCCTACTGCAACAACGGCTGCAGCTTTCGGGGCAAGCCTGTCAAGCCAGCTATTGGTTGTTATCGGCTGCCCAAATGGGCCTGTTGTTCCCATGGCAGCCCAATGGCCACCCGTATCTTTAATCGCTTCTTCATTAGGCACTGATCCTTCAAGTATTAACACAAAAGGATCAAGTTCTCCCCTCTCCGCTTTATACCACCATGCCATTAATTCATCTCCTGTTTCATAAGAAATAACGGGGCTGTGTATGTGCACATTGGGCATTCCCGGTAAGGCGCCTAAAGCGATATCTTCAAGGCTGGGATTTACTGCACCTGTCATAGCTACAGAATCGCCGTCACAACTTAAACCAGTTGTCATCCAAATAATATGAATGTCGGTTATTGAATCTTTGGCCATAGTTTTATATTTAGATTTTTAAAAATAAAAGTCGCGAAGTAAAGAACTTTATGAATCAAGCAATGAATTCATTGTATTCGCATCAACAAACTATGGGGAAACTTTCGGGAGGATGTAAAAGATTCCCGCAGGCGCTTTATAACTTTATGTGATAACAACCTTATTCATGATGATTGCTAATAAAGAAAAACAGATCAAAATAATTCTTTCTAAAACTACTATCAATTTCTTGTATCAAAAAATCTTTGCTTTGTTTTTTTGATGTACATGTTAAATTTTTAAAAAGAAATAATAAGAAGGTTCATATGCCAGATGAGTATTATAGAAAAAAAGCTTTTAGAAAAAATTTGTCAATAAAAACACCATTCACATAAAAAGCAGCAAACCACATTCCAGGAACTTGTAATCAGACGCTGATATTTTAAGGTTTGAAGACCTAATAAGAAGGCGCTCACTAAATTTATATTGTCACTGCAATGTCCTATTTATAATGACGCTGTCAGTAATCTTTAGGGAAATAATATTACAGCAGTCATGGCAATTTTTACGCTTTTATCCTCTAACTGTATTTGTCAGCGTTTGGAGATTTGTTGCGGTACCTCTCATCAATTGTTGCTGTCATCAATTTATTTCTAATGCATCCTTTGATGGAAATTTTGGGAAAGGCCCATGGGCGCCTGCCTGGTACCAGAATACCGTCGAAGCGATATCATCCTGCAGCGGAAGATACCGTCCGCCGCTTCGCCAGCCCAATGCCTGTATGGTTACCTTTAGATTTTTTTCGAACCTGATCGGCTCATGAATGTGCCAGCGGTATAAACCAAAACGTTGCGAAACATTATAATGGCCATCTCCTTTTATCGCTTGTATTAATCCGGAATATGGAGTTGAGAATGGAGTGTATTCTGATACATCAACGCCGGCTTCAGTTTTTTTATGCGTATCAAAATCATAAGAGCCGCAGAAATAATCTTCGGTTCCCGTTCCGCAAATCGTCGGGTAATCCGTGTCTCCATCCATAAAAAACTTTATTTCACCTTCCCCCCACCATCCATTGTTATGAACGCCCCAGGCAATATAGGTTCCAACATATTGGCCCCTGCCTCTTATACTATCTACCAACACATAGTCCTGTTTGTACGGCAGCGGGTTTATCCTCCTGAACTGAGCATGAAAATAGGCCGCATCATCAGGAACGTCAGTTAATACATAGTCTACCTGGTAATATAAAACCATATCCTCATCATCAATATTTTCCATCGTTATCCTGCACTTTTTTCTAAATGGCATCGGCCAGTAGCAATTAAAAGCACTGCCCGGATTTACACAAACCGCCAGCGATTGCAATGGTGCATATTGTCCCCAGCCCATTCCAAAAAAATCGCCTACAGGAACTTCCACCGAAGGTGTCGTTTCATCATCCCAATAAAACCGTAGAATAGAATAACGCCAGTTGCCCGTGGGTGTCATCCATATATGCTGAACTGCTCCTGAACCTTCAATTTCTGCAACCGTATAGACTGTTTTAGATTTTATAACAACACTTGGGCTTACCTTCCATCCCTTTCCTAATTCTCTTGAAGCGCCTGAGCCTGTACCGGTTGTAGCTTTACCTCCCCCTCCTTTAGCACCGTTAAAATTCTCCGGGCTTATTGATCGTGTCTTTGCATCAGACAGGCGGTAAATATTACTCATATTAGCGTCTATGCCATTAAATTTTTGTTGTGCATTCAACATAAAAAATATAGGGGTACACATCAATAATCCAAATAATTTTTTTTGCATAACTGAATTTTACAATTTTAAAAATGTAGGTTTTGATTTTAATTTTGTCTTAGGGCAACTTCGTATTGAAGAAAAGCGGCTGCTAACAATTAATCGCAAAGGCTGTTATGATTGGCATCGACGGCACGCATTCTGTATTTAAAAAACGGTGACAAGTTATGTTTAAGCTTTTATGGTAATTGTATTAGTAAGCGTCCCTATTCCATCAATACTTATGTTTACAACATCATTTTTTTGTAATGTAAAATCAACCGGCGGCACCACACAGGTTCCCGTTAACAAAAAACATCCATGTGCAAAATCAAGCTCCAGAAATAGCCATGTTGCAAGTTCCTTCAATGACCGCTTCATTTTATCAAGTGTGGTAGCGTCATCAAACATTTTCTGCCCGTTTCTGAAAATGTTCATTTGAATGGCAGTGCCTAAACTTATTTGTTTGTTTGTTACAAATAAACAAGGGCCAAGCGCCGCACTTCTTTCATAGACTTTTGCCTGTGGCAGGTACAAAGGATTTTCACCCTCAATACTCCGCGAGCTCATATCGTTACCAATAGTATATGCCTGTATATCTCCTGATGAATTGATGTAAAGTGCAAGCTCTGGCTCGGGTACATTCCAAACAGAATCCTTACGAATATTTACCGGCTCATTGTGGCCGGCGACACGATGAGGTAACGCTTTAAAAAATAATTCAGGCCGTTCTGCTTCATATACTTTTTGATAACAATCAGCACTGCCGGCATCTTCTGATTCTTCCATTCTTGCATCACGGCTTCTAAGATAAGTAACCCCTGCGGCCCACACTTCCTGGCTTCCAACCGGAGGCAGCAAATAATTATCTATATAATCATTACTTTGATCTTCATTTATTATTTCAGCAACCGACGCCTGTTGCTTAAGATAGCTCATACAAATTTTGCTGGTTAATCAGAATATTCCAGTCTTCTGTGAATAGATAAGAATGACCGGCAGATTTTAAAATAATGCCCTTGGAAGTTTTGTATAAATGCATTTTTGGACGAGCTAAGATCAGTAGTTATGGATATAAGCAATGGTTTGCCGGAAAATTTTCAACGTTGACTTTATCATCTCCTTACCGGCATTCTATTAATTCTATCTCTAAAATATAGTTTTTATCTTACATTCAGTACTGTGGCAATTGAATTTATAAAATAACGCCGATGCCTGAGTAAGAATTTTTTTCTAAGATTAATCAATTTTTAAATAAAGCTTTAAACCGGTAATAAATACCTTGTTGTTATTTGAAATAATGCATGTTGAAGAGCTCAAAATAAAAACCTTTATACTTTGTGGGTTTAAACATCACTGCTACAGGGGCTTGCTGTACACTAATTAAACCTACCATACTATGATGGAAAAATAACCTGATTGGGCCGGAAAATAATTTTTATTGAAGCGCCAATCCTTAGTCTTATACTTTTTCGAAGACAGCTTAGGAATATACAAACGTTCAAAATCGCATGGGGCATGCCTCATACTGTAGAATGAATGCAACAATCTTCATATTAACATAGCCCTATTTGCATGTTTCAAATAATGGTTTGGGAGCAAACTCTTATTCTAAATGTCTACATAGCGGCAGACAATTATTGCTAACCCGGTATTTTTGTTCAGGCTGTTAAGCTCTCTATAAGATACAAGCATCCGTTTTGGTATCCTTAAACCAATGTTTTGTAATGCCTTATTTTCCGTTTAAAGAATTATTTCAAATAAAGAGCATTCAAATGAGGAAACATACAGCCTTCACCACTGAATACCAGTTAAAATAACATTAAAAAACGTTTTAATAATGTTTTTGCTGATTGGTGTGATTATTGTTGCAAAAAAGCTTTTATTACCTATTGTTTTTTTAATGAGCAAAGTACTTATTGTCGATGATGATCCGGATATTCTGGCTGTGGTGCAGATTCTTTTAAAAATGAATGACTTTTCCGTAATGGCAATAGCCAAAGCTGCTGATATTTCCCAGGCAATTAAAAGTTTTTCCCCTGGTTTAATTTTGCTGGATGTAGCACTTTCCGGGGCGGATGGCCGTGAAATATGCAAGATGCTAAAGAAATCAAATGAAACCAAGCATATTCCCGTGATTCTTTTTTCAGCTCATTATGATTTAGTGAACAATATCCAGGAATGCATGGCAAACGGGTTAGTTACAAAACCCTTTGAAACTTCTTATTTGCTGGAGACAATAAGAAGAAATATAGCTTGATTATTATCCCTAACAACCATTGATCTCAGATTTATAAAACCCATAAACATCTAATTAAGTCATTACCGGTTATAACTGTTATTTATTTGTGACGCTGATAAATTAAGTTTATGAGAATTAAGTTTTACTTGGTATTGATTTTACTGCCTGCTTTTTCCGTTTTAAAAGCGCAGCCGGATTCGATACCGAATGTTGCCAAACTTTTAGATCTATCGCTGGAAGAACTGATGAATATAAAAGTGGTTACAGCTTCCGGCTACCTGCAAACGACTTCAGAAGCGCCTTCAACGATCACAGTTATTACAGCACGGCAAATTGAAGAACGGGGATACGAACAACTTGAAGATGCATTAAGAGATATCCCCGGAATAGATATGATCCATATAAATGGATATGCTCCAACGCTAATTTATTTCAGGGGCATGTACGGTGCCGAAAATTTAAGGGCATTGCTGATGATAGACGGCATCGTTGAAAATAATATCCTTGGCAGCAATGATATGGCCGGCCCCGCCTATAGCCTGCACAATGCTGAGCGTATCGAAATTATATGGGGGCCGGTTTCTGCACTATACGGCGCGAATGCTTTTGGAGGCGTAATTAATATTATTTCAAAAAAAGGAGCCGACATCAATGGCCTGCATGCGGAACAGGGATTCGGCAGTTTTAATACATCGTTTGAAAAAATAAACTTAGGATTAAGGAAATCAAAATTTGAATTTGCTGTTGCCGGCACATTGTATAGTTCCGACGGGCCGAAATTTACAAACAGGGATCCTGAATATTCCGGTTCATATGTTGATAAAGCATACTCCTTTAATGCCTTACTGAGCTATTATGCTAAGAAATCGAAAACCACTTTGGGTTACCGGACTTATAAAACCCCCATGGGCTGGGGAGCATATGCTAATAGCCCAACGGTATACCTCGGGCCTTCCTTCACAGGGATATGATAACCAGGGAATCCTTGGAATCATACAAAGAAATATAAGAGGCGAAAAATCAGGCCTGGACGATTCTTTTTTACGAACCTGGTTTATTCAAAATGAATATAAGGCAAATGATAAATTAAATTTCCTCGGCCGGTTGGTATACCGCGAAACGGGCATAGCCGACGATTCATATATATATGTAACAACCGATGGCACGAAGTTAATACGCCTTCCGATTGCCAGTTTTTCCAACCGCAGCTCCGCGGAGGTCTCCGCAAATTATTCACCTTCAGAGGCACATAAATTTTCTGCAGGCATCGATTTCTACAGGGATAATGTTGAAGCTGGCTCCCGGAAATCAACGCTTGATCTCACTACTAATTATTTTATAGATGGCAGGGATACAGTCGTAAATATTCACTCAACTTTTTTACCAAGAGTACATGACATAAGAAATAACTTTGGAAGCTATTTGCAATATATCTTAAGTACCGGCCTGTTGGGCAAAACAAACTTTACTTTTGGCGGCCGGTACGACCATAATAGTTATTTTGGCGATGCAGTAAGCCCGAGAGTTGCCATCGTAAACCAGCCTAATAAAAAGCTTACATTAAAATTTCAGTTCGGTACCGCTTTTCGTGCCCCTACCAATTTAGAAATATACCAAACTCCTCCTTCCGGTAACTTTCAACTTAAAAAAGAAAAGATAAGAACGTATGAAATAAACGGCATTTATTCTTTCTCCGATAATTTACGGCTGCAGGTAAATGGTTTCCGCAATGAACTTACTGATGTAATTGTTCTTGGAAATCTTTCAGGCTTAACGCCCGATAAAAATCCAGGCGTGATTACAGTAAATGGAGCAGAGAGGCATTATAGATATAATAGCTAACAAAAAATATTTCCGGCTTTCCTGAATTTTACTTACCAGGATTCAAAAGGAAAAAATCTCGTCACCCATACTTCGGGGAACGTTCCCGGCGTGGCAAAAGTGAAAGGCAATGCTGGCATCACTATGCATCTCGCAGATCTTTTTACCGTAAGCCTTTCGGGAAATTGGGTAGGTGAACGGCAGGTACCAAGAACTGATCCATATGGCCCGGTAAAGGGATACTTCCTTACGAACTGTGTTATCAGTACCGGGAAACTATTTCAAAAACAAGATAACGGCAAGTTTAAATATTCACAATGTATTTAATACAAAATGGCTGGATCCCGGCTTCCGCACAGCAGATGGATTTTTATATTCAACGGTTCTTGAACAACCCGGTATTAATGGATTATTTAAAGTTGGAATAAACTTATAACGTGTATTTGTGTTATACACTTTGTCGGGATTGCCCTTTGCATAATGCCAGCTAACAACTTAAATATTATGGTCACAAGATTTCTTTTTCTTATGTTGCTTTGTTCTTTTGGAAGAACTGCTTTGGCGCAAACACAGGAACAAGAGGCTAATCTTAAGGCTGCATTTATTTATAATTTCACCAGGTATATTGATTGGGATACAAGTGGTGTAGAAAATAACTTTATCAATTGGAATTTTTGGTTCGTCGCCGTTGCGGGGCCTTTAACTGAAATAGCAAAAACAAACACTGTAAAAAATAAAAAAATAATCATCAGGCTATTTCAATAACCCGGATGAAATCACCCCTTGCAATATTCTTTTTATTTCAGCAAATTCTTCTTTTCCACTTTCATCTATTTTATCAAAAATAAATAAAGGACTCTTACCATAAGTGAAGAAGCAGGTTTCGCCGAACTGGGAGCCGCTTTTAACTTTGTCGTTGTAAATGATAAACTTAAGTTTGAAGCGAATGTCAAATCTATAAATGCGGCAGGCTTGAAAGCAAGTTCTCAGTTACTAAAGCTTGCTATAATAGTTGATTAAAAAAAGTATAGAATCTTATTATTCTACCATTATTAAAATTGTTTAATCTACGGGACATATCGATAAGAAATAAGCTTGTTCTCATGCAGGTTTTTACAAGCGTGGTCGTTCTGGGCCTCTGCTTTACCGCTTTTGTAGTTACCCATATCAAAGATTATAAGCAACGCAAGGCTGATAGCATGATCAGCCTCGCGCAGGTAATTGGTTCAAGCAGTATTTCGGCGATTCAATTCCAGGACAACGATGCGGCAAAAGAGATTTTATCTGACCTGGAAAAAGTAGCGCCTGAGGTTTTGAATGCAGCGATACTTGATAAACGCGGAAATGTTTTTGCCAGGTACACAAAACCGGGAGCAGGCAATTTTGATATTTCTTCAAATATATTAAAAGGGAAAAAATTTGAATTTACGCGGGGGACAGCTTTTAATAAATAATAATATTATAAACAACAATGAAATAATCGGGATAGTTTGCCTGAGAGTTGACCTGACCGAACTGGATAAAATAAAAAATACCCAGTACCAGATCGCCATTGTATTATTGGTTGTGGGCGTAGGCCTTGCTTTTTTAATAGCCATTGTTGTTCAGCGTTATATTTCCAACCGCCTTCTCTACCTGGTAAATATCATGAAAGGGGTAAGTAAAACAGGTAATTATAAAAGCCATGTTTATGCGGGCGGTAAAGATGAAATCAGCACACTTTCTGTGGTTTTTAACAAGCTGATGGACCAGATCATGGAAAGCCAGCAAAAGAAAGATGAATTTATTGGGATAGCAAGCCATGAATTAAAGACTCCGTTAACGAGTATTAAGGCATATTTGCAGGTGCTGGAGTCAATAGAAAATAAAGAGCCCAATAAGCAATATGTTCATAAAGCGCTTGAAAATGTAAATAAGCTTCAGCAGCTTATTTCAGACCTCCTGGATGTGTCAAAAATTCAAAGCGGGCAATTGCATCTTAACATTGACGAATTTGACGTGGATTCATTTATTGATGAAACCATCGCTTCATTTCAGATCGTTTCTGTTCATCATAAAATTATAAGAAATGGCGCTTCTGGTAAATCAAATTATATCTGCCGACAGGCAAAGAATCGAACAGGTACTCATCAATCTTTTATCGAATGCTATCAAATATTCACCAGGTGCTAAAGAAGTGATCGTATCTTCAGAAAAAAACCAATTCTGAATTAATTATAAAAGTGAAAGATTCCGGAATAGGAATAGCAGTTGAAGAACAAGATAAAATTTTTGACCGTTTTTACAGAACAAAAAAGATGTCGGTTCTTATTTCAGGATTTGGGCTGGGGCTTTATATATGCAGGGATATTATAAAACGGCATCATGGAGAAATTTGGGTAGAAAGCGAAGAGGACGGATCAGCTTTTTATTTTTCATTGCCTATAAATTCAACGCCTCTTATACTTGATGAAGTAAATATTTGAGGGCAGGAAGCCTGCAGTATATTGGTTCTTCGCGTCCTCTGCGTTTTTTTCTTTTGCGTTCTCTGCGATACCCTTTTTAGTATCGCGAAGGCCACCAAGGTTACGCAAAGGACGCCAAGTTTAAACAAAGTTCTTCGCGATACGCCTTCGAAATTTGGCTTTTTTGCGTTTTTTTTCTTTGCGTTCTTTGAGATACACTTTTCGATTAGGTGTCCAAAGGGCGCCAAGGTTACACAAAGGACGCAAAGATTAAACATACTATAATAGTATCTTCACGATAGTCCTTAAATTTGTGCTTTTTGCGTTCTTTGCGTTTTTTTTCCTTTGCGTTCTTTGCGATAAACCTTCTGCACGATATTACCGGTTTATAGCAATTTATCCGGCGTTATGGGCAAATCCCTTACCCGCTTACCGGTTGCATTATAAACTGCGTTTGCAATAGCCGCTGTTATACCGGTAATACCGATTTCCCCTGCGCCTCTTGCACCTACCGGGCTTATATATGGGTCTGCTTTGTCAATAAACTGTATATCAAACACGGGCATATCTGCATGAACAGGAACCAGGTAATCTGCGAGATCTTTTGTAACAATCCGGCCATTGTTCGGATCATATACACTGCCTTCCATAAGAGCCATGCCAATACCAAAAATAGCGCCACCCATTATCTGGCTTTTAGCTGTTTTAGCATTTAATATTTTACCAACATCCATCACGCTCACACACTTATCGACCTTTACGGTACCAGGTAAGCGGATCAACCAGGACTTTCACAAAATGCGCCCCAAAAGAATGAAAGGCGATATTCTTACGATCCAGACTTTCATCTTCTTTTACAAAGGGATTGTTTTTACTTTCATCTTTTCCTGTTTCGCCCCACCTTCTTCTTTGCCTCCGCCACCTTGCTTTACCACCTCCGCCTTGTCCGCCACCCTTGTTTTGCAGCCGGATTACTTTCCGTTTTTTGATTTTCCGTGTAGAAACATTGGTAGTAATTTCTGTTTCAATAACCGGCATCTTATTTCTCGTAAGTATCTGCGTATAAGTTTCACCTTTAAAGAATCATTTTTTAAAGATAATTTTCCGTTATCAACTGTAATTTCCTCTTCCGACTGCCCATATAAAGGCGATTTTTTATCAGCAATGGCAAGTTGTATCACTTTACTTTTAACGGTTAATGCGGCTGCACGAACAGCAGGGCCTGTAGTAGCCATAGTTTGAGACCCTCCGGAATTGGGCCCTTGCGGATAGATAGTATCTCCCAGTTTGAATTCAACTTTATCAACCGGCAATCCTAAGGCATCAGCCATTACCTGCGCCATTACAGTATACGTTCCTGTACCGATATCCTGCGTACAACAAGCTGCCACTGCATGCCCGTCCTGGTAAAGCTTTAACCGTACGCTGGCTTTACTGCGGTTGGCGGGATAGGTAGCCGTGGCCATTCCATATCCAACAAGGTAATTGCCTTCTTTAGTAATTCCCGGGCTGTTATTGCGTTTATTCCACCCAATTGATTGAGCTCCTTTCTCATAACATTCGCGCAGGTTTTTGGAAGACCATTGATGGCCATCCTCCGGATTTTTTTCTGCATAATTTATGAGCCTTAGCTGAACCGGGTCTATGTTTAATTTATAAGCAAGCTCATCCAATGCCACTTCAAAAGCATAGGTTCCGGGTGCTTCACCGGCGCCCGTGTTGGGCAGGTGTGCCTTTATTAAGGCGAACAATATTCTGCGTAATATCAAGGTTGGGCGAATCATACAACATTTTTGTAGCGACACCGGCAGTTTCCACAAATTCATCTACGAAAGATGTTTCAGAAGTAGTATCATGTTTCACTGATGTGAATTTTCCCTGTTTGTCTGCACCCAATCCAATCTTTTGAATAGTGAAAGAACGCCTGCCGGCACAGGTAAACATTTGTTCCGTGCGCTGCAATACAATTTTTACGGGGCGGTTTACAAATTTTGCAGCCATCGGCGCCAATATAGAATTTGCCCACATAAAACCTTTTGATCCAAAGCCACCGCCAATAAAGGGTGAGATCAACCTTACTTTTTCCTGCTGAATACCCAGCATGCCTGCAATGGCGGAACGATTACCAAAAACAGATTGTGTGGCATCATACACAGTCAATTCATCCCCATTCCATTCTGCTGCCGTAGCGTGCGGTTCCATTGGATTGTGATGATAAACAGGCGTATAATATGTTTCTTCAATTGATACCTGTGCATCATTCATTCCCTTTGTTGCATCTCCGCGTTTTACCTGCACTTCTGTACCACCTAATCCCTGTTTTGGCTGATAAATTTTTGCATCCGGCTGGCTAATATCAAATACTGGTTTTTCTTCATTGTAAGAAACTTTTATAAGAGAAGCTGCATGTTCTGCAATTTCAAATGTTTCTGCAATTACAACGGCTATATGCTGGCCGTTATAAAATATTCTTTCACTTTGTAAAGGAAGCAGGTCTTTCTCTGCAAATTTTCCACTACCGGGGTCACTGCCGGAAGGCTGGTGAAGGCTCATGGCATTTTTATAGGTCATAATGCCCAGCACGCCTTTTAATGCCTGCGCATTACCGGTATCAATATTATTGATATGGCCTTTAGTAATCGTACTTTGAACCGTTACACCATAGGCTATATTTTTCAGGGGAAATTCTGCCGCATAGGTAGCGGTGCCGGTTACTTTAAGTTTACCGTCTTTACGGTCAATGGGTTGTCCTATAATGTTTGTCATGCGATACCTCCTATAGTTTGTAATGCACTTATAATTGTTCGTTTTGCAAGTTCGGTTTTAAAAGAATTGTATTTATATGTTTTTGCGTCTTTTAATGCTATATCCGCGGCAGCTTTATAAGCTATCTGTTGTGGCATTTTTCCCTTAAGGAATTGTTCTGCGGCTTATCGCGCGCCATGGTTTTGTACCAACACCCCCAAGCGCAATACGCGCATCTTTAATAATACCATTGTTTACATCCATGGCAACTGCTGCGGAGGCCAATGCAAAATCATAAGATGCCCGGTCGCGCACTTTTAGATAAGTTGAATTTGCAGCGAAGGGCAGCGCCGGGATTTCAACATAAGTTATTAGTTCTCCGGGCTGTAAAGTATTTTCTTTTTCGGGCGTATCGCCGGGCAACGTGTGAAAATCTGCAAATGGAATTGAACGCTCTCCATTTGCGCCCTGAACATGGATTACTGCGTCCAGTGCTGCCATTGCAACACACATATCAGAAGGATGGGTGGCAATGCATTTATCACTCGTTCCCAAAATAGCGTGTATCCGATTATATCCTTTAATTGCAGAGCAGCCCGAACCCGGCTCCCGCTTATTACAGGGCATCGCTGTATCATAAAAATAATAGCATCTCGTTCGTTGCAATAAATTACCGCCGGTTGTTGCCATGTTTCTTAATTGCGCAGAAGCCCCGGACAGCAAAGCCTTTGACAAAAGAGGATATTGCTTGCTAACGGTATTGTGGTAAGCAGGTCACTGTTGCGTACCAGCGCGCCAATGCGCAAATTTCCGTTTGGCAGTACTTCAATTTTTTTAAGATCAAGGCCAGTAATGTCGATTAGCTGTTCGGGCTTTTCTATATTCATTTTCATAAGATCAACAATATTGGTACCTCCGGCAATATATTTTGAATTGGAATTGGCCGGCAAATACGCTGATAGCCTCACTGGTATCTTTCGTCTTTGAAAATGTAAATGGCTGCATAAAATAATCGTATGTAATGATGATTTTTAAATTGAATCAGGCCGGATGCTGTACTTCTTTAATAGCATCCAGTATATTCTGATAAGCGCCGCACCGGCAGATATTGCCACTCATTAATTCACGAATCTCCTCATCTGTTTTCGCATGCCCTTCCTTTAACATGCCAACAGCGGAACAGATTTGGCCCGGTGTGCAATAACCGCATTGAAAGGCATCATGTTTTATAAAAGCCGCCTGCATTGGATGCAGGTTGTCTACCGTTCCTAATCCTTCAATGGTTGTTACCTGTAATCCTTCGCACATCGCTGCTAATGTTAAACATGAATTGACGCGCCTGCCATCCAAAAGAACAGTACAGGCGCCGCACTGTCCGCGGTCGCAACCTTTTTTTGTGCCGGTCAGTTTTACATTTTCCCGTAATACATCTAACAAGGTAACCCGCGGATCTATTTCAAGCGTCTTTCTTTTACCATTAATGATCATGCTTACCGTTAATGTGCCGGGTTGTGAAAAGTTGAATTTATCAAGTGGCAGCCCTTTTGCCTTTACGTAAGATGTAATAGCCATTCCTGCGCTTAACGCGGATGCCTGTAATAAAAATTCCCTTCTTGTTGAACCATTGCCTGGTTGATCGTTATATGTATCGTTTTCTTCGGATGTAGTCATGGAATTGTTTTATGAATTAATAGTGGTGGTAGTACTAAAAATCCAGTAAAAAATATGCCAGAAATTAATGATAATGAGTAAAATGCAAGTAGGTAGAGAAATTGTTACCTGTGAGATGAAACTGGGGAATTGCGAATTATAAAAAGTTTATTGAAATATTAACCGAGCTTCCAATGAATTCCTTCATTATTATGACCAAAGCCGAAGAAATTATTTAGATGGCAAATATGGCTTTGCGTAATTTCCTAGTTATGATTACATTGAATGCATAAAATTCAGATCTTTGATGAGTATCTTTAAATGACAATAAAGAAAACTATATCACCAAATTAAGATCTAACAAACCAGGATTGTCAATAATTTGCGATGTACAAAATGTTGGAATGTTTGATTCCTAATTCACGGAATGAACGTCAGATAAAGGCGCCATTGATCTATTGATTAATTTTGTGCCGGAACAGGAATTAATTTTGATAACTATATGCCGTATATGATATTCTTGACATGTCATCTTCAAAGATGAGAAGATTAAGTAACTACTAAGCATGTCGCTACCGAGCTTTCAATTTTTTCATTACCCACTCTCCTACTTTTGTGCCTTGCTGCAATCCGTTATCAATGGCATCCATAAAATGAATTCCACCATAAAACCTTGAAATAGCTGCTTCTTCGGCGCCTGCTCGAAAGGATTTGAAAGACCTCGGAGGCAAGCCATAGCTTACTTCAACACTATCGGTATAAGAAAAATTATCTCCAAAATAATGAGTAAGAATTACTGCTGATGCAGAAGAAATGTAAGAGTGCCCACTAAGGTATTCGGGAAATGGCGGCGTTTGCAAAAATGGTACCCATTGCGGATCAATTAATTTACGAATGGCTGTTTCAGGACGAATGCGGTTACTCCTGTATTTTTCATCCCAGCAACAAATAAATGCATCCATTAGCCCAATAGAAACAGCTGTATATATCTGCATGGTTTTGTCAAAACTTTTATTTGCCTTTACGCAGGCAATGCCGGTGATGCCTATCCAATGTGCGCCGGGCGAAATCTTTTTAAAGCCATATTGAAGATGGCCGTCATCCTGCATGGCAAAAGGATTACAATCCCAGAATGCCGCAATAACCTGGTGATCTTTTGTGGATGTATTTCCTTCTTTATATACAGCTTCTGTTAAAGTATAAAAAGGTGACTTTTTTTGTAGAGTAAGGTACCGGCGGCACTGATTTAAATTGGCGGCGGAGTCAAGCGTAAACGGACGAACCGTATTAAAATAAGGTTCTACTGCGGCTATAAAACCGGGTGGCGTGGGATACCAATAACCATCTTCATCAAGCGGTGTATACCGTGGAAAATTGCTGATCTTAT
The DNA here is from genome assembly GCA_963800635.1 of uncultured Chitinophagaceae bacterium. Lineage (GTDB taxonomy): Bacteria > Bacteroidota > Bacteroidia > Chitinophagales > Chitinophagaceae > Ginsengibacter. The sequence continues at coordinate 113,359 of CAWDCB010000026.1, forward strand.
TATATCCATCGCTTTGGCATAGGCAAGTATTTGCTTGCTGATAGCAAGCGCATAATTTTTTGACTGGTTAATTATTTCATCATTGAAACCTGTCTTGCTGCAGGAATCTATAAATTTTTCTTCAAAATCTTCCATAATCTTACCGGAAGGCTGCATTTTTTTTGCAGTTTCCATCATAGCAAGCAATGCCGCCAACTGGTAATTAGCTGCCTGGACAGAATCTGGTTTTTTTATTTCCGGATAACCGTTTAATACCCCATGCATGCTTTTAAACTTTGCATCATGCTGCGATACAATTTCATAACCGGCTAAACAGGCATATGAAAAAAAACGGGCGGCCAATGGTGGATTGGTAATATCATGCAACATAATATCATCCATCTTTTTAATGACTGCACTGATATCTTTATTGTCAAATACCTGCGATCTCTTTTGTTGCACACATGAACACAGCAAGATACATAAAAAAGAAAAAAGCAAGTGCAAACTGCAAAAAGCCTGTGCTTTTTTTGTATGATTCGAAACAGGATGCCTGTTGTTTCATTGTTTCATTCCACTTAAACATTGAACATTGAATATGAAGTACAGATGATTGTAGCAGCTAAAAAAATATTCAATATTCAATATTCAATATTCAACGTAACATCGTTGGCAATAATTTAAATCATCTTAATTTATAAGCCTTCACATCTTCCTGGTTAATGCCGAACAGCAGAACATTGTTTATATCCAGTACACTGCGCACATCGCCCCGTATATGAAAACCAGAGTGCTGCTGATCGATATAATTAAAATTGCCTTTGCCATCACCTTTCAAAAGCACACCATAATTAGCATCGGATTTTCCAAAACGCAAACGCGCCTGGTTGATGTTGCCGCACAAAAGCAGATCTGGTTTTCCATCTTTATCATAATCGAGTGAAGTAATGGTAAACACTGGTGAAAACTGCGCCTGCACCGGCAATGTTTTTCATGGAACTTACCATCGGCGCCACTTTCAAAATAAGTGGTGCTTAGGTGATTGGCCGTAAGATGTTTGGCATCTTTCATTTCTTCTTCCGTAAAAATATCTTTAATGGTTGCATCGGCATAGCTTTTATAATCTGTGAACCTTGTGCGCATAATGCTCATCTGGTCCAGAAGTTCATCACGGGTTACATAAGGATAACTTTTATGCTGTATATAAAAACAAAGGATGGGATCAACGGAGCCATTATTATCAAAATCTTTATAATACATTTCTGCAGGTTCTTCATCACTTGCTTTGCATTGTGTATTCAAGCCCATATTGCCAATGACCAGATCCTGTTTGCCATCTCCATTAAAATCAGCCAACCAGTATTTTATTCCACCAGCCACTGTATTCTTTATTAAAATAATCTTTTGTTTTATTTTCCAATTTGCCATTATTATTTACAAACACAGTTACAGGCATCCATTCGCCTACCACTACAAGGTCTGGCTTTTTATCATTGTTAATATCGATCCAGGCTGCATCGGTAATCATTCCGGCTCTTTGAAGCTGCGGCGCCAATGATGCAGTCTTGTCCGTAAAATTTCCTTTGCCATCATTGATCAGTAAAAAGCTTTGCGGGTTTCAGGATATTGGCCCGGGAATATTCCTGCCGCCAACAAACAAATCAATATATCCATCACCGTTAATATCTGCGGCCCGCACACAACTTTTACTTACCAGCATCGAAGGCAATGCAGTTGTGGCTTTTGTAAAATTACCTTTGCCATCATTGAGATAAAGCCTGTCCTGCAACAGAAGCATCATCGGCCTGGTAATTATTATACCCGCCGCTCGCTACATACAAATCATTGAACCCGTCATTATTAACATCAACAAAAACGGCATCGGCATCTTCACATAATTTATCTGCATCAAATGCAGGCTCGTGCTTTTTTTATAAAACTTTTATTTTTTTGCTGAATGTATAAAACACCCGGTTGCCCGCTTCCTCCACCTGCATAAATATCTTCAAGTCCATCACCATTTACATCGCCTTTAACCAGGCACGGCCCGGAAAAAGAAAGAGGGTTTACGAGCAAGTGGTTGTCTTTTAAAATCATTGATATTAGTTACGGCATTGTGATAATTTACAGGAGATGCTGTTTCTTCAAACAATGGCTTTGGAAGAGTAGGAACCTTGATATTTTGCAGTCGCATTTTTTTCATCCAACGTAAGAAACTGATTGGCTTTTACATTTGTAAGCAACTGTTCTTTGCCGCTGAGCCAAACTATTTTTAATGAATCTATGGTGGTATCTTTGCCCAGGCCAAAATGCAGTACAGAGGATACCGTGGATTGATAACCCCTTGCCGGCATTTGCTCCAGGTATTGTTGTTTGGCTCTTATTGTAGACGAATACTTTTGCGCCAATTCCACCGGTATTTTTTTGTGCTCCCTGCAGCTTTACTTCAAGATAATGATTTTTCAATTGGTTGCCTGCATCATTCCTGTAAATAAAAGCCGGCTGGTTGATATTATTCACCACCAGGTCAAGGTCGCCATCATTATCCAGGTCAGCATAAGCGGCGCCATTGCTGTTTGATGGAGTATCCAGGCCCCATAGTTTACCTACATCGTCGAAGGTTAAATTGCCATTGTTTTTAAACATATAATTGATAACATTCGAAGAGGCATTTGCTTTATAATTTCCAATACATCTTCTTTTTTCAACCTTCCTTTTGATTGTATATAATCATTCATGTATTTGATAAAATCCATGTTGGTATAATCGCGCAGGTAACCATTGGTTACGTACAGATCTTTCCATCCATCATTGTCATAATCGGCAAACAATGGCGCCCAGCTCCAGTCTGTATTTGAGATGCCGGCAAGCTGGCCGATTTCACTAAAGGTGCCATCGCCATTATTTAGCTGCAGCATATTGCGCATGTATTGGTAATAAAACCCGCTGCGCAAACTGAGATCGAATTTTTCATAATTATCCGGTGCAAATAATAATTTTTGCCGGTGGTTGTCTTCCGGCAACATATCCAATGTAAAAATATCCGGCAAGCCATCATTATTAATATCTGATACATTATTGCCCATGGAAAAATGGCTGATATGGCCCATAGCTGATTGCAGCTTATTGGTGAAAGTGCCGTCTTTATTATTGATGTATAAATAATCCGGCACACCATAATCGTTGGAAATATAAATATCCTGCCAGCCATCATTATTAATATCGGCAATACCGGCGCCCAGCCCATAAGTAAGCGCAGAACTGCTGATGCCGGCTTTTTGTGTAACATCGGTAAAATGATTGTTATCATTCCTAAAAAGCTTACCCCAATATTGGCATCTTTCGTTTAAGCAGGTCGAGTGTGCTGGCTTCATCCAAAATAGGTAGGTTATCAGGGTTATGGCTAAGCAAAAACATATCGAGGTCGCCATCACGGTCATAATCAAAAAAATAAGCCTGCGTGCTGAATCCTGAATCTGCCAGCCCGTATTGTGCTGCCTGTTCACTGAAATATCGGTATGCCATTGTCATCATTGCCGGTATTAATAAATAACTGATTGGCGCGCTTTGGCAGGCGGCAATCTTACCTGAATAGCAAACATAAATATCCGGTTTGCCATCTCCATTCACATCTGCTATGGTTACGCCGGTTTTCCATGGGCCTGGCCGTGCCTGTACATTGGCAGCAATCGGTAATATCCTGGAATTTCATGCCGCCTTTGTTGAGGTATAATTTATTATCGCCGAGGTTGCCTGAAAAATAAATATCCTGCAAGCCATCATTGTTTACATCACCTACTGCAACACCGCCGCCGTTATAAAAATATTCATACATCAACACATTTGTATTTGCGCCCTCAGTAAGGTTATTACTAAAATCAATATGGGTATCGGCAGGAGATAATAAGGTAAAAAGGTGTGGCGCTGCTGAAGGCTTTTCCTGGTCTGACGACAGATTTTCTTTGTCGGAATGGTCTTTACAGGAGGCAACAATAATTGTGAAAACAATGCCAAAAATATAAAAAGACGGCAATTTTTATACAAGATATTTTTTTAAAGAGAAGTACATTAAAAAACCTATACCAGTCTGTTACAACTGGTATAGGTTAAAAATAAGTATTTATTTAATTCTCGATCTATTGGTAACCGGGATTTTGAATAAGTTTTGCATTTTTATTTATCTCATCACGGCTAATCGGCCTGAAGTACATTTTATCTATCCAGGTGCGGTTTTCCAATGAATTATCAAAGAAAGTCACGTAGCTATACTTGTATTTAGTCTCGATCATGGCGATAAGGAACGGGCGCAGTTGCCCGGGCTTAAGCACGCCGGTAACGTTAATGAATTGTAATTTCCGGCCCAGTGTTGTCTGGTGCTATCATCCACCTGCGTGCATCATGGTAACGCTGTTCTTCAAATACCATTTCTACTCTTCTTTCATTTCTATATTCCTGTCGTAAAGCATCACCAGATACGGTAATCGCCGGCATCCCGGCCCGGAACCTTATCTTATTCAGCCAGGTTCTTGCATCCGTCTCCTGGCCTAATTCAATGGATGCTTCAACATAGTTTAACACTGCTTCCGTATACCGCAAAAAAGGATAGGGTATATATTGCCTTGTATTATTATCCACAACATTTGGATCCGGGTCAATAAATTTGCGCATGTAGTAACCAGACCATGACGCGTTCCAGTTTTCAACAACGCTCTGCCTGGTGTCCAGTCCCGCCATAAAATTACCGGGCGCAGATTCATAAGATCCTGACTGGATTTGGTTAGCCGGATCGGGGTTGCTGGTAATCTTATCGCGCGGCTTCCAGCCGTGCCCCATCAAACAAAATACTTGCATAAAACCGGGGATCCCGGTTGGTATAAGGTGCGGCTGCTTTAGCAGGATCTGTCCAACTGAATTTTGTGCCGTCCATCATTTCATAATCATCTACCAGCTCCTGTATGGGTACATTGCCCGCCCAGTTATGATACCCATTAGGTCCATTGTCCAACCCTAAAGAGGTGCCGTCGCCGCCGGGGCCGCCGGTAATAAAGTCGGGAGAAAATTGCCGCTCAAATAAAAGTTCTGAGGCCGCCGCCGCATCTATCCCGGGCGCTTTGCTTGCACCACCCATAGATATTGAAATATATGCCTGCGTTGCTGCTTGCGCACTTAACGGGGCTGCCAAATTGAGCATATAACCGCTGGTCGCATCTAATACGGCCTTCGCGGCAGCCTGGGCAGCGGTCCAGCGGGCTGTACGATCCCCACTTACATAACCCAATAATTCAGGATTGGCAAACCCGCTAATTGTACTGGATTTTGCCTTTGCAGTAGTTATGTCATGCAAATCACTGGCTGCATATAACAGCACCCGCGATTTCAATGCCAACGCCGACAATTTGGTTGCGCGGCCGCTCGCAAGGCTTTTTCCGTCCAATAATAAGACTGCACTGTCACAGTCACTTACTATAAAATTCACGCATTCCTCATATGTATTTCTTGCTATACTATAATCCTGGTTCAATTCGTAAGTATGGTTTACTATTGGAAATGCTCCATAATAACGTAATAATTGCTGATAGTAATAACCTCTAAAAAAATGAGCTTCGCCCTGCAATCGTGCATTCAAAACGTTGTCAGTAAAAGTAGCTGTCTTTAAATTTTCAAAAGCCAGGTTGGCCGACCTTATGTAATTATACATGTTACCCCATTCATAAGTATTGTCCACCCAACCCAGGTTCGATGGATTTAACGTGCCTTCGTTGATGGTATTAATACCACGACCGGGATGTACAAATACTGCTTCATCACTCAATGAAGCCAATTCCTGCTCATCCCAGCCCCCATTACCCAAACCATTGTAAATATTGGTTACAAAAGCTTCTGACAATGCGCCATCCGCCCACGTGGCAGCCGAGGGAATTGAGGTTAGTGGCGTAGTGGTTAAAAAAGTCTTTTTGCAGGCTACAGTCAACAAGTGACAAGGCCCGCAATTACTACCAGATTATATATTTTTATTTTTTTCATAGTTGTAGTTTTAAAAAGTTACTCTAACGCCTGCATTCAAAATTTTTGCCTGCGGATAGTAATGGCCGTCACCGCTGGTTGACTCGGGATCCCATATTTTCATTTTATCCCACGTTACAAGATTCAGTGCATTTACATACACCCGAAACGCACTGATACCAGCTCTTTTACCAACAGTTGCCCGGTAAGTTATAACCCAGCTCAATATTTTTTAACCGCAGGTAATCACTGTTTCTGAGGTAATAAGTATTACCACCTGAATAATAGGTGTTACCCCTGTTTGCTATGCGGGGATCAACGCTGCTTGGATTATCGATCGTCCATTGGTGATCATAAGAATATTGAAGATAGTTTCCGATATCGCCTGATTCGGTACCGATATAAAGCAGCCCGCCTGTTGCACCCTGGAATAAAACAGATAAATCAAAATTTTTGTAACCCACACTAATATTAACACCGCCGGTAAAAGTCGGTTCGCTGGTTTTATCTAACCGTATCTGTCATCGCCATTAATTTTACCATCATGGTTGATATCTTTATACTTCATATCGCCCGGTTTAAGCGCCGGGGTAACGCCGGTGTAGTCAATGGTGTTTGCATCAATCTCCTTTTGATCCTTAAACACACCATCATACTCATAAGGAAGAAATGCGCCGCCGCCGCCGGTCGCGAAAGGATGGCCTGTAGCCAGTTGCCACAAAGGCGCCCCGGGTGGTTCATCCTGGAACAGGATTTTATTTTTAGCATATCCGCCATTCACACTTATAGAATATCTAAAATCATGGCTTTGCCCGTTATATCCTACAGTAAAGTCATATCCCTTATTTTCCGACTTCCCGATATTTGTAGGAGGTAAAAGATTTGCAATTCCGGAACTCTGCGGCGTTGAGCCTGATTTCTGCCATAAAATATGGTCACGTTTATTATAGAAATAATCAAATTCGAAATTGATGCTATTATTGAATAGAGTGCCTTCTATACCGACATCAGTATTTTTAGCTACTTCCCATGTGAAATCCGGATTCGGAACTACCGGCTCATACAACGTTTTAAATGCCGAATTATTTATTGAGTAATTACTGAATCCATAACTTGATAAAAATTGATATTCCTGGAGCACATTATTATAGTATACCTGGTCGTTACCCAATACGCCATAAGAACCACGCAGTTTTAAAGAATTTACAAACTTCACATTGTCTTTGAAAAACTTTTCTTCAGAAATTCGCCATCCTGCCAATACGCCCGGGAAAAATCCAAACCGGTGGCCTGCAGGAAAAAGATAGGAACCGTCATCACGCCATAAAAATTCAGCAAGGTATTTTTCTTTATAGTTATAAGCAACCCGGCCAAAATAACTTAAACGTGCACGGTTATAACCTGCCCCTCCAACTTGCTGGCCGTTGTGTGCCGCCAGCGAATAACTGGGAAAGAACCGGGGAAATAAAGTTGGTACGGTAAGCATTGAAATCGTCTTCTTTATCAGTTTCTTTTGTAACTGCTGCCATTAAAGCAATGGTATGAGGCCCTATTTTACGATCATAATTAATAAATGCAGAAGTTAAGATATTCAGGTAATTGTTATCACCTTCGTTAAGCTGCGGACTGGTAAAAGTTGATCGCATGTTCCTGGTAAGCAAAGGGGTTTTACCATCAGCTTCATAAGTCTTGTGATCCCAAAAATAAAGATACCAGGGAGTCTGCCAGTCTTTTACACGCTGAATTTCTTTATCTACCGAAGCTGTTCCCGTCACCTTTAAACCCTGCACTCCCGGAATCAGAAATTCTACTCTCCCGTTTACCTGGAAGTAATCCCGTTTATCATCATCAAATCCCGTCTGGCTGGTGGTAATAACGATGGGGTTCTGGCCATTTTCAATATCAGGGCCTGGTAACCCATTGGGCCAAACCTCAGGATCGGTGGGCCTGCCACGCATCAGCATCCTGAAAATAGAGCTGGCGTCCTGAGTAGGAAAATGGCGATATTCTTCCCGGGCTGTCAACCCTACGCTGGTAGTAATGTATTTATTAATATTCGCATCGAGGTTGATGCGCATATCATATTGCTTATAACCGGTCGCCGAATTTTTATAATATCCATCCTGGTTTTGATAGCCCATAGAAGCCAGGTATTTCACATTTTCCGAACCGCCTCTTACCTGCAAAGAATGCTGTTCCTGCGGTGACCAGGTTTTCAAGGTTGTTTTAAACCAATCTGTATTGGGATGGCCCCATGGATCGGTGCCTTCTTTATATTTCTGTACATCGGCGGGCTGAAACGGGGCAAGCGCCACTTTTCCTGTTGCATCGGTATAACTGCCGGTTGTGCTAAATGCCGCTTCAGCAGCAGCCCATTCAGCAGGAGGCACACCATCAAAAATAGTTGTTTCGTTGTTCATTTGTATATATTCCAGGGCATTGGCCATTTTAGGAATACGTGTAGGCTGAGACCAACCATGGTTGTAGGTATAAGAGAGCAGCGGCTTACCCGACCTGCCATGTTTGGTGGTTACAAGAATAACTCCATTGGCAGCCCTCGACCCATAGATAGCCGCTGAAGCATCTTTCAAAACAGACATACTTTCAATATCTGCCGGGTTTAACCGCTCAAGCCCACCGGCAACATCAGGCACACCGTCAACCACTATCAATGCAGAAGTATTTCCAAAAGTATTGGTGCCGCGAATCCGGATGTTGGAACCATCATAGCCAGGCTCACCTGACGACTGAACCGCACTGATACCAGGCAAGCGGCCCACCAGCGAATTGGATAGATTAACCGTGGGAGTTTTTTCAAGCTCGGTACCTTTCACCGAGGATACTGCACCGGTAACGGTCACCTTCTTTTGCGTACCATAACCCACAACTACTACTTCATTAAGCTGGCCGGTGGCGACTAAAAGATTAACGGAAATATTTGTTCTTTCCCCGACTATTATATCTTGAGGCTGGTAGCCCGTAGAGGTTACCTGGAGTACAGACCTGCGGCTGGGGACGTCAATCGAAAAAATGCCGGTGTCATTGGTAGTAACACCCGTTCTGGAACCTTTCACAGTAACACTTGCGTTAGGTGTTGGATTACCTTTGTCATCTTTTATTACACCGGTCACATGTATTTTTTGTGCGGCGGCCGACAGGCCGACAATAATAAAAAAGGAAAAAATAATCTTTTTGAAAAGATGTCCGCAAAAGAACGTTAAGAAATTAGAATTACCCGAGCAATATGCAATAGTCATTTGCTTTTTCATGATGGCAATTGTTTTGTTTAAGGATTTGGTAAATTTGATTTATAAGTGTTAAACTGACATTTAATAATCTGTAGTGATTAATTTAAGGGTTATTTTTTCATTGATTCTCTAAAAATAGTTTTTGAAAAGAAGTTATAAATAAAACGCAATCATTTGTACATCGTCACCCCTGATACAGGGAAAGCCATAAGCAATGTTTATCATACAAATATATAAATAAAACTAAAAAAACAAAATTTTAACAAGTTTTAATTTGTTTGGTTTGTAATCATTCGTCTTCACATGAAACGAGATGTAATAAATAATGGTAGCTTTTGTATCAAACAGTCACTGGGTAATGAAATTCATCCTGAGTTCCTCTTTTTAGCAAGGCATTAGATGAAAGATTTAGAAGCAATGGAAACTTCGCCAAACTGGCTTTAATTTCGCGCAGCAAAGGACTCGACCAAAAGTTCTTTGCTTTTCACAATTCTTCCCGTGTTAGCGGTTCATGCTTTTCGTCATGAAGTTATTGCACCGTATATCATCATCCTTTTTGTATCTAACCCTTTAGTAGCGTCCCTCTAAAGCCGGTGTTGTCCCGATAGCTATTAGATGATGCGGACTCCTTTGCCCTGGTAAGATATTTATTTTCTCAAATTTATTTCTGTTTAAGATCCAATAGTACCTGTCTTGACTTTTCCAGCTCGCTTGTAATTGGCAATAATAACTCCACTTGGTGTAACAATACTCTCTATTAATGTAAATGCTGCCGGAATCGTTCCATTGTCAAAAAGCTTTTTTCCCTTGCCTAAAGTCAGGGGATGAATTTTGAGTCTGAGTTCGTCTACAAGGTCATTCTTAAGTAGCAGCTGAACGAGCTCACTGCTACCCCAAACCTGAATGTCAGAGCCTTTTGAATTTTTGAGCTTTTTGATATCTGCCAGGTTTTTTATTACTACTGAGTTTTTCCATCCGGTAACTATCGGGTCTGACTTTTTCATGTTTTTGGAAAACACATATTTTGTGCCTTCATTAATACCCGGCCAAAAGTCTCCATGTTCAGGCCAGTAGCCGGCCCAAATCTCAAATGTTTTTCTGCCCAAAAGATAATCTGCAGGTTTCAGCTCTTTTTGCACCACCTTACCATAAACTTCGTCAGAATACGGTGCCACCCAACCGCCATATTTGAAACCGCCTGATGTATCTTCCTTAGGTCCACCGGGTGCCTGCATTACTCCATCTAATGTAATCATTGATAAGACAATTATTTTTCTCATATTATTTACCTCCCCTTATGATTTATTAATTAAAATTTCTTCAAAATTGTTTTCGTTACGATACAAATCTCGCGAACAAAACCTATACTATGGCAGTGTAAATGCGACAATCTTAGTGGCTGAATACGACAAGCATTGATAGTCTGTCTAAGGCAATACATATATGCCACCATAACAAACGTTGGTGATTTTATATTTCGTCACCCGTCCCACATTTCCCAAATTTTAAAACTCGCTGTTACAAGAAAATTATCTGCTCCCTGCATCTTTATATATATCGCCAGCGGCTATAGGCCAGCAGCGGAAAGCAGGTCTAATATTTAATTAGCACTCCTTATCAAACCCGATACAAAACTTCTTACAGCAGCGGTCACTCTACTGGGTGTCGCTGAACATCGTATTGCAAAAAGCCCCGGGCTCTAAAGCTCAGGGCTTTTTTTTCTTCAACCTATTTGAAATCCGGCCGCTTCTTCAATAGTTTTGCGGCTGAGCAGTCGTTGTCAGTTTACCCGTTGAATAAACTTAATCCAGTTTCCATAGTTAATTGTTTGAGTTGTATCATCATTGTGAAAAAAAGAAGCAAGTTCGTGGTCTAAAAAATTTTCAACCTGCTCGTAAGTTGTTTCATTTTTTTCCACCGCTGCAATAATGTTACTCTGCGTTGTAAAATATAAAGCGAGTTGCTTTTTGTTGAAGGTAATAGAGTTTTGGAATCTTTCTTCCGTTACAAGATTGAAATTTTTCGGGACTAGATTTTCGTTTGTCCAGGAGTAAGCGTTGTTACGGGGTGGAGAAGGAAATTTTTTTAAATAACTATTCGGAAACCAATTGGCGAAGTTGTCATTGCCAACCATTTCAGAAATAAAATAATTCTCGTAAAGCACAAGCCACGATTTACTTTTTAAAAGCCGGTTCGCTTCTATCAGGAATTTATCAATATCAAACCAATGGACACCTGAACTAACTGTAATTAAGTCAAAGTGGTTATCTGGAAATGGTTGTTGCTCTGCCGAAGCAATTGAATAATGAATTTTGTCGGACTGCGATGCAAAATTCAACATCTCCTGCGAAGGGTCTGTCCCGTAAACATTTGTTGCAATTTCAAAAAGTGCTTTGGTTGAAAGTCCTGTTCCACAAGCAATGTCCAATGCGCTATTAAGTTTTTTGTCAAGATGCAAATAGTCTTTGATATGCTTTATAGTGTTGCTGTGGAAATCAGGCCGCCCTTTTGAATAACGTTCTGCTGCTGTCTTTAGATTAAAGTAGTTCATTATTCTATCTGTGTCGTGTTTTTGCCTTGCCACTAACGCACAGGTATTGCTGCAGGCAGGATATCACTGAAGGTTCTGCCGGACTACCGGTGATTTATATTTTATTGATGAAGTTAAGTACAAAAGTTGATAAGAATCTCTTCTGCCAGAATGCAAGATGACCAACGAACTAAATATCCTGAAATGCACGGCAGCCCTAATTTAGCATTTGTCAGCAATGCTTTTTATCTTTCGTCCCATCACGCAGAGTGCTTGTTGAAGTGGACTCATCTTTAATTGGCCCTTAATATCCATCTTGATGGCATCTCGCAATTCTAAATAATTGCTGTAATAAAAGCTTGAAATTCGATTCTTAATACGCCTGTCCTTTATAAACCAAATTGCTTCGTAATTTCTATAGGTTGTATATTCCAGAACAGTATAGCATGAATCGTAGTCTGTTCACGAAGCCGTAGTTCGCATGCCAGGAATTAATGGATTAGTAAATGAAATTGAGTTATGAGCAATCTCAATTCTCTTCAATTGAGTAAAAAATAACATCAGACAGTATAATTCTAATACGAGCGCAATTAAAATTGCAACCATCGCATATTTGTCCGCCCAAATATTTACCGGAGCTTTGTTACAAATTGTGTAAAAGACAAAAATGAAATATAAGGCTGAACCTAAATTCATAAGAATTATTAGGCCAACACTAAACGATCTATATTTTGAAAGGACATTCATAAAATATCGTCTAACGGCCGTGCATTTAGGCAGGCTTTGAAATAGAATTCCGCCTACCGGAACTGTAGCCAAATTTTTAATTAAAAGTTCATTGTTATTACTATCGCGGGCCAAAGTTTCTTCAATCCGGAACTACTCCTGAAACATCCCACCACAGCTCATTGTTAGCGGGTCTGCCCGGCTTACATAAATGAAGATGTTAAGCGTATGGCAGCTTTGTAAAAAACATCTTATTCAATACCATAATTTCGTTTTAAAAAAGTAATAAACCGCTTTAAATAATCAAGATGTTCTCTTAGCATATTATTATAGGCGTCAATAACACCAGAAAATCCCCAGTAATTATTTAAAAGCACATGCATTTTTTCCGGGTCTCTTGAAATTAAAACATAAATGGCAGAAGGTATTTTATTGGTTTCTTGATAGGTATTAAAAAACTGTTTAGTAATGGTGATATCAAAACTTTGTTTAAAAGAAGCCCACGCTTGCACACCATAATCAATATAAAATCTCTCCTGAATCTTGATCTCATTATTTTTAAATTCATATAAAGCGATACTGTCGGCCACATTGCCGGTTTTAATAAGGCTGTAACCGCCGGCATTTCTTAATTGTACTAAAGTCAAATCATTAAATTCAAAGAGGTGCAAATCAAACGTATATTTAAGTGCATAAAAAAATATTGAATCCTGAGCTGGGATATGGATAAAACTGTTTTTTGAAATTCTCATTAAAGAGTCAATTCCTTTTAACTCTAAATCATTCCTGCTAATTAAACCCCTTAGTTCAGAAGTATCATTTTGTATATTGTTTATTAATCCAACTATGTAATCTTTTTCACGATGCTTTTCAGAAATTCTTTCCCTGAGCGTCTCCGCAAAAAAACCGAGTGTTACAGCCAAAAAAATCATTAGGAATTCAAGGGAATACTCTTTCAGTTTTTTATTTCTATGATGTAAATCCGGGTGATGATGTACCTCCATATTTTAATTTATTTCGGTAATAAATCTTAGAAGCGTTGTGATAAAATTGCGCTTAATGGCAGGTATGGCTGAAGGCGGGATATTCAATGAACGGTCCGCCCGAAGCTACCGAAGATATAATTTCTTGGTGAAGTTAGCAATATCAATGTTACCATCAGCACTAATTTTGTCTTGTCCATTGTTGTCCATAAATGTCTTTAAAATATACAAAACCAAATTTACGGTCATACCAAACTTCATTAATATTATAGTTTCTATTCCAACCTGTATGATAATAAGTGCCTGGGTTGTTTGAGTTAAATTTAATTACTTCATTATAAGTCCTTATTGCTGTCGTAAAGGTTGAGAATGAAACGTTTTGATAAATGTCCGGAAATGTTAAAAGAATTCTGTCTCCGTTAGGAAATATTTGTCCGTTATAGTCATCAAACTCCCCAAAGATTCTCGCCTTGGCAGTAACACCTTTCGGAAGGTTTTTATAATCTAAGCTATCCGGAGGATACATGGAAATTTTTATGCCGGTCGGGCTCGAAAAACTGTCAATACGATTAAAAGAAATTGATTTTTCGTCATACCGATAATAAACCGCACAACCTCCGGGAACAGGTCCACAGTCACTTATTACCACTTTAGAAGATTCAATTGCATTGACCTGGTAAATTCTTAAGCTCCCTAAGTTGCTTAAGAATTTCAAAGTATCATGAACTTTTAAATCTGGAAACCATTCCCGGGCAGTATTGTCAAAAACAAAATATGGCGGATTATTAACGCCCTCTTTTTTGCAAGAGACAATAATTAAACACATTAATATAATCAGAGGTCCTTTCATGTTCAAGGTAACGTTTAAGGCGTTGGGCTGGTATTCAATGAACGTTAAGCCCGGATGTTAGCCGATTGAAAAACTAAAGCCGAGAGTAAATACAAAAAGCTGATATTTGTTCACCTGCTGGAACAGAAGCTGACAGCGGGCTACAGCCGATTATTATTCCTTCAGCCAGCCTATTGCCAAACCCTTTGTTATTTGCTGCCCTTTATACAAAATACTTAGGAAGCTGTTTCACTACTTTGACCATGAAAGTATGTCAAATTTGTAATTGTTCACGAGTATTTATAATTAATTCAGAATAATCAAGATGAACCACATCACTTGAATCTCCTAAAATCTCATCCACTAATCCGTACGATTTTGCTTCTTCCGCATTAAGATAGCGATCACGTAAGAAATAGTCTTCGAGCTCTTTCCATGAATGTCCGGTGCGCCTGCCCATCAAATGAAATAGCTGGGCTTGCAATCGTTCTTGTTCACGGGTTGCAATACGCACATCTTCTGTATAACCTTGTGTTCCGCCGCCTGTGGGGTGCATGTGAATAGTAGCATGTGGTAATGCATAACGATATCCTTCTTCACCCATGCAGAGTAAAGCCGTGCCCATGCTGGCAGTAAAACCGATCGCATAGGTATAAACAGGTGCCTCAATCATTTGCATGGTGTCATGAATGGCAAGACCTGCATACACATGACCACCAGGGCTATTAATATAAAGATGAATCGGCTGTTTCTTATCCACACTATTCAGGTAAAGTAATTGAGCAACGATGACATTTGCCATTTGGGCTTCAATTTGAGTGCCTAAGAAAACAATTCGTTCTTTTAACAGCAGACTATAAATATCATAAGCACGCTCTCCCCGTCCACCACTGTCATCAATGACCATGGGAATGATACCGGAATTAATCATAATTTAATTGTCTTTAAAAAGCTGTTGTATTCGTTGCTGAAATATCACATGCTCCGGGTTTTGAAAGAGTTTGTAATGTATTTTTCCAATCTCTACCTTCATCTTTTTGCGTCCGTAAAGTTTGATGAGAGAATGAATTTGTTTTAGTAACCCTACATTTAATTTAAAATGGGGATCGAGGACAAGTTGTGCTTCAAATAGTATCTTTTCTTCTTCGGAAAGCTCATTATTCAGATACCGCTCGATATGACGAGTATCATTCCATGAAATCTTCATAGTTTAATGATTTTTGTTCTACAATAACTTTTATTTTCTCAATACACTTGTATTTCTGTACCGATGCAGAGTGAGGGTTTGAAAATCCATGTAGCTGCGATACTTCATTCATAGATAGTTTGTCGTAATAAATAGAGCGAAGCAGTTCTATGCACTTCTTTCCTGCAACTTCCAGTAAATGAAGTAACCGGTTTGTTTTCATTATTTCTATTTCAAAGTAATCCTGAGGAAGTTTAATCTCTTTTTCCAAAGAGTCAAATGATAATAATCTATATTTGGATTTGAACTTTCTAATCCACAAATGTTTGGCAATCCCTACTATATAGGCTTCATCTGAAAGCTTTACATTTAATTCTCCATTTACATTTTTTTCATAAAAAATTATTAATGCATCCTGAAAAATGTCTTTCGCATCATGAAACGAACCTCCTTGTTTGCTGACTATTTCAGCGACTACAGGAAATACTTCCTCGTATAAGTGTTCAAAGTTTTTCTCACGCTGCTGCGGGTCTTTGAGATCGAATGTGATTTCTGCAATGGTCATAAGCTTTGCATTTATAGATATGTGGCTTTTATTTCAGAAATATCACCATGAAATGCCAAATTTATTTCAGGCTACACCCCTTGTTTGTCATGAGATGTTTGTTAGGGTTGCAAATAACGTCAGGACTTGCTGCTGTGCTGGCATTTATATTCGAAATCAGCTCGAATGTCAAGCCCATTAAAAAACCTATTGATGAAGATATGTACAAAAGATGACTAACTAAAGTAAAGCCCAAACTGCTGCCAATAGCATTACAAAAGATGAGGATTTGCACTTCCGCCAGCATAGCAGCATACGATGCAATGTTGGTCGCAGTGCTTTTAATTTAAGAGCAATGTGAGGCTTAATTCATCTTTGCTTTGTCCATTCCGAATATTTAGTTTCTTCTGGTACATCCGTAGGGCTTTCAAAAAAGATCTGATACCCATCAGGGTCTTTAAGTCCAACCACCCACATGTTATTACCTACAAAAGGCTCGGATGTAACAACTCCACGCAAAGAAATTTGTTTATAAAATGCCAACGCATCTTGACATACAAAATATACACTTACACCTTGCCCTGGATTTCCGGTTTGAGCAGTTGTCCTGTATTCCTGTAGCATGATTGAGGCGTTGCCAATTTCAAGCCTGCACCATTCTACTGTGCCTCTTGGTTCCCATTTATTTTTTAAATCAAAACCTAACCCTTTAATATAAAAATTAAGAGAATTGTTCATACTTGTGACCATAAAAAATGGGACTGCTTGTTGGATATTTTCGTTGCTTTTTAACTGGTTCATCATCTAGCAGAATTTTTTTTAAACTGAGGTCACATATTTAGGCTCTGATTTTCTAAAGTAATCTGCATCTTTTAATCCGGCACCTCGCATGCCACCAACGGCACGGCTTGCTGCTGTGCTGGCATTTTATGTTCGTCCAGTCCGAAACTGAAGCCCAACAAAATTACTGCTGATGCTGCAACACTGGCATTATATTCTTCAGACCGAACGTTAGCTCAATCGAAAAACCGTTGCTGAAGATAGGTACAAAAGATGATTAATGAAAGTTTGCCTGGGCAGCTGGTGCTAGTATTACAGGAGATGAAAATTTGCAGGTCAGCCAGCATAGCCGCAAGTTCCATGTAAGCGGTTCGCGCTTCTGTAAGACGGGTTATTTATTCCTTTTAGAAATTTCTAAAATTCGTTCTTTACGCTTTTCATTTTTTGCTTTTATATCTTGCATGATTTCTTAAAGTCTGCAAGCCTTTGCTTTGTTCACGGTTCCGACTATGTTGATAAATCTACAGCTTCGGTTCTTTTATAAGTCCCAAATTTTAGTTTTATTAAGACAACTTTCCAATGGAAGAGAAATTATAAGAATCATCGGGAAGCAAAGAATTGGTCTTGCCGTTATAATTGTAAGTTATTACTTCTTCTCCCTCGTGTCTCTGTTGTGTTTATGGATTAAGGATAGGCATTTTCGACATGTAGTTGCTTTCCAATTTTCTGTAGCAATTCCTTCTGTCTGGGCCCTATGCGCAGCTTCTTTATCACGGGGATTACAAAGTACCATTCCATCTTTATCGAGGGCATGCAAGTCACGTTTTAGCCTTTTGTCTTTGCTCACAAGAACTTTTTTGAAATAAGCAATTTTACTGGTATTTCAGCCAACGGCGTTCGCTATTGCCTGCAGGCGGGGTAATTAGTGCCGGTCAGCCCGATAAGCGAAGCTCAATTGATGATAATTGTGGACGTCTGCAACTGCTGCTCACCCGGCGTTTCGTCACGATGAAACTGAAGCCGAACAGCGTTACCACTGCTGATGCTACGCTGTGTCAGCCCCGCTTGCAGCAAAACAATGTTGTGTGCTGTTATTGCACCCTTCATCTAAAAGATTGGGCCACCCTACTTTTCATTATAACATAATTTCAACAACTCAATATTAATATCTTTAGGTTGAAGTACAGTGCCATTTAGACAACTGGCAAATGTTAAAGGATTTCCGATAATCTCCGAGACAAATGTGTGCGTACCAAAAGTGTCCCCTCTGTGCCCAAATCCGTTTGTTTTTTTATAATATTGAATTCGCATGATACCTCTTCCAAAACCATTATTGCCATTAAAATCTTTCATGATGGTTAAGCTTTTAGAAGAGGTTAATTTACCATTTAAAAGGTTATCAACAAATGTTATCAAATCTGCTGGCGTAGATAAAATGTCTCCTAACCCAACAATATTTGGAAAATAATTGTCGGTTATTTTTATCCAACCGCTGTCTGTTAATTTGTAACCGGTTGCCTCATTACCTCCCGGTTCATTATCAGGCGGCGAATAAGTATTTTTCAATTGTAATTTTGAGCATATTCTCTCCTGTAAATTATCATTGTAATTCTTTCCCGTTATGTTTTCAATGATGCAGGTAAGTAAATAATAACCGGAATTACAATAGGAGAAATCTGCATTTGGTGAAAACTGAGGTTCGCCTTTAGCTATTTCATCAATAATTGTGTCTCTTGTTTGAGGTTTTTTAATCCAATCTGAATTTGGATGACCATTTACGTAATCGAACAGCCCGCTTCTATGCCTTAATAACATGTCAACAGTTATTTTGTTTGCATTAGGTATTTGGTGGAAGTATGTATCAAGTGTTGTTGTTAATGAAATTTTACCCTCATCAATCAACTGGAAAATCATTGTAGCTGTAAACATTTTAGTTGCCGAACCAATGCGATACAATGTTTCCTGTGAAGCCTTTACTTTTTCATTTAAGTTTATTATACAGTATCCAATAGAACGGGTGTAAATAACATTGCCATTTTTTGCAATAGCGAAACTACCCATCGCCAGATTATTGTTCTCAAGTGAGTCAAAAAAAATGTCTAATTTTCTTGTGTCCGGATTTTGCGGAAAAACCGGCAAATTTAAAAGTCCTGTCAGGCCAACAATAATTAATAACTTCTTCACTTATTTGCTTTTCAAGTTTATCAAATGTCTTAAATAGTACACAACGTTCAGGCGATGGGGTGGTATTTTATAAAGCCCATAGCTGAAGCTGATTGAAATACTAAAGATGAAATTAACAATTAAAGCTGATTTATATTCTTCTGCTGAAACTGTCGCTAATATTGGTCTGTAGCGGATTGTTATTCTTTCAATCAGCCTATTGCCAAACCGAAGCTGCCGTTAAGGTCTATGTTTAAATAGTCCGCCAATAAAGTTTACAAAAAACGAAAGTTGTCCAACGATAAACACAATTGAAATTGTTAGACCGATTATGCGGTCTCTTTTCTGGTCTTCAAATATATTTTGAAATGTTACAGTCTGTCTGTTAATCGGTGAAACTATTATGTCATGCCACACTCCAATTGTCACCAGGAGAATAAATACTAATATGGTTGTCAAAACGTGCACCCACGTTAATTTCCTTGTCCAAAGGAGTTTGTCAATCAGTTTATAAAGTCCCCAAATAAGAAAAAATATTATTGCAATTATCCAAATAAAGTAGTTCGTTGAAATAACAAAATACGTGTCGTGTAAATGCAGGTCAAGCGATTGATCCCACATGAAAAATGATGAAATGAATAATAAAATCGCTATTAGCAAAAACAAGGAATATGGCTCATTAGTCAGTCTTACTTGTAAAGGTGGCGTCACGATTTTAACGTTAAAAGTTAATTTAATTGGCGATCGGTTAATGGCCGCTTACGATAGGGCCTTGCGATGGGCTGACATTGAAAACCGTTTGCGGAACTATCGCTGGATTTATAAATAAAAGATGAAGTTAACAACAAAAGCTGATTCACTTTGTCCTACGCTAGAACCCCTAACCATCCAAACATGCTTACTTTTGCAAAAATGAAAAAGAAATCTTACTCAATTGAAACCATACTCGCCAACCTTAAAATTGATGCGCTAAATGAAATGCAACTGGCGTCTATCGAAGCCAATAATAAAAATGCAGATGTAATTTTATTGTCTTCCACAGGCTCTGGGAAAACCATCGCTTTTTTATTGCCTATCCTTGAATTGATGGATAGCTCCAATAAAAATACACAGGCGCTTATCGTGGTTCCCTCGCGCGAACTGGCGATACAAATTGAACAGGTTTTTAAATTGATGGGAACCGGTTTTAAAGTTACCAGTTGCTATGGCGGGCATAAAAGAGAGACAGAAGAAAATAACCTGGTGCAACCGCCTGCATTGATCATCGGCACGCCCGGCAGGCTTTGTGATCACATACGCAGGGGAAATATTACGGTTGATTCTATTGAAGTTCTTGTGCTCGATGAATTTGATAAGTCTCTTGAACTCGGCTTCCTCGAAGAAATGTCTTTCATCATCGATTCTTTAAAATATTTGAAAAAAAGAATGTTAACATCTGCTACTGAAACGGTAGAGATACCTGCATTCATCGGCCTTACCAATCCTGCAAGGCTCAATTTTTTACCCGGTTCTGATGATGAGAAGCGCCTTAGCATTCAGACCGTACTTTCTGTAGAAAAAGACAAGACCGATACTTTATTTAAATTGATTTGTTACCTCGGTAACAGGTCGGCTATTGTGTTTTGCAACCACAGGGAATCTGTCGAGCGTACCAGCGCTTCACTTACAAAAAAAGGGATTATCAACGAATTTTATCATGGCGCATTGGAGCAGCAGGAAAGAGACAGCGCTTTATGTAAATTCCGAAATGGCACTGTAAATGTGCTGGTAACTACCGACCTCGCTTCGCGGGGACTTGACATTCCAAATATCAGGTACATCATTCATTATCATTTACCACATAGCGAAGAAATATTTATACACCGCAATGGAAGAACGGCCAGGATGGAGGCCAGTGGCACCGCTATTTTAATTTTATCGGCTGAGGAAAAATTGCCTTCATATATTGACAGCGATGTTGAGCAAATACAACTTCCTGAAACAGTTACTTTGCCTGAAAAGCCAAAATGGTCAACATTATTTATTGCTGCCGGTAAAAAAGATAAAGTAAATAAGGTTGATATTGTAGGATTTTTATCCAACAAGGGACAATTGAAGCAGGAAGATATCGGCCTTATAGAAGTGAAAGATTTTTTTTCTTTTGTTGCAGTGCGAAAAGTAAAGATGGGACGCACGCTCGAACTTATAAAAAATGAAAAGATCAAGAATAAAAAAGTTAAAATAGAGGTGGCTAAATGAAATCGCTTCAACCACATAGAGGAACAGTAAAAACATAGGTTCACATAGAAATAAAGTTTTGGGCATCTATGTGTATTTCTTTGTTCCTATGATACTATTGTGGTAGATAAACAGGCAAAGAGTAGCGGGTAACGATTTGCGGTTACTGGTATTGGATATAAACCGGCCTTGGGGTAAGCTTTAATAATTCTTCAGGCGTGTACATGCCATTACTATTTTTTTTGGTATCGTTTTTATAAAACAATTTAAAGCCGGTAAACATACGGGCTCTTTATAAATATATCGCAGGTAAGTAGATTTTTTTAATATCTTATTTCCCCATCCATCCATATCCATCACCACCTGCACTTCAGGTAATTTTTTTATTTTCTCATAACCGGTAATCATCCCCTGCGTAAAGCGGTGAACAATTAAAATTTTTGGCGGAAGATTATTTTTTTTAACAATTGCAGCCAGGTAATCGATAGCGGCATTTACATCATCTGAACTAAAACTGCCAATTTTTTTCCTGGTGCGTCCCCATTTTTCATTGAAAATTCAGGATCAATCCCCAGGTGAACACCAGGCAATTGCAGGTATTTTTCCAAATGCGGCACTTCATCTTTTACCGTACTTCCTCCTACCTGGATATCCAGAAACACCAACGCATTGATTTGCTTGGCCCACTCCATAATGGTGTCTATCTGTTGAAAGGGCATGCGCAACCTGTATTTGCCATCTCTGCCCGGGCTGCCTTGTGCGCTTACGGCTATATAATGTAATGCCGGAATTACCGGCATCAGGCTATCGGCAATCTTCCATTTATTAATTTCACCCTGTAATTTTTTAAACATAGAATCTTTAGGAATTTCTCCCAAAATTCCCATTCGTTTAGAATACAGGTTTCCATAAAAAGCGACCACCCTGTTGTAAGGAAAAATCGCGCCCGGTAATGGAAAAGGAGCTTTAGCCGGCCACTTGCCGGTCTTATCCTTATTGGCAAGCGCCAGCATTTTTTCATTATAATCTGCGGTATCTATTTTCGCTGTGGAATCTTTTTTTTCGGTGGTGTCAATGTGCTTTTCTTCTGCCATCTTTGTTTTTTCACTCTTGGTAATTCCAAGAGCGTCCGTCTTTACAGCATCTGCAGAATTAACAGCGGTACAACCTGTACTAAAAAAAATAATGATGGGAAATAATAATATGGCTACGATATATCGGAAGCTTTTCATAGTGCGTGAAGTTATTATAAAAAATTTCTATTCTAACGTAACAAATAAAAATTTATTTTAATTAGCGTAAAGAATAAATTCCTTCAACCCATTAATTATCTTCAACTTTCAACTCAACCATTAAAACTCAAACTTTCGAACTTTCAACTTAAACTTAATCTGCCAATCCGCATTGAATCATAAAGGCGTTGGTAAAAACCCTTGTGCGTTTTCATCCAGGAGTCTGCTTCCTGCATTTTTTCCATTTCTCAATATTATCGCCATACATTTTTTGCAAAAGAGATGGATTAAGATTAAAGTTCATCTTGCCCCAATGCTCGGTGTATGGTATGCCTAATTCTTCCAGCCTGCTCCAGACTGTTTGAAAAAAAGTTCTTGATACGGCCGCATCAACGCCGTCTAATTCTATGATACATGTTTTATCAAAATGGGTAAATCCAAGCAATGCCGCTGTTCCTTTTACATAACGCAAAGCAATTCCACCGGGGAACGGGTTTTTTTTATTAATACTCACAATTTCTTCAATTACCTTGCTTGCATTAGCTGCATCAATGCCAATAGCAGCGCTTGCAGCTTTTCCCCTGAATTTGGTATTGCTGAAAGTTTCACCAAGGGTGCCTATAGTACTTACACCGGATTGAAAAGCGAGGGGAAATAATTTATTTACCAGTGGAGGAACAAGCAATGACGAAAGGCCGGGGCCTAAAGAATCCAATATGGTTTGCTACCACACCAAGCAGATCGTCCCCGTAGGTAAAGCCTTTATCATCTCTTTCAATCTTAGGATAGTCTTCACGGTATGGAATCTTATACATCGTTTTCAGGAACACTCCTTTAGTTGGATCATCCGGTTCAAATTTTTGCGGATTTACAAGAATTTCAAAGTGATAAAGTTCTTTGCCGGGTGTATCGGGTGGTGCAGGCAGATCATTTAAGATACCTGAAAATTCCAGGTTGTTCATAGCAAATTTCAATGCATCGTTATATACAATATTGCCTGTGCGAAATTGTTCCAATAAAAAGACAGGTTCAGTCTCGATTAATAAGCCGTGAATAAAACCAAAGCTGCCAAAACTTACCACTGCCGCATTAAAAAGGTCATCATCTTTAATGGCTTCCGCCCCGAGCCAGTTAATAAATTCATCGGATGCAACAGGGTTTGATTTTTTTTCCAGCCATACATGTTTGTCCGCGCCCGTAACAATATGCAAACCTACTATGGTATCGTGAACAGCGCCTACTTTAAATGCGGAGCCGTGTGTTCCGGTAGAAGTACATCCTGCAATTGATTGCCCGTTACTGGCGCCGGAAGCTTTCAATGATCTTTTTGGGTTCGAATCCTGTTCAAGCTTTTCATTCAGATCCAAAACGCTCAGCCCGCATTCAACAAAAAAAAGATCGGCGGCTGCCTTTCCTTTTTCAAGATATTGAGGGGCTACAAAGGAATTATTTAAATGCCAGGAAAGGCGAAGCGCTTTTGTGTCTACAAGCCCTCCATCGCAAACAGCTACTTCGGAAAATGACCATCCGTTTCCCAAAGCCCGCATTTGGATATTGTTATCTATGGCATACTGGATTAACCATTGGAAATTTTTTGTGGTATCCTGGTATTGATTTGCAGGAGAATTCAGGTATCGTTAGTTTGAATGATGAATTTTCCTTAAATGTATGGACAAAATTTTCATGGCCATTTTCCCAGCTGGTAATGGGCAATCTTTGTATGCCATCGGGCAAAACGATTTCATTGGCCATAAAAAATTATTAATGCCCCAATGTACCAGGTTCAGGGCTATAAGGGGCGCAGCACCATTCAATTCTTTGCGGCATTACAATACCCAGGGACACAACGGATATTAATGCAAATCCGAAGTTGTTTTTTATGGTTACTTTATTCATGTGATTGAAGCGTGCGTCACATTTAGGGTTGATATCTTTTGGCTGTACAAGGCCCCAAAGAAATGACCATGTTGTTTTTTTATTTAGAGGATTGTTTTCAAATGTATCACAATCATATTTTGAAACAATACGCGTAGTGCTACAGGATTCTATCGAATGGGTAGTAAGAATGAGTGCAACTATGACTGTATACTTGCGCAGGTAATAAATGAGCATGGCCAGTTATTTTGTTATATAGATCTTTTATTTGATGGCTTACAGTTTGCTCTTAACTCTCTAAGTCGCCTTCAGTCCTGCTCGTGATTTTTTCAGCGGATATATCGAAAGTATATCTGTCGGTTATCATTTGCAATACGCGTTGGCTTATGCAATACTTCGCAACAACCAAAATTGCACATTGCCTGAATCCCCAAATTTCTTGTTCTATGACAGATAAATTTAAGAACACACAAGCATATTAAACATTTAATTGCCAGAGAACAAATACGACTTAATTAAGCGCTCAATCAATTAAGAATTGATATAACTATCGAGATGGCTAATCGTTTGTTGCTGTTTTAAAATAGTTTCTCTTACCACATCTGTAATAGATATAATTCCCTGGAGCTGGTTATTTTTAAATACAGGCAGGTAGCGTATCTTGCCATCGGTCATTAATTCCATACAATGTTCTATTGTATCATCAGGGTTTACATGCGGCAGGTCCGCAGACATGATTTCAGACACCCTGGTATCAGTAGAATTTTTGCCTTTTAGTATAACCTTTCTTGAATAATCTCTTTCAGTTACCAGGCCAAGGTATTGGCCGTTTTCCATTACAAGAACGGAACCAATATTATTATCGGCCATCACTTTTAATGCGTTTAAAACTGTAGTATCGGGCAAAACTGAAATTGCATTTGTTCCTTTGCGGGAAAGAATATCCAAAACGTGGTTCATATCAAAAGTTTGAAGTAAAATACAAAATAAAAAGGCTTTGGCAAAAAAATAACTGAGATTTTAAGTCAGGGAGAATTAAACTTGTAATTATAGTCTTCATTGTTTAGAGATTAGAAGGCATCCCGGAAAATCTTGGATGAAAGCTTCCCGAATGCTGCTGGCGATAGACTTTAGCCAAAAAGCTTTGAATATTGCAATTTGAGTTTATTTAGCTAATTTTGCCGCAAATCCTATCCGTACTTTAGAAAACCTGCTTATTTATTATTTATTTTTTAAATTTAAATTGTAGGTCTTATGAAGAAAGTTTACACACCTGAAGTCGCAGACACCTTAGTTGCCATTGGAATTATAGCCGGTTTTTATGGCTTGATGGCAGTAATAGCCCTACTATCCGGGCTATAAATTAATAAGGTTAACGTTTTATAACCCCTTTCCAGGTTCCATCCGGAACTTTAAGAGGGGTTATTTGTTTTATTCAACCCTATTCTTTAATACATCAGGCTTTTACGGCAAGCAATTCAGCTTTTTCAATAGTGGGTGGCGTAGCCAGTAAATCGCCGGCATGCTTCATAAGGGCAGCCGCAATTTCCCCTTTTAAGTGCGCTTCACGCCCCTCTTCATCATTAAAAGTATCAAAAATTCCAAAAGTTGAAGGGCCGAGCCGCAAAGCGTACCAGGAGATGGTCTTTACCTCATCTTCGGCCATTGTCAATGCGCTTTTAAGAAATTCTGCAACCGTTTCCTCTTTGCCCGCTTTAGCTTCCAGGCGTGCAAATAATGCAAATTTTACCATGAGACATCTATTTAATATTGAAAAATTGTTTACGATAGTTGAGTTGGTTTCTTACAAAATTGTATATTATATTTATCCGCTTACGAGAGATTAGCCGAACATGCTGCAATTTTAATTATCAGGGAAATTAACAATTAATATAATACAACATGGAACAACCATTAAATATTCACCATCCCGACCCCTCAAAAATAATGCAGGTTGGTATGGGTTTTTGGGCATCAAAGACTTTATTAGCAGCCGTAAAATTCAACCTGTTTACCCTCCTCGCAGGAACGTCGAAAAATGCAAAAGAAATCAAGAATGAATTGCATCTTAACACTACAGACCGGCACGTATATGACTGGCTGGATGTGCTGGCCTCATTGGGATTTTTAAAGCGCCAGGGCCTACTGCAAGAGGCCAGGTATTCAAACAGTAGTGACGCCGAAATCTTCCTGGATACGAACAAGCCTTCTTACATTGGCGGTATTTTACAGATGGCCAATAACAGGTTATATAAATTTTGGGGAGATCTTGAGGAAGGCCTGCTAACCGGTAAGCCACAAAATGAAAGTAAAGACGGTTCCAACATGAAATTTTTTGATGACTTGTATAAATCACCTGAAAAATTACATGAGTTTATGAATGCCATGTCGGGTATCCAGGCGGGAAGCTTTATGTCACTTGCAAAAAAATTTGATTTCGGAAAATTTAAAACCATGACAGATGTTGGTGGCGCTGATGGGTTTCTTTCTTCCGTAATTGCCATGCAGCATCCATCACTTACTTTTACCACTTACGATCTTCCGCCTGTGGGACCGCTGGCGGAAGAAAAAATTGCCGCATTAAATTTATCTGCCAGGATAAAAGTTGCGAGCGGCGATTTTCTGAAAGATCCCTTTCCCCCGGCTGAAATAATTACCATGGGCAATATCCTGCATGGAATAAATGAAGAAGCCAAGCTTACAATGATCAAAAAGGTTTATGATACGTTACCCGAAGGTGGTGTGTTTATAGTAATAGAAAATATTATTGATTCCGAAAGAATTGAAAACACATTTGGCCTGTTAATGAGCCTGAATATGCTTATTGAAAACGGTGATGGCTTTGATTTTACATTCAATGATTTTGAAAACTGGAGCCGGGCGGCAGGATTTAAAAAGGCAGAACTGATATCTCTCGCAGGGCCAACAAGCGCAGCCATTGCTTATAAATAGTAGTTTCCTCCCTAAGAATTATTTATTAAACCAGTTATTAATTCGTTTTTACATTATTAGACTCGTCTGCGTCTACGAAAATGTCAGTAATAAGTTTCACGGATTGTAAAGGTTTTGTATTACTAACGTCTACGGTTACCTGCTTTTGGCCTGTTGCCCATACCTGCGGGGATTTATGAATAGTTTGCGTGCTGCCATCAGTAAAATTTAATTGCAAATCCACCGGAACGGGGAATCCACCAATATTGCTTATACTAACCTGCAGGCCTTTACCGATAGTATGGATGTTATCAACCGAGAGGTCAATATAATTGTTGCTGAAAAACCAGGCGTTCCAAAACCAATTCAGGTTTTGGCCGGAAACATTATTAACAGTATAGAAAAAATCCCATGGAACGGGGTGCTTGCCATGCCAGCGCTCTATAAACGCGTGCAGGCATTTCCGAAACATGTCGTCGCCCAGCAAGTCTTTAAGAGCAAAGTATGCCAGCGACGGCTTGCCATATTCATTGTTACCAATTCCGCGCCCGGAAAGATTTTCTCCCGGTGTAATGATCGGCAGGTCCTCATCTGCATTATCATCATGTATCCAGCCATTTACCCTGAATTTTCTGTAAAATTCATCGGCTGAATCCTTCGGCATGATAGACCTGTTGTATAGTAATTCAAAAGTGGTTGCCCATCCTTCATCCATAAATCCATAACGGGTTTCATTAATGCCCATATAAAACGGGAACCAGGTATGCGAAATTTCGTGCTCGGCTACAAAGCGCGAGAATTTAAAATCAGTATACGTTTCATCATTGGCCATCATGGGGTATTCCATACCTGCATATCCCTGGAAAATGGTCATCTTTGGAAAAGGGTATGATATACCCGGCCAGTTGGAAGAAAGAAAGCTTAGGGCGCTTTGGCCAAATTCAACAACATGATGAAAGTCTTTTGCAGTATCGTTAAAGGCTGCCTGGATACTTGCCCTGCGATTGGTTTTTTCATCTACGACTACGCTGGATGCATCCCACACATAATGATCACTCAATCCAAGCGCAACATCACTAACATTATTGTAAGCAAACGTCCATGTGTTTACGGGGTTTTGCCTGGTAATATCTTTTTGCACAAGGTCGCTGGCTGCAGCGATGTGTATGGTGGCATTGGCCTTTGTTGATTGATCAAGGCGTTGCACATACTTTGATTGAAGCACATCGTTTGGATTCTGCAGGTTTCCGGTTGCCCATACCAGGTAATTTTTAGGCACTTTTACGTTCAGCGTATAGTCATTGAAATCGTTATAGAATTCAAGCGCTTCATTATGTTCAATATCATCCCAGCCACTGTAGTCGTCATAAACAGCAACCCTCGGATAAAAATATGCCAGGTAATAAGTCGTTGAATCGATCATGCCCTCTCTCCCGCTTTTCAATGATATTTGATAATGCCAGTCAAAACCGAGCTGCAGGGAATCATGTGGCATTAAGGGTTTTGACAGGCGGATAAACTGTATGGTGGAGGCATACGGCCGCTCAGCCCATTTTTTATTCTGCCCGTTTTCCGTATATGCGTCTACGTGTACGCCGTCCGTTAGATAGTCGGGGGCAGCAGGCCCTAATCTCGTAACTCCGGGCTTGTGTATATTCTGAATAAATTTAAAGACCAGTGCATGTAATGTGTCGGGGCTATTGTTAATATAAGAAATCTGTTCACTTCCTCTAATGGTTCTATCCGGTGGCATTGCTGATACAGTTATCGTATATCGGCCGGTATTTTGCCAATACTTTTTCCCGGGCCATCCATCATTAGACCGGGTTTCTTTTTTATATGCCTTTTTTAAATCACGCGGCCGGTACAGGTCCTGGGCAACTAATGAAATTGCCAGGTTCACAAAAAATAGTAGTACAGAAAGTTTTTTCATAGTTACTTTTAGTTTCTAAAATAGAGACAAAGTCATTTGCTCGCGAAAGTTTTATATAAATGGTAAGAGCAGGGTATTCTATTGAAAAAATAGTTCATGATGCAATGACTTTGTTAAACTGCGGATTACGACAATTTAAATTTGTTATACCTGTAAATTAAATAATTCATTGAGCCTTTACAGATTTTTTACCTCACCTACTGATCTTGCGGGCTTGTGCAAGAGCCTGATTCAGGCCAGGCGGCAGTTTAGATTATTTAATGGCACAATTGCGTATTTTTATTAAAATAAAAAAATGGAACATACGAAAGAACTGGAAGACTTACATAAAAAATCACAAGAAAAAATTGATGAATACCTAAAAACAAAACAAACCCTTGATAAAGGCCATCACGAAAAATTAGAGGATGCCAGGAAAAAGTGGCAAAGTTCATGGGCCGATTTCATGGATGTCCTGACGTACCTTGAAACACTTGAAATATAACATAGTATTACCTGGAATAGTATGTGATCCTTTTTGTTACAACACGAATTTAAAACCAATTACGAAAGCGAATCCGTCCTTTCATTCAGAAGCGACGTTTACACAACCGGGCCTTGTAAATTCACTTTATCAGAACTTTTGTAAAAGGAATAATTTACATTTACCGCTTTGGAAACTTTAATTCTCAAAAAAAGCTACATGACTGAGCAACACGGTTCTTCCGTATTAAAAGTAGAAGGCCTTAATGTTTTTTACGGAACATTCCAGGCCGTCTCAGATGTTACCTTTGATGTGAAGGCAGGTGAAATATTTGGTTTTCTCGGCCCTAACGGCGCAGGTAAAACCAGTACATTAAGTGCGGTTGAAGGTTTGGTACAACCGCGATCAGGAGAAATTTCTATTGCCGGCTTCAACATCCGCAAACAACCGCTGCATGCGAGAGCAAATATGGGGGTGCAATTACAGGCTACCAGCTTTCAGCCGGAGCTTACCATAACAGAAATTATTACCTTATACGCAGGTATATATGGTGTTTCTCTCAATAAAGAAAAATTAAACACCATCCTGCAGAATATAAAACTTGAAGAGGCTGCCTCAAAAAAATTCGGCCAGTTGTCCGGCGGGCAGCAACAACGGGTTTCTCTTGTGATTGCAACAATTCACGATCCGGTTCTTGTGCTGCTCGATGAGCCTACTTCGGGGCTCGATCCGCAATCACGGCGCCAGCTTTGGGAACGCATTGAAGCCATCCGCGGAAAAGGGCATGCCGTTATGCTAACTACGCATTCGATGGAAGAGGCTGAAGCGGTATGTGACCGCATTGCAATTATTGATCACGGGCGCGTAATTACAATCAATACCCCGCAGGCATTAATCGATTTGCACAGGAATGATCCTAATGTTATCAGCGTGTCCAGGAAAGGAAAAATTACTCTTGAAGATGTTTTTATTGGCCTTACCGGCAGAGCCGTTCGTTCATAAAAATTATACAATGGAAACCATTATACCTAAGCCCTCAGATGCATTTTTATCGCTGCTGCGTGCAGATTTTACTACCCAATGGAGAAACAGGCGCGCCGTAATGATGTCACTTTTGGTGCCGGTAATTATTTTAATTTCCTGGAAAGGAATTATTGATAAGTTTGGGGGCGCTTTTGCGCTTTCTATTTCCATGACAATTGGCCTTACTTCAATTGGTATAATGGCCTACGCAACTTCGGTTGCGCGTGACCGTGATAAAGGTGTATTTCAGCGTTTAAGAGTTACTCCCGTACCAACATTTTTCATTATGCTTAGCCGGCTCGTCGTACAACTGGCTATGATTGTTTTACTAACCGTATTTGTTTTTATTGTTGGCCATAATTATGATAAAATCACACTTTCGCCCGCAGGTTATGCTCTTACTTTTATAACCGCTTTTATTGGCGGAGCCCTTTACCTCGGCCTGGGACAAATGATTGTAGGGCTTGTGAAGAATGCGGAAACTGTGAATTCAACAACAAGGCTCATTTACATAGCATTTATCGTGCTTGGAATGTTTGGTGAATTAGGATTGTTTGGAGATGAATTAAAAACGGCCATTCACTGGTCTCCTTTTGGCACGGTTAAAACAATTCTTGGCAGCCGGGATGGAACCATCAACCTGGAATTCCCAAAGTTCTTTGGCATTACTGGTAACCTTTGCCTATGCGATCGTTTTTTCGTTTCTTGGAATCAAATGGTTTAAATGGAACCGGGGGCTTAGAGCGCAGGCCTGTTCCGTCAAAGCTACAAAATTTTTAATTAGTCCTGTTTTATCATTTAACGTTCCAGTTCAATTTTAGTCGTTGCATTAAATTCAAAATCAATCTTATTTAAATCATATACATCCTAAATTTGCACTGATTTATGTATATTTAAATATTGGGATTTTATTCTACAAATCATTAAAAATGGCTACAACTTAAAGAATCTCTTTGCAACAAAGAAATATTGCATTAGATGTATTTCGCGGAATGACAATTTGTTTTATGATCATTGTAAATACACGGGGGATCGGAAACTACTTTTTCTCCGTTGCTTCATGCAAAGTGGAATGGCTTTACACCGACAGATTTGGTATTTCCTTCCTTTTTATTTGCCGTTGGAAATGCAAAAAGTTTTGTAATGCACAAATGGGGAAACATGAAGCAGTCAGAAGTAGTTTGGAAAATTTTAAAACGCACGGCTCTCATTTTTTTATTAGGATATCTTATGTATTGGTTTCCTTTTTTTGACCTGGATAAAAATCATAATATTATTGCAGCTCCCATCAGAAATACAAGAATAATGGGCGTGTTGCAAAGAATCGCTTTATGTTATGGTATTGCAGCTCTTATGATTTATTTTTTAAAAATAAGAGCAACCGTTATCATTTGCGTGGCGCTCCTTTTTTTATACTGGATATTATTATATTGGTTTGGCGATGCTTCAGATCCATTGAGTTTACAGGGCAACGCTGGTTTTAAGCTTGATAAATGGCTCATGGGAGAAAGCCACATGTATCATGGAGAAGGAGTTGCATTTGATCCGGAAGGATGGCTGAGCACGTTACCCGCTATCAGCAATGTGGTTGGGGGATTTATGGTAGGCAGGTGGATACAGCAAAAGGGAAATTCTTACGAAGGGCTAACCAAATTATTGCTTGCGGGTTTTGCGTTAATAGTATGTGGTTATTTCTGGGATTTACTTTTACCAATCAATAAAAAATTATGGACAAGCAGTTTTGTCGTTTATACTGTTGGATTGGATTGCATTATAATTGCTGTACTTACTTACATTATCCAGTTTCAAAATAAAGTAAAATGGACCAGGTTTTTTCCAGGTTTTCGGCAAAAACCCCTTGTTTATTTATTTGCTTTCAGAGTTACTTGTTACCGTTCTTTATATGATACCTGTTGGGCCCACTCAAATTTATTCCGTTGGATCAATCAAAATATTTTTAGCTATGCAGGCCCATATTTAGGTTCTTTGCTCTTTGCAATTGCTTACATGCTGCTTTGCTGGAGTGTAGGTTACTGGTTGGATAAAAGAAAAATTTATGTAAGGGTCTGAGTTGTAGTCAATAGGTCAATGGTCAATAAGTCAATGGTCAATAGTCAATTCTACATCTATAACCCTAAACTCTAATTAACCTCTAAACAATTAACTCAATTAACCCACTAAACCAATTAACCAATCAACCAACATAATGCGCATAGCTATTAATGGAATGGGCCGTATCGGCCGGCTTTTATTCAGAAGTTGATAGAAAATGAACAATTTAAAATTATAGCGGTAAACGATATAATGCCTGCTGATAATCTTGCCTACCTTCTTAAATATGATTCTGTATATGGAACTTTTGCAGGCGAAATAATAACGCGGAGCGGATCTATTGAAGTGCTCAATAAAAAGATTGCCGTATTTCAAACAGAAGACCCTGCTATGCTTCCCTGGAAAGATTTGGATATTGATGTGGTGCTTGAATGTACCGGGCGCTTCACTACTAAAGTCGCGCGCAGAAAGGCATATCAGGCCGGTGCTAAAAGAGTTTTATTGTCAACAACCGGCGCTGCAGATATTCCTTTATTGATTTATGGATTTAATCACAACAGGTTAACACCGGAGACAAATATTATTTCCCCCGGTGGCTGTATGACCAATTGTTCAATCACATTTTATACATTCTTAATTCAATTAGTATAAAGTCTGCTCATTTAAACATACTGCATTCTTATACTTCACGGCAGGAACTTGTAGATGCACCCAATAAAAATTTCAGGCGTGGAAGAGCTGCTGCAGAATCAATTATTCCGGTTGAAGTAGATGTTCACAAATCACTGGAACGTTTAATGCCCGGCATGCAAAATAAAATTGCTTCTTCTTCAATAAGAGTACCGGTGGCAAATGGAGCTATCGCTTTTTTTTCAATCCAATTAAATGATAACGTAAGTGTTGAGCAGGTAAATTTACTTTTTAAAAAAGCCGCACAAAATGAATACAACGGAATTCTTGATTATACTGAAGAGCCGGTAGTATCGTTGGATATTAAAGGCAATCATCATTCATGCATTATTGACGGAACACTTACTTCTGTTATCGGCAACCATCTTACCATTGCCGCCTGGTTTGATAATGAATATGGATTTACCAGCCGTATGATTGATTGGCTACAGGTATTGAATACCAATGGCTGAAGAAAAAAGTGAAATGCAGTTTGTATAAATTTTTAGTGAATATTTTTTTTAGTATTAAAAATGATAGGCCATACACATCCCGGTATTGCCATTAATCATTGCGGGAACCAGGCTTATGTTTTTAAAATTTTTATTTTTATGTAACGCCGGAATTACAATTCCCGTCGCAGACCCGATGATACCAGACAGCAGGCAGTCACTTAAAAAGTGATACCCAGCTTTGTACCGCATATACCCCATCAATACCGTTAATCCACCCGCAGCTCCAAATAAATAAGGATTTAGTTTTGACTGTGGATTAAAATCTTTGAAAATTTTTGCTGTTAGAAAAGTAGCCGCAGCGGTTGTAGCTACGTGTCCGCCATAAAAAGACCGCTGGCCGCCCTTATCAAGCCTTTTATCTAATGGCGCTTTGTTGCCATAAACAAATGGCCTGCTCCGGTATACAAGGCCTGCAGTAAGTGTATACATCGCTCCCGTGATACCAATTGTTTCGACATACAGTACCAGGAGCTGGCCGGCTTTTGTACGTTCATTTTTATCAATAAATGTTACTAAAACAGGTATTGCATAAGCGGCGTCAAAAAGAATATAGCTGTCTTTATTAGCCTGTGGTGAATAAAAGCCGGCATTGCCGCGGTCGAAAAAAGGAAGTTTATCTTTTGTTTTACCGGCCAGTTGGGTTATGGTAAGGTCTCTTTTATTTTTAATAAGCTCATAGCCAAGTAAAGTAACTCCGGTAGCGGCGGTAATTGCAAGGCCATCTTTTATCAAACTGGTTGTATAAGGTGAGGCAAAGTGGGAACCTGTTCCATATAAAGAGATAGATTTTATCCCGGCGGATGAATCCGCAAAACCATGACCTAAAGATGGACTTCCGGAAGAATTATATCGATATGAAAAAAGGCTATTTTGCGCCGCGCAAGGCCGCGAAGAAAAAAACATGATGCAAAAGATAGCAATTGTTTTCATTAATGCAGGCTAATTAAAAGGATAATTCTTTATCTGCAAAAATTATGCTCGATACAAAGCAGCAATTAAAACCTGAAATCCCTTATTCCTGTAAATTGATCCATAAGCCGCATGACTTCAGCTCCATCTTCGCCGCTGCAGGGATTAGGCCCTTCATCCAAAAAATATTCAACCACTTTTTCAATCATGGGCTGCTGTACATGCTTGAATGGCTTAAAAGTAATCATTTCTGTTTCACCGTTTTTTGTAACACTTAGTTTTTGCTGTCCAAAAACACTAAAATTAATTTTTCCTTTTGAGCCTGCAATTTCACAACTGTCTTTTTCATTTTGCATGTCAATGTTGAAACACCAGAGCCCGCTGAAAAGAACGCCCGTTTTAAAAAGAATATTTCCGCTTACAACGTCATCTGCGTTATAAAGATGAGATTGATTTGTAGAAAATCCGGAAGCGTTCTCGGCAATCCCAAAAAAATAATACATGAGGTCAAGCTGGTGCGGTGCAAGATCATGAAACAGCCCGCCACCTGCAATAGAAGTATCTACCCGCCAGGCATTTTTCGGCAGTTCAAGTTCTTCCCTGTGAAAGAAGTTTTTGGTAAAAATCGAGCCTTGCAAATCTTACATCCCCAATAAATTTTTCATCCAGCAATTGCTTTATTTTTTTAAAATAAGGTTGCTCGCGCCGATAGTGGGCAATAACTAATTTAATATTTTTTTCATTGGCCGCATTCATCATTTTTATTGCAGAAGCAAAATTTACAGTCATAGGTTTTTCTACATATACAGGCTTTCCTGCTGCAATTGCGGCGAGTGCATATTCCTCATGAGATGAGGGAGGCGTGGCAATATAGATGGCATTAACATCCGGATCATTAATAAGACCTGCGGCATCATCATACCATTTCGGAACATGATGGCGTTGCGCATAGTCCTTTGCTTTTTCAGTATTTCTTCGCATTACTGCAACAAGAGAAGAATTTTTTACTTTATTAAAAGCAGGCCCGCTTTTTACTTCAGTTACATCACCGCAGCCAATAATACCCCAGCTAATTTTTTTCATGTGAAAATTTATTGTAAAGTTATTAGATTCTTTGTTCAAGGAAGGCGATGGCTCCCTGAAGTAACGCTTTACACTGTGTCAAAAACTTTTAACCCGGATATTTTAATTTTTATTTCCTTTACACTTCTTTTCATTTCTCAATAGATAACCGATGACTTTGCCTAAATCAAACACGCAGCCTTTTATTTCAAACTCGCTATGGTGCTTATTGCTATCCTTGCATTAGGCTATTTAAGTATTTTGGGCAAAGAAGTGTTGTGCCCTCTTTTATTTGGATTGCTATTTTCAATATTGCTTTTACCACTTGCCGGTTTTTTTGAAACAAAGTTAAAGCTGCGCCGAAATGCGGCATCGGCATTATCTGTCCTGCTGTTGCTAATATGCGTTAGTGGCGTTGTTCTTCTCGTCGGTTCACAAATTTCCAGGCTTTCGCGCGACCTTCCCATGTTAAAGCAACAAATTATTGTGTCACTTCATAATTTACAGGAATGGATTTCTACGAAATTTCATGTAAATATGGAAAAGCAGATGGCCTACGTGAATTCGGCGACTTCTAAAATTGAAACCGTTGCTCCTACAATGATTGGAGCTACTGTGCTTTCGGTATCTTCTATTTTATTATTTATTGTATTTGTGATGTTCGATACTTTTTTTCTCCTGTTTTACCGCAAATTATTGCTTAAGTTCCTCGTGGATGTTTTCAGGGAAGGAAAATGCAGATGCTGTTTATCGACATCGTAGCCCGGGTGCAATTAATCATCAGGAAATATATTGTCGGCCTTTTCCTCGAAATGGGTACAGTTGCTGTTGTGTGCTGCAGTGTCTTCCTGCTTCTTGGAATTAAGTATGCTATTCTTCTTGGCCTTATTACTGCCTTATTTAATATTATACCTTACATAGGTATATTTACCGCCTTATTTTTAAACATCCTGATCACATTTGCAACCACTGCTGCTGCAACCAAAGTTTTGCTTGTGGTAATAACCGTTGTTTCAATGCATTTAATCGACAGTAATATTTTACTCCCGTTGATTGTAGGATCTAAAGTAAGAATCAATGCCTTTATTACCCTCCTGGGAGTTGTGACCGGCGAAATAATATGGGGCATACCCGGAATGTTTTTATCAATACCTGTAATTGCAATGGCTAAAATTGTTTTTGACAGAATTGAAGATCTTCAGCCGTGGGGTAATTTATTGGGAGATGACAACGTTAAAGCTAAATCGATCAAACTAAATACGAAACTTCGAAGACAGAAGACCGCTGCTTATACTAAATCTCCTGAATAATGCATTTGTTCTGAAATCAGTTTATAGCTACAATAATACAGAATATACTTAAATTAATGTTTGCAATACATCTTGTAAGTTATTTAGAATCAGTTGCAGTAGCTATTTAAGTCTAAATGCCTGAAATATCCTTAACATATCAATAACGCTGTATTGGTATGATTTTAGACCAATATCATTCATAATCTGTTGAAATATTTTCAGCGAAATTTTTAACCTAAAAAATAAAAATTATGAAAAAAGTATTGGTATCATTATTCGCAATAACCTTTACGTTGGGAGTATTTGCGCAGGATTCCACTAACACTGGAACTACAACATAGTCAAAATAGCACGACTCAAAATAACACGACTCAAACGCAGGCAGGCAAAAACATGAAGGTGTTATTATGAGAGGACGGTAAATTGCTTATGATGAAAGATGGCCAAACAACCCAGTTAACTACCGATCTGACACTTGATAACGGAACAGTAGTTATGGCTGATGGAACTGTAAAAAACAAAGATGGTACAACTACCACCTTAAAAGAAGGTGATTATGTAGCAATGGACGGTACTACCGGTAACATCAAAAACAGGTGGCAACAGAAGGATAAAGATAAAATGAAAGCAGATTCGGCTAAATAATAAAGATGTCAAATTAAAGAACAAATGCCATGGAATTCCGTGGCACTTTTTTTATTTTTAGCCGTTAATATCTCACCTCAACTCCTGCTCCGGTAGAAAGGGCCCATGTGAGCACTTGCCCGCAAAGGGTTACATTACAAATAAGACAAATCATAAAAACAAATAAAAAGGCACATTTATGCCTGTTAGTTAGTCTTTCATTACAGGCAACTCAATGTAAGTCGGGTATTGCGCCGGAAAAATAAATTCGTTGTTCTGCTTTTATAAAATCATTTTCTTTTGCTTTAAAAATGTTTGGAACAAATTTTTGCGGGTTTCGGTCAATAACCGGGAACCAGCGTGCTCTGCACTTGTATCATAATGCGATGCCCTTTTTTAAAGGTATGATTGATATCATGCAGGTCAATTATAAATTCTTCCGGTTTGCTCGGCACAAGGGCGGAAGGATGTGGAAAAACTTTTTCGATATCTGCCCCTGAAGACTTCCATTGCTACCGGTAACTGGTAGCCACTCATAGATAAAGTTTTATCGAAATCTGGATAAACATCTATCAGTTTTACGATCCAATCGGCATCCGTTCCGGTAGTACTTGCAAAAAGATGGGCCATTATTTTTCCCGTAACAGTTATATTTTCTTTAAGAGAATCCATTATAAAGCTTACAACATCCGGGCGGCTATACACAAATCTTTGATCTTCCACCTGCCACGGCCGCCAACGGCTACCGGGGCCATAGGTAGCTTCGATAGGTTGAGTCCTGTAGGGAACAGGTTTTGCAGGATCACTGATATAACTTGCAAAACCTGTAGCCGCTGTGGGTTTTGAAAATGAACAGGAATTATCCAGATGCCGCATAGAACTTTTGAATAACTGCTTCTTTAGGTGGCCAGCTTTTATAAGTTTTCCATTCGTTGCTGCCGGTTTGAAAACAATATGCTTCATCGAATTTTAAGGTATCTTTTTTATTTCCGCCACTATCGCCCTTAATACCTTTAAGCCAGTAATCAAACCATTTTTTCTGGAGGGCACGAAACCATTCGCCGGTGTTGCTTTCAAAAGCAATCTTTCCAAGGCTATCGCCTTTGCCTCTTCCCCACTGGCCATGATTCCATGGGCCTAAAACAATATAATTGCGATTGAATGAATCTTTTTTTTCCAGATGGCTATACATTAGTTGCGGCCCGTTCATATCTTCCTGGTCATAATAGCCGCCGACATGCAATTGCGGTATTTGCGGATATTGTATATAATTTAACGGAGAATTTTTTTGCCAGTATGCATCGTAATCAGGATGCCCGGTAAAACTGTTCCAGGTGGGAATTTTATGATGAAAATATTTTTCATTTACATTTTTCAACGAACCTAATTTCAGGTACCAGTCATACAGGTCATACTGCGGAAATGGAAAATTACTATCTGTCGTTTTATCAAATTCCACTTCATAAGAATACTCCATCCCATAACTTAAACGGAAAGCTCCGTTATGATGAAAATCATCGCCTAAAAATAAATCACCCATACAGGCTTGCTCTGATGCGGCTTTCAGAGCGGGATGTGGATCTACTGCGCCAACCAGCGCCAGCCATCCGGGATAAGAAATACCAAATATGCCGGCCTTACCATTATTACCCGGAACGTTTTTTATAAGCCAGTCTATCGCAGTCCCATGTATCAGTGCTTTCATCAACAGCCCCTTTTTTAGCGGCATGAATGAGAGGCTGGTGTATTTGCATGTTTCCTTCACTTTTATATTTTCCGCGGATGTCCTGGTAAACAAATATGTATCCTTCCCTGGCTAAGGTATAATTTGGGCCGAGCAGTTGCTGTTTTAATCGTAGTATCATCGGGAATGGGAATATTTGCACCATACGGCGTACGTTGAATTAAAATAGGTACGGGCTTTTTTGCATCGGCAGGAGCAAGAATAACCGTAAATAATTTTACACCGTCTCGCATTGGAATCATCACAGAGGTTTTTTTATAAGCGATAACAGTATCGGTTTGAGCAACGGTGATAGTACCGGCACAAAAAATAAAAAGAACCAGGTATAATTTTTTCATCTGTAATATTTAAAGCGAAGAAGTGAAATAAAGTTAGGCAATTGTGCAGAAGGAAATAAGGGTGTTATACAGCGAAGCAATAAAAAGCGGCAAATTCCTTATTGATCCATGTGCCGGTATGAAACCTTTTCAAGAATGAGCACTGGCATTAACGAAATTTGTTTTTAAAAAACCTTTTGTAAATTAAGGGTATGACAGACGTTTTTATAACAGGAGGCACTGGTTATATCGGCCGCAGGCTGATTGCGCTGTTGCTAAAAAAGGGTTACGCTGTAAAAGCTCTCGTACGCGAGGGCTCGGAAAAGAAATTATCAAAGAGCTGTAACTATGTTACTGGTGACCCGTTTAATGCATCAACATTTGCAACTGATATTCCTGCAGGGGCAACCTTTGTTCAGTTGTTGGGCGTAGCGCATCCCCGGCCGTCAAAAAAAGAACAATTCAGAACGGTTGACCTTGCCTCTGTTAAAGCATCTGCCGATGCTGCAAAAACAGCAGGTGTAAGGCATTTTATTTATGTTAGCGTTGCACAAACTCCAACCAGCATTATGAAAGATTTTCAGCAATGCCGGGCAGAAGGTGAGGCGGCTATTGGTGCACTACAACTACCTGCAACATTTATAAGGCCCTGGTATGTAGTAGGGCCCGGACATTACTGGCCCGTCTTGTTTCAACCGCTCTTTGCTATACTGAGGTGGATTCCTGCCACTTCCAATAAAGCAAAAGCACTAAAGCTGGTAACCTTGAAACAAATGGTGCATGCTTTATTATATGCAATTGAAAACATACCTTCGGCAGGCATTAATATTATTGAGATTGATGCTATAAGGAAAATGTAATGCTGCTATGTATACATCGCAATGACAGAGAACCGCGTTTCTATTCTAATTGACATTGCCAATTATTAGTCATCGTTAGCTAAAAATTAAACTTGCATGCACAAAACAAACAGGCTTTTATATCTGCTTGCACTGGTAAGAATTATTATCCCGTACTTATTACAGAGCCCGGTATATCAACCGCAACGTGATGAATTTTTATATCTTGCCGAAGGGCATCATCTTGCTTTTGGCTTTATGGAAGTGCCACCACTGCTGTCTGTCTTTGCATGGCTTACAAATGCATTTGGAGGTGGAATGTTCTGGATAAAATTATGGCCATCGCTTTTTGGCGCGGCTACATTTGTTGTTTCGGGAAAAATAGTACAATCACTGGGAGGTAAAAATTTCGCATTGCTTCTCTTGTTTCTTTCCTTTTTAACAGGTGTGTATTTACGCCTCTTCTTTCTATTTCAGCCAAACCCGCCTGAAGTCTTTTTCTGGACGATGA
Organism: uncultured Chitinophagaceae bacterium; assembly: GCA_963800635.1. Lineage (GTDB taxonomy): Bacteria > Bacteroidota > Bacteroidia > Chitinophagales > Chitinophagaceae > Ginsengibacter. The sequence continues at coordinate 154,538 of CAWDCB010000026.1, forward strand.
TTGCTTACAGCTTTATCCGTTTTATTCAGACCGAAAAAAATAGTTGGCTGTATGTGTTTGGTGTAAGCGCTGGCCTGGGAATGCTGAGTAAATATTCCGTTGCATTTTTTATAATAAGCGTTCTCGCCGGTTTGCTTTTTACGCCCTACAGAAAAATTTTCAGCAACAAACATTTTTGGTTGGCCTCGCTCCTTGGCTTATTGATTTTTCTGCCAACTATTTTGTGGGAAGTCAATCATCATCTGCCTGCTCTGGTTCATATGAAGCAATTAAAGGAACAGCAATTGCAGTATGTGAGCCCGTCAGGTTTTATAGCCGATCAGTTCCTTATGAACATAGCCTGTGTGTTTGTATGGATTGCCGGCTTATGGTTTGTGGTTTCAATAAAGCAGGAAAAAATTATCGTTTTCTCGCCTGGGCTTATGTAGTTGTTATATTGCTATTACTAGCCATGCATGGTAAAAATTATTATTCTTTGGGACTATATCCATCATTATTTGCATTTGGTGCGTATTGGCTGGAACAACTTACAGCATTACGTTTTAGAGCATGGAGATATCTCCTGGTTCTGTTTGCGGTTGCTATGGGAGCGTTGATGATACCGGTAATGCTGCCGGTTTTTCCGCCTGAAAAACTGGCTTCCTGGTATCAAAAAAGAGGGATGGAAAAATTTGGTGTGTTAAAGTGGGAAGATTTGCAAAACCATCCAATTCCACAGGATTTTGCGGATATGCTCGGCTGGGAAGAAATGGCGCAAAAAATGGCAAAGGCTTATGAAACGCTTGACAGCACAGAAAAGAAACATACCATTTTGTTTTGCGATAACTACGGACAGGCAGGCGCAGTAAGCTTCTATGCAAAAAAATACCACATTCCCCAAGCCTTTAGCGACAACGCCAGCTTTTTATATTGGTTGCCCGATACCCTGCATGTTGACAATTTGCTTTTGCTTACCGATGATAAGCAGGAGATGCAACACCCATTTATAAAAGATTTTTCGTCGGCGATTTTAAGCGACAGCGTTACAAATATTTATGCCCGTGAGCATGGCAGCCTCATCATTCTTCTCAAAGGCGCTAATGAAAGTTTCAACCGTATGATCAAAGAAAAAATAGAAAAAGATAAAAGTCAATTTAAGTAGTGGCTTTAAAAGGCCGTATCAAATATCATCTATGCCATATACCCTTTGCCAGATTTAAAAATGTAAATAAAACAGAACGTCCAATATTTGTAAAAAATCAATAAAACTAAACAAGCGAAATGGAGCAAATTTTCAGGCGTTCAATAACTTCAACTCTGTTGATGCGATTGGAAATGACAGGTACGTTTTAATATTGGAGGCAATAATTTCAGGATAGTCGCCATGATACATTTTAATATGGAGAACTCATTTTTATAATTATTTAAAGAATTCAATTGCAATATTATTGCTCACAACATTTAAATTAAGTGTTGTAAAATAAAAGTATAAACAAAGTGCTTCAATGGTAAGCGCCGCTACCAGATACTTACCAGATATTTACTCTTAAACTATCGGGCCTGTACATTTTATCTCCTGGCTTTACACCAAAAGCTTCATAAAATTCGGGGATATTCACTACCGGGCCATTCACTCTTTCTTTAGCGGGCGCATGCACGTCTGTCATAACCTGGTTTGCCATACGTTCTTTTCTTTCTTCATACATCCAGCCTAAAGCATATCCAAGAAAATATCGTTGCAAAGAAGTAAGGCCAGCCGATCTTTTCATTTTTTTTATAGGCTTCAGTTTTTTTAAAAGCGTCCAGTCCCAGTAACATACCGCCAAGGTCTGCAATGTTTTCACCTTGTGTTGCGTCGCCGTTGATATGAAATGTATCAACCGGATTAAATTCGCTGAACTCTGTAATGATTTTTTTCGCACGATCGCTAAATTCTGTTGAATCGCCCCTGCTCCACCAGTTGGTTAAATTTCCCTGGAGATCATATTGGCGTCCCTGGTCATCAAACCCATGTGTCATTTCATGGCCAATGGTTGAAGCTGCAGCATATCCATATACCAGTGCATCATCAAGGTCCTCATCTTTATAACCAGGTACTGCAAAAATACCTGCCGGCAAAACAATTTCATTATTACTCGGATTGTAATAAGCATTATACGTTTGCGGTGTCATATCCCATTCAGTTCTGTCAACAGGTTTCCCCAGCTTATTAAAGTTATAATTGTGCCACCATGCCCTGGCTCTTTGCATATTTAATACATACGGGCCTTTATCTATTTTTAGAGCACTGAAATCTTTCCATTTGTCGGGATAGCCAACTTTTTTTGTTATGGCAGATAATTTGGCAAGCGCCTTGCGCTTCGTACTATCGCTCATCCAGTGCAGTTTATTAATCCTGTCTTTATATGCATCACGAATCGCTTCCACCATATCGATGTAGCGCTTTTTTGCAGTTGCACTGAAATATTCTTTTACAAAAAGCTGGCCTAATGCTTCGCCCATTGCACCTTCTTCGGCATCTAAAACTCTTTTCCAGCGGGGCCTTGGTTCTTTTGCACCACTAAGAGTTCCTGGTATAATTAAAAGCGTTATTGAAGCTGGTTGAATCGAGGTAGCCACTATAGCTTTGTATCAAATGGAATTGTAAATAATTTTTCCAGTCTGAAATATTGGTTGATTTGATCTCATTATTTAGAGCCTTATAAAATTCCGGCTGGCCAACTATTACTGAATCTAATTTTGTGATTCCAACATCTTTTGTAAAATCATTCCAGTTGATGTTTGTTAGCAAGCTTTGTAAGATCGGCAACATCCATTTTATTATAATTTTTATAAGGATCCCGCAGGTCTTGCAATTTACGGCTTGCCTGTGCCAGCCTGGTTTCAAGGGCATATACTGCCCCCGCTTCCTTTTGTGCCGAAGCATCATCATTCCCTAATTGTTTAAAGGTTTGTAACAGGTATTGCTTATAGGCACTTCTTATATTTTCCGTACGTGCATCTGTTTTAAAATAATAATCGCGGTTGGGCATACCCAGGCCTCCCTGGTCTAATTTATAAGCCATCATTCCACTGTTCTTGTCATCCTGTGCGACATAATCACCAAAAAGACAATTAACGCCTTTCGTTTTTAATTCAGCGGCAACATTAATAAGATCAGTGGTGTTTTGCATCGCATTTATCTTATCAAGATCTTTTTTTAAAGGTGAAATCGCTTCCCTGTTTAAGGCCATAGTATCCATAGCGCTTTGCCAGAAATCGCCGATCTTTTGTGAAATCGTTCCTTCAGCAGCCTTTGCATTTACAGCTTCTTCATTTATTGTTTGTAGGCGGTTGTATATTTCTTCCTGCACTAAATCTCCTATTCCCCACCCGCTTTCCGAAGCAGGAATGGGGTTTTGCTTTATCCACCCGCCATTAGCGTATTCAAAAAAATCGACGGCCGGGCTAACCGTAGTATCCAAATGAGAGGCCAACAGATCAGCTGTAGGTTTTGGTGCTAAATGGTTACCTGGTTTACAGGCACCGAAGCTTGTACATACAAAGGCAAAAAAAACTATTTGTTTCATTGTTAAAATTTATCCCTTAAATGTAGAGAATGATTTATAACCCGGCTTAGTTTTTTGATAAGTGGGATTTTTGTAATTGCAGCATAGAGCCCTGGTTCTTTATTAACACACTTAGATAATAAAATACTATCCGTTATAAGATATCCTCCGAACCTATCCGCTAACTCTATGGCAAATCTTTCTGCGATTTTAAACCTGGCAGCAAACGGCATCATAGTTGTTTCAATAATTGATTTGCGAAATTTTCATAATCCGCATTTTTAGCTTTTTTGGCAAGCTCAATTGTTTTCATTGCACTTTCCTTTGCGCCAGCTTTGTCGCCCATATCTTTTTGTATCCTTGCTTTCTGCAAAAACATAAAAAAAGCATCCGGGTTTTCGGCAGTTGCTTTATTTATATTTTCCAAAGCCTTTGCGTAATTTTTATCGTAGTCATAGTAAAAGTTTGCCGCCTGGTAGTATGGTTTTTTGTCGCCTTGCATTGCGGCTTCTAACTGGCCGCGTATCCGTTCCTTTACATTGGTAGTGATAGGAAACATTACATCAGTATTTGCCCATCTTAAATGCAGCTCACAGCTTTCATTTTTTACCTTGGCGAACTGCATGGTAAAGGTCTCGACGTTTTCTTTTATTGGATTAACGGCGGCCTTAACATGAACAACATCATCGCTTTCTTTAAAACCTTCGGAGCCGGGATAAGCAGTTCCTTTGCTTAGCACAACATCCCATTGAGTTTTATTGGGAATCGTATATATCACATAGCTTCCTGAGTCAAGAGCTTTTCCACCAATAGAAACACTATCGGTAAAATGAATTTTTGTGGCTGCATTTGCACCCGTTCTCCATGGCTTGCCCAAAGGAACCAACTCGCTGTTGTCGCCAAAAACCTGGCGGCCTTTAATACCCGGACGGCTGTACGTTAATTCTATTTTACCCAGGCCAAAATCCTGTATAATCGTTTGAACGGGGCTTGGAGCAGGCATGTTTACCTGCGCGTCTGCCGCTATAAAGAAGTTAGCGCAAGCGAAAGCAATCATCAAAAATTTTTTCATAATTATAATTTGTACAAACGTAATGAAAGAAAAATAAACGCCTTCTCAAAATTATAAACCCGGTTGTTAGGGGTTCGAATATATTTCAAAAATTGTCGTTTTATTGAACATTTTACTGCAACAGCAAGCCGTCGATGCAACAAATTTTAATATGCCAGTTAACTCATTAATCATTTAATTTTGGCGGAAATTCAAACATTTAGATTTGTATGGACAATACCGAAACAAAAAATTTTAACGGGAATACGGATATCCGAACTTCCATCGCACCGTGGCTTTCAGTTCGTAACGGAATAGAAGCGGTTGCCTTTTACCGGTCTGCTTTTGGAGCAGTTGAGATCCTACCGGCTTGACTCTCCTGATGGAGGCGTAGTAGCAAGGCTTTCTGTTGACGGTGCTGAATTCTGGTTAAGTGGTGAATCACCCGGTGAAGGGAATTTAAGCCCCGAATCTTCACGTGAAAGTTCTATTCGCATGATATTAACTGTGGCAGATCCGGATACTATGTTTGCTAAGGCGTTAGAAGCAGGCGCCTCGCAGGTTTTCCCTATAGGGGAAGGACATGGCTGGAAATTAGGAAGGCTTACCGACCCTTTCGGCCATCACTGGGAAATCGGCCATCCTCTTGCCGATCTGCATTGATTTATATTTGTAAATAAACCCATTCTTTTAAAAATAAAGGAGGCCGCCTTTTTTAGGCAGCCCCCTTTATTTAAAAAACCGTTGTCCAACTTACGGACAAATTGTCAATATTTTATCTTAATAGAATTGTAACAGGGTTGCTGCCATCGACCGACACTGTCGCCATGTGATCGCAGGTACCGTCACCGAAATCTATAAGGGCGTAGTGATTCGGGCCTTGTATTTTTATTGCACCCTTATCAATATTTTCGCACACTGCTTTTTTCTCCAGCGGTATGGTAATTTCTGAAGTTCTGGAGACACCGGCCGAATTAGTAACAGTTGCTGAGCCTGTGATAGAAACAACATCATCGAGTAAGTTAAATGGCGTGTCCGAACCTCCTGTTTGAACCACACTTTGAGTACCGCTATGGATCCAGTAACGCCCACCCGGCGCAGTTACTTTTCCATTTTCACACTTACGCGACCAGCTCTTTGTTGAACCCTGGCTCGTGTTGGTCCAGGTAATAGTTCCTTCTTTTTTGAAACCACTCACAAAATAATTATCAAAGGTCATAACAGCTATACTTCCTGATTTTCTAAGTGAGTCACTTAATGTAACATTGATTTTACCACTTCTCGTTACGCCGTTTGTTGAGGTACAACCTGAGCCAAAATCAATTGAAATAGTTTTTGGAAAACCCTGCAGTGGGGTAACGGTTACAGCGGCACAACTAAGTATATTGGTTGTTTGAGTTGCATTGGTAACCCTGCTGCCCGCAAACTTATTTTCTACTGCCGCCTCATTTAATACGTCTTCCGCATCGGAATTTAGATTATCCGATATCGCCTGGTCGCCGCTGAGTTCTACAGTAGCCTGAAGCTCGGTCGCGGCAGAGGATGTGTCGGAGCTGCTTTTTTTACAGGAAGAAAATGCTGCTGCCAAAGAAATAGCCGCAAAGGCAATAAAATAACTTTTTAGTTTCATAAAGTAGTTTGATTAATTTTTATAAGGTTGACGTATCCTGAGACGATTTTTCCACACAAGGGTTTAATTAGAAGAAAAATATTTTTTTGATGTGATCTGTAAACGCATAGTTGTCACAAAAATTGTATGGATACGATGCGACGACTCAAACGTTTCGTGCTGTTCTCTATCCCACCGGCTATCAAATTAATTAATGTTATGTTAATCCCGAATCGCCAATGATGAGATAGTTGGAGTTCACAGTGTACCGGTGATAATTAATGTTCGAAGCGTAGATTTATAATTAACATGACATCAGTGTTATGGTCACCTAATTATCGCATCTTTAAAGATAAGAAGTGAACTGTGACATGTCATAAATCAGTCTCACGTCCGTCTTTTCACTGTTGGCATACCACCAATTACGTAGCGGCATTTTGACAAGTATAAGCTATGTCTCTGAATTCAACGTAAGATAGATATACAAAAAAATAAACTCATCTGAGCTTACTACCTTAACGCTAACAAAAATGATCCCGAAAATTTCGTAAAAAACCCCTGCCCCCATATGTGCCGCTTACAACAAATGATGAGTCAGACATCAGAGTAAAACCTATAAGAAAGATTCAATAGCCGGAATCTAATGTAACTATTTATGTAATACATCGTATTATTTAAAAAGATGTATGAAATACTTGTTCGCCGGGATATTGAATTGTCTTTGGACTGTTTTTCTATTTGCACAGCCAGTAACATTTTTGCCAGGAATAGTTAAAGATAAAAAAACGAATGAGCCCTTACACGGAGCCAGCATCACTATATATAGCAGCGGAAGTATTTCAGGGAACATAACCAATGAAGAAGGAAAATTCAACTTACCCCGTTTAGCATCTATCGACTCAATAAAGTTTTCAATGATCGGGTATTACAATAAAGTTATTGACCGTTCCTCAATTGAGCGAGCCTACCTTGATATAACAATGGACGTAAGGCCGGTAATCCTTGACGAAGTACTTGTAAAGCCTATGAGCGGTTTTGAAATTGTACAAAAGGCCATCAACAGTACTGTCTCGGTTTTACCACGGGATAACTTTGAAACCACAAATTTTTACCGTGAAATTATCAGCAATAGGGATGAATATTTTTCGGTAGCAGAAGCCGTTTTTAACACACAATATTTCCCTTTGAAAAAGTCATACAAACTGAGGCTTGAAAAGGGACGAAGCAAAGAGGATGTGGTTGCCACACGCCTGTTTGAAGATTTCCATCCCGGCGGCGGGCCCGAAGCATTGTCCGAATTGTCTTTCAATACAGGCTTTCCTGAATTTTTAACCCTGGAAAAAATGAAATGGTTTGAGTACAAGAGAGACTCTGTAACTATATACGACGGCAGGTTATTGTATATTGTTGGCTTTGATCAGAAGGCTGAAATACACGAGGCCCTCGACAAAGGAAAAATCTTTATAGATGCGCAAGACTTTTCTATAGTCCGATATGAAAGTTCTAACAGCCCGAGGGGAATGCCCTACATAAAAAGCTTAAAAGGCACGGACAAGTTATTTGCAGAGTTACTGCACATCTCCTTAAAAAGAAAGGGCTGGTTAAAGCAGGTTGATTTCAATAAGACAGATGATAAGGTAGTGCTCAACCATGCCAAAGAAACCTATTATATTCTTTACAAACAGCCGAAAAAAAACCTGGACCTGGATCTTACCATAACTACTGAATTAATAGTCACCGATAATTATGCACGTGTTAAAAAACCTATCACAGCAAGCGACGAATGGAAAAGAAAAAATATTATTGCCAACCTGCCTACAGACTTCGACAAGGATTTCTGGGGAAGCAATAGCGTTATTTCGCCGACAGCGCAGTTGGAAAATATCATTGCTTCTATAAGCAAAAAGAATACAGAGGTTCCCCCAAAACCAATTGATAGCCTATGGTTTTATCACCAGAAGAATACATTCGTCGCTGATCAGCAGAATGATTCTATTATACTGATACCAGTTATGAAAAGCAATTGGGAAGATGATGAAACAGGCGGGATGATATTCAGGAAAGTAGCAGGAGATTTTACCATTGAATGCTCTCTTAGTTTATTCAAAAGAAGCAATGCAGCCGAAATGCCTGATAACGGGTTTCAGCAAAGTGGTATTATACTCCGTAGCTCAAATCAAGCCAGTGAAAATAGTATCCTATTAAGTATCGGGACTGGAGGCAGTTCGATGCCTAAATATTTTCTTCGTAAAACGGAAAATGGAAAGTCAAAAACAACGGTTGATAAAATTGATGCATTGAATGGTTCTTTAAAACTCGAAAAAAGGGGAGCCGCTGTTACAGCGTTCTACCGGAAAAATGACCAAAGTGAATGGCGAACAATTAATAGTTATCAAATGAAATGGCTAACTGATTCTTTACAGACAGGCATAATGGTGATGGCAAGATTTGCCGGAAGTGGCCCAAAAATGAAACCGGATATGAAAGCAGTTTTTACAGGATTTTCCATTAAAAAGCCTGATTGAAATGAACCGGTATAAACCGGACAAACATTCTTTAATATTAATAACGCGGCCATGAAAAAAATCATAACTACTTTTTTTGCCACCTTAGTATTGCCTGCAGCCTTCGGGTGCTTCATCATGTTTTTGACAGATGGCAAAGATGTGATGGTCGCTAATCACGAAGATTGGTATGCCAGGGACGCCGAAATAACTTTTATTCCGGCTATCGGGAAAAAAGCAGGAATGTTATATTTTGATTTCGCCAGTGAAGGTACCCCCCAGGGCGGAATGAATGAAGCCGGTTTATTTTTTGACGGTACGCGCACGCCTAACGCACCTTATGCAGATAACTCTAAAAAGCCGTCTTGTAATTGCTATATATGGAAAAAAATACTGGAAGATTGCACAACTGTAGACGAGGCAATAGCCTATGTGAAAAAGTATAGGATACCTGAAATTGAAGATGTTCATATTTTATTTGCCGATAAACAGGGCCACTCTGCCGTGATGGGGGTTTATGATGGCGTATTACAAGTTCACCACCGCAAAGGAAATTACCAGCTTCTTACCAATTTTAACCTTACGAACCCTTCTTATGGAGGAGAGCCCGTATGTAAAAGGTTTGCCGCTGCAGATTCTTTACTGCACCTTGATTCTTCGACGAAAATATCAAATATCGAGAAAATTCTTTTTTATACTAACCAGGAAGATTTAACTGTGTATTCAAATATATATAATCTTACAAAGGGTGACGTGTATGTATATAGCGTGTACACCAGGAACAATTTTACGAGGAAGATTAAAATCAACCTAGGGAATGAATTAAAAAAAGGGAAACATTCAGTGGCAATTACGAAACTTTTTAAAATGAACAATTTGTCGCACGATTAATTTACTACACCAACCTTCCCGCTTCAAACAAATTATTATTGTAATATGGACATTAATAAAAAGATACTTCATATGTTTGGCCAAGGCCATAACATCCACCGCAAAGAACCCAGGAGATTTTAAGATGATCGCCGGTTTTTTCTTTCATACACTATTCTTCCCTCTATAATGGTCGTTTCAATATTGATGTTATCATCAAAAAGTACAATGTCAGCATCTTTACCTTTTACCAGAGCCCCTTTTTTATTGGAAATTTCTAAAATACGCGCAGGCGTAGCCGTCATCATTTTTACCGCATCGATTAAAGGAACACTTGCCATGTTTATCATGTTTCTTACCAGGCTGTCGGCTGTTGCAACACTTCCTGCAAAAGAACTGCGGTCTGGCAATTTTGCTACACCATCCTCTATAATTACTTTAAGCCCATTGTGCACACTTCCTAAGATACTTTCTCCTTCAGGCATACCGGCAGCCCGCATAGCGTCGGTTACCAAAGCGGTTCTATCCGGACCCTTAATTTTATAAACCAGCTTTAGCAATGGTGGAGGAAGGTGAATACCATCTGCAATAATTTCCACATCAATTTCGTCAATGAGGTACGCGCTTTCAATTACTCCGGCATAACGGAAAGCATTTCTTCTCGTAACACCCGACATACCGGAATAGAAATGCGTAGCCAGTGTATAACCATTTCTTAAAGCCGCTTCAACCTCTTCGTAAATGGCATCCGTATGCGCCAATGCAACCAGGATACCTTTAGACTTCATATACCGGCCAAATTCAAGAGCGCCTTTCAATTCCGGCGCTGCGCTCCAGCGCTTTATTGACGGTGAACGTGATAATATTTCTGTGTACTCTACGGGATCCGGCTCGCGGATATACTTTGGATCCTGGGCGCCACATTGGTTTATTGACAAATAGGGCCCTTCCAAATGCATTCCAAGAAACCGGGCGCCGTTTATATTATTGCGGTTGGCGCCTTCGTATATTTCGAGTGTCTGTAATATTTCTTCTTTCGTTGCAGATAAAGTAGTCGGCAACATCGACGTAGTCCCATAACGGGCATGCGTAGCTGCTATTGTAAGAAAAGCTGTTTCAGTAGCATCCATAAAATCACATCCCCCGCCACCATGTACGTGGATGTCTATAAAACCCGGTGCGACGTATTTGCCATCTGCATCTATTTCGATAGCAGCGGCAATTTTAATATCGTTCCCGCTAACAGCGGTAATGGTATCACCTGTTATGAGCACAGTTCCATTGTCAATTATTCCATCCGGTGTTATTAAACGGCCATTGAATATTTTTAGCAGCTGCTGACTCATGGAATACTATTTTTTTGAAAGAAGTGCTGAAGAAAAGTTGTCCAGGTAAAAAGTGCAATCCGGATGCTGTCGCAAAATGCCGGCAGGATATAAATTACTTACCGGCTGTTCCAAACATTTCGCTACTGCGCTTGCTTTCCGCTTATCAGGCACGGAACAAATGATATGTTTGGATAGTAAGATTTGCTTTATTGACATACTAATAGCATGCTGCGGCACTTCATCAAACGACGTAAACCACCCTTCGCCCAACTGCTGGAGCCTGCAATATTCGTCCAATTCAACAATGATATATGGCTGCTCCGTTTCAAAATCTGCAGGCGGGTCATTAAATGCCAGGTGGCCGTTTTCTCCAATACCTACCAGTGCTACATCTATGGGATATTTTGAAATTAATTCTCCCATCCTCTTACATTCTGCATTAGGATCTGCTTCTCCGTTTATTAACCAGGCTGCTTTCAACGGGGGAACCTTTGATAGAAATCTTTCCAGCAAATATCTTCGGAAACTGGCAGGATGAGTTATGGGCAAACCGATATATTCATCGAGATGAAACATCACTACTTTGCTCCAGTCAATACCCGGCTCAATTGTCAATTGATTTAAGGTTTCAAATTGGCTGGTGCCCGTTGCCAAAATAATATTTGCGGCGCCGTTTTTATCAATTGTTCGCCGTATGAAGTCGGCAGCGGCTGTGCCTGCGGCTTTACCTAAATGATATGCGTCATTATAAATATTGATTTGCATTGGCTTTGCACATTTAAAAATTGTTGGTACCAGCGAAAATAGATCAGTCAATCATCTTCATAAGCCAACTTCATAAATCGTATTACTTCTTCATTTACATCTTCTTTAGAATACATGCGAAAATGATGGTTATATTGCTGATCTCCCGGTACCTGGGCTATCTTTTGAAAACACAAATTATCAGGGTATCGTTGCCTGAATGGAAAGACCACATGAATAAAATTTTTGCCGAGTTGTGTTATCCAGGCAATGCGCCTGTGAGAATTCGCTATTCCAATCATAGTCTTGGCAGGGTGCAGGCTAATTACGCCGAGTTTATTGTATTCACCAATAAAATGATGAAAAAGGGACAGGGTATCGTCAGGCTTTCCCGCTAAAAAATCGTTAACCGTTGTAATCTTTTTACCAGTATCCATACTTGATTTTTATGATCCTTTACATTGCCGGTTGCTTAAAGTTTTTGATACGCTTTCGCGGTGCACTAGTCGCCGTACTTCTACGATTAATTTATACACATGATCCCGTTACCCATAGTTCAGAAGACAACCCTAAGTAAGATTATAAGTGAATCAATCTGCCTGAGTTTGTAATTACTGTGTCAATAGCACCTGGCCTGCCTTTATAAAAAACGTTTCCTTTATACAGGATATTGGCCTGAAGTAAACCCGTAACATTCACATAAACATCTTTGATACTTTTTTGATTAACGGACACTTGTGTGCAAACAAAGTCAAGCAAATTTACAGATCCTACGTCAGCACAATAAATATAGGCACTATCACTCTGGCCGGTAATTGTTATATCAGCATTATTATTTCTCACTATCGCATTTGTTTGGTTTGCCGTCAGGTTTAATTTAACGGAACCTGTACCATCCCAGGAATCCATTGTAAAAACCGGGGCATGCAGCATATTGGTTGAAGTAATATTTCCTGATCCGTAATAATCTATTTTCTGCAACCCGTTCGCTGATATATATACATTAATTTGATAACCTGGATTAACAAATAAATTACATTTATTGCTATTTTTTATAGTTAAGATATTATTTTCCACATCAGTTCGAATTCCATCCATAAAATTTTTACCGGCTTCAACACTTATTTGCTGAACGGAATCCTGCGTTATAAAAAGATTTATTTTATCATACAACCTGATCTCATTGAATGGCAATAAATTTCTCGCTTCCCTGGCGCCGGCACCTGGATTCAACGGGCAACCTTCCCTTGTGCACGAACAAGCCGATAACAGGATGTATAAAAAGATGGCGACTGTTTTAATACCTGTTACCTTTTGTTTCATACTTTAAAATTTATAACCCACGCCCCATTGAACAAAATCGGCGTTGCCGAGGTGAGTTTTCAATTGCACTGCACCAATCCAGTGCAAAGCAAGCCGGTATCTTATTCCAAGACTTTCATAAATGTCACTAATTTTATAATTGTTATACACATATACCCCCAGTTGCAATGGGACTGAGAGGTTACCTATTACATACTCGTATGCGCCGTAAATGCTTGCCTCCAGCTTCAATTTACTTTCGTCGAAAGCGAAAACAGGCGAGTTATAAATCTCATTGCTCAGCGCCCGGTCGTATGTTAAATTAATGCCTGCTCCGTAACGGCCCGTATGTGAAAAATCTTTCACCATTTCAAAGTTCAAAAGGTTTACCCATTGAAGCGGGCTTTCAAGGGGATGCGTTTGTTTTACAGCAGCGAAACTAAATAGGGAATAGTACCATTTCTTTGTGAGAGCTGGCACAAACTTTTTAATTATTTTCGGTTGTTTATTGAAACTATACTCCAACCCGGCCGATACCGCGGGTATATTCAATCCGAGATTAGGTAGTTTAAAATTCCCATTGGAAAAATGAATTAATGAAAACCCAATATGCAGGTACGTACGTTTTTTAATCTGTATTGCAGATAGAAGCTGCAGATTAATACAGGCGTTTAAATGGCTTCCAATTACAAGGTCTTTATAATTGGTTTGTACATTAAAAGGTTTTTGAACCCATCCGGCACCAATTCCGAATTTGCCATTAAGTTGAAAGCTATGAGTCTTATACAAAGTAAAATTGATAAAAGGTACCAGTCCGCCTACATCTCCAATATATTTATCACCGCCGGATTTGCCAAAGAGGATGCCCAACCCGATTACAGGATAACCGTTTAGCTGTTGCCATATTTTTTCTCCGTTAGTTTTTGAATTCAGGTCTATTTCAGCAACAACAGGGCGGCTGTTTATTGCATAGTCAGTTTTTACATTCTTCCAAAAATAAAAGCCATAATGAACTGTCGCATTTAGAGAAAGCGATTTTAAAAAAAGCGAATCTGCTTTTTGGGAAGAGGCTATACGGGCACACAGAATAAATGCAAGACAAATAAGAAAAGGCTTCAGATGGTTATACATGATTTATCGAGCGTTAAATATATTATATTATTTTGTTACTATACTTTACAGCATTACCGGCCGCCATTAAAACCAACCACAAAACTCAATTTAATTTTGATGATTTATTGCCATTTCTGCCAGTAAGTTTATACAGCCGTCACGATTGAGTAATCCCCGCAATGCAAAAATTAACCGAATAAAAAAACTCTTTTATGAAAGGGCTCGCAACAACCTTTTTCCCGTTACTTATTAAACAAGAAATTTGCTATAATTTTATCCTGTGCGGGTATGCTAATGTTTCACGCGCAGTCATTAGAGGATCGGGCCGATGTCATTTTTCCGGCAACTATGGCTCAATTTGCGGAGGAGAATGTCGATAATAGATCTTCCTGTAAATGCCTTTTTACCACATTAGCACAGCTTTTAAAACTATGTTAAGCAAAAATCAAATCGCGCAAAGAATAGCCAGGGAATTAAAGGACGGTTATTATGTGAACCTGGGTATTGGAATTCCGACACTGGTAGCCAATTATATTCCCGAAGGTATAAAGGTAGTTCTTCAATCGGAAAATGGTTTGTTGGGAATGGGGCCCTTTTCCGTTTGAAGGAAGTGAAGATCCCGATTTGATAAATGCAGGTAAACAAACGGTGACGACGATCCCCGGTTCGGCTTTTTTTGACAGCGCCATGAGCTTTGGAATGATCCGGGCAGGAAAAGTTGATCTTACAGTACTTGGAGCCATGGAGGTAAGTGAAAAAGGTGATATCGCCAATTGGAAAATACCCGGTAAAATGGTGAAAGGTATGGGCGGTGCAATGGACCTTGTAGCCAGCGCTAAAAATATTATTGTTGCGATGATGCATACCAACCCCAACGGGCAATCGAAGTTGTTACCACGTTGTACACTTCCGCTTACTGGTACCGCGTGTGTAAAAAAAATAGTTACTGAACTCGGTGTTATCGATATTACTGAAAATGGGTTTCAATTGATTGAAATAGCCCCCGGCGTTACTATAGAAGAGATAAGAAGAAAGACAGAAGGAAAACTTTTTGTTGAAGGGGAAATACCCGAAATGAGATTTGATGACCAGGTTTTCGAATCACATCTCTGAAGTAAAATGTTATCAGGATTTTTGTAATATTTATCCACTTTACGCTGCTTCTGCTAGCTAATCTATCAAAGAATTTTTCATTGCAAAAAAAACAAGCCCGACAGAATTTTTTACTCCAAAGCGTTCCATCAGCCTGTCTTTAATTGCTTCTACTGTTCTTGAGCTTATATCCATTTTTTGAGCAATTTCCTGTGCCGTATATTCCATACACACTAATGAAAGTACTTCTTTTTCCCGTTCACTTATTATCACTTCACTGTTGAGGTTTGGATTAAATTTTTGCTTGGCATAATTTTTTTTGATCAGAACCCGGTTCACAAAATTATTCAGGTAAAAGCCTGTTCTCATTACATCTGTAATGGCCTGTTTTATTTCCTCCGGATCAGTACTTTTCAGCAGATAGCCATTTGCACCACTATCCATTAAGTGTCCTACAAACCGCTCATCTTCATACATAGTAAGTATTAGTATTCGTATAGCGGGGAAATGTTTATTGAGATATTTAGTTGTTTCAATTCCATCTTTTACCGGCATTTTAAGATCCATCAGTATGATATCGGGCATGGCGCTTTCAACACCTTTAATAAGTTCTTCCCCGTTCTCAGCTTCAAGAACAAATTTTATATTATGATATGGCCGTAAAGAAAGTATTACTCCCTTTCTGAAAATCTGATGGTCATCAGCTATGGCAACTTTAATAATATCCATACTCACTAATTGGTTAAATATATAAAGGGAAGATATAAATGTAAAATAAGATTTTTATTTAACGATTTCCCTGGGGACTTCAATGGTTACTTTATAATATGTATGTGTACTGTCAATACTAAATGAAATACTACCTTTTAAAACTTTAATACGGCTCTCTATATTTTTTAATCCAAGCCCGCTGGAATTATAATTGAGCTTTTCAAATTCCGATTGAAGAATGCCTTTTCCGTCATGATGTATACGAAAGTATGAAAAATTTCCTTGTACATTTTGCGTAAGGTGAATAAATCCTGCATGGCTATGTTTAATAATATTAGTAACCAGCTCCTGTAAAATTCGGAAAATTAATAATTCCTGTTCATCATTGAGCCTTTCACGGTTATCATGAAAACGCGCACTGGCATTAATAACACCCGAACCATTTATTTTGTCAAACAGGTCTTTCATAGCCGATTCGAGGCCGAAATTTTTTAAGTGTTGGCGGCATAAGGCTATGAGAAATATTTCTTATAAGCTGGATACTATCATCAATAATTTGCTTGGCACTGAATATTGATTGAAGTTGTACGGCAGGTTCCTGGTGAATAAGATTTTCATTAAGGTAAAGCCTTGCCGTAGCTAACAGGGGGCCTGCATCATCATGAAGATCGGCCGCGATGCGTTGCCTTTCTTCTTCCTGGAAGCTTATAGAAGCTTTCAGCAACATTTGTTGTTTGTCTTCTTCCAGTTTATGAAGTTGCTTGTTGAATTTAATTACCCTTCGCTGATGAAAAACCACAACAGATACCAAGCGTGATCGCCATTACAAACATTCCTATCGTACCAAATATTAGTATATTAGTTAAGCCAATAGTATTTTGAGATGCCTGTAAAAAGAACATGTATGGGATATTGGTTAATTTTTTGATGTAGAAAACAGATCGTCCCGGTCAATATTTTTAGGAATTTCTTCAGGTACATCGCCCGCCTTCATAAGCATCGCAACAGAAAGTAAAATATTTTTTAGAATATTAAATGCTGAGTTGATAATGTCATATTGATTTTGAAAGGCCTTGTCATTAGATCATATTCTCAGCCATAATGTATAGAAAAAAAGTTCCGCACAAATAGATGAGAAACGTAATAATGATCCAAAAATTTGAAGTAGAATATACTAAGAGATTATTACTGCCTTTTATTTGCACGACAAGATAGTAAATGCACATAAGAATTATAAGGATGGTTTCAACGCCGGCAGTAATAAGAATCAAATGCATTGAGTTCTATTTATAAGAAAAAAGTGAATCAGTGGCAAATATTACAAAACAAAGCCAGACGGGGAGAATAGCTTTTTTTACTAACCGGTGAGGAAGGGCATAATAATAAAAAAGACAAAAGAACGAAAATTCAACAACGGTGAAACAGTCAAATAAAATAAAGGTATTTGAAAGTGTAGTCTCTGAAGGTAGTAACTTAGCGCTTCATTTATAATACAGTATAAAATATATAAAAAAATTACCCTTAGTGTTTTTTCTTTGCTATTCCTTTTAAATAGCAGAAAAAACACTAAGGGTAATAAATGGGAGAAACTACTGGTATATATAAAAAAATTCTAGGATAGCAGGTCGTTTAAGACCAAATATAACTATCTATTTATTTATACTTGAAAAAATTATGCAGTCAATCCTTCATAAACATGAGAAGAATCCCACCAGATTGTTCTGTCAGCAACGATTGCATCCTGCTTAACGATATCTCCTGTATTCGTAACTACAGAAAATTCGAGGATATCTTTTCCGTCAGCATCAACAGCTGTGTAAACCAGATGTTCTTCATTCATGTTGGTAAGGCATTTACGAAAATTGATACCTACGCAACCTGGCTGAGCCATGATTTGTTCAAGTATATTTCTGCCGATGTAATAGCCTGCTGTAGCATCAGGATTAGCTTCTTTAAAAGCGTTTACTAATTGAATTCCTTCTGCAAGTCCAATGTTTTCGCCAACTTCGGTAAGGTTTTGTGTTTCTAAAAGCAGCATTTTGTGTCATAATGTAAGTTTTTAATTGTTTTAAAATTCTTTCTTGTTAATTTGAATTGTAAACTTCCATAAAAAAAGAATTTTATCCAACGGGCATTTTTTAATGAGTTGCGATGTAAAATTGATTAAAAGCCGCTGCCGGTAAGGGTTTTACGCAAACTGTAACGTAAATTTAGCAGGTAAAATAAAGTAAATATACGTACGTAAAGTAGTAAAATTACTATGTAGTTAGTGCTTAATACAGTGGTAGATATACTAAGAAACTAAATGGAATATTGTAAAACCACGTGTATTGTGAAAGCCCGCAACCAATTGCTTCTGTTTTAAATATATTTAAAGCACTTATAGGAATGATAGCTTATAGATCGTTCTTTATAAATGTTGTTTATACTCCTTATTTGGTGAAAGCGCAATAAAACGATAGTACGGAAATAACGACAGACATAGTAATATTACTATAGTAATTTTACTCTTAAAAATGCAGCGCTCTCTAAAAAATAATGATGTTGACTAAAATAGATTTAGTATATTCTTCGTTATTGTTTTATATTTTTACTTTGGTTTATATTTTACCTCTATTAAGTGAATAAGTCCATGTCTATAACCTCCGGAATTATAAAGATTGCCATAGCCGACGATCACAAAATTTTCAGAGACGGAATAAAAATGGCTCTTTCATCCAAAGAAAATTTAAAAATGATATGGGAGGCGGAAGATGGCAAAGATCTTATGCATAAGATCAATATCAAAAAACCAGATGTATTATTAATGGATATAAGGATGCCTGAAATTGATGGCATCAATGCAATTGGAATGCTCCGTAAGCAACACGAGGATGTAAAAATTATTGTGCTTACGATGTACGATGACCAGCAAATGATTAGTAAGATGATGGAAATGGGCGCCAATGCCTATCTAACAAAAACTACTGACCCTGATGAAATATACGAGGCTATACTTACCTGTATGAATGATGATTTTTATTTCAACCAGTTAGTCAATAATGCGGTAATGGGAAAACTGATGCAAAAGAAAAATGTGCGTCATCATTATGGAAGCCATATTCCCATTACTTTTAGTGAAAAAGAATTAAAAATATTGCAACTGCTTGGTGAAGACAAAACAACAGAAGAAATTTCCAAAATCATTTTTTTAAGTCCCCGCACCATAGAAACCATTCGCCAGAATATGAAGAATAAAGTAGGCGCCAGAACTATCGGAGGTTTAATAATGTATGGAATGAGAAATAAAATGATTGAGTAGAACTAATTTAAGTATTGATAATTGTGCCATGTATTCAATAAGTAACAAAATTGATCCTGCAGATTATGAAGATCTTAAGGCTTAAAAATAAATTCTTATCGCTACTTTATAAATTTTATCCAGACCAGCACAGGCGGTTACATACGTGTAAATTACCGAGCTTTCTACGCCGGTAAGTTTTTTAGTAAGCAATAGACGAAAAAATAAGAGGGCGGCATGAAAGCCACCCTCTTTGCCAACAATCTATGAGAAAATATGTTTCAGAAGGTGATTGTTAATCAACCTCAGTCGTTTACCCGCCGCATTTCTGCGGGATATTTTAACTCAAAGTCTGTACAATACCAGACGAATACTTCATACATATGGTTGCCTGCACAAAAAAAAATACTTAGGCGGGAAATTTACCATCGCAGAAGAGAAAGACGAAATGGTTTAAGGCCTCGCGAAACTGGCTAAGAGCATGCATACTACCCAAAACTTAATGGCAACTTCACGTAAAAGAATTATTGGCTTATTAAATAATCTCTGAACGCCTCATAGTTTGCATCTATGCGTATCCGTTGCTTTTTCAATTTCAGTAAATCGTGTATTATCGCCGGCATCGGCACCTTTTGTCCCGTTATGGGCTCAACTACATCATAAAATTTTACCGGATGCGCTGTTTCTAAAAATATTCCACGCACTCCGGGATGTTGTTGCAGATATTTTTTTAATGCGCCATAACCAACCGCTCCATGTGGATCTAATAAATATTGGCTGTCTGCATATAGCTTTTTAAGAATGGACTTGATTTCTTCATCAGAAAAAGAATAACTGCTCATCACATTTTTAAGCGACTGAAATTGCTGATCAAACAATTGCAGTATACGAACAAAATTACTCGGGTTGCCCACATCCATTGCATTGGATAGAGTTGCTATAGATTTTTTAGGAGCGTAATTTCCTGTTTCCAGGTATTCTGTTACGACATCATTAGCATTACATGCTGCAATAAAATGCTGTACCGGCAGGCCTGAACGATGCGCCAGTAATCCTGCGCAAATATTTCCGAAGTTTCCACTGGGCACACTTATTACCGGCGGATTGTTTTTATCATCCCACTGTTTATATCCAAAAAAATAATAAAACTGCTGAGGCAGCCAGCGGGCAATATTGATTGAATTTGCAGAAGTAAGAAATAAATTTTTATTCAATGCCTCATCTGCAAATGCCTGTTTAACAAGCTTCTGGCAATCATCAAAAGTACCCTCAATTTCGAGGGCACTTATATTTTTACCCAACGTGGTTAATTGTAATTCCTGCACGCTGCTCACTTTGCCGGAAGGATAAAGGATCACTACATCTACACCATCTACATTATAAAATCCATTGGCCACCGCACCACCGGTATCTCCCGAAGTAGCAACCAGCACGGTTATTTTGCCACGATGGCCGTTGGGGCTATTCTTAACGAAATATCCAAGGCACCGGCTCATAAACCGCGCGCCCACATCTTTAAAAGCAAGCGTAGGGCCATGAAACAATTCGAGAGAAAAAATATTTTCGTCAATTTTAACCAACGGAAATTCAAAATTGATTGTTTCGCCTACGATGTCTTTCAGATCTTTGGCGGGAATTAAATCGCCTATATAAGGCTGAATAATTGCAAATGCAATTTCTTCATTCGAATATTTATCAATATTTGCAATAAAATTTTTGTCTAGAAGTGGAATGCTTTCAGGAAAATACAATCCCTTATCCGGCGCCTGCCCCCTGATTGTTGCTTCTTTAAAATCTACCCTGGCGGAGTTATTATTGGTACTATAGTAAAGCATTCTCTTAAGATTTAAACCAGGTATATTGTTTTAGTGAATGTCATTAGTCATTGGTCACTAAGTCAAATACCACCATAAGTTGAAACCGGGTCGAAACAAGTGTTCGCAATGACCAATGACTTATTGACTCAATGGCTAACATTTTTAATATTCATTCCTGCACAATTATCCCCTCATTATTAATTGTTGTTACATAAGTATGATAGGGTAATCCTGTATTATCATAAACATCCTTCATTATTTTTTCCACTTTTTTAGCAGTGCTTTCATCTTCGCATAACATAAAAATAGATGGCCCCGAACCGGAAATACCTCCACCTAACGCTCCCGCATCAACGCTTCTTTTCTTTACATCATCAAATCCGGGAATAAGCATACTTCGACAGGTTCAATAATTACATCTTCCAGTGAACGGCTTATGAGGCCATAATCATTTTTCATAAATCCTGCCACAAGCCCGGCAATATTTCCCCATTGCTTGATAGCATCTTTTAATAGAACTTCTTTGCGAAGAATTTCCCGTGCGTCGGAAGTCTTTACTTCAATCTGCGGATGAACAACGGCAACAAACATAGGTGGTGCCGGCAACGAAACGATATCTAATGGAAAAATAGAACGTATCAGTGTAATACCTCCATAAATACAGGGAGAAATATTATCGGCATGTTTTACGCCTGATGCCAGTTTTTCGCCTGCCATTGCAAAGCGCACAAGATCCTCTTTCGAAAAAATATTTCCCAGCAAATGATTGGCAGCTACCACAACACCTGCTGCGCTGGCTGCACTGGATCCCAAGCCGCTTCCGGGCTTTATATGTTTATCAATAATTACTTCAAAACCACATTGCAGTTATCCTAGCTCCTGCATTAATTCCAACAATGAAACACCTGCCACATTTTCTTCCGGAACAGTTGGCAGGTTATAAATATCTTTATGCAGAATGCGGATGCCTGGCTTATCACTTAATGTAAGCTGCATTTCATCGCGCGGATAGTTCAATGCCATCCCCAATACATCAAAACCACAAACAAGGTTTGCAATAGTAGCCGGCGCAAAAATTTTTATCGTACGCCCAGTCTCAACTTTACCTGCGAGAGAATGCAGCCCCGTTTTACTTTGATTATTTTCCATTAACTAATTCATTTTAGGCTAAGAGATGAAAGAGTAAAAAACTTTATGGCTAAGAGATCAGGAGTAGAAAAGAAAGAATAGATATTTATCTTTAGTAACTTTTTTTTATTCTCCTTACACTTTTTATCTCTTGCCATCCTCTCTTTTATTTCTCCTTAACTCTTTATCTCTTAGCTCTCTTAGTAATGCCTTTTAATTTTCTTCTTAAACGCATTTGTCCCTTCGCTATCATCCCGCGGCTCTTATAATATCTGCAAAAACACCTGATGCTGTTACCTCCGCTCCGGCACCTGCGCCTTTAATTACAAGTGGCTGTTCAGTATAGCGGTTTGTATAAAAAAGTACCGCATTATCTTTCCCGTATAAATGATAAAAATCATGGTGCAGGATCTATGTGTTGTAATCCTACAGAAGCTTTTCCATTTTCATATTTTGCCACAAACTTCAATTTTTTTCCCGCCTCCGCAGCTTCGGAAACAAGGTTCAAAAAATGGACTTCATGTTTTTCCATTTCATTATAAAAATTTTCAACATCTCCTTTCATGCAGGATTCCGGCATAAAAGAATTATTACTGATATCTTCCATTTCTAATTTCTCACCCGTCTCCCTTGCAAGGATCATGATCTTACGCATTACATCAATACCGCTTAAATCCAGCCTTGGGTCGGGTTCTGTATATCCTTCATCCTGGGCCTGCCTTACTACCTTTGCAAAACTTTTTTCACCGTTATAATTATTGAAAACAAAATTAAGCGTGCCGCTTAACACAGCTTCTATTCTTTTTACTTTATCGCCGCTGCGCAGCAAATCATTCAATGTGCCGATTACCGGCAAGCCGGCGCCAACATTGGTTTCAAAAAGAAAAAGGGCATTAAATTCTCTTGCAAGGTCTTTCAGATTTTTATAATATTCATAAGAAGAAGAGCAGGCGACTTTATTGCAGGCCACTACAGAAATGCTCTTTTGCAAAAAGAGGGGATAACTTTTTGCAACCGTATCGCTGGCGGTTACATCTATGAAAACTGAATTCCTTAAATTCTTTTTTTGAATAATACTGATGAATTCCTCCATGTTCATTGGTTCTGCATCTTGCAATAAATCTTCCCATTGTGAAAGGTCTAGTCCTTCATCATTAAACAACATTTTCCTGCTGTTGGCAATTGCGGCTACGCGCACCTGTAAGCGAAGGTCATCCTGTAAATGCTGTTGTTGCTGCTGCAACTGCGCCAGCAATTTACTGCCAACATTCCCCGTTCCGCTAATAAAAAGATTAACCTGCTTATAAGTAGTTTCAAAAAATTCTTCATGCAATACATTGATCGCTTTTTTTACATCGCGTGTGGCAATTACTGCAGAAATATTTCTTTCGGAAGAGCCTTGCGCAATGGCCCTTACATTAACGCCGTTTCTTCCCAATGCACCAAACATTTTTCCACTGATGCCCGGGTGGTTTTTCATATTGTCGCCGACAAGCGCTATTATGGCAAGGTCTTTTTCCACAACCAGCGGCTCTACTTTTTTTATGTCAATTTCATAGCCAAAAGCGTTATCAACCACTTCTTTTGCCTTATCTGCATTTGTTTCTTCGATACCTACACAAATTGAATGTTCAGAAGAACTTTGAGTAATGAGGATTACATTAATTTTTTCATTGGATAAAGCCTCAAATAACCTTTTTGAAAATCCCGGAATGCCCACCATTCCGCTACCTTCAAGGCTTAGCAATGCAAGGTTATTGATGCTTGATATTCCGCGTATCGTATTGCCGTTTTTATGAACATCCTTATGAATCCATGTGCCGGGATCGGCCGGCGCAAATGTATTTTTTATACAAACAGGGATGCCCTTATTCATTACCGGCTGAATGGTTGGCGGATAGATAACCTTAGCGCCAAAATGGGACAATTCCATCGCTTCCTGGTAAGAAATCTGGTGAATGATTTTTGCATTGGTAACCAGCCTGGGATCCGCAGTCATCATGCCCGAAACATCTGTCCATATTTCAACCACAGAAGCATGCTAAGGCAGCGCCAATAATAGCTGCTGTATAATCGGAGCCTCCTCTTCCCAATGTAGTAGTATTCCCGTTTTTATCGCTGCCTATAAAGCCAGGAATAATACAAATTCCTGTATCATCCGATGAAAAGAAATCCTGTATATTTTTATTGGTCGCAGCAAAATCAACATTGGCCGTACCAAATTCAGAATTGGTAATGATGAGTTCCCTGGCATCTTTCCATGTGTTGTGGTATACTGAGGGATTTTAATTTGGCTGCAAATATCTGCGTAGATAAAAATTCACCATAACTGATGATAGCGTCTTTTGTGCGTAAGGATAATTCCCTTAGTAAAAAAACCCCGTTACAGATATCTTCAATTTCGTTGCATCGTTTTTTGACCATGCTCAACACACTGCTTTGCTGGTCGAGAGGAATTAATTCCTTTACAGTTAACAGGTGCCGCTGTTCAATCAGCCGAAGCTTTTCCTTGTAAAAAAGATCGCCTTTACAGGCAAGGCTTGCAGCCTCAAGCAATGCATCTGTAGTTCCACCAAGAGCCGATAAGACAACAATTGTTTTACCATCCGCTTTTTATAGCATCCAGTACAATTGAGATTACTTTATTTATATTTTGCGCATTCGCTACAGAAGTGCCACCGAATTTTAAAACCTGCATATTTGAGTCTTTGTAAAATAATTGGTATATGATATGAACTTATTTTTATTTATAGAAGCTAAAGCCCAGGGACAATATGGAAATGTTTAACCCTTACGGGTTGTGATAATGGTAATGAAAGAAGTGAAAAATACTTCCGGGGGAATAAAGATCCTGATATGTTTATCACTGATTAACAAAATAAATAAAATCCGAAAATACATCAATTGGCTGTAATGAGAAAATGAAATAAAATTATACTGCTGTTGTATACTTTAAATACATTCCTATTACATTTTATTACACGAATTCATGCGAATTACACGAATTGAAAGCATTTGCCTTCATCATGGCACGCCTTTCATACCGGGCTATGGTATAACAATTGCTTCTTAACGCAATTCGTGTTTAAAAATTTGACGACACGGCTCCAAACATTGACTATTCATTTCAAACATCCACCTTCATTAACGTAATACGCCATAATTCGTGTCTAAAAAATAAGGTAAATAGAAGAAGGCCAAATAAATATTTTTGAAGTATTTTCATACCACGATACGATTGCTGCATTTTTTATTTTAATTTAATTTTCAATAATGGATAACCAGGCTTCCCGCGGGCTGCAGCATTTCAAAAACTATGTGGGCATAAAGTTTCAACTGTACAATAGCCTGTTCACTTCTTTGCCTTTTCACCGCATTGAAAAAACAGGGATTCTTTTATCACTCTTCCTGAATATATGTGAGGAGGGCTATAAAAAAAAACTTAGCCCTTCAGAAATTATTGAGGATTTTTTTTCGAAGCATACATCTTTTACTTCGCAGCCCGAAAAGCTGGATCTTCTTTTTCGCTTTATTCAATTTGTAGAAAGGCAGGTAGTTTTATTTGATGCCCTGGAAGATGCCGCTTTTACCGAAGTGCACGATGTAAACGGGCCCGGCACTTTGAAGCAACTGGAACTGGAAGTTCTTCAGAATAAAAAGGAAGCAGAGCTCGCAAAAAAACTGGAGAATTTTTCAGTCAGGCTGGTCCTGACTGCACATCCCACGCAATTTTACCCCGGTTCAGTGCTTGGTATCATCAATGATCTCTCAAAATCAGTTTCGGAAAATAATGCTGCGCAAATAAATATGTACCTGCAACAGTTGGGTAAAACTCCCTTTTTTAAAAAAGAAAAGCCTACTCCATACGATGAAGCGATGAGCCTGCTTTGGTACCTCGAGAATGTTTTTTTCACGGCTGCAGGGAGAATCATTTCTTTTCTTAATAATCAATTCCCTGATGCGGTTCATGAAAGCAATCCGGTAATCAATATGGGCTTTTGGCCGGGAGGAGACAGGGATGGAAACCCTTATGTAAATACAGAAACCACCCTAAAAGTCGCAGATGCTTTAAGAGGCGGCATCATCAAAAGTTATTATCTCGAAATACGACAGGCTGAGGCGCAGGCTTACTTTCAAAGGAGTCGATGTTCTATTGTCAGAACTTGAAAAGCAATTGTACGATAACGTTTTTATTCCCGGGCAACCGCACCCGCCTGACTAAAAAAGAGATCCTTGGCGTTTTAAATAAGATAAAAGAGATCATTATATACCAGCACAATGGTTTGTTTCTGCATCTCATTGATAACCTTATCAATAAAGTTCATGTTTTCGGGTTGCATTTTGCTTCCCTTGATATCCGGCAGGATAGCTCCGTTCATGAAATGGTATTGCGTGGCAATTGCATCAGGAAAGTAAGGTTTACCTGCTAATTATCCGGAATTAAGCGAGGGCGAAAAAATAAATATCCTAACTCATAATACAGAGAGCCTGGCGCGAACAAGATTACAAAGATCCCATTGTGAATGATACGGTCAATACGATCAAGGCAGTTAAATTGATCCAGGAATATAATGGCGAGCTGGGTTGTAACAGGTACATCATCAGCCATTGCAGCAGTGCATTAAATGTATTGGAGGTTTATGGCCTGTTTATTTTAGCCGGATGGAAAAAAGAAGAATTAAATATTGATATTGTTCCCCTTTTTGAAACCATTGATGATTTGCAAAATGCTGCATCTATTCTTGATACCTTATACACGAATGATGAATATAAAAAGCATGTAAAAAGAAGAAATAACCGGCAGGTAATCATGCTCGGCTTTTCGGACGGAACAAAAGATGGTGGCTACCTGATGGGGAACTGGAGCATTTATAAAGCAAAGGAAGAACTTACCCGCGTTTCAAAAGAATATAATGTTGACGTAGTATTCTTTGACGGCCGCGGTGGCCCGCCTGCAAGAGGTGGCGGAAAAACGCATAAATTTTATGCATCTATGGGTAAAAATATTTCCAACAAGGAAATACAATTAACCATACAGGGACAAACGGTAAGCTCCAATTTCGGAACTGTTGATGCCGCGCAATTTAATATCGAGCAATTAATACATGCGGGTATTTCCAATGATCTTTTTTCCAACCGCCATATTACGCTGCAGGAAGAAGAAGAGGCTTTATTACAGGAACTTGCCAACGAAAGTTTTAATGCTTATACGGCGCTTAAAAATCATCCGGATTTCATGGATTATCTGACCAACATCAGCCCACTTAAATTTTACAGCGAGACAAATATTGGAAGCCGTCCTGCAAACCGGGGCGGGTCAAAAAAGATAAATTTAGAGGATTTACGTGCTATTCCTTTTGTAGGCGCCTGGAGCCAGCTTAAACAAAATGTAACCGGCTATTACGGCGTTGGTGCAGCTTTGCAGAAAATGGATAAAGCCGGCAAATTTAACCAGGTAAAAAGCTTGTATCAAAATTCATTGTTTTTTAAAACGCTTATTGACAATTGTGAAATGGCGATGAAAAAATGTTTTTTCCCGCTTACAGGATATTTATCCAGGCGATGAAAAATATGGAGAGATATGGAACATGATTTACCAGGAATATGTAAACACAGAAAAATATCTTTTTCTGCTTAGTGGCAAAAATGAATTAATGGCCGAATACCCGGTTGAGCAATTATCGATCAGTATGAGGGAGAAAATCGTTTTGCCTTTAGTGACCATCCAGCAATTTGCTATAGCAAATATTCGTGAGATAGAAAAAGAGCATCGTATCCAAATGATTTGAAAAACACTTACGAAAAATTAATTATGCGTT
Organism: uncultured Chitinophagaceae bacterium; assembly: GCA_963800635.1. GTDB lineage: Bacteria > Bacteroidota > Bacteroidia > Chitinophagales > Chitinophagaceae > Ginsengibacter. The sequence continues at coordinate 182,433 of CAWDCB010000026.1, forward strand.
GTTCCTTTGGCATTATCAATGCAGGAAGAAATTCAGCGTAATAATTTTTTCGCCTTTATATTTGATGTATGGGTGTAACAACATCTGTATTAGATTCATCATTTTTTAAATCTACATCAAAGAAGTACACAAAGCGACAAGACTTATTATCATTAATGCGAGCGTAATAATTCCAGAAACGTTCGACAATGTATTGTTACAGTACTTGCCCATTATTTTTTTATTATTACAAACATGCATAATAATTGCTATGAGAAAGGAAGCAATTACTCCATATAGGAAGGTCGTAAAAAGCAGCGTTTTCACCGCCTTAATGCCAAGCAGTTGCATAGCAAGGCCGCTAACAATAGCAACAAGGATAATAAAATAGAATTGTTTTGCTTCAGTAAATGAATTGTTGAATCCTGATTTCCAGTTAAAAGCTTCTGAAAGAATATAGGAAATGGAGCCGCTTAATACAGGTATGATTAAAAAGGCAGTGCTTATTATTCCTACGGAAAATAATACATATGAAACGTTTCCGGCCAGGGGTTTTAAGGCGGAGGCTGCATGGATCGTCGTCGCTGGCACCGGAAATTAATCCGGGCCAAGGGCTTCCAAAAACTTTCAAAACACGAGGAAAGTCGTTTGCGCTTGTTCATTACTTAACTATTAAATTTCAGATCAGGCACAATAGTAATCGCAAAACTTCTGAGGTTCGCTGCCATGCATGGTAAAACTCCTCCGCATTGCGGAGCTTGGTTCCGGAAATTTTTTTATTATTTATTTATCTTATTAACGATATCGACATCGTTAAGTGACAATGCTTCCCACCAATCATCCCCAACATCATCTAATCTATATTCTGTGTCAATATCATAATCACCATTTTCATCTATTTTGTAGAAGCAATTATTTAAAGTATCGAGAACACTATTAACTGACTTTAATTCTACAAAGAATAACCTGCTTACGATTTTTTTACTTATCTGCTGTTCCAGTATTTCAACTCTTTTTTCAAGATCGCTAATCTTATCATCTCGCCACGCCAGGAAGATACAGGCTATTACTATTACAAGAATGAACGCTATAATTATTATTGTTGACATAAATGTTTCAAAGCCTGCCCATCAAATTAATGAATTCTGATGACAACATTAATGATTAACGCACCCGATGCGTATTAAAATTTGCTGTGAGAAAACCATAATTCTAAATAACCGAATACGTTGCGAGGGCTTTTTCAAGATAATATAGTAGGCATTAATTTTATTTGCGAGGTATAACGGTATTCACCTTAGCCTATTGCGAGCTGAGGTACATAGGAAGCTTTAGGTTTTTTGTGTACCGGTTTGACAATTCTCTTATCAATTATTGAAAAATAAATCCAGCTCAATATCATTGACAAAACCAGGCTGCCAAGGATTGATATTTTTGCAATATCCCTGAATAGTTCGTCATGAAACGCGAGGGTCGTCGTGAAAATTGACATGGTAAAGCCAATTCCGGCAAGCGAGCCGATACCTAACAGTTGCATAAGGTTTGTATTTGTTGGGAGTTTCGCAATTTTAAGTGAGATCATCGCGCGGCTGAAAATAAAAATTCCAATCGGCTTACCAATTACCAGGCCCGCTCATAATACCTATACTTATCGAACTGTTTAAAGAATTCGCAATATCAGGCGGTAGCATTATTGCCGTATTTGCTAAAGCAAAAAGAGGTAAAATGAAAAAATTTACAAACCTGCTTATGGCCATTTCAAACTTAGGCAACGAATTTACCGGGATGGTAAAAGCGATCATTACGCCACTAATACTTGCTTCAATTCCGGAATTAAAGATCAAATACCATAATACGAGCGACAAAAAAACCTGTACAATGCCCTGCTTCAAATTAAAATAATTACAAACCCAGATAGTGCCATATACGATAGCCCCGGCTAACAGGAACATCCATTTTATCTGGTTGCCGTAAAAAAGTGCAATGACTACAATTGCTCCCAGGTCATCAATAATGGCAAGTGCCATTAAAAATATTTTCAGGCTTTGCGGAACTTTTTTTCCAAACAATGATGCAATACCTATTGAAAAAGCTATATCTGTTGCTGTAGGTATTCCCCATCCATGAGCGAAACCCGTATTGATATTAAAGGAAGAATAGATTAGTGCGGGCACAATCATGCCGCCGAGCGCTGCACCAAATGGCATGACCGCTCTTTTAAAACTGGAAAGTTCCCCAACAAGCAATTCGCGCTTTATTTCCATGCCGGCAAATAAAAAGAAAATAGCCATGAGGAAATCATTGATCCATTTTAAGAGGAATGGGGAAGCGCCACGGGGATATTACCATAATGTAATTCACTAGTCCAGAAATTACGGTACAATTCACCATCACCGGTATTGGAAGCGACGAGAGATATGACAGTACAGGCAAGTAACAATACACCGACACATCTGCTATCTGCGATAAAAGCCTTTACCGGACTAATGGCTTGTCTTAAAAATTTTGTCATGGTTGTTTATTTTAAAAAAAGAAGCATGCTGACAGATGCACAGCATGCTTCTAAAAAAATTATTTAATCTACATATCCATGAACACCCATTTCAGGGATATCAAGGCCTGCTATTTCAACATCTGCCGGTACTCTTATCGGGGTTATTTTATTAGAGACTTTAAAGAATATGTACATCACTACAAAAACAAATATCATACAGGTAAGTACGCCGATGAGTTCGGCAACAAATTGCTTTCCATCTCCATAAAACAATCCTTTTACTGTTCCCGGAACACCATTCCATCCGTCACCATAAGAACCATCGGCAAAAAGTCCCAATGAAAGGCAACCCCAAGCACCATTAGCGCCATGTACAGCAAATGCACCAACGGGATCATCAATTTTTAATTTCCTGTCAACGAAATTATATACAACAATTACCAATACTCCGGCTACAGCACCAATGATCACCGAAGCAATGGAATTTACGAAAGCGCAAGGCGCGGTAATAGCGACAAGCCCGGCAAGTAATCCGTTACAAAGCATGCCAGGATCGGGCTTTTGCCGTTTAGCGTACATAAAGAGCAGGGCTGATAAGGTGCCTGCTGTTCCCGCCATCATTGTATTAGTTGCTACTACAGCAATTCGCAAATCACTGCCTGCCAGTGTGGAACCGGGATTAAACCCAAACCATCCAAGGGCAAGAATGAATGTCCCCAATATCGCCATGGGAATGTTATGTCCCGGTATGGTATTTACTTCGCCATTTTTCCCATATTTTCCTATTCTTGGGCCAATTACTATGGCGCCTGCCAAAGCTGCCATTCCGCCAACAAGATGTACTACTGAAGAGCCTGCAAAATCAACATGGCCATGTCCTAAACCAAAATTTACCCCGAGTTGCGATAACCATCCGCCGCCCCATACCCAGTTTCCAAAAAGGGGATAAACAAACATGGAAATAAATAATCCAAATATCAGGAATGATTTGAAAGACCATCTCTCTGCCATTGAACCTGTAGGAATGGTCGCAGTAGTATCCATGAAAACCATTTGGAAAAGAAACAGCGCAAATACGCCTACGTCATATACCTTACTATTCAGAAAAAAACCAACCGAGCCGATAATGCCAAAATCTTTACCGAAGATGTGAATCACATATTCATGAGGTATAACACCCGGAGCTCCTCCTAATGTAGCTGCATTTAAAGCGCCGCCAAACATAAAAGCAAAACCACAAATCCAAAATCCTATCATACCTAATGCATAAACAAGAAAGTTCATCCCCATTGTGTGGGCCACGTTCTTTTTTTGCGTAAAGCCTGTTTCAACCAATGCAAAACCAGCTTGCATAAACATCACGAGAAATCCACAAATCAATGTCCACATAATATTAATCGAAATTTTATTATGCCCGGCAGTTGCGGCTATTTCTGCGGAAGTTGGTTTTCCTGCAACAGCGGCGGTTACATCAGCGGCAGTTCCTGTATTTGCGCCGGTTGCATCCTGCGCATAAGATGGAATTGCAATTGCAACAAATAAAATAAGCATGAAAGGGATAAAAAATTTCAGAAATCCCTTTTTCGAAAACATAAAGCTTTTGGTAAAATCAGATAATCTCATTGTTACGTTTTTTGGTTGCGTGTAATATTGTTAAGGATTAACGAATTAAAAATGATAAGTTGCTGCAAGTATTCCGGTAACGGTAGTTTTGGTTAGGCGTAGTGTCGCTTTTTTCAAAAATCTCATCCTTACCCGCATCCAATCTCAATTCAGGAATTATGGTAAGATTTCCCACCTTGAAGTTTGGGGAAAGTGTTACATCAAAGATGCTGGTTAGCCGGCGCTGATACAACTGCTTTTTTATTATCAAAATATTCGGCGCGAAGCGTAATACCAAAAGCGCTGGTCGGGTCAACATTGAGATATATGGCAGATCCCCACCAGCTGCTGCTTGATGTGGAATCTGTTTTTCCCGATTGTACCGTACCATTATACCCAATACTGAATTTGCTGGTAATAGCTGCTGTAAGAACGGCATCAAATTGAGTAGTACTGTGTGAACCACCATAAGATCCCTGGTAATTAAGATACAGCTTAACCTTATCATTGCTGGTACCGGTACTAAATTGGCCCAGCAAATATTTTCTTGATGATGTAGTGGAAACAATATCTGAAGTATTGGCAACACCGAGCATTAACGCACTTTTTTTACCCAGGCCTATATCAGCTTTTAAGCCGGTATGAGAAAATGGCCCGTAAGAAAACATATAATCCATACTATAGTTCCGGTTCAAATAGGCATCTACTAATTCATAGCCAATATGCGTTGCCCATTTACCCATGGTTAATTTAAATTTATCTGAAATCGCATAGCTTAGATAAGCCTGCTTAACTGCAAATAAAGTAGGGTGTTCAGGGTTTCCGTAAGAAAATTCTTCTGCCCTGCGTCCAAATCCCAAATCGACCGTAGCGCTGGCTTTCCCAAAACTATGGTCTGCCCTGCATGCTGGCCATACCAAGTTCAAATGAATTTTGAGAATTGGTAAAACTGGTATAATTGTTTGTTGGCCGCCGGATTTCGGATCATTAAAATTATACCGGTAATAGACATCAACAGATCCGGTAATAGTGGGAGCCGGTGAGGTAGCTGCCGGTGATGCTTTTGTTGAATCTACCTGTGCATTAGCTGAGAAATAAAATAATCCCATGGCAACAAGTGCTGCGCAAATTTTTTTGAACATTGTTTTGTTTTAAAGATTAATAATGGAAGAGGCCTTCCCGTAACTTTAATATTATAGTTCTGGCAGGTCCCTCTCCGTTTCATTAGAGTTCCATTACTCTTAACAAGCAAAGTTTCTTAATAGGTATTTCGAAATTTCAAGAGTGAATGTATTTCCCTCTTTTTTATTCAGATGATGAAAAAGCCTGGTTAGCTTTATCAAAAGTTATTAGTATCTACCAAATCCTTTTCGTGTTCATTTAGGGTTCCATTGCTCCTGACAAGCAAAGTTCCCTGCAGGTATTTTTCATTATGTTGTGAAGCGTCTAATCCCGCTTCTTCATCTGCATTACTTACTCTCATAGGAATAACCCAATTAATAAATTTGAATATGGCGAAAGAAACAACAAAGCTATACGTCACCACGATGGCCAATCCTTTTAGCTGGGTAAAGAAGAAAGCGGGATTTCCATAAAATAATCCATCATTTCCCCCACTGTTAATATTCTTACTTGCAAAAATGCCGGTCATAACCATACCCACCATACCACCAATACCATGGCATGGGAAAACATCGAGCGTATCATCCAAAATTGATTTTGACTTATAATAAACAGCAACATTAGAAATGAGTGCAGCCACTGCTCCAATAAAAATACTTTGCGGTATTGCAACAAAACCAGCAGCAGGTGTAATCGCAACCAGGCCAACTACCGCACCTATGCAAAATCCAAGTACTGAAGGCTTTTTTCCTTTCAATACATCAAAAAACATCCAGGACAACCCGGCCGCAGCCGCTGCGGTATTGGTAGTGGCAAAAGCAGAAACGGATAAAGCATTGGCAGCACCCGCAGAACCTGCATTAAAACCAAACCATCCAAACCAAAGCAAACCGGTACCAATAAGAACATAGGGAATATTAGCAGGGGGAATTTCTTTATGTTCAAGATGGACTTTCCTGCGTTTTAAAACTATAGCTCCTGCGAGGGCAGCACATCCTGCAGAAATATGAACTACGGTGCCCCCCGCAAAATCCAGTACACCCCATTTAAATAAAAACCCTTCGGGATTCCAGGTCCAGTGAGCAATAGGCGCATATACAAACAGGCTAAACATAACGATAAAAAGTATATAAGAAGAAAAGCGGATCCTTTCAGCTACTGCACCTACTACCAGGCTGGGTGTTATAATTGCAAACATCAACTGAAAAAGTGCAAATAATGTTAAAGGAATTGTCGGAGCTAAACTCCAGGGAGCTCCGGAAGCAACGCCTTTGAAAAAGAGATGGGAAAGTGGATTACCAATAAAGCCACCTATTGATGGCCCGAAGCAAAGGCTGTATCCCACTGTAACCCATAAAATACTTACAATTCCGGTGGCTACAAAACTTTTGATCATAGTGGAAAGCACATTTTTCCTGTGCACCATTCCGCCATAAAAAAAAGCGAGCCCGGGTGTCATTAAAAATACAAGGGCAGTCGCAACAATTATCCAGGCAGTGTCTGCAGCATTGTATTTTCCGTTATCAAAATTTGCAAACGTTGGGACGAAAAGTGCAATGACAGCTATCAACATTAAAACGATGAAAGGGATTGATTTGCCTAGCGTAATTTTTTTCATATTATTTACATTTTTTCAAACATATTTAATTTTTGGGAATCAATAAAATAATAAAACATATATTTATATTTTTAATATATCTAATATATAACATAAACCGCTATAATTCAATAATTTATTCAATTTAAATTAAATTTCCACATTTCATGTTGATAAATTTAAAACAGATATTTTTATTTATAATATGATTTAAGGGTATAAAAAAACCTGCTTAAAGCAGGTTAATTTTACAGGGGCTTATGCCTGCTGCAAAATATTTCGATCTTTAGATTCCAATAACGAATATCCCATAAGATACTCATCTACATTCCGGGCACATTCTCTTCCTTCTGATATGGCCCAAACAACCAAAGATTGCCCCCTGCGCATATCACCGGCGGTAAATATTTTTGAAATATTAGTATGAAACAATTTTTCAGAAGCTTTTACATTCCCTCTTTCATCCAATTCAATTTCAAGTTGCTTTAATAACCCTTCATGCTGCGGATGCACAAATCCCATGGCAAGCAAGGCAATTTCACATGGTATTTCCATTTCGCTGCCAGGTATTTCTACAAATTTTGCCGGCTTTTCGTCTTCCGTAAACTTCCATTCCAGGTCTACAATTTTTAAAGCCTTTAAATTTCCGTTTTCATCGCCAATAAATTCTTTTGTAGCAATAGCCCAGTGGCGCTGAACACCTTCTTCGTGCGAACTGGTGGTCTTTAATACCATGGGATAAGTTGGCCAGGGCATAAAAGGCGTGCGGCTTTCGGGTGGCTTTGGTAACAACTCAAACTGTGTTACGGATGATGCCTTATGCCGGTTAGATGTGCCCACACAATCACTGCCTGTATCTCCGCCCCTATTATCACAACATTTTTATCGGTAGCAAAAATATTTTCTTCCCTCACTTCTTTATTAGATACTCTTTTATTTTGTTGGGTTAAAAATTCCATCGCAAAATAAATTCCTTTTAATTCTCTTCCCGGAATATTCAAATCACTGGGAATAGTTGACCCGCCCGCCAAAACAATTGCATGGTATTCTCGCAATAAATCATTTATACTTATATCAACTCCCACATTTGAATTGCACTTAAATATAATTCCTTCCTCTTCCATTAATTGAATCCTTCTCTCCACCACCCATTTTTCCAACTTAAAATCGGGAATACCATATCTTAACAAGCCTCCGGGCTCATCATCTCTTTCAAAAATAGTAACACTATGGCCTGCATAATTTAATTGCGCGCCTGCTGCCATGCCAGCCGGCCCGGAACCTACAATTGCTATTTTTTTACCAGTTCTTATATTTGGCTTTTTAGGCTGAACAAATCCCTTATCAAATGCAATTTCAATAATATGTTTTTCAATTTCTTCAATAGTGATCGCAGGGGCATTAATTCCCAACACGCAAGATGACTCGCACGGAGCCGGGCATATACGGCCTGTAAACTCCGGGAAATTATTGGTTGAAGAAAGTATATCATAAGCTTCCTTCCAGCTTTTACGATATACAGCATCATTAAATTCGGGAATTATATTGCCTAACGGGCAGCCATCATGGCAAAAAGGAACGCCGCAATCCATACACCTTGCGGCTTGCTGGTTCAGTTTTTCATCTGAATATCTTTTTATAAATTCATTGTAATCATTAAGCCTTTCTTCCGTCGGGCGTTTTTCAGGAAGTTCTCTTGCAAATTCTAAAAAGCCGGTTATTTTTCCCATAGTTGTCGCTAGTAATAAAATTTATTTTAACAAATTTATTTTTGACCAGCTGCGCCGATTTACACAATTGCCATTAGCTGCTTTTTGTCAACGATTACATATCATGTAATCCGGCAAGTTGCAGTAACAGATCTAAATTATTCATTTAGACTTTCTTCGCAGATTTTGATCTATTTGTGAAAGTTTGTGGAATTCGTGGCCATTCTTATTTTCTTCATGAAAGCCTGTGTAGTCTGCTTGTGGGCCAGAACATCCGGGATGATTTTTCCTTCAGACAGTACTCTCTTATAATCTTTAGGAAATACTTTAACGAAATTTTTCAACTGGTTTTCAAAATCATTCAGAATAAATTTTGCAACCGTACTATTAGTATATCTGATAGTGCCTGCTTATCATTTCATGCATTAGTCTTTCATCAGCCTGTTCAATCATATCCAGGTCAACCATTTCTTTATTACACAATGAATTAAACTTGTGCTGCACATCATAAACATAAGCAATGCCACCACTCATACCGGCGGCAAAATTTCTTCCTGTTTCACCTAGTATAACTACATTTCCGCCCGTCATATATTCGCAGCCATGATCTCCCACACCTTCAACAACTACATTCGCGCCGGAATTACGCACACAAAAGCGCTCTCCTGCTTTACCACGAATATATGCTTCGCCCGATGTAGCGCCATAAAAAGCCACATTCCCGATAATAATATTTTCTTCCGGTATAAAGCCGGCATTTTTTGAGGGATATATAATTAGTTTTGCACCACTTAATCCTTTTCCAAAATAATCATTGGCATCTCCTTCCAGTTCCAGCGTTACTCCTTTCGTATTAAATGCCGCAAAACTTTGGCCGGCTGTGCCGGTAAATTTGAAATGAATGGTATCATCGGGCAAACCCGTGGCTTTATACTTTTTTGTAATTTCGTTTGATAAAATAGTGCCCGTTGTTCTATCCGTATTTTTAATATCGAAAGAAGCGGTTATTTTTTCACCACTGATCCAACGCCGGTTGAGCAACTTTTAATAAGTTCCCAGTCAAGCACACCAGCCAATCCATGATCCTGCTCTTCTGATTTATATAATCCTTCCGGTTTTGATGCATGTTCTTTATATAATATAGAGGACACATCAAGCTTACTAAATTTCCAATGGCTGATATCTTCTCTTCTTTCCAGATAATCAACCTGGCCTACCATTTCATTGATGGTTCTAAATCCCAGTTCTGCCATTATCTCTCTTAATTCCTGCGTTAGAAATTTAAATAAATTCACAACATGGTCTGCATCGCCGGTAAAGAGTTTCCGCAATTCCGGGTCTTGTGTCGCAACTCCTACGGGGCAGGTATTCAAATGGCATTTCCGCATCATGATACAACCTTCAACTATCAAAGCGGCTGTGGCTACTCCCCATTCTTCTGCACCAAGTAAAGTGGCCATGGCAATATCGCGCCCTGTTTTTAATTGCCCGTCTGTTTGTACCACCACACGGCTTCTTAATTTATTTTTTACCAGTGTTTGATGTGTTTCTGCCAGGCCAAGTTCCCAGGGTAAGCCCTGCATGCTTTATGGAACTGATGGGAGAAGCGCCCGTTCCGCCATCGTGCCCGGAAATTAAAATTACATCGGCTTTTGCTTTGGCAACACCTGCAGCAATGGTACCTACGCCCGGCTTTGGAAACCAGCTTCACATTAATCCTTGCTTTCCTGTTTGCATTTTTGAGATCAAAAATTAATTGCGCAAGATCTTCAATTGAATAAATATCATGATGTGGCGGAGGTGAAATTAATCCCACGCCCGGTGTTGCATGGCGAACTTTTCCAATCCATTCATCAACTTTATGCCCCGGCAACTGCCCGCCTTCTCCTGGTTTTGCACCCTGCGCCATTTTAATCTGCAATTCATCCGATTCGGTCAGATACAAGCTGGTAACTCCAAACCTTGCAGAGGCAACCTGTTTAATAGCGCTTCGCATTGAATCGCCATTTGGCAATTTATCATACCGCACATCATCTTCACCACCTTCACCGGTATTGCTTTTACCGCCAAGGCGGTTCATAGCAATGGCAAGCGTAGTATGCGCTTCCCATGAAATGGAACCAAAAGACATAGCGCCGGTGGCAAACCTTTTATAAATATTTTCAGCGGGCTCCACTTCATCAATAGAAATAGAGGGCCGCTTTATTTTGAATTGAAACAAGCTTCTTAAGGTGCCTGCTTTTTCACTTTGGTCATTTACAAGCTTCGAATATTTTTTGAAAGTATTATAATCATTCAGCTTTGTAGAATATTGCAACAAATGAATACTTTGCGGGTTAAACAAATGAAATTCGCCTTTGCGTTTCCATTGATAAATCCCTCCTTCTGTAAGCCGGTCGAAAGGAATATTTTTTTTACTGAAGGAAAAAAAATGCTTCACCAAGGTTTCCTTGGCAATTTCATCAAGGCCCATTCCTTCAATTCTTGAGGTTACCCCGGTAAAATATTTATCAATTACTGATTTATTAATTCCTATGATTTCAAAAATCTGCGCTCCCTGGTAAGATTGCAGGGTAGAAATTCCCATTTTTGAAAATACTTTCAATAACCCATCATTAACTGCTTTGATGTAATTCTTTTTAATCTGGCTTGCTATCCAGTTCCGTTTGCAATTTCCCGGTAAGCTTCATATCACGTATCGAAGACAATGCGAGGTAAGGATTAATAGCCGTAGCGCCAAACCCGAGTAAACAGGCAAAATGGTGTACTTCCCACACATCGCCCGCTTCAACAACCAACCCAACCTGGCCCCGCAAGCCCTTTCTTATAAGATGATGATGAACTGCCGCAGTGGCTAATAGCGAAGGAATGGCAGCGTGTTCCGAATCAATTGCCCTGTCTGATAAAATCAATACTTCAAAACCATCATTTACCGCATCTGCGGCGTACCTGCACAAGCCGTTCGATGCCTTTTTGCAAAGAGCCCGGTTTACCATCCGCAATAAAATAAGTTTGTAAAGTATGGGCCTGGAAAATACCCGTATCGATACTTCTTATCTTTTCCAACTCACGGTTAGAAAGTACCGGGTGTTTTAATGCCACACAGTGGCACGATAAAGGATCTTCTTTAAGCAGGTTGCCATTGTTACCCACAAAAGTAGCCAATGACATTACCAGCCTTTCCCGTATCGGATCGATCGGGGGATTGGTAACCTGTGCAAAAAGTTGTTTAAAATAACTGCTGAGGTGTTGTGGCTCGTCGCTTAAAACAGCCAGAGGCACATCACTTCCCATTGAGCCTATCGGCTCTTTTCCTTCCAATGCCATCGGCGTTATTATCACATCAAGATCTTCTGTAGTATAGCCAAATGCCTTCTGATATTTGAAATACCTGCTCATGCTCCAGGTGAGTGAACATTACCCGTGGCTCGGGCAATTCTTCCAAACGGATTTTATATTTATTCAGCCATTCGTTGTAAGGATTTTGAGAACAGATCTTATTTTTTATTTCCTCATCACTTATAATCCTTCCTTCTTCAATATCCACTACAAACATTTTTCCCGGCTGCAATCTTCCTTTTTCCTTTATAAGTTTAGGATCAATGGGAAGCACACCGGTTTCCGATGCCATAATTACCCTGTCATCTGTAGTGATGCAATATCTTGAAGGGCGCAATCCATTTCTGTCGAGAGTAGCTCCAATTAATTTTCCATCAGTAAATGAAATAGAAGCCGGGCCGTCCCAGGGCTCCATAAAAGAAGCATGAAATTCATAAAACGCCTTTTTTACAGGATCCATTTGTTCGTTGCCATCCCATGCTTCAGGAATCAGCATCATCATTACATGTGGAAGCGAACGCCCGCATAAAGTGAGTAATTCGATCATATTGTCAAGGCAGGCAGAATCCGATTGGCCTTGTTCCACAACAGGCAATAACATATCCATTTCTTCTTTGGTGAAGAACTGGGAAACAAATCCCTTTTCACTTGTACGCAGCCAGTTCAGGTTTCCCTGTAAAGTATTTATCTCTCCATTGTGCGCTATGTAGCGAAATGGCTGTGCCAGTCTCCAGGAAGGAAAAGTATTGGTTGCAAAACGGGAATGGATCAATCCAAATGCAGAAACAATTTTTTTATTTCCCAGGTCAGGAAAATATCCACGAAGCTGAAGGCTGGTAAGCTGCCCTTTATAAATAACCGTTTTATAAGAAAGAGATGCCACATAAAAACCAATAGCATCTTTCCTTACCGTATTATTTATCGTTTGAGTGGAATAATTTCTTAAAACAAATAATTTTCTTTCGAAGTCATCCGGGTTGTTGATATGATCCGGGCATGCAATAAAAACCTGTTCAATTTCCGGCTCAACAGACAATGCTGAAACTCCTATATCATCAGTATTTACAGGCACCCTGCGGTAGCCCATAATTTCTAATCCAAGTGTTTCAGCAGAACGGTTGAATATATCGCGGCATTGCTCTCTTAAGCGTATATCTTTTGGAAAAAACAAAACACCTACTCCATATTTGCTATACGCCGGTAAATGAATTCCAAGCTTTATACATTCATCAAAGAAAAATTCATGGGGTGTTTGAATAAGAATACCCGCCCCGTCTCCTGTATTGTTTTCACACCCACAGGCTCCCCGGTGCTCCATATTTTCCAGTATGGTAAGCGCATCAGAAACTATCTGGTGGCTTTTATTGCTTTTGATATTAGCGACAAAACCAATACCGCAGGAATCATGTTCAAATTCAGGATTGTATAAACCTTTACTCACTATATTTAATTAAATAGTTAATAATTAAGACAACTATATGTTCTCTGTTAATATCAAGCAAAGGTTGCAACTTTAAGCACTCAGCTATAAGTTAAAGTGTTTTTCCGTTGAAATAACCGGAATCGTATCCTTCCGAAATTATCTTTAATCGATTGGGTACTGAAATTAATTATAGGTGCATTTTACAGTGCGCAAAACACCATATTTTTATGGAAATCCAAGCTGATACAAGGTTACAGGGCTTCTTAATTACAATACCCAAAATGTTGTACAGAGCTTCGAAATCCAATTTCTATTGACTGTAATTTAATATTCTTTGAAGGAAAAAAAGTATTTTTTTATGGATTTAAAAGAGAAGGCCACATGTTATTTAATTCGTATACTTAATTTTCAGTTAGTTGGATTTCATGAATATATTCAGACTCAGGAAATATGTGCGGCATTTATGACTTTAAATTCTGTATAAAAGACGAGTGATATCAATTTACAAATACCAAAAACAACTCCTGTTTAAAACAATACCCGGGAACATTGGGAGTGTGGAAAATATGTGGAGACGGGAAGCTTCATCATTTATTTACAATACGGAACTATCGGCATTAATTGTGCGTATGGCAATGCCCGCTTATTACAACGGAATTGTGAATGGCTTGGTTGAAAAGTGAAGCTTTGTAAGAGAGTATATTTAAAATCTATATCAATTCTTTTTTTGCTGATTTAGTATAATCAATGTTTACGACAAGTTCTTCGCCCGTGAGATCAAAATACAGGTTTTGAAGTTCATGCAGGTATTTTATGGGTTTTAGGCTTTTGAAATTGGCGCAGAAAAAATTGAGGCCGTTGCTGTCAAGTGTGCATTTAAAATGATTGTTTTGAAAAACGGAGGATCCTTTTAACCAGCTAAATTCTGTGAACCCGGAATGGAGCAAGATGTCTTCTGAAATTTTAATTGGAATAACAAGATTGAAATTGACCCATTTGCGGTCTATTAAAAGTTGCTTTTGACTGATTTCGGTTACTGCCCCTATTTTATTTTTTCCTCCGGGTAAAGTTTTAAGCTCAAAAAGATTACTGATCCTTACTTCTGGCAACTGCAACATAATATTTAATTTAAAAGTGATTTAATAATGGAAAACTTATAAAGAGATAAAATATATTACAAGCATTATTCAGTAATTAATCTGCGACCAGCTTTTCCGCCGCACTTTTAAAACATCGCGTAACTTTCAAACGAATGAATTTTAGAATTATTGTTTTACCGCAGGCTGAACATTTATTAATGTTTTTCTTTGCAGAGAAATTAGATATTTCCTGATCTAAAGAAATTGATATCCGTAAAATGATTCTTAAGCAGGTTTATAAAACAAAAGGCGAATACAAATCCATTGCATTCATTTTTTAAAATTTTCCTTAATATTATCCGATCATGAGCGATGTCATTGTAAGAGACCCTGCCAGTAATTTATCATTAAAAATAGTAGCCTCTTCATTTTTTTCCTGTAAGCCGAGCGCGTAAAGCAATGGATAATAATGATCCGGGGTTGGAATGGCAAGTTTTGCTCCCGGGCCCAGGCTTTCATAATTCACTAATGCCTGGTGATTGTGGTTACTGATGTGCTTTTTAAAAATATCATTCATCTCAATGGCCCAATCAAATCCGAATTCTGTGTCGATTTTATCGAAAGAAATCATCCTTAAATTATGCACCATATTGCCACTGCCCATTATCAATACACCTTTCCGGCGCAATGAAGACAATTCTTTTGCAAGTTCATAATGAAATTGAGGCCCCTTTGTATAATCTATACTTAATTGCACGACCGGAATAGTAGCATCAGGATACATATTTCTTATTACAGTCCATGCTCCATGGTCAAGGCCCCAGTCGTGGGCCAGTTCTACTTCGGCAGACTTTATCATGGACGCGGTTTCCTTTGCCAGTTGTGGGTTGCCCGGCGCCGGGTATTGTACCTCAAACAATTCTTTTGGAAAACCCCCAAAATCATGTATGGTTTCAGGAAAGTCCATTGCGGTAATTTTTGTACCACTGCTTAACCAATGGGCAGATACTACCAGTATAGCCTTAGGAACCGGTATATCGTGTGCAAGCTTTGCCCAGCTATTACTGAATTCATTGTGCTCAATACCATTCATAGGGGAACCATGGCCAATAAAGAGTACAGGCATAACCTGATCTTGTTGCGCAAGGCTCCCGGTAAATTTATTAAATGCTGTTAAAGATGTCATTTAGATACCTTCTTTTAATTATTTTTTAAACATAAAGAAAAATAATTTCTTACCCGGGATACTTTCAGGTACGGACATTTACAGGCCTTAATGTTAGATTATTTAGAGGATTAAAAAGCTCACGGAAACATTCGGAGAAAAATTGTCATTATTGGTTGGCTTTGCTGACGGTTTAGTAATATTTTCGCAAAATTAAAATCATATAACATGAGCGATACCAAATTTACGACAGGTGAAATTCAAACTAAAAAAGGTGTATTAAAGTTTGAGCTTTATGACGATGATGCTCCGGTTGCTGTGGCTAATTTCAAAAAATTAATATCAGAAGGCTATTATGATGGGTTAACTTTTCACCGTGTAATTCCAAACTTTATGGTGCAAGGCGGGTGCCCCGACGGAACCGGGGCAGGCGGACCCGGTTACTCCATAAAATGTGAAACAAAGGGTACCCGGCAGCAGCACGACCGTGGCGTAATCTCTATGGCGCACAGGGGACGTGATACCGGAGGTTCCCAGTTCTTCATTTGCCATAACCGGTCAAATACCAAACATCTTGACGGCGTACATACCTGTTTTGGTAAAATAACTGAAGGCCTGGATACACTTGACAATATACAGGGCGGTGATGTAATGGAGAAAGTCATTTTGACTTAATCCCTCATTGTGTTTAAACAGAAAGAAGGTTCGTTGGCGCTAGCCCGCTACCTTAGCCTGCTTGTACGTGAATCTTAATTCCGCATCGCAGACTTCCACAGCATAAATTTGTTTCATAAATCCGTACGGGGAAATAACAATCAGTAATGTTGCCATCAGGCACTCCGGCCTTTGACTTTTATTCCTAAACTTTGACATTTATATAATCTTTAAGACTTAAAATTAACCTGGCCAATAATTTTTTTTAATTTTTACGGCTACTTACCCTACCTTTATGGTAGACAATTGATTTATTTGACATGAATTTTTACTCTTCCTTACCAGATATATGCAATTTTTATATGCCAAAAAGCTGGCGTTGCGGGCTATCGCATAACCCCAGGTATGCAGGTCGATTTTAGATATACCAACACTTTCCGCAAATTTTTTAAGTCGTAACAGAACAGAAATAAATTCAAATGTTTTTCCAGTTAAAGCACCATATCACTTCAATCATACAAAAAACAACCGTTCTAGGCCTTGATGAGATGCTCGCTGAACTTGCTAAAGAATTTCCGGGAAAAGTAACTTTTTCAACCAGCTTTAGTTTTGAGGACCAGGTTATTACACATAAAATATTAAGCAACCAACTTCCCATCAGCATTTTTACACTTGATACAGGCAGGCTGTTTCCCGAAACATATTCTGTGTGGAGGGCCACCAACGAAAAATATAATACGCATATTAAGGCTTATTATCCTGATCATTCGCTGCTGGAAGATTTCGTAGCGGCTAAAGGGCCTAATTCTTTTTATGAATCGGTAGAAAACCGGAAAGGCTGCTGTTACATCCGGAAAGTTGATCCTCTTAAAAGAGCCTTAAAAAATAATTCAGTCTGGATTACGGGCCTTCGTGCAGAACATTCTGCCGACCGGCATGACATGCCACAGGTTGAGTGGGATGAAAGTAACCATATCATAAAATATCATCCAATACTTCATTGGACAACTGAAGAAGTAAAACAGTACATCAGTCAAAATGATATTCCGTATAACCCTTTACATGATAAAGGATTTGTAAGCATTGGATGCGCTCCATGCACAAGAGCGATAAGGCCTGGTGAAGATTTCAGGGCCGGGCGCTGGTGGTGGGAAGACAATACTAAAAAAGAATGTGGCCTTCATGTTCATGAGCAGGCATCAAATTGATTGAAAGAAAAAAGTTAACAATGAGCAGCTATCATTTAGATTATTTGGGGCAACTGGAATCAGAAGCTATACATATTATGCGCGAGGTGGCGGGACAATTTGAACGCCCTGCTTTATTATTTCGGGGGGAAAAGATTCTATTACGCTTGTTCACCTCGCATTGAAAGCTTTTCGACCCGGCAGGTTTCCATTTCCTTTAGTACATATCGATACCGGGCATAATTTTCCCGAAGCACTGGATTTCAGGGATAAACTGGTGAATACAATTGGTGAAAATTTAATTGTTCGCAAAGTAGAAGATACCATCAAAGAAAAAAATCTGACGGAGCAAAAAGGAAAATTTGCCAGCAGGAATGCTTTACAAACCTATACGTTGCTGGATATTATTGAAGAGTTCAAATTTGATGCATTGATTGGCGGTGCAAGAAGAGATGAAGAAAAAGCACGGGCAAAAGAAAGAATATTTTCTGTGAGAGATGAATTTGGCCAATGGAATCCAAAACTTCAAAGGCCGGAATTGTGGAACACCTATAATGGAAAAATTCATAAAGGTGAAAATGTACGTGCGTTTCCCATAAGTAACTGGACTGAACTGGATATGTGGAATTACATAAAAAGAGAAAAGATAGAATTGCCGTCAATTTATTTCTCGCACGAAAGAGAAGTAATAGAACACGAAGGCCAGCTGGTGTCTGTGTCAGAATTTATAAAGACTGATGATACGGATGTTATCTCGAAAAAGAAGGTGCGTTATCGTACGGTTGGCGATATGACTTGTACTGCCGCCGTCGAGTCAACCGCAAATAATATTGATGATATCATCAAAGAGATTATCGCAACAAAAACCAGCGAACGAGGCGAAACAAGAATTGATGACAAGGTATCGGAAGCTGCGATGGAAGACAGGAAGAAGAGCGGGTATTTTTAGACCCCCAAACCCCCTGAAGAGTGGCTTAAGGATTCACGACCATTGAATAAATATTTATTTTCAACTTTTGGTATTTAATTTCATGAATACTGATACAAACTAAATTCTCAACTTTAGGACATATATGGACATTTTAAGATTTATTACCGCGGGAAGTGTTGATGATGGAAAAAGCACATTGATAGGGCGATTATTGTACGATAGCAAATCGATATTGATTGACCAGCTTGAGGCAATTGAGAAGCAAAGTAAAAATAAAGCGGAGGGTGAAATAGACCTTGCTCTTTTAACTGACGGCCTGCGCGCCGAACGCGAACAGGGCATTACTATTGATGTCGCTTATAAATATTTTTCAACTCCAAAGCGTAAATTTATTATTGCTGATGCACCCGGCCATATCCAGTACACACGCAACATGGTTACCGGCGCTTCTAATTCCGAGCTGGCGATTATTCTTGTTGATGCAAGAAATGGTGTAGTGGAACAAACCCGCCGCCATTCCATCATAACTTCTTTACTGAATATCCCGCATGTAGTGGTTGCTATTAATAAAATGGACCTGGTAAATTATTCAGAAGATGTGTATAATAATATTGTGATAGATTACCAGGAAGTTGCCAGGTCACTTGGGCTAAAAGATATAAAGTACATTCCCATCAGTGCATTAAAGGGCGATAATATTGTAGAAAAATCTGAAAAATTTCCATGGTATGAAGGTGAGTCTTTATTGCATCATTTAGAAAATATCCAATTGGATTCTGATGTCAATCTTACTGATGCACGATTTTCAGTTCAATATGTTATTCGGCCCCAGGCAGAAGACCTTCACGATTACCGCGGCTATGCAGGTAAAGTTATCAGTGGCATTTATAGAAAAGGTGATAAAGTTATTGTTCTGCCTTCAGGAATGGAAAGCACCATTAAAGCAATTGAAATTGGAGGAGGGGAAATTGAGGAAGCTTATGCATTGCAAAGCGTTGTGCTTCATCTCGAAGATGATGTGGATGTAAGCCGTGGTGATATGATTGTTCCTTTAAATAACCAGCCCTCTACTGAACAGGAATTTGAAGCGCTGCTGTGCTGGATGGATAACAAGCCCTTGATACCAGGCAATAAATATTTATTGCAAATTAACAGCCGTGTGGTAAGAAGCGTAGTAAAAGAAATTGAATACAAGTTAGATGTAAATACGCTGCAGAAAAATTATTCGCCGGAGAAGGCAGTATTGAATGATATCATTAAAGCAACCATTAAAACTTCTTCGCCCATTGCATTTGATTCTTATAAAAAATTAAGACAAAACGGCGGAGCAATATTGATTGATGAAACCAGCTGTGTTACAGTTGGAGCGTGCATGCTGCAATAGCTGATGTAATTTTTTTAAATTTTATCCTACTGTTTAGTAGACTTAATATGAACAAACAAATGGTAACAGGAAAAGTAATACTCGCAGGGGCCGGGCCCGGGGATCCGGAACTGATCACTATGAAAGCTGCGCGTTATCTTCGCAGGCTGATGTGATCCTTACCGATCGCCTTGTTAGTGATGAAATCCTGATCCGGTATGTACAGCCTTATGCCAAGATCATTCACGTTGGAAAACAATGCAGCCGTGGCATTTCAACATCGCAGGAAACCATCAACGATTTATTGGTTCAGTATGCAGTAGCAGGAAAATTAGTAGTACGGCTGAAAGGCGGAGATGTATCTGTATTTTCAAATATCATGGATGAGTTAGAAACATTGGTTGACAATAATATTCCTTATGAGATTGTTCCCGGTGTTACCGCCTCATTAGGTGCTGCCGCTTATGCCGGAATTCCGCTCACTGCAAGAAATTATGCAACTGCGGTTCGCTTTCTTACTTATTATAAATCGGATATTGTTACCGACGAATACTGGAAAGAGTTGGCAAAGACAGATGATACATTGGTTTTTTATATGTCGTCTGAAACATTACCAAAAGTTGTTGAAAAGTTAACGGAAAATAATATTGACAAAAATAAATTACTGGCGATTATTGAACAGGCAACTACGCCTTTTCAAAAAGTACATGTCACCGGCTTGTATGAGTTTGACGATAAATTTAAAGTGCAATCATTTATTTCTCCTTCATTAATTATTATTGGCAGAGTAGTGGCGCTTCATGAAAGATTTGCATGGCTGATAAACAGTACCAGCAATGAATATTATTTTAAGCCAATGGCAAGCCAGGTAATTTCAATAAACGAAACTGATAAATTACACAAACATGTTAGCTGAGGATAAATTAAAAATTTTACAAGACCTCATCAGTAGTTCCACCAGTGAAGAGCTTGCATGGATGAACGGATATTTGAATGGCGTGGTATCAAACCAGGAGCGCAAGGAAATAAAACCAGTAGTAAAAAACGGTGTCAATAAAATTACTATTGCTTACGGTACCGAAACAGGTAATTCAAAAAAGCTGGCAACAGAGTTTGCGGCAAAAGCAAAAAAACAAGGCATCCATGCAAAAGTTCAAAGCCTTGATCAGTATAGGCTGAACGATCTCACAAAAGAAGAATATTTTTTGGCAGTTATCAGCACGCATGGCGATGGCGAGCCTCCCGCTGCTGCAAAAAAGTTTTATGATCATGTGCACCAGAATGGATTTAAATTAGATAAATTAAAATACAGTGTTTTGGCACTCGGCGATACATCGTATCCGCTTTTTTGCAAAGCAGGTGAAGATGTGGATGAACAACTAAGTAAGCTTGGAGGCAACCGCATTGCGCCATTGCAAAAATGTGATCTTGATTTTGATAGCGAAGCTGATGAATGGTTTACCAGGTATTTAATGCTTTAAATGAAGCGCCTGCAAGTGATTCTGTTGTATTTCCAGCCGTGAACTTGCAAAAAAACCAGCCGGTAAGAAAACTTATTCGGGTAAGCTATTAACGCACATATAATTTAAATGATACAGGTAGTAACAAAGAAACTTATCATATTGAAATTGATGCAGAAGGTGTAAGTTATAAGCCCGGTGATTCTATTGGTATTGTTCCGGAAAATAAACTTTCAATTGTAGAAAAAATATTGGAAGTGGCAGGTATTGATGCAACAACAAATATTGATTATAAAGATGAATTGATTTCAGTGCAGGATCTTCTTCAGAAAAAATTAAATATTATTCAGCTTCCGGAACGCGTAGTTAAAAAATATGCGGCTATAGTAGAACAGGAAATTCCGGATACAAAAATTGATTTGCTGGATCTTTTAAAAATTTATCCTGTAAAAGATGAAAAAGAATTTACAGAAATACTTAAAATATTAGAGCCAACAACCCCCAGATTATATTCTATTGCATCATCGCCGGAAGCACATGCAGGTGAAATTCATATTACTGTTGCAAAGAATCTTTTTACAGTACATGATGAAATTAAATATGGCCTTGCCTCTGATTTTTTATCACACCTTGATGAGAATAATGAATTGAAGTTTTATGTGCATCCTAACAACCAGTTCCGTTTACCGGAAGAAGATAAAAATATTATTATGATCGGCCCGGGTACAGGTATTGCACCGTTCCGGTCTTTTATTGCCGAAAGAGATGCAACCGGCGCAACAGGAAAAAGCTGGCTGTTTTTTGGTGAGCAGCATTTTGCAACTGATTTTTTGTACCAGACAGAAATTCAAAATTGGTTTGAGACCGGTGTTCTTACAAAAGTAAATACGGCTTTTTCAAGAGACCAGGCAGGAAAAAATTTATGTGCAACATAAAATGCTTCAACATGGCGCAGAATTTTTTGAATGGCTGCAGTCCGGCGCTTATGTATATGTATGTGGTACGAAAGACCCAATGAGCATAGATGTTGAAAATACCTTATTACAGATTATTGAACAATATGGTGAAAGGTCAAAAGAGGAAGCAGTGCAATATCTGGATAATTTAAAAGAAGAGGGGCGATATATAACGGATGTATATTAGTGAAAGGTGAATAGTGAATAATTCAGCAATTCAACTTTCAAACTTCAACTTTCAACCTTGAACTTTAAACTTTCTACGAACTACGAACTGTGAACTTTATAATATGTCTGAAAATAATTTATCATCCAACGAAAGATTAAAAGTGAAAGCGATGGGCTTCGGGGAACTATTGCAGAGAGTTTAAGAGTTGAGCTAACCGGTGCCGTTCCTGAAAGTGACCAGGCTCTTATGAAATTTCATGGCATGTACCTGCAGGATGATCGTGACCGCCGTGATGAAAGGGCAGAAAAAAAACTGGATCGCCTGTATTCATTCATGATACGGCTCAGGTTGCCGGGAGGTTTTCTTACATCAGACCAATGGATCGCCATGCATCATATTGCAGGCGAAAATTCAACCGGCGTTATTAAAATTACGACGAGGCAAACCATTCAATTACATGGTATTTTTAAATCAAAAATAAAACCGACTGTCAGGGAGTTTAATAAAGTGCACCTTGATTCAATTGCTACATGCGGAGATATTAACAGGAACGTGTTATGCAGCGCTCATCCAAAACAATCGCCTATTCATGAAGAAATATTTGCGTATGCTGATAAGATAAGCACGATGCTGATGCCAAAAACAAGGGCTTATTATGAAATATGGCTTGATGAAGAAAAGATTCTTGATAAAAAAGATGAAGAAGATCCTTTATACCAGGACAGGTATATGCCGCGCAAGTTTAAAATCGCTATTGCCATTCCTCCTAATAATGATGTCGATGTTTTTGGAAACGATATCGGCTTGATTGCTATTGTTGAAAATAATAAGCTGCAGGGATTTAATATCGCAATTGGAGGAGGCTTGTCTACCACGCATGGTAACCCGGAAACGTATGCGAGGCTGGGAACGGTAATAGGCTTTACGGCCGGTGAAGAAAAGACAATGAAAGCGATCTATGAAATATTAACCGTTCAAAGAGACTATGGAAACCGCAGCGACCGCAAACTGGCCAGGCTGAAATATACTATTGACAGGATAGGAGTCGATAATTTTAAAAAAGAAGTTGAAAAGCGCACAGGCTTTGCATTTGAAGAAGAAAGGCCGTACACTTTTAGCCAGCGCAAAGACTATTATGGATGGTATCAAAATGATAAAGGCAACTGGTATTATACCATATTTGTTGAGAATGGAAGAGTGCTTGATGATGAACAGATCGCATTAAAATCGGCATTGCTGGAAATAGCCAAAACGGGAAAAGTAAATTTCAGGTTTACTACCAATCAAAATGTTATTATCAGTGATGTGAATCCCGGTGATAAAAACACGATCGATCAAATATTAGAGCAGTATAAAATTATTGAACATACGGATGCAGCCTCTGCTATTCGTAAAAATGCAATGGCTTGTGTTGCATTACCTACCTGCCCTTTGGCATTGGCAGAAGGGCAACGATACCTGCCTTCATTGCTTACAAAAATTGAATCACTACTTGCAAAATATGATCTCAGCAATGAAGAAATTATTATCAGGATGACGGGCTGTCCCAATGGATGTGCACGTTCATATATCGCAGAAATAGGTTTCGTGGGAACGTCGCCCGGCAGGTATAACTTGCAGCTTGGCGGAGATCATGAAGGCTTCAGGCTGAATAAGATTTACAAGGAGAGTCTGGATGAAGAAACCATTCTTAAAGAGCTTGACGTGATATTAGGCAATTTTAAAAATGAAAGAATCGATAATGAATCATTCGGAGATTATTCACACCGCAGGTATGTATCCGGCGCTCTCTCGTAAGGCTTGCCGCGCGAGCTAATTAGGGGCTGAATGATGTTGTGAGACTTGGCACTAATCAAAAGACATGCAGACAACAACAATAAAAGAAAGTAATAAACTGTTCCCTGTTTTCCTGAAGCTGGAAGAGTTACATGTGTTGTTGGTAGGAGCAGGTAACGTAGGGTTGGAAAAATTACAGGCTATTCTAAACAATGCGCCGGCTACTTCAATTACTATCATTGCTGCTGATATTAATGAAGAAATAAAAAAACTTGCCTCTGAACATTCAACCATTTTATTAATTGAAAGGAACTTTGAGCCTGCTGATCTTGATAATAAAGATCTCGTTATAGTAGCAGTGAACGATACGAACGTAAGTGGATACATACGTGTGCTTGCAAAGCAAAAAAAGATATTAGTAAACGTTGCCGACAACCCTGACCTGTGTGATTTCTATCTGGGTTCTATTGTACAGAAAGGAAATCTGAAGATTGCAATTTCTACAAATGGAAAATCACCCACAGTTGCAAAGCGTTTAAAAGAACAGATTAATAACATGGTGCCTGATGAAATAGAAAGCGTCTTACACAATATGCAGATAATACGCAAAGACCTCACAGGCGATTTTGCTGAAAAAGTCAGGCAGTTAAATGAGCTCACGAAGGTATTAGCGGCAAAACAAATTACATTAGAAGAAATAAATAAGCCAGGCTCAAAAAAATGGCAGCAGATTGTAATATGGATTTTATTTGCGTTTGTGTTTATGTTGATAGGTCATGGAATTCTATCTTTTATACCTTTCGGCTCTTTGGTTGACGGCCTTAAAACCATTCCGCAGTATATCGATACGAAATCTTTTTGGCTGATGTTACTCACCGGTTTCCTGGCTCAAATGGTTGATGGCTCCCTGGGAATGGGGTATGGAACTATATCAACAACGTTTTTACTGGCAAATGGTGTTAGCCCTGCGATTGTGAGTAGCCGCGTTCATACCGCCCGTGTTTTTTCAAGCGGCGTTTCAGGATTCACGCATCATCGGTTTGGTAATATCAATAAAAAATTATTCAGGGCTATTGTAATTCCCGGAATTATCGGTGCGGTTATAGGTGCGTCATTGGCTTTTTTTGGCCAGCAATATGCATCTTATGTTCGTATTCCCCTTTCATTGTATACGGTTTACCTCGGCTATTATATTATGCGAAAGGCATTTGCGAAATCCAAGTTTAAAGAAAAAGTTAAGCGTGCCGGCTGGCTCGCATCTGCCGGCGGCTTTATGGATGCGTTTGCAGGAGGTGGCTGGGGCACGTTAGTTACCAGCACTTTACTTTCTAAAAGAAGGAGTCCGCGTTATGTAGTTGGCTCTGTATGCCTGGCTGAGTTTTTTGTAGTGTTGGTCAGTTCTATCACTTTCTTTATCCTGCTCAAAAGTATTCCTCTTATTGATGTGGCGGGCCTGATTTTAGGAGGCCTTATTGCAGCGCCAATTGCCGCACGGCTTGTAGGAAAGCTGCCACTTAAAGCGATGTTTATTATCGTAGGCTCGTTTGTTATCTTAACGAGCTTAAATACTCTTTGGAATGTTGTGAGCCATTTGCTTTGATGCGATAATAACTGAACATACATGTAAAAACCAGGAACGATTGCCAGTATCAAATTTGGAAGCAAATTGAATATTTGCGAAAGGTCTTTCTTCTGCCCTGGATGTATCAGCAGTTGGCAAGGCCGTAACATTATTTTTATTCTCTTTATTTTCATCAGCAGATTCGCAGGAAACATGTATCGTTATAAGAATAAATAAAAAGGACTTTATTATGTTCATATCCCACCTCTTATTAAAGATGATAATTTTTTGTTTGTGAGATAGCTAAAAAAATACAGCAAATTTAACTTTCGCAAAGAAGGAAGTTCCGGATGTAAAATTTACATCATCCACAGGTGCCGGTTCGCCTTTTAATCTCGATTCGGCTTCAAACTGCTCTTCCCTCCATTTTATATTGAAGAGGTTTTGTATTTCAAAACCGATTTCATATTTGCGCTTTGTATAGTAAGCAGTAAGGTCATTTACAAAGTATCCCTTTGCAACAAGTGAATTGTCCTCGTTGGCCGGCCTGTTTTTCATATACCTGTAACTGAGGCCTCCATTTAAGCCATTTGCAAATTTGAAATCAAGGCCCCCCGTACTCGATAAAGGAACAGCAAGTGGAATGTAGTCGCTTCCTTTAGCTGCCTGGATATCCCTTGCTTTGGAAAGGTTTAGGTCAACAACTCCAAAAAGCCATTTGGTAAATTGGTATCTTGCTGAGAAGTCGATTCCCATTCTCTTTGTCTTATCGCTTGGTTCGAGAGTTCCTTCGTCACCATCATACACAAATTCCTGCTGCAGGTAAAGATACCATAGGGCTGCATTGATATATAAATGATTAATAGGCTTCCAGTTGATACCTATATCAGTTCCATATGCGGCCGGTAAAATTTCTTTCCCAAGGTTACCTGCTACTACTTTCGCATCATTGGAATGAAACCCTTTGCCCGTTTTCAGGTAAAACTGTACCGTTGAATTGGCAGTATATTCAATATTGAGTTTAGGGCTGGCAATTACTTTGGTTCTTGATGGCAGCGTCAGGATTCAGCTTATCCTTATACTTAAAATTGAAATAATCAAGCCTCGCTCCTGCATTAAAAAGCCACTTTCCCACACGCAGGTTTTCATTAACATATCCATTAGCCGCCATTTCATCAATATTACCCAATTGAATATACTCCAGCACGGTATAATCCGGCAAAGTATGTGAAAGCTCACTGTTATAAATTTCATTGAACTGCCATCCAAGCCCTGCCGATGAAGTAAGATCCACATCATCTTTGAAATAAACGCGATGGGTTATTTTACCATTGTAGCCAAAAAGATCCCTGTCTTCATGCTGTTTAAGGAGGTCGCCGTTTATGCTATCGTCTGCAAAATAAGTATCGTCATAATGGTGGTCAAAATGATAGCGGGAATAGTACACCTGGTTTTCCATGGTCAATTTATCGGAAAGCGATGAACGAAGTTTTACAATCACATTTGTCCGGTTTGTATTGCCACCCTGTAAACTGTCTATATACCCAAATCGATCAATGAGGCCTTCATCTACTGCTCTTTCCGGAATACTTCCCGAGGAGCGCCATTTGCTGGTAAAAGTTGATAGAGTAACGGTTAACCTGTTCTTTAGAGAAAGATTGACATTATATTTCCCAAACAGGTTTATCCTGCTGAAATGCTGGGGAAAGTCAAAAGGGCCATCTGTATAATTAGCTTCCCCTGCGAGATAAGCGCTTTCTCCTTTTGTTTTGGCTTTGTTGCTTAAGAGATTGAGCGCTGCCATCACCCGTCCGCTATTAAACTGGCCGCCTTCAAGCTTTACAGTGCTTTTATCCAATACATCAGCGGTATGAAAAGAAACATATCCTGTGGTAGTAAAATCTCCATGTTCTGCGTAGTAGGGGCCTTTACCAAACTCATAGCTGGTAACAAGCTCCGGAATCAAAAAATGAAGATCTGAAAATCCCTGCCCATGCGCATGGGAAACCAGGTTAAGCGGCATGTCATCAACGGAAACATTTACGTCTGTGCCATGATCAGCATCAAAGCCCCTGAAAAATATGTGTTCGGCAATACCTCCGCCATGATGTTCTCCCAGGAATAAACCAGGCACTAATCTCATAAGATCCTGTGCAGAATTGACAGGGCGCAGGTTGAGATCTATTTCACTCAAATTATGAAATGAAGCAAGATTGGATTGAGGCGTTATTACAATCTCTTTCAAGTCAACAGGGCCTCTTTCCAGTTCTATTACCGACGGCTGTTTTTTGACTAATTCAAAAGACTTCGTGCGGTATCCAATCATTGATACAGTGGCAACAGAATTATCTGCAGGCAGGTACAATACAAAACCACCCTGCACATCTGTAATTACTTTTTTGCCATTCTTTTCCACGGTTACAATAGCAGATTGAATGGGTTCTTTGGTTATTTGGTCTATTATTTTTCCTGTTACCCTGTTTTGGCTGAAGCCGTACATGGAAAAAAATAGCAGCCAAAAGAGAAATATAAAAATTTTCAGCATAGAATTGCAATTAAGTATAAGTTAGAATATAGATAGAAAATCTAAATCCAAGTTTCTACGTGATCTGTATTAACAGCCAATGGCTATGGTAACAAAACACCATGCACCAAAATGAGAATGAATTTAGAAAAAGTGTAAACTTCCAGATTCAACCAGAAGTTAAGTTTACTGTGACGGATTTAAAGGTTTATAAAAGTGTAGTATGTTTAGAAACCGTCCTAAACATATAAACCTTTTAAACAATTTAAAAGCCATCTTATCATTAAAACGGCACTAGCACTGTGGAGGCCGAAAAAAGGAAGGAATAAATTCCTGTGATTTACCGTTTAGGTAAAAGGAATTATGTTGATGGATAAATGCCGGTAAGGAGAACTCAATTTTTGAGATCTTGTTAAGAAAAAACTGTACCTGGCCATCTTCTCTCTGCGCTGATTTGCCCGAAGACTGTTGCTGGCCATCTTCTTCAGCAAGCTTTTTTTGAAGAAAACATTTACCCTTACAGCAGCGGGCCGGCATTGCCCTGTTTACACAAAGAGTCTTCGCGATGTAATCCTTATTAATTTCATATTCCAGTACGACGATCCATTTACCGAACGACTGGACGAGGATTACTGCCATTAACAATATGGTCACTACACCTTTCAACACGCTCCAAAATTAAATGATTCTGCTCCAACATAACCGAAATATTATTCATTTTTCTTATCTATTTAATTAAAAACGCAAGCCTGAAAGTTTTGCACGAAGGCAATGTCAAATGGTGTAAAGCATATTTTGTAAAGCTGTCTCGCCGAAGTTCCGCACACATACCTGCGACTGCTGATATCATTACCGTGCGAGGATGGAACCGTTAAACACACCACATTGCAAAACTGAAAGTATCTAAATTAAATTAGTACCCTATAAATTTGGTAGACTAATAAAAATCACTTTATATTTGCAAACAATTATTCAATGGAATATTTTTTTACATCAAACCGGTTAATAGTTACCACACATATTCGATGTTGTGATCGATTTTCCACAGCATTTTTAAACTATGAACTAGCTCCCTACGAATGGCCCGTTAGTAGCGTCGTCAGATTATAGACGGCAGAGCTCAAACTATATTTCTTATTTATTTATTTAAAAACTATGACTAAAATAATTTTACCCGCGTTACTGTTATTTCCTTTTCTGTCTTTTGCCCAATTAAATGGCTCTGCAATTGTAAGTGGTAATATTGTAGATGAATCCGGTAACCCCGTCATTGCAGCAAGTGTTACAACAAAAGGCTCCCGGAACGGTTCTGTTACAGATTCAACAGGGCACTTTTCATTGATAATTACCCAGAAATTTCCCTTTCGCCTGGTTGTTTCGTCCATAGGATTTTCGCCGCAGGAAATAGAAGTAAAAAATCCCAATTCGAAATTATCGGTGCAAATGAATACACAAACTTTTATCGCTAATGAAATAGTGGTAACCGCCAGCCGTACACCGGAGAAACTATTGCGGTCGCCTGTGGCTATTGAAAAATTAGATATCAGGTCTTTAAAAGAAACTCCCGCCGCATCATTTTATGATGCACTGGGTAATGTAAAAGGCGTGCAGTTAACCACTTCTTCCATTACATTTAAAGTGCCTAATACGAGGGGGTTTAATATTCCCAATAATTTTCGCTTTATGCAATTGGTTGATGGCATCGATATGCAGTCTGCTACCTTAGGCGTGCCCCTTGGTAATGCCATCGGGCCTACGGAGCTCGATATACAAAGTATTGAAGTAACACCCGGCGCCGCATCGGCTTTATATGGAATGAATGCTATAAACGGAATGTCGAACCTCATTACAAAAGACCCTTTTACAACACAGGGGCTTAGCATTTTTCATCGTACCGGTATAAATCATGTGGATGGCATCGATCATGCGCCGGCCATACTAACGGAAACGGCTATACGATATGCAAAGGCATTGTTCCATGATAAATTTGCTTTTAAGATCAATGCAAGTTATTTACAAGGTGTGGACTGGATATCTGATACCAGGTTAGATCAAAATCCAAATACCAATATCACAGCCAATCCTTCATATCCTGCATTAAACGGGGCTAATAATATAGTTTTTGACGGATGGAATAAATATGGTGATGATGCCTTGGCAGGAAGCAATACGGTTTCTGTTGGTGGTTTAAATATTGATGGCGTTGCAAACCGGACGTTAACTGTTGCGCCGAACCGGTTATTGGGAAAAAGACCTCGTTGATCCCAAAGTGGATAATTTGAAATTTGATGCCGCGCTTGCGATATAAGTTTACTCCAAATACCGAATTAACTTATTCTTACCGGGTGGGTGAAATGGATGGCGTTTTTCAAAGAGGAAATAAAATTAAACTGGATAATGTAGTGATACAAAATCACCAGCTGGAATTAAAGGGAGCAATTTCACTATTAAGGCGTATGTGTCGCATGAAAATTCCGGGGACTCTTACAATGTAAAACCATTGGCCGATAACATGGACCTTTATACCGGTGGCAGTGCAAGCGCATGGGGCGCTAAATATAAAAGTGCGTTGACCTCTTACGCATCATCACATGGGGGTGATTTAACTTCAGCCAATCTGGCTGCAGCCACACAATATGCCCGCCAGCAGGCCGATGCAGGCCGTGCGGAGCCAGGCACTCCACGATTCAATACCGTAAAAGATTCCATCATTAAAATCAATAACTGGGATATTAAATCAAGCGCTATCCCAAATGCACCTGTAACAGGCGGTGCGGCTTTGGTTCTAAAAAGTAATATGTACCATATCGAAGGACAATTAGATCTTGTCAAAACAAGTAAAATATTTTGACCTTATTAGTTGGTGCCGATGCACGCGTATATCAATTGATTCCGGATGGAAATAATTTCGTTGATTTTAAGCGCCCGATTGCAGATAGAAATACGCCTTTGCCGGATGGTAGTTTTGGCGAAATATTTACTACAAAAAATTTGGTGGGTTTGCGCAGGTAACCAAAACATTATTTAAGGAAAAATTAAAATTATGGGGTTCGCTGCGTGCAGATTACAATCCTGAATTTACAGCAAAGCTTACGCCACGCCTGGCCGCTGTTTACACAGTAAAAGAAAAACATAATTTCCGGTTTACCTTTCAACAGGGATATCGTTTCCCTGCTTTGTTTGAAGCGTTGTCTTATGTAAATAACGGGAGGGTAAAGCGTGTTGGAATTTTACCAATTATAGATGATGGTTTGGGTTATCGCGAAAATAGCTATACGCAATCATCCGTAGCAAAATTTAATGCTGCAGTAAAAGCCGCGGGCAATACTGATGCGGCAGCACTGGCCAACAGAAATTTATTGCAGGTAGCCGAGTTTACCAAATGGCCGTCCTGAAGGAATTAATTCTTTTGAAGTAGGCTACAAGAGTGTTTTATTTGATAATAAATTGTTCGTTGATTTTGATGCTTACACCAATGTATATGATGGTTTCCTCGGGCAGGTACAGGTATTTGTTCCGATAGGAGAAACCGTTGGCTCCGATGCAGCAGTAATAGCCATGGTTGACAGAAACAGGGATGCGACAGCTGCCAGCAGTAGGCAATGCTGCAAGCAAAGGCCAGGACCGTTACAGGGTTTATACCAATGCCAAAGAAAAATATACTACTTATGGTTCTTCGCTGGGGCTTACTTATAATTTTTATAAAACCTTTACTATTTCCGGCAATGTAAATTATAATAAGATCAAAGGAATCAAATCTCCGGATTTATTTGTAACCGGTTTCAATACGCCCAACTGGACTTCAAACGTATCAATTGGAAACAGGGCTATCACAAAAAATATTGGATTTAATATAATCTGGAAATGGCAGAATAGCTTTTTGTGGGAAAGCCCTTTAGTGACTGGCACAGTTGATGCCATAAATAATATGGATGCGCAGATTACTTACCGCCTGCCTGTTGCAAAATCTACGATCAAACTGGGTGGTACTAATATTTTTAATAACAGGCATATAGAGTATGCCGGCGGCCCAACGATTGGTGCATTGTATTATGTAGCCTGGACAATAGATGGATTACTAAAATAAATCAATCAAGATATAAACAGCCTGTATTTGAAAAGATACAGGCTGTTATTTTTAGCTCGCTACCATGAAAATAGCCAGGGGCATTCAGACACTATTTCATCAAAACTGCTGTACGGCAACTATCGGGTAAAGGCAATTTATTGAGGCCATTGGCATCGGTTTATATCTTTATGATAGATTTCATGTGAAATTAATTCCAGCGTTGCAAGCCTGATATAGTCCATGTAATTTCTATCAAGTGTTCTTTTTCTTAGAGAATAATTTAATGAGTAGTTGGTGTGAGCATGATTGCGGTTAAAAAAACTCCCAAACAAATAATTAATCCCTGGCATTATTTTCATTAAAAATAATTTCCTGTTGCAAACATTTGTGTAACCGGATAAAGATCTAACTCAAAAAGGGTACTGGCCTGTATAACGATATGGTGTAATTTCTTTTAACTCCTTTTTCAGGCCTGGTGAAATATTCAATCCATCAATAAATTTATGCACCACTTTTTTATTGATGATGTTGTTGCCTCGTGTTAATTCTTTTAGCGCTTCATAGGGCTTTGGATAATTTTCCCTTCTTAAAATAGTTTGTATAGCCTCCGCAACTACTGCCCAGTTATCTTCAAGGTCTTCATCTATTTTTTGCTTATTTAAAATCAACTTATTTAAGCCTTTTTCAATAGAATGAAATGACAAAATGGTGTGTGCTATTGGCATCCCGATATTTCTTAATACGGTTGAATCTGTAAGGTCTCTCTGCAATCTTGATACGGGTAGTTTGGCTGAAAGATGCTCTAATAAAGCATTCGCAAGCCCGAGGTTACCCTCGGCATTTTCAAAATCAATCGGGTTAACCTTATGTGGCATGGCGCTGCTGCCCACTTCATCCTTCTTAATTTTTTGCTTAAAATATTCCATACTTATATAGGTCCATATATCACGGCAAAAATCAACCAGTATATTATTGATGCGCTTTATGTTATCAAAATGTGCAGCAAGCAGATCATAATGTTCAATTTGAGTGGTGTATTGCTGCCGCCGCAAGCCTAATTTATTTGCAAGGAATTTGTCTGCCAAAGAAGGCCAGTTTATTTTCGGATAGGCGGCATAGTGAGCATTGAAGTTGCCGGTTGCGCCGCCAAATTTACCGGTAAAGGGAATATAGCTCAGCTGCTCTAACTGGTTTTCAAGCCTTTCAACAAATACCATAATTTCTTTCCCGAGCATCGTAGGAGATGCCGGCTGGCCATGTGTCCTTGCAAGCATGGGAATATCTTTCCAGGCTTTGGCGAGGTTATTTAATTCGCGCTGAAGATTCAATACTGCAGGAAGGTATTCATGTTGTATGGCATCTTTCCACAAAAGCGGAAAGGCAGTGTTATTGACATCCTGCGACGTTAACCCGAAGTGAATCCATTCCCGCAGGTTGCCATAACCAAGGCTTTCTAATTTTTCCTTTAAAAAATATTCAATGGCTTTCACATCATGGTTGGTGATGTGCTCAATATCTTTAACTTTTTGAGCATCTTCCAATGAAAATTCCCCCAATACTTTTATCAATTGTTTTTTTAGAGCCGGGTTAGGTTTAAAAAATTTTTTTTCGCCCAAAAAAAGAAAATATTCTATTTCAACCTTTACACGGTATTTTATTAAGGCAAACTCGGAAAAATATTTACTTAGGTGCTGAAGCTGGCTGTTATAGCGCCCGTCGATAGGAGAAATTGCTGTAAGCGTGTCAATTTGCATGTAGGTTGATTGAGTCAGCGCAGAAATTGACGTAAGAATCACTTTCGTTGCACTAAATTTGCGCCAAAATTAAAGTAATAGGCTTGCAAACAAAAATAAGGGTTGGTGCGGTAAGTTATCTGAATACAAAGCCTCTTTTGTATGGCTTTGAACAGGGTATGATGAGTGAAAGCGTGGATGTAAAAATTGATTATCCTTCCATAATTGCCTCTATGCTATTGGAAAATGCCATCGATGTCGGGCTGGTGCCGGTAGCTGTAATTCCTGAAATGAACGAACATTATATTATTTCGGATTATTGTATAGGATGTGACGGAGAAGTGGCAAGTGTATGCCTTTTTAGTGAAGTGCCCTTAGATAAAATTGAGAAAATATTGCTCGATTATCAGAGCCGCACTTCACAGGACCTTCTAAAAATCCTGATAAAAGAACACTGGAAAATAAACCCTGCTTTTGAAGACACTTCAGGCGAATTCCAATCAGGGATTTCAGGAACAACTGCGGCCCTCTTAATAGGCGACAGGGCTTTAGAACAAAGAAAAATCTCCACGTTTATTTACGATCTTGGTTATGAATGGAAAAATTTTACAGGATTGCCATTTGTATTTGCAGCCTGGGTTAGCAACAAGAAGCTTGATTCAGATTTTACTAATTCTTTTAATGACACGAATACGTTTGGATTAAACAAAATTGAGGAGGTTGTAAAAGCTAATCCATATTCAGCATTCAATCTTACTGATTATTACACTAAATATATCAGGTATCACCTTGATGGCAATAAACGCAAAGGCCTGGAACTTTTCCTGGAAAAAATCTCAATGAACCATCCGACTGGCGATGATAAAAAAATGAGTATCTTAAAAATGAGCCGCTTCTAAAGCTAAAATAATATTTTTGACAGTGCATAGTTTAACAGATCTTTTATGAAAGTAGTAATTTTTGCAGGGGGGCTGGGTACGAGGATCAGCGAAGAAACCGATGCGAGGCCCAAACCAATGGTTGAAATAGGAGGAAAACCAATCATCTGGCATATCATGAAGATCTATAGCCATTTTGGATTCAAAGATTTTATTATTTGCCTCGGTTACAAAGGGTACATCATTAAAGAATATTTTATGCATTATTTTTTGCATAATTCAGATATAACTATTGAGCTCGGTAATAATAAAGTAGAAATACACGATACAAATACAGAAGAGTTTAAAGTTACTTTGGTTGAAACGGGGCTCAATACAAAAACTGCCGGGCGATTAAAGCAGGTGCAAAAATATATAGGGAATGAAGATTTCATGCTCACTTATGGCGATGGAGTATGTGATGTAAATCTCCGGGAACTGGTAGATTTTCACAAAAAACACAATAAAATTGCTACGGTTACTTCCGTTCAGTTAGATGCAAGATTCGGAGGGATGGATGTGGGTTCAAAAGGCGAGGTGTTATCATTTAGAGAAAAAGCAAAAGATGAAAGCAAATGGATTAACGGCGGCTTTTTTGTTTTAAAACCAGAAGTATTTAATTATTTGCAGGGCGATGTTTCCAATATGATGTGGGAAGATGAGCCACTGGAATCTCTCGCAAAAGATAATCAATTGGTTGCATTCAGGCATTATGGATTTTGGAAATGCATGGATGCCTTAAGAGATAAAATAGAGTTGGAGGATCTGTGGAAAAATAACCAGGCGCAATGGAAAGTCTGGTAGGCCATTGAAAAAATCAAAAATGAAAATTTTAGTAACGGGAGCAACAGGTTTTATAGGCAGGTATGTTATTCCTGAATTATTAAAATACGGGCACGAGATCACCGCTACTACAACCAACGCTGATCTGAACATCTCATCGAATAGGGATCAATTAAATTATGTATCCCTGGATCTGAATAATATTAATCAAAATGAGGATTACTTTTCAAATCTTGGTAAGCCGGCTATGCTCATACATTTGGCCTGGCAGGGATTACCAAACTATAAATCGCTTTTTCACTTCGAAAACAATTTAAATTCTCATTACTCATTTTTAAAAAATATGGTGAGCAACGGGTTAAAAAAATTGGTGGTAAGCGGCACCTGTTTTGAATACGGAATGAAAGAAGGCTGTTTATCAGAAACCATGGTTTCTGATCCTCAAAATCCGTATGCACTCGCAAAAGATACACTTCGAAAGTTTTTATTTGAGCTTAGCAAAAAAATTGAATTCGATTGCACCTGGATTCGGCTTTTTTATATGTACGGCGAAGGTCAAAATCCTAATGCCTTACTTTCGCAATTAGAAAGTGCCTTACAAAATGGAGACAAAGTGTTCAACATGAGCGGCGGAGAACAATTGAGAGACTATTTACCCATAGGAAAAGTGGCAGAATACATTGTAAAAATTGCCCTTAGCGATGTAGGGGGAATTGTAAATTGTTGCAGCGGTAAACCTACAAAGGTTAAACAGCTCGTGGAAGATTATTTAAAAAATACTAACCGGCATATCAAATTGAATACAGGATTTTACCCCTACACTGACTATGAAGCAATGGCTTTTTGGGGTGACGATACAAAGCTTAAAAACATACTGAGTAATGAAAGATCCAATACTGGAGTTTGAAGAGGAAAAAATCAAGCTGCTAGAAGCCAATTCAAAAAATACTGCCCTTAAAGAGGCGGCTTACCAATTCAATGTAGAGTCCAACAAGGCGAAATACTCTTACAACTTTACCTGGATGGGACGGCCTATCATTCAGTACCCGCAGGATATGATAGCCATGCAGGAATTGATCTGGGAGATAAAGCCCGATCTCATCATTGAAACCGGTATCGCCCATGGCGGCTCAATAATTTATTATGCATCGTTACTCGAACTGATCGGAAAGGGCGAGGTTCTTGGAATTGATATTGATATCAGGGAACACAATAAAAAGAAAATTGAGGAACACCCCATGCATAAAAGAATTCACATGCTGGAGGGATCGTCCATAAGTGAGGAAATGATAGAAAAAGTAAGGCCATATACGGTGGGTAAGGACAAAATTTTAGTATGCCTTGATTCAAATCACACTCATGAACATGTTTTAGGGGAATTAAATTCTTACGCTCCTTTTGTTACGCCCGGGTCTTATCTCGTAGTTTTTGATACCATCGTAGAAGATTTGCCGGAAAAATATCTGCCCAACAGGTTTTGGGGGAAAGGTAACAATCCAAAAACCGCAGTACATGAGTTTTTAAAATACAACGACAATTTTGTGGTGGATGAAAGTATGGACCATAAGCTCCTGATTAGCGTGAACCCGGAGGGATATCTGAAAAGAGTAAAATAGAGAATGATGGATAAACCGTGGGTAAGTTTTTGCATGTCAACTTATAGACGGCCCTTACTTTTAAAGCAACAACTTGAAGGAATATTAAAGCAAAGTTTTCCGGATTTTGAAGTTGTCATATCTGATAATGATCCCGATAGAAGTGCAGAGAATATCATTACAACCATAGGTGATCCAAGATTAAAGTATTTCCCGAATATGGAAAATCTTGGAATGATGCAGAGTTTCAACAAAAGTATCGAACGATCCCAGGCAGAATATATTACTATGATCACAGACGATGATCCCATATTGCCAGACATGCTGGAAGATTTCCACAAAGTAATAGAAGAGTATCCCACATATGGTATTT
This sequence comes from uncultured Chitinophagaceae bacterium, assembly GCA_963800635.1. Lineage (GTDB taxonomy): Bacteria > Bacteroidota > Bacteroidia > Chitinophagales > Chitinophagaceae > Ginsengibacter. The sequence continues at coordinate 219,993 of CAWDCB010000026.1, forward strand.
ATATCGGGTGTACCAGGGTTGGCAAAAAGGAGTCAACTATAGAAATTTTCGATAACCGGAATTTTCTTTTTCAAATTTTGAATCCGCAATTAACAACAAATTTATTATGGTCCAGCTGTGTTTTGAAAAAGAAAGTATTAGTGGAAATTGGTGGCGTGCCTGAATTTGGCAGCCCGCATTTGGCAGATCATGCAATGATGGCCTTATGTGGCAACAGCAATGGAGGAGTAATCATTAATAAGATGTATAGTAAACTTACTTCTCATGATAGTAATTTCTCAAAAGACAATATCAATTCGTATTATATCGCTTGTTTACAATTCTATAAATTAGTTACCGGCTCTGTTAAAAAAGATATTTATATAAAGGATAGTGAAGATGCATTAATAAAACATCTTGATAAATGGTTTATAAGCAATATGTTCAATTTAAGAAAATATTTTACCTACAAAAGTAAAAGGAAAGATGGCGTAGAGCAGATCAATTCAACGGCGAAAAAAATACTACAATTGGACTTTATGAGGCACTTAAGAACAAAATATTATATAAAATTAATAATCTTCTATTTGAAGAAGCCCTTATATTTATTAAATATCCTTCGTTAGAAAAATGAAATACAGCATTATACTTCCTGTTCGCAACGGGGGGCAATATGTGAAGGGATGCATAGATAGTATTCTTGCTCAAACTCATAAAGATTTTAATTGTATCATCCTTGACAACTGCAGTACAGATGGTACATTGGAATGGTTATACACTTTACAGGATGATCGAATACAAATTATTCCGTCAGAAAAGCCACTGACGATAGAAGAAAATTGGGGAAGAATAAAAGATGTAAACAAAAATGAGTTTATGACCCTAATCGGCCATGATGATATTTTATTTCCGCATTTTTTAGAGACTGTTGACCGGCTTGTAAAAATAAATCCTGATGCATCGCTATACCATACTCACTTTAATTATATTGATGCAAACGGTACGTTGATCCGGCCTTGTAAACCGATGGCAGAGCGCCTTACAGGGTACCAATTTCTGAAGGCATTTTTAACCATTTCCATCGATTCAATGGGCACAGGATTTGTCATGCGGTCAGCTTATTACGACGAATTAGGAGGAATTCCCGTAAGGTACCCAAGCCTTCTATTTGCGGATTTTGAACTTTGGCTTAATCTTACTTTTAAAAGTTATGAGGCTATTGCGCCCGAAAAATGTTTTGCATTCAGGATACATAAAAGTACCACCGGTACATCGAAGGATAAGAGTTTACACCAGGCATTGGAAGTATTTGTTAACTTCTTATATTCTCTTGAGCAAAGGGATACGCAGGTAAAAAATATAGTGGACCAGGTTGGCGCGCAATTTTTGTTATTCTACTGCAAAGGATTTTCTCATCGATTGTTAAGAACCCCCCTTGAAAAAAGGGAAAACTTAACGGTAAGATATTTTATTGAGTTTACAAAAAAGCTGGCAGCTAAACTCGGAATAAAGGAAAGGTACAAGCCGGAAGAGGTATTCTCTGTGAGATTAGCCGATTTTATTGACAGTCATTCAGCATTAAGAAAATTATTTTTGATATTCAAACTTATTTATGCCAAACCAATATCAAAATAGCCAGCCTACCGTGTAGTTTACATTTCCTGCGGGACTGCGTAAAATTTATCGTCATCAATTATAGAATCGGTCCGGGCGCTTCGATCAAATTATATTAAAGCAATTATGTTATCATACACCGGTGTTAACTTAAATCCATCTAAAAATCTGCACTCAAAGCAAATAATATGTAGTTTGCAATTATGAAAACAGCGTTAATTACCGGAGTGACCGGCCAGGACGGAGCTTACCTATCAGAGCTTTTATTAAACAAGGGATACGAGGTGCATGGCATAAAAAGAAGAAGTTCGCTCTTCAATACAGAGCGCATCGATCATATTTATGAAGACCCGCACAGGACAAATTTTAAATTTAAGCTGCACTATGGTGATCTTACAGATTCTACTAATATTATCCGGATCATACAGGAAGTTCAGCCAGATGAAATTTACAACCTTGGCGCCATGAGCCACGTACAGGTAAGCTTTGAAACTCCGGAATATACAGCAGATGCCGACGGCGTAGGTGCATTGAGAATTCTTGAAGCTGTGCGCCTGCTAAACCTTACAAAGAAAACCAAAATTTACCAGGCCTCCACTTCTGAACTTTATGGCCTGGTACAGGAAATTCCTCAAAACGAAAAAACTCCCTTTTATCCGAGGTCACCATACGCTGTTGCTAAATTATACGCCTATTGGATTATTGTAAATTACCGGGAAGCCTACGGCATGTTTACATGCAATGGTATTTTATTTAACCATGAAAGCCCTTCACGTGGCGAAACTTTTGTTACCAGGAAAATTACCCGTGCTGTGGCAAAAATCGCATTGGGCATGCAGGATAAAGTTTACCTGGGTAACCTGGATGCTCAAAGAGACTGGGGACACGCAAAAGATTATGTAGAAGCAATGTGGCTAATGTTACAGCAGGAGAAGCCTGATGATTATGTTGTAGCCACGGGAGTTACCACGACGGTAAGAGAATTTGTAAGAATGGCTTTCGCCGAAGCAGGTATTGAAATTGAATTTAAGGGCAATGGTATTGAGGAAGTAGGCATTGTAAAAAGCTGCAGCCATAACGACTATCAGCTAGAGGCAGGAGCTGAGGTAATTAATGTTGACGAAAAATATTTCAGGCCAACGGAGGTAGAACTGCTAATAGGCGATGCTACCAAGGCCAAAAAACAATTGGGATGGACTCCGGCATATACATTACAGGAATTAATCTCCGAAATGGTGGCGTCAGATATGGATACCTTTAAAAAAGAAAAGCATTTGGTCAATAGCGGATTTGTGATTAAGAGTTCCATAGAACATTGACCCTTTAAAATACCTGAAACATTGTTGCCAACCATTTTAGACCCGAACAAAAGGTCGTGATATCAATACGAACTTCACAATCCCGAAATAAGTCAATGGTTCGATAAATAGCTTACATCTATTTACCTGGCTGTCACATCAACATACGCAGTCACACTGAAATTTCCTCAGCCTTGCGCTTTACCTAAGTCGTAGTACAACTTCTATGTCACTCAGGAATATTTATTTAAGGCATACTAAGAGAGAGAAAAAATCCGACGAATTGGAATAAGTCCTTCTTCTCATTTGGCCGCAGACTTAGCCTGTAAAAGCAATCAATGTTGTAGTAACAATTTTGTACAGGGTATAGCGTTTAATGTACTCATATCAAAATAAACTCTTATCTATAACACAATTTCACCTTTATTTGCATAAACTGCTCGTATGAAAACACTCAAGGTACTTTTATCGCTCGTTTCTTTTTGTTTTATTTTGACGGCTTGTCATAAAGATCCACCGGTTAATAAAATTCCTGTCGTAGAATTGGCTTCAACAAAAGCCGCAGGGATTAAGCTGGACGTAGGTTTGGATACTATTCATCTCTCCGGTACGGCGACAGACGAGGACGGTACGATTGTGTCTTATTTGTGGAGCCAGGTCTCCGGCCCAAATTCATCTGTTATTCAAAATCCGGGGTCTTCGTCAACGGTTGTTAGTGGATTAATTGCGGGAACTTACGTTTTTCAATTAAACGCAACTGATAATAATGGTGCTACCGGAACAAAATCCATCACGGTTACTATTACAGTAGTTGGCCCCCAGAATTTTAATGTAACATTCTCCCCATCGAATAACCCTGATGAATCATTGATTGCGGGAAACAGCGCTCATGATTTCACTTCCCCAAATTTTACTGAAGTTGATGCGTCTACATGGACCATAAACCAGGAGACGCTAAGTGGAAGAGGCGTATTTAAATTTGACTTGTCTTCCATTCCTTCAGGAGCAACAATCGTCTCTGCAAAACTTAGTCTCTTTTCAAATCCTACACCTTCAAACGGTAATCTCGTGGACGCGAACTTTGGAACTTCTAATGCAATGTATATCCGGCGCATTACTTCAACATGGGACGCCAACAGTGACTGGTTTTCGCAACCTTCTACGGAAAGTACAAATGAAGTCAGTGTTCCACAAACCTCACAGCCGCGGCTCGACCTGGTTGATATAGACGTTACAGCTATGGTAAGCAAAATGTATACGGTTGCCAACTATGGCTTTATGCTTCAATTGCAAAATGAAGTCACTTATAATTCCAGGATATTTTGTTCAAGCTATTATGGAGACGCCACAAAACATCCGAAGCTCGTAATTAATTATTCCAAATAAGGTCAGGTCAAAAAAATCGAAAGCCGCTTACAAACTCAGATTTTGTGATTTTACGGATCCATTAATAAAATCTTTGCCAGGTTAATGACAATGCCTCTTCAAGTAAAGTTTGTAAGGCTTCTTATCCGCACATTTAATCCAAAATCATGTTGTCCCGAATTTGCAAAACAGATCTTGCATAAATGATATTACATAATATGGTATGTTTGAATTGTAATACGACAGCAAGTTGCAACTTTCCATAATAATCATAAACTATAAATGTGGTCAGTTAATCATTAACTGTATCCAATCTATTTATGACCAAAGTTCAACGTTAAGTTATGATATCATCGTCGTTGATAATCATTCAGAAGACAACAGCCGCGAAATAATCACCGGCAAATTTCCCCTTGTAGTATGGATAGATATGAAGTATAATTCAGGATTCGCAAGAGCTAACAATGAAGGTATAAGAAAATCAGAAGGCAAAACGGTTTTACTGCTCAATCCGGATACCGTCATTGAAAATAATGCGATAGAGAAATGTTACCAGCTTCTAAACAATTCCGAATTTGTTGCATGTGGAATCCAATTGTTAAATGGCGACCGAACGCCGCAAATTTCAGGTAACTATGTCATGAAAGGCGGCCTTAATTATTTGTTGCCATTGCCTTTCCTGGGAGAGATCCTGAAATTACCCGCGACGATCTTTAAGGTAAAAAAACCACATGTCCCCGACGCAAAAGGTACTGTTGAAGTAGACTGGATAAACGGTGCATTTTTAATGGTAAAGAAAAGTGCAATCAATCAGGCGGGCTTAATGGACGAGGATTTTTTCCTCTATGCAGAAGAAGCAGAATGGTGCAGCCGCTTAAAGAAAAATCGGAAAATTATGCCTCTTTGGTGATTTGAAAATTCTCCACTTGCAGGGCGAAACCAGCAATGAAGCTTTTGGATCTTCAGGTAAAGGTTACTTTAATTTATTCGATCGCAAAGGCCGCCAGATCATGCTTTCAAATCTTGTGCGTATCAGAAAGGAATTTGGTATTGCCTGGTTTTTATGTATGCTGGGCGCCTACGTATTTGAAATCCCTGTATTTTTTATTGGCGTTATTATTTCAAAGATATTCCTTTCAAAAAAATATTCTTTCAGGCAGGTTAGCAGCTATGCCGCAAATATTTTTTATATTCTAAAATTAAGCCCGGTTATAATTCGTAACCGTGCTTATTTTTATAAGGTTTTATAAAACATGTGCATCGGGCCCCCGCTTTTTTCTTACATAAAAAACAACAGCCGCAATCATTGCGAGGAATACAATAATATTGGCTATGATCGTAATCATTCTCCCAATGGTATAATGATTTTGGTTCAAAGCGGAATTCAATATGGTGGTCTCCCGCAGGCAGGTACATACCACGTAACACATAATCCGTCTTTACATAGTCCGCTTTTTGCCCGTCAATATAAGCGTCCCAGCCGCGGGGATAATACACTTCACTTAACACCGCAAACTGAGGCGTTTTACTATGAGAAGTATATTCAATTTTATCATTAAGATTTTCGGTTAAGTTTTATAAATGCTGAAGAATCAGGAACAGGAAGTTGCCTGATCTGGGACTGGTATCTTTTGTCAACAACAGCGGTATCCTTAAGATCGGTGCTGTCAAGCGCCTGCATTTCCTGGTCGGCATTGGCAACATATTTAATTCCTTTTACCAGCCATGCATTTCCAAAGGCATTTGGATTTTGGCGGGCAATGGGTTTGCCGGTCTGTGGATTTTGAACAATAAAATATTTTGTGTTGAGCATATTATAAACCTGCTCATTACCTTTTTCGAGCTGGTTTTCAATGATGTCATTATATAACCCAAGCAATGCAGGATGATACCCGCCAATATTATTATGGTGATAGGAAGTTCTTGAATCGCTATAAAACGGATTACCGGCGGTTTGATCAAACACGCTGAAATTTGCGTGGTCGGGGTCTTTCAAAATCTGCTGGTCTGCTTCAGAAGGAATAAATGCAGATTCAAAATCACTGTCTTCCACAAAGCTATCGGAATTCATATACCTCGTTGCAACACTTAATAAATCATAAGAAGATAAGACTATCAATCCCGCAATTAAAATAACAGGCTTAATTTTTTGCCTGGTATATAATCCGATTAAAACAACGGCGAGGCCAATAAGAAGGATTGACCTGACCAAATCTCCTCCCATGAGATTTTTCCTGTCTTCGTGCAAGGCAACTATTAAACCGCCTGCTGAAATCATCTGCCTGCTGAAGTTGCTGTGGCGATGGTTGTTGCCCGCGCGAAGCTTGCTGCAGCATTTGCTGTTTAAAACTATCCCTTAGTTCTTTGTCATGAGCTGACGTAAAATCAGAAGTAAAATAAAATCCGCAGAGTAGCAATAAAATTCCGCCGGTAACGTACACGGACAAACGCAATTTTTTCCATGCTTCATTCCAATCGGTTTCAGTAAGTAACTTGCTTACCGCCAATACAGCCAATACAGAAAAACAAAACTGTGGAATTACCAGAGACATGGTTACAGCCCTGAATTTATTATAAAAAGGCAGGTGATCAAAAATGAAATAATTGATGCCTTTTAAATTTGCACCCCATGCTAATAAGATCGCAAACGCGCTTGCAGCAATAATCCACCATTTGTGCCAGCTCTTTACATAGAATAATCCAAAAATAAAAAGAAAGCATATAATTGCTCCAAGATAGACCGGCCCCGCTGTTGTAGGTTGGCCTCCCCAGTAAGTACTGTAATTTGCGTTTTGAACGGCGGCGTCTTCCGGAACACCTGCCTCAGTGAGCTTTTCAACAAATTTTGACGAAGTACTTAATTCTTTGTTGCGGGTACCTCCTCCATACAGGTCAGGTAGAATAAAAGTAAACGTCTCGCCCAATCCATAACTCCATTTGAAAGCCTCTTCTTTATCAAGCCCTCCTTTGGTTTTATTTGCTGAATCTTCCTGGGCTGATAATTCCGACCTGCCGCCACGCGTGCTTTCTTTTGCATACTCATAAGTAGGCAACATGCTCACCGCGCTGCAGGCAAGCCCCAATACCCCGGCGACTAACCCCAGTCCTACGCCTTTAATGGCTGCCCGCATACTATTTTCCTTATAACTTTTTATAAGAAAGGCAATGGCCATTATGCCCGCCATTATCAAAGTATAATACACGATTTGTACATGGTTTTGCCCAATTAGCGCGGTAGCAAAAAAAGCAGTGACTGCAAAACCGCTCCAATATCGCCTTTGAAAAAGCAACAGTAAACCTGCAAGTACAGCCGGCGCATAACCTATTGAGACCATTTCTGTATTATGGCCCACAGTAACTAATATGGGATCGAAAGTACAATAGGCATAGGCAAGCGCGCCCATAATACTTACCCATGGATTGGCCCCGGCAACAAGGCAGAAAAAATAAAAACAAATGCAGGCAAGAAAGAAAAAACTTATCGGCTTAGGCAGGCCAAGTGTTAAAACCGGAACAAGATAGCCTACCTGCAATTTGGTACGTGAGTCCAAAGCAATCTGGTAAGCCGGCATTCCGCTAAACATACTGTTGGTCCATAAAGGATAATATCCATATTTTTCATGAAACTCCACTGATTGCTGGCTCATACCTCTCCAGCCCTGTATATCCTGTTGCAACACCACTTTACCTTCAAGAGCAGGCTTACAATACACTACAGAAACTATTAAGAAAACTGCCAGGGCAACCAGATGTGGCAATATTTTTCTGAAATTAAAATTCTTCATGAACATTTTTTCATTTGAAAGCGCAAAGTAAAAGTTTTTATTGCAGAGAAATATGATTTTAAGTTTTAATTCCAATGGATGCTTTAACATGCAGATAGTTTAGGGTTTGGTGAGGTTGAGAGGGTTGAGAGGTTTAGGGTTTAGACATCGTATATCAAACCTCGTACATCGTACATTTGTATTTACATCGCATATCAAACTTTAATTATGGCCTTAAGCAGAATATGGGCGGCTTTTATTATTGTTTCAATCCTGGCGGCGGCCTTTCAATGCGTATTCACAAAAAATAATACCGATATTTTTAACCGTATGGTAACGGGAAAATCCGGCGATACCTCTCAAACGAAATTTGCTGATACTGCTGTGATGCCGGCAGCAATATTACAAACTTTGCAAAGCGGAAAAGAATATAATAGCGGCAACATGAAGTTTATCAAAGCCGCAAATGGAAATTACATTTCCTATAAAGAACAAAATGCCGATGGTATTATTGCCACCGCCAAAAGCGCTGTTGATATTTCTATAAACCTTATCGGCATCATGGCATTATTTATGGGATTTATGAGCATAGCCGAAAGAGCCGGAGGCATAAGGCTTTTATCGAAAATAATCGGGCCCTTCTTTTCAAAATTATTTCCTGAATTGCCGCGCAACCATCCCGCAATGGGACACATGGTCATGAATTTTTCTGCCAACTTACTCGGGCTTGATAATGCGGCAACACCCTTCGGCATTAAAGCAATGGAAAGCCTGCAGGAGATCAATCCAAAAAAAGATACGGCATCAAATGCACAGATCATGTTTTTATGTTTACATGCTTCAGGGCTTACCTTGATACCCGTGAGTATTATTGCTGTAAGGGCTTCTTTAAAAGCTGCCAATCCCACAGATATTTTTATTCCCTGCATGATAGCAACTTTTGCAGCTACAATGGCGGCAATGCTGATCGTGTCATTCAAACAAAAAATAAATGTATTTCAGCCGGTAATATTGCTGTGGGTACTTAGCCTTTCCGCTATTATTTCTTTGCTTGTTATCTATCTTAAAGGACAAAGCTTTGAACAGTGTACAAACGTTTTCAGGCATTTTAAGCAATGGCCTTATATTGCTTATTTTTTTTTGTATCATATTGGGAGCGTTATATAAAAACATCAATATTTTCGATGCATTTGTGGAAGGTGCAAAAGGTGGTTTTGAAACTGCCGTTCGAATTATTCCTTACCTCGTAGGAATGCTGGTGGCTATAAGCATGCTTCGCACCAGCGGCACTTTTGATGTAATTATCAATGCTATGAGAAATCTTTTTGCTGCAATAGGGACCGATACCCGTTTTGTAAATGGGCTTCCAACAGCATTAATAAGGCCATTAAGCGGAAGCGGTGCCCGTGGAATGATGATTGATACTATGAAAGCCTATGGCCCTGATTCATTTGCAGCCAGGCTTTCTTCTATTCTGCAAGGCTCATCAGATACTACTTTTTATGTGATCGCCGTTTATTTTGGCGCAGTCTCTATAAAAAATACCCGGTATGCAATAGGCGCTATGCTGCTTGCCGACCTGGTTGGCATCGTTACTTCTATATTGTTGTGCTATTTATTTTTTGGAAATAGCTTGTGATTGCTATGCCATGAGCTATCAGCTATCCAGCTATCCAGCTATCAGAACTTTCTAGCCACAGCATTATGAGCTGTCAGCACGTAATCCATAGCATGAGCATCACTATGAGTCTAGCATACGGCTCATGATGCTCACTGGCTAAGCTGATAGCTGCTACATTTTCAAACAAACTATTTACAAATTCTTTTTTATCAAACACTAAAAGATCAGTGGCTTTTTCCCCAACGCCTATAAATTTCACAGGATTTTAAACTGGTCTGCTATTGCCAAAACAACACCGCCTTTAGCAGTTCCATCCAGTTTGGTAATGGCGATTGCAGTTACATCAGTTGCTGCAGTAAAATGTTTTGCCTGCTCCAATGCATTCTGCCCGGTACTTCCGTCAAGCACGAGCAATACTTCATGAGGCGCGCCCGGAAGCGCTTTACTTACAGATCGCTTGATCTTGCTAAGCTCATCCATCAAATGAATTTTATTATGCAGCCTTCCCGCGGTATCTATCAATACCACATCTGTATTCCTGGCTATGGCACTCTGCACCGCATCAAAGGCAACAGCACTGGGATCAGCGCCCATCGCATGCTTTACAATAGGCACCTTTGCTCTTTGACTCCAGATATCTAATTGCTCTACTGCTGCGGCCCTGAAAGTATCTGCAGCGCCAAGCAATACTGATTTACCGTTTAATGAAAAATTATGTGCCAGTTTACCAATGGTGGTAGTTTTACCGGCGCCATTTACTCCAACTATTAAAATCACATGCGGCTTATGTGAAGCTGGCAGTTCATAACTTTTATAAGAAGTATCTACCGGCGAATCAATAAGAACGGATTGTATTTCTTCCTTTAATATCCTGTTGAGTTCCGATGTATTAATATATTTATCTCTGGCAACTCTTTTTTCAATTCCATCTATAATTTTCACAGTGGTCTCAACACCAACATCTGCACTTACCAAAGCATTTTCAAGGTTATCCAGTACTTCTTCATCAACCGTACTCTTACCTGCAATTACTTTTGTAAGCTTATCAAAAAAGCCTTCTTTTGTTTTTTGTAATCCCTGGTCAAGACTTTCCTTTTGTTCTTTTTTTCCAAAAATTTTATCAAAAATTCCCATGGTCTGAAAATTAGTAAATCGTAAAAATAAATAAAGCTATCCGCAATAAATGCCGGATAGCCTTACCTAAAGAATATTGAAGCTAAAAATCAGCTTCCCAAAAATTCTTTGATCTTGTCTTTATGAACAATAGATTCTTTAAATGTGTAAGAACCGGATTTAGGACTGCGAACCGTACGTACCACTTTTGTCCAGTTTTTTGCTTCTGCAGCCGCTTTCTGATCTTTTGTTTTAATTGCGGTTTTTGCTGATTTTGCCATTATATTAATTTGAAAATGTGATAATTAGCTAATTAGCCAATGTGAAAATCTACGAATTGAGCCAATTGAGCTAATTTTCAAATTGGCTAATTACTTAATTTCCTTATGAACCGTTACTTTTTTTAAAATCGGGTTGAATTTTTTCAGCTCCAGGCGTTCCGGAGTATTCTTTTTATTCTTAGTGGTAATATAGCGGCTGGTGCCTGGCATGCCGGAAGTTTTATGCTCCGTACATTCCAAAATTACCTGTACCCTGTTTCCTTTCCTTGCCATAACAAATTATTTAAATATTTATGATCAGATCTTTGCTCCGTTTTCCCTCATTTTCTTCACCACGTTAAAAAGGCCATTTTTATTGATAGTACGTATCGCCTCAGAAGATAATTTTAAAGTGATCCATTTGTCTTCTTCTGCAAGAAAATACCTTTTCTTTTGAAGATTAGGTAAAAATCTCCTGCGCGTTTTTATATTTGAATGAGAAACAGTGTTTCCTGTAATGGGTCTTTTTCCTGTAACCTGACATACTCTGGCCATAATGATCTTTTTTTCGGACGGCAAAGGTAATAAAGAATTGATTATTTTAAAAATAATTAAAGGATGTTTGAAGAATTATCTGTGAACTGACATAATGTGCCCTTTTTAATCATATTGTTCACAGGCATAATTTATGCATTAAATTTGTAAAATTTTTAGTATGGAAACATTTAGCAAAATAATTAATGATGAAAAGCCGGTTTTGGTTGATTTTCATGCAGAATGGTGCGGGCCATGCAAAATGATGGCGCCTGAATTACAAGCGATTTGCTCAAAATAATAAAGACAGTGTCAGGGTTTTAAAAATTGATATTGATAAAAATCAGCCCACTGCGGGACATTATAATATACAAGGCGTTCCCACCTTAATCCTATTTAAAAAAGGAAAAATACTTTGGCGCCAATCGGGGGCTATGAATGCTCAGCAAATTTCTGAAGCGGTAAAATCAAGGATATAACGGCTTATCGTATCTAAATCAACTGCAATATTATGGCAACTAATTCTATAAATTCTGTATACCAGGGCGGGATGAATTTTACCACGCTGATAAACGGCCACAGTATAACTATTGATCTTGATAAAGCTGCCGGAGGAGATGACGCAGGCCCGGGCCCAAAAATTTTGATGCTTGTTTCACTGGCGGGATGTACGGGCCTCGATATTGTAAGCCTCCTAAAAAAAATGAAAGCTGATTTTTCTGATTTTACCATAAATATAGACGCCCACCTGACAGAAGTGCACCCGAGGATATACGATGATGTAATCATTACTTATAAAATTAAGGTGAGAAAAGCTGATGAATCTAAAGTCGAAAAAGCGGTTGCACTATCGCAGGATAAATATTGCGGCGTAAGTGAAATGTTCAGGGCATTTGCAAAACTTTCTAATAAAATAGTGTTCCTCCCATAATTTCCGATACAACAATTTAAATTTATTACGCCTGCCTTCTGTAGAACTTTGTATCTCTATTTTTCTATTTTTCTTTCATTCCATACCCTTATCATTTGTAAGAATACCGCAAGTAATATCAGGCCAAAGCCAAAGTAAAATCCGGGCCCCAAAAATTTATTTTCATTAAAAATAATAAATGCAAGAATAATGGCATATACCGGTTCGAGGTTGTAAGTAAGATTGGCGGTAAACGGTGAAATTATTTTAAGTGCATTTAATTGTAAAATAAAGCTAAGTACGGTACAGATCCATGCAAAACCAGTAGCCACATCCAGTCTGAAAAAGTAGGGAGATAATAATTGGCTGGGAAAAAAGCCAGGTAAAACGGAATGATCATACAAAGAGCAATAAAACCGCCGGTCATTTCATAAAGTGTAACGGTTGTAGGTGAAAATTCTTTCAGCAGGTTTTTATTAAATATCGGGAAGAGACTGGCCAGCATTGCCGAAATAATTCCGAAGATAATTCCTGTTTTATACTGCGGATAAAAATTAAAAATGAGGTAAATACCTGCAATGGCGAGCAAACCCAGCAGTACTTCTATCCAATCAATTCTTCGTCTTGGTAATGACGGGCTCAAAAAAAGAAGTAAAAAACCCGATCGCTGAAAAACACGTCACCGAAACTGAAACATTTGAATATTTGATACTTCCATAAAAGGTAACCCAGTGAATGGCTACAATGGCTCCCACACCAAAAATTTTTATCAGCTTTACAAAAGAAACCTTAATCAATTCCTTTCTGAACAACAACATAAATGCAAGTGAAACCGCGCTTAATAACATCCTGTACCACACCAAAATCCCTTCATTTAAATGGATAAGTTTGCCAAGAATAGCGGTAAAGCCCGCAAAAAGAACGGCGATATGTAATTGAAGAAAAGCTTTTTTCATGACCAGGTGATAGAAGACACAATATGCGACGCTATGTTTTACATAAGCCGGCCCTTACGCCGTCGCACATCCGACATCAAACATATTAAATTAACATTCCTTTGTATAAAAAAAATTTAGCCCGCTAAATTGTACCATTCATAGTTTTATATTTGTCCCTGTTTATATAAAACCCAGTTATGAGCTTTAAACGAATCAACAATATTACAGGATGGGCCATTTGCATTATTGCCTGTACAGTATATTTATTAACAATGGAAGCCACCGGAAGCTTTTGGGATTGCGGCGAGTTTGCTTCCAGCGCCTACAAACTTCAAATTCCACATCCGCCAGGAGCACCATTATTTATTCTACTGGGAAGGCTCTTTATGATTCCTTTTTCGAGCCCTGATAGCGCCATTCTTGGCCTGAACAGCATGAGCGCATTAATGAGCGGCTTTACCATATTATTTTTATTCTGGAGCATTACGCACTTCGCAAGAAAAATTGTTGAAAAGGACAATCCAACGCCCTTACCAACAACCAGATTTTTTCTATCATGGCCGCAGGTGTTGTAGGTGCATTGGCTTATACTTTTAGCGATTCATTTTGGTACAGTGCAGTGGAATCTGAAGTATATGCAAGTTCATCTTTTTTTACAGCGATCGTTTTTTGGGCCGTGCTTAAATGGGAACAGGAAGTTACTATAGAACAATCAAATGGCATAAAAGGGCATTTTACCCGTGCAGACAGGTGGCTGATATTAATTTTTTATTTGGTAGGACTTGCAGTAGGCGTGCATTTACTGCCCATTCTTACCATTCCTGCTATTGTAATGGTGTATTATTTTAAACGCTATAATACAACCAAATGGAAAACTTTCTGGGCTTTTCTCATAGCTTGCATTATTACCGGCATTGTGCAGGTACCTATGATTCAATGGACTATCAAATTTGCAGGCCAGTTTGATATATTTTTTAAAAATGATCTTGGCCTTCCGTTTTTCTTCGGTTTTACTTTCTTTTTTGTAATGATTGGAGTGCTTATTTATTTCATGATTAGGCTTGCGGATAAGAAGAACTGGAATTTTTTAAAACTGGCCATGTGGAGCTTTGCATTTGTATTGCTGGGCTTTTCAACTTATTATACAACGCTAATCCGTTCCAATGCCGATCCCGCAGTGGATATGTTTAATGTTGATAACCCGGTGAGCCTTGTTGGCTACCTAAGCCGTGAGCAATATGGTGATTGGCCCATTTTATACGGACAGGATTTTACTGCACAGGTTGTCTCTCAAAACCCGGTTGATACTTATGTAAAAGGGAAAGATAAGTATGAAAATAAAGGAAAAAAATATGTAACTGAATATGCGCCCGAAGACAAGCACTTTTTTCCAAGAATGTGGGATAACAGCAATGACCAGGGACATGCCGATTATTATGCAAGTTTTGCAGGCATTGGCAAAGATCAGAAAACCGGCGCTTATTCTAGATAAGCCAACAATGGCCGACAATATTAGCTTTTTTTTAAGCTACCAGTTTAACTGGATGTATTGGCGATATTTTATGTGGAATTTTGCCGGAAAACAAAATGATATCCAGGGGGTTGATATGGGCAATGTAAGAGATGGAAACTGGCTAACCGGAATTTCTTTTTTGGATAATGCGAGGCTTGGCGACCAAAGTAAAATGCCGGATAGCATCAAGCATAATAAAGCACACAATACACTTTTCTGCCTTCCATTAATATTGGGCATTCTTGGATTAATTTATCAATATAAAAAAGATAAACAAGATACGCTTGTAGTAGGCTTGTTGTTCTTTTTTACTGGTTTTGCCATTTGTATTTACCTGAACCAGGCAGGCAACCAGCCCCGTGAACGGGATTATGCTTATGTAGGTTCTTTCTATGCATTTGCGATATGGATCGGTTTGGGAGTGTTATATGTAAAAGAACTTTTTGAAAAATTTATAAAGGGCCAACATGGCCAATTATGCGGCCGCCGGAATTTGTTTTCTTGCCGTTCCTGTTATTAATGGGCACCCAGGAATGGAATGACCATGATCGAAGCCAAAAAGTTCTTGCGCGCGACCTGGCAATTGATTATTTACAGAGTTGTGCACCCAATGCGATATTGATAACTTTTGGCGATAATGATACTTATCCGCTTTGGTATGCGCAGGAAGTGCAAGGCATACGGAGAGATATAAGAGTAATTAACTCGAGCCTGATGGGAACTGATTGGTATATCAACCAGTTGCGGTATAAAGTGAACCAAAGCGATCCCATTGATGTTCTATGGACTGCCGATCAGATCATAGGAAGTAAAAGAGATGCTATTTATTTTGATCCTGAGTTACCGGGAGCAAAAGTGGATCAGACAAAACCTATGGATCTTTATACCATGATGAAAGATTATGCAGGAAGTGATGATCCTGGCCGAATGGCACAAAATGGTGATGAATATCTTAATATTTTTCCCACCAAAAAAGTAAAGGTTCCTGTAGATACCAATCTGGTAAGACAAAATGGTACTGTAAATGCCGGAGACAGCGTAGTAAGTGAACTGGATTTCGATATTCCGAAAAGTGCGTTGGGCAAAAATGAAAGCGGCTATCTTAAATATTATTGCTGCTAACAAATGGAGGCGGCCAATTTATTTCACTTCTCCATACGACGAACTGGGCTTTGCGCAATATTTAAGAACAGATGGCCTTACTTACAGGCTGGTTCCTGTAAAAAACAGCGAAGTAAACCGGGATTGGGCTTATAATGTGATGATGAAGAAATTTGTTTTTGGAAATGCTGATAAGCGCTGGCGTTTATTATGATGAAGAAAACAGGAGGCATTTAAATACGATAAGAATGCAATATGCCCAGGTTGGCTAATAACCTGGCAGATCATGACAGGAAAGATGATGCAAAAAAATTACTGGAAAGATGCGATAAAATGATGCTCCAGGAAAATTTCCCTATGGACTGGTATCGCGCCGTCAGCAACAGGACCAGATCTCCGGTCAGTTTTTACTGGCAGCTTACAAATGCGGCGATACGGTCCTGGCAAAAAAAGTATCGGAATCCTTGCGTAAAGATCTTGAGCAACAGGTAACTTATTTTAATAGCCTTGATGAGAACAAGCAAGGCTGCGCTGGCTTATGAAAACCAGATTGTTCAGCAACTATTGCAACAGCTACAGGGCATGGAACAATATTTCAAAAGTCCGGCTTCCTTAAATCCGGAAAATGGAAATCCGGTAATCAATAATATTTCTAAACCGAAAAGAGAAAAACAGGTAAACGATAAAACACAATAGTTTTTATCATGATATCAAGAAATCCCGGTTAAGCTATTGTTACAGGCATGCTAAACCGGGATTTTTATTTGAATCGAACAATAAATATCGAATAATTGTTTGGTAAATTGCAGGAAATGCAGCAGTGGGCAGTGGGCAGTGGGCAGTGGATGCAGTAGCAGTGCAGTTGCAGTCATAAGCAGTAAGCATCGAACTTGAACCTTGAACCTTGAACCTTGAACTAAACAAAACACATGATCGGACATAATTTTTCAAAATACGACCCAAACGAAAATAATAAATCATCTTTTGAAAAGCTTTTGGATCTTTTCATGCAATTGCTTACTTATACCAGTGGGGAGGTAGGAGAAGCTTTAAGCTGGCTTACGGAACTTGATAAAGAATATGACCTTACCAATGATGAATATGGAATGGGCGATTTTATTGAAGACCTTAAAACAAAGGGCTATATTGATGAGAACCGACGCAACGGAGAAATAAAAATAACTCCCAAAACAGAACAGGGAATACGCAAACGCAGCCTCGAAGAAATTTTTGGAAAGCTAAAAAAAACAAAACAGGGAAATCACAATACATTTAAGCCCGGCGGTGGCGATGAGATCAATCCTGAAACACGGCCTTTCCAGTTTGGTGATACACTTGAGCAAATCGATTTTACAGAATCTATTCGGAATGCGCAGATCAATCATGGCATCGACAGTTTTACCATGCATGAAAATGATCTTGAAATAAGGGAAACTGATTTTAAAGCGCAAACTTCTACGGTTCTGATGATCGATATTTCCCACAGCATGATATTGTATGGAGAGGACAGGATAACGCCCGCAAAAAAAGTTGCGATGGCACTAAGTGAACTTATCACTACTAAATATCCAAAAGACACATTAGATATCGTAGTTTTTGGAAATGATGCATGGACGGTGGAAATTAAAGACCTTCCCTATTTACAGGTTGGCCCTTATCATACCAATACAGTTGCCGGCCTTCAGCTTGCAATGGATATTTTACGAAGAAGAAAAAATCCTAATAAGCAGATTTTTATGATAACGGATGGAAAACCCACCTGTCTTAAAATAGGTGCGCGATATTATAAAAACAGTTTTGGGGTCGACAGAAGAATATTAAACAGGTGTATGAACCTTGCTGCACAATGCAAAAAACTAAAAATACCCATAACGACTTTTATGATCGCCAGCGACCCCTACCTGCAAAGATTTGTAACAGAATTTACCGAAACTAATAATGGCAAAGCATTCTTTGCTTCCCTTGACAGGCTCGGCGCTTTTATTTTTAAAGATTTTGAAAGCGGGAAAAGAAAGACGGTGTATTAAATTGGTCTGAACCATGATTTAGGGAGATTAAAAAGATTAGATTGAGAAGTAAAAAGTTATTTTTTGAAAGAATTTGGAATTTTAGATTGAAAAGTAAAATTTAATTGTGCTTCAGGCTGAATATAAATACAAGGAAATAACGCAAAAATAATCGGATCGGCAATGAAGTTTCACGCTGCATTGGGCAACGGCTCCGGGAAGTTATTTATCAACGGGCTTTGAAATTGAAATGAAAGATTTTGGTTTAAATTTCGCCAGGGAATTTAGTAGGCCTTTGTATTATAAAAATATTCAAATAGGTAAAAGGCCGGGTAAACTTTTTTGTAAGCAAACAAATAATGGTAGAAATAAAGCCGTCATTCCATTAGAAAATATTCATCTGGCAGAAGCTAAAAATTCCCTGGAAGCACACAATGCAGCTTGGTTTATTAATAAATTTTGGTGTAATCCGTCTCCGGTTTAAAAGATTGGAAAATCAAAAATTTGTTGACAATATAATCTCTATCAATCCATAAAATCCACCCAAATCATGGTTTAGACAATGGTAATAAATGCATGCATAACATAATTTCTATTAATCCGAAAATTCACCCAAATCGTGGTTCAGACAATTAAAATTTGTACTCAACACAATTTTTATTAACCTTATAAAATTCACCAAATCGTGGTTCAGACAAATATTAAAACCTTAGGGCAATTAAAAGAAAGTAATTACAAAGCAAGATCTATTAAGGAAGAGCTCCGCGAAAATCTTATAAAAAAAATCAGCAAAAAAGAAATTACATTTCCAGGCATTATTGGCTATGAAGATTCTGTAATACCTGATACTGAAAGGGCTTTATTATCCAGGCATAACATCTTATTTCTGGGATTACGCGGCCAGGCAAAAACACGTATGGCCAGGCAAATGACAGATTTACTCGATGAATATATTCCAATAATTAAGGGAAGCGAGGTGAATGATGATCCTTTTAGGCCATTGAGTAAATATGCCAAAGATTTGGTTGCTGAAAAAGGCGATGATACTCCTATTGAATGGCTGCACCGGAGCAATCGTTATGGAGAAAAACTTGCCACGCCCGATGTAAGCGTTGCAGACCTTATTGGCGATATCGATCCTATTAAAGCAGCCAACTTAAAATTAAGTTATGCTGATGAAAGAGTAATTCATTATGGGATAATCCCAAGAAGCAACCGCGGTATTTTTGTTATAAATGAATTACCCGATCTCCAGGCAAGGATCCAGGTTTCACTGTTTAATATTTTAGAAGAAGGGGATTTGCAAATAAGAGGATTCAAATTGAGATTGCCTCTGGATATCATGTTTGTTTTTACCGCTAACCCTGAAGACTATACAAACAGGGGCGCAATTGTAACCCCGCTTAAAGACAGGATCGAAAGCCAGATACTAACGCATTACCCTGTTACTATTGAAACAGCTTTGTCAATTACAGAACAGGAAGCAGATATTCATGAAGACCAGGTGAAAAAAATACAGGTAAGCGATCTTGTAAAGCGATTGATAGAGCAGGTAGCCTTTGAAGCCCGCGCGCAGCGAATATGTTGATAAAAAAAGTGGCATTTCTGCAAGGCTTACAATTGCTGCATATGAAAATGCCGTAAGCGCAGCAGAGCGGCGGGCAATTATGAATAAAGAAAAAGAAACGCAGGTGTGGATCAGCGACCTTGCGGGCATCATTCCATCCATAACGGGTAAAATTGAATTAGTTTATGAAGGTGAGCAGGAAGGCCCTTACCAGGTTGCTTACAATTTAATGGAGAAAGCCATTCGCACCCGGTTTGCCGCTTATTTTCCTAACCCCGAAACATTTAAAAAGAAAAGAGCCAAAGATGTAGCCGCAGATGAAAGCCCGTACAAAGCAATTACCCGTTGGTTCGATACCGGCAATCATTTAAATCTTTTTTTTGGAGTGAAAGATGAAGATAAGATCCAGTTATTGTATAAGGTTGATGGCTTATATGGCCTGGTTAAAAAACATTTTCCAAATGCCAATGCAAAAGAAAATGCATTGCTGATGGAATTTGTTTTACATGGGCTTTCAACTTATTCTTTAATAAGCAAAAAAATAGTCGAAGGAAAAATTGAATTTAAAGACCTGATGGGAAGCATGCTTAACTTAAGCCCGCAATCTTTTAGAGACGAAGAATTGGATGACGAAGATTTTAAATAAAAATAAAAAGAGCCGGATTAAATATCCGGCTTAAATTTCTAATACGGCTTATTCATACTTATTTAATAAGCAAGCCAACTTTTAAACCCCCGCTCAAACCTAACCCCGCTCCGGGCCCCGCTTTTTGAATAGCAAAATGATTATAAATGTTGCCCGAGTAATTATTATTGATATCATCTTTTACATTGTCAAATGCATATCCAAAGCCATAAAATAAATCTACAAGAAATTTATCGCCAAAAACCCACTGATGGCCAAAATTTAAAATGATTGCGCCGAAAACATTGTTCCTTTTTTCAAGTACAGGATTACCGGTTTTATAATTTAAGGCGTTATCGCTATAAAAGCCAATGGTAGCTGTTGGCTTTACGTAGCTTCCCTGCATAATATGGCTCATCCTGGTTCCTTTACTAAAAAAGTTAGGGAGCTTATTGAACTTATATCCTGCATCAATAAACCCGCCAAAGGCATTTCTTTTATAAGGTATGATACTGCCCATTGCTAATGTAGTAATTATCAACCTGGTTATTTTTACCGGCTCCGATAATTCCGAATCCAAATTCGTAACTTTTTAACGGGGAGATCGATTTTTCAAAGGAGAATTGCGAATACCCCAATAAAGGCGCAAGGAAATTAAATTTAATAGCTTTTGTCAACTGGCCCTTCGTAATTCTGCAGGGTCTTTAAAACTAAGCTTATAATTTTCAATCCGGCCGTCGGCAAATTCAATCCTGTTCAAAGCAGATTTATCAACAACATATATAGGCCCATCAGGGCTGTCATACAATCTGTACTTGATTTCATCTGTGCCAATTTCAATGACTTTGGCTTTAATTACAGCGCCTCTTATTTTATAAATTTTGTCCTGTGCAAAAAGCTGGCTGGTGAGTATGATCGCTAAAATGGGAAGTAGAAATTTTTTCATATAAGCAGTTTAAAAGCAGACATACAAAATTGTTGATGTGCTGCATCATGAATAGTTAAACTATATTCACTTCTTTTTCCAGTGCTATTCCAAATTTTTCCTGCACCGAACTTCTTATCTCCTCGCTCAAGTCTAAAATTTCCTTCCCTGTTGCACTTCCATAATTCACCAAAACCAAAGCTTGTTTTTCATAGCAACCCGCATCGCCTTTTCTGTATCCCTTCCAGCCACACTGTTCAATAAGCCAGCCAGCGGGTACTTTGAATCTATCATCGCTTATTTTATAATATATTATACCAGGTTCAATTCCTTTTAATTCGTGTAATTCATGGTTGCCAATCTCAGGATTTTTAAAAAAACTTCCGGCATTGCCTAGTAAAGCAGGGTTTGGAAGCTTTGAAGTTCTTATATTAATGACCGCATCAGAGATGGCTTTTATACTTAATTCACCAATCCCCATTCTTTTCAATTCCGCTTCAATAGCGCCATATGAAATATTGAAAACGGGTTTCTTTTTCAGGCGAAAAGTAACATTCAATATAACAAACATGCCTTTATATTTTTTTTTAAAAACGCTTTCACGGTAACCAAATTCACAATCCTCAGCAGTAAAAACCTGCCTTACCTTTTCTTTCAGGTGAAAAGCTTCAAGTGAATAAAAAATATCTTTTATTTCCACTCCATAAGCGCCGATATTCTGCATGGGGGAAGCGCCTACATTTCCCGGAATAAGAGAAAGATTTTCCGCTCCGCCATAATTGCGATTCACACAATACATAACAAAGCTATGCCAGTTAACACCTGCCCCGGCCTGCACATATACATAGTTTTCATCTTCGCTAATGACCGTTGATACCAGGAATATCATTTTTTAATAATACGCCCCCAAAATTTTTTGTAAACAGAATATTACTTCCCCCACCAAGGATCATTGTGTTCGGAATATCTTTAAAATTGTCAAGAAGTATTTCAAGCTCCTCTGCAGAAGTAAATACTGAAAAATATTCCGCCATTACATCGATGCCGAAAGTGTTATATTTCTTGAGCCTGAAATTTCCGCTGAAACTGCATACTTGAATATCTTGAATACTTGATACCTTTGAATACTGAAGCTACCTCATACCTGATGCCCCTATCTTAAACCGGGTCAACATCTGCAATCACCACCACGCTACGAAATCTTTTTTCCGCTTTTAAAAGGTCGATATAATTACTAATTACTTTTTTTTGAGCCTTGATTTGTGCGGCATCTTTAGACAACTTGAGCAATATTTCCATTAAATACATACTCCGTACCCTGTTAATTACAGGGGCAGCCGGACCTACTAAATTTTGAAAATCTTTTTTCAAAAAATTGCCAAGCACTTCTGCCGCTTCCTGCACCAGTTCTTTTATTTTATGTTTAAGAGTCAGCCTTATGAGCCTGCTGAATGGAGGATAAAAAAATTGTTTTCGCATCGCTATTTCATTTTCATAAAATTTTTGATAATCATGCTGCTGAACAAACAACAAAACAGGATGATTGATTTTAGCCGCCTGGATCAGTACAAGCCCTTGCTCCGTTTTGCGGCCTGCCCTGCCGCTCACTTGCTCCATGAGTTGGAAAGCGCGCTCATTTACCCTGAAATCTGCAAAGTTAAGCAGGCCATCCGCATCGAGAATTCCAACAAGGCTAACCTTTTCAAAATCGAGGCCTTTTACGACCATTTGCGTTCCTGCAAGAATATCAATACGATGTTGTTCAAATAATTTTATTAAAGTATCATGCGCATTTTTTCCTTTTACTGCATCTACATCCATGCGTGCAATCCTGTTGCGTGGAAAATCAACTGTGAGCTCTTCTTCAATTTTTTCAGTACCAAAATTTTTCTCCATCCAGTTCACACTGCCGCACGCAGGGCATGTTGTAAGTTTTGGATAAGTATTTCCACAATAATGACAATGAAGCTTATTTGAATATTTATGTAAGGTTAATGTAACAGCACAATTTTCACATTGAGGAATAAAACCACAGGTTCCGCAAATTAAAAGCGGAGCATAGCCACGGCGGTTTTGAAAAAGAATCACCTGGCGGTCATTTTGCAAAGCATTTTCAATAGCAGCTTTTAATTGCGGGGAGATCATCACTTTTCCTTTTTTTGAAGCAGCTACGGTTTTAGTATCTATAATTTTTATTTCCGGCAATTTTACTCCGCCGTATCTTTCTGAAAGAGTTACCAAGGCATATTTATTTTTGGCAGCGTTATAAAAACTTTCAATGGATGGCGTGGCGCTTCCCATTAAAACTTTAGCCTTGAAAAGCGAGGCATAAAATACTGCCGCATCACGCGCATTATACCGCGGAGCGGGCTCCTGTTGCTTAAAAGAAGGATCATGCTCTTCATCAATTATTATAACCCAAGATCTTTAAAAGGCAGAAACAGTGCGCTTCTTGCACCGAGGATAATTTTTAATTCCCCCGTTTTTATTTTGTTCCACAATTCCACTCTTTCATTGTTATTAAACTTTGAATGATAGATGGCAATATTTCCGCCAAAATTTAATTGCAATCTGCGTATAATCTGCGCCGTTAGTGTAATTTCCGGAAGAAGATAAAGCACCTGCTTCCCGTCGTTAATAAATTTTTCAATTTGCTTTATATACAATTGTGTTTTACCACTGCTTGTAACTCCATGCAAAAGGCACACATCTTTTTCTTTCAATGCTCTTTCAATTTCAGCTCAGCGCCTTTTCCTGGAAGCTATTGAGCGCAAAGTTTATTTCCATTTTTCCCGGAAGACTTTTAAGCCTGTCAACATTTCGTTTTTCTATAAAAAGAATATTCTTATCAACAAGCCCTTTCAATTGGGAAAGGGAAGCACCGGATTTTTTTAAAAGAGCAGTTTGCGAAACTTCACCTTCGGTTTTTGTGAGATGTAAAAAACTTAACAAAAGCTCCATTTGCTTGGGAGCTTTTAAATTATTCAGCAGGTCACCCAGCTTCTTCATCGCTACTATACTCGGGGATTCAGCAATACAAAGTTCTCTTTTTTCTCTTTATATTTATCTGTAAAGGCTTCCCATACAAAACAAACTTTTTTATCAATAAGTCGTTTAATGAGAGGATAAACATGAATGATATCTGCTACAAGCTGAACTTCCGTTAACTTCAATTCCTTTTTTATAAGTAAAGCTTCTGCTACAAGATATTCTTCATTATCGAGTTGGGAGAAATCATCACCATATTCTTCATTATAAATTAAAATGGCTTCACTGCTTAATTTTAAATGTGCCGGCAATGCAGCTGCCATCACTTCGCCTTCGCTGCACATATAATATTCACTTATCCATTTCCAAAGTTCCAATTGCTGGTTATAAACGATGGCTCACTCATCTATAACACTTGCGATATCTTTGGTTGCGTAAGATGGTTTTATATTACTTAGAGATTTTATAATACCCGCATATTTTTTGTTTTTACCAAAAACAACTTCAGCACGGCAGCCAACCTTTATTTTATCATACAGCGCCGGATGGCACAGAATAGGTATAATTTTTAGGAATGGCAAGAGGAAGAATAACTTCAACCCACATACCGGCCCGGTTATTTATATCACTAAATAAATTCTTGCTCCTCCAAATTTTCACTTATCATTTATGCAAATATAAATTCAAACAATTGAAAGCCTTAATCCGTTTTGAAATATATGCCTGTAATTATTTTGATCCAACTTGCATTGATAACGAATCAACCCATCCTCCATTTGTTTATAAATTTTTTCTCTTAATGCCGCCGTGTCAGTTATCTCCATACCTTCAGTTGAAGTTTCAGCAAGATAGACAGCACGGCATTTTCCGGGATTCAAAGAAAAGATACTATTATAATTGAGCCTGTCATATGTATCTAAAAATAAAATGGGGCGAATAGGTTTTTGCGTTTCTATGGCGATACGAAAAGCGCCATCATAAAAACTTTTCAAAGGTTTATGTGTCATATTAAAAGTTCCTTCAGGGCAAATGAAAACTGAAATTCTTTTGTGCAGGAAAAAAATCAAATGTTTTACACTTTCTGATCTCTTTCTCGCATTTTCCCTGTTTACCAATACAGCACCTTTCTTATATATATATCCAAACACCGGAATTTTTGTCATCTCTGCTTTACCTAAAATACGGATGTGCTGGCGCCTGATTGCTTTCATCATCATGGGAATATCAAGGTATGAAATATGATTGCTGATAAAAATATATTCCTTACCGGTCTCATGCTGCTCTTCATAAATATTATGATGTCGTACAGCAATGCAAAAGAAAAAAGCATCCGCCCAGAAACGACATATTTTATATAACACATTTCCACCTCTTACCGGCCTTAATAAAAACGAAATCAGAAACAGCGGAAGAAGCAAAAACATCAATATAAGGAAAACTGAAAATCCATAAATACTGAAGAGAAAGCGAAATATCTTTTCTAAAAATGCTCACATGAAAGGGTTTAACATGACTATTGATAGAGGCTTGATCGCTTCTTAAAAATCAGAAAACAAGCCGAAATTTACTTAAAATCAGAAAGATGAGCATTATTCACGCCTTAGGTGTTCAATTTTAGCCATAAATCCCTTACATTTGCACTCCAAAAAATTGGCAGTTATGTTTGCAGTTATAAAAATCGCGGGTCAGCAGTTCAGAGTTCAGCCGGGTCAAAACCTATATGTTCCTCATATTAAAGGTACGGCAGGTGATAAGGTGGAGTTTTCCGAAATTCTTTTGCATGATACTGATGGAAAAATTTCCTTAGGGGCAGATGCTAAAGTTATCGTAAAAGCAGAAATAGTAAATGAGCTTGTAAAAGGTGAAAAGGTGATCGCGTTTAAAATGAAAAGAAGAAAGGGCTTTAGAAAAAAACATGGCCATCGTACGCAATACACACATATAAAAGTAACCGGCATTGCATAAACAAATCATGCAAAAAAAAATTGATACATTTTTTATCGTATCATTTTTAAAAATTATAATTTTTTAATTTATAAATTATGGCTCATAAAAAAGGTGAAGGCTCAGTAAAAAACGGCCGTGATTCGCAAAGCAAAAGATTAGGTGTAAAAATTTTTGGCGGACAGGCCGCTATTGCAGGTAACATTATTATTCGTCAGCGCGGAACTGTTTATCATCCCGGAAAAAATGTTGGCCTTGGAAAAGATTTTACCATCTTTGCAACAACAGATGGTGTTGTTGAATTTAAAAAAACAAAAGGTGATAAGACTTTTGTTTCTGTGAATCCTGTTGAAGCAATAGCGTAGCTCCATAAATAATTTTTGGCATTTAAAAAAATGTTTTTAATTTTAATTATTATTTACTAACAATTAAATTCTAAAAACATGGCAAAGGCAAAAAAAGCTGCCCCTAAAAAGGCTGCTGCAAAAAAAGCTGCTCCTAAAAAAGCTGCTGCAAAAAAAGCTGCTCCTAAAAAAGCTGCTGCAAAAAAAGCTGCTCCTAAAAAAGCTGCTGCTGCTAAAAAGAAATAGTAATTTATTTCTAACAAAGAATATTAAAAAGTCCCGGAGTTCGGGACTTTTTTTTATGGACACATATTTCTATAAGCCCCTGTCAGCAATACTTTCAGCCTATCACCAATGGAGTGCCTGTAAAAAAAATATTAGATAGTTTCACTGGCCACTTTTACATTTGACTTATGGATAATTATCAAATAGCAAAGCATTTTTCACTGCTTTCGAAACTGATGGAAATACATGGTGAAAATAGTTTTAAATCGAAAACATATTCCGTTGCTGCATATAAAATTGAACAACTAACGGTGGAGCTACAAACGCTTTCCCGGAAAAAATTTTTTCAATTAATGGTATTGGCGATGCCATCGGTAAAAAGATTTTAGAGCTTACAGAAACGGGAAACATGAAAATTCTGGAAGAATTAATTTCCAAAACACCCGAAGGAATTTTTGAAATGATGAAGATCAAAGGCATCGGGCCAAAGAAAATTTCTATCATCTGGAAAGAAATGAATGTAGAAAATATTGGTGAGCTTTTATATGCATGCCATGAAAACCGGTTATCACTTTTAAAAGGGTTTGGAAAAAAAACACAGGAGAATGTAATTGACTCAATTGAATTTTTCATGAAACAAAAAGGAAATTATTTATATGCGCAGGTAGAACAACTTGCAGTGGATCTCGAAAAATTATTTCATAAAATATTTTCATCCGGCAAGATAAAAATTACCGGAGCGTTTGCAAGACAAAATGAAACTGTTGAAGAACTTGAATTTGTAATTCCCTTTGCCGCCGGAATAATTTCAAAAAAGATAGAGATGATTGCCGGAATTTACCTTTTTAGAAAATACAGATGATTATTTATTATATAAATACAATGATGGAATTAATGTAAAGCTGTATATATCCGGATAAAAATAATCTGCAGCAAAAAATTTTTGAAACAAGCGGCTCTGCTGAATTTATTGAGTCCTTTTATGAAAAATTTCCAAAAATAAAAATTCAAAATGCCGCCAATGATGAAGCAATATTTGCAGCAGCACAATTACAGTATATTCCCCTCTATCTTAGAGAAAGTGAACGTGTTATAGAACTTGCAAAAGAAAAAAGGCTACCGGTTGTAATTCAACCGGGTGATATCAAAGGAATCATCCATTGCCATAGCAACTGGAGCGATGGATCCGATACAGTTGAAGAACTGGCTAACGCCTGCATAGCAAAAGGATATGAATACCTTGTAATAAGCGATCATAGTAAGTCTGCTTTTTATGCGCAGGGGCTTGCGAAGAAAAAATAAAGGCGCAGCATAACCTGGTTGATGAACTTAATGCAAAACTTGCCCCGTTTAAAATTTTTAAAAGTATTGAAAGTGACATTCTTAATGATGGCAGCCTTGATTATACCAATAACATACTTATCAACATTTGATCTTGTAATAGCTTCAGTGCATTCTAATTTAAAAATGGCGGAAGAAAAAGCGACGATGCGGTTGCTAAATGCCATTGAAAATCCATACACCACTATTCTTGGCCACATGACCGGAAGGTTATTGTTAAGCCGTAAAGGTTACCCGGTTGACCACAAAAAAATTATCGATGCATGTGCCGCCAATGATGTTGTAATTGAAATAAATGCGCATCCCCGCAGGCTCGATATGAGATGGCAATGGCTTCAGTATGCGCTGGCTCAAAAATGTGCTGGTCTCAATTGACCCTGATGCTCATGCAACTAATGAATTTGACAATACCAAATACGGTGTACTCGTTGCTCAAAAAGGAATGGTTACCGCAAAAAAAAATCTCAGCAGCTTCAGCTTAAAGGAATTTGAAACTTTTTTAAAAGAAAGGAAAAAAAAGAAAAATATTTAATTATGCTTCTGCTACCGGAAGTTCGACAAAAAATATGGTCCATTCTCCTTCCCTGGTTTCAAACCATATTTTTCCGTTAAGTTTTTCAACAATCCCTTTACACATGGCAAGGCCCAGGCCGGTGCCTGAAGTTTTAGTTGTAAAGTTGGGAGTAAAAATTTTATTATACATCTTCTCCGGAATACCGCAACCATTATCTTTTATAGAAACAGTTACATGCTTTACGGAAAGTTTACTCCGGATCTCAATTATTGTTTTCCTTGATTCGGGAACTGATTGAACCGCGTTTTGCAGAAGGTTTGTAAACAGCCTGTTGATTTGTGTTTTATCGGCTTCAATTATTATTTCATGCGGATACAAATATGTATTGACCTGCATTTTTTCATCTGTTGAATATAAGTGAGGCTATATTAATAAGCGTGCGATTGATATCAAAAAGCTGGTTTTTAGAATTGCCGATATATGCAAACTGAGCAAAATCGCTGGCAATCTGCGATAAGTGCTCGATTTGTTCCAATAAAATATTGGCAACATACAATGATATATTTTTAACCTCTGGTGAATTGTTATCAATAGCCATTTGCAGGTATTGCAAATTAAGCTTCATAGGTGTAAGCGGATTTTTGATTTCATGAGCTACCTGTCTTGCCATTTCGCGCCATGCGCCTTCTCTTTCACTTTTTGCAAGCAGTTGTGCACTTACATCTAGTTTCTTAACCATCTTGTTATATTCATTTACCAACTCTCCTATTTCATCTTTCCGTGTCCAGACTATTTCTTCATTTGTTTTCTCAAGATTCACCTCCTTCATTTTATCGCTTATGAGAGAAAATGACCTTGTAATACGGTTTGTAATAAATAATGCAATAATTCCTGCAACCAGAAAAATAAAAGCATTGAGATTTATGATGGTAACCAGAAAATTCGATATCTCATCCTGCAGGTTATTTTGCGATTCGAAATAGGGAATATTCAGATAAGCATATTCCTTGCCTTTTTCATTTCTTACCGGTACATAATTGCTAAGGTAGACGAGGCTGCCTATTTGTTGTTCCTGGAAAAACTGTACATCTTTCAATACGCTTAAATGAAAAAATGCAATAGGTTCCATTTTTTCACTTACGATTCCCTTTTTATAGGGCAATGGCAATGATGAAACTTTAAGGTCTCCATTAAGATCGTAAAGATTTATATCTGCAGCATGAATGCCCGCAACACTGATTAATGATTTCTTCGAGTTTTCCGTTTGGAAGTGAATCGAAATTTATTGATCGTATTTCTGACATGGAAATCGTATCAATGGAATTACGTATTTCATTTTCCATAACATGAATGGTACGGCTAAGCTTTTCCCGGTTGTTACTATGATAACGGCTTATAAAAAAAAGTATGGTCGTTACACCAATTACCAAAAAAGAAAAAATACTTATGGTTATAATAGTTCCATGCACCTGGTTGCGAATGGTAAATTGCAGAAAAGATTTAAAATTTCCAGACATCATCTTGCCTCCAACTAATTTATTCAGGAGATTAAAAATGATCGTAATCACCAAAAATGAACAAAATAAATACGCAAAAAGCGTAATGGATTCAATGAAAAAATTATCCTGCCGTGCTATCACAATTACTTTATTCTCATTAGCCCTGTACCATAGTTCTTCATAGCCGTTTCTATTTACCGTTCGAAATTCATTATAGGTAAACGAGGTCGGGTCAATGGTTGTGGGAAACGGGTAATCGTTGTTACTGGTGTTGAGCTGCCTGTTATTGTATACGGCAAAGGCATATACAGAAGAGCTTTCTATTGAATTGCCATTCCCCTTTGAAAAAAGCTCAGGATATAAGGCATCGCTTTTAAATTTCTTTGGTTTTGACACGATGAAAATATATCCCAGCCTGCGCCCGAGCGTATCGGCAATTTCTTTTTTACTTATATAGTTGAACCGGTCGTACGATACATCATAATAATAGAGGCCGGGTATTCCTGTTGGCTTTCCCTGCGTTTGCACAATGGTATTCAGTGAATTAAAATTGATAGAATCTTCATTATAAAGCGGAAGCTCATTTGCGTTAAAAGTATAGATCTTTGTATCGTATTTATTGAGATAGCCTGTAAAATTTTCATTTACCAGGCTGTCTTTTAAAAATTTATTTTCAGCCGGCCTTTTGAGCCTGTTGAAAAGTTGCAGCAAAACTTCATTTCGAAAATCTGTAAGAATAATTTTCATCATCACTTCATTCGCAGGGTCTGCTTTATTGGCAAGGTTCTCCGCAAAATGTTTTCTTTGTTCGAGTTCTTTTTTCCTGTTTTGTAAAACTATGGCTGCAGTAATAGAAACTGAAAAGAAAAAAAGCCAGAAAATAAAACGTGACGAAATAAGATTATACGCCTGTAATGAAAGGAACTGCCTGTCGAGGAGAAACATAAAAAACAAAAGCCAGGCAAGAAGGCTGAAATTGAAACTGGCATGTGCGGAGTGGAGCCTGAGCGTAAGAAAAAGAAGGCCTATAATTGCAATAAATAAATATATAACAAACCATCTTGGCCGTATTACTGTTTTAACCGGCTGAAAAAGAATTTGAATCAGAAAAAAATAACCGGTGGCAACACAGCTCAATACTATAAAGCCAATAACGCTGTAAATGTTCAGCGTGAAAAAATTGATCACATCAAAAGAGATCTGCGAATCAAATACAAGGCTTCTTACGATGTTGCCACACATAAGCGTAATGCCTACCATGAGCAATGAAATAAATGCAACGGCAGCATACTTTTTGAAATTCGTTTCGAAATTGAAATCATTTTCACGAACCCGAAAATGAAACCTGATAAAAAGCACGATCCAAATAAAAAGGAAAGAATTAATAAGCAGGTCACCCAGCGAAGGCAGTACAAAATTGGAAGCATAAATTGAGGGATCGAATAATTCAAGTTGCCGGAAATTTAATGGAATCGGCAAATAATAACTTGCAATCCTGAGCAGTAATACAGGTATAATTAATATAAAAAATGCAGGCCAGAATCCGTTTCTTTCAAAATAAAATTTTGCAAGCTTATGAATAAAAAAAAGAACCAGCAATGCAGCCAGAATTCTGAGCACCAGCGAAAAAATATTATCATTCGAAATGATGTTATCGCTAATTTGCTGGATATAAAAAAGTTTTTCGCCATTTATGTCTTTTATTGGAGCGCCTGTAGGTTTAAGGCTGATGTCGTACTCGTTTTGGATATTATCAACTGCAACAAATGAGTTCTGCAGATATTTGTTTTCCACATAATAACTCCACTTTACAGGTATCAAAGAAACTAATTCATAAAGGAGGCCGTTCTTATTCTCATACGACTTCTTGTTTATAACATACCAGCCATTTGTAAGTTTTTGAAATCGTGTACCATCCGGAACATCGAGTGCAGTTGAATCAGGTATAATTATCTGGGTATTCCAGAATACGGGAAAGGGTGATTCAAAAGGAGTGATCTTATAAATAAAAATAAAATAATCCTTTTCAACAAGATCATTAAGTTGCTTTTCGG
This sequence comes from uncultured Chitinophagaceae bacterium, assembly GCA_963800635.1. Taxonomy (GTDB): domain Bacteria; phylum Bacteroidota; class Bacteroidia; order Chitinophagales; family Chitinophagaceae; genus Ginsengibacter. The sequence goes on from CAWDCB010000026.1 coordinate 252,035, forward strand.
TATAACTGCGGTTAATGATATTATTCAACAAAACCGTGTCACTAAAGAACTTCTGAATTTTTTTTTCTTTCCTGGTAGATATCTCTTTGTATTGCCTTTTGTACAGCGTTAGCAGTAGAACTACCGCTCCAGTAGTTATCTATAATAAACGATATGGTAAACAGCCACGCAGAAGCCACGAGGAGATATCCATTTCTTCCAAAAAAGTTATTGGTGTTTTTAAAGCGAATCAATTTATAGTTTTTCTTTTTTTATCTCATTCCACATTGCGTCCATTTCTTCCAAAGACATATTGCCAAGTTTATGTCCCTTTTTTTCTGCAGCAACTTCCATTTTCGTGAAACGATTAATAAATTTTTTATTAGTTAGCTCCAGGGCATTCTCTGCATCAACATCCAGGAACCTCACATAATTAATCACAGAGAAAAAAAGATCACCGGCTTCTTCCTCTATATGCATGCTATCGCCTGATTTAACAGCGTCAAGCAATTCGGCTTTCTCTTCTTCTATTTTTTCCCATACCTGTTCTTTGGTTTCCCATTCAAAGCCCACCTGTTTTGCCTTTTCCTGCAGGCGCATGGCTTTTACCATTGCCGGCAAAGATTTCGGAACACCGCTTAAAACTGATTTTTTACCTTCATTCAATTTAATTTGTTCCCAGTTCTTCTTTACATCCCCTTCATCTTTAACGTTCACAAGCGCTGCGCCTGCTGTAATATCCCCATATATATGCGGATGGCGTTTGATTAATTTCTTCACACAGCGCCTCAATCACTTCCTGGATTGAAAATTTATTTTCTTCTTCAGCAATTTTAGAGTAAAAGATTATATGAAGCAGCAAATCGCCCAGTTCTTCTTTGATTGCCGCCCAGTCTTTATCTGTAATAGCATCTGCAAGCTCAAAAGTTTCTTCAATGGTTTGCTGGCGCAACGTATGAATGGTTTGCTTTTTATCCCACGGGCATTTTTCCCGCAACTCATTCATAATAGTTATTAAAGGATTAATATCAGTCGTCGAAGGCATTAAAAATTTAGTTTAAATCTGATAAAGAGATAAAAAAACAAAAATGATTAAAAGGAAAACAGCAGTTAGAAAAAAAGAAAAATTTAACATTAAAAATTTCAAAATTGTTTTTGCTCTTCGCTGGTTATAAAAGTTTCTCATGGCTTTGTACATATAAAAAAAAATGGCCAAAACGAGTAAAATATTAAGGTAACTAAGCCAGCTTAGCCAGGAAATGTGTGTGAGTTTCGAGAAACTAAAAACTAAAAGCATATCAATAAAAACAAAAATGTAAAAATGAATAGTAAAAATCGCATGATCAGCATAATAATAATCGCGGTGCCGTTTATAGAGAAGCTTTAAATACAAAGCGAACATCGGAAGAAGAACGAAGAGCATTTGCGGAATGGAATGCAGAAATGCATTGGTAAAATTAGTGACAAGCATCCCTGAATTATGACTGTATTTATCTTCAATTGCGAAAATTTTATTTGCCAGTTTTCTCTGAAACCAGTTCGGCCTGGTTTTGCTGGATTTCATCAGCGAATCAAATTGAGCCCTTGATTGAAAATTTGTCTTAAAAACAATTCCGCTTGCCGTATCATCTATCACTTTTCTAAATTCGTCCCTGGTAGTGATCTTCCCGCTATTTAGCTGGTCTGAAATCTGCTTCAAAGTAGTTGAATCGATTTTATCTCCGTTTCCCGCGCCGGATTTATTCAATTCTTTTTCGTCGACCTTATACAATGAAAAAAATATAAGAAAAAAAATAAAGGAAGTAAAAAAATACATCCGTACCGGGTTCAGGTAACTTGCTCTTTTGCCACGCATATATTCACGTGACAAAAATCCGGGTTTTAAAATCAGATCCTTCATGGAGGTAAAAACCTTCCCATCAAAATGGGTCATATCGTTAAAAAAATGTGAAGCCAGTTGCCATACCGTTTCTTTTGGTTCTGCATTTTCCTGACCGCATACATGGCAATATTTGCCAATAACGGTCGTTTCACAATTAAGACAGTCTTTTTCTTTTCTCTCACGAAGATGAGACATGATATATGTTTTGCTCCTTATAAATTCTGGTTAAAAATACCAAACTAAATCTGCTTCAGAAATTATTCAGTTATTTTACAGATATGAAAAACCTATACGTTGGAACAAGATTATTTTTCGGCTCGCAAAGACAATGAAATTTTTATCTCATTTTTTATTTCTCTTACTGGTGCAGCTTTTATGCGCTGCCTGCGCACCTGCGCAATATTTTTACAAAGATATCTGGAGCAATGAACAGCTTACGAAGGAGTTCTCTATTTTGAAAAATGAACATTTAAAAACAATAAAAATCAAAAGTTTTGAAGATGACGGAGAACCCAGTGAAGGTTTTTTCTGTGAAAAAAAAATTAACAAAAATTATACGCAGTCTCAAATGATTTCAAAATCTTATATAACAGGCGAGTCATTACTTACTTCTGATTACAATAGTGAAGGACGTCCCGTAAAAACCACGGATAATACTCCGACCACAACAAGCACCACGCAATACGAGTATGATGATAAAGGGCGCTTAATAAAAGTTAGCACTGTAACCAGGGCTGATGACGATTCGGGTGAGATTACCGAAACACATGAATATTTATATAACGGAAACACTCCTGCAAAAATGCTTCGTAAAAAAAATAATGTCCTTATTTCCACAATACATTTTGTGAGTGACGCCAATGGAAATGTTATTGAGGAGAATGCAGAAGGCAATCATACAGACAAAAAGTTTTATTATTATTATGATGATAAAAAAAGGCTTACGGATGTTGTTCATTTTAATGAGATGGCCAGGCGGCTGCTTCCGAATTATATGTATGAATACAATTCAATTAATCAACCTAAGCAGATGATATCAACAGAGGAAGGCGGAAATAACTATTTCATTTGGAAATATACTTACAACGATAAAAATCTCAGGGAAACAGAAAAATGTTTTTCGAAAGAAAAAAGGCTGCTCGGCACTGTTGAATATGAATACAAATAATGGGTTAATAAACCATTTGATAAACATCAAACAACAGGATGAAGAGCGCCGCAACTACCGTCAGCCACATCAGCACTCTCACAGAAAGCAAATTTTTGCTGAAACTTCTTGAAGCAAGAATTATGGCCATAATACAACACACCATTGAAACGACATGAATGGTTGTAACACTATGAATCCAGCCAGGAAAATAGCTGCGGTATATTCTCATTTTCTCCTGCTCACTTACGCCGGTTATTCGTATCCCAATAGAAGACCACATTATAAAAAAGATGAGTGCCGGCATTAAAAAAAATATTGCCAGGGCTGCGGTTACTCTTCTCGAAATGACATGCGAAGTTGCCATATACAGAAATAATTGAATATTAAAACAATAAGTTTACCTTACCGGGGAACGCGGGGTTTAACGCCCAAAAATAGCCTGTAACTTTACCGGGCATAAATATAGCGCAGTTAACGGTTAGTTAAACTAATCTTTTTAGCTGGCGCAAATGTATCCGGCAAGATTTATGCAAGTCTAATTAACAAAATCTCTTAAAATGAAGAAAATATACTCATACCTCGCGCTTTTTATTAGTGCTGCTTTCTTCCTGCGGCAGTTCGAAAGATTTTGCGCAAAGTTATACTCCGGAAGGACAGGACATTACTTACCAGCAATTCTATGATGGCCTTAGCCCTTATGGAAATTGGGTCGATTACGCGAATTATGGATATGTATGGATACCAAATGAACAAAATTTCAGGCCTTACTATAATAACGGCCACTGGGTTTATACGAACTATGGATGGACATGGGTGTCTGGTTATAATTGGGGCTGGGCGCCATTCCATTATGGGCGTTGGATATATGACGATGCTTATGGCTGGATGTGGATGCCTGGTTATGAGTGGGCGCCAGCCTGGGTATCATGGCGAAACGGCAGCGATTGTTACGGTTGGGCTCCATTAGGGCCCGGGAACGGGTTTCGATGTTAATATGGGTTCCCGCATACCCGATAATTACTGGGCGTTTGTGCCTCGCCGTTATATAACCAGCCCGCGGATAAATAATTATTACATTAACCGCGAAAAGAATGTTACTATTATCAATAATACCACTATTATTAATAATACCAACGTTACTAATAATAAAACGGTATATGTTACAGGCCCGGCTCCTACGGAAGTAGAAAAAGTTACCAATCAAAGAGTAAGGCCTGTGAGAATCGTTCAAAGAAATACGCCGGGTGATGCGAGAGTTTCCGGCTCCACTGTGTCGATATATAAGCCCCAGGTAAGAGAAATGCCTCAGCAAAACGGACAAGTAAAGCCGCCGAGGATTGTAAACCTGGACGAGATTAGGGCGCGCCGCCAAAACACGGGAGCCTTTCCAAACCAAGCCACGGGGTAACCAGGCCCAGGGAAACACTGTTCCAGCCAATACAAAAACCCAGGCAACTGTAAATCCGCCTGCCCAAAATGAAAAACAAGTTCAGGGCGGACAGCCGCAACGAGTTATTCCTCCTCAACGGGACCGTAACCTGAGACAGGAAAACACCACCAATGGCCAGGTCAATGACCGGCCAACTCAAAATCCTCAACAAAATAACACAATCAATAAACAACCGGAAGTAACTAACCAACAACCACCGGTGATCAACAGGCAACCGGCAGTGATCAATAAACAACCGGAAGTAACTAACCAACAACCACCGGTGATCAACAGGCAGCCGCCAGTGATCAATAAACAACCGGAAGTAACTAACCAACAACCACCGGTGATCAACAGGCAGCCGTCAGTGATCAATAAACGGCCAGAAGTAACCAATCAACAACCTCCGGTGATGAATACTCCGCCTGCAAAAGTGAGAATGAACCATCAGCCGGACAACGGGCAAGTACATGAAAATATTCCGCCTGCTCCCGTTAACAGGCAACCAGTTAAAACGCAACAAAATGATATGAGGCCTCAACATAGCGCCCCCGTAAATAGGCCTGCTAACACTTTTCCAGCTAATCGCCCTGTTATTAGAAATCAAACACCGGCAGAATCCCGCGGAAACGTTCGGGATATACAAGTACCTGAAAAGGAAAGAAAATAAATCTAAGTTATAAACCATATATACAAGAAGCGGCCGGGCGGCCGCTTCTTGTATTTTGTATATAACCAGTACTCAGCATTGAGGTGCAGCGGGAATAACAGTTTTCTTAGGGGCAGTTTTTCCCATAAAAGACTCGTTTTATGTATGCTGAATTTGCATTAGATTGAATACCGAAAAGCTCAGGGATTATATTTCTGGCGCCTAATATTTGTTTAGTGTAAAATAAAACTGAAACTTTATACCGGCTTCCCGATGCAAGTTTCAAAAAAAGCATATAATACAAATACAACTGTAGTTCCGGCAGTTTTGATCAGCATATTTTTGCTATCATGTGGCAATAGTAACGAAAGGAACATAAAAATCAAGACGCCTGCCGCAGCTCCATGGCATGGCTGGAATAAATACCAGATAAAGCCTGAAGATTCATTGGTAAGGTTAGGCCATGATCTTATCGAAAATACGTCTTACTACTTTGGCCCGAAAGGAAAAATTGCAGCGATATCAAATGGAATGAATTGTCAGAACTGCCACATAGACGGGGGAATCACTCCCTGGGGTAATAATTTTAGCGCAGTAATAATGTCATACCCGAGATTCAGCTATCGCAGCGGAAAAATGATGTCCATTTCCAGGCGGGTCAATGATTGTTTTGAAAGAAGTTTAAATGGCAACGCAATAGACACAACCAGTCATGAAATGCAGGCAATTATTGCTTACATGCACTGGATTGGCGACGATATCCCCAAAACTGAAAAGCCTGTAGGTTCCGGAATAATGGTACTTCCTTTTCTGGAGCGTGCTGCCGATCCGGCGAAGGGACAAATAGTATATACGAACACCTGTAAGCGGTGCCACGGGAGTAATGGACAAGGCCAGCTAAATGCTGAGGCGTCCGGGTATTTGTACCCTCCATTATGGGGAGAAAATAGTTATAACGCAGGTGCCGGATTATACCGCATATCAGGCTTTGCCGGATTCATAAAAAATAATATGCCTTTTCCCGGAACAACTTACGATCATCCTTCCCTTACCAACGAAGAAGCCTGGGATATAGCCGCTTATGTCAACAGCCAGCCACGTCCTCCAAATAAAAGTAAAAATGATTTTCCTGATGTTTCTAAAAAGTCTATTGACGAACCGGCCGGGCCATATTCCGATACTTTTTCAGCACAACAACATAAATTCGGCCCTTTCATGCCAATAAAGGAGGCACAGGAAAGGAGGAAAAATTAAATAAAATACCTATGAGTTAATTGGTAGCGAGCAGTGGGCGGTGGCAATAGGCAGCACGGCAATTCCACATTAACCATCTGGCCGGTAACTTTATCCACCCGTCCGAATTTTTATCCCCTTAAGTTTATTTAAAACAAAGCTTAAGTAGCTTTCATTAATTTTACAAAAATAATTTATGAATACCATAAGAATGGAAAGAATAACCGGCGACTTTGGTTTCCGGGTAAAAGATGAAAACGGCCACACCTTACAAACTGATAGCAGTATTGATAATGGAGGCAGTAATTATGGCTTCCGGCCAATGCAGCTTGTTTTGTCCGCATTAGGCAGTTGCAGCGCAATCGATATGGTTTCAATTTTAAAAAAACAAAGGCAAAAAATCGAGCAATTTAAAATAACAGTGGAGGGCGAAAGAGAGGAGGATGCCATACCTTCTCTATGGAGATCTATTAAGGTATCGTTTGAATTACATGGAAATATCGATAAAGAAAAAGCTGAAAAAGCGGGAGCATTATCAATAGAAAAATACTGTTCTGTAGCCGAAACGCTGCGCAGAGGCGGCACAACAATCACATGGCAGACAGAAGTTATAAATTCAGGAGCGCTGATAAGCCGTTAACCATATTGAACATTACGATGAATACTACCTTTTTTAAGCAAATTTTAAACAAACAACAGAAAAAAGAAGCAGTGCCTTCCAATGAAATTATTTCCGGATGGGCGTTAAATCTTATCTGTTTGATGTACCCCGAGTTATCGCTCTGCTCCTACTCTTCTTTAAAAGAAATAGAAGATGAATATAAAAAGCTCGAACAGGATCTTGTAAATATCTTAAATGCTACCGTCGCCTGCAAAAATTGTAACAATGAAGAAACCGCAAAGCAATTTTTTGAAAGAGTTCCCGATTTATATAGCATATTAAATACAGATGTACATTCTTTGCTCACCGGGGATCCAGCAGCCCGGCTTGAATTTGAAGTAATTCGTGCCTACCCTGGATTTTTTGCCTTGTGTTTTTACCGCATTGCTCATGAGCTGTCAATACTAGATGTTCCGCTTCTTCCACGCATTCTCACAGAACACGCCCATTCCAAAACCGGCATTGACATACATCCCGGCGCGGTAATTGGCGATCACTTTTTTATAGATCATGGAACGGGTATTGTAATCGGGGAAACTGCCGTGATTGGCAACCATGTAAAATTTTACCAGGGAGTTACCCTGGGTGCTTTAAGCGTAGACAAGTCCATGCGATTTATAAAACGCCATCCAACAGTGCAGGACCATGTAGTAATTTATTCGGGAGCTACCATCCTGGGAGGTGAAACTATTATAGGCCATCATAGCGTTATCGGTGGCAATGTATGGCTTACCAAAAGTATTCCCCCAGGCTCACTGGTATATCATAAGCCGGAAATTACCGTTGTGGAAAACAAAATTGTTAATTATTAAGTAACCAAATGGCAACAATTTTAGATACGGTTGGTAATACGCCGATGGTTGAACTTCAAAACTTAAATTCAAACGCAGGCGTAAAGATATTTGCCAAGCTTGAAGGAAATAATCCCGGGGGAAGCGTGAAAGACAGGCCTGCATTAAATATGATAAAAAGCGCCCTTGACCGTGGGGATATTAATAAAAGTTCAAAGCTCATAGAAGCCACCAGTGGCAACACAGGGATCGCAATGGCCTTGATGGCAGGTTTGTTTGGAATTGAAATTGAACTGGTAATGCCCTCAAGCTCTACACGTGAACGTGTGTTAACAATGGAAGCATTTGGCGCGAAGGTTACCTTGCTTGAAAACATCGAAACTTGCAGGGATTATGCCGATGAAAAGGCAGCTACAGGCAAATTTTATCTGCTGAACCAGTTTGCCAATCCCGATAACTATAAGGCCCATTATAAAACTACCGGACCTGAAATCTGGAAAGATACAGATCAGGGCATCACACACTTTGTGAGTTCAATGGGTACAACAGGAACGATCATGGGATGCAGCCGTTTTCTTAAAGAACAGGATCAGGATATCCAGGTCATAGGTTGTCAGCCCACCGAAGAAGCTTCTATCCCGGGTATAAGAAGATGGCCGGTTGCATATCTTCCCAAAATTTATGAGCCGTCACGAGTTGACAGGATTATGGATGTAACGGAGGCCGAAGCTATAGAAATGACGCGAAGGCTTGCAAAAGAGGAGGGCATCTTCGCTGGTATGAGCAGTGGTGGGGCTGCTTCAGCGGCTATCCGCCTTGCCAGTGAATTATCTTCCGGCATCATTGTTTTTATTGCCTGCGACCGCGGAGACAGGTACCTGAGCAGTGATCTGTTCGGGTAATCACATCTTATCTGCATTGATGCATTCCTGAACGTCCCGAAATTCGAAGCTAATAAATACCTACAGAAAAGTTTATTGATTGTGAAACAGTTCCATACACTTTCCTGTTATGGGAAATAGCAGGCTCCCACAAAGGTGAATTATCAAAGAGGCCCAGGGCAGCCTTATCAAATGCGGGATTTAGCGGGAGGCTTACCCGATAGTCAATAATTTTTCCATCTTCATTGATGGTCGCTGTTACGGTAACTTCGGCCTGGTAGCCGTCTTTAAACTTATACCCCGAAGGGTAATATACATTCTTCTCCAGGTATTTGTCCCATGCTTTTTGGCCACCAACAAATTTCGGCTCCCTGTCATTAGAGGCTGTATCACTTATCGGATTTCCATCTTCATTAAAATAGTTTTTATCTATTAAACTGCCGCGGTTGTAAATCTCTAAAGAACTTAGCTTGCCGTTTTTATGAAAATACTGCCATTTCCCCTGCTGCTTACCGAATTCTGTATATCTTCCCGCTGAAGAGGGGCTGCCGTTATCGAACCATGAAAAGTAGGTACCATTTCCATGTGAATCAACATTTAATGAATCTCTTGCACTTCCATTATCATACCATCCTAAAGATATTTGCGTTTGATAACCGTCTTCGTAATTTTCGGAATCTTTCATGAGCCTGTCAGGAAAATAATATAGCCAGGTTCCCGATTTTTTTCCATGAATATATTTACCAACGGACTCTAATACCCCGGTTGGATAAAACTTATAAAAAGTGCCGTTTGGAATTTTATCTTCCTGGTCTTCGTATAACCCGGCAAATTGAAGTTTTCTTAAACTGACATAATAGTCGCTTTTGTACCATCCTGAATCTGTTTTTATTTCGAGTGAATAAAATCTTGCATCGTCTACCGGGCATTCGCGTCCGTAATAATTATAATAATGTTCTATTTGTTTTTGAGAGAAAGCGGCAGTGAAAATAAATGCTGCTAAAAGAATAAATGAGAGTTTGGCAAGCAGCATACAGACAGGTTTAGCTGTGTAAAGATACTGAGAGTTATACTGCATCCTCGTAAAAACTATTGAACACAAAATCGTTCATGAAGCCGGTACTAACCATTAAGAATTGTGCATTCATCCCAGAACTTGCCCGCCAGGATGCTCCATGCCTGGAATCCTTTTTACGCCAATACCAAACGAAATTCTCTTCGTTTTCGATATACAGCTTGTAATGTGTTAATTTTACGATTCCCTGTTTAACAAATTACCCTTTATTTTAATGAAAGCTTATTTTTGCAAAATCTTTGATGTTTGATGTGAGGATTTAAATAACTTTTCAACTTTATTAAAATTAATGCCGTTTACCTTTTCACATCCAGCGATAGTTTTGCCAATAACTTACCTACCGAAAAAATGGTACTCGCTCAGCGGGCTAATAGTTGGTAGTATGACTCCAGACTTCGAGTACTTCATGAGAATGAAGGACTATAGTAAATACAGCCATACCTGGGCAGGATTATTCTGGTTTGATGTACCGCTTGGGTTAGTATTACTGTTTATTTTTCACAATATCATAAGGGACGTACTTATTGAATATTCGCCCTTCATCCTTAATATTCGATTTTCGGCGTTCGCAAAATTCAACTGGAACAGGTATTTCCGGCACAATGTACTGGTTGTAGTGGTTTCATTGATTGTGGGTATTGCTTCACACCTGTTCTGGGACAGCTTTACCCACGCCAACGGATTTTTTTATCAATTCATCCCCGCTTTTAAAGATTCGATAAATATTTTTAGTTACCATGTTTCCGGGGCTAATATGCTTCAGATTTTAAGCTCGGTCGCCGGCGGAATAGTAATGCTTGTTTTTATCTTCAAGTTGCCTGAAGGATATAACACCAAGCAGGATAAAATTATTAATTTTTGGTTACTTGTTTCATTGATAATGGTTTCCGTTCTTAATGTGAGATTGTATCTCGATACGCTGCTGAATCATCACAAGCATGAAGACATAATCGTTACTATGATTTCCGGAGCATTAATTGGCATAACATCAGTGTCATTTTTTTTGAAGGAAAGCCAAAAACGAAGGGTCTACAAACCATTGAATAAAATCAGGAATAAGTAATTCATTCCAAGATACCCCGTGAGCACTTTCACGATATTGCATGAATCAGCCCGAATGAACCGATACTGCCGAAGTTTTCATTTCTCCTTATAAATTTTTTCAATAACATTCTTGTATTCCTTAATATGGATGATAGAATCTTTCAGCGCAAAGTTATTTTAGCACAATTAATATTTTTTCGTTAAAACGCTTTTTCTTTGCGGTTGCCTATGTCTTTATTTATAACATCATTAAATTCGGGAAGTAACGGCAATTGTTATTACATCGGCAATGAAATGGAAGCTGTATTGATCGATGTGGGCATATGCTGCAGCCAGGTGGAAAAACGCATGAAGCGGCTCGGGTTGAATATACAAAAAGTGAAAGCGGTTTTTGTTTCGCATGAACATACAGATCATATCCGCGGTTTGCAGGTATTAATTAAAAAATACCAGCTTCCTGTTTATATAACTGATGCGACGCTCAGATATACAAGGCTGAGGCTGGATCGGCATTTAATGATACCTTTTAGAGCAAATGAGCCGATTTCTGTTGGCAACCTTTCTATAACAGCTTTTCCAAAATTTCACGATGCCGCGGACCCTTATAGTTTTGTTGTTTGCTGTAACCAGGTTAAGGTTGGCGTGTTTACTGATATCGGCATTGCATGTAAAAACATAGTTCACTATTTCCGGCAATGCCACGCGGCATTCCTTGAAGCCAATTATGATGAGGCAATGCTGGAGCAGGGAAGCTATCCGTATTTTTTAAAAAGCCGTATTCGTGGAGGAAATGGGCACCTGAGCAATAAGCAGGCACTGGAGCTTTTTATAGCCCACAAGCCTTCGTTTATGACGCACCTTTTTTTATCGCATCTTTCAAAAAATAATAATTCCCCATATCTTGTTCAGCAATTATTTAATGAACATGCGGGCAGTGTAAAAATGGTTGTTGCGCCGAGGTATGAAGAAACACCGGTCTACCACATTTGTAATATAAATCATCCCGAAATACCGATGCGCCAGCGTAGGGTGGCATCATCCCAACTTGCATTTGCCTTTGCCTAAAGTGGCGATCACTTATATTTCATTTTACTGATCGCTAAAATTATCGTTTTCTTTATTTTCTGTCCAATTGTATTCTATTTCAAACGCTACTTTTCGGGCAAATTCAATCCCATGTACATCATTCAGAAAACCTAAGGTCATATCCATGCCAGCGCTTACACCCGAAGAGGTATAATATTTATCATCGCTGGTCCAACGGGCTTTTTTAATCCAATTTACATTTGGTCCCTGCGTAACTACCCAATCAAACGCCCGTTTATTTGAAGTAGCGTTTTTACCATTTAAAAGGCCCGTCCTCGCAAGCAAGGCACTCCCCGTACAAACGGTAAAAACAAACGTACTCAGGCGGGCTACTTCACCGATTTTATCAATCAGAAAAATGTTATTCACTTCTTTTCTTGTTCCATGGCCGCCCGGTATCAGAAATATATCAACCGGTTCACCGATGCTTTTAAAGTTTTCTGTTACGATAGAAACGCCATGACTGTTCTTTATGAGGCCGCCCTGAAGGGAATAAAATGAAATTTGATAATACTCTTTTAACCTGCCTAAAATTTCCACGGGGCCAAATACATCGAGCGTTTCAAAATCGTCAAATAATAATACGGCAACTTTCATTTTTAAGTTTTAATTGCTGTTTACATAAATCATTATTTTGTAAAAATAGTTGCAGTATTCGTAAAAATTATATACTTTTTAATTTCCAAAAAAAAGCATGACTTACTTTGATTTTCATTGCCATCCCGGCTTAAAGCCAACCTTTACTGATCAAACAAACCCGGTTTCCCCGTGGGTATTTATTGATGCCAAACTGGCGATTTTCCCCGGTGTACAAATGGGCATCAATCCGCTGTTTAATGAAGTGCTTAATTCTCAATGCTCGCTTGGACAGTTGTTCCGGGGAAACGTAAAGTTATTTGGCATTGCTTTGCATTCACCGGAATCAAATATGGCCCGGGGATTATTAGAAAAAAAACTGGTTAACAAAGGGGCGATTCCTCTTATGAACCACGATCGCTTACTGCTTATAAAGGATGGCAATCATTATTTCGAATTTTTAAATGAAGATCTTGCGAGGCTTACACACTCAACATCTCCTGCAGAATTTAACGGAGCTGTATTTAAAGTTATCCAAGAAACAGCCGACTTCCACGAAACCGATCCCAACGCTATTTACGGTTTTATAATCGTGGAAGGCTTGCACTGTTTTTTTGGTGATCAGGCCCTGCCTGATTTTAAAGATATCTTCAAAAGCAACTTTGAAAGTTTTACGGATAAAAATACCGTATTGGCCATAAACCTCTGCCATCTTCAGCAAAATCAATTTTGCAACCACGCTTTTGGTATCCAGTTTATTAAGCCGGAATATTTTTTTCCTACCGGCAATGGAATTACTGAATGGGGGCATGAAATGATACAAAGAATGAGTGAGAAGAAAATTCTTGTTGACGTCAAGCACATGAGTTTATTATCCAGGTGGCAATTATATTCCAGGTTTCGCGACCCCGCAGATGAGGAAAAGTATATTGCACCGATTATTTGTACCCATGCCGGATTTACCGGGCAAAGTATCATGGATCGTGTAAAGTATTTACTTCGTAAGCCCGCGGATCTTGGGGATGTGTATGAAGTTTGTTATTTAAAACCCAAAAGCCCTTATGTTAAGGATGTATATTTTAATTGCAGCAGCATTAATTTATATAATGAAGATATCGAAGCCATACTTGCTTCAGGAGGCCTGATCGGGCTTTCATTTGATCAGCGTATTCTTGGTTTTGCAGATGAAAATGTTTTGAGAGATGTTACGGTTCCTAATGATGTTGAGTATATAAGCAAGCATGAATCTACTTTTTTTCTTGGCCCCAACCCGGCGATCTTACCATTGTGGCAGGATGACGATAAAATCTGGACTTCCGAAGATTTTGAAAATCTCGATCCTGTATTTGATATCGAGCTTCATGCATCCTTTTTCTTAAATCACGTGATTCATATTTTGACCATTGCAAAAAATCACCCCCTGATCGGAATAGAAAAAGCAATGAAGCAAATTTGCCTTGGCACCGATTATGACGGCCTTATTAATGCCATCGACAATTGCAGGCAGGTTGATAAGCTCGGGGATTTTAAAGATATTACGCTCAAGAAAATGGCGGGCTTGTTAAAAGACGCAGGCCTCGGTAACGAGGGAATTAATGTGGATACACTTACAGAAAATATTTTTTACACAAATGGCAGGGATTTTGTTTTAAACCGCCTGCATGAGATGGGTAAGTAACTTTGCACCTGGCTTTATGTCTACAGTGAAACGACGGAAGTGAATCTGAGTTTATTAATCGCCAGGTTTCAATGGTATCGGAAACTATTTTACAACAAAATTTTCAATGAAATTATTCATGTTATTATTGGGCTGCACGCCCGAAGGCAGGCACATAGAGCAGCATGACATTTTTTTTGGAATTGGAGAAACACTCAAAGAACTGATCCCTGCTATAATTGAGGCATGGCCCGAAGCTAAGGGAGACATTCATATTGATGCATGGAGAGAGGTAACGATCGCTGATGGGAACGCCGTTCAGGTTTATCTTAAGCAACAACTTCCTGCGGATGAGCACGTGGAAAGAAATAAATTATTTTTCCTGAATCTTGGAGGCTATAAACAAAATGAATTTGAAGAGTTTCATTACAAAATGCTGGTGGCATGTGAAAATAAATCAGTAGCAATACAACGTGCGAAAGCAACTGCATTTTATAAGCACACCGGCTTTAAAACTGCGCCTTCACACATTGATGATAAGTATGGAGTAGACGTTGATGATATTTTTGAAATTGAAGATATTTTGCCCTGGGATGTAAAGGAAAAATATAGCCTGGCGCTTACACCAACGGATAATCGGGAAGCAGACCAGTTAAACCTGGGCTATTTCATGCTCGAAAAATTGTGAGTACAGTGCCTTTTATTTGTGAGTACAGTACCCTTTTATTATTGCGCGTGATGCATCGTTAATAGCGCTTCAATCCATAAGCAAAAAGAATGGCGGCTGAAATAAATGAGGCTGCATCAACTCCGCAGATGCCATGCCTTAGGTTTTACAAAGGCACGCAAACCTGCATGGGAAAGGGTAACTCCAAACCCGGAATGCTTTCTGCCACTCCAGGGAAGCGCTGCACTTACCCTGTCGCAGCAATTCCAATAACCACTTCCTGCATCTATTTGCTGCAGAATTTTTTCTGCCCTGTTTTTTATCAGCAGCTATAAACAGCCGCAGTTAATCCATATTCTGTATCCTGCATCAGCTGAATGGCTTCTTCATCATTTTTTACTTTCATAATCCCGATAACCGGCCCAAAGGATTCATCTTTCATAACAGTCATATCATGGTTACATTCGTAAGAACCGTTGGTTCAAAAAAATATCCTTTCCCATTGATTCGCTTACCGCCCGTTACAATCGTTGCTCCTTTTTGTACAGCATCGCTTACCTGCTTTTCAAGAACATCAAGTTGGTCTTTCCTGGTTAATGGCCCTATATAAATTCCTTCTTCTGTTGGAGAACCCGTTTTCCAGGATTTTACTTCTTTTACAAATTCATCGACATAGCTATCATAAATTTTTTCATGCACATAAATCCTTTCTACAGCACAGCAACTTTGGCCATTATTATAAAATGCGCCATCCGCAGTACCGGCTGCAACTGCTTTAATATCTGCAATATCATCTGCTACATATAAAGGATCTTTGCCGCCCAAGTTCACATTGACAGGGAACCATCTTTGGCGCCACTTTTTCATAAATGTATTTGCCGGTTTTATAAGAGCCGGTAAAAAAATATCCATCAAAGGGAATTCCAGTAACAATTCACCCACTTCTTTTGCTCCCACGGCTACCTGGAAAATATTTTCCGGAACACCTGCATCTTTTAATAATTTTTCAATTTCCAGGCCCGATAAGCATTGCATATTCCGAAGGTTTATACATTACTGCATTCCCCGCCAGCAATGCCGGAATAAATACATTTACTCCTACGAGGTAAGGATAATTCCATGCGGAGATATTGCAAATTACGCCAAGAGGCTCATAAGAAATTTTTTCTTCCAATCCTTTTTCCAAAGTCATCGTTTCATCGGATAAATATTTTTCCGCATTATCAGTAAGCCATTTTATGCGCGTTCTTGCCCCATTGATTTCGTTGCGGGATTGCTGCAATGGTTTGCCAACTTCACTGGTAAGAGTCAGCGCAAGATATTCAATATTTTTTCCCAGGAGATCTGAAAATTTTTTTAGTATCTCCGTTCTTTCTTCAAGCAACACATCTTGCCAGGCCGGCTGTGCCGATTGTAATAATTGAAATTTTTTTGCTATGCTTTCTTTGGTGTCTTCTTCAATTTCCCTGATGATTTCTTCTGTAGCAGGATTAATTATTTGCATAAATTTTATTAATGTTATTTTAAAAGGACACAAATTGATCACACGAATTCTTGTTCACGAATTACACAAATTTTGAAAATTACTTCTTTCGCTTGTGTAATTCGTTTTATAACCACACCCGAAATACAGATTGCGAAGCATTAAATATTATTTCGGACAGCATCCAAAAAACTTTGCCTGAATATTTTTTGAAAATATACTTTCCTGGTCAGTCATTCTTTCCGGATGCCATTGCACCAACAACAAGAATGATTTACCTTCAGGGTCTTTTCTTTCCATGCCTTCAATAATTCCATCCGGCGAAAGTGCATTTGCCACCAGCCCATAACCGGGCATATCGGCACTTTGATGATGGGCACTATTGACTTCTCCTTTTTCCTGCCCAATAATTTTATATAAAAGCGAATTCGGATCTACTTCAACCCGATGATTCCTGTCTTTACCTTCCTCAAATTTTGCAGTGATTGAATTTTCCAAATGCAGGAATATCGGGCACCAAAGTACCACCAAAAAAGACGTTTACAAATTGCAGTCCCCTGCATATACCTAAAACGGGCAATTGTTTTTCTTCAGTATACTGCAATACCTTCCATTCAAATTCATCCCTTTTTTCATCAATTTCTTTCTGGTTGCAATAGGCAAGATATTCGGGTTGATTATACAACCGCGGATTTATATCACTTCCCCCTGTTAGGATAATTCCATGGCATTTTTCAATTTCATTAAAATTATTTTCGTGATAGCTTAACTTAATTATTTCCACACCCGGCTGATCGCGAATCCAGTGTTCGTAATTAAAATATTTATCACAATCAGTTATTCCAATAATTATATTTTTCATTTTAAAAATTTATTGATTACACCTTGAACTCATCAGCAATTCTTACAGGCTTTTATATATAATTGTTTAAAATCTTCTCTGGTAACAGGTTTTGGATTATTAGGATGAGCAAAATCTGCTATTGCAAGATCGGCTAATGTTTCTATATGTTCCGTGTTTAACGCCGATATCAGACAGTTTGTGAGGTATATTTATTTTTGAATTTAAATCGAATAAATAATTCACAACCGCTTCCCCGGTTTCTTCTTCTAATTCAAGCGTCTGGCTATCCGTTTAAATTTATATTCAAAGCCTTCAATATTAAATTCCATGCCATATGGAATATTTACAGCATTGGCCAAGGCCATGATGTGTATCAAGCAATGACGAAAGCGGGTGGGCCAGTGAATGCACTACACCCAGCCCTTTTTGAAAAGCTACAGCTCCCATCAAAGAAGCAATCAGCATTTTACTTCTTGATTCGAGGTCGGGATTGTTTACAGCTTTTTCCAGCGACTGGTTAATCAAAGAAATACCTTCCAGCGCAATGCCTTCACACAGCGGATGTGGCATTTTTGCAAGATAAGCTTCCATGTTATGCGTTAGTGCATCCATGCCGGTGGCAGCAGTTATAAAAGGCGGCAACTCCATAGTTAATAACGGATCAGCATAGACGATTTTTGCAAGCAGCTTTGGAGAGAAAAGAATTTTCTTCTGATGTGTTTCATCATCAGCAATGATAGCGCTTCTTCCTACTTCGCTGCCTGTGCCGGCCGTAGTTGGAATGGTAATAAAATGCGGAACATCATTGGTAACATACATATCCCCGCCAATAAGGTCGTCATACTTAAAAAGATCTTCCCGATGATTTACTCGTCAATACAATTGCTCTTGCCACATCCAGAGCTGCACCGCCGCCAATTCCAATAATAGCATCCCGGTCAGTAGCATCATATAGATCTGTTCCTTTATATACATCTGATTTTACAGGATTTTTATGTATATCGTTAAATATTTCAATTGAAATATTTTTCTTTTTCAGGTCAGCAATAATTTCTTTAAAAAAATCCAGTTGAGCTACGGTTGCATCCGTTACTATCAAAGGTTTTAATAGATTATTTTTTACTAGGTAATCTCCCAGTTCTTTACTAACACCGGCTCCAAAACGAATAGTAGTTGGAAAATTGTATTGATAGATTTGATTGAATGTCATTTCTTTTAAAAATTAAAAATATAATAGCCAAAAGCCAAAAAAACAAATAACAAATAACAAGAACCAAATAAATTAAAAGTAAAACAAAAATTGAAACAGGTCACTTCTTTTCCTGTAATCCATTAGTTTAAATACATGCAATGAAAAATCAAATCCGTAGCCCAAAACGCGAATCCATAGTTCTTTTGTGTTTTTGTGGTTTACAGCAGCCCTACCATTGTTAAACCCAATGCAAGCCGCAGATTAATCACTTTTGGCAGGCATACATTTCTTTTATATAAAATACTCCGTCAAAAATATGGTTCCATTGGGCTTTCTGATTTTTATGATACGAGTTGCCCTTTGTAGCACCTGACATAAAGAAATTGTCCTGATTATTTGAGTTGGACGAATTGTATTTCTTGAAGTCAACAAAGGCATAATTATATTTTTTATTGATCCAATTTTCCAAACTATTTTTTTCGGGTCGATTCACTTTGTATATTTTTTGATTTATCCGTCCGGCGGTTCCCTCGTATGAAGTAAAACCAATAATATAGGTATTTTTAAAACTATTTGTATCTTCTGTAAAAACGCTTCCCATAGTTTTTGCTGCATTAAGAAAATTTTCAGGGTAATGCCCCGCATATTTTGAGATGTGGTAATTGTGAGCCCAAATAATAATTTTTTCTTGAGGATATTTTACCTGACTTAACCATTTTAAATTTAGAGCCATTTGCTTATCCCGTGTATTTAAATCTTTCCAATAGTTTTTTCCTGAATTTTTAAATTCAATGCTTTCTTGAATTAGATTTTCAACGACCATAATCCAAAAGTTATCAGAAGGCATTTTTTGAAGCATTTCATTCTTAATTTCTGACAAGTAACTTGTGATCTTATTATTTGTACTGCTGTCTTTTTCCTTTGTGTATTGAAACCATGAATTAAGAAGTGGCAGGACCTCAGATTTATATTCAGCCGATTTTGCAATGAAAATATTCATACTTTGAAATACACTATCAAGAACCATAAAAATATTTTTGGAATACATTTGATTGTCAAAGCCTGTTATTTGAATCGGATTGTTTGTTTTTAAAGTTGCAGGAAGATAATGATAAAAGAGTTGTTTGCAGGCATCACAAAATGTCCAAATTGGATAAATATTGCTTTGAATAAATGTGTCAAAATCCATTTTCCCATCCTTAACAAAATCCCATTCATAGTTCAACCCAAAAAAAATACTTTCAAAAGCTAAAACATTAAAACTTTTTTTTTCATGCAAATATTTTATAAGCCTGGACTTTGCCAAAAATGTAGGTGCGTCGCCATGATCTTGCTCTCCTATCATTACAACTTTTGAATCGCCGATAGCGTTACCTATTTTTTCTAAATCTTCAAAATTTATTGAGTCAGGTTCTATGAATGATATTGCCGTTGCGTTTTCTTGTACATAATTTTTTATGTTGTCTTGCCCTTCTAGAAAACTTGCTAAACAAAAAGCAATAAAAGTTAAAAGGAATCTACGCATTCTCGTGGTTGTCTATATGATCTCAAAATATCTTTCATACTCCCAGTCGGTAACTGCTTTAAGATGCTGGCGCCACTCCCATTCACGGGTTTGGATAAAATGCTCAGCAAATTTTTCTCCAAAAATCTCTTTCGCTATAGTGGATTGCTTCATCATTTGGGTCGCTTCTTCAAGCGTTTTTGGAAGCGTGCCGTTTGAATAATCTTTATACCCGTTTCCTTTTGTTGCAGGTTGTTTTAATTTTAATTTATTTTTTATACCATACAGGCCCGAAGCGAGCGAAGCCGCCATAGCGAGGTAGGGGTTAACATCCGAACCGATGACCCTCGTTTCTAACCTGCATGATTTGCTGCTGCCCGATAAAACGCGCAATGCGACTGTTCTGTTATCAACTCCCCAGGTAAGCGTTGTTGGCGCCCAGGCGCCTTCTACCAGGCGTTTATAACTATTAATTACCGGCGCAAACATTGGCAAAATAAATGGCAGGCAATGCAAGCTGCCCCGCAATATAATTTCTCATCAACCCACTTACTTTCGCTGCATCCTTTTCATTATAAAAAAGATTTTTTGTACCATCTTCATTCCAGAGGCTCTGGTGCACATGCCCGCCGCAGCCCGGCAAATTTTCATTGATTTTCGCCATGAAAGTAGCCATACAATTGTTCCTATAGGCGATTTCTTTTACCGCAGTTTTAAATAACACGGCCCTGTCTGCGGCTTCCACAATTTCAGAATAGCTGATAGCTGCCTCATACGTACCCGGGCCGGTCTCTGTATGCAGGCCTTCCAATGGAATATTAAATTTTTTGAGTAAATCAAAAAGGTCGGTAAAATATGTGTTTTTTAAGGTGCTGCGCAGAACGGAATATCCAAACATTCCCGGTGTAAGCGGCGTAAGATTTTTGAATTGCTTATCAGCAATGCTTTGCGGTGTCTCTGCGAAATTATACCATTCAAATTCCTGCGAGAAATATGGCAGGTATCCTTCCTGTTTCGCATCATTCAAAACTTTCTTTAGCAACTGCCTCGGGCAAACTTCAGAAGGGCCTCCATTTGTGTTCATCATTTCACCGAGAAAAAAAGGGACATCATTTTCCCAGGGAATTTTTCTAAAAGTAGACAAGTCTATTTTTGCTGGAGTATCGGGATATCCCGTATGCCAGCCGGTAAACCGGATGTTATCATAAGCAACGTCGCCGGCATCCCAGCCAAAGATCACATCACAAAAACTTGTATTACTATCCTTTACAGAAAAAAACTTTTCTGCGGACATATATTTGCCACGAAGTACCCCATCTATATCAGTAAAAGCAATTTTGACTTTTCCGGAAGAATGCTCTTGCACGTACTGAAGAATTTCCTGGAGAGTCATATAAAAAAATTTAATATTCAATAAAGAAACAATTAGTTCCGAAACGAGGCCACAATGAAAGTCATAAAAATAACATGTTTTTTGTCTTTCGGACATAAGTTTTAACTCCTTTAGTAATGTTGCATATACTTTGTAAGATTAACGAAAGAAAACTTAAAAAATAGGGTCCGCACCGAGCCCTCTTGTGGAAAGAGCATGTAGCCATTAATACACACTGTTTTATCACGTGATTTTCTGCAGGCGATTTCAGCTTATTGAAATTATAAGTTCCCTTTTCTCATTTCATCCACTGCATAGTTAGCTGCTCTTGCCGTTAATGCCATATATAAAATCGATGGGCTTTGATTTGCAGTACTCGTCATGCATGCGCCGTCTGTCACAAAAACATTCTTACAATGATGAAACTGGTTCCATTCATTCAGCAGGGATGTTTTTGGATCTTTACCCATCCTGCATCCTCCCATTTCATGAATGTCTCTGCCAGGCGCCCAATGGTTATCATGTTGCGTAATATTTTTAACACCGCATGCATCCAGCATTTCGCTGCCTTGAGTAAGAAAATCTTTTAACAGCTTTTCATCATTATCATCATACTCTACATGGGTCACCAGTAAAGGAATTCCCCAGTCATCTTTTTTATCCTTACTCAATGCTACATAATTGGTTTCTTTAGGTATCGTTTCTCCCTGCATATACATGTACATACCCCATGGGCCCGCTTCTGTTAAAGCATCTTTATAAGTTCCACCCACTTCGTCAGAAATGCCCTGCGCATTTTGATTGGCACGATAGCAGGCCGTAAATGCCATATAGCCGCCAACAAATTCCATGTCGTTCGAATGAATATTCCTGAAGTTGGGTATCATACATTCGGCTGTTCTGCGCCCATAATAATATTTGTCAAGGTACCCGTCAATATCTCCGCCTACAGAGCCGCGGTAATTTTGAAAACAAACATATTTTCCCAGCAATCCATTATCATTTCCAAAACCATTTGGAAAACGTTTGGATGTTGAATTCATCAAAATAAGATTCGTATTTAATGCCGAAGCATTTACAAAGATGATCTTTGCAAAATAATCGGTACTCTCTTTTGTATTGGTATCGATAATTCTTACGCCGGTTGCTTTTTGTTTTTGTTCATCATAAATAATTGAATGCACAACAGAAAAGGGCCTTACGGTTAAATTCCCTGTTTTTGCCGCCCACGGTAAAGTTGATGATACTGAACTGAAATATCCGCCAAACGGGCATCCGCGCATACACAGGTCTCTTGCCTGGCATTGCGCCCTGCCTTGTTGGAGATGAATATCTTTCGGCTCGGAGAGTTGTGCCCACCGTCCCTGGATCATAAACCGGTCCTTATATTTCGATTCCAGCTTTTGCTTGATATCTTTTTCAGGGCAATTGAATTCAAATGGCGGCAGGTATTCTCCATCAGGCATTGATTCGAGGCCATCTCTATTTCCACAAATTCCGGCAAAAATTTCGGCATGCGAATACCATGGAGCAATGTCATCATAAGTGATCGGCCATTCAATTCCATAACCATATTTGGCAGGATTGATGAATTCATATTTACTCCATCTCGGGCATGCTCTTCCCCAGATCAATGATTTACCGCCGACCTGGTAACCGCGTATCCATTCAAAAGGTTTTTCCTGTACATAAGGATGATCTTTATCTTTTATAAAAAAATGCGCCGTAGATTCATCAAAGCCCGCAGCCTGTGTAATTAAAGGATTCTCTTCCACAAATTTTTCAGGCATTTCGCCGCGGTGCTTAAATTCCCAGGGCTTCATATTAGCGGTCGGGTAGTCTTTATTATGCACCACATTTCTTCCTCTTTCCAGCACCAATGTTTTTAACCCGTGTTCACAAAGTTCTTTGGCAGCCCATCCGCCACTAATTCCTGACCCGACTATAATGGCGTCGTAGGTATTTTGTTGTGCGCCATGCGAATTAATATTTATATGCAGAGAATCACCTGGCATCGTTGTTTTTCTTTATACTAAGGTAATATTGTTCGTTTAAATCTTTTAAGCTGCTACATTTGGGTCATTACCCATTCACAATTTCATCGCTATATGCGATACAACCATAGCCGGTAACTGAAAAAAATCAAAGTCAATATTGAAAAATAAAATTCAACCAAGAAATTTATCTCCTACTCAATTGCTCACTTAATTCGTCTACAATTTTTCTTCCTTTACTCACCTCTTCAGAGATTTTATGCGGTTCAAAATTTTTTTCAGCCAGGAACGTTTTTAAATGCTCCTCCAATTGCTGCATTAACCCTAAAATCTTTTTATCTTGTGACTTCGCTGCCTGCTCTTTTAATATCCTGATCTTTTCATAGTCAACAATTCCTTCACGCAATTTTTCAAGACGATTAGCATTGTTTCCGCCAGAAATACACATAAAATTGTAAATGAAAAAGAGAATGCCCCTTGTTTTCATAAGCGCTTGTTAAAGCAATCAGGCTGGTTAAATTTAATAACTGCTATACTGAAAATTATTAAAGCAGAAATATTTCCTTATTTTACCGTTTACAAATTTAACGTATTTAAGCTTTAAATAAATTAACCCTGATGAACATTAAACATTTAATTTGTACAGGCAGATATACAGTTATCTACGGCTTTTCTTGTTCGCGGTTATATTGATCTTTGAACAAAATCAATTCGCAATTAATAAAAGATTTTGAAAACTATTAAAAACAAAAAATGACAATTTTTACCGGTGACAACTATGAAGCAATGTCCGGGCGGGCCGCGGCGGACCTCATAGCGTTAACGCAACCCATTAAAAATCCGGTGCTTTGTACTGCGTCGGGCGATACGCCTGCAGGCTTATACAAAGAATTGATCAAAGAAATAGATGAAAGAGGTATAGATATTTCGGGATGGTATTTTATAAGCCTTGATGAATGGATGGGAATGAATGGAGATGACGAAGGGAGTTGCCGGTTTCATTTAAATAATGAATTGTTTAATCCGCTGCACATAGCTAAAGATAAGATTGAATTCTTTGATGGAAAAGCAAAAGACCCAAATAACGAATGTGAAAAAGTTGAAAACTTTATCAGGCAACATGGAGGCGTAACTATCGCCATTTTAGGCCTTGGGATGAATGGACATATTGGAATGAATGAGCCGGGTACTCCGCCCGCATTGCGTTCTCATGTAACCGAGCTTGATGATCAAACTAAAAAAGTAGGACAGAAATATTTTAAGGAAAAGCAGCAGCTTACTAAAGGTATCACTCTGGGATTGGCGACTCTCATGGAAGCTACCTACTTGTTTTTATTAGTGAGTGGCCGGCATAAGGCTGAAATAGTACAACAGGTTCTTGAAGGGGAGATCTCGGAACAAATACCCGGAACTTTATTACGCAACCACCCCGGGTTACAGGTTTATTTAGATAAAGAAGCCGCGTCTCTTATAACACAACAATAATATGGAGAACACTTACAATATAGGAATAGATCTTGGCGGCACTAATATTCGTGGAGGAATTGTACATCAAAATACTTTGCAGGGAATAACTTCAAAGCGTATCAATGCAAAAGGGTCTGCGAAAGAAGTTTTAGAGGAATTGTTTTCCATTACTGATCAATTGATAGATAAATCAGTAACCTCGATAGGCATTGGTGTTCCGGGGCTCGTAAATGTAGAAGAAGGCATTGTCTATGATGTGGTATACATCCCTTCCTGGAAAGAAGTGCCTTTAAAAAAGTGGATGGAAGACCGCTATCAAATACCTGTTTTTATTGATAATGACGCCAACTGTTTTGCATTGGGCGAATTTTACTTTGGCAAAGGAAGGGGATATAGTTCTATGATTGGATTGACCATTGGAACGGGCCTTGGCTCCGGTATCATCATTAATAAAAAATTATGGGCGGGGAAAAATGGCGGCGCCGGCGAATTTGGAATGGTCGATTATTTAGATCAATCCGTTGAATATTATGCCAGCGGCCAGTTTTTTGAAAACGTTTATAAAGTTAAGGGAGAAGATGTTTTCAACAATGCACGGCGAGGAGATGAAGAAGCGATAAAAATGTATGAAGAAATGGGAACCCATCTTGGAAATGCTATAAAGATGATTTTATATGCATTGGACGTAGAACTTATTATTATGGGTGGATCCGTAAGGCATGCATGGCAATGGTTTAATAAGACCATGTGGAATCAAATAAAAACATTTGGATTTCAAAAGGCTGGAGCCCATTTGAAAATCGAAGTTTCTGAATTGGAAAATTCGGGGATACTTGGCGCTGCTGCGTTGTATTATGATTTTGAAATTAAAGGATAAAGTTTATATTTCGTCAAATCAGTATAAGAGGGCCGGTGCGAATACCAGCTTACAACCAATCCGAACGCCTGAATAAAAAATACAAGAAAACACACACAGCAATGGTTAATAAAAATTACTGAGTGAAAACCATATTCCCAATCAATCTCTGGCATAACCCTAAAGTTCATGCCCCAAAACGCAACCATCTAGGCAAACAAAAATAGCAGCCCATCCGGCAAATTTTTTGGAAGTATCATTTTGGATATAGAAATGGCGAAAAATTAGCTTGCAAAGCGGTGTTTAACAGTTCACGTGTATTATCCACCATCTCATTTATACGCATCACATGATCGTATATATCTCTAAAATAAGGAAATTGTCGAGTGAAATGTTTTTACTTAACAAATCGGATTAGCCGGTTGCAAATATCAATTAGCGGGGAAACTGCCCTTTTTACTTCCAGCAGTTCTCTTTTCAACTGGTATATCTGCTCTGTGGTTTGACGGCTGGGCTTTTCTCTAAATATTTTCGCTTCGATAAGTTCCAGTTCTGTTTCCATATCCTCCACAACCGGAAAATAAGATCAACAATGGAAACCAAAATAGCATATAATACAAATCCTGGTCCTTTGGTGGTAAATCAGGCATAGTTTCACGACGGGAACCACTTGGTTTTCACGAGATGTAGACAACCATGTTACACTGGTGCGCAATAAAATTAGCACCACAAGAAATGAGTCTCACCATTCAAAGAGTTGCGGATTTATTGTGCGGTACGAGGTATACAAAAACAGTATCAATGATAATCTATCTTAGGACGTTGATGGTCAGTGTCATCTCAATAGCAAGATCATGAAGCTTAAACGCTTCCGGCGTACAATATTTCTGTTGAAGGCTCATGAAGGGAGTCAGACAAATTGATTGACATCTTTAAGAAAATCAGAACCTTATAAAATTCCACATCTGAACATGATCCCACAATGATAAGCGCAGATGAATAATTTCTTCGATGGCCAGTATTTTTGACAACCTGATTGCTTAAGATACGGAACAGTTTGGAGGGTATTCTTTGACGAATCGAATTACGGTAGTCCGTCGTTTGCTGGTCCCGCCGATCTCCATTATTATAGGTTCCTGGTCACGATAAACAGGCCAATGGTTCGAAATATTACATAGAAAAAAAAATCAGTAATAAGCAAACTTGCAATACGGATATAGCTTACCGGTTATAATAGTTAACATAGTCTACCAGTTTACAAACAATTAATTACTACCTTTGGCGGTAAAGGGCCTTATTACTTTGAGCAAGAAGGTTGTAAATAACAGCATAAAAAATAATGAGCACTTTTCATTTATTTGTTATTATGGCTATTATTTTTAATTCCAGGCATACGTTCCTACGGCACCTGCAGGTAAAGTTGTCGTTGTCCATTTGCTATGGAAACGAATATTGAAAGTAGCATCTGCCCCATCGTTTTCAACAATTAAAACTTTTTTTCCTGAAGGTGTTTTAAATGCAACATTTTGCAGGCTGCCGGCTATATTACTTGCAATACGTACTGAACCTGCGGGAACAAATTTTGAAGCATGGGCTATGATGTAATAAGCAACGTTGCGTGAAATGCCGGTACCGATCGTTAATGCGCCTTTACACGTTGTACATCCGCCGGGAGTATGCGGGCCAAAGGAAGGGTCATTGGCCAGGTTCCATTCCAATGCATTGCGGCTCCAGTTGCGCATAGAACCAATAACCACATTTTTCAAATGCCATGCAAGGTCACCCGCAAAACTTCCGGTAGACGGTGTGTACTGTTCAGTGAAATAAAGTTGCTTATCAGGATACGCATTGTGTACGCTACTAAGGGCACTGATATCTCCCGCATATAAATGAAACGCAGATCCATTTATAAAGGCGTTTGCAGCAGTATCACTTAGCACGGCCATCGGGTAATCGGGGTGGTCGCAATTATGGTCATAGGTTACAATTTTTGTTGTAAGGCCGGCAGATTGAAATGCAGGCCCAAGATTACTTTTTATAAAGTTGGCTTCTTCGGTGGCTGTCATTACAAGGCTTGGATTATTATTTGGATTTAAGGGCTCATTTTGCGGTGTAATAGCGTCTATTCCAATACCGCTAGCTTTCATTTGCTGAATGTATTTTACGAAATATTTTGCGTATACATCATAATACCGGGCTTGCAAACTTCCACCTGCAGAACTGTTATTATCTTTCATCCATACGGGAGCGCTCCAGGGCGTTGCTATTATTTTAACAGACGGATTAATGGATAAAATTTCTTTCAGCAATGGTATTAAATCTGCTTCATCGCGCTTAAGGCTGAAGCTATCAAGATTAATATCGGACTGTCCTGCGGCAACATCGTCATAACTAAAAACGGAAGCATTAAGATCGGAGGCGCCAATACTTATACGCAGGTAACTTATACCAATTGAATTGCTATCGTTACCAAAAAGCTCTTTTAATAAATTTGCTTTGACGGTGGCATCAAGGTGGTTGATCACATAAGCACTTCCCCCCGTTAAAGTATAACCAAACCCATCTACCGTTTGGAATACCTGAGTTGTATCTACATCAATATTAACATTTGAATTTGCAGTGGTACCAAAAGAAAGAACAGCAGGTTGCTTTTGTAATAAGACCGACTGGTCCCCTTTTGTGAGCCAAAAATCCACATCGTTAGTACCAGCGGTTGCAGTTATCGCAGGTGTATTTACCTGCAACACATTTGTACTGTGCCGGGTTGAATTTTTACCACAGGCAAAAACAAGAATTATGAAGCAGGCGCTAATTGCGCTCATCCATACTTTTTTTTTCATGATAATATGCCTCTCTTATTTAATATCGTTGAGCAATTTTCCAGACGCGATTTATTATTGAAGCTTGAAATCCGCTTCTTTTACATCCCGGCTATTACCACCAATAAACACTTTAAAATCTCCCGGCTCCGCAACATATTTCAAATCACCATTATAAAATTTAAGATCATCCGCAGAAATTGTAAATGAAACATTCTTGGATTCGCCGGCTTTTAAATCAATTTTTTGAAATCCCTTTAATTCTTTTACGGGACGTGTAATACTACCCACCATTTCACGGGTATACAGTTCAACAACTTCTTTACCATCAACCTTGCCGGTATTGGTTACAGTAATTGTAGCAGTAATCTTTCGATTTTGTTTTAAAGTCGTATTACTTAACTTAATATCACTATAGCTAAATGTCGTATAGCTTAAGCCATAGCCAAAAGGATATACAGGATCATTGGAAACATCCAGGTAATTAGAACGGAATTTTTGAAACCACTTTCCTTCATCTAATGGCCGGCCTGTATTTTTATGGTTATAATAAATCGGTACCTGCCCTACGTTTTGAGGAAAGGTAGTACTCAGTTTCCCGGATGGATTTACATCTCCAAATAATACATCAGCAATCGCAGAACCTGCTTCAGTTCCGCCAAACCAAACATTCAATATTGCCGGCACATTTTCATTTTCCCATTTCAATGCAAGCGGCCTTCCTGTAAATAAAACCAGCACCAATGGCTTGCCTGTTTTAACCAGGGCCTTCAATAAATCTTCCTGTGATGAAGGTATTTCAATATTACTGCGGCTGCTGCTTTCGCCGGTCATTTCAGCAGATTCTCCAAGGGCGGCAACTACTACATCGCTTTGATTGGCTATGGCAACCGCTTCATCAATAATTTGCTGCGGAGGGCGGTTATCACGTTTAAATGATTTACCAAACATGCCTGCCCTTTCTTCAAATAAACTATCTGCATCCAGGTTCGAACCCTTGGCATATAATATTTTAACACCGGTGCCCGCTACATTTTTTAATCCTTCCAATACTGAAACGGCTTTTGAAAAATCTGCGGCTACGCTCCATGTGCCGGGCATATTTTCTTTGTTATCGGCCAGTGGCCCGATCAATGCAATCGTGCCTGATTTTTTTAACGGCAAAACATTATTATTGTTTTTCAGCAATACAAAAGTTTGTGTGGCAATTTCCCTTGCCGCTTTGCGGTTTGCATCTGTAAAAATTTCTGTTTTAGATCTGTTGAACATCACAATACCGATAGGGATCATCAAACAAACCAAGTTTATATTTTGCTTCCAATATGCTTCTGCAGGCTATATCAATTTGCTGTTGGGTAACTTTTCCTTCCTGTAACGATTTTTTTAAGGTAGTTAAAAATCCTTCGCCCACCATATCCATATCGATACCCGCCATTAATGCTCTTGCAGAAACTGTTTGCAGATCGCCAATGCCATGTGCAACCATTTCATTGATACCAGTATAATCTGTAACAACAAATCCTTTAAAGCCCCATTGTTTGCGCAGCACATCCGTCATTAAAAATTTATTAGCAGTTGCCGGAACACCATCTACTTCATTAAACGATGCCATAACACTTCCGGCGCCGGCATCTACAGCTGCTTTATAAGGAGGTAAATATTCATTGAACATTCTTACCCGGCTCATATCCGTGGTATTATAATCGCGTCCTGCTTCTGCAGCGCCATACAAAGCATAGTGTTTTACACAAGCCATGATAGTATTATTCTTAGTAAGATCATCGCCCTGGTATCCCTTTACCATGGCTTTGGCAATTTGTGAACCGAGATAAGTATCTTCACCGGACCCTTCTGCAATACGCCCCCAGCGCGGATCGCGTGCAATATCAACCATTGGGCGAAAATGTCCAGCATATTCCATCGGCACTGGCTTCCTGTGCAGCTATGCGTGCAGATTTTTCTACCAGGCCCATATCCCAGCTGCAGGATAAACCAAGTGGTATGGGGAAAACAGTTTGGTAGCCATGAATAACATCCATACCAAAAAGCATGGGAATTTTTAAGCGGCTATCTTCAACAGCTACTTTTTGTACCGCGCGAATTTTTTCAACTCCTTTAATATTAAACAGGCCGCCTACTTTTCCTTCCCTGATTTTTTTTGCGATATCAGAATTGCCTGCCTGGCCGGTAACTATATCCCCAGAGCCTGGTAAATTCAATTGCCCGATTTTTTCATCCACTGTCATTTTTTGCATCAAGCGCATCAATGAAGGTTTTCATCCGGTTTCCGCCGGAATTTATAACTGTCTTTTGCGAAAATCCAGTTAGTGATACACTGAAAATAAATAATACAATCGTTATCGTTTTTTTCATACTGCTGGGTTTATTTATGTGATGTATGTTAGAAAAATTTTTGTTTGGTGTTCCAAGGCCCATCTGTTTAAAAAACCAAGAAGGTTTACAGTGATTTTTTAAAATAATTTTTTAAAAAACCTTTCCGGTTTGATCCCGGTTTCTGCTTCGCACTGTTTATTCAACCTTAATAACTTTTGTTCCTGGAGAAACCCCGTTTTCATTAAATGCTTCAATAGAAAAATAATAGGCCTGGTCGGCTGACAAACATTTTAAATCCAGGGAATTTATATCATAAACCATCCAGGAGTTGTATAATTTATTTGGCGCTATCCCCCAAAGCACATTATAGCCTTGCGCATTCGATTGTTTGTTCCACCTGATCATTGCATCACGCCTGTCGGTTTTGCGATTAACCGAAAAATTTTTGACCGGTTGAGGAGGTTTTCCCTGCCCGATTCCAAAGACCCGCAAACCTGAAATAGAAAGATTTGGAGTAGGTATATGAATATTCTGGTAACGAATGTAGCGAACAGTTTGAGGTAGGCCTAATTCCACATAATCATTGGGAACATCTTTAAAATTATCTTTCCTGTCCACAAGGGTTGTCCAGTTTTTTCCATCTAAGGATCCTTCAATAGTATAGCGGTGGTAAAGCCCGGGAATTTTTCCATACAAGTCAGATTTATAGTCATGATAATTTAACTGAACGGCAAAAACTTTTGCCGGATTAAGGAGATCAATTTCTATCCATTGCTTATCATCATTTTTTTCCGCTACCCAAAATGTTTTTACATTTTCATCAACGATATTTTTAACGTCATAATTTTCTAATACCGACGAAGCTTTTACGGGCTTTTTATAAGACAATAACATCCAGCCGGTAAATTCGCCCTGCCTTCCCGGAATTGCAGGTGCATAATGCGGGTAATCGCCAAACCTTGTATCACTGTGCATTAGCCCTTCGTTATCAAACCAGGTGGGATACATACAAATGCGTCTTTCCCAATTTACATTTACTGAAACAGCCATTGAGGCAAAATGCCAATACATATCATTTGGTCCGATCACAGTACTGCCATGACCGGCGCCATTCATAAAACCACCCGGCTTGAATGAAAAAGGATTGTTAGGCATATAGGTAAAAGGGCCGAGCGCAGAGTCACTTATATAAGCACCATCACCATACACATTAAACTCAGTGCCAGGAGCGGCATATTGCAGGTAATATTTGTTATTGTGTTTGGTCATCCATGCGCCTTCAATATATCCGCCCAAAACGGTATCGGAATTATTTTCACCAAACCGTTCCCATCCATGTTTTTTTCCATCGAGATTAAAAAGCTCCCATGTTTTTTCAGATGGGCGGAAACGTTTTTCTTTATCCAGTTTCCTTGCCCTGATAGGATAGATATTACTTGAGCCCCAATACATGTATGCCTGCCCGTTATCATCAATAAACAGATCAGGGTCCTGCAGGTCATTTAAGATAGACGGAGTTGCTTTCCAATCTCCTTTCTTTGGATCATCTGTATAAAGAATGCTCATAGATCCGGACGGATCGCCGGCTACATACAATACTGAATCTTTATAATTGTGTGCGGCAGGAGCATTGGAACCCTGGAAATACCATCTTTGAGGATAAATAAATTCCCAGTTATTTAAATCCGTTGAATGCCAGTAACCCAATGAACGGGTAACAAACATGTAATATTCATTCCTGAATTTTACTACCGCAGGATCTGCTCCGGAACGATAAGAAATATTATCATTCGCATTATAAATCATGTACGTATAATCAATGTTCAAAGGATTGCAATAGGTATTCATTTGCAAAGATTGCGCATACAGGTTTGGCATTGCTGTAACCAGCAAGCAATGAAACCGTTAGTATAATTTTAAAATCTCTGTTCATCGACGATCCGTTATTGATATAAAGAAAATAATGCGCCACTTTGAAACCTCACTCTAATCCTCAAAAGGTAAGAGAATAGAGCCTGATTCAAAACATATATTTCGTTTAAAAACGATTCTTTGCAACTCTTCAATCTATGAATTTCATTGAATCATTTTTTTATGAAAGATTAAATTATCTATACTCCATTTACCCGGCCCTGTAAAAAAATAAATACATCCAAACAATGCAAAGAGAAATGGATATTGATCTTCATACCAGATCTTACCGTTCCCGACAAAAAAAGGAATGTAAATAAATGTACCTATAATTATAATGCAGGCTATCCTGGTGAACAACCCAATAGCCAGCAAAAACCCTGCTACTAATTCTGATGTTTTACCCAGGTATGCCATAAACGAAGGGAATGGATAGTTTTTGAATACATCCCATGCGATGTATTCATTCATTTTATTCTTATCAAATACTTCCCAGCCATGATAGATCAAAAAACATCCGATGATAATCCGTATGATTGTTAATCCGCCATTTAGAAAAACCGGATCTGTTGAAAATAGTTTATTCATACATATTATTTTGAGTATTTAAAATACCCGCCTCCTTTTAATATAAAATAAGGCTGATTTATTTTTTCTGCTTCATCAATAAAATCATTTACATCAGCCGTATTAAAAGTGAACATATCATAATGGCAGGGAATTACATATTGTGCATTGATCGCTTTTGCTAATTCAGCCGCTTCCCTGCAATTTAAATTTCCTGCCACTTTTCTTGCCGGGTCGTTGCCATTGATAGGAAGCAATGCCACATCAACTGCAAATGGCTTCAGCAAATCAACCATCCCATCAAACCAAAGTGTATCTCCACTATGATAAATTTTATAATTGCCAAATTCAATTACATAGCCCATGTATTTGCAATTGCCATTTTCATCTCTTTCAATTTCATTGTGTTTTGCCGGAATGCCATGAAACGTAAATCCTTCAATGGTTACCGAGTTGCCATCATTTAATCCAACAGGAAATTCTTTTTCGCATTTCACTCTTTCTGCAACAAAATCCCTGTTGGCTTCAGGGATGATAAATTTTATACCCGGGATTATTTTTTAAAACCGGCAGCAATGTTTCTGCATCCAAATGATCGGTATGATTATGGCTTGATGTAACGATTGAAATATTTTTCAACAGTTCGGGCCTTACCACCAATTCACTCATCCTGGTATGCGGCTTATCAGTATGCTGCATATTTTTTTGTCAAGGAATCTGATAAGTAAGGATCAATTAAAACTCTTTTCCCATTCCATTGCAATAAAAAACCACTTTGCCCCAGCCACCATAAATGAAAATTGCTTTATCCTTCAGCAGCGCATCCATTTCCGCTATCAATGCTTCATCTTTTTTTATTGCAGGAATCAAGTTTATTGTTTATTGGGTTATTGCTTTATTGGTCACTTGTTCCAAAGGCTTTGCAGCTATTCACGAATTAACCAATAAACTAATTAACTTTTTAACCTTATAACTACAAACTTCCCTCACCTTTTTTGCTCCTTTTACCATGTTATCTAATTTTTGTCTTGATGCCCATCTTGCAGTCTGGCTCAGGCCGCAATCGGGTGCTACGGATAATTTTTCTGCAGGAATATATTTCAAACAACGTTGTATCCTTTCCACAACATCATCTTCCGTTTCTATATAATAATTTTTTACATCAATAATACCAACGGCCACATTCATTTTTTCTGCAAATGGTTTTAATAATTCTATTTCCGAAAATTCCCGGTTGGCCATTTCAATATGAATTTCATTAACATTCAAATCTAAAAAATCGGGCAGCATAGGTTTGATGCTTCTGTAACCAACAGGCCTGCCTTTAAAATTTCCAAAACATAAATGTGTGCTTAAATTGCATTTACCTGCAATTGGTTTTACGGTACGATTAAAAATATCCACAAACCGTTTGGTATCTTCTTTATATGCATAACAACTCATGGAAGGCTCATCAACTGTTATCTCTGTACAACCTGCCGCCACCAAAGCTTCCAGTTCTTTACTTATTATGGGCAATAAAGCTTCAGTAATCGCATACCGGTCTTTGTATGTATCATTTGGCAATAATCTTCCGCTTAAAGTATAGGGGCCGGGTATACTTGCTTTTAATACAGGGCCCGCAGGGGCTAATTTTTTTAAGCCGCAAAAATTCTTTTACAGCACCCAGACCATTTGGAGCAGTAAGGTCTCCAACAATATTATTTTTTCCCCGTTGATCATGTGCCGGCAGGGCCAAACTTTCTTGTTTCGGTTTCATTGTGTTCGATTCCATTAATATAGCCATAAAAAGATAAATTAAAATCCAGCCGGGTTTGTTCGCCATCGGTAATTACATCAAGGCCTGCGGTAATTTGGTCATGAATTGCAGCAATCACAGCATCTTCAATCATTTCTTCAATATCGGCTTTACCAAATTTGTCTAAGTTTTGCGAAGCAAATTCCAGCCAGCCCGGGAAAGGATAACTGCCTACTACGGTTGTACGAATAGGGATAGTATTCATAACTTTTTTTATCTTTTCACTTTAATAAAAATAGTCCATGTTCAAATATTCAATATTCAACACTCAATATCAACACTCAATATTTAAGGCAAAGCACTTAAATTAAATACTTTCTAAATTCGTGGCGCCAGTACAGTCATTCTTTGAGCATGTTCATCATAAGCAGCTTCAAACAACACTTTTGCTTTTTCATCGCCCACGACTGATGCGGCTGTCAACACTTTTGGAGGCTGGCCGGCTTCTGTAAGTAATTTTGCAACTTCTGCTTTAATGCTGTTAATAATCATAATGCCGCCAACGGTGGAACCCGGTGAAACCGGTGTTTCCAATCCATCAATATAAATCATTGAATCACCAACAGGTGCTCCGCTATCCAAAACAATATCTGCAAAGTCGCCTAATTTTTTTCCATCGTTTCTTTTGCTTTTACTTTTTACGGAATGTTCTTTTGTTATTAATGCAACAGTTTTAATTTTTTTTTGCTGAAATAATTCCGCCATTTCTATCGGAACAATATTGCATCCGCCGGATGAAACAATTAATGCGCAATCTTTTTCATCCAAATTAAAATTTCGTAAAATTCTTTCTGCAAGCCCGCTGACATTTTCCAGAAACATCGCCTGCCTTTGCCCGTTGGCTCCCGTTACATTATTATGATAGGTAAGTGATAGTTCAACAATTGGATTAAAGCCAGGAAATGAGCCATACCTTGGCCACATTTCTTCTACCATGATCCTGCTATGGCCGGTACCAAATAAATGCACCACTCTTCCTGCCAAAATACTTTCAGCAAACCATTTTGCAGTTTGCTGAATTTGTTGCTGCTGTGCTTTTATTTTTTCAATAATTGCTGAACATTTTTCTAAATATATTTCTGTAAGATTCATAACTTAACATTTTGTGCTTTCACTTTAACATTGAACGTTGAGTATTGAATATTGAATATTTTCTTAATTAAACGTTCATAATTTCAACACTCAATATTCAATAACCAATTCAACTGCAGAAACTCATCGCAAAACAAGCGGCGCCTATTGCGCCTGCCATATCGCCATAAGTTGCTTTTACAATTTCTACTTTATTTCCACCGGCTCTCCATTCATATTGATTCATATATTCTTCCAATGGCTCAAATAAATCGTTGCCGGCTTCTGTAATCCCGCCGCCCAATACAATTACTTCCGGCGAAAGAATATTAGTGACGGAAGCAAGGCCGATTGCCAGTTGCCTTACTGATTTCATCCAGACATCTTTTGCAAATGCATCGCCATTTTTATAAGCATTCAACAATTCATGTGTGGAAGTAAATTTCCCTTTGCTTCTTTTTTCAATAGTGCAGTTACCAATACATTCTTCCAGACTGCCGGGCATACCTGTTACATCAGCATCACCTTCATCATTGATAACCATGTGCCCAATATGGCCTGCTTTATTAAATGCACCCTGGTAAGGCTTTCCATCAATTAATATGGCGCCACCCACGCCTGTTCCCAAAGTTAACATCACCACATTTTTTTTATTTTTTGCCGCTCCAAATTTGCTTCGCCCATCATAGCTGCTACTGCATCATTTAAAACATAAGCTGGCTGATGTAAAAAATCTTTCCAATATAAATTTTCCAGGCCCTGCATACGGCCGGGCATAAACGCAATTGCCGTATTATTTTCATTGGGCAAACCGGGTGCAGATAAGCCAATATTTATTTTTCCTGTTTTTAATATGTCTTTGTAATTCTTTTACTGCAGCCATTACTGCATTTTTCCAAATTGTATCATTCACCATCATTTGTTGGGCTGATACAATTGATGCAATACATTTCCATCAGCATCTATTGCGACTGCTTTTATTCTTGTGCCACCTAAATCAATTCCAATTGCAGTTTTCATAATTGTTTACCTCACTCTAGCCCTCTCCGGTGGAGAGGGTGATTTAAAATTGTCCTTCACTTACACTCCATCCCCCATCAACTGCTATCACCTGGCCTGTTGTAAATTTTGATTGTTCACTCATAAAATAAATTGCCAGTCCATCCAGATCTTCCGGCATGCCGATCCTTCCACCATCCAATGGTTGTTTTGTTTTGATAAACGATATAATTGTTTCATCGTTGGCTGCTCTTTGCGCCATTGGTGTTTCCACCAATGCCGGTGCAATTACATTTACCCGGATATTATTTTTTGCATAATATGCTGCAATGGATTTGGTAAACCCAATAACAGCAGCTTTAGCGGCTGCATAAGCATGTGTAGAAAAATAATGTGGCGATGGAGAATAACCCAATACAGAACTCATGTTTAAAATTGTTCCGCCTTTATTTAATTCAAGAAATTTTTTAACAGCAGCCTGGTTGGATAACATCAAAGAAGTTAGATTTAATTCCAATGTTTTATTCCATCCATCCAATGTTAATTCATGCAAAGGACCATCTCCCATTTTTCTTCCACTGCCGCCGGCAACATGATACAACCCATCAAAGCTGCCAAATTTTCTATACAAATGTCAATCGCATTTATTGCAGTATCACTGTTTGTAGCATCTGCACTAATGACTTCAGCATTCTTTCCCAATATTTTTTTTGCTTCAGCAACACTATCAGCATTTCTTCCTACGACAACAATATTTGCGTCATTTGCTATAAATGCTTTTGCTGCAGATAAGCCAATACCGGTAGTTCCGCCAATGATTACTATATTTTTATTTTTTAACAACTCATTATGTTTTAGTAAGTCCCCTGTTTTCATTTTACCTGGGTATTGGGTGTCGAATATTGTTTATTGAATAATTGAAATACAATCAATATTCAATATCAAATTCAAGTTTCAAGTTTCAAGTTTCAATATTCAAGTTTACCTAAATTAATACCGCCCTTGCACCATAGGCCAGGGAAACTACTTTCCAATATTATCTTCCTGCCCGTAGCTGATGGTTTTCGTGCCTCTTCAATTATTTATGATGTGAAAACATCCACGAAAAGAACTGGGGTTCCTTAAATGCATCATCCCAGCTATCATGTCCATCCTCAGGATATAGCGTTAACTGTACATCCGCACCGGCAGCTTTTAAAGCTGCGGCCATGTTCTTACTCAATTGCGGATCAACAACATTATCTTTTAACCCATGAAAAATCCACCAGGATGGCTTGCTTATTTGTTGGGCAGTTACCGGGTCTGCTCCACCGCAGATGGCAATGGCGGCAGCAAATTTATCAGGCATTCTGCGTACAAGCTCGTAGGTGCCCATGCCTCCCATGGAAAGGCCTCCAACATACATTCTTTCTTTATCTACAGGATAATTTTTTTCAAGGCCGGGTATCAATGACATCAATAGCTTCATGTCTTTTTTAGGCGGCAGATCGACGGGAAATGTAAAAGTTCTTGTGTTGGAAACGGTATCCTCATGAACGGTGATATTACTCCAAAACCCATCAGCCGAGCACTGTGGAAATACAACAATTGCCGGGTAATTTTTGCGGATACTGTCCATTAAAAAAAGGTCGCCTCCATGCACCAGTTGCTTTTCATTGTCATTTCCTCTTTCTCCTGATCCATGGAGGAAAAGAATCAGGGGATACTTCTTTTTTACGTTATAATTAAGAGGAAGCAACAACCGGTAAGGAAGTGTATCCTGCCCTTGCACATATAAATGCTTTTCGTAAGCAGAAGTATTTTGTGCCTTAATAAAACTGCTCAGTAATAAGAAGAAATGCAACCGTGATAAAAATTTTATTTTTCATTGTTCATTTTTTATACTTATTTGTAAATCCTAAATTGTGTAAGCCATTTTGAATATCAGGAATATTCATAAAAAGTTTCCATAGTAACCCGCTTCGGTAATTTTCAATCATCACAACAATTGGCCCCTGGTCAATCGCAAGATGTGTTGCTGCATACCAGTTTTTTGATTCACTGAATCCATCGGCAAAACCATAAGGCCCCCAGATTTTATTTCCAAGATCATAATAAAAATGTTTTAATGCCTGCATACTATACTCCGGAGTATAAGGAAATGAGGACAGGGCTGCCGTGGGTTGTATTACCCCAAGGTCTTCCTGAGGACAATGAGCCACATAACCTTTATAACTGTCACCGGCAGTTAAGCCCCAGCAGTTTTCGCCATAGCCTTTGAATTTTTTTGGATTATCAATACAATACGCCCTGTTGATAAGTGTATGATTTTTTGTTTGCTCTGCATAATCAACTCCATGATCATCTTGTAATCCATTCGGATCGATTCCCATATAGGTGTATTGTTCAAAAAATAACGGGCCGCCTTTATCAAAGTTTCCCAGGGGAAGCTTAATATCATAGTAAGACTTTCCATTTTTCCAGCTTGCACTTTTCACCCATGAATTTTCATACAGTTCTTTGGAGATCGGGTGCGAAGGCGATGACGCCGAAACGATATAGGTGATCAAAGCTTCATCATATCCATACACAGGAAAGTTCATATTAAAATCATTAGCCGGGCTCCAGTGCCAGTATAAAAATTTAGTATCTCCTTTGCTATGCCAGTTCCAGTCTGCGACATCCCACATTTGTTTTACCCGGTTTCTAAAATATTTTTCTAAGGGAGTATCCCCATTGAAATATTCTTTGGCGCATAAAAGACCCATGAACAAGTAAGAAGTTTCTACTATATCTGCGCCGTCATCCAGCCTTCCGAAAGGGATTGTTTTACCGGTTGCTCCATTCATAAAATGAGGATAGATACCATGAAAGCAATCAGCTTTAATTAAAAAATCAACGACTTTTACAAGGCGCTTCAACGCAGTATCTTTGCCAATCCATCCACGGTTAACGGCGACAATTGTTGATAAGATACCAAACCCTGTTCCACCAATTGCACACGCTTCCGGGCCAAATGTACCTTTACTGAAATTAGGTTCATCGTAGGCTTCGTTTATGTAATCCCAGTAATAATTGGCCTTAACTGTATTATCTCTTTCTCTTGCCAATCCGCTAACTGGATGTGCGAAATGCCAGAAATACCTGAAGGTTTGACGCTGCACAACGTCTAACAATTGTGAATCAGAGAGGCCTTTGATGACACCAACAGGCGCAATAGAATCGGGAAATGTTTTATGTTGTTTATTCTTTTGAGCAAATAAGAATGTACTACAGGTAATAGTAAAAAAAGTAAAGATAATTTTATAGGCCATATAATTTTTTTAAACCATCGTCACCAACCACTCCGAAGAAGAGAGAGTTGGAATTAATTAACCTCACCCCTGGCCCCTCTCCGGAAGAGAGGGGGATGAAAACCATTTCAACCTCACCCCTGCCCCTCTCCAAAAGAGAGGGGGATGAAAATCAAATCAACCTCACCCCTGCCCCTCTCCAAAAGAGAGGGGTGAGAACCAAATCATTTCTGTGATTCCGATTTCAACTTTTCCAATCCATTTTTGATATCCTCATTACTCATAAATAATTTCCATATAAGCCCTGTACGGTAGTTTTCGATCATGACGACCATTGGTGCCTGGTTCAGTCCCATAAAAATATTCGAACACCAGTTTTGGGAAAGGTTGAAAGCATCCCGGAAGCCATACTCGCCCCACAAAAATTTCCCATAGTTGAAATAATAATTTTTTAGTGCCTTCATTGATTCGGCCGGTGTGTATGGAAATGAACTAACGGCACCCGTAGGCGCAATCGTTCCGTCATTCCTTCCTGCCACTGGCTCACAGGCGGCATAATCAACCGGGCCATCAGACGCTGTTAAGCCCCAGCAGCTATCTCCATAACCTTTGTAATTGTTAGGGTTTTTCAAACAATACCGATAATTAATGAGTGCTATATTGCGATTGTTGACAAAGTAGTTGGTATACTTATCTGTGATCAAATGTGGGTCATAGCCAAGATAGGAATAATGTGTAAAAAAAAGCGGGCCACCGTTCGATACTCCAACATCTAACTTAATACCGAAATACGTTTTACCGTTTGTGTATCGTGAGCCGTCAGTAGTGCCTCCCCAATTGATACGGTACTGTTGCCCGGTACTGTCCTGGTTGGCCCATCCGCTATAATAGAGGCTTGCGGGAACGCTGTGCGTGGGCGAGGCGATAGCGAGTAAGTAGGTAACCATCGTTTCATTCCAGCCGGTTAACCGGTGATTAATGATCCATTCTTTATCCGGCGACCAGTGCCAATATAAATATTTACTATCAGGATAGCGCCTGTACCAGTCCCATTCAATGTTTTGCCAGATATGAGTAATCTTATCCCTGATCGTTTTCTCATTATAATCATCTTTATTGAAGTATGCCCTCGCAGCCAATAATCCCTGTAGCAAAAAAGATGTTTCCACAAGGTCACCTCCGTCATCACGCATTCCAAAAAAAGGCTCCACCTTACCCGTTGGCCCATCAATAAAATGAGAAAATGCGCCATGAAACTTTTGAGCTCCTTCAAGAAAAGAAACGATTTTAATAAAGCGATCAATGGATTGTTTGCGGGTGATAAATTTTCTTTCTGTTCCTACAATTAAAGCCATAATGCCAAAACCCGATGCTCCTGCGGCGATCATATTGGTTCGGCCCAAAATATTTTCCCTGGCTAATCCACTTACTTTTTCAGCGCCTTCCCAATAATAACGGAAGCAAGCTTCCTGTACCATTGTAAGCAATTGATCATCGGTCATTGCTTTTGTTTCGGCTGAAACTGTATTGGAAAACTTTGTCTCTTCATATAGATTATTAAGAAATGAAATTCTATAACTGTATTGTCTACCGGTTACCCCGGTAAAATCCGTATAGCGGTTAATCAAGGGTGATTGGATCCCTACAGGTATCGTCTTCCCATTTTCTGTGCGATAGATTTTTACAAACTTTACCTGCTCATCAGAAAAAGGTTGCCAGGAAATATCTATGTGCCTTGCATAGCCTTTGCAGTTCACAATAAAAGGCCTGGCTGTAACAGCAGAAGCTGTTCTTGTTGATAAAAACTCTATATCATCTATGTAAATTGTGTGCTTACCTCCATCACCTGCATTTTGGGAAAATACAACTCCAATCACATTACCAGGCTTTGTAAAATCAATTCCGTTAAAGACATTAACAGGCGTACATACAGTTTCCCATGCGTTTGTTTTATTTATTATAAAATTAAATTTATTGGAAAGGCTGCTGTCTTTCAGTATCAGTTGGCATGCCGGTAATGCTTTTAAACTACTATACGATGAAGAAACATAGATACTGAATGAAAGATACTGCACCGGCTTAAAATGGTCCTGCGAACGTAAATTTTCTCTAAAAATGGCTGCGCTCCAAGTTCCCTTTTTTCCATTTACATATTCAAGTTGTAAAGCGGTACCAGGTGTATGAAATATTTTATTACTAACCGGTAACCGGTTACTTTCATTTTTTATAAGGGAAGGCGATTGAAAGGATGTTTTACTGAAAAAATAATTGCCCGCCATCCGGCTATTGGCAAAAAATGTATAGTCGTACAAATGTTCCTGCGCATGAACCGTGGCTGAACATATTAATCCATATAAAAGCAATCGTTTGATCAACGGTTTGTTATTTTAGATACAGGCTGTGAGATCCTATTTTAGACCCTTGTTGAATTTAATAAATAGCCGCCACAACAATTCCTTTTGATAATTCAATTCATTAAACCACACAGTTTTGTCGATTGCAAGATAAGGTACGACAAAGCAATTTGAATTCGAAACCCTTTACCAAAAAGATATATTTATCTTATAAGTAATGTCGATCCTTTCAAAAATATTTTTTTATTCGCGGCATCTGTATAACCCAATTCCCAAACAAAAACGTCGGTAGTTAAGGGGTTACCTTCAAAGGTGCCGTCCCATTTTTTTGTCCAGTCCCGTGTTTCAAAAACCAATTGCCCGTTGCGGTTAAATACCCTGAATAAAAGTTGGGTTGCTTTATAAGCATTCAAAGGATACAGATAATCATTCAAGCCATCTCCATTTGGGGTAAAGGCCGATGGAATGGCTATATAACAATTGTTC
Organism: uncultured Chitinophagaceae bacterium; assembly: GCA_963800635.1. GTDB lineage: Bacteria > Bacteroidota > Bacteroidia > Chitinophagales > Chitinophagaceae > Ginsengibacter. Next base: position 295,118 of record CAWDCB010000026.1, read on the forward strand.
TCTACTTTCATTACATGATAAGTTGTATCGGAACAACCGGCAGTGTCTGTTATAGTCAACCGCACTCTATAATCTGTCGTATTGTCGGCTATCGAAAAGTTTTGAACTGAGGGGTTTTGTACTGAACTTGATACACCGTTTCCAAAATCCCAATGCCAGGTCTCAATTTCCCCAAGACTCATATCTTTGAATGAAGCACTATCGTACGGCCGGCATAAAAAGCTTAGGCCGGAAATAGCTGCTTTTACAGTAATACTGTTTAATAATTTTATGATCACCGAATCAGAATTAAGACATCCGGATTGATCGCTTACTGTTACCGAATAGGTAGTTGTGACCTCCGGCGTAGCTATAGGATCAGCTATTCTTGTATTGGACAGACCTGTTGCCGGAGACCAAACGTAGCTAAGGCCGCCGTTTGCACGCAATTGAACACTTTGGCCTTTGCAAATAGATTGATCGGGACCCAATGTCAGGTTAGTTCCAATTATTTTGACGTTAGTGCTGTCTTTAGCGGTACATCCTCCAAAGCTTTTAATTTGCACATAGTACGTTCCACTATCGGCTAATGATGAATGAAAAATATCTGGCGTTGCAATATCATCAGTAAATCCATTCGGGCCATGCCATATATAACTTGCCCCACCCGTTGCATTAAATTTAATAACCTGGCCCACACACACAGGTGAATTACTGGTGGCGCTAATATCAGATGGTATACCGTCCACTTCAACCTTAAGAACATCTGAAACTGAACCACAGCCTACCTTATTAATAAGAGAAGCATCTGATCCTCTTAAACGAAAAAGAAAAGTGTCGGACACCGGGAAATTTTGTGAATAAGAGCTCTTGCCAGCACCGGGGATGTCTTGCCATGTAATGCCATTATTTGAAGTTTCCTGCCATTGAAAAGCCGGATGGGGGTAAAAAGGATCCATGGCTCCGCTCATAGAAACACTTTTATTATCCTGGAAACAGAATCCGGCTACAATTGAACCCGGGGGTAATCCATCAAATGCAATATTTATTGCGGGGCCGGCAGGGCTGAACATTATATCATCAATGGCAAAATCGTTATTACAATTGAGATAATTTGCGAAAGGCACCAAAGTTATTTTTAAAATAATCTTATTCATATTTACAGGCATTGTATCATCAAATCCATAAACAGAATACTTCCACAACGGCCCTGCTGAAGTTCTGGCCGGGGCGGCCGAAATTTGGGGAGTAGTATATGATTTTAATACGTTGCCTGAGGCATCTTCCAAACTAAACATAAAAGAAGGGAAATCAGGTATTGAAGAACAGGTAGCTAACGTGTCGACATTAATAATAGCCGCGGAAAATTCGTAAACAGTACCCGCACATAAGTCTTGATTCACGGTATCTACATAGACTATTCTTGAAGCGGCACTGGCAACATTATGTACCAACATCATATTGCCAAATTTTTCCTGCCTGTGATCAAGTGAAATCAAAAGCCATTTACCATTAGAGCAATATTTTGGATTTACTTTTTGCACGATGCTATAGCTTCCTGCCGGAGGACAACCGTTATTATTATAAGCAAAATCTGTGATACCCGCAGGTAAAGCAGGGCCGGGAATAGTATCATGATCATTTCCTACTCCGAAAGTTTGCTTATAAAGGGCACCCCCCAGGTTGCCGCTCCAGATTTGGAATTGATGTTGGGACGTAGCTGTGTAATGAACGAAGACAGTGAATAATAAAAAAATAAAATATTTTTTACCATCTGTCATCTTACGGATTTATAAAATTTATTATCTAAACAGCAAAACTGGTTAAAAAAAATAATACAGGTGTATTAAAAATACGGGCTTGTAAATCCCAGTTTCTTTAAACCATTTTGAACTTCAGGTATATTCATAAAGAGCTTCCACAACAGCCCGCTTCGATAATTTTCTATCATCACCACAATCGGGCCTTCATCAATCGCGAGATATGATTTGGCATACCAGTTTTTTGATTCACTGAAAGCATCCACAAAACCATAATTACCCCATATTTTATCACCTAAATCGAAATAAAAATGTTTCAATGCCTGCATGGAATATTCAGGCGTGTAAGGAAAAGATGACAATGCAGCGGTAGGTGAAATTACGCCCAGGTCATTTAAAGGAGAATGTGCAGAATAACCCACATAGCTGTCGCTTGCTGTGAGTCCCCAGCAATTGGCTCCATATCCTTTGTACTGTTTTGGATTGTCGATGCAGTATGAGCGATTGATTAGAGTATGATTTTGATTTTGCTCCCAGTAGTCGGCATACTTGTCTTTCAATCCATGAGGATCGAGGCCTAAAAAAGAATAGTGGGCAATGAAAAGAGGGCCGCCATAATCGTAACCCAGCGGCAAAGTATAATCGTAAAATTTTTTACCATTATAAAAATCATTATTTACAGCCCACCCCTTGTTGTAGACATCTGATTCAATGGAATGCTGGGGAGACGATGCCGCCAGGATATAAGCAATCAGGCACTCGTTCCAGCCCCTGATTTCTGCATTCATGCCCCACCCGTTATTGGGACTCCAATGCCAGTATAAAACACTAATTCCTCCCCTTGTGTGCCAGCTCCATTCAACATCATTCCACATCCATGTAATCCGGTTGCGGAGTTCTTTTTCCTTAAGATTATCCTCGTTAAAATATGCCCTTGCACATAACAAGCCCTCGAACAAATAAGAAGTTTCGACCAGGTCGCCCCCATCATCTTTTGAGCTAAACGGAATTGTTTTGCCTGTGGAACCGTTTAGCCAATGCGGAAAGACCCCGTGATACTTATCACTTTTCAAAAGAAATTTAACCAGTTTCAATAAGCGGTTTACCGCAGAATCTCTTGTTATCCATTGCCTGTTGACAGCTACGATTATTGACATAATTCCAAAGCCGGTACCGCCTGTTGCCGCTACTTCAGGCCCATAATCATTACCGGGATTACTTCTTTCCCGTGCCATACCACTTAGAGGATCTGCAAAATCCCAAAAGTACCGGAAGGTTTGTTTTTCAACCAGGTCAAGTAATGCAGAATCGGAGATACTCTTATTTATTCCGGTCGTTTTACCTTCTGCTGCATTTGCTGCAGATTTGTTTTTCTTTTGAGCAAAAGGCTGGAAAGAGGCACATAAAAAAAAGATGAATAGAAAATATTTTACCGGAAACTTACCCCAACCCCTGCCGATACATCGGTAGGAAACTAACTTACCTAAAAAATTCAACTTTAATAGAATTTCTAAAGCGGCTTTAAATCGTAGCTTTTTCATTAAACAAAAATTTCTGTTCAAAGTAATGCGCGTTTTTTACTTTTATTTTTTACCTCGAAGAAATATAATACTGTCGTTATTTCTCGCTGCCATCATTATATCTCCATATTTTACAGTATGCAGCCATTTTATATCTCTTACCTGGCCCTTAACCTTTGATAAGTTGACCTGGGGAATATAGTTCATAGCATCATTTTTATCGCTATTAAAAAGGGCGAGTGCCTGCGCATCATACCTGCCTTCATAGGGAATAACATCAAAAAAATTACCTCCGGCCAGGTAGCTGTTTTTATTCAACAAAGGGTTTTTAATTTTTTGAAAAGAAAATACCGGAGCCAATTGCAGATCAGCAGGTAAATCGCTAATTGAAAAATTGCCTTTACCATCACCGTATAAAATTGCTGAGCCCAATCTTTCGGCTATTAAAGGTTTTGTGCTATCGATCCATCCATAAAAAACATCTTTCATGGGCACACCTGCATAGTCAGCATACAATAAATAATGTTTCTTTAGCAAAGGCAGTTCGCGTTCTACCTCGTCCTTTGCCAGAAAAGGATATTCGATTCCATTGGCTGTATAGGAAAGCAAATGATCCATTTTACCATTCTTGTCAAAGTCGCCAACATACAATCTTAAGGGGCCATTTTTACCACTCCAGAATTTATTATTCCAGCCCCAGTTACCGGCAAGGATATCCAAATGCCCGTCTCCATTTACATCATCCATAAAAAGCGTTTGCCATAAGCCTGTCGAGTTGGGAACTTCCGTTTTATCAAATTTTCCATTTTTATTCAGAAAGATTGTCACAGGCATCCATTCGCCTGTTACGATCAAATCTTTCCAGCCATCATTATTTATATCTGCAAAAACTGCTGAGGTAACTATTCCAAGATTGGAAAGCCGGATGGTCTTGTTGTTATCTATGGTAAAATGCCCGCTGCCATCATTGATCAATAAAAAAGAAGTTTGAGGAATACCGTAAGCGCCGGCGTTTGCAAGGTTTCCAACAAAAAGGTCCATATCACCATCATGATCAACATCGGCAGCCGTTACACATGATTTGTTTTCAAATATGGCTGGTAAAGAATTGGTCGATTTAATAAAATTACCCTTTCCGTCATTAAGATATAGCCTGTCAAGTAAGAAATTATTATTGCCTGTATATTCGTTTCCCCCGCTCACCACATATAAGTCAGGGTACCCGTCACCGTTAGCATCAAAAAATAATGCATCAACATCTTCGCATCCTGCATCTTTACGAAATACTGCCGTGTCGGCAGAAACAAATGTGCCGTTTTTTTGCTGAATCATTAATACGCCGGGCTGTCCTTTTGCACCGCAGGCATAAAAATCATCGAGGCCATCGCCATTCACATCTCCTACTGCAATTTTAGGGCCCCTGGTAGATTCTTCATGCGGAATTAAATATTGGACATTGAAATCGTCAAAGTTATTTTCCTTATGCTTCCAGTGACAGGTGTATCGAATCGCTGATATTCGTAAAGTAAGTGGCTGCAGGTTTAAAATAAGCCGCATAATTGAATGCGCCGCCAGCATCTTTCTGAAAAATGGTTAGCTGCTTATTGGCAGTAATATTTTTTAATACCTGGAATTTCTGATCCGGCCAAATAACCAACAAACTGTCAATGACAGCCATTGAGTCCAATCCAAAATGCAACCTCGTATCTGATGAGGATTGAAAACCCCTCGTAAGCATTAGTTGCTCGTATTGCATCTTTCCTTTTTGAAAGACATAAGCTTTGCAACCTATTCCCATATGTATTAAGGCCATTACCTTTAAATGAAATTGAAATATAATTTTTCTACGGGAGCATTATTTTTCAAAATTACTGCAGGCCCGTTGAGGGAATTAATTACCAGGTCGAGCTTTCCGTCATTATCTAAATCTGCGTATGCAGCGCCATTAAAATATCCTTTCATGTCTCGCCGTTCCCCAGGCATCTGATACATCTTTAAATGACAGATGTCCATCTCCCTTATACAGAAACGGATGAGAACTTCCATCAGGCATTTTTTCCAAAGCCATATCATCATATGCATCTGAACTGTTCAAAGCTTTGTGCATGTAAAGATCAGAAATAAAACGAACATAATCCAGGTCTACCGGCCGTTTTACAATACCACTTGAAATAAATAAATCCTTATTGCCATCATTATCAAAGTCTGCAAAAAGCGGGCTCCAACTCCAGTCTGTGGCTGAAACGCCGCTTAATAAACTTGTTTCACTAAAGCTGCTGCCATTGCCATTATTGCGTTGCAGACAATTTTTTGAATACTGATACTGGTAGCCATTATTTATTATTTTGAATTTATAAATATCCGGGTTTTCATCACTGCCATAAGTTTTCAATACTTTTTCATCATGCGGAAGCATATCTACCGTGACAACATCCAATTGGCCGTCATTATTATAATCTGCTACATCATTACCCATACTGAAGCGACTGTAATGATTAAAAAATTTAGCGCCGCTTTCTGTGAAGGTAACCTCACCCCGGCTCCCGACAGACGGGACAGGCCCTCTCCGGAGGGAGAGGGAGAAGGGCCGTTATTTACATAATAATAATCGTTTTCATGAAAATCATTGCCTATATAAATATCATCCCATCCATCATTATTAATATCTCCAATAGCCAAACCCAATCCATAACCAAGGTTGCTTTGATAGATACCAGCCTTTGCAGAGACATCTGTGAATTTTTTTGAAGGCGTGTTCATATCATTCCGGTAAAGCCGGTCACCTGAATAAAGATCTACTTTCCTGCGATTGCTGGTATCAACAATATTTTGATTTGGATAATGCGATTGATTCAGTATATAACAATCCAGATCGCCATCATGATCATAATCAAAAAAAGCGGCCTGCGTAGAAAAGCCAGAAAAATCCAATCCATATTGAGCAGCGCTTTCTGTAAATGTAACCTCACCCTTGGCCGCTCCGGAGGTAGAAGGGCCATTATTTATGAACAAGCATATTGCGCCCCTTTAACCCATGATGATTGGCAACAGCGCAAACATAAATATCTAAAAGGCCATCACCGTTCACATCTGCCATGGTTACCCCACTACACCAGTCGGCCGTACCGGCTACACCTGCTTTGTCGGTAATATCTTCAAACTGAAAGTTGCCTTTATTTAGATATAGCTTATTGTGCCCATAACTGTTGGCGGTAAAATAAATATCGGGTAGCCCATCATTATTAATATCGCCGATGGCAACTCCGCCGCCATTGTAATAATATAAATAATAAAGAATACCAAACCGGTCTCTTTTTATCTAGATTATTTTCAAAATCGATATGTGGTTTGTGAAGGAGATAACTTTGCGAATAAATTATCAGGATTATGACAGGAATTAAAAAAAAAAAATGAAAGGAAAAGCCAAAAAATAATCAGCCTTTTTGAAGGCATAAATGATGTTTTATATCTCTTAAGTGAATGAGTAAAGATACAGGTTATTTGTATGGCAGACGATAGCTTTTGGAACTTGAAAATTTTAGAATTAGCTTGCAAGTTTACAATGACAACCAGGTTTTTAGCATGTTCCAAATTATCAATTACAAACGTTCTGCAATTGTGATATTGCTTATTGTTTCCTGCTTTCTTATACTGGTACAATGTATTAATAACGAGAACGATTCAGATGAAAAGAAAGAGACGCCTTTAGAGGTTTCGGAAAAGAGAAATGTAAACTTTCAGCAATTTGCAGGATCGTCAACCTGTAACAAATGTCATAAAAAGATTTGTGAAAGCTTTCTTCTTACCAATCATAATTTAACTTCTTCACCTGCTTCGGAAAATTCAATTAAAGGAAGTTTTAAAAAGGATAAAAATCTCTATTCATTTCACCCGGGATTATTTGTCAGGATGGAAAAAAGGGACAGTGGGTTATACGAGGTTGCTTATTCAAAAGGTGTTGAAAAAGTGGCGCGTCGCTTCGATGTAGTAACAGGTTCCGGAGCAAAGGGACAAACCTATCTTTCCTGGAAAGGTAACGAGCTATTTCAATTACCTATTTCCTATTTAACTTCAGCAAATGAATGGGCCAACAGCCCGGGGTTTCCCAACAAAGTTATTTATAACCGGCCTGCTACGTCACGTTGTCTTGAATGCCACAGCACTTATACAAATGTTATATCCAGTCCAGGCAAAGAACCCGAAGAATTTGATCATTATCAAATACTGTACGGTGTTCAATGTGAAAAATGTCATGGGCCTGCCGCAATGCATGTTGAATATGAAACAAAAAACCCAAGTGATCTAACCGGAAAATACATTATCAATCCGGCAAAATTCACACGACAGCAAACCCTGGATTTATGTGGACTGTGCCATGGAGGCCGGTTGCAAAAAACAAAGCCTTCTTTTGAATTTATTGCCGGAGATACGTTAGCAAATTATTTTGTACCGAATACCTCCGGCCCGGCAACTAAGGAAATTGATGTACACGGTAACCAGCTTGGATTGCTTAAGGAGAGTAAATGTTTTAGAATGAGTGCAACGCTCACATGCGTTACCTGTCATAATACGCATGAAAATGAAAGAGGAAAAGTTAAATTATTTTCCGAAAGATGCATAACGTGCCATAACAAAGAACACGCAACTTATTGCAAAATAGATCCTTCAAAAGTTTCCTCAATAAAATCGAATTGTATTGACTGCCATATGCCGCGTCAGCCTTCTATGTCAGTTGCACTTATGCTTTCGGGCGCTGATGTTCCTACGGCGGCCCTGATACATACTCATCTTATAAAAGTATACCCGGAAGAAACAAGTAAATTTATTAAAAGACAAAAATAAATCGCAGGATAATTAAAAAGTATTGCACCTCCGGTGACCAACATAAATTCTTAAATTCGTTTAATATTTTGAATCAATGCGTACCAGTTTTGTCATCGCGTTTTCGGCACTGACGTTTGTTTTCAATTCCTGTCAAAAAAAATTTGACCCCCCTTTCGATGCAGTGGTAAATACGAAGGTTGATTTTAAAGCACAAATTAGTGGGGTTCAGTTTGTTGCTGCCATTTGGGGCGCCGTCAGAAGAAATGATGGCGTAATTTCGATAGCAGGAAAAACGGCCGATCAAGCGCTGATTTCTTTTACCCTGGCGGATTCGGGGGTTCACGTATACAGCCTTGACATGAACAGCAGTACGAATTTCTGTGGCTATGAAGACAGTAATGGTTTAGCTTTTTCGTCATACGAAGGGATCAATCCTGGTGATTCAGGGGGAGCTTTGGCGATAACTTCAATAGACCCGTCAAGAAGAACTATGAGTGGAACTTTCAGCCTTAAAGTATTTCGTCAATTGGACCGAACACAGAGAATCATTACAGAAGGGATTTTTACTAACATTCCGTACTAATATTTTAAAATCGTTCCTAACATCTCACAAAGGAGTCTTCCTCAGTGATAAGTTAGCAAACATATCCTGATATTGTTTTTACTGCACTTTCTTTACGTCTGGTTACAATTACGTTACAAAACATTATTGACACACATTAAAAAAGGCTGCAAAATAATGCAGCCTTTAACCTATAGTCAATTAAAGCTTGATTACCATTCCGGATTTTGTTTTAATACACCGCCTGATAAATCAATAGCGGGCTGTGGTATTGGGTAGTAGCGGCAGCGATCTGTATAGCCTAAGGGGCCGAGTTCAGTTAATGCATCGCCCCACCTTACCAAATCATAGAATCTTTTACCTTCCATGGCAAGCTCGAAATGCCTTTCATTTTTAATTGCCGTTCTCATTTGTGCCTGGTTAACAAAAGCAATGGCCGGTAAAATCGTTCTGGCGGGCCCTAAATTTCCACTGGCCCGGTTTCGTATTAATTCTAAGTTAGCTGCGGCAGTCGGGCCATCCCCCATTTCATTTGAAGCCTCCGCAAGCATTAAAATCACTTCAGCATAGCGGAAAATCCTATGGTTTATCCACGATGCGCCTCCATTACTTTTTACGAAGCCCGTGAATACTCGCATCTGAGGGTCGTTACCCGTATAGAGTTTTTTGTTCCAATATTTCTCCGCAAGCCCGCCTGCCCCGTCAGGCCCTGTATATGCAGGAAGTATCGCTCCAAAACCTCCGGCAGCAGCTCCGCCATCCGACTGTCCCGAAAACAGGATGGTTTGCGATTTCCTCGGATCGGTAGAATCCCAGGAATTAACCAGTTTGTCAGTAGGCACGTTCCAACCCCACCCAAGATTCCAATCAATAGGTGCACCATTTTGGCGAACTTGTTGTGATGTCCCAAAATTACTCCCGTTTTCAACAGCGCCATTACTTTGCGCATTTTGACCATCGCTGGAGTTCATTTCGAAAATGGATTCTGAAGAATTTTTGCCTGCACCGTTTAAACCGTCTTTCCAGATATCAGGAAAATTTGGCTCTAATGAATATTGATTAGAAGCAATCACCTGGTTACAAAGAGAAATTACCAGTGGCCAGTTTTTTCTGAACAAATAAGTTTCCGCCCAAAGTGTATTAGCAGCTCCTCTTGTTAATCTTCCTTTGTAAACATCCGCTCCGGAGACTGAATACTCAGATGCAGATAAGGGTAGAAGTTGCGAAGCTGCCTGTAAATTAGAGTCTACAAAGGCATAGAGAACATCTAAAGGAGATTTATTTATAAGGCCATCTTTCGGATTCTTTATTTTAAAGTTAATCAAAGGCACTTCGCCATATGTTTTCATCAATTCCCAATAAGCATATGCCCTGAAAAAACAAGCTTCTCCTATGTTACGGAGTGAAGCGGGATCAGAAACTTTTGTGGAATCAGCAATATACAAAGCATCATTGGCAGCACTTATCATTGCATAGTGATCATTATAATAAGTATTCGTTGCCCAGTCATCTTTCGTATACTGAAACTTATCATATTCCGAAACTATTTCTTTACCATCATTGATATCACTGCCTTTTGCCGCATCATCATCTCTGATGCTGTGCGTGTCAAGCCATGGCAGAAGTGAAAAGCCGCCATAGGTTCTTAGAATATTATACATTCCCAGAACCTGGCCTTCGAGTGCTCCCTGCTTAAGATCATCCAAAGTTGCCGTAAGTGGCTTACGATCCAAAAATTTTTTACACCCGCTGAAAGTTATAAACAAGGGAGATAATAATACAAATACCCATAATAAAACTCTATCTTTTTTCATACACCTAATTTTAAATATTAAAAAGTAACATTGAGGCCAAACGTGCTTATAACAGGAATCGCCCCACCGCCATTGTCATATCCAAATGCTGTTGCATCGCCACCGTATTCTGTAGTATAACCCAGATTATGTTTAAATGTCTTTAAATTTTGAACGTTGGCATAGATCCTTAAATTTTTGATCCTCACCCTTGACAACATGCTCTGGGGAAAATTATATCCTAACTGAATATTTCTTAATCTGATATAGCTCCCGTCTTCCAGGTTATAAGTTGAACCATTGTAATTAAATCTATCCCCCTGGCCAAGAATAGGAACGCGGTTAGATGTTCCCGGACCATGCCACCTGTTAAGTTGATCAGCAGTATAATTCACTCTTTGAAAAGGCGATTCCAATGTTCCCCACGTTCTGAATATTTGGTTTCCGTGCACTCCATTGATATCCACTCCCAAAGTAATTCCCTTATAGGTAACCCCAAGAGAAGCACCATAAATAACATTAGGAGTAGGGTTTCCAATTACAGTACGATCATCTGATGTAATTTTTCCATCGCCATTTACATCTTTAAATTTTATATCTCCCGGCCTGTAAGCCCCTATAGAACCCGCGTTAGGTGATTTTGCAGTATCAGCTGCATCCTGGTAAATACCTTCCTGTACATATCCATAAAACGAACCAATTGGATAACCTGGTATGGTGCGGCTTTCGGCAGATCCATTATTTTGAAAAGCCCTGGACAGGAAACCGGTAGGTAAATCCTTGCTTAAACTTAAAACTTTATTCTTTTGGAAAGTAATGTTACCACTTAAGGTAAAGGCCAAGTCCTTCGTAATGTTTTGATTCCAGGATCCGGAAAATTCTTCGCCCGAGTTTTTGATGCTGCCTCCATTTATTAATTCGTCCGGAAGGCCAAGTGTACTTCTGCTAACGTATGTTAATAAGTCTTTAGTAGTTTTATTATAATAATTTGCTTCAAAATGCAACCTGTTTTGGAACGCATTTAGTTCTAGCCCAACTTCCTGTGCATCAACAGTCTCCCATTTCAAATCAGGATTTTCAATGTAAGCACGTTTTGCAGCGGAAAATATGTTATTGCCAAAAACTGCATTTGTGCCTGTTGAAAGATTGGGATAACCAGGATAATTGATAGGAGTGCCATCTAATTGCGATGCACTTTGATTACCCAATACACCAATAGAACCCTTTAATTTCAAGAAGTCGAAAATGTGTTGACCTGCCATAAAATTTTCCTGGGAAAGATCCCAGGCCGCGCCTACTGCCCAAAATTGCTGGTCACGGTTTTTTGATGGTATCCTGGAAGAAGCATCGTCTCTGAAAGATGCATTAAGGAAATACCTGTTTTTATAATTATATAATGCCCTGGCTAAATAAGAAACTGTAGAATATTCACTTTGAGTTGATGAAGAAGATTTTGTACTTGGATCTTCAAACCCATTTGTCAGGTACCAAAATCTTGGATCGTCTGGAATAGGCTGCCCTAAAGGATTTTCATTAGTTTTACCCGTTGTATTAAAATTACCAAAATAGTAAGTGGTAAAGCCGCCGGTGAGCGTTAGATTATTACTTCCAAAGCTCCTTTTAAAATTTAAGATATAATCCTGCTGGTATTTTTTGTAATTGTTATTATCTTCCTGTACACTGGTCGTTTGGCTAACTAATTGTGGTGTATTTGTTACAGGATCATAATCGTAATATTTCGGGACATACCTTCTCGTGTTAATATTACTTATATCAGCATAAAAAGTTGACCTGAAATTAAAATATTTGAGAAAAGTTATTTCTGCAAAAACACTTCCCACGGTACGTAGTTCAAAACTTTTTACTTTATTCCATTCATTTTCCAATTGAACCAAAGGATTTACGACACCTGCAGACTGAAGCCCCACGTTAAGGCCTGAATATAAATCCATATTTATTGTATCTATCCCATATGGATCTCTGACACGGAAATTTTTTGTACCTGACGATGCAAGAGGTACTGCTTTTCGGGCAGTGTTTAACACATCAGTTCCTGTTTCAGCAGTTACATCATAGGGGTTATGCTGTCTCGATACATTTAGATTAACACCCATTTTAATTCCTTTGTATAAATTCAATTCATCATTAAATGATAAAAGATATTTATCTAATTGCTGGTGTTTTATAATTCCCTGATCATAAATATAGCCAAGTCCGAAATTGAATTTATTTTTATCTGTGCTTGAAGATACGCTCAGGTTATTATTACTAAATTGGCCTGTTCTTGTTACGGCATCAATCCAATCCGTATTAGCCGTTAAACCGGTATAATCATATGGAGCTGTTGTGGGATTGTTAGCGTCTTCTGCTCTTTCTTCAGCAAAAAGCGTTTTAAATTCATTTCCATTTACGAATTTAATTTTATCCACCAACTGCTTGAATCCATAACTGGTATTAAAATTAATTACGGTTTGCCCTGCTTTAGCTTTTTTGGTCGTGATCGCAATAACGCCAGTGGCCCCTTTCACGCCAAAGATTGCTAAAGACGACGGATCTTTTAGAATTTCAATAGATTCAATATCATTTGGATTGATGTAATCAATATTATCATTAAATATACCGTCCACTACATACAAAGGATGAACCTGGCCTATGCTTACCGTACCACGAATGCGGATATCAGGAGCCTGACCAGGATTGCCATTGTTTACAACAGATAAGCCGGCAACCTTTCCCTGTAACGATGCGACAGGATTGGTATTAGGCTTGTCGGCCACTTCTTTGCCACTGATTTTTACGATCGAGCCAGTAAGATCGCGTTTGTTGGCAGTTCCATAACCAATAACCACGACCTGCTCCAACTCCTTTGCCGAGGCGCCTTTAAGCGTTATTGAAACATTTGAGCGGCCAGCCAAGGCTACATTTTGTGATTCGTATCCTAATGAGGTTACCACGAGGGTTGCGTCTGGCTTTGTTACACTCAAAGAAAAATTACCGGAGGCATCTGTTGCCACCCCGGCACCACCCTTTTCCTGAACGGTAACTCCTGCAACGGGATTCCCATCTGAACCAGTTACTTTTCCTGTAACAGCAGTAACCTGGGCAAAAGCGAATGATGGGATAAAAAAAACAGCAAGAAAAACAAGCGGCAAAAAATAAGTTGAAATCCTTTTCCTTGAATAAAAAGTTTTGTTAGTCATATCAGCAATCAATAAATGGTTAAAAAAAGTCGTAGACTGTCCTGAAACAGAGACCAGTACTATAATAGACATGCAAATCTAGGATTAAGATGCATAATATTAACTTTTTCTTAAAAAATACTTTTTTCGCTATATCTAATGCAATTTTATCTTAAGCGGCTTTTTCTGACCACAAAACACCCTCACAATTAATGACAAATGTTTTGAATAAACGATGTCCCTTCTCACAACGATTTAATTTTTTAGATGGTTGCCGTAACGAATAATAGTTTTAAAGGTCATTTTGATAAAGAATAGTATCTACAATTCATCATCTTCATCAAGAACCGGCTATATATCGTTCTGGGCGATTACTGGTAACTTGAATAAAAATAATAGCCACGACAATAATTTTAACCGTATAAATCCTTTCGTATTTTTAATTAAAGAATCTTTAGATGCCTGATCAGATCATCAACAGGAGTTTCTTTTTTATAAGAAATTATTAATTTTCCATGCTTATCAAAAAGGGCGGTAAAAGGAGTGTTTTCTAAATGGTAATAAGCCCTGAAGAAAAATATCGGTGTTTCTATGCCTACTTTTATATTAGGATATTTATTGGTTTGGTAACTTCTTTCGAAATCAACAACTTCGCCTTGCGGTTTGAAGGTTGCCATCACAATCTGCGCCTTCTTAAAATCCCGGATTTTTCTAAAAAGCTCGTTCATCAAGACCTGGCAATGCTCGCAATCCGGCGCGAAATAGATAATTATTACTGGCTTATCGCGTGACAAATCTTTTGCAGAGAATAATTTTCCATTGGTTAACTGTATAGTAAACGAAGGAATTGCTTGTGCGGCCACATTTTTTGAAATCAATATAAGGAGTAAACTGACAAATACCGTACGCAATAGACGTGAGTTTTTCTTGTTCATATATTGAAAGTATAGTTTATCAAAATTTTTATTATAAGTCAAATCAAAGATAATCTGTCGATCCGTTTCAGTTTCTTCGATGGTATCCGAAGCCATGTGAAAACCTCCCGCATTAAGATAGCTTTATTTATAACCTGGTTGCAATCATAATTCAAATCATAATCTTTATTTCAGTGTATTTTTCAAAACTATGAAAGGCTGCGAATGGGTCCAGTCAACGGAATGCTTCATCATGGCCGGCTTAATGGAAAAATTTCCCAGAATAATGTCTGTTTTTCCATCTCCATCTATATCTCCGGCATCCATCGTAAGCCATCTTCCGAGGTTGGCTTCGGGAAAGGAATATGGCTGGAATTCAAAATTGCCCGTATTTTCTAGGTAAACAAACCCTTCTTCGGGCTGACGCGCATAATCGGCAAAAAAAGAAATGGTTGCAATATCAAGATCACCATCTCCGTCATAATCCCGTGCAATAGCCTTATAACAGCCATTTATAGGGAAGAAAAATTTTTGTATAAAGTGATTGGTTCTATCGTTTATAAAAATATAGACGCCGTGATAGGGTTTTAATACAGGTGAAAAATCGGCATTGTCCCCACAAGTATAAACAATATCAGGGTAACCATCCTTATTAAAATCTGCCAGTTCGAAGTAAGAAGATCCATAACATGGAGGGAACCTTAACACTTCCTCCTGGTCAAAATTTCCATTCCCTTTATTTGTGAAAAGGAAAATTCCTTCTTCTCCCTGACCAAATAACGCCCATATATCGGGCAGCCCATCGTGATTTTCATCTTGCACATAAGCGTTAATGGCGCCCGGAACATTACGTAATACATGCCTTTTAAATTTATGGTTGCCCAGGTTCTCCATCCAGGATAGGGCGCCGGTTAAATATCCAAATTCGCAGATAATATAGTCCTGCTTGCCGTCATTGTTCAAGTCTGCTGCAGTTACCTGGGCCGGCCTTTGCAAACTGTCAATGAAGGCAGTGGTATCTTTTTGTAATTGTCCTTTTGAATTGTATCTTAGAAGTTCAACTTTGCCGAACCTGCCATCATTAGGGTTTAACAGGCCAATATTACAGGCAAGCAAATTATCATCCTCGAAAGTCAACATCTACAACAGGGCCGGTAGCCGGTACAGAATCTGTAATTATTAGTTGGCGGTTTATAAAATAAATACCTTTCTTTATGGCATCACTTATAATTATCGTATGCAAGAAATCCCCCGAATTGATTTTTACATAGCAAGTTGCCGGATTATTATAAGCTAAAGCCGGTATCTGTACTTTAAAAAGAGACAGCCCTGTTTTGATAGGATCTTTTCTTTTTTGTGGAGGATAAAGAATCTGGTGAAGTTGCTACATAGTAATCAACAATATTTTGCCAGTCGTTTGCGCTGATGACAGGTTGTGAAGGATAAAAATCGGGGCTGATATTTTTATCCCTGACCCTTGGATATATATCAAATCCAAGATTAAAAATACCCAACCTCGGGCCCATTTCGGGTAATACGCCTTTTTCCCAACTTTTGGTATCCAGCAAAGATGGATCAGGTAGCATGTGACACGACTGGCAATATATTTTTGCCAAAGCTTCGCCTTTTTCTATAGCTCGCTAGTGAAACTCCCGCATGTGTGCTGTTCCTATGATAATCTTTACAGGAAGATAAAAGAAAAACACAAAGAAAAATCAGTAAAACAAAAAAGATAGGTTGTATGGGAGTACGGATGATTTTCATCATTATCAGACAAGAAATTACTGCAAACTTACATTCCGAACTTCACCTTTATTATTTTTTATTTGTACTGAAACTAACGTTACTGTCAATTGTTATAAATCGCCCCGGCTCAGATAAAAAAGAAGATCCATAATCCAATTTCACGTTTTTGTTTTTTACCATTTTTATAAGTGATGATGGCGCTTTCATCTAAAGGCGCTACGGGTATGAGCCAGTCATTTTTTTTCAATTGAAAAATTTTTAAAGCCCCTTTGTTCTGGCTTGCTGCTACTAAATATTTTCCTTTATTGTTTTTTAATGAAACCAACGCCTTGCCATTACCGGGAATATAAATTCCGCTTTGCAGAATTGATAATGGGCTAAAGTTCCCTTTCCCGTCACCTTTCAACAGCAATCCATTTAAAGCATCATACCTGCCCACAATAACTTCTGTTCCAAAATCATTTCCGTTGATCAGAACATCAGGATTTCCATCACCGTCAAAATCATCCACTAACAGGCCATTGAGCACCGATAGCTGTGCCTGTGCAGGCAATGCACGTTATGGTAAACTTTCCATTCCCGTCATTTCTTAAAAAAGCCGATGAAAAATAATTAGCATGCAATTGCAAAGCGCCGATGCGTTGCTCTTTCGGAAATATAGAATCCATGGTTGCGCTGGCAAATGATTTATAATTGTCATATCTTTTTGCGAATGCTCGGCATTTGTTCTAAAATATCATCTCTTGACTGTGCCGGGAACTCCTTCTTTACAGTATCATCCTGGGAAGCCGGCAAAAATAATGATGGGAATCGCATCGATAAGAACCATTATTATCAAAATCCTTGGCAATTATCCTAACAGGATATTGATCACTGGCTTTATAAAAGGAATTCTGCCCGAGATTTCCAACGATATAATCCATATCTCCATCATTGTCAAAATCACCCGCGGCAATTGTATTCCACCACCCGATATTATTGCTGATACCCGTTGCAGCGGTTACATTTTTGAATATACCCTTATCGTTTTTAAGAAAGGTAACAGGCATCCATTCTCCTACCAGTATCAGATCAGGCCAGCCATCGTTATCAAAATCAGTAAACAGGGCATCACAAACCAACCCGATATTCTTTAACGCAGGAGCAACGGAATCCGTTACATCCGTAAATTTCACGTGGCCATTTTTGGAATCGTTTCTAAAAATAAAGCTGGATACAGGCTTTGGATAATTTCCGGGATCTACCCTGCCGGAGACAAACAAATCCAGGTCGCCGTCTTTATCGTAATCTATTGCCCTTACGCAAAACTTGCTTGTATAATTTTGTGGCAAAGCAGAGGAATCTTCTGCAAAATTTCCTTTACCATCGTTAATATATAATTTGTCCTGGTAAGAAGACGTATTGCGTTTACCCTTCAAAACCTCCACTGGCGATGTAAAGATCAAGATCACCATCCCCATCGGCATCAAATAATAAAACCCCTTCATCTTCCCGGTTTTTATTAAGGGTATCTTTTCCTTTCAATAAAGGTTTTTGAATGAATTTTCCATCACGCTGTTGTAAAAATAACTTGCGCGGAGTAAAAAAAAGAGCCGCCGCAAACGATATCATCCAAGCCATTTCCATCAACATCACCCACAGCAAGAGAAGGCCCGTATTCTGAAAATTTATGCGGAAGTAATCTTTGCACATTAAAATCAATAAAATCTTTGTCCTTGTGCACATAATGAACGTTTACAGAATCCGTAATTTCTTTAAACAATGCACTTTTATTAATTGCCGGCGATTGAAAAGAATATACGTCGTGAGCATCTTTTTTATTGATGGTTATGGTTTGATTAGCCGCAACATGCTGCAACAGTTGCTTTTTCCCATCTGGCCATTTTACAACAAGGGAATCTATAATTGAAACATTTCCCAACCCAAAGTGAGGCTCTATTTGCATAGTGGAAAGATAACCGCGGTAAGGGCTTTGCTCATAAGCTTGTAGCTTGCCTCCATAATACAACTCTACCCATGCTCCCAGTCCGTTTAAGTTTGCCTTATCGCCATTTAATTTTACGGCGAGGTAATTAGGATGATTTTTTGATGAGTTCATGGATGTGTTCTCATAAACAGATGCCTCGTCATTAATATTATTGATGACCATATCCATGTCTCCGTCATTATCGAGGTCGGCATAGGCTGCACCATTGGAAAAAGACGGAATGTTTAGTCCCCAAGCGGCGCTAACATCGCTGAAAGTTAGGTCTCCATTATTATGAAAAGCATACTTGTGTAATTTAACCTGTGGAATCTGTGACAAGGTAAATTGCATACTGGCAATCGAAGAAGATCCCTGCGCGAAAGCTTATAAAGTCGTGATCTGTTACATCCCTGGGAAATCCATTGGTAATTACTATATCCCTAAAACCGTCGTTATCAAAATCAGTAACGAGCGGGCACCAGCTCCAGTCGGTTTGCGAAATACCTGAAAGAAAACCTATATCGCTGAAAACCGGGTCGCCAATAGAATCGTTTGAGTTTACCCTCGGCCCCTGGTTAAGCTGAAGTGTGTTTCTTACATATTGATATTGATAATTGTAAAGATCACTGTTCAGGTACATTTGATAATTGTTAGAGCCCATCATCATTTTTTTCCGGTAATTATCTTCAGGGTTCATATCGAGCTCTACAACATCCGATAAGCCGTCATTATTAATATCGATTACATCCTGGCCCATTCCATTAGCAGATGTATGTTTAAAATAAGTGGCGGCTTTATCCGTAAAGGTTCCGTCATGGTTATTGATGTATAACAAATCATTTGAATTAAAATCATTGGTAACAAAGATATCCTTCCAGCCATCCCTGTTAAAGTCAGCTATGTTCACTCCGTGGCCATAACCTTCTATCGTTACACCGGCCTGTTTGGTAACGTTTGTAAATACAGGATGCTTTAAAATACTATTCCAATCATTACGGTAGAGCCGGCCGGTACTTGGAAAAGTACCATCTGTAATTTTGGGGCGAAATATTGAAGGATTATTTTCCGGTAAAATTTCATTAACCACCAGGTACATATCCAAATCACCATCGTTATCATAATCAAAAAAGGCGGCCATTGTTGAATAGCTGGTATCATTTAATCCATACTCCGCTGCCATTTCCTTAAAAACAGGTATGCCGTTTTCATCAAGCCCCTGGTTTATATAAAGAAGATTTTGCCTTTTTTGCGGATTTTTCTCCATGGAAACGCACACATACATATCCATCCAGCCATCGTTATTGATGTCTACAACAGAAACACCCCGGCACCATCTGCCTTTACCTTCAACTCCCGCTTCTTTTGTAATGTCTTCAAATGTAAGTTTGCCCTTGTTCAAATATAATTTATTAGAGACGAGGTTCCCGGTGAAATAAATGTCCTGTAAGCCATCGTTATTGAAGTCGCCGATACCCACTCCGCCACCATTATAAATATTAGTAACATCGATGGGATTCAGCGAGTCAGTTTCGACAATTTTGTTATTAAAATAAATGCCGGAATGACCGGAAGGAATAAATTGGAATAAGGAAACTTTGGTTTTACAAGAGATTAAAAAAGAACTATTGATCAAAGCAAGCCACGAAAGCAACCTAACAATCTTCATGTAGGGACATTGTTATAAATTGTAAAAATATCGAATTATAATAAAAAAGGTAGAGCTTTACTCTACCTCTTTTATTATAAAACCAAAAGATATTTAATAGCCCGGATTCTGTTTTAAGTATGGAGTACCGCTTCCCGCGAGGGCATCAATTTGCGCCTGGGGAATAGGGAAATATTCATTTTTACCCTTTGTAAACGTTGCACCGCTATAAACAGGAACGATCGTTTTTTCATGTGCAGCATATGCATTTAATACCACATCTGCAACTCCCCAACGCACCAGGTCAAAGAAACGCATGCCTTCCATCGCAAATTCCAACCTCCTCTCAAACGCAATCGCTTTCAATGCATAAACAGGATCGGAGAATGCGCCGGCAGGATAAAGAGCCATTTTATAATTGTCGGCAGGAACCGTCTGGGGCGTGTACTGTGCTTTACCAGCATCATAAGTGGCCCCGCCTTTATATACCCACCCTGCAGGGTTAGCAGCCCTTGCTCTTACCCTGTTGACAAGAGTCAGTGCTGTTGCACCATCGCCTGCAGCCAAATCTGCTTCAGCCGCCCATAATAGAACGTCAGCAAAGCGAATGACATTAACATTATTTGCAGTCAGCTCCGTGGAAGCCCAATAACTTTCCGTGCCCGATAAGGTACCTTTTTGGCTTAATGCGTACACATTCTTTTTTGGATTGAAATGGCCATCATTGGCAGGGTCACGGATCCATACATCTCCGGGATGAGGACCCCAATCAAGATAGGGAATGCCTTTGCGTCCAATCGCCCAATCAATTCTTGGATCCAGGGTTCCTGTATAAGGCGCTGTAGGATCACTTACATTATTGCCCGTATTATAAGACTCATCCAATAACGGAAGCCCGCTTGCATCGGTTTTATATGCATTCGCAAGGCTTTGAGAAGGATTAAAAAATCCGCAACAGGCGCCCGGGCCGGCATTGTAAGGAAAATTAAGAAGATCTCCATAATTACCGTTAGCTATACCCTGCCCCGCATTTTGCGCATTACCGGAACCATCATTTACTGCCATCTGTACTGCGAACACCGCTTCAGAATCTCCCTTATGATTTTGACCAGGATTAAAGTTACTTGCATAGTTAGTCAAACCATATTTTAGCCCATCGGAGGTATTTCCACTGGCGACTAGCTCATCAAGCAACGGCTTTGCAGCCGCGTATTTTTTTTGAAACATAAACACTTTCGCCAAAAAAGCCTGTGCACCCCATTTATTGATCCTTCCGACCTGCGGCTGTGTTGATGGCAGGTTTTGCATTGCAAAAGTAAAATCGGCTTCAATTTGTGGCCATATATTTACATAACCGGATCCATCAAAATTTGATAAATTCGTTGGAGTTGACGTATCTCCCGTTACTTTCTCATCAACATACGGTACGTTGTTAAACACTTTTTTTAATTCGAAGTGATGAAATCCTCTTATAAACCTTGCTTCTGCAGTAATAGTGGCGGCATCTGTCGCACTTATATCTTTTGCAAGTGTCAGTATTCTCAATACATCATTAGCCCTTTGAATACCGTAGTAACTGGCTTTCCATTTATCACTGCAATAGCCATTACTGGGATTTGCCGACCATTTTTCAAGGGGCACAATATCGGGCTGATCATCCGGAGTCGAACCTTTATAACCGTCATCAGCCGCTATACTGCCGAAAGTCCAGTTAGAGATCGCTGAGCCCCAACCACCAGCATTACCTGGTTCACCGTCCAGAGTAGCATAAGCACCTATTAGCAATCCCTGGGCTCCTGCAAGATTTGCAACGATACTTGGATTTAATACACCTACCGGTGCGATATCCAGAAAACTTTTCTTACAGGCATAGCTCACGCAAATAAGCAGAAGCCCCGTTAGTATGAGATATCTTAATTTAATTCTTTTCATATCAAATATTTTTAAAGTAATTTTTATTTTTAAAATGAAGCATTTACCCCTACGAGATACATCTTTTGGTTTGCGGGATAGTTCCCAAAATCAATTCCAAAATTACTGTTGTTATTCAGATCTGATTGCTGCAGTTCAGGATCCAGGCCGGTATACTTGGTAACCGTAAAGAGATTGGATCCCTGAATATAAATCCTCAATTTATCAATCCCTATCTTTTTTAACGGAGATGTAGGTAAGGTATACCCTAACAAAAGGGATCTGCATTTAAGGAAAGAACCGTTTTCTACATAAAAAGAATTAAATTTTCCGCTATTACTTGTATTGCCGTTAGTTTCCAGTACGGGAATTGTAGCACCCGGATTGGACACATGTGCGCTGGGGTCGTTGACGTTGGTGGGCTGTCCTGAAGCATTAACTAATATTGCCGAATTGTACAAGGCGTCTTTACTAATACCACCCCTGAACACCTGCGGGAAATCGGTCCAGTATTTTACATAATTTACAACCTGGTTGCCATGTGAGCCATAGAAGAATATAGAAAAATCAAAAGCTTTATAGCCTGCATTGATCGTAAGGCCATAAGTAAAATCAGGGTTAGGATTACCTATCCATGTCCTGTCCTGATCGTCCACAACTCCATCATTATTTACATCGGCAAATTTGAAACGGCCCGGGTTTGCTGCATCTTGTTTTGGTGATTTTGCAACGTCTGCCGCATCCTGGAATATGCCGATAACTTTATAGCCGAAAAACTCGCCAATTGGCTGGCCGGGCTGAGCCCTGGTAAAAGCGCCTATCCGGGTAGAACCATTACTATTATAATCAAGATATTTGTAGCCTGGAGGTAAGCTTACTATCTTGCTCTTGTAAGATGTAAGATTCCCGGTTATATCAATACGAAAATCCTTTGCCACAGTCAGATGATATGTTGCATTGAAATCAATACCCTGGTTTTGTATATCGCCCGAATTGATAACCGGCTGAGAAGCACCACCTGCATAATCTCCGATCAATGATTGCTTGGCAAACAACAGTCCGCTGATTTTTTTCTTATACCATTCTATAGAAAAATCAAGTTTATTTTTTAATAAAGTTGCGTCTAAGCCTATATTAGTTATAATATCACGTTCCCAGGTGGTCGCGGTGTTACCAAACTGGCTCTGGTAAAACCCAAGCTGTGCACTATTTGGAGACCCGTTGATCGGGTAGTAAGAGTAACCTACACCGGCAGCATATAAAGTATATGCGTTTGTTGCACCGATATTATTGAGGGAGCCCAGTTTTCCCCAGCCACCGCGGATCTTTAGATCATTGATAAAGGTGATTGGCTTAAAGAAGTTCTCCTGCGAAATTCTCCAACCCGCGGTAACGGATGGAAAAGTTCCATACCTGTTCTCTGGCGCAAACCTGGATGCACCATCCCTGCGAACCGTACCGCTCACCAAATATTTATCATTATAACTATAATCTATGCGGCCGAATTCAGAAAAGAGTGTTAGCTGATCCGGAGGAAAGCCTGTGTTACTTACGCCGCTTGCAGGATCCCCTGTATTTAAGGTCAGGTAATTTGGATCAGTACTAAAATAATTGGTTCGTCC
Source organism: uncultured Chitinophagaceae bacterium (assembly GCA_963800635.1). Taxonomy (GTDB): domain Bacteria; phylum Bacteroidota; class Bacteroidia; order Chitinophagales; family Chitinophagaceae; genus Ginsengibacter. The sequence goes on from CAWDCB010000026.1 coordinate 318,539, forward strand.
TGCACCAAAGGAACGATCATATCTTTTCTTGGCTTCAATACCCACTAAAATTTTGAAATTATGCAAGCCAATAATGTTACTATAGTTTAGCGTATTTGTCCACTGCCAAAGGCTATTATACCCTGCATTTTCGCTAAAAGCATTAACATTCGTATTTCCTTCGGCATCATTATAAGGAGTAGATATAAAACTATAATAATAGTAGTTTTCAACAGTGCCGCCAAATGATGTGTGAGCCGTGAAATGCCTGGCAAAGTCTACATCGGCAAAGACATTCCCGATCATAGACCAGCTGTTGCTCCGGTTATTTACGGTACGCTCCTGTACGGCAACAGCGTTTTCTGAGTTACTTAAGTGAGGAGATTTCGTACCGGCGTAATTGCCCATTATATCATACACAGGTATGATTGGGGGCGTACGGTACGTAAATGAAATGGCATTACCCTCATTCTGATTGGTAAAACCGGGCCTTTGACGGTAGTCGATTGATGCATTTTCGCCAACCCTGATATGATTCTTAATATTAAACACTGTATTTGCTCTTACGGAATATTTCTTCAGGTAGGTTTCAATGAGAGTGCCTTCCTGATTAAAATAATTTAAAGAAAAAAGATAGGCTGACTTATCACTGGCGGCACTGGCACTGATCGTGTGATTTTGAATCATTGCAGGTTTAAAAATCTCGTGAAACCAGTCAGTCCCGGATTTGTTGGCCTTTGTAATTTGATTCGAGTTAATATCATAAGTAGCCGGGTTTGTGAGCGAGTCACCTCCTTTGCCTGCTTCCGGAAGTATATAATCGGGAATAACAGGGCCTGTTCCTGTAAGCCCAAATTGCGGAGTGCGTTTGCTGGGATCTATACCGGAATTACTTTCCATATTCCAGATTGCCTGTGCATATTCCTGGGTATTGGTAAGGTTCCACACGTTTCCGCTTAAAGGCCTTTGAGTGCCAATATACATGTCGTAAGTGATCGTTGGTTTACCGCGGCCCCTTTTGGTAGTAACGATGATAACACCATTAGACCCCTGGATACCATAAATAGCAGCAGAACCGGCATCTTTTAAAACCTGGATGGATTCTATGTCATCCGGGTTAATGTCGCGGAGGCCGTTGGAAGACTGAACACCGTCGACTATAAACAACGGTGAAGCGTTACCTAATGAAGTAATACCCCTAATCCGCACTGCAGCATCACTGCCGGGAGCACCGGAGTTAACAACGGTTACACCGGAAGCCTGGCCCTGTAACAATGACTCGGCATTACCACTTGGAACTGATTTGAAATTGCTTACATTAACAACAGACACAGAGCCTGTGATGTCCTTCTTTTTTTGTGAGCTATACCCCACAACTACCACATCATTTAATGTAGAAATGCGGGTACTTAACGTCACATGAACCGTATTGCCCGGTACATTTACATCCGTCGCTTCAAAGCCGATGGAACTCACAGTCAGGCTATTTTTCCCCTTGGGCAGTGCAATTGAAAAATTTCCATTTTCATCAGTGTTTGTTCCTACATTAGAACCTTTTACAATAACTGACGCGTTAAAAATCGGTTTATCGCCCGTATCAGTTATTTTCCCGGTAACCGTTTTTTGTGCTATCAATTGCAGGAAACAAAATAACATAAGCAGGACGCTTAGTAGAAGTTTTTTTCTCATAATCAAGTAATTAGAATTTGTTAAGGTTTTTTAAAGGTCTAAGCTAAGTAAAAAATCACCTTTTGCCAAAAAATATTATTAAATTGTTAACATTTTCATGCACATATATAACAGTGTGTTAACATAACGTATTAATGAATTTATAGGTTGCTTACGGCAAACGAAATGTACAAAATGTATTCAAAGTGAAGGGAATGCATATTTCAAATTATAATCAAATGGCTCGTTCTGGGTTTGCAAGCCACCTTGCTTTCCGTCGTTTGAAACGTTAATTCGAATCCGTGGGGTCGAACCGCAAATATCATTTGCCCAACACATTTCGTCTCTGTTTCTTTGAGTTGACAATTACGACAGATGTCGCATCTTTTCCAATTGAAAAAAAATGCGCACTTTGGGAAAGAAAGGAGCTGCCAAAATAATTTTCCACTTTCTGCTGCGAGCCATTTTTACGGTTAATAATAGCATACGTATCATCTGCCAAAAAGGGAATCTGGGTCCTTGCATTTTTAAGCCTGTATACCTTTAGCGGCCCTTTGTTTTGAGAAGCAACTACCAGGCATTGATGATTTGCATCTTCTAACTTAATAAGAGCTTTACCATTCCCGGGTATATAAAGCCCGCTTTGCATAATATTAAGTGGCGTAAATCCGCCTTTCCCATCCCCTTTTAAAACTAATCCGTTCAATGCGTCATACCTTCCGGTTGAAACCTCCGTGCCGTAATCATTCCCGTTGATGGCCACATCCAGGTTTCCATCACCGTCAAAATCGTCAACGACCATTCCGTTGATTACAGATACCTGGGCTTCTTTTGGGAGAGGGATCAGCGTAAATTTTCCATTGCCTTCATTACGCAGGTAGCACGATTGCAACATGGTCGCTTTGAGGCGTTGTCCACCCTGTCGCAGTGATCCAGGAAAAATATCGTCCATCGTTGCCAGGGCAAAAGGCTTATAATTGTTAAAGCGTTTGCGCAAAGCGGGAATGCGTTCAATAATATCGTCCCGCCCTTCAGCGGGGAATTCTTTCGGCTTGCCGTCTTTATCAGGCAGAAAAAGGGATATTACAGGAATATAACTGTTATTATGAGAGAAGTCGTTAGCAGTAATAAAAACCGGGTATTTATCATTCGCCTGGTAAAATGTATTTAAGCCCAGCATTTCCTACGATATAATCCATTCGGCCTGATATTACGAAAGTCGCCCCCAACAATTGAATTCCACCAGCCGGTTTTATCGCTTATTCCCGACCCGGAAGTAACATTTTTAAATTTACCGCCTTCATTTTTTAAAAATGTAATTGGCATCCATTCACCAACCAGGATCAAATCGTTTTGACCATCGTTATCAAAATCAGTAAAAAGTGCGTCGCATACCATGCCGATGTTCTTTAAATCAGGCGCTATTTCAGCCGTTACATCAGTAAATTTAACGACGCCATTTTGAGAATCATTTCTGAAAATAAAACTGCTTACAGATTTGGGATAATTCCATGGATCAACACGCCCCGAGACGAATAAGTCCATTTTCCCGTCTTTATTATAATCAAAGGCCCTGACGCAAAGTTTACTGACAAAATTTTTTGGAAGAGCAAGCGAGTCGATCTTAAAATTTCCTTTTCCATCATTAATATACAATCTATCCTGGTAAGCTTTACTACCGGGTGCATTTTGATATCCTCCACTTGATATATATATATCTGGTTTCCCGTCACCATTGGCATCAAATATCAATATTCCTTCATCTTTAAAAATACTGTCAGGGTTAAAAGTGGCATCATACAAATTTTTTTGAACGAAATTTCCTTCTTTCTGTTGCAAAAGCAATTGTGCGGGATTAAGGTTATTACCACCTACCACCATATCATCCAATCCGTTTCCATCAATATCCCCGGTTGCAAGAGCAGGACAATATTCTGAAAACTTATGTGGTAACAAGTTCTGAATATTAAAATCAATAAAATCAGGCTCTTTATGCATGGAATTTAATACCAGAAGAACTGGTTACATCCATAAACAAGTTCCTATCGGCAGTGATTGGATGCGGTATCGCATAACGTTCAAAAGCATTGGCAATATTTACCGTGATTACCTGGTTCGCTTTTACATTTTTTATCGTTTGCGTTTTACCATTCTGCCATTTTATAACAACCGAATCCACCAGGTTAATTTTGCCTAATCCAAAATGCGCTATACTTTCATCAGACGAAATGTAACCGCGATATGGATTATTGTCATATACCTGGAGTTTACCTGCATCATAAAAAATTGTTGCAGAGCGCCGATCCCATTAATATTTTGTTTATCGCCATGAAATTTTATCTGTAGAAAATGTGTATTTGCGGTGTCTTTATCGCGTGCGGTATTTCGGTACAACAAGGCCTCATCATTTATATTATTTATTACCACATCCATGGCGCCGTCATTATCAAAATCTGCATACGCAGCTCCATTGGAAAATGTAGGTGTTTCCAGTCCCCAGTCGGCCGTAGCATTGCTAAAAGTAAGGTCACCTTTGTTATGGAAAGCATAGTTATGCAACTTAACCTGTGGTATCTGTTCCAATAGTGCCATGGGGTTTATAAGGCCTGTAGCTTTTTGCCGGTAAGCGACAAAATCATGGTCTGAAACATCTCTTGGAAAGCCATTTGTAACAATCAAATCGCGATAACTGTCATTATCAAAATCCATTACCAACGGGCACCAGCTCCAATCTGTTTGCGCTATACCGCCATAAAACCAATATCGCTGAAAGCCGGAATGCCGATCGTATCATTTTGTCCCATAACCGGCCCCTGGTTAAGTTGCAACGTATTGCGGACATATTGGTATTCATATCCAAAACGATCAAAATTCTGATACACCAGGTAGTTGTTTGAGCCCATCATCATTTTTTTGCGGTAGTTATCTTCGGGGTTCATATCCAGTTCTATCACATCTGGCAAGCCATCATTGTTAATATCCACAATATCCTGGCCCATTGAATTGAGCGAAGTATGCTTAAAATAATCTTTCAGCTTATTGGTAAATGTTCCATCATGGTTGTTGATATAAAGAATATTGTTCGAGATAAAATCGTCTGAAACATAAATATCTTTCCATCCGTCATTATTAATGTCGCAGATGGTGGCTGCGTGCCCGTAACCCTCAAAGGTCATTCCTGCCTGCTGCGAAACATCGTGAAATACCGGATGCTTTAAAATGGGATCCATATCATTCCGGTAAAGCCTGCCAATGCTGGGCGCAGTACCTTTCTCATTGCGATGAATAAAAACGGAAGAATTGTTCCCATTGGAAGCTTCATTTACAGTGAGATACATATCCAGATCCCCGTCGTTATCATAATCAAAGAAATTGGCCATGGTTGACTGTACGTGAATATCCAGGCCATATTCCGCCGCCATATCTTTAAAATGCGGCACGCCTTCTTTATCTATTCCCTGGTTAACATATAATATATTACGCCTTCTCAGAGAATCTTTATAAATGGTGTTGCAGATATAAATATCCATTAGCCCGTCATTATTAATATCAATAACAGACACCCCCCTGGCCCATCTTCCTACTCCGCCACACCTGCTTTATCGGTTATATCCTCAAATTTAAAATTACCCTTGTTGAGATATAGCTTGCAGCGTCACCATATTGCCGGTAAAATAAATATCCTGCAATCCGTCATTATTGAAATCGCCGATACCAACGCCCCCGCCATTATAAATATTTACAACATCAAGCGGATTTATGGAATCATTTTCAGTGATCTTGTTATTAAAAGTAATCCCGGAATGGCCGGAAGAAATTTTTTCAAATAATGTGTGGTTGTTGTTACAGGATAAAAACAAAAATGCAGGACATGCAGAATAAGTACTAAACAAGATCTCATATAAAGTTAATCAACCTATTTACGGAAAAGTAAAGATATAAGTTGTCTGAAATAAAAAAAGGCTTCCCTTTTGCAGAAAGCCTTTTTCGTAAAATATATTTATTTAATACCCCGGGTTCTGCGACAAGTTTGGATTAAGTGCCCTGGCGCCCTGTGGTATTGGCAACAGAGTCCAGTCGGACGTAATCGCGGTATTATATAAACCATGTACTTTGCCCGTCATGTGTTGGGCCTGGCGCCGGATTAGGAACAGGGTTATAAGTTGCTTTCTTTTGCACCATTTACCCTGTTGATAAATTCAACAGCCACATCTGTACCTGCCCTGCACAAATCAAAAAAAGTAGAATACTCGCCGGTCAGTTCATGCCTGTATTCGCTTAAGACCATTTGCAAAGGATCAGTTATCTCTACACCGGGAGTGCCATCATAATTAGCACTATCTTTCATAACTGCGGGTGCAGTACCACCCCATGCCCTGTCTCTCACCAATTTAAGATCAGCCATTCCGCCGGGAATATCACCTGTGCGGATTTTACATTCAGCCCTGCTTAACAGAATTTCAGCATAACGCATTAATATCTGGTTTTGGTCTCCAAAAATGTGTGCAGTATTATCGCTGGGACTATTATAATTGCCGGTAAGATTTGGGTCTCTCCATTTTTTTGCGCAAACATATCCCGTACGTTGTTTATCATCTCCATACCACGGCCTGGTTTTGGTTCCAACGGTATTTATGATTGTACTGTCATCTGCTTTGTAGGTTGAATTGCGCGATGCAAAACCTGCTACTACGGGAGGATAACCTCTTATTCCACCCCATTTGGCAATAATTCCGGGACTTTGCAATGAATCGCCGGGGCCTACAATGGTCAGGTATTTACGCTTATCTCCAGGTTGATAAGAGTTCCATAGTGCCGGGTTACCATAATCATAACCCTGTTGAGTTATTTCATTCGGCCAGCTAAAACTGTCTATCCAGCCAAGTTCAGCTCCCGGTGGGTTCCAGCTTCCGCCCCAATCCTGTGGATCACCTGGTTTTAAATAAAACTGAACCTCGAAAATAGATTCGTCATTATTCTGATGATTATATTCATTTACATCCACAAAATTTTGCATCAGGTGATAATTATTAAATTCGGGGTTATTGAAAGCCACTAAAGCTCCGGCATAATCTTTTAACCACATGCGTGCTGCACCATCATATGCATAAGCGGCACCTTTGGTTGCTCTTCCCAGATCAGCCCCCGCTAAAGCTGTTTTTGACAATAATAAAGCTTCTGCCTGTGTCATATCGGACACTACCTGCATAAAAACCGAATCCCTGGGCGAACGTGGCTTTAATCCTAAATTAGGAGCAGCTTGTAAGGTGTCCAGCTCAAGTGGTACTCCTCCAAATGAAGCGGCGAGGTAATAATAGGTCATTCCTCTCAGGAAAAATGCTTCGCCTCTTAAACGGCTTGCTAACGCAGGGTCAATAACACCGTCTGTTTGCTGCCTTAGTAATAATGGCAAATACAGAATTTGCCCTTGCAATACCAATATAAGATTGGTTCCAAAAAGTAATAAGCCCAACAAAAATTGGCGCAATTTGGTAGTTATTCCAAAATACATCTGCACCCCAGTTGAAGAAATCATGCGTTCCAAAATTAGCCCTGTACCAAATGCATTTTTTAAGCAGGTCACTATTCTGATAAGTATCATAAATGGCATTTACAAGCGAAATCACCTGCTGCGGCTTACTGGCAGCTGCATCGGGAGAGATTTCAAATGTATTGGTTTGATCTAAAAAGCTTTTTTTACATGCCTGCTGAATACTCACGGCGAAAACGGCTACTATTATGATAATTTTAATTTTATTGCTTGTTTTCATATCGTTATTTTTCGCTATTATTTTAAAATGTTACGTTTAATCCAAAAGTGAAATACCTGGATGAAGGATACGTTCCGTTATCAACCCCGTTTTGAGTTGCATTTCCACCCTGGATCCCTATTTCCGGATCAAGCCCCGTGTATTTGGTAATAGTAAAGAGATTTTGAGAAGATACATATACCCTTACCCTTGATATAGAAAAACGACTCAACAGACTTGCGGGTAAAGTATAACCAATAGAAACATTTTTCAGCTTAACAAAACTTCCATCTTCAATCCATACACTGGATGGAACATTGTTAATCGAACTGTTATCTCCGGCAGTGCCGTGCCGCCCTTGCATACCTGTCTGATGGATTGGTTGGCGTCCAATGATTCTTGTAATATACTTCATTTACATTCTCAGATCCAACTCCACCCCGTCGTGCAAGACTTTCCAGGTTACTTTCAACATAGTTCAATATTTTGTTTCCTTCAGAACCATAAAAGTATACATTGATATCCCATGCCTTGTAAGTAGCATCCAGGTTAAGCCCACCGAAAAATTTAGGTTGCGGGTTTCCGATAGGTACTCTGTCATCAGCATTTACCAGGCCGTCTCCGTTAACATCTGCAAAAATACGGTCGCCCGGAACGGGCAACAGCACCGGGGCGATATGATGCCACCCGGAGCTTTTACATTTAAAGCATCAATTTGTGCCTTGGATTGAAAAATTCCGATTGCTTTATAACCAAAAAATTCTCCCACAGGTTTTCCAATATAGGAGCGGGTATATTCATCCCATCCCTGGAAACCGTTCAAAATTAAACCACCAAAATTCGATACGAAGTCTGTCCCTGAAGTGATGCTCGTAAGTTTATTTTTAACTGTTGTTAATGTTAAACCAACCCCATAATGGAAATCTTTACTTCCGTTGCCGTTATAGTTAGCTGCAAACTCAAAACCCGTGTTGTTCATACTTCCTATATTCCGGGTGATGAAATTATAACCAGTTTGTGCAGGTGCTGCAAGCCGTAGCAGGAAATCTTTTGAATCCCGGTTAAACCAGTCAGCAGTAAAGGTTAAAGCGCCGTGTAAAAAGGCAGCATCGATACCGATATCTGCTTGTTTATCGGTTTCCCATTTCAGTGTTGGGTTGGCAGGCTGAATTTGAGCAATCCCATTCTGGTATACTTTATTAAATGGATAACCGAGGTTATCAAGTCCTCCACCATTTATATTTGACGGGTAATTCCCTGCGTACAGCGATTGGTATTGGAATAATCCTATGGGGCTCTCATTTCCCACTTCACCATAACTGCCTCTTAACTTCAAATCAGACAGCCAGGCAGCGTCCTTTAAAAAAGATTCATTTTTTATTCTCCATCCCACGGCAGCAGAGGGGAAGGTGCCGTACTTATGTCCTTCCGCAAACTTGGAAGATCCATCCCTTCTTATTGTGGCCGTTACCAGGTATTTGTCTGCAAACTGATAGGTTATCCTTGCAAATTCTGAAGCCAGGGAATAGATGTTTTGACCGTTTCCGGAGTTTGTACCTGGAACATTCTGATCAAGTACAAGGTTTGAAACCAGTGACAGATCTCTTGTAACACTATTTGGAGGAATACCGCCTCCTCCCATGCCTGTCCATGTATTTTTCTGGGCAGAAATGCCACCCACAAAATTGATGGTGTGCAAACCGAAACTTTTATCGTACGAGATAGTATTTTCCCACAACCATTCAAATGTCTTATTCATAGTCTGGTGATAATTCGCAGGTGTCACAATTGTTCCGGCATATTGCAGGCTGGCCCTGTTATCTTCCGGCTGAAGGTAAAAGCTTGCATAATTATTCACATTTGCGCCCAGGTTCGATTTAATTTTCAGCCCCGGGAAAATAGTTGCTTCCAGAAAAGAAGAGGCTAATATGTAGTTTGTTGTATTTTGATACTGGTTGGTCTCAACAGAATAAACAGGGTTACCAAAGCCGCTCACAACATTTTTAAGAGGATTGTAAAAACCATAATTGCCATTTGCGTCTTTTATCTGTGTAGTGAGCCTGCTACCACTGTCCATGGTAGGTGGGTTAGTCGCTACATTTAAAAGATTAAACCCGGTGAGGGGATTGTTTGAATTCTGGTAAGAATATTTCACGCTTGTTGATGATCTGAGCCAACTTGTAGCCTGGTAGTCGAGGTTAAGATTAAGACTATACCTCTTAAAAAAAGAACCTAACACAATACCTTTTTGATCGTAATATCCAAACGACATTGCGGCCTGAATTTTATCACTTCCTCCCCGAATACCGACCGTATAATTTTGTGTTAAGCCCGTGCGGTAAACGGCATCCTGCCAATCTACAGTATGAAGTTGATCGGGTGTATGCCAGACCGGCAATCCAAAATAACTATGCGTTGAATCAGCGGCTTCCACTTCATTAGAAAGGGCGGCAAACTGCTGCGCATTTAACAGATCGTATTCTTTTGGTTTTGTTTGAACGGCATTATAAGCATCTAAGGAAACCTGCACTTTATTATTTTTTGTCCCCTTCTTTGTAGTAATGATTACAACTCCATTGGCTGCACGTATACCATAAATAGCCGTTGCCGATGCATCTTTCAACACATCTATGCTGGCAATATCATTCGGGTTTACATTATTGATTCCACCGGTTGTAGGATACCCATCTATAACATATAGTGGTGTATTACCCCCGCTTGCAAGGCTTCCAACTCCTCTTATCAGCACACTTACATTGCCACCTGGAGAAGCATCATTGTTTACAATTTGAACACCTGCTGCCCGGCCCTGCAGTGCCTGGTCTAAAGTAGTTACCGGAACTTTTTCAATGGTTGCGGCGTTAATACTGGAAACAGAGCCGGTAACGTCTCTGCGCCTTTGCGTGCCATAACCAACTACCACCACTTCATTTAGCCTGGAAGTTGTCGCTTGTAAAGAAACAGAAATCTGCATTTCGGCCACTTATTAAGACATCCTGGGATTCATATCCCACAGTAGTAAAAATCAATGCTCTAGCTGAATTAGGAACAGAAATGGTATAACTACCTTCCCTGTTTGTTTGAGTTGCCTCTTTAGACCCTTTTAATGAAACAGTAGTACCAATGACCGGCTGGCCGGTTGTGGCATCCATTACTTTTCCTGAAATGGTTCTTTGCTGGGCAAGAATTGAATTACTGAACAGTAAAAAGGCGGATAAAATCCATAGACGGAAAGGAGATGACATTATTCTCATAATCAGAATCGTTTAGTGTTAACCGTAAATTAACAAAAAAGAATTTTATAGCAAAAAAGATAAAAAATAATACCATTGAAAGATAAAAAAATACAAGAATCAGCTAAAATCATATATTCCTGGGCAAAATCCTGGTTTAAAAATCGTTGTTCTAAAAATTTATTCTTTCTGTAATTTTATTTTTTGCAGGAATTCTTTTGTTTTTTCAGGATATATCCCCACGCGGTGCGTTCGTACCATATCAGGTACAACATTTTCGGAATTAGCAACATTCAACACTATTTTCTTGGAAGGCAACATGGGCATATGGCAATCGATACAGTTATTATTAAATACTAATTTTCTGTCTGCAGGTATTTGAAGCGTTGCATGTTTCGTTTCTGTATGGCAGGCGATGCACCTTTGAGAAAATATTTCAGGCCTGTTTGCTTCATCAACATGTACGTTATGACAGGAAGAACAATCGAGTTGATTCGACATTTTGAAACATTTGCTCGCCAAAAGCAATCCATATTGATTACCATGAACATCTAAAGTTGAAGTACTGTCCGAACTGTAGGCCGCAGTTGAATAATTATCCAGTTCATCTCCTGCTATAAAGGAGAAGGCGGGTTTAATCCTTTTTCTCGGCCCGGAATGGCAAAGAGCACAGGCATCAAGCCTTAACTGCCTGCCTAATAGTTTTGTATTTATAATATACTTTCCTGTTTTTTCTTCGGGATGCTTCTTTTGAAAATCAACATGGTCCGCCGCGGCACCATGGCATCTTTCACAATCAATACCGTATAAGATCTGATCCTTATCAAATATGGTTACATTATCTGTATCTTCCTGTACTGCAGCGTAGGTGCCATGACATTCCAGGCAGCCCGCCGGAATTAATCTGTCGAACCTTATAAAATTAGAGGAATAACCGGGGCTGATACACCAGCTATTTAAAGGTGTATAAAAAGAAACAGGAAGCTCATACAATTTATTATCATTCCAATACAAATAGGTTTGCCCTTTTCTTCCGGAACCAACCACAATATCAAAAGGCTCACTTTGGTACTCTATCCCGTTGACATAGCCTGTCTGGAAAAAGGAATCATTCTTTTGTTGCATCATTACCTCCATCCATTTATTATAGACAAACTTATTTTTACCGGCTGAAAAACTGCCTTTAATAAATTTTTTAGCTGCCGGCCTTGAATCGAGATAGTGGGCCGTTTTAAGATGGCTTTCATAAATATCTTTATGACAAGAAGCGCATACCGCAGAGCCGGCAAATTTGTTCCCATCTCCGTTTTGAATATTTGTTACCGCAGCGGGCACACCGGTGGAAGTGAACATCGTATTAGCGAAATATATTAACACCAGTATTCCAAGTAAAACTAAATTGCTTTTTTTTGCGCTTCTTAAATAGTGATTCATAATAAACTAATTCGGCGGCCGGCCGACGGAAAATTCTATAAATTTTTGGCCTAATCCCGTTTGCTTTAATAAATTTAGTACAAAGGATATGCGAGAATTAAAACGCCGATGTACCTGGATTTATCAGGATAGCATGTTGCCTGGTACCTTGCCTCTGTATGCTAAATTACAAAAGCGTATGGAATAGACCTCGGCAATCACATCAATCCTTGCGCCTTAAAAAGGCTTTAGTACAAAATTGGCACCTCCATCCAAAAAGCCGGATCGAACTCGAAGGGTATAATCGCTGTGTCCGCAACGGAGGCAAGAATAAGGAAAATCTTCAAGTGAAAATGATTGACAAGCGGTTTGTAAGTCTGACAAGTATTATCTATTTTCATCCATCTAATGAAGTTACGGGCGATCATACTGCTTATACCTATTTTGGTTTACACAACTGAACAAATCAAAATACCGCTAATGATAGGCAGTAAGTGCAGTAAAATAATGTGCAGTAAAGCAAAAATGAAATGCCATAAAAAAATGGCCAACAAGCCTGCTAATAATTGTGAAGGTAACAGCTGCGTTAATTGCCCCCTTGCCAATGTTTTTACTTTCCGGTCAGTGGCTGGTAATGCTGTTGTCATTCCCCAACTTAAAATGGAATATGTTCCGTTAAAAACAGACCTGCTGTGTGGCATCTATTTTAAGGTATGGCGTCCTCCTGTTGTTTCTTAAACTTAACAGAAACAATATATTTCACCTTAAAAAATATATCATGAAAAAGATATGGTTGTTGGCCATTGCAAGTAGCCTAACTCTTGCATCAATGGCTACTCCCTTTAAGCACACCAAACATAAGAGCTGCAAAAACTGCACTCAAAAAGTTTGTACACCTGTTTGCAAAGAAAAAACAAGCTGTGCTAAGATGAGTTGTAATTAAGGTCAATATGCCTTAATTTATGAAGCCCCCATAACCGGGGGCTTTTTTATCCTGACAATCTTATATATTGCTGCCGTATTTTTAATTATTTTGTCAAAAACCGGCAATTCGAGCTATTGACTAAGCGGCGCGGTGTACTGTGGCTTATTAAATTACAAAACCAATCGCACACTATGTAACACAAATAACACCGGTAGCCAGCCAAAATAAATAACGATTGAAAGTAATTGGTATATTTATTCAACCGTTTATCTATAAGAATGTTAAGCATATATGGATTACCGGTTTGCATTAATTGACGTGAATCCTGCTTAATTCGTTTAATAAAGTATTATAAAAAAAGTAAGATGAAAATATTATGCATCGGCGAAGCGCTCATCGACATGATTTGTACAGATACGGGCTCATCGCTTTCGAAAGGAGAACACTTTTTAAAGAAACCAGGTGGCGCTCCTACCAATGTAGCAGCGGCTATTGCAGCATTAGGCGGGGACGTATTATTATCAGCGAAGGTTGGCGCTGATCCTTTCGGTCAGCAATTGATTGATGTAATGAAAGACTTTGGTGTGTCTACCACCTGGATGGTTCAGGACAAAAATTCATTCACCACTTTTGCTTTTGTGTCGCTTATGAAAGATGGGGAACGTGATTTTGTTTTCAACCGCGGTGCCGATGGGCAACTAAGTGAAAGTGATATCGAGGGTATTGACCTTGATGAATGCCCCATTATTCACTTCGGCTCTGCCACTGCGTTTTTGCCCGGCCCTTTACAGGATGCATATAAGAGCTTATTAAAAAAAGCCGTAGCCAAAAATATATTCATAAGCTTTGATCCTAATTACCGCCAGTTATTATGGAAAAATAATACGGAAACTTTTATTGATCAGTCATGGCATTTTTTACAACAATGCAATTTTTTTAAAGTAAGCGATGAAGAAGCGCTGCTTATTACCGGCAGCAATTCTGTATTTAATGCGGCTAATATTTTTTCTGATAAATCGAATGCCACTTTTGCCATCACGCTGGGTAAAGAAGGCACCTTGCTTGTGCATCAAAAAAACAAAATTACCGTTCCCAGCATTGTTGTAAAACCAATAGATACTACGGGGGCCGGCGATGCATTTGTTGGTGCCGTGCTATACCAGTTAAGCAGGTATTCCCTGCAGGTTATCCAGGCCTTGAGCACCGCAGACTGGAAGGAAATTATTTTTAACGGTAACAAAGCCGGCGCCCGTACCTGCGAATACATGGGTGCTATGGAAGCATTCAGGCATTTAAATACAGTAATATTGGGTTGATGTGCGGGGCATGCCTTAACAGCTTTTGAAAGGATGTAAGCTTTCAAAAATTTATTCAACTTAACTTATTATTTTTCATCCATTCATCCAAGGCCAGATAAACACCGTTAGTCCAGCCGAAGCCATCCTGCGCAGGATATTCGCCGCCACCGGCCTCAAGGGTGGTTGACACTACATTATATTTCTCCATCATCTTGCCGGTATTCCGGTAAACTTTTTCATTAATATTCATCCAGCGTGTTGCAATATCTTTTGCGAGTTCATCGTAACCATATTTTGCCAGGCCCTGTATGGCGATCCATTGTAAAGGAGCCCATCCATTAGGTGCATCCCATTGCTGGGAAGTTGTTTCAGTTGTAGAAATTAAGCCACCCGCAGCTAGAAATTTTTCCTGTATTTTTTTGGCGACTCCAGCCGCCTGTTCTTTTGAAGCGATCTCAAAATATAAAGGATAAGCAGCGGCGAGCGTTAAAGATTCCTTTTGTTTACGGGCAACATAATCATAGTCAAAATAAAATCCGGATTTTTCATTCCAGCAACATGTTTCAATAGCGGCTTTCCGTTTGGTGGCAGCAGCTTCATATTTTAATGAAGAGGAAGTGTCATTCGCCAAATGAAAGGCTTCTGCAATCGTTTTTTCAAGATTAAATAAAAGGCAATTGAGATCAACAGGAATAATTTCTGCGGTATGAATGCTGGAAAAATCTTCTGCATTTTTAAACCAGCGGGAAGAAAAATCCCAGCCGGATTCTGCCGCCGCACGTAAATGCCGGTACATAATTTTTTTATCTGTTGCATCAGTTGCGAGCGCTACATCTTCTTTAAAAGACTCCGGCCGTGGCGTGTCATTTTCATCCCAGTAATGATTGAGGATATTTTCACCCGGCAAAAGCGCAACACGATTTACAGAAATATTTTTAGCATTTAATTCATCAATTCCTTTCATCCAAAAATGTATATTCTTTTTCAAGCTGCGGCAAGTATTTCATCAAAACACTTTCCCCTTTCTCTTCCCTTAATAAATTTACCATGGATGCATAAAACGGTGGTTGCGACCTTCCTATATAATAAGTACGGTTGCCATTGGGTATATAACCGATGTGATCTATGAGATAAGAAAAGTTATCCACCATATTTTGGATCATTTCAATGCGGCGTGATACCTGCAATCCAAGCATGGTAAAAAAACTATCCCAGTAATAAATTTCCCTGAAACGGCCGCCGGGAACAATGTAGGGATATGGTAAAGGAATGATGGAGCCTGCTGCTTCATCGGGTTGCCTGGTTAGTTCATCCCAAAGCAACTCAATATGTTGGGCAAGGGGCCTGCCGGCAATGCTTGCATAACTTGATGCACGATCTTTTGGTAAATCAAAATTGTTATGAACAAATGCTGAGAGATCGAAACCTTTCGCCCGATCTTTTCTTCTTCATAACGAGCACGAATAGACGCTAAAGATGATTTAGGTATGCAGTCTACAAATATTTTACCATCAGGGAAAATATGATTCATCTGAACTTTCTCAAACAATTCGCCTAAGGAGAAGATGTTTTCAATATCCATTTCTTTACTTTTAAAAATCAGTGTGATGCGCCTGCAACGAAAGTTAACCTCAACAGCAGATTTCTTTTGTAAGCGGTTAAAAAGAATGAGGCTGATGATTAAAATAGTTATCGGCACCAGTGAAAAGTAGAAGGCGGTTTGACCGCCATACGCCTGGAAAATATGCCCGGTAATAATAGAACCGGTAGTGCCTCCCAATGCAGAAAAAATAACGATCAGCCCACTCATGGGGCCATGCTGCCTTGGAGGTAACGAGCTTAAAATAACAGAATTTATTGCGGGGTAAACCGGTGCGAGCAGCAGGCCAATAACGGGGAAAATAAAAGCTACGAAAGGAGCATCGGCCCAGTTACTAATTGAGCCCATCTGTACTTTCGATGCCAGTGGAATAACCAGCAATACAAGAACTGCTGCAATCAGTAAGCAAACAATGAGCACAAGCAGCCAGTGAACTTTTCTTAAGACAATACCAGCAATAAATCTTCCCAGGGCAGTTGAAGCCGCAAGAATACTGGCCATTTGAATACTGAGCGTAGTGGACAAATGTAGCACCTTGCTGTTGAAAGTTGGCAACCAGCTCATGATACTTTGTTCTATCAGTACATAAAAAAATGCACTGATGATAAAAATCAAAACCAAAGGGCGGATTGCGAGTATAACCATATCTCCAAAATCCTTCACGAAAGATTTTGCCTGCGTATCTTTTACCAGAGATTCATCTAAAGGTGCACTTAAAAGCAATACAAATGCCGCAACGGAAATACCGGCCAGTAAATAATAGACCCTGAGCCATGAAACCGATGCGGGATTCTTATTATCAACAAAAGCGCTGAAAATAAAATAGCCGGTTAAAATTCCGATCATAAAAAATGATTCGATAAAATTCATAAAGCTCGCGTGATCCTTTTTATTGGAAGTTACCAGCCCAATGGTAGCATATACTGACACTTTTATCAGGGCAAAGCTGACACCCGTAACTGCAAAAAGAAGCTTGGTCATTGCAAAGCCTCCAACAAACGGCATCAGCAGGCATGCAATAGTCACCATGGCAAGCGCCAGTAACATCGATCGTTTATATCCGATGCGGGTAATATAAGAGGCCACCAGGAAAGAGGCAATGGCAATGCTAAGGTCTTTAAATGCTTCGAGAATACTCGCCGAAGATTGCGTTACTCCATAATTATTCTGAACCTGCAGGATTACCGTTCCTACGCTGTTGAGTAAAATAGCAAAAACAAAATAATTAAGAAAAAGGGAAAGTTTTATCCGCCAGTTTTGCATGCAGTCGTTTAAAATGAATAATATCGAATATACAATTTATTCGTGTATCCGGTAGGTATGGAAATTCTTTAATATTACTTTAGTTGAACCACGTAGGAACAGTAGAAACATAGCTTCACATAGATAAGCAGTATTTATAAAAAGTTGATGCATTACGCGAGAATCTTGAACCTTCTATGTGTATTTTCTATGATCCTATGATTTTCTCCTATGTGGTTCAATTAGCAACCTGCGCTTCTTATTAAGCAGATAAAAATGCTATGGCACATTATTTCACCACATAGGAAGTAGAAACATAGGTTCACATAGAAAGGCAGTATGCGAATATAACCTGGCCTTGTTTAAAAAAAAGGGCCCCGTAGAGAATTACAGGGCCGTAACATTAACACTGATTACGAAAAAAAACTTAATTATTATTTTATTTGAATAATTTATTGATCTATTTTGATGATGTCATTTCTACACTTAGTTATAAAAAATAATTAACCTGTTTTATTTATATTCTGATCATTCTTATTATATTTTAACACCAAATGAAATATAAAATGTTCTTCCGTCTGCGGGTAAAATTCCCGGGCCGGGGTAAATTGTTATTCTCCTGTTGAAATATTTTTCATCGGTAAAATTATTTATGCCTGCAGATACATGATATTGCTTTGCGAAATTCCAGTTACAACTCCAGTCCCATACATGCCAGGCAGGTATTACACCGGTAACACCATTGGCGCTGAAAGTGGTATTAAATGCATCATTATAACTTTTACTATTATAGCTGTATTGAAAATTAGAAGAGAAATTTTTATAGCTGAATTCAACACCGGTTTTATTGATCCACGCGGGTGCATTCTCTACATAGTTACCTTTTATACTTGTATTAATTCCCGATTTATTGATATTGCCGCTTGTGTACCGTGCGTCATCATAGGCAAGTGAATTGAAAATTCTTATATCCGTGTTTGCACCGTGGGCTTTTTATCAATTTAAGCAATGATAACTCTACAAATGCTTCTACTCCTTTGGCGACAGAGTTGCCAATATTAGTTGTAAAAAGGTAGGAGCTTCCATCTGGATTTGTTTGAGAAACCAGCCCTACTTTATTGCCATAAAAAAGATAAAAACCATTTACATCAAACTGTATAATATTTTTATAATGGCCGCGGTAGCCCAGGTCTATATCATAACCTTTGCTGTCTTTTAAAGAAGGATCAATTTTATCAACCCTGTCTGCCGGTGTTACATTGGCATAGAGATAAGGCCGGTAAGCCTGTGAAATATTTCCATACAGCTGGGTTGAAGATGATGCCTGGTATTGCAAACCAGCGCCGAATAAAGGAAAATTCCTGTTGCTTTTATAGGCTACAGCGGCAGTGGCATTATTTATTACGCCCGGTCATTTTTGTATCAATCACTTCATACCTCACACCCGGCGTTACAGAAAATTTTCTCGTGAACTGAAAAATATTTTCAGCAAATACTGCATAATTCCACGTGGTTAAATGAAGATCGATGCCATAGGGTTTTGTAAGTGAAAGATCAAAATCACTGCCTGTTGTACCGATGCCTTTTTGCCTGCGTTTTGTAAGTTCAGTAAAGTAACGCAGGCCCCCGGATACCACACTGTTTATTTTTCCGATTTTATAAATATGCAGTAGCCTGGCTTCTGTGGTAAAAGCATCATAATAATCCCGGTCTATCTGTCTTGGGTTATAAGAGTTCAGGGCTGTATTGAAAGTATCCGGTATATCGGGAGTATTAATAAACTGCACACTGTTGCGCTGGCCAAACAATGCGTTTGAAGTTACTTCAAGATGCGTATTAGCAGAAAGATCGTATTTAAAGATCAATGCAGGAATATTGATTTCCGGCTCGAAAGAAGTTTCTGGCCCGTACAGATTGCTTTGGATCCTGTTTAAATTGTGCATCTGTTAATCCACCTGCTATTTGCTGCACATAATCCATCCTTGAAAACTGGATGGCAATATTTGCTTTTGCGCTCAACTGGTAACCAATATTTATATAATATGCATGATAATTAAATTTTGCATTGTCTCTCCATCCATCGCCATGACGGTTATCATAGAAAGCATAGTAATTCAGTTTACCTTTTGTACCACCGACTGCATTATAAGAATTAAAAAAATTGTAGCCACCTGCTGTTTGCTCGCTTTCCACGGCAACGGGTTTTGTACTATCTCCCTGTTTTAATTTATAATTCATCATACCACCAAATTGCGGCCCAAACTGTAATGCAGCAGAACCACGTACCAGTTGAATTACTTCAATGGCCTGCATTGGAACAGTATAATGATTTTCAGGATACCCAAACATATCAGAGTTGGTATTATAACCATTTTGCCGCATATTCATTTCAATAGACCGGTGTGGATCTGTACCGCGGGAACCAACATTTAACTGCGTACCCGCGCCATCCATTTCCCACATATTAAGGCCCGGTATTTTTGCCAGTGCGGTGCGCCCAAGGCTCAACGGAAGCCCGTTTATTTTATCGGAAAGTATTACTTCATTGGTTTTTTTACCTGCGTAAATCTTTGTGTCCTCCACATCAGCTAAATAAGAAGTTGTATAGACAGCATCAGGTGTTTTTTGCGATCCGTTTACAATAACACTATCCAGCATTTTGGCATGAAGGGTATCTTTAGCATTTGTCTTTGCAGGGGTTTGTGCAGTACATAGGTTTATACAAGAAATCAAACCGAAAAATGTAATCAATATCTTCAAAAATACCTTCATTCGAATTTTTGTTAAACATAAATCTTAACACTATTGATGCGATACCACCTTTGCATTGCGGGTTATTCTGCACTGGCAGTAAATGTTTTTTGTGAAGCATACCTGCTCCCGGTAATAAATTTAAAAGCCGGATGCTTTTCCGTTATTATCCATAAAGCCAGTAATGCGCCATAGCTGCCTCCGCGTTCTATCCATTCAAAAAATTCATAATGCGGATATAATAATTCACTTCCCATTTTCCATATAAAGAGCGCAAATATTACAGGGCGGTATGGTTTAATGAGCACCAGTAATGCCGCAGTGATCTCCGTTATTCCAATTATTTGGGCCACCTGCACGGGGTTGGAAAAACCAAGCGATGTATACTGTTTTAGTAAGGCGCTTTTTCCAATCATATTTAGCCATCCATGCCCAAGGAAAATAAGAAACACTATGATTTTTAAGCAGGTTGTAACCAGGTTCAATGTTGCCGCATCGGGCTTTAGGGAAGCATTGATCCGGGTAAACCAGCTTCTTATATTTTTTG
The DNA here is from genome assembly GCA_963800635.1 of uncultured Chitinophagaceae bacterium. Classification (GTDB taxonomy): domain Bacteria; phylum Bacteroidota; class Bacteroidia; order Chitinophagales; family Chitinophagaceae; genus Ginsengibacter. Next base: position 338,945 of record CAWDCB010000026.1, read on the forward strand.
AGCCGCCTGCTAAAAATAAAAACACAAGCGGGACGCCGAAATTACCGGCGCGTTCGATAAATTCGGCAAATGGCTCACCTGATAACGGACGTAACAATGCGGTAATAACTCCCCAGAATACCAGCCATGCAAGAATAGCTCTTACAGGATAGAGTAGCATGATGATACCAAGCAGGATATCAAAGCATCCAAGTACGGGCATTAGCTGATAAGAAAGACTTTTGCCCATACCAAATACGGCAAAATAATTACACCAAACTGCTTTGGTAATGATCCCAAAGGCGCCATGCCCGATAAAGCACATCGCTACTGCAATACGAAGTGTGTAGTGAATCTTTTTATATAAACCCGGTTGTTGCATGTATCTTTTATTATTATAACTTTTAATTTATTCGGCGCCGTCTGTAATGGCTCTTTGCACCGCAAAATTTCCTACGTTATTACCAACAGTGAGCCCTACCTCGCTATCAATTTTATAATGGATACCGGCATAAAATCTTGACATGGCAGCCTCATTCGCCATCGCCTTATATGCAGACGCCCTTGCCGGAATAATATGCGCCCAGTATCGTAGCTGCTGCCCCGCTAAAAGTTGCATGGCCCGATATATAGGAAGGGAAATTGGGTATACCAGTTAAGGTTTTAACCTCCGGGATTATTTGTGTGGGCCGTGGATTAAAATAAAAATATTTTGTATCCCAGCACACGATGGCCGCGTCCATCTGCGACATATTCAGCAAGGCCATGTTTCTTGCCCACCTTACCTCACTATAGTTTTGTAAGATAAAATCTGCTGCGGCAATGGCATTCCAATGGCCCGGTGGCGTATAAGTTCCTACCCCATCTGCCCAAAAATTTACAATCCGGTAATGTTCCCGCGTGTCATTTTTCGTCATGGAATAAACATCGTCTGCATCTTTTTTTAGCTCATCTCCTGATGTAGACGGAGGAGGCCCGGGGCGCAGAGCAATCACATTAAGTGAATCAACTAGAAATCCCTTCACTTTTCCAAATAGGGGCAGCATCGGCGGACGATGTGGTGCTTCAAGGCTAAACCAGGGAGTTTCCCCATTTGCGATGGCACTAGTTTCCATTTGTGTCCACCCGGCCTGGTTACCTGCGGCGGCCCCGGCTCTATCGCCCCTCGCACGAGTTGCAAATTTTTGTGCAACAGCTTTACCTAATGCCTCACCGGCTTCTATATCACTTCTTACATTGGCCCCTGAGATAATTCTCGCCTGTTTATGCTCTTCTGCTTTCTGCTGAATAAACTCCTGGTCACCGGGAAATAATAACTTTAGCATCTCCACTGCTGCTCCTTCCACAACCGCATCTTCGGAAGGATATGAGGGAAGATTGGATTTTGGTATCAATACGTGAATTGAGCTATCAACTTTATAAGGCGCAGGGCGGTTGTATAATGTTTTATAATACCAGGCGGCTACCAATGCGTCATATTGAGCCGCTGCTACATAAGCATAAGCCCTTGCCGCATATGGGGGATTGGCAAAGGGAAACTGTGGATAAGCCAGCGGATTATTCGCGCTGGGAAAGGGATAAGTGCCATCATCATTCTGATAAGGAGGCAGGTTATGTTTGGCTACCAACTCACGAAGTATTTCATTCCAGCGCAGCACGGCCCCGGCGCTCCAGTATTTTACCATATCTTTTTCTTTGGAAGACAAGTTAGCCTGCCAGCTTTTTATTTCATTGACCTGGGCGATATAGTCCGGCGTATTAGTAGCCAGTGGAGCGGCAACAGGAAATTCTGTGGGAGCTACCAGTAATATTGTCTTCCAGGTACCGGCGTTGATATCGAGATTAGCAGGGCTAAGACCGGGTGTGTTATCCGTACTGCCTGTAATCTCTTTGTTACATGAAGCAAGGGTGAGTAAAAGTCCTGCAGTTAGAATTGGAAAGAGTGAAAATATTTTTTTCATTTTAATTGGCATTATTAGATGGCTGTTTAATTTTTTTTCCTCTACTACTTAAATCAAATACATAAAAGATAGAGATATCTCCTGTTGTGGCCTGACCCACGTTTCTTCCGGCAACTGTAGTGTTGCCACCCCCGACAACAGACAATTGAGGCACGGCTTTTAATACGTATTTAATGTTTACGCCTGCTGTTGTAGCATTCATCTTATTACTCGGGAAGGGCATATTGTTACGCGTAATATCAAAACCACCAAGGGTTGTCGAATTATTTATCACTGCCTCAGCAATGAGCCATTGGCTTCTATAGCCTATACGAAAATTAAAACTTGTTACATCCGGCATCTCAACTTCGTTAGTATTGTGCATTTCCGTGGTGTAATAGGCCGGAAGGTCAATGGTAATATTGTTCCTGAAAATATAGGTTGCTGAGCCCGTTACAAAAAAATTGCCGTGCTGATAATCGGCCATAATTCTTGCAGATGCCGTTTTACTATGAAGGCCTATTGAAAGGGGCAGGTAATCATTTTCATAATTACTAAGTGGAAGTGATATTCCGGCAATGCCAAAGAGTGAAAGCCGCCCATCACCAATTCTTTTCTGAAATGGCCGCCATTTCAAAAACAAGTTAAGATCCTGTAAACCTTTCTCACCATGGAGTGTTCCGGCAGAGGCTGTTGTTTTTACATATGGTGCGCTAAACATAACATTAAGTTTACGGGTAACGCCATAAACTCCCATAATACCATACATCTGAGTAGTTATTCTTCCAAGATTCAGGTTATTTCTTTTCAGGGTTCCTTCCCAGTAATTTTTCCAGCTACTGTAGCTGTATGAAGGGCCTACACAAAAGGCATTCTTTTCCATCATAATGGCATCAATATCTGTTTGCGCATACGACTGGTTAAAAATAAAAACCAATAACCCGATTAAGACAGTTTGTTTTATTTTAGAGATTTTTGTTTGATTCATGACATTCGTTTTGATACTTTTTATGCTGATAAAATTTTATTTAGCACTCACTGGAATCTTGTTGAAAACCAATTAGAATAGCCGGAAGAAATGTTGAACAGGTAACCATCGGAGATGTCTCCAAAAATTAAAGGACAATCAATAATTTTTTCCCGAAAACGCATTTCTGTTGATTTTTGCTGAAGTGTGATCCAATACCCGGATTATGGCGAGGCATTTTAACTTTTTTTCATTTTCAAACGATCTACTACAAGATCCCCGACCTTCTTTCCATACTCTGTGGATCTAATACATGAATAATGAAAATGAATACCACCATAAAATCTTGCCCAGTTATTTTCTATTGCTGCATCCCGGAATGATTTATAATTCCGGTTTTTGATGCCGAATTCCTGTTCTGTAGAATCAGTATAAGAAAAATTATCTCCGAAAACACTGGTTAATGCTTCTGCCGCAGCTGCAGAGCATGTTGAATGGCCGCAGGTATATTCGGGGAAAGGAGGAGTTTGTAAATAAGGCTGCCAGTTTGCATCAAAATATTTATTAATAACAGTCTCCGGGCGTACGGTATTGTGCCGGTATTTTTCATCCCAGCATTCGATAAATGCATCAAACAAGGCAATGCTGGTTTTCGCATAGGCGTATACGGTAGTTGCAAAATCCGCTTTTGCTTTTTCTGCGGCAATGCCGGTTATACTCATCCAATGGCCGGGGGGAGAAAACTTTTTAGTTCCAAACATTACATGGCCCGAAACATTCAGTTTAAATGGATTATCGTCCCAGAAATCGGCGATATGCTTTTGCTCCGGCGTTAAGATTTTCTATTGCTTTTTTAATAAGCATCACCTGCTGGTAATAATCACTATTGGAATCTTTCACATCAAATTTATATGGCGGCGGGGGCGCAAACTGTGAAGCGCTATCCATTACCAAAGGCCGAATCTTATTCCAATGCGGCTCCATAGCGGAAGTATAAGCCGGCGGTGTAGGAACCCATCTGCCGGGCTCATCGGTTACAGAATATTTTTCGGCACTTCTGGTTTGGGCGTAATTATCTTTTTTACTCCAGGCCAAAATTGCATTGGAAATCGTATCAGAAAATGCAACAGAGTTGTCAAAAACATCAGAAGGCATGCCGTGATCATGTGCCAGGTTTTTCAGGCTATCCACATATTCATTCATGCTTCCCTCCGGAAAAGTAACCGAAGCACCCAGCTTACAAAATGCCAGCAGCGCCGCAAATTCAAAATTAATTTTTTGATCTGCAGCAGGGCGGGGCAATACACCAAGCCCCTTCAACTGCCCTCCCAATGACTCATACTTGGCCGGGTATCCTGCCGCGATTACTTCATAAGCAGCAATACTTGCATATAAATAATTTCTTGAAGCGACAATAGGGCTAAAATTATTCCCCATAACGACCCCGTTTAACTGGTAAACAGTTTTACAATAAAGGATCGGATCGTTAAAAACATTTGCATAATCCTTTTTGGAATTACATCCGTACAGTATAACAATAGCCACAAAAAACAAAAAGAATTTTTTCATACCCGGAACAATTTGGCAAGCAGTAATTCAACATCGCAGATAGCGCCTACCTGTAATGAGAAACAACTAAAAATTAATAAAATAAAGATGATGAAAACTAATTAGGCATGAAACCCATCCGGGGGTTGCTCGGGAGAAATGTGAGGAGAAGAAAGTAAATTTTGTGGTGGTATTGGAAGCCAGGAATTTTGACGGATGCGCAAAGGATTAAAGGAATTTAATACGAATGAATACGCATCATACTCACCCTGGAGATTTTTAAATGCTGACTTGGAATTATCTGATTTTTTTGAAGTATTATCTTGTGCAAGGTCATTCGAAATCTTAAAAAAATCATCTTTAGCTGTTTCAAGATGCATTTTTTTTGTATTGGCAATGCACATTAAAAAGAGCGTGTCATTTTCTACTTTTCTCTTTACATATTTGTACAAAATACCGTTTATTTCAATCTCTCCATTATAGCGCTGGTAGGCGGACCAACTGGTTTGATAGGGAAGATGAATGGGAATTTTTAGTTCAATCAACTGTGATTCGCTCGTAAGCATTATTATCCAGCCGGGCTTCTAACTGGTCATTTATTTTCTGCTGCATATAGTCAACTACTAACCTGTACCCAAACAGGTTAAATAGAAAAAGTGCAAGAAAAAATACGGCTGTTATTTTTTTCAAATCAGGCAATATATAAAAACGCAAGATACTATAATATTGCAATTTATAAAAAAACTCATTACTGTAAGGTGTCAAGGGTGAGTAACCATTGTTATCACCACTGAAAAGTCACTATTGATTATTTTACAACAAATTCTTTCTTTCCGGGACCTGCCCCGGTGATGGTAAGGCTTTTCCACGAAGGAGGAAGTACTGATTTTATTTGCGTGATGCCATCGGCAGTAATGTCTAATCCTCCAAAGCCCATAAGTACGCTCTGCAAAAACCCGCCTGCGCCGGTAGCAAAATAAGGATTGGTGCCACCTGCGGATTCTGATAACACTCCAAAGGGCGCTTTTTTATTGGGAATAAAAGATTCTTTAAATGCACTCCATGCTTTGCCAGGTTCACCAAGCCGTGCGTATAAAAGGGCGAAAATTGCATGAGTCATTGCGGGCGAACCTTCTCCAATGCGGCTTTCATAGTACTCAAGGTCTTTTTTTATTTGTTGGGGGTCAGTTATTTCCTTTAGCGGATATGCCAATAAGTTTACATCAGCCTGCTTTATTTTTTCACCGTTATAAGCAGCATGCTCGGAAGTAACGCCATTGTTTAAGTGTAATATAGGAATATTTTTTTCCACATCAATCCAGTCACTATCTATGGCCTGGTGTAATATATTAGCAGCCATAACCGCATATCTAAGGTTTGCCTTTGCGGCTGCATTGGTAAATGCATTATTGTCAACATTTTCCGCCCATTCATCAGCGGCTACCACATTTTTGATGTCATATTTTCCGGGGCCATTTCTTTCAACGCGGCTTGCCCAAAAATCTGCACATTCTTTAATTACAGGAAACCCTTTTTCTCTTAACCAGCCGGTATCGCGGGTTACGGCAAAATAATTCCATGCGGCAATGGCAACATCAGCAGTTATATGATGTTCAAACGGGCCGCTCAATGCCCACACCGGGGTTTCTTCATTACCGCTTGCGGCGCTTTCCCATGGATACATCGCGCCCTTATAACCGTGGGCAAACGCATTGTGCTTTGCTTCCGCCAACCGTTGATACCGGTATTCCACCATACTCTTCGCCATTTCAGGATGTAACACCAATATCGCAGGAAACATCCATAACTCCGCATCCCAAAAAACATGGCCATTATATCCCAGGCCACTTAAACCCATTGGCGACGGGCTGTAAGATGTTCCTTCTCTTACAAAAGAATAGAGGTGATACATCGCGGAATGCACATCCCGCTGGCTGGCATCATCACCTTCGATTATAATATCACTCTTCCATAATTCATCCCAGGCAGCATTATGAAATTGCTTCAGTTTTTCGGCGCCCTGCAACTTTGCATAGATTACATAACGCTCCGCTTCATTCAATGGATCATCATGCTGCGCCGTTGTTATCGACGCGCCGGCAATCGCAAAATGATACACTGTTCCCGCTTTTATATTTTTTTTAAATTTAGAAAGATGCATGTTGTTATCCCACATTTCATGTATTAATTGCGGTTCTGTACCATTGGGCTCATCAAATAAAAAAGTGGTGGAGGAAGCGAAAGTTAATTTGCCCGTGGGGCTTTTTGCAAGAGAGGAAAGCAAACTTAGTTTCACATGAGGGCGGTCAATCTCGTTATAATAATTTTGAACGTCTTTCAATGCATCGGGCGCTTCCATTACACTTGCAGGAATTATTTCCATATCTTTTTTTGCTGTAACCGTAACATCTACTAAAACAGTATATGGCAAATTTCTTAATGCATAATAGGTATACGAAATCGTCGCCTTATCCTGGTAATCAAAAGTGGTAGTGAGGTTTGCATGCTTCATATCAAGCACCTGGCTCATGTTTGAAGCGTCGGCATTATTAACACGGCTGGCCATCAATATCCAGATTCATGTTTACAAGGTTGAAGCTTTGTAAGAAATTGCTAACCCTTCCCCGGCCATATTGATCATAGGCTCCATTTAATACAACATCCTTACACCTTAATACTCTGGCAGATGAAACAATACCTATAACACCATTAGCGACTGTTTCACCATAATAATTTGACGGATCAATTTTATCTGCAACAATTTTCCAGGTATCAGATTTCTGGGAGAGGGACAATAAAAATGAAAAGAGTATTGGAATACAGCAAAATAATTTTTTCATGCTACAAGCGATTTTTTCGTTGTGGATTTAAGTTGTGTAATTTAAAGTTATTTGACATAACCGGAAAGATAAACTGCGGCTGGGAAAAAAAGGTTTTAAGAATTGCTTACAACAAGATATTAATCTCTTTAAACTTGTTCAGGGCAATTAAGAATATGCACCCTGTTTTTTTCGTCCATACGAAATGAGTATAAACTTTACAAAAGGCATTTTACTCCTTTTATTTATTCGGCTAAAGCCTTATTTAATACATTTTTAAATTCCACTGGCTAAAGCCATTGGCAATTGATGGTCCGGGAAATTGTCTACCGTTTTAACATCACAAAGTCACCGCATCGCCACTTTATTATTCTTCTTTCTAATGAACATAACTCACATTAGGCTCGGGTCACCCCAAAAAAAATACGCCTTCCTTAACTGCAAAGGGTTTCAGAAGAATTTGCGTGGACATTAGAAAACCGGGGAAGAACAAAAAGATTTTAAGAATTGCTTACAACAAGATATTAATTTCTTTAAACTTCTATTAAGTATTTTGCGGCATCTAAAATAATTACTTATGAAAAAATGGCTGGCAATAGTGGTAGTCACACTTGTTTTACTATCAGCGGCTGCATACCTTTTTTCCCCGAAAACATTGACCATTTCAAATACTGAAAAAATTAATTGTAACATAAATAGCGTTAATCGTAGTTTAATGGCCGAAGATAAATGGGTAAAGTGGTGGCCAGGTACTGTTGAATACGATAGCTTGTCTAATAAAAAGATTTTTGTTTTTAACGGATACAAATATGTAATTACAGAATATAAATACAATGCAGTGGTTATTCAAACCCAGGCAAAAGGATTTACAATTCATGGTACAATTTTTTTCATCCCGCTGCGCCATGACAGCCTGATGGCTGATTGGAGATACCTGGCTGAAACCGGTTTCAACCCGATAAATAGAATAAACCTGTATTGGGAAACAAGGAAAGCAAACAATAATATAGCTGTTATTATGAAAAGCATGAAGTCCTTTTTGGAAAAGGGGGAAAATGTATACGGAATAGTTCTGCATGAAATTATGTCAACGGATTCAATTTTGATTGCTACAAAATATAAGACAAAGAGCTATCCCTCAACAACAGATATTTATGATTTAATTGCAAATCTTAAAAAATATATCCTGAGCGAGGGCGCTAAGGAAAATAACTTTCCCATGCTTAATGTCAGGCAAATTAGTGACACAAGTTTCGAAACGATGGTCGCTATTCCCATTAATAGAAGGCTGCCGGATAATGGAAAGTTATTTTTCCGGCGTTTCGTGCCATGGAAAGTTTTAACTGCGGAAGTAAGAGGTGGAACTTATACAGTGAATGAAGCTTTAAAGCAAATGAAAATTTATATGGATGATTACCAAAAAATGGCCATGGCCATTCCTTTTGAATCGTTGGTGACAGACAGAAGTAAGCAACCTGATACTTTACAATGGATTACCAGGATTTATACGCCTATACCCTGATAGAAGGTTCAATTTCCCGGCGCTCATTTAAACCGGATCACCATTACAGAATCATTATTCCTCACAAGAATATACGCTTCCTGCTTGCCAATATTTATTTTCTTAATGTGGCGAACCTGTCCTTTCAATTCCAGCCCATTGATGCTTTCGCAGGTAAACTGCCCGTTTCCCTTATTAATAAGTATGGTTCCAAAATCGGCATCATTCCTGCCCATTTGAATATTGTTATCATAAAAATTTCCCACTAACAATATATCCGGCAGGCTGTCATTATTAGCGTTTATCACAACTGCATCTTTATAAGGGCTTAGTTGTGCGAGCCAGGGCAGTGGCACCGTATTAAAATTCAAACCAGCCTTGCCGGCAGGCGGATTTCCCTTATTCAATAAAACCGAATTCGAAAAATAATCAGCCGTTAAAACATCTGCGGTGTTTAATTTGCTTTCAGAAAAAATTTCGTCCAGTGAGGCTTTAGCAAAATCCTCTGCATACAAAAATCTTTTTTTTATTAAAGGTATCTGCTTTTGTAATTCATCTTTATTCGCAAAAGGGATTTCATGCCCGCCAAGGTAATAGGTAAGTACCTGTTCTTTTTTACCATTATCATCAAAGTCATTAAAATATAACCGGACCGGTTCTTCTGCTGAGGCGGTTAACCGGTTGTTAAGCCCCTCGTTTCCTGCAATAAAATCAATATTTCCATCTCCGTTTATATCTACGGGCAAGACAAAATTCCACCAGCCTTTTTTATCAGTAAGCATTTGTTTTTTAAAGCTGCCTTTTTCATTTATAAAAGCGCATATGCCTCCCCATTCCAATGACAGAATTAAATCTTTATGGCCATCTTTATTCAAATCATACCATAATGCATTTTTTACAAACCCAACTTTTGCAAGCTCTTTACTATATGTTGCGGTAACATCTTTAAAATGTCCGTGCTGATCATTTTGCAACAAATAAGAATGGGGCACCTGGCCATATTCCCAGGGCACTGCTCTTCCCCCAATAAATAAATCAATATACCCATCGCCGTTAAAATCATAAGGAACTACGCAGGATGCAGTAAGATATATATTATCAAAAGCATGATCCAGTTTTGTAAAATGTCCATTGCCGTCATTTAGATAAAGGCGTGGTTGCTGAAACGGATCGTTGCCATAATATTCATTACCACCGGTAGCAATTACAAGATCGGTTTTACCATCATTATTTACATCAACCCAGCGTGGCATCCACATCTTCATAGGTACTGTCATTATCCAGGCCGGGCTGATTGGATTTTTCAAATTTTCCGCCGGCTCTTTGAAAAAATATAGCGCTTTTATTTCCTTTTGAGGAACCAATAAATACATCATCCAAACCATCTCCGTTTGCATCACCAACTGCCAGTGCCGGGCCTTCCCTGGAAACCATGAAAGGTATCAATGGCTCCCGGTCAAATTCAACAAAAGGATTTTCAACATGCTGAAATTCAAATTTACATCCTTTGTAATATCAACCATTTGCCTGTGACGGATTTTTCCAATGATTTGTTAATCTTGCTATAATCATATTTTGGAAGCCCGTGCTGATATTGAATGTTAATTTGCGTGGAAACGGCATTTTTCCATTGAACAGGCTGATACGTATTATCGGGCCAGATCAATAAAATGGAATCAACTTTGGTTTTATCCAGGCCAATATGCATGGGAATTTCCATACTTGATTGAAAACCTCTTACCGGATATTTTTCATAGGTACGAATTTCATTACTGTCATATACAATAATTTTCGCTCCAACTGCATTTATATTTTTTGACGGACCCTTTAAGTTTAATTTCCATATAAGGCTTTGGAACTTTATCATTGGTTTTATTTTCATAAATCAATGCATCGTCATCAATATTATTTACCACTACATCAAGATCGCCATCATTATCAAGATCAGCATATACAGCTCCGTTGGAAAATGTTGGGCACGTCTCCTTCAATTTCATTTTTCAGATCCTTGAATTTTGCATCGCCATGATTTTTAAAAAATTTATTGGGCAATTTTATTTCAGGAAATTTATTAATCAATGCCATGTCCTTTTCTCCGGCATTACTGTTTCGAAGTTTTTCCTGCATCTCATCATTTGAAATATAATTGATATAATCCATATCATTCATTCTTTTGGGAATGCCATTGGAAATAAACAAATCCTTTAAGCCATCATTATCAAAATCCATCCATAAAGGCGCCCACGACCAGTCTGTAGCAGCTATGCCTGAATACAAGCCCACTTCACTGAACATGCCATTTCTCCTGTTAAGCTGAAGATTGTTTCGCGTATACTGGTAATTATATCCATACCCAATCTTCATATAAAAAATATTGTATTCATCTTCTCCCAAAGATCTTTTTAAAATATAGGGATCGGAAGGAAGCATATCCATTGAAATGATATCGGGATAAGCATCATTATTTATATCGCCAACATCCACACCCATTGAAAACTGGCTGGTATGCATCATTCTATTGGTAAGATCTTCTTTGAAAGTTCCGTTATGCTGATTGATATAGAGGTAATCATTTTCATGAAAATCATTACCCACATAAATATCGGGCCATCCATCAAGATCAATATCGCTGACACATACTCCCAGCCCGTAGCTTATTGCTGAACTGTTAATACCCGATTCTTTTGTTACATCCGTAAATTTATTCATTCCCGTCATTTCGATACAGCCGATCGCCGGAAAGCGGGCTGATATGTTCCGATAAAATTTTTTCTGGGAGCAAATGTTCCGTTTTGATGAACCGAATGATTTAATAAAAACATATCAAGGTCACCATCCATATCATAATCAAAAAATACGGCCTGTGTACTAAAGCCTGAAAAATCCAGGCCATATTCATGCGCTTCATCTTTATAAAAAGGGACGCCATTTTTATCAATACCCTGGCAAATCAGCAATTGATTTTTACTATGCAAGGTTTCATAATTACCAACCCTGCAAATATAAATATCCAGCAATCCATCATTATTGATATCTACAACTGATACGCCTGTTGACCAGCCACCATCCTGCGGAATCTTTGCTTCGGTAGTAACGTCTTTAAATTTTAAGTTTGCCCTGGTTAAGAAAAATTTTATTGTCGCCCTGGTTGGAAGAAAAGAATAAATCAATCAGGCCATCATTATTAAAATCGCCTGCACCAATTCCTGCCCCATTATAAAAATACATGTACTTAAACATATTAAACTCTGCAGTAGGCGTAAGTTTATTGCTAAAATCAAGGCCGGTTTTATTATGGTCCAGAACTTTGAAAAGAGCAGGCGCGTTGTTACTATGCTTACAGGATGAAAATAGGAGTAACAGAAAAATCGCAGAGAAAATATTCAAATATTGCGTGGCTTTAAAAATCATAATTTTAAAATCTTCCGACAATTAATTAGTTTTTATTTTTAATAGATTAATCCGGCAACTTTTTTAATCCTGTCTTTTATTTCGTATAAAACGGGGTAATCATCATTTATAAGGAATAATATATAGTTTTTCTTGACTGAAGGAATTTCGATAATATCCCTAACCTCACCCTTTACTTCCAAACCAGAGTGATCATAATCCAGTTTTGTAAATTCCCCTTTATGATTATTGATGAGTATATCTCCATAACTGGCATCCAACCTTCCAAACTGGGGTGGAAATCCAAATTTATTTCCTCCTAGTAATTAGATCCATATAACCGTCATGATTTATATCTACCTGGTGAATGGCATTTATAGAGGAAATTTGCACCATGGGTGGAAGCTTTTTGATTACAAAATGCCCATTCCCTTTATTAATGCAATAATTGAAGATGGATAATTAAACTGTTTTACAAGGGCATTTATTTAACACGTCCGCAGGAAATAATTCCTGCATTGTTTTCTTTGCATATTCAGAGTGTTTTAGATTTTGTTTTTTCAGAGAAGGGATCTGTTCCTGGATCTCATGCTTTAAAAATACGGTTTTATCTTGCCCGTCTACGGTACGCGTAAGAATTTTATCAATGGTTCCGTTGTTATTAAAATCATTGATCCAAAGTTTAACAGGATTTTGCACGATCTGGCTGCAGGTAGAAATTTTCACCAATATTACCGAGGACAATATCCTGCGCGGCCATCTCCATCAAAATCTCCAACAGAAACAGATTGCCACCATCCATATAAACTATCAAGGTTTGTTTTTACTTCTGTAAAATGATCCCCGTTATAAGAAAAAATTTTCGGGTGCCATCCATTCGCCCGCAATAATCAGTTCCTTTTTTTTATCACCGGTTACATCTGCCCAGGCAGCGCTGGTAACCATTCCAATTGCTGCAATATCGGGGTTTTTAGTTTTCGCCATATCCGTAAAATGGCCCTTGACCATCATTTACAAAAATATAGCTGGATGGTGTTAACCCATAGTTTTGTGGAACGCTTCTTCCTCCCACAAACAAATCGAGATCGCCATCGCCATCAAAATCGTATGGAATGGCCACAGAGATATTTGAAGTATTATTTGGAAAAGCAGACGGGTCTAGGGTAAAGTTACCTTTTCCATCATTTTTGTAAAGCCGCAATTGCATTTGCCTGCTTAGCCAGAATCGAAGCTGTTTCCTCCCGGGCATACCAGCAAATCAAGATCGCCATCATGGTCGCAATCAAAAAATAAGACGGCTACATCTTCAAAGTCGGCAAAATCATCAAATACTTTTTCATGCTTTTTTACAAATCCGCCCGGATTGATTTTGTAAATATAATTGGCCGGCCTGCCCTGCAGCGCCGCCAATATAAATGTCCTGGCAGGCCATCTCCGTTTACATCTCCAACTGCGGCTTTGGGCCCTTCCTTTGAAAGTATTTCCGGCAAATTGCGTTCATAGTAAAAATCATTATAATCATCTTCTTTGTGTTTATCAAAAATGCTTTTTACAGGGGAAAGTAACGGGGGAGGTACTGAATGCGCAACTGTATCTGGACGATAATTTATTTGCTGCCGGATTGTTGAATAACAAGGACTGTATCAACCGGAAGATTTATATAGCGGGAATAAGACCTGTCGGGCCAGCTAATAAACATTGAATCTATTTTGGAAGCAGTTCCCAAACCGATAATTTGTTTATAATCCACAGAAGATTGAAACCCCCTGCGAGGGAACGACTTCCCGGCTTAAAACCTGGCCACCAACATATAACTTTAATTTTGCTTCCAATAGCAAAAGTATTTTTGCCTTTACCTTTTAAAAGAATTCCGATATAATTATTTTTATTGATTTCCCTGCTGTTATTTTTATAAACAAAGGCTTTTTCATTTACATTATTCACTATAAGGTCCAGGTCTCCATCATTATCAAGATCAGCATAAGCCGCCCCGTTCGAAAAAGAAGGTTGTGTAAAACCCCATGATTGCCCCCACATCATCAAATTTCAGATTCCCATATTTTTAAATGCTTTATTTAGCAACGGATTTACTGGAATATGCTCCAATACTTTATCTACACTTTCCTTCTCCCCTGTCAAGACCATTTTTTGAATTACATCATTGGCAAAAAAATCCATAAAATCCAGGTTGGTAACATCTTTGTTTACACCATTGCATACATAAATATCACTTAGCCCATCATTGTCTGCATCAAAAATTAAATTTCCCCACGTCCAGTCGGTAGCCGATATTCCGCTATAATTTCCTATTTCTGAAAATGTTCCATTTTTATTATTCAGCTGCAGGCAATTTTTCATAAACTGGTGATAAAAACCGGATTTCACTTTGCTGTTATAAAAATCTATATTATCAAAAGATCCCAGGGTTTTTAGGCGATAATCATCTTCCGGTAACATATCGGTAGTAAATATTTCGGGGTAGCCGTCATTATTAAGATCAGCCATATCTGTACCCATTGAAGACATGCTGATACTTTGCATACATTGTTCCAATTCATCTTTAAAAGTTCCATTTTTTTGATTGATGTATAAATAATCCTTTTCATAAGAATCATTAGCTACATAAACATCAGGATAGCCGTCATTATTGACATCGCCTACACTTACGCCCAAGCCAAAACTTATTAAACTGCCATGTATTCCGGCGGATTGTGTGACTTCTGTAAAATGGCCATTATCATTTCTAAATAAATGATCGCCTCCTCCTTTTAAAAATTTCGCTACAGGCCATAATGAATCGGGAAGGTCGCGGCGGTTTGCATTATTTAAGGTGTTTATAGGCATAGGGCTGTTATTGATCATAAAACAATCCAGATCGCCATCCATGTCATAATCAAAAAAAGAAACCTGCGTGGTGTAGGCTGAAATATCCAGGCCATATTTTGCCGCAGATTCCGTGAAAGTCAAATCATGATTGTTGATGTATAACTTATTTCTCCTGTTGCCGGTGTTCATGTGTCCTGAATTGCAAACATAGATATCAAGCCAGCCGTCTCCGTTAATATCAGCAAATGTGACGCCGGTGCTCCACATGCTGTCCTGTTTCAAACCGGCCTTCCCGGATATATCTTCAAATTTAAGTTGCCTTTATTAAGGTATAACTTATTTTCTCCCATGTTAGAAGTAAAAAAAACATCCGGTAATCCATCATTATTAATATCTCCAATGGCAACACCGCCGCCATTATAGAAGTTGCGAAAAAGAAAACTATTATTGAGTTTGTTATCGGAAACTTTGTTTTCAAAGTCAATTCCTGTATTGTCTACCAACTGAAAAAGAGTTTTATTTTCTTTCTTCTTACAGGAAAATGATATAAAAAATATAACAGTTAAAATAAGCTTTGGCAGTGGCTTCATCATTCAACAATTGTAGATCCCTTTTGAATTAAATATTATTGCTAAAGGTAAAGAATGAAACAGGCAACTTTTCATTTTAGAGAAAAGGCAATGCTTAAAAATTTAATTTAACATTATTGAACATTTATGACAAAGCCACATGCTTCACCACCCAGGGGATGGGGCCCCACAATATTCGGGATAAATGTAAAGGCGCCTTTATTAACGGGTGTGCCTGTTCCTGTTAACGTAACATATTGGTCGCCCAGTGTTGAGTAGGTACCGGAGTATGAAAATGTAATGCCATCCAGCGTATTCGTTGCAATCGTAAAATTTCCTGTCACAGTAACAAATACCTGGAGACTTACCGTGTTTCCAGACAAAGGAATACCTGAAAAGTAATCACCCTGTGAAGTATAAATACAGGGGCTGGGCGTTCCAAAACCAGATTGTAAAACATAGGTTGCCAATGGTGCAGGATCTGTAATAGTAAGATTAAAGGAGCAACCGGGAATTCCTGATGCCAATGTGGTGAAGGTAAGGTTTCTTGCAAATTCAGGAGTGCCCGAACCCGCTAGTGTTACACTTTGATCTCCTGTATGTGTAAATGTACCTGATGCCGAAAAATAGACGGCGTCAAGTGTATCAGTAGCTATAGAATAAGCGCCAATTGCCGTTACATTTATCTTTACTACCACAGTGTTAGTAGCTTCCAGTGAGTTTCCTGATATATAACTTCCCCCAATAACAGGTGCTGTACAGTGGTCAGGCGCTCCTAAAAAACTATAGGAGGCCATTAACGGTGCAGCCTTCGTTACTGAAATATTAAAGGTACACCCCGGCCCTATACCCGGTTCTGAATGAAAAGCTGCCCTCCTTTGATGGAGTTCCGCTTCCTTTTAAAGTAATTGTTTGTCTTCCTGTATCGGTGAAATTACCGGTCCCTGTAAATTGGAATCCATCCGCCGAATTGGTAGTTATGGCATAGGTTCCAACAGTAGTTACCTCTATATTTATCTGAACCTTATTTGCCGATGTTAATGAAACACCTGTGTAAAATTGCCCGGAACTAATTGGATTATCACAAGCACCACCGGCTCCTGTTGACGTAAAAACTGCAGTTCCGCCGGATATTGAGCAATTCGAGAGCCCTCCTTCGCAGCTATATTCCTTTTGGCATGAGATCAATAAAAAAAAACACAAAATAAATATCATCAAACTAAAAGCGCCTGGAATCATCTTATTCATACAAATACTTTAAACCGGCCAAGGATTTGTGCCCGGAATAATATAAAAAAAGACTGTTAAAATAACAGTCTTTTTTTATTAATATTATTGATTATTAATAGCCGGGATTTTGTTTCAAATTAGGATTAGCTGCAAATGCCTGGTTGGGTATAGGGAAAAGAAGATTTTTAGGATCATCTGCGGGCTTATACTGCCAGGGTTTGAGATAGACACCGAAACGTAGCAAATCGGTTCTCCTGGAACTTTCCCAATAAAACTCTCTTCCTCTTTCTGCCAATAATGTGAAAGGGTCATCTACTTTTGCCGGGTTTACGAGCGGTAATGTTGCCAGTGGTGTTGCACCTCTTGCGGTGCGAAGGTCGTTAACTAACGTAAGTGCAGCTGGATCAGCAGGATTTACACGTAATTCTGCTTCGGCCACCATCAATACAACGTCAGGATACCTGAAAATCATGAAATCATTGTTTGCCGGGCCACCGTAAAAAGCATAATCCGGGACATATTTGACTACCCTGATACCCGTTACTTCGAGATTGCTGCCATTTTCAATCATATCAGGAGAAATTTGAGGAACATAGACTAAAGGAAAGCCTTTCCTGTCTTTAAGGGCAATTCCTTTTTCATTGTATTGCTGTCCTATTAAAAACCCGGGCCTTATTCCGGATGTGTAAGTAGAGATGCTATCACTTTTAACCCTGCCACCAAGCCTCGTATCCGGGATAATTAATGTATCGGCATGATCATATACTGTAGGTGTAGCAGAAGTATTGAAACTATTATAAAAATCACTGATCGTGGTAAATCCATTCCATCCTGCATTTGGATTACTGGGGGTATAGCTATTATAATGCAGTGTCATGTTCCACCGGGCTTCTACCCCTGCATGATTTGTGCCGACCCCGCCGGTATTAGGGTAAAGAAATATAGCTTCTTTCGCATTATGATTTGTTGGATTAAAATTGTGAAAATAGTTGGCTTCATAGCTATATTTTTTACTGCTGATGATGCTATTGCCCAAAGAGATAACCTGTGCAAGATCTGCCGGATCAAATGTTGGTGCGGCAGGATTTAAAAATACTCCTTTTTGCAGGTAGCATTTCATTAATAATACTTTGGCGACATCACTATTAATGATGGTAGGGTCTCCCGGTGCCGGTAAATCGGGCAATGAGATAGTTAATATCGTTTATAATAGAATCAATAGCCTCTTTACCGCTTCTCACTACCGGGGCAAGTAATAAATTGTCGCCAGCATTCCTAATTGGGTATTGGCCATATAAATCCAGCAAATAGAATAAAGCGAAAGCCCTGAGAACCCTTGCCTGGGCCGCCTGGGGTTTAGTTGGCTTGAAACCAAAAACATTGGTAGCATCAAAACTAAGTTTATTCAGGCTGTTGAATGTACTTAAAATCTGTCCGTGATCAGCATTCCATGTATGAGCATGAACCACTCTCCATACGCCATTATCATCCCAGTCACCGCCTCTTGTAGGAACTAAAGATTCGTCAGTTGAATTTTCTTCGAGTGAAAAAAGCTGGTCCTGTGCCGTTAAAAAAGTTAAGTCAGCATAAGCACCTGCCAGCAATAAGGCCGTTCCCGCACTTCCGAAGGAGGAAGTAACCTGGGCGTTCGTAAGGGTGCTCTCCAGTTTTTCATTGAGTTTAGTACAGCCCGCTGTTATACCCACAGCTATAAAAAGCAGTGCAAAGTTTGTGAATTTATTGTATTGTATCATAGTTAAGAATTTAATATTTTATAACGAAAAATTAAGCCCAAGCGTTATTGTTCTTGGTGTTGGATAAGGAATATATTCTATAGATCTGGAAGGATAGTTATTTTGACTCTTATCGATATTTACTTCAGGGTCAAATCCCGTAAATTTCGTTATCACAAATAGATTACTTCCCGTAATATAGGCATTTACGTTTTTAAGGTATTTACCTGCATTACCTAAATTATATGAAATTGTAACATTCCTGAGTTTCCAATAGTTTCCATTTTCAAGAAAACGGTCTGAAGCTTTGGCACCACTCGACGGTTTTTCGCCAGAATTATATGCATTAAGATCGACATTTCTTCCCTGTGCAATGCCAGCAAGGTTCGTTACAGCAGTAGCTGTATTATTATATATCTTGAATCCAAATGATCCACCCATGTTTACGCTCAGCGTAAGTTTTTCATACCTCAAAGATGTACTAACCCCGGCAATGTAACTTGGGTTAGGATCTCCTGCAAGTTGCGGATTATCTGATACAATTTGATTTCCGTTTTGATCAAAACCACTGAAGTGCTTCAAAAAATATACGTTTACCGGTTGATTATTTGTAAAAACCTGTGCGGTTGTTCCTGACACACCCTGTCCTGTTATTTGGCCGGTTTGAATTAATAAATCCTTGCCGGAATTGGGATCTGTGAAATTTTTCACCTTGTTTTTATTATAGGCAAGGTTACCACTTATGTCCCATGTGATCTGTTTGCTTTGAATTGCAGTTACCGCTAAATATCCTTCGATACCGGCATTAACTAAATGTGCGTCGGGTAAATTCAGGTAAGATGTAGAATTTGGTGCTGGCTGTATGGCATTGGTTGCGAACAGTAAATTGCTTGTATTCCTGTTATAGTAATCAATAGAGCCATTTACTTTACCTTTTGCGAAGGCAAAATCAACACCTCCATCAAATTGTTTTGAGGTTTCCCATTTCAAATTAGGATTTCCGTTGACTGTTTGATTGATTGTGTTAAACGATCCCAGGTTGAATTGTTCTCTTGAAGCCCCTGCAGGAAACTCCTGGTTACCCGTAGCTCCGTAAGACAGGCGTAAACCCAGGTTAGAAAACACCCTGCTGCCTTTCATAAAGTTTTCGTTACTAATTTGCCATTTGAAGGCGCCGGAAGGGAAGTAGCCATATTGGTGATTTACGCCAAATTTGCTTGAGCCATCATCTCTGATTGTTCCGGTCAGGAAATATCTATCCATAAAATTGAAGGTAGCCCTCGCAAAAATGGATTGCAGTTCTGCAGTTGGATCAACAAAAGAAGAATAAGGATTTTGAGTTTTTGCGTTTTGCAGGTTACTGGTATAAAGACTAGGCACCCTGTTGGTTTCAGTAAGATTGGTATTAAAACCTGTTGCTGAAACATTACCACCCTTGGCATTCCTTTTATAATATTCAAAACCTGCCAATGCATCAAGCGAAATATTGTTAGTTAAATTAACGGTATAATTAAGTGTGTGATCTATTATTTGTGTAAATAAGTTTTGATTTAGTATGGCTGCTGCTCCGATACCACCCGTAAAACTTGGAAGCCATCCGGCGAGATTTATATAACGTGCCCCTGTTCCATAATTCAACCCATATAAAAATTTATATTGCAGGTTGGGGAGTATTTTATAGGAAGCCGAAATATGACCCAAAAATTCAGAAACATTGGTATTGTCATCAAGTGCATCGCTTTCTGCCAGCGGGTTTCCCGAACCTGTGGACGGATAGTTATACAAGCCATTTATTTTAAAAGGATAGGTAGGATCCCATTGTAAAGCAGCACTCATAAGACTTCCGGTAGATCCTGAGCTTCCTCCTATCGGTACCAGGCTTTCACTGAAGTTGGCGCCAATAAAGCCAAACTCAATTCCCAACTTGTTGTCTAAAAAATTATATTGTCCGTTGAAGGAAGCAAGATATTTTTTTAACGCCGATTTTTTTATAAACCCCTGGTTATCCGAGGCAAGGAAAGATGCCCGGAATTTTCCATTATCATTTCCGCCGCTGAGCGATACAGAATAATTTTGAGTTATTTTACTTTGAGTTAGTTCTTTTAAAGCGTCCACGTCCTGGCCGCCGTTATAGGCTTTCTGAAGGCTATCAGACAAACCATACTTTTTTAATGCTCCAAGAAATTGGGACTTGCTTAAAATTTCAAATCTTTTCATATACCCCACATAATCACTGAAGTTTACTCCTACATCTACCCTCATGGGCCCTGAAGCGCCCTTTTTGGTGGTGATAATAACAACACCATTTGCACCTCTCGAACCATAAATAGCAGTAGACGAAGCATCCTTTAATACGTCAATCTGTGCAATATCATATGGATTTATAAAAAGCAGCGGATCTGAATTAGCAGTAGTTCCAAATGCGGTTGAAGCGCCGGGGCGGGCTGTTCCGCCATCCAGTATGACACCGTCCACAACATATAAGGGAGCTGCACCTGCACGTATTGAAGAGCTACCCCTTATTTGAACGGTCGTTGCCGCGCCGGGCTGGCCACTGGTGTTGGTTACTTCCAATCCCGCTACTTTGTTTTGCAGTAATTGGTCGGGTGAATAGATCACTCCCTGGTTAAAATCCTTTGCTTTAATAGAAGATACTGCACCTGTTAAGTCTTTTTTACGCGCTGAGCCATATCCGATAACTACCACGTCAGTTAAGGCCTGAGAAGAACTTTGAAGTGCAACTTTAACGCTGGAGAGGTCTGCAATATCAATTTTTTGAGTTTCAGAGCCTACATAGCTAATTTGAAGAATGTGTGCATCTTGCGGGAACGTTGATGGAAAAAGTACCATCCGCAGCAGTTCTTACGCCATTTTTTTGTCCAACGACCATCACAGATGCATCAGCTAATGGAGTTCCATCTGCTGAAGTTACTGTTCCGGTTACTGTTCGTTGTTGTTGCGCAAATGTTTGAAGAAAACAGAACAGCATGAATAGACCGCTGAGCAGAAGTTTTTTTCTCATAATCAAGTAATTAAGTAATGTGTTAATGTTTATTTAACATGTAATTTACACACAATTGTTAAATAAATATCATTTTGAAAAAAAAAATTCGGATTCTTACTTTTTCCAAACTTCACTGAATAGCACGCATCTCTTGTTAATTTACTCTCATTAGTATCGGTTAAACTGAAGAAAAGGATGCTTTTACCTAGAATAACAGCAACTGAGTTTCAGAAACTTAACGTGTACACGCATCCCATTCGCCCCGAGATCACCTGTACTGGCGGTTAACAATTGCAGGTTACTTTCAAAAGGAAATCCTTAGGATGTTTTTAGGATTTGCTGCCTGAAGAAATGGCGTGACAATATGTTAAAAAAATACTAATTTGCACCAGGACAATTTTATTACTTTTTATAAAATTGTTACTTTTTGATCACTTTTAATAAAATTTTATGGCCAGTTCATCCAAATGGAAAAAGAAAATTCAGTCAAATAAAAACACTTCAATATTATTGACCATTGCCATTATAATTGTTGGGGGCTTGATTATGAAAGTGATAGCTGACAAGGAATCTGATGCCAGGATTGATTATTGAAGAATTGCGCAGTTAAGATCACCAACACTGTAATTATAATTATTTATATAAACAAGGGCTGAATTACTAATTCGCCGTTCAACGGTTCCTGCGTGAATATAAATCAGCAAACCACAGATCATTGTGTAAACTGTTGATTAACTTATAGACTCTTTGTGAAAGTTTCTGTAACCTTGGCCTTACTTCCTCTTCCGTAACAGGTGTAAATACAGAAATTATATACTTTATTCTTCCATCGTCAACAATTCCCACATCATTGGTATAAAAGCTCCACCAGCCGGTTTTATGATAGAACATTGCACCAGGCGGCAGGCCGGTTGAAAGTTTGGTAGTATCTAATTGCCTGCCAAATAAGGCTTTCAATTGCATGCTTACCCATGGATTTATCAATTGATTCTTATAGATCTTATACATAAAATCTGCTGCATGAAGCGCACAGGTTTCGGTTCCTTTAATAGTATCATAGCCACGGTCTTCAAGTTTCCTGCTTAGAAATTTGCGGGTGACCTCGCTGCCATACCAGCCATTTTCATGGATCGTTTTATTAATGCTGTCACGGGTGGCAATATCAATCAGGCAATTTGCAGCCGAATTATCGCTTCGTGTGATCATTAAATCCAAAAGGTAATTTACGGTAACGGTATCGCCATCCCTCAAAAGCTGCCTTGGATCGTAATTGATTTCGCCCGTTTTATCAACGTCGTTGGGTGATCGTACCACGTAATGCCTGAATAAAGAAAAGCTGCCATTGCTTACCTGCCTTAAGATTTCCATGGCCACATACATTTTATAAACAGAAGCAGGATAAATAAAATTGTCAAAATTTACACCACCTAAAACGGGCTTATTTCCACTTAGATCAATTATAGCAAATGAGATCCTTTCCATTCCATCTTCTCCTGCATCCCAGGCACTGTCCAACCCTACCGCGGAAATTATTTTTTTAAGGGAATCGGTGAAACTTTTTTGTTGCTGATAATAAGGCGGAACCCGGGCCTGCCCTTTTGCAAGCGGGGAAAAAGTGCAAAGAATTAGTATGGTTAGTTTAATGTGTTTAATGGGGTTAAAATCACAAAGTGAAAAGTTCAGGTCAAAGCGGAAGGGTATTGCCGTTAAACTTATGAGTTATTTTTTTCTATGAAATCTAAAAGTGTTTTATGAGTTTGCTGATGCAATTTATTTTTAAAGAACCTGGTGCCCCCCAGCAATCTTCCTTTCCAGCCCATCGCCTGTGAAGCCCAATTGTGCAGGTTAAAAGTATCTGTATGTCTTATTATTTTCGAATTTTTAAATTCAAATTCCGCTTCAATTATATTATGTACCTTTTTGCCTGTTCTACTAAAGGTATACCAGGCCTCCCAATGAGCGGATCCTTTTTTTAAGGAAGCACTTATATTAGAAACTTCAACTCTTAAATCAGTTGCATTCCCACAAAGCATCCGCCACATCGCCTTTGCTTCTTCGCCTTTCAGTTCACCAAATGCCGGATCCTGGAAAACGATATCATCATGATAACATGAAATCATCGTTGCTGCATCTTTTTTCTGAAATGAAGTATAGAAAGTTTCTATTAAGCTTTTCATCGGGTTTATCATACCATTTTATTTTACTAACGCCATGTACCAATGAGTAATAATAAGTCTCAATTTAATATTTTCTTCCCTATGTGATTTCTATGTTTCTATTGTTGCTATGTGATTAATTTTTCTAACCACAATAGAAGCACAGACACGTAGTAGATGACACATAGATTCCACCAATGCGATCGCAAAAAGCGTTCAAGTATAAATTACTTCTCCGTTCTCCGGATCAATAAAAATAATTTTATCCCCGGGAAAGCCTACAAAAAATTGCAACCCTATTTCAACCGGCTCCTGTGCCGGCCTTCTTGCGATCAATGTGTGATCGTTTAAAGTGAGATATACCAATTGTTCGTTGCCCATATTTTCATAGGCCACCACTTCCAGGATGCTTTCGGCGGCACCGGGATTTTTTTGAGCGGAAATGTTTAAATTTTCAGGGCGAATTCCGATTTCCAGTTCAGCCCCAAGCCTTTTTTTAAATGCAGTCGGAATTTCAGAACCTAAAAGAATAGAACATGCCGGTGAAACTTCCAGGAAAAAATTATCATCCTTTTTTTTAAGAATTCCTTTGATGAAATTCATAGTTGGAGAACCGATAAAACCAGCAACAAACCTGTTATTTGGGCTTTTATATAAATGCAAAGGCGTATCCAATTGCATCAGCCTGCCTTTATTTAAAACCGCAATCCTGTTTCCGAGGGTCATGGCTTCCGTTTGATCATGCGTTACATAAATCATTGTTGCATTAATTTCCCTGTGCAATTTTTGCAATTCAATTCTCATCTGGCTTCGCAGTTTTGCATCGAGATTACTAAGCGGCTCGTCGAAAAGAAAGACCTTAGGCCGCCTGATGATGGCTCTTCCAATCGCCACTCTTTGCCGTTGCCCACCCGACAAAGTTTTTGGCTTCCGGTATAATTCGTCTTCTATCTCGAGCAATTTTGCCGTTTGCATTACCCGTTCTTTAATTTCGCTTTTGCTGAATTTTTTCAGCTTCAAACCAAAGGCCATGTTATCATACACCGTCATGTGGGGATAGAGCGCATAATTTTGAAATACCATGGCAATGTCGCGGTCGCGCGGGCTAAGGTCATTGATTCTTTTACCGTCAATGGCTAATGTTCCTTCGCTGATATCTTCAAGGCCCGCAATCATTCTCAATAAAGTTGATTTTCCGCAACCTGAAGGCCCTACGATCACCATAAATTCTTTATCATGTACCGTAAATGAAACATCTTCAATCGCTTTTTTCCGGCCGCGTTCTTTATCAACATCATCATAGATCTTGGAGATATTTTGCAGTGTAACTTCTGCCATAAAATTTATTTATGAAATGCGCGTGAGAAATAGTTTTTTGAAATTCTCGTTATCCTGCATGCGAGATCCAGTTCTCCCGATGCCACTATAAAATCTTCATTATGTATTGCGATACCCGTTGTAAAAACCACATCATTTATATAAACCTGGCCGCTGATACGTGACGTGAGATCCGGATTTGCTTCCAGAAGAGGGATGTCATCTTCGAGATGCAGGATCTTTAACGGGTCATTTCTATCCAGCAGCGCCCAGAAAGTCCTGTAAATTCCTACATCACTTTTATTTTCAACTCCGTGGTAAAGCACTAGCCATCCGCCCGGCGTGAGTATTGGGGGCGTACCTCCGCCAATTTTTACATTCGAAACAGAAGACTTTCTTGCCCGTAAAAAAACTTTATCACTGGGCTTCCAGTGCAAAAGATCGGGTGATGTTGCCATGTGAATACCTGCGCCGGGGTGAAACATTGATGAAGGTGGCGATGCAAAATAGCAACTTCCCAGGGGCCTTGTTAATGCATAATAGATATTATTGATCTTGCCTTCAAACAACAACATATCCTTATTCTGATGATCGAGAACAATTCCCAGGCATGTATAATTTAATCCATCGTCGGACACATACAAGATTGTAGAGTGGCGTTCGGAGCTTACACAACAGGTTGTCATATAATAACGGCCGCCAATAAACGAAATTCTCGCATCTTCTATACCATATTCCTGGCTGGTATATTGGGGGGAAATTATTTTATCGTAGTGAATGTTTTCAACAGAAGAACCATCTTCATTTAATTCTATTGGCAGCAGCCATGATAATGAAGTGACCGCACAAACGGGGAATGCGTAATTCTTTAACACAAAACTCCTCGGGTCTTTCATATCTGCCTGTTCCAAAGGCCAGGCATCAATAAGATAATTCTGTCCTTTATCCCACCTGATACAATGTACCTGGTTATCATAAACCGGGTTAGACAATGCTTCTGCAACCCTTACCATCATCATCAAATTACCATTTGGCAACCGGCAAAGGCCCGGATTAAAAGCGCCCAGCACATATGTATCTTCATTCAATCCATTCCTCAAAGGAGACCGCTCAAGATCCACATCGGCCGGTGAAAAAATCAAATGATCAGACCTGATATAGTTGTTATCCATTGACGTGTTTTATTTTAACCTGTCTCAAAAACTTTTACAAACTTCTCCGGATGGTTGGAGCTACTTACCAGTTACCTTTGCAACCTAAAAGGTTTTAAACTTTTAGCATTTTACTACACTCATACAACTTATTTTTTATACTTATTCAAAGCAGTTTTTACCGCAGGATTGCTTTCTACTCTTTCCATGGTAAGTAATGCTTCAATGGTTGATTCGGCACCGGAATTTACGTTTACATTTGTTGATGAAGAAATTGCATCGAAACAGCGGCCCGTTGTTAATGAATACATAGTTTTACCTGCATCATTAGCCCCAAAAAACCATGCAGAAAGGTGACCGGCGATATCAGCATATTTATCCTGGTTTGTTAACCGGTAAGCCTCAATTGCGGCAAAAACCATGGGTCTCACGCCATAGGCGATCTGATCATAATTGTTGTCGTTAAGAAGTTGTACACCACTTCCGTTATTCGTTATAGAAAAAGAAGATTTCAATCCATTTTGTAATAACCAGGGATAGAAATTGTCAACTTCGGCAAGGCCTTTGGAAGTGTATTTAGGATCGTTTAAAAACACGCCCGCTTTTAAAAGCGCGTATGCCTGGTCGTTAGCATAAGCATGCCATGTATTTTCCCAGCTAAGAAATGCGTCATAAGGATAATGTGTGGCATCACCCTGTTGCATGAGCGCTATTCCATCGGCAAGCTTTTTTACATAAGCAGTCATTACCGCATCGTTTGTATTAATGCAGTAGGGTATCAGCCCGAGTATAAGCAAGGCTGCCTGGTCCGTACCGCTTCCTGCAGGCAGCCACTGCGGGACGGTAATACCACTTATCACTTTGGTAGTTTCAGGTAAATTGACCTGGTCATTTTTTAAGGCAACGACTAATTTACCGGTAGCCTGGTCCATCTTATCTGCCAGCGCAGCGTTGTTAACTTTTACCAGGGGAGCACCTTCAGTAAGTGCTTGTAACGCCCGCCATGACCACCATTCAGGATTGTTTATGCTGGTAGGGCCACTTGTATTTATTTGATTGCCGGTCAAAATAAAATTATAAAAGTAGCCATTAGGCGATTGCATTGCCAGGAGGAAATTTACTAGTTTAAATGCCCTGGATTGAATGGCAGTATCAGTAGAAAATTTATTGCTTCTCATATATACCAGCGCCGCTCTCGAAACATCGTCCACACAAGTATAACCTTCCCCTGGCGCTCCTACCAGGTGGTAGTCAGGCGCCTCTGCATAAATATAAACGCCTGCGGCATTAGTTCCATCAGAAAATGTAACAGGTGTATACAAATAATCCAGGTGACTTGTATTAACCAAAGATGTATCAGAAGGCGGAGCAATTATATTCTTAGCCACCTTGCTTTTTGCAGGTAACGGCCATACAGATGATAGCAGAAACGCAGAAGAAAAATTGTATCTCTTTTTTCATGATAATTGTTTTGAAACTAATTCATTTAAAATTTCACTTAGTTGTATCGTTACAAATCCTGTTGCGGAGTCAGATACGGCATAAGGTATCAGTAATATATCTTCATGACGAAGTAAGCCACAGGTATAAACTACATTGGGTACATATCCCTCTCTTTCTTCCCCGCAAGCTTCAAGGAAGGGCTTAGTTAATCTTCCCAAAATAATCGTCGGATCCTCGAGACTGAGCAGTACAGCGCTTATGACATAAGTTCTCATAGCCCCCACGCCATGGGTTAGCAATAGCCAGCCTTTATCGGTCTTTACCGGTGAGCCGCAGTTACCCAACTGAACAAATTCCCATGTATGCAAGGGTTCTATCAATGTTTGAAATTTATTCCATACATACAGGTCATCGGAAAACATGATGCTGATTTTTTCACCTCCCTGTCTTGAAACCATTGCATATTTCCCATTTATTTTTTCAGGAAATAATGCCATGCCCTTATCAGATATGGCATCACCATATAATGTTCTTATTTTGAATACAACGAAATCTGTTGTCTCGATTAATTGTGTTTTAATCTGGTGGCCATTGTAAGCTGTATACGAACCATAGTAACAGGAGTTATTCCCGTCTTCAAATTTCACAAACCTGACATCTTCCATGCCCATGCTCTCGGCATTTTGCATTTGGAAAAATCACTCTTTCATTGAGAGGAAGGCGGGCAGAACATTCCAGTTGATAGTTAGTATCCAAAATTTCTTTTAACTGCCTTACTGAGTCGCTCATCGCACTATTACTAATTAATTCAAGTGCCTGTGATGATGTAACCGCAACAGGCAACAGGTCTAATAACTCCATTTTAAAACCGGGAAAAAAAGTTGCCCTTTTTTTAATGAAATCTTTGCGGTATTGCACATTCTCATTTTTCTTCAGTCTTGTAAAATAGCCAGACGCTTTATCCAGTATAATATTTCCATAGGCGTCAATTACCCCTGTATGAAAAACAACGGATGAAATGTGGCCTTCGCCCGTTGCCCGTAAACTCATAATAAATCTTTGTTCGCCGGGCTGCAATCCCTCCTGGTCAGGATGTGGCACAACAGACGGATTAAACAGGGCCGCTGCCTGTATTGAATATTCTTTCGTTAAAAAAGCACCCAGTAATAATTTCTGGTTTTCTGAAAAAAGCAACAGCGCTTCTTTGTATTGAGCGTTTACTTTATTGAAATGGTCTAAAAGAATTTCAGAAATATCGCGATGCCGCAAGGTAAATTCATCCATCACTTTCTCAAGGCAGCATTGTACTTCATCTTCCTGCAAATTTTTTACACGTTGAATAAGATTACTCATCCTGCTCTCCCCTGGCAAAAACAAAAATTGTGTTATCACAGCTTTGGGAGAGGCATAGAGTTTCAATAGGCTTTTAGTAATTTTTATCATTTTCTTGCTGGTCCTTATTGTATTTAGTTGCTTTTTTATTAAAAGTTTTGATCCCTGCCTGATATTGAAATTTTAACCTTCAACTAATAAAACCTCACCCCAACCCCTCTCCGAGGGAGAGGGAACTATCTTATAAAAACAATACTCCTATACTTCAATTTTCAACCTTCAACATTCAACCTTCAACTCGTCAATCTTTCAATCCAGTAGAAGCCATGCTTTGAATAAAGTGCTTCTGAAAAAATAAAAATGCAATCATTACGGGAAGCGCCAGTAAAACAGCCGCGGCTATCTTTACACCAAGTTGGCTATCTGCCCTGCCTCCTACAGCAAATAAAGTAACCAACTGGGGCATCGTCATAAGCTTTTCGTTTCTTACTACGATGAGTGGCCATAACACTTCATTCCACGAACCGATAAAAGACAGTATAGCGACTGTAACGATTGTTGGTTTTATATTAGGCCATAGTATCCGGAAAATAATTCCAGTTTCATTGCATCCATCAAGCCTTGCCGCATCTATCAAAGCCTGCGGTAAGCCCTGGAAAGCCTGTCTGAACATCAGAATAGCAAATGCACTTACCGCAAATGGAATGATCAATGCGAAGTAAGTATCTACCAATCGCAAATTAACCATGGTAATATAATTGGGTATGAGTGTTACCTGGAATGGTAATGACATCGTGAAAACAATTACGTAAAATATAAGCTGCCGCCCTTTGAATTGCATTTTAGCCAATGCGTATCCAACTACCGAACCTGTTATTATTACCAGCGTAGTTGTTAATACAGCAACCAGCAAACTATTAATAAGAGAACGCCCGACTGGAATCTTTTCCAGCATGGATTTGAAATTCCCCCACGTGGGATGTGCAGGCCACAGTGTCATTGTTCCCACTTCATGCATGGGTGCAAAAGAGGCGCCTATCATCCAAATAAAAGGATAAATAAAAGTAATTGCGGCAATAGAAAGCGCCGCATATAGAAGGATTTTTTGTATAGAAACTTTTTTGTTCATGTAGTTATTTAAGCTCGCTTAGAAACCTCACCCCAACCCCTCTCTCCGGCGGAGAGGGAACTAACTTAGCAGTAGCTTCTTTAATGTTCGCTTTTTGCATTTAACTTTTAAAAACCTCACCCAACCCTTCTCCGGTGGAGATTCGTTTTACATTTAATTCGTTTTAAAAACCTCACCCCAACCCTCAACCTCCAGGGTGGAGATTTGTTTTTACATTTAATTGTTTTAAAAACCTCACCCCAACCCCTCTCCGGCGGAGAGGGAACTAACTTAGCAGTAGCCTCTTTAATGTTCGCTTTTTGCATTTAATTTTACCATATTCACATTTTCATTTTCACATTTTCACATTTTCACATTTTCACATTGGCTAATCAGCTAATTGGCTAATTGGCTAATTAGCTAATTAAACTTCTTTTTCAATAAACCTTTTTTGAAGTACCACCACACACATAATCATTATTGCATAAAAAAACCCAAGCGTTGCTGAATATCCCATGTTATAATATTGAAATGCCTGCTTATAAATGTATAGAACTGCGGAAAGGGTAGTATTCAGCGGGCCGCCACCCGTCATAATGTAGGGTTCAATAAATAAATTAAAGCCACCGATAGTTGATAAAATCACCACCATAAAAACGGTAGGGTTTATCATGGGTAATGTAATATGATAAAACTGCTGCCAGCGGTTGGCGCCTTCCATCTTTGCTGCTTCGTAATACTGAGTGGGTACAGTTTGCAAACCAACAAGGAAAAGAATTACATATAAGCCAACATTTTTCCAGGTGGCCATTACTGCTATTGAATAAATAGCAATGTCAGGATTTACAAGCCAGCCCACTTTATTTAATCCGGTTGCAAGAAGCATCCTGTTGATCAGCCCGGTATCAAAGCCCAACAATTGTTGCCACAGTATAGTAATTACAACACCGGAAACGATAACCGGCATAAAAAAAGATGCCCTGAAAAAAGCGACGGCTCTTATTTTTTGATTGAGCAATTCAGCCAGGAAAAGAGATACCACCAATTGCAATGGAATGTGCAGCAACAAAAATTTTAAGGTGTTCATGATCGCTTTCCAAAATAACCGGTCGTGGAATAACCGAGAATAATTAGCCAGACCAATAAAATGCATGGGTGCAATAATGTTCCACTTATTAAACGTGAGAAAAAAACAAAATAACACAGGGAATATCACGAATACGATTACAAAAAGCAGGTAAGGAGAAACGAGCAGATAGGGCAATACCTTTCTCTTTTGAAACCTGCCTTTTTTTGTATATGCCCTCGTTGCATCCATCTTTTCAAATTAAATTTAACCTCTCCCAACTATATTGAACCTCATCAACCCTCCCCATATTTATCGGGAAGGAACTGTCTTACCAAAATCCCAACAGCCTCTTTACGAATGCAGATAATTGATCCTTAATACCTATTTTATTTTTACACCAATCAAAACCTTAAAGCGGTTTTTGTTGCCTGCTCCGCCATTCGCAATGATTCTACTGCATTGCTTCCGTCTATTATTCTTTTATGATTGCGGTCTTTAATCCAGTTCCACTGATCGGCCAGCATACTTATTAAAAGTTGTGTGTACCTGTTTTGCTTTTCTGATATATTTCCATATTCAAGCGTTATTTCTTTATCGAAACTTATTTCCGTAAACCTTCCTTTTACCTGTTGGTTGTTCGTAGGTTTGGTTGCGGTAACTGATTGAGGGTTCTTCAACAATTTCTCTTAAAAATTTCAATTCCTCATCCTGCACCAGGCCATGCAATTTCATTTTTACCGGCACCCATTCGTACAAAGTGATCTCACCTTTTTCAAATTGCAACCTCATCTCCTGCCTGTCTAAAATTTTCGGCTGATCAAACCCGTGATAAAAATTTACGATACCGTCATTATACAAAACTGTTGCCTGTACCCTATCGGTTATTTCTTTATCTGTTCCCGGCCGCCTGATTTGCAAAGAATTTACAACCGTTCCCGGGCCGAGCCACCCTGAAAACATGTCGAAAAAATGAACCCCATGTTCGATGAATATCCCGCCACTTTTTGTTTCATCCCAAAACCAATGATCGGCAGTTAGGTTTTCATCGCTTGCATAATTTTCAAAATATCCATGCAAAAAATTTCCGAGTATTTTCTTCTTTACAATTTTATTTACTACCTCATACAATGGATTATAACGTTGCATCAGGTTTACGACATACAATAGTTTTTTTGATGCCGCTAATAAACACAGTTCTTCAGCTTCACTTGTTTTTAATGCGGCGGGCTTTTCACAAATCACATGCTTTCCTGCGGCCAAAGCCATTTTCGATTGCTGGTAATGCAGGAAGGGAGGCGTAGCGATATAAACTACATCTACATTTTCATCTTCAAGGAAAGTTTTCAAATCATTATAAACATGCGCGTCATTCCCTTTCGCGAGATTTGTTGCCGCATCTTTATCAACATCCATAACGGCCATGATCTTTATACCGGCTATTTGCAAAAAGGCCTGTGCCGCAAAAGTTGCAAAGGCTCCTGTGCCAACGATCCCGATGTGCAGAACCTCACCCCAACGCGCAGGCTTGCTGCTCTGCAAAGAAACCTCACCCCAACCCCTCTCCGGGGGAGAGGGAACCTAACTTACCAGGAGCTTTTAACGGTTTATTTTTTATCTCCATTTATTAGTATTTAAATCAATACTTCAATTTCCTTTCAGTAAGACATTTACTGCGGCTGCTGCATCTGCAATTGCTTTCTCCGGGGTTTTTCTTCCATACACAACGCACGCTTCGTACTCCTGTGAAATAATGTCCAATACTTCAACAATAACTTCACAATTGTCATCACCTTTTACAAATGGTAGTTGCCTAACGAATGGTAACAGCATTGGATTATCTTTTAGAAAAGCAGCATAATATGGATCGGTCAATAAATTTTTTCGCCTGGGAAACTGGCCGGTTACCTGTAACAATTGAAGGTCTCCTTCTTTATTAATTATTGTCTTGATAAATTGCCATGCCGCCTGTGGATCCTTACATGTATTGAACATCACAATATTTTTTGGGTCCGCATACGTATACACCGGGCCTGCATGATCATCGGGAACAATTTCTTCATAGTAATCATATTTAAAACCCAGGTTCGGGATACCGTTAAGATGCGGAATTTCCCAGGGGCCCGTCCATTTTGTGGCGATTGTTTGTACCACAAAAGGATCACTTGATGCACCTGCATTTTCTTTGGAAAAATAATCTCTTGCATACAGGGTTTGTAAAAACCGAAAGACGCCAATAGCATATTTATTATTGAAAACCGCCTTGTTATTTTCGATTAAATGAGCACCACCTGAGGCCGCGAGATACAATGGATAAAAATTAAAGCGCATCTCATACCAAACCGGTTTTACAGCAGTATATCCAAAGCGCTTTGCAATGGTACTATGGGTGTTATTTTCCTTGAAATGTTGTGCGGCCTCAAGATATGCGCTGTAAGTTTTCGGAGGCGACTTGATGCCATTTGCGGAAAAAATGTTTTTGTTATAAATCGTCATGAAAGGATTTACTTTCCAGGGAACCTGGTAAATGTGCCCATCGGACGAAGTAATCTCTTTTATAACTGCACTATCACATCTTTCATAAATAAAATCTAAAAAGCCTTTCAATGTATCCAGTGGAATCAGCACTTTTGCATTTGCGTACATTTCTACATTACCCTGCCACATATTTGCATAAATATCCGGGGTTGTTTTGCCAACTACTGCAGCCAGAATAACTTCCTCGCTGGATTGGCCCTCGGGTATGGGCTGCATGTGCAGGGGCATACCCGGATGAGTGTGGTTCCATGTTTCAGTGAGATTGCTGCAAAGCTTTATTTCCTGGTTGTTGTTCGAACACCAGAAGAGTAGCACCTTATCCTCCTCTGAATGAGACCCACAAGAAATTATGAACAAAAGGAAGATTATAGCGAGCCATTTATTCATTTTCAAAATAAATAAAGAGTATTACGGGATAAAAAAGAACCGAAAGTTAAAAAGAAATAAAAAACCCCTGCCCGTTTCAAAAAACAATACAGGGGTTTTAGCCTTATTAATAAAAACTTACGGAGTAACCTGTTGATTATAAATCTGTGTAATCTGTGGCGCCGTTAAAGCAACATTATAGATCATGATATCATCAAGATCTCCTGTCCAATATCCACCCCAGTTCACAAAATATCTACCCGTACCATCATCTGTTGGTTTGTATGCCGAATTTGGCAAATCTGTACCGATTGATAGGTCAACTGTTGGAGTGAAAACCTTAATAGCTCCTCTAAGATTCGTCCAGGTTTTGACAGAGATGCCATCAACATAAAAAACTTCAGTACTATCGCCATCATAAGTTGCAACTAAGTGATGCCAGGGCCCTGCGCCAGTGGTGGTTCCGATAACTAAATCAAGAGCTGCGTCATGATCGTAATCTGAAGAATCAGTCCTTACAGTAAAAAATGGTCTTGTGGGTTGCATTTGGAATTTATATCCATTCCAACGGTTTAACCCAAGCATATAGCAATCATTTGGATGGTCTCTTCTGCCTGCAGTATCTTGTCTTTCCCATAAGCTGATGCTCAATGCCGCTGTTGGGTTAAGATTTGGGCTGTAAGGCACATCAATATTGCCACCACCAGCAAAATGATACGCAGAATTGGCAGCTCCAAAACGGTCATTTGTTAAGTTGGGTACGGGCCCGGGAACTGCAGCAAGTCCTACAGGGCCAACTTCTAATGTGCCGGTATGCCCGTTTCCAGATGAATCGTTTGCATTACCATTGAATTTCCAATAGGCAACAAGTGATGCGGCTGCAATTGGAGTTATTAAACCACTTTTATACGTCACAATGGCTGCATTCAGATTGGCTGCCGCAGCAGTAATCTGTGCTTGTGTTGATGAAGTGTTAGCCAATACTCCCTGACCAGAAGTTAAAGCACTTTGCAGAGCTGCCTGGGTACCTTTTGTGTATTCCCCTGGTTGCGTACCTTCCTTGGTATTAGCCAAATACCATTTAGCGGAGTCAATAGCCATCGTTAAGGTGGTAGTTACTACCGGCGTAGGTTTTGTGTCCGTCTTTTTACAAGAGTACATAACGAATGCTAATGATAAGCCTAATACCATCGCAAGCGTTAGATACTTAAACTGAATTTTTGATCTCATGATTTTTTAAATTTTAATAGATGATGATAAATGATAGAACATTTTAATGGAGTGCCTGATCTGCATCTCTTTCACTTTGTGGAATTGGGAATATTTTTTTTGTCGCATACGAAAATCCTGTAACTCCGTCCCTGTTGATAAGTTGGTTTACATAGTCCGGTCCCAGGTTCGGATTGGCACCATATCGCATCAGGTCGAAAAACCGATGAAATTCAAATCCGAGTTCCATTCTCCTTTCATGCACGATAGCGGTTCTTACCTGGCTTTGTGATAATCCCGCAATGTCTGGCAAAAGTGCTGTGGGAACTGTACCATATCCGTTTAAGGTGCTATCGAACAAATAACTCTCCCTGGCCCTTTTTCTAATCTTATTAAGCGGGGTTATGGCAGCACTTGTTTGTCCGGATTCATTCAACGCTTCTGCATTAAATAATAATACGTCAGCATACCGGATAGCCAAATAGTCACAACTGCCTTGCCCGATGATCGGCGCTTGCGAAAGAGGTTGTTGATATTTCCTGGTCAAATAACCGGTTTGCGGAGACCAGGCTTTCTGGTAAAGCTCTCCATTATTCCATGGTACACTGTCTCTTCCAACGGTATAATCTAATCGGGGATCATAGACCCCTGATGCAGTTTGTTCGAATTCGGCTACAAAATTTGAGTCTGGTGCATCACAATAGTAACCACCTACTACCTGGGGCGCAAACCACTGATTTAAAGCATTGCCTACATTAGGATTCTGACCGCCTATCATTTGAACTTCAAAAATTGATTCCTTATTGTTTTTGTGAAGTGCATCAAAATTCTGGGAATACACATCCATTAAAGCATATTGTCCGCCGTTTATCACAAGGTTAGAATACACTAAAGAAGAATCCCATTTTTGCTGGTATAAATAAACTTTAGCCAATAACGAAGCAGCGGCGCCGCTTGTTGCTCTTCCAACATCAGCACCTGTATATTTCACAGGTAAAACTTTTAAAGCTGATATCAGGTCGGGCTCAATGACTGTTTCATAGATTTCTTTTACGGGAGACTGGGGAATTTGCATTTGTGCAGGAGTTAATGGAGTCAGTACGATTGGCACTTCACCATAAATGTTCACTAACATAAAATAATACCAGCCTCTCAGGAATCTTGCTTCTCCCAATACCCTGGAGCGAAGCGCCGTATCCATATTAATGGAAGGAACATGTGCCAGAACCAAATTGCAGTTGGTGATCCCTTCATAAAAATTACCCCATTCATTTGACAGGTGAGAGTTAGTTGCTGAAAAGGAAAAGTTATCTATAGTTGCAGCGTCCGGGCTTGCCCCCGGATTGCCACTTGAAGCATCGTCAGATGCTACATCTCCGAAAACCCAAAGCGGATTTGCAGTGCCACTTGTGAATGTTAATGCTACATAGGCTTCATTCACAGCCTTTAGGGCAGCACCTGAAGTGGTATAAAATTGATCAGTCTGATATACTCCTTGAATTTTTTTATCCAGAAATTTTGAACAACCAAGACCTGTAAAACAGCATGAACCAATCACGCAGCTGTATATTATTGATCTTTTATTCATGGTTTTTACTTTACAATTTTTAAAAATTAAGATTTGCACCAACGATATAACTTTTGGCGGCGGGGTAAGTGCCCCAATCAATGCCTGCTGCAACATCGCTTGGATACTTTTCAACCGCTACATTATTGCTTATGTGCATTTCAGGATCCAGGCCGGTATATTTTGTAATCGTAACAAGGTTACTGCCGGTTACGTAAACTCTTAATCCTTTGATATGGAGCTTTCCTGTTATTTTCTTTGGAATGGTATAACCTATTTGCAAATTTTTTAACCGGCAATAGGAAGCATCTTCCAGGAAACGGCTTGAAGGTTCTTTTATATTAATTGTTTGGTCCCGGTTCGATACCAATGGCATTGTATTACTTGTGCCTTCACCGTGCCAGCGTGTATCATACACTCTCTGTGTTACATTAAAAGGGCGATAAAAACCTTCAATATCCTGATTTACCTGCAGGTAGATTTTATTCCCATAGCTTCCCTGAAAAAGTATGAACATATCGAAATTCAAATAATTTAATGTTGTTGTGAGACCATAAGTAAATTTTGGAATGGCGCTGCCTAAGAATGTTCTGTCATTCTGATCTATGATTCCATCGCCATTGGCATCTTTATATTTTACGTCGCCCGGCCTTACACCTGGCCCCTGGTAGGCTGATGTAAAAATGTCATTTGGATTTTGAAATATCCCGATCATTTGATATCCATAAAAAGAACCGAGCGGATGCCCGGTAGTAGTGAGTGTTGCATAAACACCATCGTCGATTCTGCCACCTTGTATAGGGACCGGTATCGATAACACTTTATTTTGAATCGTTGCAAGGTTTCCGCTAAAACTATATTTCAATTTATGATTTATGTTCCTGTACTGGAGCTCAAATTCAAATCCTTTGTTTTGAACTTTCCCATCATTTACGTAGGGCGGAGTTGCGTCACCGCCAATCATTGGCAATGGAACTGCTACAAGAATATCGCTGTTAACTTTATTGAAATAATCAACTGTCAGGGAAAGATTATCATGTAAAATTGAAATATCTAACCCTACATCTGTTTGAGTTGAAGTTTCCCATTTAACATTGGAGTTACCTAATTTAGATACGGTTACGCCCTGCACAACAGTTTGTGGTGACCCGAATACATAATTTCTTACGTTACTTGCGTTAAGTGAACTATTTACAACTGACGCCCACGGGTAATCACCAATATTTTGATTTCCTAGTTGCCCGTAACTTGCTCTTAGCTTCATTTTTGAAATCACCGGGAACATATGAGTAAACCATTTTTCATTCGTTAAATTCCACCCCACTGCACCCGAATAAAAATTTCCCCATCTGTTTGCAGTTCCAAATCTTGATGAGCCGTCCCTTCTTCCGCTTCCGGATACAAAGAACTCATTGTTATAACTGTAATTAATGTTAGCTAAAAAGGACATTAATGCCCATTGTTCCTCTGATTCAGTTACTACGGAAGTCGTGGGATCTCCGTTGCCCAGAAATTCTAACGACGGCACCTGGGATGGGAATTTTTGTTCCGATTCTGAATTATAAAATGTTGTATTTGCCACGGCCTCTGTACCTATTAAAAAATTCAGATTATGCAACCCGTTAAATGTTTTGTTATAACGGAACGTATTATTCCAAACCATATTTTCACTGGTTATTTGTTTTTCTGACAATGTATTAGGGTTATTTATCCTTCCGCCGGTACCCCAATTTGCATAAAAAGTTTTGCCTGTGGTTAAGAAAACATCACCACCAAAGTCGGTTTTGAAATATAAGTTAGGAGCAACCCTATAGTCAGCGAAAACATCTCCAAACCCTCTGAATTGTTTTTCTTTATTATTGGTGTTATTTGCAAGTCCGACCGGGTTATATCCGTCTCCAAAAAAACCAGGGTACTGGGGCAAATCACTATATTCCCCGGGCGAGGAGTAAACAGGAATTGCAGGGTCACGAAATAACGCATAGCGTATTACACTGCCACCGTTTCCTCCCAATCCATCACCTGAACTTCCTATTGAATTTTTATTATAGTAAGAAAAACTTAGAGTGGTTCCAATTTTCAATTTTTCTGTGAGTTCTGTCGTTAATTTCACACGTAAAGTATACCTATCATACCAGGAATTTAAAATGATACCGTCTTGCTTGAAATAATTACCG
This sequence comes from uncultured Chitinophagaceae bacterium, assembly GCA_963800635.1. Taxonomy (GTDB): domain Bacteria; phylum Bacteroidota; class Bacteroidia; order Chitinophagales; family Chitinophagaceae; genus Ginsengibacter. The sequence continues at coordinate 377,881 of CAWDCB010000026.1, forward strand.
GAAACAGAATATTGAGTTTTTTCATTTCCTCCACTTACGGAAAGTTCGTGATCCTGCTCGGGTGCGACGCGAAATATTGAACCAATCCAATTTGTATTGGCCATTTGAATTGAATCTGTAATAGGTTTTTTTATTAGAGGATTATTCGGGGCAAGTCCTGCATTGTCATTTTCTACCATTTCATTATAAATAGTTTTATATTCCGCGGCGTTAGCCATCGGCGTTAAATAACCATGAGTTTGAATACCGGTATATACCGAATAATTAATGGATGTTTTGCCTGATTTGCCATTTTTTGTAGTAATAATTACTACTCCATTTGATGCCCTTGCCCCGTAGATAGCCGCCGATGCTGCATCCTTCAACACCGTTATGGAAGCAATATCATCTGCCGCCAAAAAATTGATGCCATCCTGTGTTGGGACGCCATCGATGATATAAAGCGGATCATTATTATTAACAGACCCGACACCCCGGATACGCAAAGCAATCCCATCTCCGGGCTGCCCGGTAGATTGAGTGACGCGCACACCAGACGCCTGGCCTTGCAATGCCTGGTCAGCAAATCCAATAGGAATTTTTGAAACGTCGTCAACATTTACTGTGGTAACTGCACCTGTAATATTGGAGCGCCTTTGAGTTTGATATCCTACTACAACCACTTCGTTTAATTCTTTATTGACAGCTATCATTTTTATGCTTAATGATGATCGCCCGTTTATTGGTATCTCCTGTGTTTTATAGTTTACACTACTAAATATTAATACACCATTATCCGGAACCTCTATGGAAAATTTCCCCTTAGAATTTGTTTGCACCGCAACGGTGCTTCCTTTTACAGATATGGTAACTCCTTCAAGAGGAGTTCCGGATACATCACTCACTACGCCGGTAACAGGCGTTGATGTTATTATAAAATTGATGTTTTTAATACCCGATACAGGGTTAACAAGAATAATATTTTGCTTTTCCGTGAATTGTAGCCCGGCCTGTTTTGAAATACTGCCAAGCAGGTCTTTTAAAAGTTGCTGGCCTTTTACAACTTTTACTTCTTTTGAAAGGTTGATATCATTTTCGTCATAGACAAAAGAATAGTGTGTTTGTTTTTCAACTTCATTGAATATCTCGCTTAACCTCGCATTTGCGGAAGTAATAGTTACATATACGTCACCAAATGTAGCTGGCTCAGGGCCAAAGGCTTTTGCTGAACCTATGTTGATTACAGTAAAAAAAACACATAGTACCGTGCTGTAAAAAGGAAGATTCAAAATTTTACGCATATCAATCAATTTAAAAGAACCTTTTATTTAATAACAATCGTATCTCCTGTAATCACAAATGATAATTTTTTTACCAGGCAGATATTTTCTATGATATCTTTCGCTGTTGAATTTTCGAATGTGCCCGTAAAACGCCAGGCTTTATTGCCGCTCTGATTAACTACCGTTATTCCAAAAACATCTTTGATGCGGCTGGCTATTTCTTCAAAATTATTTTGGTGGAAGTAAACGCGGTTACCAGCTATCATGAGGTTTTTATACAAGTGTTTATCATTTCTTACATACACGGCCCTTTCATCAGGAAGTAATAAGACAGATTGTTCCGGCTCCATTTTGCCATTCATGATCTGCACATTGAGTTTTCCCTTTATTAATTCTACTTCAATAGTTGAATCACCGGAGCTTTTCATATTGAATACCGTTCCTAATACTGTTGCCACAATGTTTTCATCATATACTTTAAAGGGGCGCAGCACATTTCTTTTTACGTTAAATTGAGCATTCCCATACAGGTAAACATTCCGTTCTTTGGCTTCAAACTGTAAAGGATATCGTAAATAACTGTGCGAAGCAAGTGATACAACAGTGCTATCGCTTAGCGTAAGAACCAATGGCAGCCTGCCATTGTTCACAGTTTCCGTTAATTCCGGGGAATGAGTGAGTGAAGTGCGAAATAATAAATATCCGCCTGTAATAAAAACTAATAAAAGAAGCAAGAGATATTGCATCGTTCTTTTCTTTCTGTGGTATATGCGCAAGATTTTATTGCGGACGGGCGGTTTAAAAACGCTGCCCGGATTATTATTGTTAATTGCCGCGGTAATTTTTCTTAATTCCTCACTATATTCTGTTTCCGAAATAGTCAACGACAAAGCGTCAAGTACTTCTTTTGCATTCTTTACCAAAGCCTCCTTTTGAGGATAATGCAACAGCCATTCTTCCCAAAATAACCGGTCGCGTTCATTTGAACGAAAATGATAATTAATAAAAGATTCGTCTGTGATAAAATCTTCGACCTGGTAATTTTCGCGGGAAATTTTATCCATTTATAATATTGTTCCTTAATTTTCCGAAAGTGCTTTATGAATTGATAAATAATTTATTTGCAAATGATATATAACATAGTGTATGTACCGTGCCGTTTTTTACCGGTTATTTTTAAACTATTTTTTTTAAAGTCGAATTAAATAAAAAGGGTCAACACGAATTTTAGGCACTAATTACACCAATTAAAAAAAGCACGCTATTCTATTTATAAAATAATTCGCAGACAAATATAGCGATCCAATAACCGCCAATTCATAAGAAGTTAACGACTCTCTTAGTACGATTTCTATAATTCGTTCTCATAAAATTCGTGCGATAAAATTATAAAAGAACCGCCATAGATTCCCGTAAGCGGCTTATAGCCTCGTAAATGATGTTGTAAACGGTGCGGGTAGTAAGTGAAGTCTTCTCGGAAATTTCGGCATAGCTCAGGTTATGATAGAATTTCAGCCTGATAATTTCTAATTGTTTTTTTGTAAGTGTGTCGAGGGCTCTTGCCAGGTGTTCTTTATTTTCTTCTGTTTGCTGAAAAGCAATCAGTAGCTCTTCATAACAGGAGACTTTAATGTCATTAACTTCGCAGGATTGTTCATAAGATTTTTCTTTTGCAAGCCTGGATTGTGTACGGCTGATTTTTCGTCGAAGCCATGTAAAAAGATAGGATTGAATATTTTCAACGTCTTTGTTAAGGGTGGGCCTCGTGTTCCAAATCTCTAAAAATAATTCCTGGATACAATCTTTCGTCAATTCGCGATCAGCTGTAATACTAAAGCCATAATAAAAAAGAGAGCGGTATTGCGCATGATAAATAGCTAAAAAAGCCTCTTTATCGCCTGTAACCATAATATCCCAGCAGTTAATTTTCATTATCAAGCAATCGCATAATTCCCTGAACTATTACATAGCTGTAAACGGGAAGGATTGTGCACAAGATAGTTCAATCCTGTGAGGATACACTAAAGCATTTTAGAGTACTTTGCTGCAGCTGATAATGAGAAAAATAATGCGAATACATTAACAATTCTGAAAAAACCGCTGCGGTAAAAAGCTGTGATCAACAACCATTAATGTATAAATAGATTCCTGTTTATACTATCAGGAAAATTACAACGGATTACAAATTGTTTAGAGTAGAGCACAAGTATGCAAAACCACCGGCGTAACTAAACTAATTACCAACAGGCAAACTTAAGAGTGAAATTAAAGTTTAACTTATAATCAAAGGATGAAATATGAAATATAATTCCCGGATATAACAGGCATGCCATTTCCAGGTAAAAAATTAAATCACAGCCTTTTGATCCTGATATTCCTGAACGAAACATCTTCGCCATGATCCTGCAGCGAAATTTTTCCTTTTTTAAAGGTGCCGAAACCTGGCATCGTTTTAAACTTGCTGATGGCAACCATTTGTTTCCAGTTGTTATCCCATAGACGGGTAGTTAGCGAATGCACACCATTCATATAAAAATCTAATTTGCCATTTAATGAAACTATTTCAATATGGTTCCACTCACCTTGCGGTTTTACGGCTTCTTTAGATGCAAGCAGATCATACAGGTCGCCGGCGCGGTGTGAATAAAGTTTGCCATCATCGTGCCCCAACCGGGTAGGCGTGCCATTATCTAAAATTTGCATCTCGAGGCCGGTATTATACGTATCGGGATACTTTGCAGTGTCTTCATGAATATAAAATATGATTCCGCTGTTTCCCTTGAGCCCTATTTTCCAATCCAATTTCAAATCAAAATTGCCGTACTCATCATTGGTAAGTAGATCACCGCCTTCACCGGGTGCATTTTTTTTTGCACCGGCATCTAAATAAATAGCACCGTCTTTTACATTCCATATCTTTCCGGCAGATTGCCTGCCATAGGAATGCCAGCCCTGGGTTGATTTTCCATCAAATAACAATTGCCACCCCTCGTTTTTTTCTTTTTTAGAAAGGGTATTGTCCGTAGTATTCATTGTATTAGCCTGTGAAAAACTAAAATTAACAGATAGTAAAGCTGCCGATAAAAAAGCGATTATTTTATTCATGCTTAATTTTTAAAGAATAATAAAATGGTCAAATTAGTATTTAATACTTAATAGGCTGAAAATTATTGAAGCCCTAAAACAGAACGATTTAATGTTTCATCCTTTGTTGTCCCGGCAAAGTCGTCAAAAGCTTTATCGGTTACCCTGATGATATTCTTTTTGATGAACTCGGCTCCTTCTTTTGCACCATCTTCTGAATTTTTTAAACAGCACTCCCATTCCAATACTGCCCAGCCTGCGTAGTCATAAGCAGTAAGTTTGCTGAATATGGATTTGAAATCAACCTGTCCATCTCCGAGTGAGCGAAAACGCCCGGCCCTGTCGATCCAGTTTTGATAGCCACCATAAACGCCCTGCTTGCCGGTAGGATTGAACTCAGCATCTTTTACATGAAACGCCCTGATACGTGAATGATAGTTGTCTATATAAGAAAGATAATCGAGACACTGTAATACAAAATGCGACGGATCATATAAAAGACAAGCCCTTGGATGATTGTTTACTTTTTCTAAAAACATTTCATATGTGATTCCATCATGAAGGTCTTCACCGGGGTGAATTTCATAACATACATCCACACCGCAATTGTCGAACTCATCGAGAATAGGCATCCATCTTTTCGCCAGTTCTTTAAACCCTTCTTCTACCAAACCACCGGGCCGCTGCGGCCATGGGTACATCGTATGCCATAATAATGAACCGCTAAATGTAGCATGTGCATTCAGGCCCAGGTTCATAGAAGCCTTCGCAGCATTTTTAAGTTCCCGCACGGCCCATTCTGTTCTGGCTTTTGGGTTGTTACGGTATTGAGCAGGCGCAAAGCCATCAAACAACGCATCGTAAGCAGGGTTTACTGCTACCAGTTGCCCCTGCAGGTGCGTGGAGAGTTCCGTAATTTCCAGCCCGCTTTCATTTACAAGGCCTTTTAGTTCATCGGCGTATGTTTTACTTTCCGCAGCTTTTTTCAAATCAATAAACCTGTCGTCTAGTGTTGGAAGCTGTACGCCGGTATATCCAAGGCTTTTGGCCCATTGACAAATGCTGCGGAGGTCATTGTAAGGCGCTGCATCGCCGATAAATTGCGCTATAAAAATCCCGGGCCCTTTGATTGTTTTCATTTGATATTATTTTGTATTTAGCCATTTTCTCGCAAAGAACGCAAAGGAAGGCAAAGACGCAAATAAGACCTGTGACATTTTATTGTTTGCGCCTTTGCGCGACTTATTACTTTTGCGCCTTTGCGTGATTTATTACATCGCGCCTTTGCGTGACTTATTCTTTTTGCGCCTTCGCGCGACTTATTACATCGCGCCTTTGCGTGACTTTTTATTTTGCGCCTTTGCGCGACTTATTACTTTCGCGCCTTTGCGTGACCTGTTATCTTTTTATCTTTGCGTCTTTGCGTGAAACATTTCCACTTATACCACATACTCCGTCCACTTTTCATTCGAGCTACCTGATGCAACTACATTCTCAATAAATGCCATTCCACGAATACCATCTTCGACGCCTGGAAAATCAAGCATCTCTTTGGTGGGTTCTTTGCCTTCCAGTTTTGATAATAATGTTAAAGAGAAGTTGCGGTAGATATTGGCAAATGCCTCAAGGTAACCTTCGGGATGGCCGCCGGGCGTTCTGCAATTGTGGGTGGCAAAGCTGCTCAGTATATTTGTGTAACCAGTACCGGCGCGCAATACCTGCGTGGGCTCGTCCAGCCATTTTACCAAAAGTGTATTGGGTTCCTGCTGCGCCCATTCTAGGCCACCCTTCTCGCCATAGATCCTGATTTTTAAGTTATTCTCTTCGCCCGCAGCAACCTGCGATGCCACCAAAACCCCCGAAGCATCATTTTCGAATTTCAATAAAACATTCCCATCATCATCCAATGCCCGTCCCGGCACCATAATATTTAGATCTGCACTAATCCTGGTAATTTTTAACCCTGATATATATTCTGCAAGGTGGGCGGCGTGTGTACCAATATCACCCATACAACCCGCCTTACCGGATTTTTTTGGATCTGTGCGCCATGCCGCCTGCGCATTGCCTTCCCGTTCTGACAATTTACTTAACCAACCCTGGTAATATTCCACGACTATTTTCCGGGGCTTTCCCAAGGCGCCGCTTTTCACCATCTCCCGGGCCTGCTTTACCATTGGATAGCCGGAATAAGTATGGGTGAGGCATAACTGCAAGCCCGTTTCCTGTACCTTCTTTTTCAACTGTTTTGCTTCCTCCAAAGTAAAGGTCATCGGCTTTTCGATCACGACATTAAAACCGTGATCGAGCGCCATCATGGCCGGCCCGAAGTGCGCAAAATTTGGTGTTACCACCGTTATGAAATCCATGCGATCATCAGAAGGCAATGCACTTTCCTTGTTGATCATTTCTTCATATGTAAGATACGTGCGGTCTTCAGAAAGAAATAATTCTTTGCCGGAAGCTTTTGCTATTTCGGGGTTGATGCTTAAAGCGCCGCAACAGAGCTCAATCAATCCATCCATATTGGCCGCTTTGCGATGAACAGCACCGATGAAGGCATCTTTACCGCCACCGACCATTCCCATTCTAAGTTTTCTCATATAAACAATTTTTTACAACTTAATTTTTATTAAATATACAAGCATCATTAATTTTTTTACAAATAATTTAAAAAAAATATTTGTCTAAAATTATTTCTTGTCTTAAAAATAGTACATTTAATTATTGCATCGCTAATCACTTAATATTTGTCAATGAAATTTTCGACACGATTGCAGCTTTCTTTCATGATGTTTCGTTGAATTTTTTATCTGGGGCGCCTGGTTTGTAACTTTAGGGACATTTTTAGTAAATAATCTTCATGCTAACGGTGCACAAACGGGTGCAGTCTTTTCAACCCAATCGTGGGGCGCCATTATAGCTCCTTTTATTATCGGCCTGATTGCAGACCGGTATTTCAATGCGGAAAAAATTCTTGGTGTGTTACATCTTGTTGGGGCGGCCTTAATGTACTATATGTATAGCGTGGGTGGCGTAACAGCAGTATATCCTGAATCATTTTTTTATTACTTATTAATATACATGATTTTGTTTATGCCAACTCTTGCACTGGTAAATTCAATTGCATTTAATCAAATGGGTGATCCTGAAAAAGAATTTTCAACGATAAGAGTTTGGGGAACTATCGGATGGATTGTTGCCGGCTTGATGATCAGTTTTGTTTTTTTGTGGGATGCTGAAGCAAATGTAAAAGCCGGGCTCATGAGGAATACTTTTTTACTGGCCTCGATTGCTTCGCTTGTGATGGGTTTGTTTAGTTTTACTTTACCCAAAACACCGCCTAAAGTCGCTCCCGGTACTAAAGTAAATGTGTCGGATATATTAGGCCTGGATGCTTTAAAATTGTTGAAGAACAAAAACTTTTTAATATTTTTTATTGCCTCAATTCTCATCTGCATTCCATTAGCATTTTATTACCAGGAATGCCAACCATTTTTTATCAAACATCGGCGTTACCAAGCCTACCGGCAAAATGACTATAGGCCAGGCCTCAGAAGTACTTTTTTTATTAGCGCTACCCCTGTTCTTTAAAAAATTCGGATTTAAAAAAACCATTTTAATGGGCATGCTTGCATGGGCTGTACGCTATGCATTATTTGCTTATGGGAATGCCGGTGAATTAAGTTTTATGCTGATCCTTGGAATTGCTTTACATGGAGTATGTTACGATTTCTTTTTTGTATCAGGACAAATTTACACCAATGCCAAAGCCGGGATAAAATATAAGAGTGCAGCACAGGGATTGATCACATTGGCAACGTATGGCATTGGCATGCTCATAGGATTTAAAATTGCAGGTTTAATAACTGATACCTATACAACTTCACAAACTGTTTTTGACTGGAAGATGATTTGGATTATTCCTGCAGCAATAGCATTTGTTGTATTTCTTTTATTTGCAATATCCTTTAATGATAAGAATGAAACACCAATACCTGATCAAAACTTAAATATTTAATTAATGAGTTCAAAACAAAACAGGAGAACGCTGTTAAAAAATATTGCCCTTGGCGCTTCAGTAGCCATCACTTCTCCGGCTATGTCCTTAGCAAAAAATTTTAGTGACAAAAAAAATTATACCTTGAAAGGCAACATCAATCATTCGGTTTCCAGGTGGACATTTGGTTATCTTTCCCTGGATGACCTGTGCAAAGCGGTGAAAGATATTGGATTTAATGCTATTGATTTAATGGGGCCGAAAGACTGGCCGACTCTTCAGCAACATGGCATTTATAGTTCTATGTGTTATACGGCAGGCGACAACAACTTATACAATGGATTAGATAATCCCATTTATCACAACCAGCTTATAAAAGAATACCTTGATGTAATACCGATAATGGCAAAAGCGAAATACAAAAATCTCATATGTTTTAGCGGTAAGAAAGAAAACCTGGATGATGAAACAGGCATGAAAAATTGTTCGGAGGCATTGAAAAAGATTTTGCCTTCTGCAGAAAAAAATGGCGTTACGATGGTAATGGAACTCCTGAACAGTAAAGTTGATCATAAAGATTATATGTGCAACCGTGTGGAATGGGGAGCCGAATTATGCAAGCGTGTGGGTTCAGAAAATTTTAAATTGTTATTCGATATTTATCACATGCAGATCCAGGAAGGAGATATCATAAGAAACATCAGGGATTATCATCAATATATCGCTCACTATCATACGGGTGGTATTCCGGGCAGGCACGAGATAAACGATTCGCAGGAATTACATTATCCCGCTGTAATGAAGGCAATCGTTGAAACCGGATTTAAAGGTTATGTGGCGCAGGAATTTATGCCAACTTATCCCGATAAGTTAGATTCATTAAGAGAGGCGATTAAAATTTGTGATGTATGAAGAAGTTTAAGGTAGGGTTTAGAGTTTAGAGTTGGCGGTTAGCAATTGCACAAACCAATTAACTAATTAACTAATTAACTAATCTAACTCAACAATTCGAACAATTCGACAATAAAAATAATTCAATAATTAAAATACAACTTAATTCTATGGCAGACAATACTTATGATGCAATTGTTATCGGCTCAGGAATTTCCGGAGGCTGGGCCGCAAAAGAACTTACTGAAAAAGGGCTGAAAACCATCATGCTTGAAAGAGGCAGAGACATCGAACATGTAAAAGATTATGTAAATGCAACAAAAGGCCCCTGGGAATTTCCCCACCGTGGTGGCCGCACACAACAAATGATAAAAGACTATCCCGTCTTAAAAAGAGATTATCCTCTCAACGAAACGAATCTTGATTATTGGTGCAGTGATAAAGACAGCCCTTACACAGAAATAAAACGTTTTGATTGGTTCCGCGGTTATCACGTAGGAGGCCGCTCATTGATGTGGGGCCGCCAAAGCTACCGCTGGAGCGATTTGGATTTTGAAGCGAATGCAAAAGATGGAATTGCCATCGACTGGCCAATCCGGTATAAAGACATTGAACCCTGGTATACTTATGCCGAAAAATTTGCTGGCATCAGCGGCGCTAAAGACGGCCTCGCCCAATTACCCGATGGTCACTTTATGCCGGCAATGGAAATGAATTGCGTAGAAAAAGATATTTCAGCCCGGATAAAGCAACATTACGATAACAAGCGTGCCATGATCATTGGCCGTACCGCGAATATAACAGAGGAATTGCCGGGAAGAACTAATTGTCAATATAGAAATAAATGCTGGCTGGGATGCCCCTTTGGCGCATATTTCAGCACACAATCTTCAACCCTTCCTGCCGCTATGGCAACCGGTAATTTAACAGTGCGCCCCTGGTCAATTGTTACAAAAATTTTATATGATAAGAATACAAAAAGAGCAACGGGAGTAGAAGTGCTGGATGGCGAAACCAATAAAACGTATCAGTACTTTGCGAAAATTATTTTTCTTAATGCCTCCACATTTAACAGCGCCTGGATATTGATGAACTCTGCAACTGATGTGTGGCCCGATGGATTGGGCAGCAGCAGTGGAGAACTTGGCCATAATGTAATGGATCATCATCTTGGAATTGGCGCTGGTGGCACCGTTGAAGGTTATGATGATAAATATTATTTTGGCAGGCGTGCCAATGGAATTTATATTCCACGCTATAGAAATTTCGGCGGTGATAAAAGGGATTACATAAGAGGCTTCGGATACCAGGGCGGAGCCAGCAGGGAAGGCTGGGCTCACGGTGTTGCAGAAATGAGCATAGGTGGTGATTTCAAAGATGCTTTAGCTGAACCGGGCCAATGGCAAATGGGAGTCGGAGGCTTTGGAGAAATTCTTCCTTATCATGAAAATAAAATAACGCTGGACAAAACAAAAAAAGATAAATGGGGATTGAATGTTCTTGCTTTTGATGCCGAATGGAGAGAGAACGAAAGAAAGATGCGGATCGATATAAAAAATGATGCCATAGAAATGCTGGAAGCTGCCGGAGTAAAAAATGTAGTGGGTCGTGATGGTGACGGTACCATGGGCCGGGGAATTCATGAAATGGGAACCGCCCGTATGGGAGCAGATCCCAAAACGTCGGTATTAAATAAATGGAACCAGGTATGGGACGCACCCAATGTATTTGTAACAGATGGTTCCTTTATGGTTTCGGCATCTTGTGTGAATCCTTCACTTACTTATATGGCCATGACTGCAAGAGCTGCTGACCACGCAGTAAGTGAATTAAAAAAACGAAACATTTGAACCATTCCTTCGAATTTCAAAAAAAATTGTAATAAATGAACGAAGAAAAAGAGACTGCCGGCGCAGGGTTTTCACGCAGGGGATTTCTCAGGAATACAGCAGTAACAGCCGCCGGTTTTATGATTCTGCCGCGTCATGTTTTGGGAGGTAGAGGTTTTGTTGCTCCCAGCGACCGCTTGACAATTGCAAGTATCGGCGCGGGTGGAAAGGGGCAAAGTGATATAGCGAATTTCTTTAAAAGCGGCAAAGCGGATATTGCCTACCTCTGTGATGTTGATGACAGAAGGGCCGCGACCTCGGTTAAAAATTTTCCAAAAGCGAAATATTATAAAGACTGGCGGGAAATGCTGGATAAAGAACATAAAAATTTTGATGCTGTGTCGGTATCCACTCCCGATCACACACACGCGGTAGCGGCTTACTCGGCTATGCAACTTGGCAAGCATGTATATGTTCAAAAACCTTTGACTCATGACATGCATGAAGCACGTATGCTAACGGCAGCGGCTAAACGCTATAAGGTGGTTACTCAAATGGGTAACCAGGGGGCTTCCGGTGATGGTGTACGGCAATTGCGCGAATGGTATGACGCAGATACTATAGGTGATGTACATACGGTATATATCTGGACCGACAGGCCCGTATGGCCACAAGGGATTCCATGGCCTGCACAAAAAGCAGCAGTACCGCCGGAACTCAATTGGGATCTTTGGCTGGGCACTGCTCCGTATAAAGATTATATAGAGAAACTGGTTCCGTTTAACTGGCGGGGCTGGTGGGATTATGGCACAGGAGCATTGGGCGATATGGGATGCCATCTTGTTGAACCCGCATTTCGTGTGCTTAACCTCGGGTATATCAACTCAGTACAGGCAAGTGTTGGCAGTGTGTATGTAGATGAATTTAAAAGAGGCTATTTTCCCGAAAGTTGTCCGCCATCAAGCCATGTTATAATGAAATTTCCGCAAACAGATAAAACAAAGGGCCCGGTAGAAGTGCATTGGATGGATGGAGGCATTCAGCCGGAACGCCCTGAAGAATTGGGCGCAAATGAAACATTTGGAGATGGTGGCAATGGCGTGTTATTTATTGGTACAAAAGGTAAAATGATGTGCGGCACTTATGGCGCCGATCCGAAATTGCTTCCTTTAAAAAGAAATGATGAAGTAAAAGTACCACAAACAATTGCAAGGGTGCCCGGAGGAGATGAGGGCCATTATGCACAATGGGTTTTGGGGGCAATTGCAGGTTATGGAAAAAATGAATTGAGTTCTCCATTTGAAATTGCGGGCCCGTTGACAGAAGCATTACTCATGGCCAATCTGGCAATCAGAGGATTTGACCTAAGGAAACCGCGGGCGGACGGCAAAGGATTTACTTACCCCGGCCGGTATGTAGAGCTTTTATGGGATAATGCAAATATGAAAGTGACCAACTTTGATGATGTCAACCAGTTTATAAAACGTAACTACCGGGAAGGATTCGGTGTTAATATGTAAAATAAATTTTTAAAAAATACTATTATGAAAAGAAGAGAAGCAGTACAATATATTTCACTCCTTTTGGGAGGAACCATCGTAGGCGGTAATTATTTTTTATCCGGTTGCAAAAGCAACACCGGCAGGTCAATGACTTTTACCCCGGAAGATGTAGCCTGGCTCGATGAAGTTGCTGATACCATCTTACCAGATACCAAAACCCCCGGCGCCAAGGCAGCAAAGGTCGGGCAATTTATGACCGTAATGGTAAACGATTGCTATGATGAAAAAGATCAAAAAATATTTCATGATGGAATGGATAAGTTGGATGATTTTTCAAAGAAAACTTATGACAATACCTTCATGAGTATCACTCCCCAACAACGCCACGACTTATTGGTGAAGCTTGACAATGAGCAAAAAGATTACATGAAAAATAAGAAAAAAGACGATCCTTCTCATTACTTCCGCATGATGAAAGAACTTACTTTACTCGGTTACTTTACATCCGAGATCGGTTGCACACAGGCAAGGCGATATGTTGAAACTCCTGGGAAATTTGAAGGATGCATCCCTTATAAAAAAGGGGACAAAGCTTTCGCTTAAAAGTTAACCACGAATTTTCACTAATTACCACGAATAATACAAAGAAAGAATAGCCACAGATTACACTGATTAACACAGATTACTTGTTCTTAATTTGTGAAAATTTGTGTAATTCGTGGCTACCGTTTTCTTTAATACTACGCGTTAAAAGTTAACCACGAATTTTCACCAATTACCACGAATAATACAAAGAAAGAATAGCCACAGATTACACTGATTAACACAGATTACTTGTTCTTAATTTGTGAAAATTTGTGTAATTCGTGGCTACCGTTTTCTTTAATACTACGCGTTAAAAGTTAACCACGAATTTTCACTAATTACCATGAATAATACAAAGAAAGAATAGCCACAGATTAAACTGATTAACACAGATTACTTGTTCTTAATTTGTGAAAATTTGTGTAATTCGTGGCTACCGTTTTCTTTAATACTACGCGTTAAAAGTTAACCACGAATTTTCACCAATTAACACGAATAATACAAAGAAAGAATAGCCACAGATTACACTGATTAACACAGATTACTTGTTCTTAATTTGTGAAAATTTGTGTAATTCGTGGCTGCCGTTTTCTTTAATACTACGCGTTAAAAGTTAACCACGAATTTTCACCAATTAACACGAATAATACAAAGAAAGAACAGCCACAGATTACACTGATTAACACAGATTACTTGTTCTTAATTTGTGAAAATTTGTGTAATTCGTGGCTACCGTTTTCTTTACTGCTACGCGTCAAAAGGCTAACCACGAATTTTCACCAATTAGCACGAATAATACAAAGGAGAATAGCCACAGATTACACCGATTCGCACAGATTACCTGTTCTTAAATTTGTGAAAATTTGTGTAATTCGTGGCTACCGTTTTCTTTAATACTACGCGTTAAAAGGTTAATCACGAATTTTCACCAATTAACACGAATAATACAAAGGAGAATAGCCACAGATTACACCGATTCGCACAGATTACCTGTTCTTAAATTTGTGAAAATTCGCGTAATTCGTGGCTGCTGTTTTTCTTTTAATCTGTGGAATTTGTGTATCTGTGGCTACTGTTTTGCCTTTTAATCTCTGGTTATTACTTTGCAGAGTCCTTACCTCTTCCTACAGAATCTTTCTTGTGCGTATCGAGGTTTATAGCATTAGTGGTATCCGGAATATTTCCATTTACATTTTCCACGCCTGCCTCGTTTTCCGATTTTGAGTCTACTTTTTTTGTTTTATCCCCAGATGTACAAGCTGAGAGGAAAATAACGACTACAGAACCTATAATAAATATCACCCTTTTCATATAAATAATTTTATAATCTAAGATAAGGATTTACGCTGAGACACGGCAATTTTACTGGTAGTTAGTTTAATTCAAAGGTGATGTAATCTTCAAATAAGTTGAGCAAGATATTTCAAATAAGTATCCACTGTTAAGGCCCGCATGAAGTACATTTGCAAAATATTTATAAGATCAGCAATTAAGAAAGTAAGAAATTATGGAACTACATCCAATAACAAAAGCTATCCGCACACAAACAGCACGTACCAATGAAATGGAACATTCCACTCCCCTGTTTTTAACAAGCAGTTTTTGTTTTGACACTGCGGATGAAATGAGGGCAGCTTTTGCAGATGAAACTGATGACAATATTTACAGCCGGTTCAGCAACCCTACAGTAAATGAATTTGTTGATAAAATGGTTCTGCTGGAAGGAGCGGAAGCAGGTGTGGCAACGTCTACAGGGATGAGTGCTGTATTCGCAACTTTTATGGCGCTGTTAAAAAACGGTGATCATCTTTTATCCTGTGACGCTGTTTTTGGTAGTACCCATAATATCTTTAAAAAATATCTGCCAAATTATGGAATTGAATGTACCAATGTGAGTGCCGATAAACCGGAAGAATGGGAAGCGGCTATTCGCCCGAATACTAAAATGATTTATCTGGAGACTCCAACAAATCCAGGGCTTGATATTATTGATCTTGAATTCGTGGCGTCTCTTGCAAAAAAACACAATCTTATTTTAAATGTTGACAATTGTTTTGCAACCCCGGTAAATCAAAGGCCGATTGATTTTGGCGCGCACCTGGTTTTACATTCAGCTACGAAATGGATTGATGGGCAGGGAAGAGTATTGGGCGGCGTAATAGTGGGAGACAAAAAATTAATCCAAACCATTTATTTATTTTGCCGTAATACAGGCCCGTCTTTATCTCCCTTTAATGCCTGGGTATTAAGCAAGAGCCTGGAAACATTAGATGTGCGCATGGAACGGCATGCAAAAAATGCATTACATATTGCTACGGCATTAGAAAATCATCCAAAAATATCCTGGTTAAAGTATCCTTTTTTACAAAGCCATCCTCAATATAATATCGCTATTAAACAAATGAAAAATGGCGGTGGAATTGTTTGCTTCGAATTAAAAGGTGGCCTTGAATGCGGAAGAAGATTTTTGGATAGCCTGCAAATGTTATCGCTTACTGCTAACCTGGGAGACTCACGAAGCATTGCTTCTCATCCTGCCAGCACTACGCATGGAAAGCTTACCGAAGAAGAAAGGCTGAAGGTGAATATAACGCCCGGGCTTATACGCATTTCTGTCGGCCTGGAATATGCAGATGATACCCTTAATGATATTTTGCAGGCTTTGGAAAAATGCTGATAGAAATTTATCGTGGAAGTCTATCTTTTAATGGTTTTGAAATTGCGATCGACGAAAGTTCTATTTACCTTTTTATTTTATACTAATTATTGCCGGATGGTTTTTCTTGCCAGCATTATATAACAAAAATCAGGATGAAGGAAGTAAACGGAGAATGTTTTAAATTAGATGGTGTAATACCAACCCTGCGCTGCTGGCATCAATATAAAATGTATTACGCAACGTTGTCGAATAAATTTAGCGTGTTGGTTGCACTCATGCGGCGACAGTAAAATAAAACGCATCTTTTTAATTAATAGCATATTTGGAGCAAAACATCTGACAACAATAAATTTGCTAATGGTTTTAAAGTACAAAAAGGTTTGACAATGAAACAACGAATAAATCTTTTGACACTCGGTGTAACCGACTTAAAAAAATCTATGGACTTTTACCGGGACGGATTTGGTTGGCAAACACAAGGCATTGTGGGTACAGAATATGAAAATGGCTCAGTAGTGCTGTTTAAACTTGACAATGGAAAGATGTTATGTCTATATGAAAGAAAAAATTTAGCATGGGACAGTAATTTAAAATTGCAACCTGAGAGTGCTACTGAATTTTCAATCGGATACTTTGTAAATAGTGACAAAGAAGTTGATGCTATAATGAAGCAGGCCCAGAAAGCAGGTGCAAAAATTACTAAATCAGCACAAAAAGCTTTTTGGGGTGGTTATCATGGTTACTTTAAAGACATCGATGGACACCTTTGGGAAATTGGCCATAATCCGTCATGGGAAGTTGAAGAATAAATTTTATAAAAGACCAACAGTAGCTAACAAAAGCTTGCAATAGCAGGGACAACGAAACGCAACTCAATAATAGTAATTCTAATCAGCTTTAGTTCTCATCGTGAGAGGAATGCTATCGGCAATAAGTTCTTATTTCCGGAAACAAACAAAACTGAGCTTCGGTTTGTATCTACTGTCCGGCGAACGGTGTACTGAAAATGCCGACTGCAAGTTCTAACCAAACGAGGAGGAGCGCTACCAGAAGAATTGCACAAAGGGCAATCCGGTACCTGATTTTGTTTACCTTTCTCACCACAAGCTCACACATAAGGCCGGTGCCAAGCAGCAGGGCGCCAGCGCCAACAAAATCGATTAAAGTCCAGTTCACACCGTCAGTAAATTGCATAGCTATTAAAGGTATGAGCAATAGAAGCGCTACCGTGAGCACTATCACCCTAAGTCGTTTGTTCTGCACAACCATATTCATAAATGTTCGGTTTAATCTTATATATCCAAAGATATAAAAAGTACTTTGTAATTCAAAGCGATTGTTGATACTATGTTTAGTTAAAGTAGTTTTCAGCTTTTGTACTACCTTCATCAGCAGAAAGGTTTGTGAGTTTGACCTTAATAGTGTTAAACGTGAATTTTGGTACTTACCATATAGAATCATAGAAACATAGTCTGCCTATGTGGTAAAAAAACAGAAGTGTACATAAGATTGACTATTGATTCGGAATATCCAAAAACCCTGTTGTGTTACACTTAAAAGTAAATGATGAAAAAATTAATTTTTCTCCTGCTTGTGTTTTTAGTTGTGTCGCTAAACGCATACCCGCAGGGTCAAGATTATGAAGTGTATGCCCTGAAATTTGCATCGATGGGCCATCCCTCGCCCATTTCAGACTGGGTCTACAAGGGACCTGTTAAAGACAGCGTAAATATCGACTTCGTGATTTGGCTGATTAAAGGGAAAAATGGAAAAAATATTTTATTAGATGCAGGCTTCTTACGCGGCATTGAAGATGCAAAGGATTTTGATGTGACGAATTATGTACGGCCGGATTCAATGCTATTGAGACTGAACTTAAAACCTGAAGATATTACTGACGTTATAATGAGTCATCCTCACTGGGACCATATTGACGGGCTTGGGTTATTTCCAAAAGCACACATTTGGATTCAGAAAGAGGATTACAATTATTTCGTGGGTACCGCCTGGCAAAAAGGTGGGCAACCCGGGGGTTTTAATAAGAGAGATATCCGGATGCTTGTCGACTTAAATTTAGCAGGTAAGATAACGCTGGTTGATGGCGACAGGGAAATAATTCCGGGTATCAGCGTCTATACTGGTTCACGCCATACTTTTAACTCACAATATGTACTGGTGAAAACACCGCTGAATAAAATAGTTCTTGCTTCCGACAACATTTGGGTTTATTATAGTTTAGAGCATTTAAGGCCTCCGTCGCCCGGTGGAACATTTGATACAACTGCTTATAAAAAGTCGATGTTAAAGATGAAATCACTTGCATCAAGCCCCAAGTTCATTATACCCGGGCACGACGCTAAAATGTTTTTGTTATTTCCTGTTGTACAAGAAGGCATCGTCAAAATACAATAGAGATTATCACTTAAAAAATACTATCGGCAACATAAAAAATACGCCAATGAACCATAAAGCCATATCAATCCGGCCATTTATTGGAGCCAAAGACTACGAAGTATCAAGGAGTTTTTACCGGGATTTGGGGTTCCAGGAACGTGTCTTATTTCCTGAAATGTCTCTGTTTAAAACAGATCAAATCGGATTCTATTTACAAAATGCATACGTTCAGGACTGGATAGATAATTCAATGATTTTCCTGGAAGTTGACGATGTTGATCGTCATTGGAAAGAACTTTTAGCTTTGGATCTTATAACCAAATATCCAGGCGTAAAGCTGACGCCTGTTCGAAGATATGACTGGGGCAGCGAATGTTATATGCACGATCCGTCTGGTATTCTCTGGCACTTTGGACAATTTAATAATGCCTGACATGGAAACCTCCATCTAAGTGGCCAGGATAGTCAACATTGGCTATTCGCTGCGACATCTGTTTCAATTGACGGGTTTCAATTTCCATCGGCTGTTGATTGCCCGGTTATTTTTTATCAGCGTTGATTATTCCTTTAATTTCAAATCATGAAATGATGCATATCGTAAGACCGTGCCTGCTTCAGGAGTAGATTAAACCAAATACCCAAATGCATTATCATCTTTCTTAAGCTCAGTATAATTTACATGAAACTGGTTAAGTTTTTTTAATAGCGATTCATAATCCTTTTTTGATTGCAGCTCAATGCCTACGAGCGCCGGGCCGGATTCTTTATTATGCTTATGGATGTATTCAAACCTGGCGATATCATCTGTAGGGCCTAGCACCTGGTTTACAAATTCTTTCAACGCTCCGGGCCTTTGAGCAAAACGGATAAGAAAATAATGCTTCAAACCTTCATACTGCAGCGAGCGTTCTTTTATTTCCTGCATCCGATCAATATCATTATTGCCACCGGTTACAATACATACTACATTTTTACCCCTGATTACGTCTGCATAGTCATCGAGCGCCGCAATTGATAAAGCGCCCGCAGGTTCTGCAACAATCGCATCTTCATTATACAATTTTAAAATAGTAGTACAAACTTTCCCTTCAGGAATTAAATGCATTTCATCGAGGACATCTTTGCAAATAGAAAAAGTAATATCGCCAACCCGGTTTACTGAAGCGCCATCTACAAATTGTTCGATATTATTTAATGTAACAGGCTGGCCTGCCTTTAATGCCTCGGGCCATGGATGGCGCGCCTTCAGGCTCTACTCCAATAATTTTTGTGAGGGGCGAAAATGTTTTAAAATAAGTTCCGACCCCTGCGCTTAGCCCACCGCCGCCAACCGGCACAAATAAATAATCAACCCTGGATTGTTCTTCTAATATTTCAAGACCTACGGTGCCCTGTCCTTCTATTATCTTATAGTCATCAAACGGAGGAATAAAAGCCATCCCATTTTCTTCCGTATATTTTTTTGCAGCAACAGCGCATTCGTAATAAGTGTCGCCGCTTAACTTCACTTCAATAAAATCTTCGCCAAACATTTTTGTTTGGGATACTTTTTGATTAGGCGTAATGATAGGCATAAATACAACACCTTTGCAGGCAAGCTTTTTACAGGAATAAGCAAAACCCTGCGCATGATTGCCGGCGCTTGCACATACAACGCCACGCTGCAATTGCTCTTGCGACAAAGTGCTCATCATATTATAAGCGCCACGAAGCTTATAAGAACGTACTACCTGCAAATCTTCTCTCTTCAAAAAAATATTGCATTGGTATTTCCTTGATAAATTATGATTAAGCGCAAGCGGCGTCCTGTTCACTATTTTTTTCAGGCGCTCTGCGGCGCCATGAAAATCCAGGGTTACGCGGTTACTTCCTGTTTCGATGAGAAGCCGGCTCCTGACTTTTATTCTTTGTTAACTGAGGCATGATGATATTTTGAACTTTCAATTTTAATTTTGTAAAACTTCTTCTCTTTCAGCTTTTTGAGGCGCCGGCGCTTTTGGCGGCTGGTTTTCAGGGCGCAAACTTCTTACAGTTTTACCGGCCTGCCACAGTTCACTATCACGCAATTCTTTCAATTCAATTTCAAGTTTTTCCCTGTAATCCGGCTTGCTGTTACTTGCTATAGAGCGGCCCGCTTCCCTTCCTGCTGCAACTTCTTCATACAATTCAGTAAATACAGGCAATGTAGCATCCCGAAATTTTTTCCACCAATCCAATGCGCCACGTTGCGCAGTAGTAGAGCAATTTGCATACATCCAGTCCATTCCGTTTTCGGCTACCAATGGCATTAAGGATTGCGTAAGCTCTTCTACGGTTTCATTAAATGCTTCAGACGGTGAATGTCCTTTTTTCCTAAGCACTTCAAATTGTGCTGCAAAAATTCCTTGTATGGCGCCCATTAAGAGTTCCTCTTTCGCCGGTAAGATCACTATATACTTCTTTCTTAAAATCTGTTTCAAATAAATATCCTGAACCAATGGCAATGCCCAATGCAACAACTCTTTCAAATGCCCTGCCTGTCGCATCCTGGAATATTGCATAGCTGCTGTTTAATCCGCGGCCCTGTAAAAACATTCTTCTTAAAGAAGTTCCGGAACCTTTGGGAGCCACTAAAAAAACATCTACATCTTTTGGAGGAATGATGCCTGTTTGGTCATTATAAGTAATGCCAAAGCCATGAGAAAAATACAATGCTTTACCTGGAGTTAAATGTTTTTTAACCGTTGGCCACATGGCAATTTGTGCGGCATCGCTCAACAGGTAACAAATGATAGTTCCTTTTTCAAGGGCGGTTTCAATATCAAATAAAGTTTTGCCTTCTACAAAACCATCGCGTAACGCTTTGTC
This sequence comes from uncultured Chitinophagaceae bacterium, assembly GCA_963800635.1. Classification (GTDB taxonomy): domain Bacteria; phylum Bacteroidota; class Bacteroidia; order Chitinophagales; family Chitinophagaceae; genus Ginsengibacter. The sequence goes on from CAWDCB010000026.1 coordinate 398,934, forward strand.
CCAGCTTTTTGAATTTTTACGCTGTCCCACGATTACATTGATACCATTTTCTTTTTGGTTAAGCGCCTGGCCGGGGCCTTGTACGCCATACCCAATAACCGCTACCACTTCATCTTTCAGCACTTCCTGCGCCTTTGATAATGGAAATTCTTCACGAGTAACAACGTTTTCTTCAGTGCCTGCAAAATTTAATTTTGCCATGTTTTGTTGTTTTTATTTTATAGTTTAAAAGTTATTGATCCATTATTTATTCAACGGCCGTTATTTCCAAAACAGAACTTTTTAATGAACCACTTAAATACCATTCGAAGCCCTTCCTGCATGAGAAAATCGCCGCTGTAAAGGTTTATCATTGGCTTTAAAATAGGGTTTATTTTCATCATCAACATTTATCTCTTTAACAAGATATTTTTTAGAAGGGTTCAGGCCTTGCAGGTTTTAGCTTTGAAAATGTATCCCCGTTTTTTGTATATAAGTTAAATGCAAACAAGACCGCTTTTTTCTTGTCATCACTTACATACATTTGAGCAATGCTGTTACTATTATAAGGCGCAACAAGCCGGTATAAAGAGCCATAGTTAATAGTGCTTTGAAGGCGGTTATAGTTTTCAACAGCGTTCCGGCAAAAATTTATTTCTTTATCTGATAGACGGTTTACCGGGATATCAAATCCAAGCTTGCCAGTCATTGCAACGTCAATTTTAAATTTCAAGGTTTGCTTTACCATGCAAGTGTCACATGGTTGCAAAGGGTGGCTGCGGGAAAAAAGTAAGAGTAGCCCCATTGAATAAAAATACGCTCAAGGCCATCTGTATTATCGCTGGGCCAGAATTCCTGGAAATATTTTAAGGCACCATACTCTGCACGGCCACCACCACCCGAACATAACATCATTTCCAATGAAGGAAACTCCTTTCGAAAGCGATCTAATACTTTATAAAATCCTTCTACATAATTTACATATAATGCTGCTTGGTTTTTACCAAGATAGGGCGAATATGCGTTGGTCATAAACCTGTTGCAATCCCATTTGATATACGCAATACCCGGGTTGCCTGTCATAAGCTTATGCAAAATACCATAGACATAATCCTGCACTGCCGGGTTACAAAGGTCAAGAACCAATTGATTGCGCTGAAGGTCTTCGTTTCTGTTGGGTAACTTTCAGAATCCAGCCGGGATGCTTTTCATACAATTCACTTTTAGGGTTTACCATTTCGGGCTCAACCCAAATTCCAAAATTTATTCCTTTGCTTCGGCTTGTTTTACGAGATAGCCAATACCATCCGGCAATTTCTTTTTATTAGCGTCCCAATCTCCAAAACCTGCTGTATCGTCACTGTTCCTCGGATATTTGTTACCAAACCATCCATCATCTAATAAAAATAAATCCACGCCTAATTTTTTAGCGCCGGCAAAGAGGTTTACTAAAGTGTCCTGGTTAAAATTAAAGAAAGTAGATTCCCAATTATTAAGAAGGGTTTGTCTTTTTTCTTTACCGTTCCATATACCATAATTCAATGCCCACGAATGCAGGTTCCGGCTTGCCTGTTCCCTTTCCTGACAGTGAGTAAGTAAAAATAAAACGAGGTGTAACAAATATTCTCCCGGCAGGAAGGCTGTAAGAAGAATTATAAGCATTGATGCCTGGAATAATGTTTAAAGAATTACCAGTCGCGGACATACCTTAAATTTTCCATCTGGAGATTAAAATTTCCACTCCATGCAAGTGTGCCTGCAAATACATCACCGTTCGTTTTCATCGGCAGGTGTATTTATCGAAAGCATGAATGAAGGGTTTCAAACTGGGTTGCCCGTGTGCCTAATTTCGATTGAATGTTATAAAGTCCTTCAGGTAGTAGCGTTTCTTCATAGTGCATTTCAGTTGCCCAGTCACCAAAAAAATGCGTAAGATAATATTTACCTCATTTAGCCGGATATTTGAAGATGCATAATGCTGAAGCGTGACAGCCGATTTTTCTTCATGCTGTATAGTTGTCCATGCTTCTATAACATTTTCTTTACTATAAGATTTAAAATGAAGCGTTAACTGAAATGAATATACTGCATCTTGCAAAATGATATTTGTTGTAGCGGTGTCATTATTTTTATTATCAACGGTATAGTTCGAGTAAATTAATTGTAGTGAAGGATTTCCATCTGCGTGGGTGACTTCAATAGCAGGCTCATGAATATAACTGCCACCCACCCGCGGGAAACGCTTCAGCCTTCATTTTGGTAATGCTCGAATAATCTGCCGTATCGGTAAATTTTTTTCCGAAGTATACTTGCGCCAACCTTTTAGTATCGGTTACTTTATAAACCAAAGCTATATTTTTCGTTTCAACAATAATATTCTGAGCTGTACTATAAAAGGAATTATAAAATAAAACTGCAAAAAAAATTTTCTGCAAAAAAAACCGTTTAATCATTTACGTTATATTCTATTTTCTTTTCTCATTAAATGACAATCTGTTTCCAAAAGGATCTATTACTTCAACTGCCCAGGACTCATAAAAAGTTTCTTCAAAACCCGGCCTGTTATTTTTATATTTCTTATCGATTAATATTTTATGGTATTCTTTTAAGCCAGTGCACCATAAAAAAACTTTTGCGCCGGGTGTGGCATCACCATGATGTTCACTTAAATGAATAGTCAGGCCATCTTTTACATTTCCATATATTTTGGCATTCCTTCTTCAAATACATGTTCCCATTCTATTGTAAAGCCTAGCCAGTCAACATAAAATTCAATCGCTTTCTGATAGTCAAATATCCGAAGAATTGGAATGGTTTTTTCAACAGTCATATCAGTTGCATTACATACTAAATACTTCTGCCTGTTTATCGAGATATTCATTTTCCACTACTTCTTCGCTTGGCTGTCTTTGCTCAAATTCTTTAACCTTATCATGAAAACCACTGCTTTCTTTAATGATCGCCACTCTTGCGCTTCTCACAAATTCAATCAAACCAAATGGCTCAAGAAAAGCAATCAGGTTATCAGTTTCTTCACGATGGCCGGTAGTTTCAAAAACCGTATAATCTTTACGGATGGCTACTGCCCTCGCTCCAAACTCACGAAGCAATCTTTCTACTTTTACTTTCTCGGCAATTGCATCGGTAGATACTTTATATAAAGCCATCTCCTGCCAGATAATCTCATCATTGGTATTATAATATGCCTTCAATACATCTACCTGTTTTTCTATCTGCCGGGTAAGTTTTTTTACAACATCTTCTGTTTCATCAATGACAATATTAAAGCGGTGTATGCCCGGCACTTCAGATGGTGAAGTGTTGAGACTATGGATATTAATTTTTCTGCGTGAAAAAATAATAGCGATCCGATTCAGCAAACCAATCTGGTTTTCTGTATATACAGTCATTGTAAATTCCTGCTTTGACATATTTATTATTTTATATCAATAAATTTTTTATAATGCTCTACAACAGGAAAAGGATCATAAAAATGATGAAGCAATCTTTTCCATTCTTTATATGCTTCACTTTTTCTAAATCCTTCCGTATGATCTTCGATCGTATTCCACCTCACAATCAAAATATATTTATTTTCCTTTTCTATACACTTTTGCAATTCATGACCAATATATCCTTTCATTTTTGAAATTATTTTTTGAGCTTCGTCCAAAAGCTATTTCAAATAAATCATTTTCTTTTTTCCTGGTATATAAAAGAACTATTTCGGTTATCATTCGCTTCTTTATTTCCGAATAAATCAGAATAACCTGATCTCACTCACACTGCAACCTTGTGGTACCATTGGGAAAACATTGTGTTCCTTCCCTACCATAACTTCCAGTAAATAAGCGCCATTGTGTTGCATCATTTCGGTGAATGCGCCTTTTAAATTTTTCTCTTTCCGAAACCTTTTGCCCTTCAATATGATAAGCCTTTGCCAATGCTACAAAATCAGGGCTTTGAATATCTGTAAATGAATAGCGCCTTTCATGAAATAATTCCTGCCATTGCCTTACCATGCCAAGAAATTCGTTATTAAGAATAATAATTTTTACATCAATATTGCTTTGCATAATCGTACCCAGTCTCCTGCAGCGTCATTTGAAAACCGCCATCGCCGATGATAGCGATAACTGTTCTTTCCGGTGCGCCCAAATTTGCTCCGATAGCTGCAGGCAATGCAAAACCCATGGTGCCTAGGCCACCCGAAGTAATATTACTTTTTGACTGGTTGAATTGTGCATACCTGCAGGTTACCATCTGGTGCTGGCCAACATCTGTGACAATAATTGCATTGCCCCCCGTTAATTCATTCAGTACATTGATTACTTCACCCATCGTGAGCTGATCTGTTACCGGGTTCAATTCTTTTTGAATACAGGTATCAATTTCCTGTTGTTTATAATCGTTAAATTTTTCCAGCCATTGCGGATACTTTTTTTTCTCAACAAGCTTGGTAAGCAACGGTAATGTTTCTTTACAATCGCCCCAAACAGGCACTGTCGTTTTTACATTCTTATCAATTTCAGAAGGGTCAATATCAAGATGAATAATTTTCGCCTGCTTTGCATATTTATCAAGCCTGCCGGTAACGCGGTCATCGAAACGCATACCTACTGCTATCAAAACATCACATTCATTGGTGAGTACATTCGGCCCATAATTACCATGCATGCCAAGCATACCTACATTTAAATAATGATCACTGGGCAATGCGCTTAAACCCAGGATCGTCCATGCAGCAGGGATACCGGCTTTTTCAATAAAGCTCTTAAATTCATTTTCAGCTTTGCCGAGAATTACTCCCTGGCCAAAAATTACAAAAGGCTTCTCAGCAGCATTAATAAGCTTGGCGGCTTCCTCAATATATTCCGGCCTTACAATTGGCTTCGGACGATAACTGCGTATATGATTGCATTTGGTATAACCTTCATAATCGAATTTTTGTAACTGTGCATTTTTAGTGATGTCAATCAGTACCGGGCCGGGCCTGCCGCTTTTTGCGATATAAAAAGCTTTGGCCAAAACTGAAGGGATTTCAGTCGCATCGGTTACCTGGTAATTCCATTTGGTAACAGGCGTGGTAATGTTGATCACATCAGTTTCCTGGAAAGCATCAGTTCCTAAAAGATGCGCATATACCTGCCCCGTTATACAAACAAGCGGCGTGCTGTCAATCATGGCATCGGCCAGCCCTGTTACCAGGTTGGTTGCGCCCGGGCCCACTCGTTGCAAACACAACACCTACCTGCCCCGATGATCTTGCATAACCCTGGGCGGCATGAATGGCGCCTTGCTCATGACGTACCAGAATATGATTGATCTTTTCCTGGTAATCATACAATGCATCATAAATTGGCATAATAGCGCCGCCCGGGATAACCAAATATGGTGTCCACTTTTTCAGCAATAAAAATTTCAAGAAGTGCAACAGAGCCGGAAACAGAAGTTCCAGCCAAACTTGCACGTAGTTGCCTTTGGCAGCTTTTCTGCATTTGAAAACTCCTTGGCATTCTTTAGTTTCCCGGTCTGTTTTATTTCAATCGATTGTATCCATAAAATAATTTTATTATTATTTGAGAACCCTGAAATTTATTTAGCAGTGAATGTTTTCACTTGAACATTGATTGTTGAATATTGAGTGTTGAATATTTATAAGGCTAAAAAACACTCAATATTCAACAAGCAACACGTGATATTCAAGTTCAAGCATCTGTTACACATCCTTCTGCAGCGGTTGTAACACTTTTTGCATATTTATATAAAACCCCTTTTGTTGCTTTTAATGCCGGTTGTTGCCATTCTTCTCTTCGCTTTGCAATTATTTTTTCATCAACTTTTAAGGTGATGGTTTTGGTTGCCACATTAATTTCAATGACATCATTATCCTGAACCAGCGCGATCAATCCGCCATCAAATGCTTCAGGCGTAATATGGCCAACAACAAAACCGTGAGTGCCGCCACTAAACCTGCCATCAGTAATTAATGCAACACTTTTGCCCAGGCCTGCTCCTATGATTGCAGAGGTAGGCTTCAGCATTTCAGGCATACCTGGCGCACCTCTTGGGCCAACATGTGTTATAACCACTACATCGCCTTTTTTTATTTTACCGGAATTAATTCCATTTATCAATTCATGCTCGCCATTAAAAACCCTTGCAGGCCCTTCAAATTGATCGCCTTCTTTCCCGCTTATTTTTGCAACACTTCCGCCTTCAGCAAGGTTGCCATATAAAATTTGCAGGTGGCCTGTTGATTTTATAGGGGCTTCAATCGGGAAAATTATTTTTTGTGTTTCAAAATTCAAGATCAGGTACATGCTGAAGATTTTCTTCAATCGTTTTTCCGGTTACTGTTAAGCAATCTCCATGTAACAAATTCTTTTGTAATAAATATTTCATCACTGCCGGAACACCGCCAATATGATGAAGGTCTTCCATCAAATATTTTCCGCTTGGTTTCAAGTCAGCCAACACAGGAACTTTATCACTTATAGTTTGAAAATCATCCTGTGTTACGACAACATCAACACTTTTAGCTATTGCAATAAAATGCAGTACTGCATTGGTGCTTCCACCCAAAGCCATTATAACAGTAATCGCATTTTCAAATGCTTTTCTTGTCATAATATCTGATGGCTTAATATCTTTTTCGAGTAAGTGGAGAATGGCCTTCCCGGCTGCATGACATTCATTCTTTTTTGCCTCGCTCAATGCCGGGTTAGAAGATGAATAAGGCAAGCTCATTCCCAATGCTTCGATTGCGCCGACATGGTATTGGCTGTATACATGCCACCACATGCGCCTGCCCCCGGGCAGGAATGCTTTACAATTCCTTTGAAATCTTCTTCATTCAATTCTCCTGCCATTTTTTGTCCAAGCGCTTCAAATGCTGAAACAATATTTAAATCCTGGCCTTTATAATGGCCGGGAGCAATAGTTCCGCCATACACCATTATGGAGGGCCGGTTCAATCTTCCCATTGCCATAACAGAGCCCGGCATATTTTTATCGCAGCCCGGCACCGCTATCAATGCATCATAATATTGAGCGCCGCAAACCGCTTCAATAGAATCAGCAATTATATCACGGCTCACCAATGAATAACGCATACCATCCGTTCCATTACTCATTCCATCACTTACACCAATCGTATTAAAAATAAGGCCCACCAGGTCATTATCCCACACACCCATTTTCACGATCTTTGCAAGCTCATTTAAATGCATATTACAGGTATTGCCATCATAGCCCATGCTCACAATTCCTACCTGTGCTTTTTTAAGATCATCATCACTTAGGCCAATACCATAAAACATAGCCTGGGCTGCAGGTTGTGTGGGGTCCTGTGTAATTGTTTTACTATATTTATTTAATTCTGTTCATGCTATTACTTCAGAAAATTTATAATCCTTTTCAACAACAAGGTTTTTATATGCCTTTTGAATTTGTATGCCTAATGTTTCATTCCATTGCTTTTTAAAGGGAACATCATCGAGGGTTGCAATACCAATTACTTCTGCCGCGGTACCACAAAAAAATGCGCTGTCTGCACCATGAATTTCATCGCGGTGTAATTTGTTTTTCTACAACAGTGATATCAAGCGCTTCACATATTTCTAAAATGGTTGCTCTCGTAATGCCCGGTAATATATTTCCTAATTGCGGCGTATAAAGAATATTGTCATTTTCAATAAAAATATTCGCGCCCGGGCCTTCGGCAACAAATCCATTTATATCATTTAACAATGCTTCATCATATCCTTTTGCTTTGGCTTCCTGGCTGGCCAGTATGGAATTTACATAATGGCCGGTTGCCTTTGCTTCGATTTTAAATCCTTTTGGATTGGGACGTTCGAAAGAAGATGTCATTACCCGCAATAATTTTTCTCCCAAAAAAGGTTGCATTTCCCAGGTTTCAATTACAATAAAAGATTCTTTATTCGGGCTAAATCCCATGTTGGCCGGGGCATACACAACGGGCCTGATATATGCATCCTTCAAATTATTCCGGCTTAACACTTCATAACTTGCTTTTATTAATTCGTCGTCATCCCATAGATAAGGCATGTTCAAAGCTTCAGCAGAATTTTTCAATCTTTGAAAATGCTCAGCTTCTTTAAAAATTTTTGTTTTGCCTGTAGCTGTTTTATAAGAACGGATGCCTTCAAAAACACCATAGCCATAATGAAGTGTTTGACTGTACAGATCAATTTTTGCTTCATTGGCTTTTACAATTTTTCCATTCAGATAAATAAAAGTATTCTCGTTGTAGTACATGATAATTAAATCTTCTGTATTATTTAAATTATTGTTGTTTTTCCAAATGCAATATTTTTTGAATTGATATTCAGGGGAAACTCATTGCCGATATAATCACTCACAAATTCTCCGATGGAAGATGTAAAGTGAAAATTTACAGGGTCAATATCTTTCGATACAAATCCATGAGTTAATGTCCAGGCACAGCTTCTCTTACTTCTGCCGCTTCAACTGTTAATCCAAAATGATCCAGCATCATGGCGGCAGATAAAATGGAGCCGATCGGATTAGCAATATCTTTTCCGGCTAGCCTGCGGATATGAACCATGTATGGGCTCAAACAAAGCAGATGAAACGCCAACAGACGCTGATGGCAACAGCCCTAATGAACCACTGATAACACTTGCCTCATCACTTAAAATATCGCCAAACATATTTTCAGTAAGCATTATATCAAACTGTTTTGGATTGACTATTATTTGCATGGCAGCATTATCCACAAACATATAATCAACCTGTACATCCTGGTAAGAAGGCGCTATTGATTGAACAGTTTTTCTCCATAGCCTCGATGTTTCCAGAACATTGGCTTTATCAACAAGCGTAAGTTTTTTTCTACGTTGCTGAGCTGCTGCAAATGCAAGATGGGCGATGCGTTCAATTTCATTTTTGCTATAAATGCAAAGATCAGATGCTTCTGTTCCCTCTGCATTCGTTTCTTTTTTTCCAAAATAAATTCCACCTGTTAATTCACGGTAGATAATAAAATCCACATCGCTCAATTGCTTTTCTTTCAACGGAGAAAGATGGTGCAAAGAGGGATAAGTTGTAACAGGCCTGATGTTGGCAAACAATTGCAATTCTTTCCTGAGCCTTAGCAATCCCTGTTCAGGACGAACTTTTGCAGAAGGGTCATTATCATATTTCGGATGGCCGATAGCGCCAAATAAAATGGCATCACTTTCCAGGCACATATCAATCGTTTGCTGCGGCAATGGATCGCCGGTTTTATCAATAGCAACGGCGCCCATAAGGCCATAGGTAAAATTAAAATGGTGATGAAATTTTGAGGCAACTGCATTCAAGACTTTTATTGATTGCCTCGTCACTTCAGGCCCTATGCCATCTCCAGGTATTACTGCAATATTCTTATCCATGGTTATTAAACAAATTTTTTTTCAAATGCCGTTATTTCATCTTTGATATTAATGAGATAATCAATATCATCAAAGCCATTTATCAAACAGGTTTTCTTATAATTATTAATGTCAAATGTTTCTTTTTCTCCCGTTTCATCTATAGTGATGATTTGTTTGTCAACATCAATAGTAAGTGTTGATGTATTACTGAGAGTAAAAATTTTTTGCAGAAAATCATCAGTAACCTGTACAGGCAATAACCCATTATTCAATGCATTATTTTTAAAAATATCAGCAAAAAAGCTTGATACTACCACATTAAATCCATAATCAATTATTGACCAGGCTGCATGTTCGCGCGATGAGCCGCAACCAAAATTTTTCCCTGCAACCAAAATGGTTCCTTTGTATTCAGGTTTATTCAAAATAAAATCAGGTTTGGGCTGAGTTTCATTATCATTTATATACCGCCAGTCGCGAAAAAGATTTTTACCAAAACCCTCCCGGGTTGTAGCCTTTAAAAACCTGGCAGGAATGATCTGGTCAGTGTCAATATTTTCTAGAGGAAAAGGGACAAATGTGCTATGTATGTTTTTTAAAGGCTGCATACTTACTATTAATTTAATAATTCACGAACGTCTGTAATAACACCGGTAATAGCCGCCGCAGCCGCAGTAAGCGGGCTTGCCAGTAAGGTTCTTGCACCAGCGCCCTGCCTGCCTTCAAAATTCCTGTTACTGGTGGAGATGCAATATTCGCCTGCAGGAATTTTATCTTCATTCATACCAAGGCATGCACTGCAACCGGCCTGCCGGATATTAAAGCCTGCGTCGGTAAAAATAACATCAAGCCCTTCGGCTACAATTTGTGCGGCTACCTGTTGTGAGCCAGGCACTATCATTACTTTTACATTTTCATTCTTTTTTCTTCCTTTTATAACGGAAGCGACTAGACGAAGATCTTCAATCCTGGAATTAGTGCAACTCCCGATAAAAACATTTTGCACAGGCATTCCTTTTAAAGACTGACCGGATTGTAAGCCCATATATTCAAGCGCTTTAATGATATTTCTTCGTTCTCCTTCATCAGCAATACTTTCACTCACCGGCACAAATCCATTGATAGAAATACCTAGGCCAGGATTGGTTCCATAAGTTATCATAGGCTCAATATCATTCGCATCAATATTTATTTCAAGATCAAACGAGGCATCTTCATCAGAATATAACTGCTTCCATTTTTCCAGCTTTTTCTCCCATTCATTTCCTGTCGGAGCAAACTCCCTTCCCTTCATATATTCAAAAGTAGTTTCATCAGGTGCTATCATTCCGCCTCTTGCACCCATTTCAATGCTCATATTACAAATCGTCATTCTTGATTCCATAGAAAGAGACCGGATGGCCGGGCCGGCATATTCAACAAAATAACCGGTTGCGCCACTGGCAGAAATTTTTGAAATGATATAAAGAATAATGTCTTTTGAAACCACACCTTTGTTCAACGTGCCATTTACATTGATTCGCATAAGCTTCGGCTTGCTTTGCAACATGCACTGCGTCGCAAAAACCATTTCCACTTCACTGGTTCCTATGCCAAATGCAATAGATCCAAAAGCGCCATGAGTAGAAGTATGGCTGTCACCACAAACGATGGTCATACCGGGTTGTGTAATTCCCAGTTCAGGCCCGATAACATGAACGATTCCCTGGAAAGGATGGCCAAGGCCATACAATTCAACATGATGTTTTTTACAATTTTCAATAAGCTGGTCAACCTGCATTCTTGAGAGATAATCTTTTATAGGAAGATGCTGGTTGATGGTGGGAACATTGTGATCGGCAGTAGCTACAACTTTATCCGGCCTTAGTAATTTTAATCCCCTTTTTTCAATTCCGGCAAATGCCTGCGGGCTGGTTACTTCATGAATAAAATGTTTATCAATGTATATCACATCAGGGCCGCCCGGTATTGATTTAACCAGGTGCTGCTCCCAAATTTTTTCAAACAATGTTTTTCCCATTTCTCTTTTTTAAAAGTGGGGACGATTTCCCCACGTAAAACTAAACTCTATACAACTAAGTTGTAACCAGTTTTTTTTGCTGATATGCTTTCCCAAGAGCTGAAAGATCAAGGTCGTCCACTTCTTTTTTGTTATCCGCTATCTGTAAAAACCTGTCATATAATATATCAACATCGTTGCGATTAAACTCATAACCTAATTTCTGAAAACGATGTGCCAATGCACTGCGTCCACTCCTGGCCGTTAGTACAATCTTTGAACTGTCTGCACCTACTTCTTCCGGCGTAATAATTTCATAGCAAAGCGCATTTTTTAAAAATCCGTCCTGGTGAATACCGGAAGAATGCGAAAATGCATTACTGCCTACAATAGCTTTATTTGGCTGCACAGGCATGCGCATTACATCGGAAACTTTCCTGCTCATAGGATTTAGCTGCGTTGATTCAATATTGGTATAAAATCCCAGGTCTTTGTGTTGCTTTATTATCATCACTACTTCTTCCAATGAAGTATTGCCCGCACTTTCGCCCAGGCCATTGATTGTACATTCAATTTGCCTTGCGCCATTCATGATACCTGAAATAGTATTTGCAGTTGCCAGCCCAAGATCGTTATGGCAATGGCATGAAATAACCGCTTTATCAATATTAGGAACGTTATTAATAAGGTAGGCGATTTTTTCGCCATATTGATAAGGCAGGCAATAACCGGTTGTGTCAGGAATATTTACTGTTGTGGCTCCTGCTTTTATCACAGCTTCTATTACCCTCGCAAGGTATTCATTGTCTGTTCTGCCGGCATCTTCTGCATAAAATTCAATATCATCCGTAAAATTCCTGGCCCATTTTACACATTGAATGGCTCTTTCTAAAATATCTTCCTGCGTTGAATTAAATTTACTTCTGATGTGCAGATCTGATGTGCCGATACCGGTATGAATACGGGGATGCCTGGCATATTTCAATGCTTCGCCGGCAACCAGTATATCTTTTTCTACTGCCCGGGTTAATGCGCAAACAGTGGCGTTTGTAATACTTTTTGAAATTTCGGTCACTGATGAAAAATCACCGGGACTTGAAATCGGAAAGCCGGCTTCTATAACATCAACGCCCAATTGCTCAAGATCAAGGGCCAGTTCGACTTTTTCTTTTGTATTAAGCTTGCATCCCGGCACTTGTTCACCGTCGCGAAGCGTTGTATCAAAAATGATTATTTTATCCATAGAAATACGATCTGGAGAAAAAATAAGGTCAACAAAAAAAGCAACCCGTTTCTATATATATAAAAGTAAATTATATAACAGATACATTTTAAACAAAATAGCAGAAATTTACATTCCCGAAATGAACCGTAATTTTACAAAAGCCTTGCTGTCACTACTATTCAAGGTAAAATTAATACGATGCCCAACAGATCAACCGATTCATTATTCCAACTGATTCATGCACTTCAAAAGTCAGAAAAGAGGAATTTTAAGCTATATGTGCAAAGAAATACCTCTAATAATGACCTTAAAATCGTTCAGCTATTTGATGCAATGGATAAGATGAAAGAGTATGATGAAAAAGACCTGATCAATAAAACAGTTTCCATAAAAAAAGAACAGCTTTCAAATATGAAAGCGCATCTCTACAGGCAAATACTTGCCAGCCTGCGGGTTCTTGAAAGCAATGAAAATATAGATATCCAATTGCATGAGCAGCTGGATTATGCGAGGATACTTTATAACAAAGGCCTTTACCTGCAAAGCCTGCGGATACTTGACAGGGTAAAAGAAAATGCAAAGGCACACAACCAGGTAAGCTTTCTTATCGGCGTATTGTTTTTGGAAAAGAAAATTGAAACGTTGCATATTACCCGAAGTATGCAGGACAGGGCCGATGCACTTACCGGCGAATCAAACGATACCAATGTAATGCTCATCAAGGTTACAAAGCTATCGAACCTTGCGCTACAGTTATATAGCTGGTATATTAAAAACGGCCATGCAAGAAATAAAAATGATGAAAAAGAAGTTGAGAATTATTTTCATGAACACCTGACTGATGACATTAAAAAACCCGAAGGCTTTTATGAAAAATTATATTTCAATCAAAGTTACTGCTGGTATACTTTTATAAGGCAGGACTTTTTATTGTATTACCGGTATACACAAAAGTGGGTAGACTTATTTACCGCAGATCCCATAATGATAGAAATTGAAACTGCCAATTATATAAAGGGCCTTCATAATTTATTAAATGCACATTTTACCTTAAGAAATTATAAAGGCTTTAATAAAACTCTTACGCTGCTTGAGGACTTCAGGGATTCGGATATCGTAAAACAAAATAATAATAACCAGGTGCAGGTTTTTGTTTACCTCTATATTGCAAAAATTAACCAGCATTTTCTAGAAGGAACTTTTAAAGAAGGATTACAAATTGTTCCGGATATTGATCACCAGCTTAAAGAGTTTAGCCTCTATCTCGATCACCACCGCGTCCTTGTTTTTTATTACAAGATTGCCTCTTTATATTTTGGCGCAGGCGATTATGACACTGCCATTGACTATTTAAATAAAATTATCAACTGGAAAGTTGATCTGCGGAACGACTTGCAATGTTATGCCAGGCTGTTGCATCTCATTTCACATTATGAGATCGGAAATTTTCAATTACTGGAATACCTTATCAAATCAGTTTACCGGTTTATGGCCAAGATGCAAAACCTAAGCCTGGTTGAAGAAGAAATGTTTAAGTTTTTACGCAAGTCATTTTACCTTTCGGCAAGAAAATTACAGCCGGAATTTGAAAAGCTGCTGGATACTATCAGGCAACTGGAAAAAAGTAAATTTGAAACAAGGGCCTTTGCTTATCTCGATATTATTTCATGGCTGGAAAGTAAAGTATATGACAAGCCGGTATATGAAATAATAAGGGAGAAATATTTAAAAGAGAAGAGGCTTGCGCATCATTGAAGATAGAATATAAATGATGCACTTTACCTGGCGGAATAAAAGAATAATCTTTGAAATATAAACATATGAACCCAACAAATTTATTTTATTTTTAAAAATCAATATGACAAATAACAACAATAAAACTTTTTTTGCACCGCAACTTTTCATCAACAACGGAGTTAAGGACATTTCATTTTATGCAAAAGCATTCGGTGCCGTAGAACAGCTATGTTTTACCAACGATGATAGTAGCATTCATGTCGCGGAACTTTCAATTAACGGAGCCATATTTCATTTGCATGAAGTGACAAAACCGCATTTTTTTTCTCCTGGAAAATACAACGGTACGACAACCCTTATCGGGCTGTTTGTTCCGGACGTAGACGCTGTGATGAACAACGCAATCAAAGCAGGCGCCATAGAAATAGACGCTGCAAAAGACTACGAATATGGCTATCGCCAGGGAGAAGTTGAAGATCCGTTTGGACATCATTGGTTAATACAGAAAAAAATTTGATGACGGTATGAAATGGATAAACAAGCGGTACTGACCTTTATTGCTTTTAGCTTGGCCCGACACTTATAAAGCCATCATTTTGATAACACACTCTACAAAAATAAAAAATGAAAAAAATTATCCTCATCAGCCTCATCACATGTATATCAATCACATCATTTTCGCAAAATGATACCACAAAAATTGAACAATACTGCGAAGTCGTTGCCACCCCAAGGCTATTAAGTAATAAGGTAACAATCGATATAAACTACGGCGAAGAAAAAAGCATCTGGAAAGATACCCGCCTTAAAACCGATGAAGGAAAACTAAAAAAATTCAATACTGTGGTTGACGCATTAAATTATATGGGAAAAGACGGCTGGATGTTTATCAATGCATTTCCGGCGGTTAACGGAACAACGCAGATTTATCATTATGTTTTTAAAAAAATGTTCTTAAAATCTGAAATTGCAGATTGAAAACTTTTTTCGAAAGGACTTGTTTCTTCCGAACATTCGGCCTGCATTAAAATCACTAATATCTTATTAAATGTCCTGGTGGCTAACTCATCAGTATCCCCACTTCTTCATCGTCTTTAAATCTTCATCTGCGCATTCAAGGGGTTTTCTACCCTGGTAATCTTCCTGCTCTATTATAAAATATTTGGTTCCCGATTTAGCAGCGGTATCCAGAATATCTTTCACATCTACGACGCCTTTGCCCAAAATCGTACTTTCATATAACGCTCCATCCTGGCAGGAGTATCTTTTTTTATCTCGTCTTTAACATGCATTAAAGTATACCTGCCCGGGTATCGTTTTAAATAATCCAAAGCTCTTCCCCCAGGTTCATACATATTGCCGATGTCTATCTGCTGGGCTACCAGGGAATGATCTGTTAATTTAAGAAGAAGCTCATAGAGTATAGTGCCATCAAGGCTGTGATTGAATTCATAGCTTTCATTGTGAAAGGCAAAAGTTATCCCGGATTTTTTACACAATGCACCGGCCTTATTAAACAATTCCATGTACCATTTGAAATCGTCAGATTTTTTGCAGAGGCTTTCATCAACACCAGGACTGATTACATATTTCATTCCTACCGCGGCCGCATCTTCTATCGTATATTTCCACTCATCTGTAAAATCATTTTTGGTTTTATCCCATTGTTTTGAACCAAGGAAGCTATGGCCACTTGCCATCTTCAAACCATTATCATTTAAAAGCTTTTTGAAATCTGCAACGGAATAATTGTAGAATTTACGATTCTCATAGCCGGCGTGTTCTACATGTTTATAACCCATGTCTGCCAGGCGTTTCAGGGAACCTGCAGGATCTTTTTTCATATCATTCCTAATGGTATATAACTGGATGCCTACGATATGGCCTGCGCTTTTTTGCCTGGCTGAAATTAAACGTGGAAGAAGGGCGGTACCAGCAAGAGTTATGCTGCTGTCTTTAAGAAATTTCCGGCGGGAAGTATGCATAAATAATTTATTTTATGAGGTGAAGAAACAGCACTAAAATACTTAATAGTTTTTATTCTTCCTTATTATTGCGGGCTTGCTTTTGGGGCTTTGATGGCTTAACTTCACCAGCCAATAACAGGCTAAGCCACTATATGCTGTACATGATAATAGAAACATTTCATTTAGGAAAAGTAAAAGAGTTGTACAAAAGATTTGAAGAAAAAGGCAGGCAACTGCCTGCAGGCGTTAATTATATAAACAGCTGGATTAATGAAAACGTAGAAATATGCTACCAATTAATGGAAAGCGATAGTGAGAAAGAAATCTTCGAGTGGATCCGGCATTGGGCTGACCTGGCCGACTTCCAGATAATACCGGTAATAACCTCTGCACAGGCAAAGGAGAAAATTGATCGCAGCTAATGCTATTCCGGGTAATGAATTTATAAGATGATAAACACAACTCCTTTTATGATTTGTGAATTATTCTTCAAATCTATAAGATATACATAGGCTCCGGGAGAAAGAAGTACGCCCTTAAACATTCCATCCCATGGCTTATTAACCCCGTTGTTATCAAAAACCATTTGGCCATACCTGTTGAAAACCTTAACCCCGGCATGTGGATAAGCTTCCAGTGTTTCTATAAACCACGTGTCATTTATACCATCATTATTGGGAGTAAATGCATTGGGAATAAATAATTTTTCAAAGACTTTGACCAATACGGTATCGGTGGCAATTCCGCATCCTTTATTTGATGTTACCTGTAATACATATTTTTTGTTAGCCGGCGGGTTTACAGAAGGAGTAAGAGTTCCGGCAGCTGTTATAAATTCAGGCGGTATCCACGTATAAGTAACATCAGTTCCATCTGCGGTACCATCCAAAACAACCGACTGGCCATGAATGATGACCTTATCAGGCCCGGCATCGGCGGCCGGGTTTTTATTTACTATAATCAGTACGGAGTCTGATACTTTGCATTCGTTGTGGGCAACCGTTAAGATAAATACCGTAGTTTCATTTGGACGCGCAACCGGGTCAGCAATGTGCGGATCCGAAATTTCTGCCGGAGGGCTCCATTCGTAGGATGTAATATTATTGCCGGTGCTGTGCAGCGGAAATAGCAGATCCTTCACAAATAGCGGCATCACTCCCGGCATTTACAGCAGGCCTGGTACTTAAATTGACTATAGTCGAATCGGCAGCTGGTGCAACCTTTATCAGACGTTACTTTCACATAATAAATTCCGCTGTTGCCGGCGGCAGATCCTGGAATAAACGGAGACTGTTCATTGCTTGTAAAATTTCCGGGGCCCTTCCAGGAAAAAGACAGCCCGTCATTGGCATTACAGCGATAATGTATCTCCTATGCAACTGCCACGGTTAGACGCAGCTGGCACAGGATATTTATTTACACTTATAGCGACTATGTTAGACGCGATGGAACAGGAAGCAATATTCATATTCGTTCGCTGGGAACTGTTAACCTGTACAGGTAAACGCCAGGAGCTGTAATGGCGGGCCTTATATAAGTAAGACCGGTAGCCCCGGCAATATTGTTCCAGGAAACCCGTTGGTAGTAGTAAACTGCCATTGATATACAGGGTCGGTGTATCCCGAAGAAACATTCGCATGTAAAGTAAAAATGGAATTATCACCGGTACATACATCAACAGAATCGGGCGCTCCGATGATACTTGCGGTAACCAGCGGGCCGCAGGCACGAAAAGTAATATCATCCAGTAAAAGATCATTTCCACATCCGCCGGGAGCATTATTGGTCATTCTTAATACAACCGAATTTACCCCGGTGGTGGTTGAAAAAAAGAACCCATATTGTTTCCAGTCCGGATTTGGAAGAATATCGCCCGTTTGATAAGATTGTAGAACTGTTCCGATCAGTTGTTTCAATATTAAAGGTGATATTAGGTTTAATTCCCTGGCCCCTGCACGCAAAGGGTTCTAATACATTAAAGATCCATGCCGCAAATTCATAAGTCGTATTCGGGCAAAGGCCATCAACAGTTTTTACAAAAAAATCGCCCGGATTAAAAGACGCATTTACAACCATCATGTATCCATTTATGTCACTGGGAGTATGATCTTCCGCGACATCATGCCATGTACCTCCAAAACAATCCGTGTACAGAATTAGCAACGGTATAAAATCCATCTTCAGGGCAATCCGTCATTAACAAAAAAGTAATTGGTCGAATTTCCTAGTGGGGATCCCGGATTAGAACCCGAGCCAAACGTGATATTTACTACCGGGTCACCAAGGCTACCCTGGCATAATTGGGCAAATATTTTACAAAGGCAACCAAAAGTCAATAATAAAAAAATGCCTGAAATTTTTACCCGTTGTCTCATTATAAATACCTGCTAATTTAACCACGTCCTAAGTTCAACAAATAAATGCAAATGCAGATAATATATCTTTACTAGCGAAATCTTAAAATAGACAGGCATTAAATCTCCGGGAGCTTTTCGAAACCTGTAAATAACCATTCTCCGGATAAAATTTAATTATGCCGGTTTTATTCTGTAAATTAATTTTTTGTATTTTCATTCAAATGAGTCAAAATTTACTTTTACAATCATACCTGGAGCAGCCCAATGTATGGGATGAAATGTTTAGTTCGGATGGAATCCGTTCTCCTTATAAAAATTTCTTTTCTGTAATTGCCGGCCTGAGGCCTGATGAAATGACCCATAAAGATGAAATGGCGAAAAAGCTTTTCATGAGCCAGGGTATCACATTTACCGTTTATAATAGCGGCGAGGGCATAGAAAAAATATTTCCTTTTGATATTATTCCCCGCATTATTACCAGCGATGAATGGGCGTTGATAGAGGCCGGCTTAAAGCAACGGTTAAAAGCGCTCAATGTTTTTCTAAAGGATATTTATCACCGTCAATTTGTATTGAATGATGGAATTATTCCGCCTCAACTTATTTATTCCTGCCCTAATTTTTTAAGGGAAATGATGAATGTAGATGTCCCGTTTGACATTTATACACATGTGTCCGGCGTAGACCTGATAAGGGATGATGATGGAAAATTCTATGTGCTGGAAGATAACCTGCGCACGCCTTCCGGCGTTTCCTATATGCTGGAAAACAGGAGCATTACTTACCGTATTTTTCCCGATCTTCTTCCAAAAAATAATGTGCGTTCCGTAAAAGAATATCCCGATCTTTTATATAAAAATCTGCTGGCTTTGGGTAACAGGCAAATCAGTAATCCTACGGTAATTCTTTTATCGCCCGGCATTTATAATTCTGCATATTTTGAACATACGACGCTGGCAAGATTGATGGGAATTGAATTGGTTGAAGGCAGGGACCTGATAGTAGATAACAACCATGTGTACATGAAAACACAAAGGGGTTGAAACAGGTAGATGTTATTTACCGGAGGGTTGATGACGAATTTATAGATCCGCTTGTGTTCAGGCCCGACAGCATTTTGGGTGTTCCCGGGATTTATTGGGCATACCGAAAAGGAAATGTTGCCATTGTAAATGCTATGGGTAATGGTGTTGCGGATGATAAAGCCATTTATACTTATGTGCCTGATATGATTCGTTATTATTTAAATGAAGAACCGATTTTGCCAAATGTTCCAACTTACCAGCTCGCGGATGCTGACAGTAAAAAATATGTTTTTGAAAATATGGATAAGATGGTTATTAAGCGAACCAATGAATCGGGCGGATATGGAATGCTGATGGGCAATATGGCAAGCGATGAAGAAATGCAAAATTTTAGAAATGCCATCAATGCTGAGCCCAGAAATTTTATTGCGCAGCCTATCATAAGTTTATCATCAACGCCTTGTTATATCAATGGAATTTTACAGCCACGCCGTGTTGACCTGAGGCCATTTGCCTTGTACGGCCCGGAAGGAATTAATATTGTGCCGGGCGGGTTAACAAGAGTAGCTTTGAAAGAAGGCTCGATGATCGTAAATTCATCGCAGGGAGGCGGAAGCAAAGATACATGGGTGCTGGCGAAGTAGATGGAAATATAATGTACGATGTGTGATGTACGATGTGATTCAATATACCATGTGCGAAATGTGATGAATGACATACGATTGCGAAATATGAGGTTGGATGTGACTTAACAGCTGACAGCCGAAAGCTCGATGGCTCAAAGCTGACAACTAAATAAAATTTAACCCTATTAACCGCTTATGTTAAGCCGTGTTGCAGATACAATTTATTGGCTGGGCAGGTATATGGAAAGAACCAATGGCATGTTACAGGTCATCTTAACCCAATATATTTCCTCACAGGATGAAGCAAGTGATTTCATGTGGCGGCCGCTTCTTAAAATTTATGGAGAACTTTCCGAAGAAGAAATTAAGGAAATAGAAACCAGTTCTCCAAAAGCTTTGGAATATATGATCTTCAGCCGTACTAACAGCGCCTCTGCCTATAATAATATAATGTATTCCCGGGAAAATGCGAGGGGAATACAGGATCACATTACCAAAGAAGTATGGCAATGCCTCAATGATTATTATCATTTTATCCGTAATGACAATGTAAGAAGAGAGGTTACCATGGCAGATCCTGTTTCGGCGATTGATCTTTTAATAAGAAATGGTTTACTGTTTACCGGAACTGTTGATAATACGTTAACCCGGGGCGAGGGTTTCACCTATATCCACATAGGTAAATTTTTAGAAAGAGCCATTCATTCATCGGATATTACCCGGATAAAGATGAATGAATTGTACAGCAATCAACAGGATGCCTATGAAGCGCCAAATCTCAGGTATTTATTGTATTCGCTTTTTGGTTTTGAAGTATACCTGAAAACTTATAAAGGAAATTTTACCACAAAAAATGTTTTGGACCTGATATTATACAACCCTGATTTTCCGCATTCAATTTTATATAGCCTGGAACACCTGTATAGATATTTTTCAAGATTACGGCCGGAAAGCCTTCCTGAAAATTTTGACCAGTTGGAATTTTTAATTGGCAAAACAATGAATAATATTAAATACAGCAATGTAAATGAAAGTGACATTCAAACACTGGATGCTTTTCTTTTTCAAACAAGGCTGGACCTGTTCGAAATTTCCGCAGCTTTCAGTAAATATTATTTTGGTAATAGCTTAAATTTATAAAATGCCTTCTTATAAAATAAAACATATCACCCGTTATTCTTACTCATCTACAGTAATAGATTGTACCAACCAGATAATGCTATACCCGGTTATTGATGCGCTCCTGGAAGTAAGAAACCATGAAATAAAAATTTCTCACAATCCTGCAGTGGAAACATTTGTAGATTATTTTGGCAATCATATCGGCGTTTTTTCTGTTATAAAACCGCATACTGAGCTTTTGATAGAGTCTGTTGCAGACGTTATTACAAAGCCGATTATTTTTCCTGCAGATGATACAAATGCCGGCGAGCAATGGGACCTCTTAAGAAGTTTAAAAAATCATTCCGCTTACATGGATTTTCTGATGCCGGAAATTTTTATTTCTTATGCGGAGGTAAAAGATATTTTAAGCAATGTTATCAGCGAAGAAAAAACTCCTTTGCAAAATGCAAAACTCCTTTCTGAATACGTGTACAATAATTTCAGTTATCAAAAAGGCATTACAAATGTGGAAACTAAAACAGAGGAAGTATGGCAATTGAAAGCCGGTGTATGCCAGGATTTTGCCCATATACTGCTGATATTTTTACGCATGTTTGGAATTCCTTCGCGTTATGTAAGCGGTTATATTTGTCCAAAGGATAAAGAAATGCGTGGCGAAGGAGCCACACATGCATGGGTCGAAGCATACATTCCTAATTATGGGTGGCTGGGGCTCGACCCAACAAATAATTGTATTGTAAATGATCAGCACGTACGGTTGGCAACAGGCAGAAATTTTGCGGACTGTACTCCTGTAAAAGGCACCTACAAAGGTTCGGGTGAACATACGCTGGAAGTATCTGTTGAAATAAAAAACGGGAGTTCAAAAAAAACACCTGAAAAACAAGACATGCCGAAATTCAGCTATAAGGCAAAAAATCCGGGCGAGCCGATTAACTCTTACCGCTATTACCTTGAAGCGCAACAAAAACAGCAACAGCAACAGCAACAGCAACAGTAATAAATATATTTTTAATAATTGACGACTAATGTATTTGAACTAAATTTTAATTATTAATTATGAGCTACTCTGCAGATGTCAACAGGTATGAACAAATGAAATATCGCCATTGCGGCAACAGTGGTTTGAAACTCCCGTTAATTTCGCTGGGTTTATGGCACAACTTCGGGGAGATCGACGATTATGAAAATTGCAGGGAAATTTTGCACACTGCCTTTGATAATGGGATTACACATTTTGACCTTGCAAATAATTACGGCCCTCCTCCCGGGGCTGCCGAATCACTCTTTGGAAAAATATTTAAAGAGGATTTTAAACCTTACCGCGATGAATTGATTATTTCATCAAAAGCCGGCTGGAAAATGTGGGATGGCCCTTATGGCGATTGGGGTTCAAAAAAATACCTGGTGGCAAGCCTTGATCAGAGCCTGCAGAGAATGGGAATAGATTATGTAGATATTTTCTACCACCATCGCCCGGATCCTGTAACTCCTTTGGAAGAAACGATGGGAGCGCTTGATCTTATTGTAAGGCAGGGGAAAGCTTTATATGCGGGTATATCAAGTTATCACCCGGAAGAGGCTGCAAAAGCTTTTAAGATATTAAAAAAAATGGGGACACCTTGCGTTATTCACCAGCCAAGATATTCAATGCTGGACCGTTGGGTTGAAGATGGATTGTTAGACCTGCTCGAAAAAGAGGGAGTCGGCTGTATTACATTTTCATCACTGGCGCAGGGATTGCTCACCGATAAATATCTTCATGGGATACCAGCAGATTCAAGGGCAGGCAGGCACCTTGAAAATGGCGCCATTGTTGAGTCGCAGGTTACGCCCGAGGTTATTAAAAAAATAAAAAAATTAAATGAGCTGGCGCTTAAGAGAGGGCAAACCCTGGCACAAATGGCTCTTGCATGGGTTTTGAAAGATGAACGCATTACTTCTGTAATTCTTGGTGCGAGTAAACCTCAACAGGTTATTGATGGCATCGAAGCGATAAAGAACTTTCATTTTTCAAAAAAGGAATTGAAAAAAATTGACGGCATACTTGAATAGGAAACATCTACCTCACAGGTTTTATACCTCACAGGTTTTTATACCTCACAGGTTTTTTATACCTCACAGGTTTTAAAAACCTGTGAGGTCTGTTGACTTTTCCGAAAGGAAAAGTCAATTTAAAACATAACAGTTTTATCTACCGTAAATGATGCCGTTTGATTTGCTACCTGCATTTTAAAATCACCTGCTTCGAGCGTTCTTTGATTATTTGTATTTACAAATGCGAGGTCATTTAGCGGCAGCTTAAATGTTACTGGTCTTTGATTCTCCGGCTTTTAAATCAACTTTCTCGAATCGCCTTAATCGTTTCACATCAGGAGTTAAAGAAGCAACAAGTTCAGAAACAAATAGCTGAACTACTTCTTTCCCCTCACGGTTACCCGTGTTTCTTACAGTAACGTTGATGGTCGCCGTCTCACCTGGCGAAAAGCTTTTCTTATCGATACCTAAGCTGGTATATTCAAAAGAGGTGTATGATAGCCCGAATCCAAATTCAAACTGGGCATTGGATTCGCCTCCCTGCGGATTACCACTTCCTTCGGATGGTTTATGAATATAACCGGCTAATGAATTGGTGTATTTAGGATAGGTAATCGGGAGCTTGCCGCTGGGGTTTACGTCACCTGCAAGAATATCTGCTAATGCATCAGCGCCAAAATTTGACGGAAGATAGAGATCTAAAATTGCCGCGGCGCCGGGCTCTATTTTATTAATGATCCTTGGGCGGCCTTCATTCAAAAGAAAGATCAACCGGTTTACCTGTTTTGATCATTGCCTGCGCTAACAACAACTGGTTATCAGATAAACTTAAATCATTGAGGTTTCCTGGCGTTTCAGTATAACTATTTTCCCCGATACATAACAAAATATAATCAACGCCGGTAGCGGCCTGTACAGCTGCATCAATATTTACGGCGGAGTCTTCATAATATTTTCCCTTCATATTATAAGCAACGCCGGGTTCATATTTTACATTATCAGTTCCAAATTTCTTTTGAACTGCTTCCAGAATAGTATTGTATTTCTGTGCATACTCATCCGTTCTTTCTCCCTGCCAGGTATAGGTCCAACCACCGTTTAGTGTGCGCATGGAATTGGCATTCGGGCCTGTTACCAACACTTTGGCATTCTTTGGCAACGGTAAAATATTACTGGTGTTCTTTAATAGCGTTATAGATTCGGCTGCAGTTCTGTAAGCAGCATTTTCAAACCCTGCGCTTCCAAACTTTGGATAATCTTTTAAATAAGTGACCGGCGTTTCAAAAATTTTTAATTCATGTTTTACTCTTAAAATCCTTGTAACCGCATCGTTGATCCTGCTCAGCGGAACCTTTCCCGCGTTTACGAGTGCGATAAGGTCTGTACAAAATTCTTTGTAATCATACGGAATCATTGACATATCAATACCCGCATTTATCGCCAGCATGATCGCTCCCTTTATATCATTTGTTATGTGATCTCTTCTATAAACATTTTCGATGTCCTGCCAATCGGAAACAATAAATCCTGTAAAGCCTAATTCTTTTTTTAAAATACCGGTAAGTATATGTTCGTTGATATGGGTGGGCACACCATTGATCAATGCTGAATTCACCATAACGGTTCTTGCACCCGCCTCTACTACTGCGCGAAATGCCGGCAGATGATATTCGCGTAAATAATTTTCCGGTATCCAGGCATCACTCCTGTCGTGACCCGATTTGGGATCCGAATAAGCCATATAATGTTTTACACTTACTGCCAGTTTTTCTTTGCTGCCCTAATGGATCCTGAACGCCTTTGACAAATTGAACACCCAGTTCCGAACTTAAATAAGGGTCTTCGCCGTAGTCTTCCCATATGCGGGGCCATTGAGGATTAGTTCCGAGATCCAATACCGGCGAAAAGGTCCAGGGAACACCCGCCGCTCTTGACTCGTAAGCCGTAATAACTCCCGCATCAAAAATCAATTGACGGTTCCAGGTAGCCGCCTGCCCTATTTCCTGGGGGAAAAGTGTAGTGCCGGCGACATAATTAACGCCATGGTTATCATCAAGGCCATATAAAACGGGAATTTTCATACGGGTTTCTGCCGCTGCATTTTGTATTTGCTCAATAATGCCATTCCATTGCTGTGCATTTAGCAAACCTGGCGTATTTAACATAGAACCTATTTTATAATTTACTACTGCATCCCTGAATTTATCTTTATTAAATACAAAGTTTCCATTTTGTATACTTCCCAAAGATTCAATAGATACCTGCGCCATCTGTCCCACCTTTTCTTCAATAGTCATTTGTTGCACCATTGCCCTGATGTTTGACTCTATGTTAGTTATTGCCGGATTGGGCATAGCTAATTGCAGGAAAAATGATTATTAGAAGAAAGAAAAACCTCACCCCGCCCCCTCTCCGGCAGAGAGAGAACTGCAACCCTTCCCAGGCAGGTGCTGTAGCAGAATTTTTAATTTTAGTTAAAATCACAGCAAAGAAAATTATCAAACGGCTTTTCACACTTACATACTTCATATTTGAGTTTTTAATTTGAATTAAACCTTTTTATTTCACTTTTCGGAAGACACAATTTCCTTCAGAGTTATTTCAGCACATATTTGTATTCAAAAAATTAAAAGTCCGAGTAAGAAGCGCTGTGCATCACTATACTGTCAATATGTGACACAGATACTTTGTTTTCATTTGCGGGATCCGTAGAAATTTCTTTCCATTTAGGATCGTTACCAAAGACCTTCCATTGCGCGTCCTTGTGCTGCAGGTTATCGAAAACAGGCATGTACATAAAATTGGGCATGTGGCTTCCTGAAACGACCCGTGCATAAAATACGGGATTGAAGCCAAGCCTCTTAAAAATTTCTATCTCTCCGCCTGTATTAAACATGGCCATCTTTTTTTCTGCAAGATTTTCAGTAGGACTTTCGTAACTTCTTAATTCAAAAACCCTGTCAGCACTTTTTGCCGCCGGTAACAACAAGTGCCCCTGACCGGGAAATGCATCCAGTAAAATTGATTCGATCCTTTCATAAGGTGGTGTATCAGCAGATGCCTCCCTGAAACTTTTTGCCGATGACTTATAAGCCGCATCTTTATTAAGGGCCTCATCCAGCTTCATCCAGGCGTCTGCAGAATTGAAAGGAATTAAGATATAAATAAATTTTAATGTACTTGTATCGTTTGCGATGGGTTTGAAAACTCCAATATTTTTAATACCGAGGCGGTGCAATGCAGGAATATAAACATCTTTTAAATATTCATCTACCCGGCCAACCTGGTCATCATTTTTTAAATGGAATATCTTTATCTGATAAAAATCTTTCTGAGTTTTTTGAGCGGATACCACCGGTGCCAATGCCAGCATTGCTGTAATGGTTAAAAGCATATTTTTTATTTTATTCATGTTTATTTTTTTTTAAAGTTAAAATTGCCAAACGTTTTAAAGCATTATTACAGGATCGCTTAAATTACAAAACTATTGAACGTTTCTAAGTAAAACATTTGTATTATCATCTGTTTTAAAATCTTTCCCCTGTTCTGCATATATTTTATAGGCTTTGGGATTAACGGGTGATGCTGACCCTTCAAAATCCTTAATTTCTACATCATCGAAATTATTCAATTCAATTCCATGAGTAAAGAAAGCCATGCGTGTATTTGTCCATTTCAATTTAAAATCATTGATGCGCATTCCTTTTACATATTGTATAAGCAGCCCCGGAATATTTCTTTCAAAAAGTGGCTTTTCAATGCTGCTCCCACGCAAGTCTATATTTCCTCCCGCTACGTCATTGAGCCTGCTATCAGTCAATTCAAATCTTACATGGCTAAAGGAAATGTCTTCTATAACACTTTCATCGCTTCCATATACTAACATTCCATTTTCTCCCTTACAGATAATATTTTCAAACAGTACATGTTTTATTTGCCCAAGCTTTACATTTTTCTTTCCCCTTACTGCAGAAATATGAATAGGCTCACCGTTGCCCCACCAGTCACCGGTGCGCAAATGTGTTTCTATATTGACGTTCGAAAACGTAATGTTCTCAAGCGAGCCTTCATCTCTTACAAAAACGCCAATGCCTCTTGTAGAGTTGGTAATATTTACGTTACTGACATGAATGTTACGTACCGTATTCTGATCAAGAAACCCAATGCGGATACCACTTGAATAAGATTGAAGATTACAATTACTGATTATAATATTTCCTGACGGATGAACCAGGTGTTTAAACCCCGGTATCTCAAAATGATGGTTGTATCCAACTATTGCAACTGCATCATCACCACTGCGAATATCGCATCCGTCAATGATCACATTGGTGCAGCTTGTAACATCAATACCATCGGCATTGGGCGCTAATAAATTATTCCATAAGCGAATACCGGTTACATGTACTGCATCGCAATCTGCAAAATGCATACACCAGAAAGGAGCATTGGTAATAAAAATATCCCTGATCGTTATTCGCTTACAATTGCTGAAAACAAACATTTGATAAGGCCTGTCTTTTGGTACTATCGGCCCGTCCCCGATATCCTGATCGACACGCCGGAAATTTTCTTTCTGCCTCGTAAATTTCGTGTCGGCATCACTTAACTTCTTGGCTTTGCCAGGATCAAAGAACGCATCACCGTTGCCATCAATTTGTCCTTCACCTGATATCGTTATATTTTCTGCATCTTCGGTAAACAACATTCCTTTACGCACATGGCTATAAGGCTCACCCGCAAAAAAAGATTGATAATCGTCCACGCTGGTACTGCCTCTTAATATGCTGCCACTCTGCAGGTACAGGTGAACGTTAGATTTAAGATTTACGGTTCCAATAATAAAAACTCCCGTAGGAACAATCACATCGCCTCCATTATTTTTTGCACATGCATCCACAGCCATTTGGACAGCGTTCGTATTAATTGTTTTTCCATCCCCAACGGCTCCGTAGCTTTTAATATTGAAGCTATGTTCCTGTGCGATGCATTGCGTAGAAAAAAAAGTATAGCTTAAAACCGTTAGAATTAATTTCATAGTATTATTATGGGTCATCGTAACATCGCTTAGAAAAAGATATCGAATTCTAAATTAATCAGCCTGCCTTTTGTTTATACGGCGTATCAATTCAATACAAGCCCTGCTATTATGATAAGGGCACTTCCATATCCCAACCTTATCTTCATTCATTAAAGAATAATTTTCTGTCACACCCCAAAACCATTCACCATTTACTTTGTCAAGAATATGATCCTTTACAAATTGCCAGCTTGCCATAGATCTTTTAAAAAAGCTTTTATCACCCGTGATTTGCGAGGCATGATAAAAGCCAACCATCGCCTCTGCCTGTGGCCACCAATGTTTTTCCTTTATTAAATGACGGCCATTTATATCATATTCATACCACAATCCACCGTCGCTGTCCAGCCCTTCTGCCGCCGCATTTGCAAGCCTTACAGATTGCAATGTAATTTTTTCCACGTGTTCTTTGTCACCGGCAATTTCAGCAGCTTCCTGTAACAGCCATGCTGCTTCAATATCATGGCCATAAGAAATGAGATTCGATTTTACACGCCATTTTTCATCAAAAAACAACCCAAGATGGCCTGACCTTTTGTCAATAATATAATCATCAAAAATATGCAGGAGTTCAATGATCTTTCTATTCAAAACTTCATTTGGCCAAATCCGGTAAAGGTTGGTAAATCCCTCAAGCAGGTGCAAATGCGTATTCATCGATTTCTTTTCATTTGCATCTTTTTTACTAAGCCGTAAATCAGGTAGTTCTTTCCAATCGCGTGACAAGGCTTCAACGTATCCCCCATTTATTGTGTCATAGCTGTGCCGGACGATAAGGTCGTACAGTTCTATCGCCATTTCTTTAGCCGCCTGATTTTTATTGCACTGATAAAATTCGCTTAGCCCATATATGGCAAATGCCAATGCATAGATTTGTTTTTTTGCATCACCGGGATTTCCCTTGAAATCCACCGTCCAATAAACTCCGCCATATTCCTTATCAATAAAGTGATCAATGACGTAATCAAAAGCCCTTTCCGCTGTATACAGGTAATCCAAATTACCGGTAAGGTTATAAGCAGCGGAAAATGCCCATAAGATCCTGCTGTTAAGCACCGAGCCTTTTGGCGGCACTTCCAAATATCCTGTTTGAATTATCAAGCTTGCCATAAAATCCCCCGAATTTTTTGTCAATTGTATTTTTTTGCCAAAAATCTAACAGTTGGGATAACTCATTTCGCAATTCTTTTTCGTACTGGTTTAACTGCTGCACGCAAAACATATTATTACTTTTGAACAAAAATTTTTTGCATTATCTGCTCCGCCTGGCATGTTAATGTAATCTGCGTATACGCCTTAGCGTTATAATTTTCTATTGATAAATTTTTATCAATTATGCTGGTGACGACGCGTACTGATGCTTCGGAAGATAGCCCGTCTTCCGGTGTATTTATCACATAGTCAAGCAGCTTTTCTATATGTGGTTGTCGCAACATGCATTCTCAGGTCAGAAGATGCATAATAAATAAAAACAGTCCCGTCATCATCGGCAATCCATCCGTTAGAAAACAAAACATTGGAAACATCCCCGATCCTTTCATCGCCTTCGGGAGCCATAAAATATCCTGCGGGTTTATGAATTATTTTGGTAATATCATTTATATCGGTCATAAACATGTATAAAACATAGCGCAGCCCTGCAGCGGTATTGCGTACTCCATGTGCGAGGTGCAGCCAGCCTTTTTCGGTTTTGATCGGAGCAGGGCCCAAGCCATTTTTTGCTTCGGAGATTGTATGGTATTCCCTTTTGTCGATTACAATTTCTTTATCAATAACGGCATTTTCAATAGATCCGCACACTCCAAAACCAATACCTCCTCCTGATCCGGGATCGATAAAATTGTCCTGGGGGCGGGTGTAAAAAGCATACTTATTATCATAGAATTCCGGATGCAACACCACATTTCTTTGCTGCGGTGATGGCGTTTTAAGATCGGGAAGGCGTTCCCATTTAAATAAGATCTTTTGTTCTCACGATACCGCATTGCGCTATAGCCGCCGACTGATCGCCTTCGGGTGCATTTGGATCTTTTCTTTCTGTACAAAATATTCCGTATATCCATCCGTCTTCATGCTGCACCAGCCGCATGTCGTACACGTTTACTTCGGCCTCATCAGATTGCGGTAATATGATTGGGCCATCCCGAAACTTAAAGTTATCTATGCCATTTTCACTTTCCGCTACCCCAAAAAATGATTTCCTGTCAGCACCTTCTACCCTTGCTACCAGCACATATTTATTATTAAATTTTATAGCTCCGGAATTGAAAACGGCATTTATTCCAAATCTTTCCATAAGAAAAGGGTTGGTTTGCTGGTTGAAATCAAACCGCCAGGTTAAAGGAGTATGAGCTGCCGTGAGAACAGGATTTTCATAACGCTGATAAATACCATTTGCGGATTCAAGCGGCGTATTTTTACGGCCGGTCAATTCATTAAAAGAAGTTTTTAAAACTTTCAGCCTGTTTTAAAATATGTATTCATGATAAAAGATTATTGCCATTAGTAAATAGTTTCTCTTTTTAGTCTTCTAGTTTATTCCACCATGTTTTTTTAAGAATAATAATAATTACTGCCAGTATAAGCACGGTTATCAACAAAGGCAGTTTCATCCACAACACAACATACAAGGGCAAAATGGTGAGGCATAATTGTGCAATAATTCCCAGCACCACATTGAACATATCAAGCTTAAATCTTTTATTGGCTATAAATGACGGATCTTCAGCAACTACCATCTGGTGAATTGGTTTCCAGAACCCCCATGGGCGAACTGTTTTATAAAAACTTTTTCAATACTTCCGTTTCAGTTGGGGGTGCTGAATAAGTTCCTGCAATACACCCGATAATAGATATTAGAAACAGCAAAGGCCAGTTGTATAAATGGAAGCCCTGTAAAAATAATGGGAAAGACCAAGCTGCGGCAAAATACCTGCCATCATCCCCCAGAAAAATCCATTTGCATTAAACCGCCACCAATACCATTTAAAATATTTGCTGCAATATAACCTCCATATAAAGCGCCTGAACGATCCATTGCAAAAAGCTATTGACATCTTTTGCAAAAAATCCCAAGTATCACTCCCACAGTAACCACAACAACACCCGACAGGTAATTCATATAAATCACTCTTTTAGTGGGGGCATTTGGATTTATATATTTAAGATATATATCGTTTACAATATAAGCCTGTGCGGCATTCATAGTACCGGAGAAGGTTCCCATAAATGCTCCCAGCAAACCGGTAAGCACCAATCCTAAAATACCCACCGGCAAAAAATTATTGATGGCTCCGGGTAATATCCTTTCAAAATCAGTATGGCCCATTCCATCTGAAAGATCCAATTGATTATAATATAACAAAGCCAGAACCGTTAAGCCGATGACCATTAAATACCGGATCGGCAATAAAACAATGGAAACAAAACCGGTCATTTTAGAAGCCTCTTTTGGAGATCGGGTCGACAATACTTTCTGCATATCATAATTGGGCGCAGGGCCGGCGAAACTTGCAAAAACACCCTTAAACAGCATCATCATAAAAAAGAATCCAAACAGCCCAAAGCCATCATCGGCTATTTTTTTATTTGCATCCGCTATAATTGCCTGACCAGTCTAAATTAAGATGCCATCCAAAAAACGGGTTGCTCCAGCCGTCGGGCACATTTAGCGGTTGCCCATTTAGATGTATAACGGCAATTACAGCAATGGCGATACACCCAACCGTCATGATAATATATTTAATAAGATCTCCCAAAACAATGCTGCGCATTCCACCTAAAATAGAATAAAACATAGCAAAGAGTGTAAATATAATTCCATAAAAATGCGCTACATATTGAGGCGCTACATGAAAAGGAATATAAGGCTGCACCAAACTCCAGGGAACAAAAATTTCAATAAATTTTCCGAGGCCAACAAAGCCATACGCCAGGAAACCAAGGCACCCGATCAATGCAAATGCCACCACAATGTTGTGCGAAGATTTTACTCCTTTGCCCTGTAAGCCAAACCGTGTTGCCAGCCATTCTGCACCGGTATTGGCATTGGAACGCCGCAACCATTTTGCAAGGAACATCATATTAAAAACCTGGTTAAATACCGGCCATAGCCAGGGTATCCAGATACTTTTTAATCCATAAACAAAACAAAGCGATACCATCCACATCGTTCCGCTGATATCAAACATATCAGCAGCATCGCTGAGGCCCAGCAAATACCAGGGAAGCTTTTTGCCGCCCAATAAATAGCTCTCATTGTTCTGCCTTGCTTTCTTTCTCAGAAACCAGCCCAAGCATCAAGCATGATGACGAGATACGCGGCAACTATGGCAATATCTATTAGTTGTAATTTCATTTATACAGCTCCTCTTTTGTTATGTCTTTTTGAAACAAGGTTTTGGGATTATCATAAAACTTTATAAAATCTTTCTCTGATACCTGTCCTTTAAAAGGTAAATAATATTCTACTTCTCCGGAAGGCTTATAACCGGCGTTTCGCCATGCCAGCGCATAAGATATTTTATGCTTTTCCAACGCCTTAAATAAAACATTTGTCCACCAGGTGCTATCGGGAACCTGGGCATATCCAAATTCAGTAAGCGCTG
Organism: uncultured Chitinophagaceae bacterium; assembly: GCA_963800635.1. Taxonomy (GTDB): domain Bacteria; phylum Bacteroidota; class Bacteroidia; order Chitinophagales; family Chitinophagaceae; genus Ginsengibacter. The sequence continues at coordinate 432,102 of CAWDCB010000026.1, forward strand.
GGATTTTATTTTTGTCCTGTGCGATTTCTTCCAGCATCGTTAACATGGTATCAGCATCTTTTATAAAGGCAGCATTTCCTTCAGCGCCGCCTTTTCGCTGGTAAATGTCAAAGCCGGTGATATCTGTCCACTCATCTCCGGGATATTTTAAAAGATATTCTTCTTTGGAAGAAAAACGATCAGTATTGTAAGCGTATAAAAGCTGGTGGATATTTTTTGTATCTCTCAGGTAAGAAACCGTAAAGTGCCAGAGCTCTTTTAATTCTTCGGGTGTACAATGATCTTTACCCCACCAAAACCAGTTACCATTTAACTCATGAAACAGGCGTAAAATAACAGGAATATATTCTCCGTTTTCTCCCTTTAAACTCAAAATAAAAGCGGCGACTTTATCTAGCCAGCTTTTATACAATTCATTATTTGACGCCACCAGGCAATATAGAGGCAACAGTACCGGGTGCAGGATCCCATGCTGTTTTGCCAGTTAATGGATTATTTAAATGCCAGCTTAATGTTATTACTCCTCCCCTTTCATAAGCAGTCTTTATATATTCTTTCATCTTATCAAACGGTACGCTATCAATATTTACAGTGTGGTCCAATTCGATGCGCCCAAGTTCGAAGCCGTAAACAGCAGGGTAATCGCCGGTAACATCTTTTACATCGCTTTTGCCTTCTATCATATTTCCATCCTACACCATAAGCAAGGTCATCCTGGTGGCCAAACATAATTCCTTTATTTAGTAGCTTTTTTAGATTGTGATAACAGGTTAATGGTTTGTTGCGTTGCTTTTTTATCTGATGGCAAATCATTCGAATCAATATTTCTATTTGCGCTTTGGAAAGCGGCATCTATTATCGCCCATGTGCTTTTATCAGAATTAAAAACGGTATTTAGCCCCTGCTCTTCCATAGGCGGATCACCCATATATTCATCACCTTCCTTCCAAAATGTTTGTCCTTTAACAGGTTTAGCAATACCTCCATAAGCCCAAAAGTTTACGCCCGCTAAAATGCCATTTGATCTTTTACTACGCAGCCATTCGCTTAAAATTTTTTGATAATAAATATCCCTGTAAGTTGTAGGCGAGTCAATATCATAAGAGTGATTGTCGCGTGGTAACCCAAATTCTTCTACCACCAATGGCTTATTTAATTGGGTGGCAATTTTTTCATGCTCATCCAAATAATTAATAGTTTTGGTAAGTATTGAATTCATGCCACCGGCAATATCTTTACCCTTAAACCATGACCAGTTTTTTGGCCAGATATGTATGGTTAAATAATCAATATTCTTATCGTCATGAATATCCTTATATAGCTGCATATTGTCGGTACTCATATAACCTTCAGTACCGGTTGTTACCAAATGATTCGGATCAAGTTTCTTTATAAATGAAGCGGCATTGCTGATAAATTTCTTATACGAATTTACTGCTGATGCGCGCATAGGCCTTGGCTCATTTGCGAGCTCCCAGGCCATGATTGCCGGGTCGTTCGTGTATTTTTTATGTGTAATAGAGTTGGTATGGCCGATGATATATTTTACCTGGTTTAAATAATCGGCTTTACATTTTTCACAATCGTAAAACTTACTGGTGTAGGCTCCCGTTTCATTCCACGGGATATTTTTTTTAAAATCTGAATCAGGAATTTCGCCATTCCATTTGAGGTATTGAAGAAAGCCACCGCTCCAGTTCCAGTTATTGCTCAGGTAAATAACGGCCGTCATTTTTCTTTTGCCTAACTCATATAGCAGTGCATCCATCCCTTTTAAATATCCGGGATCAAACACGCCTTCTTCCGTTTGCAAAGGCGGCCCTACTCTTTGAACCCCGTTAATAATGCCTTTGCCTTCTGCGCCTCCCAGCACGCGCACGTTTGTAATGCCATTTGATTTTAAAAAATCCAGTTCGTCTCTTAGCCTTTGAATACCTTTCTGTTTATCTTTTTTTAGGGCGAGCAATCCTCCATACCAGTAATTGGTTCCAATATAATAGTAAAGATTATTGTTTAAATAAAACCGGCTGCCTTCAGCTTTTACAAATTGAGATTGAGCTAACGAAATTTGAAAAAATAAAATAGTGCCCAGGAAGATGGCTGATTTCTTGTTCATCTTAATTTTTTTTTATACCAAACGCTCTCATTTTTGAATTATTCACCGCCGCTAATAAAAACTTTTGTTTACCAACTTTTATCAGTTTAAGGTCTTTTACATCTCCATCCAATATTAAACCGCTTGCTACCGGCGAAACAGCATTAAACTGCCCTTTGCCATTTCCGGTTAAAAGAAGGCCATAAGAAGCATCGTAGCGCCCAGGCATAACATTGGCCTGGTATTCATTTCCGGCAAGTATGATATCTGTATTTCCATCTTCATTTATATCTGTACACACAATGGCATTTACAGGCGCTTCCTGCGCCTGTAAAGGGAACGGATGAAAAGTAAAGTGGCTTTTGCCATCATTTTCAAAATATCCGCTTCTTGCTTCGTTACATTTTAACACCAGTGCACTATCCATCATTTCTTTAGTAAAAATCTGATCCATAGATGCTTTGGCATAAGAGCTATTTTCTCCAAATCTTTTTTTGATAGATGGAACTTGCATTGCCCATGCATCTCTTGATATACCGGATGATAATTGGTATTTGCCCTCATTGTCTTTTATGTAATAGCAGAAAATGTCGTCTATAATTCCATTGCCATCAAAATCTTTTGCGATCAATTCTGCAGGCTGCTGCGCATTGATATGGTAAGGATTATTTAACCCAAGATTCCCTGCAACTATATCCAGGTCGCCATCATTATCAATATCTGTAACCACAAGGCTTCTCCATAAACCCTGGAAGTTTTGCAATCCTGTTTGATTGGTAATTTCAGTCAATGTTTTTCCATTGTTTTTAAAAATACGTATCGGCATCCAGTCACCCGCAATAATAAGGTCTGGCTTTTTATCATTATCAATATCGATCCATGCTGCCGAATTCAGCAGGCCTATGTCTTCCAGCGCCGGGCAAACAGAAGCGGTTACATCAATAAATTTTCCATGATCGTTTCTTAAAATATAACTCCTCGGTGGCACAGGATAAGTTCCTAAAGAAACTCTTCCGCCTATAAAAATATCCATATCACCATCACCGTCCATATCAGCAACGGCAATGCATTTTGAAGGCGTGCGGATAATTGGTGAAAATGCAGCACTGTCTAATTTGAAATTCCCTTTGCCATCATTAAGATATAAACGCGGACGGTAAAAAGAAGAAGTGATTTCAAATTCGCTGCTGCCACCGGCAATGAGTAAGTCAGGGTACCCATCACCGTTAGCATCGAATAATACGCTTTGCATATCTTCTTCATATTTGGTGCCGGTAACAAGGTCTTTACCTTTGAAAGTGCCATCTTTTTGTTGCAGGAATATTTTGCCTGATTGGTTAAAAGCGCCACCTATAAAAAAGTCTTCGAGGCCATCTCCATTCATATCTCCTGTACTCATGAAAGGGCCTTCCTGCGAATATTTCTGCTGATATTAATGGTTGAAATCCATAATCGAAAAAGAAAGTTTCTTTATGTTGAAAATCTGTTTTTACATTTTGTGTTACATCGGTAAAAAAAGAATCTGTAACAGGCGTGGCTGGTTTATATTGTGAATTGGCATCTTTATAGTTCACCTGTAATATTCTATTTATTGAAGGATGTTCTATACCTGCATTTTTCCATCAGGCCATATAATCTTTATTGAATCGGGCGCTTTTTTACCAAAACCAAAATGAAGCCGGTTATCTACAGCAGATAAATATCCCCTGACAGGATATTGCTCTACCATTTGGCTAAGACCGTTGCTATAAGCATATGCAATCGTGCCTATACCATCTTTGTTTAATGTATCGCCATTCAATTTAAGTGTGAGATAATTGTTTCTTCTGCCTGTATCAGCCTGCTTGTTAATATCATTATGCATAATGAATGAATTGCCGTTGATATTATTGGTAACAAGATCAAGATTGCCATCATTATCAAGATCAGCATAGGCGGCGCCGTTTGATATGGAGGTTTGATTTATTCCTGCCTTTTGAGAAACATCTTCAAAGGTGAGTCCTCCATGATTAATATATAAATAATTGCGTAGAGACACATTGCCCAAGGCAGCCAGTTGATCAGTAAGTATTTTTCGTTGCCTGGGATCATTATCAGGAATGCCGCTTTCCATCACAGTCTTCCGGCGGTATTCAAGAAAATCTATGTTGGTAGGGTCTCTGCCCAACCCGTTTGTAATATGCACATCTTTCCATCCGTCATTATCAAGGTCCGCTATTAAAACGCTCCAGCTCCAGTCTGTTTCTGCAATACCCGCCATTTCACCGATTTCACTAAAGAAAGGCTCTTCGCGATTATCAATTTGCCTTACTCCATTATTTAATTGCAGCATGTTGTGAATGTATTCCGGTTGATAGCCCTTATCCATTTCCAATTGATGCCGCTGCTCGCTTAAAAATGAATACATCATTTTTTTGCGTTCGTTCGTTTCGGGCTGCATGTCGAGGGTTATGATATCGGGAAGGCCATCGTTATTAATATCTGCAGCATCGGTGCCCATACTGGAATAGCTTTGATGCCTGAGTGAAGAAGCTATGCAATTGCTAAACGTGCCGTTCTTATTATTGAGCCACAAAACATCATTACGGATATAATCGTTGCAAACATAAATATCAGGGTAGCCGTCACCGTTATAGTCGCTAACAACTACGCCCAGGCCATTGCCGTCTTCCACTATGCCCGCCTGTTTAGAGACATCTTTAAAAACAGGATGATTCATTCCTTGTGGAATGCCTTCATTGTGATATAATTTATCGCCAGCGATAGCATTGCTGTCTATTTTATTATCACGAATATCATTAGGGCGGTTATCATTCAAAGTATGATTGAGCAGGTACATGTCCATTCTTGCCGTCTTTATCATAATCTAAAAAAACAGCTTGTGTGGAGTATGAAGTATCAGCAAGGCCATATTCGGCGGCTTCTTCTTTAAATGTGAGATTATGCTGGTTGATAAATAACAGGTTTTTTCTTTGGTTTCCGGGGACTTTGCCTGATACTGAAACATAAATATCAGGCCAGCCATCATTATTAATATCAATCACACTAACACCTGTACACCATGAATTGGTTGCAATGCCTGCTTTTTGGGTAATATCCTCAAACTTCATATTCCCTTTATTGATATAAAGTTTGGAACTTACCTGGTTGCCTGAAAAAAAAATATCCTCTAATCCATCATTATTAAAATCACCTATACCAACACCGCCACCCATATAAGTGTATTCGTTAACAAACATGTTGGTAGAATCATTCTCTGTTATTGTATTTTTAAAATCAACACCCGTTTCTGAAGCAGGAAGGATCGTAAAATATAAACCCTCTTTTTTTTTGGAAGAACAGGATATTATGTTGCACGTAAGAAATAATACAGGTAGAATATATCGTTTCATGATAAAAAACAGGACAAAATTTTTGACTTCAATTTATTTTTGTTTAAAGCAATCACACTAGTATCTATGAGGATTAATTGATAAATCTTCAAGCGTAAACTTGAATGCCAAAGTAAACCGTAAAACACCGTTATTTCATTCTGTAAAATTTTGAACAGGTTGCTATTTATTTTTTATCTGCAACGAGATAAATAACGCTAAGCGGCGGCACATTAATCTTAATAGTTCCGTGCAAAGGCGCCGAATATGCCTTAAGACTGGCATAAGTTAGTGGGCCTCCCGTAGCAGTAGAAGGGCCTGTTCCGTTCACATATACCTGCCCTGAAAAAGGAGCATTATCTGTTCCCCCGGTCAGAACATACCAATAATATTTGTTTCCCGCCGGGAAATGTTGAAAGTCAATAGCCACAATATGATTAAGGCTACCTGAATTTATAATAACAGTTCCTGCCTGTCCTGAAGTAAATGTCGAAGAATAAGTGGTGATATCAGCATTAGCTGCTTTAAGAGTATCATAAACCATCCGGTCTCCGAAAAATTTTTGAAAATAGTATAGATAAAAGAATGCAGGCCTTGGATTCCATAATGGAGCACCCGGTTCATCTCCGATATTAAACATACCCTGGTCATCTCCGTTACTATAGCCATTTGCAAGATCCCAGCGGCTTGCTTCTCCAAAATTATTTTTTATAATAGAACCAATAGTTTTAGCAGCATGGATGCCGGCAATATAAGACACATTTTGTTTAGAGCCCGTAGCTTGTATATTCCATTCAGTAAAAGCTATAGGTTTCACACCAACACCTGCTGCTGTTAGTTGTTGGTTAACATAAGACATAACATTGGTGGGAACAGTAGTGCCTGTACTTAAAATATCCGTTACTGTTGAATTGGCATGCGTAGGCAGTAAAATAATCATGAACAATAAAATAATCAACAGTGCTTGCCGGCATTTTGCAGAACACCCTGGTTCCATGTCTGGATAGAATTATAATCATATGTTGCGGGAGGCTCCTGGTATAACATAGCGCCTATATAAATAGTTGCGCCGGTTTGCAGCGCCGCTGCTTTCATAGAATCTACAAAAACTTTTACATGCGCTCCATACAAAGCACCCGTAATGATTGCAGGCTGTCCATCTTTATTCTGGCTTTGATCAATATTATAACCGGCTTCCCAGTTTCCGTAATTTTCATTGCCTATTTCCCAGAATTTTGTTCTGCCATTATCGTAACGTACCCAATCGGCAGCAAGATGTGCCGCTGCAGCCACAGGATTGGCGCTGGTTCCATACCTGGCATAACCATAGTTTACGGTAATAATTCCTGTACTGTTAGTTTGTGCCAATAAATTATAATAATTGTCGAGGCTAAAAGTCCAGGAAGCAGTATTACCACCATACCAATACCCGGCAGCAGCTGATGTACCATGCTGAATTAAGCAGGTTGGCAGGAGCGTCGGCAGGTGCAGGGCTTGCATCAGTACCATTCCAGAAATAAACATCACTGATGCTGCCCCCGGGGCCACGTATTATATTAGGAGAAAGATCTGTAAGATATTGCATCAAAGCAGGCTGGCGTTACTATTTGCCCCATCCAAAGATTTGAATTATTTCCATAAACATAAGGAGGAACTTTTACAAGCACTTTGTTCACATCAATAGTTAATGAGTCAGTTGGGGCAATTGAAGGTAAAGACCCGTCAAGAACAGCAGGCGCTATAAAAGATCTTCGCTTTCCAGGCATTGCCAAAAAAACCAATACTGGCCGCAACAGTTGGATCTGTGGGATTATAAAGGGAATCAATAGGAGGCGGATTGTTTCCGCCTGGATCGTTTGTTATTGTTGATTTTTTTTTACAAGCTTCACCACATAATAACGATATAAAAAGTATAGCTGCAACAGGTACTTTTGCCCAATTAACTTTCATAGATAATACCTGGTTTATTGGCCCTTTACAATCCTTACATTATCAATTGCTATATTAATTGTATTCGCGGGAATTACAGCATCACTTAAATCATTATTAAGAGCAAAGCACAATGCCGTTGAAGTATAGTCAGCAAATGTTGTAGCAGGTACTCCACCAGTAGGAAATGAGCCAAGATCCCATGCATTATTATCTGAGTTTGAGCCGCCGGTAATCTTTAAGAATTGAGTGAGTGGGATAGTAACTGTTATCCAACCTGCCGGATTAAATATTTTACTTGGTTCGGTACTCCAGGGAGCATACCTGGCTAAATAGTCATGCCATTTATACCAATCACCCATCATTATCCATAAAGCCCCCGCACTCCAGGGGTTCTTAACGTAAAGTTCAAATTTTAATGAATAGTCCTTAATAGATGCGGATGTATTGGCAACCCATGGAACATCGTTCAATTGTATAAAGCCCGGATTACCCTGTGAACCAACACCACTATTTTTTCCCATTGGGCTTGATTGTAAAAGAAATGCGGAAGCACCAGTTCCGCCCGGATAGTTGCTGGAATTAGCAGGGGCATCTGCATAACCACCTGTCCAGCCAATAAATCCGGCATTATCAGTTGCATTTTGAACATCAAATGTAGAAAGATATCCCGGAGAAGGATGTGTAAGGTAAGTATCAAAAAGCTGGGGTGCAACAGCATCTCCCAAACTACCTGATATCCTAAGCGAATCTGGTGCAGTAATACCTGGTGGGACAGTTACTGAAAACCTGCTGGCTCCCAGGGATTGAATATTCATACCTTGTAACCCGCCGGGAAATATCACTTTAGTTATACCAACAAAATTAGTACCTGTAAATGTAATTGTTGTACCTGCTGTTGCATTTTCGTTAGAAACCGAAGTAACTGTCATTGGCGGCGGATAAGAATAAGCACTACTACCAAAAGTACAATAAACCCGAAGAGAATCTTGAAACGCAGTCCCGGGCGGTATAACAGCAGTTATCAACTTTCCTGTCTTATTAACAGTATAAGAAAGAGCAGTGTCCGGCGCACCTGTAATAGGAAAGGTAATTTTCTGAACACCGGTAAAGTTATACCCGTTTATATAAACCAATGTTCCGCTATTATCAAAAGAGATAGAACTGATACTGGGTGGCGGTAAATACAAAGTAAAGGAATACGTAGCCGTTCCATGATTGGTAACTACCTTAATAAGGCTGGGTACATTGGGATTTGTTGCTGCTGTTTGGGCAGTTGCAGGAATAGTAATAATGATATTCGTATTGGTAACATAAGACAGGATTGAAATAGGCAGAAGTATCGTTGAAAAGAACTGCCTGCACACCACTGAAATTATTTCCCTCAATTACTATTAATGTGCCTGGAACAGCCTGTGTAAATGTGCTGTCTCTCTTTGTAGTGTCTACCAACCTTACTTTAGTAACAACCGGCTGGCCTGTGCCAGAATCATTTTTTTTGCAAGAGAATATCACTGCTCCGGCTGCTATAATAAAGAATGCTATTTTTTTCATATTAATTTTATTTAATTAATATTTTAATTTGCTAAAATCAAAAGGGACCGGTGGAAGCGACAAGGAGGGCGTTATAAGAAAAGACGTCTCCGGGAAAGGGAGATCTACCGTATTTACCGTAATAGGATAAGTGACTGTACCCGGTGTCTTATTATCTGGCCCAAAAAAGGTAATAAATGGATTTCCGTTATTATAAGAAATATTATAGCTTCCGCGGTCTTGAGAACTGAAATATTGCAATGCGTTAGTCGGGTCAAAATAATACCATTGTTTCCAATCATACCATGCGTTACCTTCAAAAGCAAATTCAATTTTCTTTTCCTGGAAAATATCAGCATAGGTGATAGAAGTTTTTGGAGCAACTCCTGCACGTGCTCTTACCGCATTAAAATATTTCAAAGCCTCAGGATCGGATGTAGACGGGCTATTACCCAAAATAGCATTTGCATATACCAGGTACACTTCGGCAAGCCTGAACATATAGGTATTCAGGTTTATATTTTGTGATCCACCCGTTCCGCCATTATCTGCAGGGAGAACCAATCACATATTTCTTTGGATAAGCACGGTCGTTGGTATTGCCGTTTCCTAGTTTGGCCTGGAATGTAAATTTTAGAATTATTAAATAAGTTTGAATCTACTTTCCATCCTCCATTTGCCGTGTTAATATCCGGGTAAAAATCATTAGGCATAAAAAATGTTGCCCTCCTGCGAACAGAGTCTGCTTTGTTTGCAGGATCAAAATAATATTGCAATAAGCTTGCGGATGCACCAAATGAGCTACCCCATCCATCACCTGTTTGAGTAATTTTTGAATCGTAAGCCAGATTTGCCTGCATATGATTATGAGAAAAATAATCATTACTACCGGGAACCCATAATAAAGAAAACAGGCTTTCTGATGGAACATTGGTACCGCTGAAATTTTTGCTGGTGAACAGGTCATAGTAATTTGGCATTAAGGTTAAGCCACTATTGTTGCATACATCGCCTGCATAAAATTTGGCGCTGTCAAGATCACCTTGATTTCGTGTACCACCTGTCTGGCCCAGGCCGGATCTCACAAGATAAGCCCTGGCCAACATACCTTCGGCGCTCCATTTGGTAATGCGTGCCGGTTGTAATGGCTCTGCAGCTAAATGGTTTTTTGCCCACGTTAGATCAGAAATAATAAATTTCCATACATCTTCCAGGTTATTTCTGCGGATGGCGGTATCTCCAATTTGGGTTATATTATTGTAAATAATCGGTACTGCTCCCCAGTTTAACGCGAGATAATAGTATGCCGCGGCACGCATAAACCGGCATTCTGCCAGGCCCGAATTTTTGCCGGATTCAGACGCCCCGGGAGCGGCGTTTTGTATATTATAAGCAATAACATTTGCATTTGCAATTTCAGACCAGAAGGCATTGTAAGTGCTTGAAAGAGACCCGCTTTCATCGGTAGCCGAAACTGAGAAATTAACATATGCTCCCCTGTTTTGATAATTATCCCATACAAGATTACCGCCTAAAACATCACCGAAAGCATTCATGGGGGTTCCGTTATAAGAACTCCAGGAGACGCTGTAAAGAGCACCTGTGCCGGTAAGTATATCTGCATCAGTTGCATAAAAAACTCCTGAGGTGAGTGAAGATTGGGGTGGCCGGTTAAGATAATCTTTTTTACATCCTTGTATAAGAAATATTATTATCAGGCATGTAGCAGTTATCATTATTTTTTGTCTCATAAAATATTTTTGAGAATTATTTTTTAAAAATCTAATGCGAGGCTAATTGAATAGGACCTGGTGATGGGATACCTTCCTTCATCCAATCCTACAATATTTGTGACGCCTTTATAGTTATACATCCCAACTTCAGGATCAAAACCGGTGTACTTGGTTATGGTAAATACGTTTTGTACCTGTGCAATAACGGTAGCACCCCTGATGATATGGGTATAAGATAAATATTTTGATGGCACCCGGTAACCTAAACGTGCATTTTTTAATTTGAGATATGAGCCGTTTTCAACGTTCCATTGAGAAAGCCTCGCATTACCATTAGCGTCAACTTGCGTAGGCCGGAAAATTTTTGTGCCCGGATTAAGCAATGTTGCCGTAAGTGCATCAGATAAGTTCAGGCTACTTGGCACTGCAAAATTTGCAACGTCTTTATAATAATTGCTGTAAACTCCTGATCCGAGCGGCATTTCATTTTGATAACGGGTAAGATTTAGAATTTGGTTGCCGGATACTCCTGTAAAAAATAAACTTAAATCAAAACCCTTATAACTAAATGAGGTATTGAAATTGTAAGTGAATTTGGGCCATGGGTTTCCAATTATGATCCGGTCTTTCTCATCAATAATTCCATCTGGTTTCCCATCGGGGCCACTAATATCTTTAAATTTAACGTCCCCAACCCATGATCCCTGCTTTGGATCTATTGTTAGAACTCCTGCAGTAGAAGTTTGTACCGCATGATTTGCGATATCTTTATAGTCAGTAAAAAGCCCTTCAGCAATATAGCCGGTGATCATCCCGATTGGCTGGCCAACTTCTGTGAGAAACTGGGCCTGCGTGCTATTGGTATAAGACTGGTATGTTGTAAGAAGCGGTGCCACCAGTTTGGTTACTTTGTTCTTATCAATTGAAAAATTGAAACCCGTTTTCCATTGAAAATTTTTTGTGGAAATATCCACGGTGTTAACAGTAATACCTATTCCCCTGTTTTGCATGCCGCCATAATTTTCAGTAGGCCAGCTAATAATCCCTCCATATCCACCGCTAAGAGAGCCACCTAAAACGTCGGATCCGGACGCAATCAGTATCAGGTTGGAAATATCTTTTATATAGGCATCTGCTATCACTTCTACTCTATTATTGAACATGTGAAGGTCGAGCCCTAAATTTTTAGATTTATCCTGTTCCCATTTCAGGTTCGGATTTTGGAAATTTCCGGGTAAAAGGCCGCCTCCCCATACTGTAGATGCGGGATATAAATTAGAATATATAGCGCCACCGTTATTACCCGAATTTCCGGATATACCATACTCAGCCCTCAATTTCAGGTCATTTATAAAAGTCAGGCCTTTCATGAATTTTTCTTCAGATATTTTCCAGGCAACTGATACCGCCGGAAATGTTCCAAACCTATTGTTTGCTCCAAAGTTGGAACTCCCATCTCTTCTTATTACAAACTGGGCTATATACTTATTGTTGTAGGTATAATTCAAACGGCCAAAATAAGATTCAGTGGCGCCATCTCCTCTGTTACTGGTACCTGGGGGAGAGTTCGGGTCTGCAACGTTTAATTCCTGAATTAAAGTTGTAGAATAATTAATGCCGGAAGCGCTTAAGCCCTGGTAGGCATAATGAGTTGCTTCATGCCCGGCCATGGCAGTAATGCTATGTTTTTGAATAGCAAAATCGTATTGGACTCTTGTATTGAGCGATTCCCAGTGATTGTTACCACTTCCCCGGCTGCCAGAAGTGGGGGTTCCCTGGTAAGATCCAAGAGAATAAAAAGGGTTAAAAGTATAGTTATTAGTAAATGTATAATTGCCATTAACTTCGGTATGCCATAATAAACCTTTTATTGGAGTTATATCAAGATAAAGATTCCCAATTCCCCCAAAAGAAGTGTTATAGTTATTGTTTATTAACGCCAGTGCTACCGGGTTCGTTTGTGCATATTGCGTCTGAGCTGGTGCAGGGCCGCCAAATGAACCATCAGGATTTTTTACAGGGATCGTTGGATTTTGAGTTATAGCGATATTGATAAGATTTCCGTTAAGTGTATTTACTTTTTCTTTTGTGGTAAAAGCGTTTAAACTTACACCGAATTTCAGCCATTGATTCGCCTGGTTGTCGAGATTAAGCCTTACAGATCCCCTGTTAAACCCTGACCCGAGTGCGACACCATCCTGGGATAAATAATCTCCTGATAAATAAAATGTTGTTTTATCTGAACCCCCGCTTATCGCTAATGAGTGTTTTTGCAAAAGAGTATTACGAAATAATGCGTTCTGCCAGTTTGTTCCCGGCCCGAGTAAAGTAGGATCTCCTAGTTCAGGAGGCTCAGAACCTACTAATCCCAATGCTTGTAATTTTTGCAGGTATCTTGCATATTCCTGTAAATTCATTACCGGTCTTTCCTTGGGTCTTTGTTGTGAAGTTAATAAGCTGCTTGCGCTTATTTTTGTTTGCCCTGACTTACCATGTTTGGTTGTAATCATTAAGACTCCGTTCGCGCCTGCGGCGCCATATATGGAGGTTGCTGCCGGACCCTCCAAGACGCTAATGTTCTCAATGTCATCAGGATTAAGCCCCGCCAGTTCATTTGTATATCCTGCCGGCTGGTTATAGGTTCCGCCGGTAGGAGTTCCCGGCCTTATTTGCACACCATCAATTACATAGAGCGGCTGATAGTTGCCGGTAACTGTACTTACTCCTCTTATAATAACAGAAGCACCGGCACCCGGCTGGCCACTTGTTTGAGAAACATAAACATTAGCTGCTTTACCCTGCAAGGCTTCATCGAGGGTTACGTTTATTGTTTTATTAAGTTCTGTAGCTGAGACAGTCCCTACTGCACTGCTGAGATCTGATTTCTTTGTTTTGCCATAGCCGACTACCACTACATCCTGGAGGTTGCTGTAATCCTGGGCAAGGTCTATATTAATCGTACTGGTACCGGCACCTATTTTCACTTCTTTCGTTTTGTACCCTACATAAGACACAACCAGTACATCACCCGTTTGCGCATCAATGGTAAAGTCGCCGGCATCGCTGGCACTAACGGTGTTATGTGTGCCTTTTACAGATATTGTGGCGCCAGGTACAGAAGCGCGGGAAACACTGCCGGTAACCCTGCCCTTTATAGTTCTTGTTGTGCCATTTTGTGCCGATAATTGTTTAAATGAAAAAAAGACAGATATAACGGACCATAGAACGGCTTTCATCATTCCCTTGATTTGAACTTGTCTCATAGTAGAAGCAATTATTGGTTTATAAAAGGATTATTATTTTATAGTAAACTTAATATTTCAAAGCATGTTGTGATTCAATTTATGAATATGAATCATTTTTTTCTTCCCCGCTTTTTCTTAGGGGGAATGAAACATTTATAACCTATACAAGTATCGTGTTTTCCACAGCAATCGTTTTGAAGTTATCAAATTATGTGCATTTGCTAAAAACCGGTTTTAATACGATCGTTGTTTTTTCAAAACTATTTCAATTTATAACAACTAATGTGTACTTTTTTATCTGTTTTGTATATTTAATTTTTAAACCGGATATTTTACGTTACTCTGACTAAAGCGTAACAATATTCAAAATATTTGAGTACATTTATTCGTAAATGCCAGTGCAAACGATCTGATTAATGGTTTTTTGTTTATTGAAATTATATAAATACTTTTAATAAAAAAAGTTTTCAACCGATTACACCTGATACGGCATAAAATTCAAAAAAATTTTTATTACAAGGCGAATCAGAGCTTTTTTAGACACAATTGATATGCAACCGATTTCATTTGGTGGGCGCCGGCATATCTTGGTTTTTAACCGCTTTACCCGGTTGTTTTATTAATATATTTTTATCCACTTAATGATTTTTATCATGAGCCTGGCAACGAAAATCCTAAAAGAGATAACCCCACTTACGCAAAATGATTGTTTTTCATTATTCTCCAGGTCCAAAGAGGAATTTGATTTTCCACTACATTTTCATGAAGAATTTGAATTGAATTTTATTCAAAATGCGGCGGGCGCAAAACGGGTCGTTGGCGATCATGTCGAAGAAATAGGCAACATTGAATTAGTGCTCGTGGGGCCAAATCTTCAACATGGATGGTTCACAAACAAATGCCGGGATAAAATCATCAATGAAATTACCATTCAGTTCCATCGTGACCTTTTTGATGATAAATTTTTGCACCGCAACCAGATGAACTTTATCCGCACGCTCTTGCAGCGTTCCTCCAGGGGCGTTTTATTTTCACAGGAGACCAGTTTGGCTATCATGCCAAGATTGGTTCAATTACCACAAAAACATGGATTTGATTCGGTTCTTGAACTGATGTCTATCCTGCACGATCTCTCTACTTCACGAAATTTCAGAACGCTCTCAGATGTGTCTTTTAATGTCGAAACCCTTTCTTATAACAGCCGCAGAATTGAAAAAATCATGGCCTTTTTGAATAAGAACTTCAACGAAAACGTTACGTTAGCCGATGCCGCAAAGATCGCGGGTATGGCTGAAGTATCTTTAAGCAGGTTTTTCAAGTTGCGAACGGGCAAAACATTTATCGACACTTTAAATGAAGTCCGCCTGGGACATGCAACGCGGATGCTTATTGATACTACCAATAGCATCAATGAAGTTGCTTACAAATGTGGTTTCAATAATATGTCGAATTTCAACCGCATTTTTAAGAAAAAAAAGGAAAGCACCCCAAAAGAATTCAGGCAAACTTATACATCATCCGGCGTAAGAAGATTTGTTTAATTTCTCCAAAGGTCATTTAATTCTTATTAAGTCATATTCAAAGCGCGCATTGCTTTTTATAACCATCGCGGGTTTCACAAACGTCAATGCTCAGAGAAATTAAACATTACACGCAATAGGTACAATGCTTTCACTACTTCGCGTATTTCGTATACAAAATTTGTGTAAGCATATTTTGTCATATTCCACTGAACTTAACACTATATTCTATTTATAAAACCGGCAGGCTAAAATTACAAGGCATGTCAAATAAACCGATAGTAAAATGGGGAAAAAAACCTTCGCGCATTATCCTTACTTTCCCTACCTTTAATTAGTACGATCGTTTGTCTGACTACCATTTATCATGCAGCAAATTGATAATATAAAGTTTCAGCGGCCAGTTACCGGACTTTATCGCTTTACGAAGCATCACTTAGCGAACATTAATTAATCCGGGCCTTTTTAATACTTAAATAATTATGTTTAAAAGAAACAACCAACAAGAACATTTAGAAATGAATCAGCAAGAAATTTCAACCGTTATTGGTGAAGGCTATACTTTCACCGGAGAATTCCAGGGTGGGTCTGTTATAAGAGTTGAAGGAAAAATAATCGGGAATGTGCATGTTGATGCCGGGGTAATATTAGGCGAAAAAGGGAATATTGAGGGTGATGTAACCACTAAATCAGCGGTCATCCAGGGAACAGTAAACGGCAACATTACCACAACCCAGCTTGTAATAAAAAAAACAGGCCATGTAAACGGTGACATCACAACCGATACCATTGAAATAGAACTGGGCGCCCAGTATAATGGCCGGTTAAATATGCACCGGCAACAAAGGTTATCAGTGGCAGAAGCTTCATAGCTTCTTCGAAAACCATAGTATTGCTGCTGGATTTCGCCAGAATACTTGTAGCAAAGTCGTAAAGCTAAGCTATACCAGGTTGGTTTTAATATAGTCGATACTTTTGGTAATACTGTCAAATGGTGAGCCGGGGCATTTATCTTCCTCTACAAAAAAGTATTTAAGCCCGGCTTTGTCTTTATGCTTAAAAATTTCTTTGAAATCAATGATTCCGTTTCCTACTTCAGTAAATGCGTGCTCTGGCGTATTATCCATATCTTTCACATGCCATAAAGGAAACCTGCCGGGATGCTGCATTGAAAAGCGCAACAGGATCCTGGCCTGCTTTTTTAATCCAGTAAATATCCATTTCCATTTTCACTAAATTTTTATCGGCTGCGAGTAAAATATCATATGGATACGTATCATTCTGCTTTACAAATTCGAAATTATGGTTATGATAACACAACTGTATGCCTGATTTTTTACATCTTTCGCCTGCAATGTTAAGTTGGTCTGCAACATATTTATAATGGTCAAGGCCTTTCCGCTCATCTTCTGCACAGGTATGCACATACCATATATTTAATGCCGGCTTCTGCCGCGTCATCTACTGCTTTATCCCAATCATGTAAAATCGTGCCTTTGACAATTTCATCTTTTTCTTTTTCTTCACCCAGCCTGTAATGGCCACTCAGAAGAACTAATCCATTTTGCTTCAAAAGGCTTTTAAAAGCCGCAGGGCTCATTCCATAAAACTTTTCTGACCCGGTGTAAGTAGCCGATTCTATCGAAGTATAGCCTATTTGCGCAACTTTTGCCAACGTGGATGCAGGATCTTTATCCATTGCGTCCCGTACCGTATATAATTGCAGTCCTATGAAAGGCGTTTTAAGTTTGAAATCAGCAGGTGATATAAACAACCCGGCTGAAAGCAATGATGTGGATTTAATAAATGAGCGTCTGCTTATCATTGTAATGTATTTTAAATTATTCAGAATAGAAGTCATACAAATCTATCGTATTAGTTTACAATTTTATTTAGCATTGTGAAATTTTTATTTTCAAAATATTTCAAACAACATTTAAATTGTAATTCTTCGCATAGAAAACGTGATTTCTTTATAAACTGACAACACATCCTGTCTCATTACTTTTATATGCAGCCTCAATAATTTTAATAACCTCCAAACCGTCTTCTGCTGTTACCGGTAAAGGCTTGTTGTTGCGAATGGCCTCATAAATGCCATCATAGTATTCGCCGTAGTTACCCTGTTCTGATGCAATAAATTCCCGTACAACTTCTCCGTTTTTTTCAGTGTGCAACAACCCCATTTCCGATGGAGGTTCTATACCCCAGTCACTCTTTACCCGGAGCAATGCCAGCCTGCAGCATAGTTTCCTGCACATCCGTCCTTTGCTTTATAAAAGAACCCTTCAAGCCCATATAAGGCATATGCGGGCAAAGCTTCTCTCACCATATTACTTGCTTTTAACCGTACCCTTAGCTTTTCATAATAAAGTAATAATTCAAAATAATCTACTACTTGGGATATGGGACGCAGTATTTGTATATCTGCAAAAATTTGATTGGGCTTGCCAAACAACTGCAGCGCCTGGTCAATTAAATGCGAACCAAGATCATATAATATTCCATTACCCGGGGCGGGAACTTCTTTATGCAGCTTTGGGCTAAGCTCATCTTTAAACCGGTCATAATGCATTTCCGCTTCAACAATTTCACCGAGCCATTTTTCTGTAACTACTTTTTTTAGAATTTTAAAATCACTATCATATCGCCGGCTTTGATACACCGATAATTTTTTATTTTGCCTGTTGGCCAGCGCAATCAATTCTTTGCCTTCATCAACGGTGATGGTAAAAGGCTTTTCAACTACTACATGTTTACCGGCCTCCAATGCCTTTTTTGTGTATTCATAATGCGTACTATTTGGAGTATTTACAATCACCAATTCAACTGCTTCATCTGCCAGCATATCATCTAATGAACGGTAAGTTTTTACGCCGGGATATTTTTTTTCCGCAAGATTTTTAGTTCGCTCCCATACTGCATAGAAATTAAATCCCGGATTCAGGCTAATAAACGGCGCATGAAAAACCCAGCCGCTCACTCCAAAAGAACATAAGGCAGTATTAATGGGTGTCATAATTTATATTTAGGTATTATAAAACTAAAAAAGGAATAAGAAATAAACAACAAAGAATAATAAACAAGGAAGCGGAACCGGTGTAAATTAGTCATTTCAATACCTTCAGAATACTGACTTAATATAATTCATTTTCACTCCATTTGAATGTCCTTTCCTTATTTCTAAATTTCAAAATTCTTATTTTTTTATTCGCATTATTCGTTACTTTCCAACCAACCCTAATGGCAAAACCATTCGCCCATACATTTCATTCAACAATGCTCCTACGCCTGTATACATTGCAGATGCGCCGCAAACAATACCTTCATAACCGGTAAAAGTTTTTAAAGATGCATTGCCTGTTGCGTCTCCAAGGGCCAGTAAAAAAAATAAAATCGTTAATGTGGCAAATACAAATTGCAATGCCTTGCTTATGCGAAGCGTTCCAAAAAAAAGGCAGCCGGTAAATAGCCCCCAAATAATCAGATAGGCCACCATGGCACTTTCTGAAGCAGCCGGTATCCAGCCAAGCTTCGGCATAACTATTAATCCTACCAGCGTTAGCCAAAAAAATCCATAAGAAGTAAAAGCGGTTAAGCCGAAGGTATTATTCTTTTTTGCTTCCATAATGCCTGCAATAACCTGGGCAATTCCCCCATAAAAAATTCCCATTGCCAATATCATAGAATTCATTTCGAAAATACCTGCATTATGAAGATTAAGTAAAATAGTTGTCGTACCAAAAGCCAGCAATCCCAAAGGCGCAGGATTTGCAGTAGTGTCTTTTATAGCAATCGTTGACTGTTCCATATTTGAATATTTATCGGTTTAGCATGTTTACCTGTTCAATGTTACTAGAATTTATCATGTACATATTGCTTACACATCACCTATACTATTTAAATATAACCACTGCATTAATTATATTTTAGATGACTAACGGTGTCGGCTACATGATTTTCGCAGGTATGTCAATGAACTACAATCTTTATCACAAGGTTTTTATTTTAATACTCCGGAAACTTACTTCATTTCCATGATCCTGTAAAAGAATATGCCCTTCGGTGGCTTCGCCAAAATTTTTCCAGACTTTAAATTTGCTGATGGCAACAAGATCACGAAATTCGCTTGAACCTCTTACATATTCCAGTACTTTTATTCCATTAAGGTAATGTTCAACCCTGTTATCAGGATATACAATAATCCTTCCTGTATTCCATTCACCAATGGGGCGAATAACCGATTGAGGTTTTTTTGACGGGATCAGGTCATAGAGAGATGCCAATGTGCGATCACCATCTCTTCCCAGTTTCGCATCAGGGTGTAATGAATCGTCCAACACCTGGTATTCCAGCCCGATGGCAGAGCCAGTATTATTTTCAGAAAGTGTAACAAAATACTTTACGCCACTGTTTGCGCCGGGAGTTAATTTAAATTCAAAAGAAAGATCAAAAGATTTGTATTCTCCTGTCGTTACAATATCGCCACCATTACCGCCTTCTTTACCTTGTGATGAAAGAACAGTTATAGTACCATCTCTTATTACCCATTCTATTTCAGGAAATGTTTTTTTATAGGCGCCCCTCCAGCCATTAGAGGTTTTTCCATCAAACAACAATTTCCATCCATTTTGTTTTTCATAGCTGGTTAGCGTATTGGGAACAAAATTTACAACAAACACACCCGGCCGGAAATGATGTCGGTTTTAGACCTGTTGTTTTAATACGGATGTTTTTAAAATATATTTTTTTACCCACCTCGTCCGGGCTGCTTACCTGGTGTACCTGCAGTGCTATAAAACCTTTTTGATCTATCGTATCAACGAGGTAAGCCGTGGGAACGCCGTTAACCCATGTTTTCATTTCATTGCCAATACATTCTATTTTATAATGGTTGAATTCTTTCACTTTAAAAGCATCCTGCGCCTTGGTATTTAAGGT
Source organism: uncultured Chitinophagaceae bacterium (assembly GCA_963800635.1). Classification (GTDB taxonomy): domain Bacteria; phylum Bacteroidota; class Bacteroidia; order Chitinophagales; family Chitinophagaceae; genus Ginsengibacter. Next base: position 452,469 of record CAWDCB010000026.1, read on the forward strand.
AAGCGGGTACAGCCATTGCCTTCTGCCTTCATCATAAATACCGCCGCTCCATTTACGGGCTGAAGGATCTACTTCTACCTGCCTTCCATATACCAGTCCTTTTCCGTTTTTGGCCGCTGCATCAAAATGGCTCCTTGTTTGAACTCCGGAGTTTCCTTTCTCACTTTCAATTTTTATATCCAGCTCAAGAATAAAATTTCCATATTCTTTTTCTGTCGCGAGGAAGGTATTTCCTGAATTTAAAACAGTATGGCCCACGATCATTCCATCTTCTGCTTTATATTCTGCATCGCCGGCCAGGCGTTTCCACCCGTTTAATGTTTTACCGTCAAATAAGTTTGTCCATCCGTTTGATTGCGCATTAACGGGGGCAGGCATATTAAAACTGAATGCAAATAAAATGAATGGCACAAATTTTCTCATGATATAAGTTTATAAAAGTTGAAGTAAATTTTTGGCTTTAAAAATAAAAGATTTAACTAAGCTACCTATTTATTCAATTCCATTTGTGTTTATAAATTCAAATTACCCGGGATTGAGCAGAACGTCTTTTAGTACCAGTTTATGTTTTCTTTTCTTCCTATAAGCGTAAAAGACTGATAATGCCGGACCAATCAGTATATAAACCATCCCTCCTATGCCGGCATCTTCAGCCCGTACTTTAAAAGAGATAAATATTGACAATACTCCGATTGCAATAAGAATAAAATTCTTATACAATTTTGGTTTTGGTATCAAATATTTCGGCCAAGGTTAATTGTAACACTGTTTTTTTTCTTAAGGCATGTACGTACATAAAAGAAAAAAGCAGGTAAATAAAAATATATCCCATAGCCATATATCACCATAAGTTTAGGCGTGTCTGTAACCTTCATAGTTAAAGGTGAATGATCCTTACCATAGATCAGGCTGTAAATATTAGCGTGAAAAGAAACTTGAGCGGATACACATAAAATAACACCAGAAAAATAAGGGTACAATTGAGTACAGTCGTAGTGAAATCATCAAGGCCATAACGGCGAAAAAATATATTTTGCTCATACCATATCATCATTAATAAAACAAAGCTTACGCCAAATGCAAAAAACCCACGCATGGTTATCATAAGTTCTTCAAAATTTTTAGGAACCTCCAGGCTCACAATAAGTAAGGTTACTGCAAACGCAAAAACCGCATCACTAAAAGCTTCAATTCGTCTTACCTCATGTCCGCGGAACCGAAATTCATTTGTATCATTTTCAAACTTTTCGGCAATTGCTTTTCTGAACATAGCTAAATTATTATGCATTATAAAATTAAACGCATCATCACATCACCTTCGGTTCCCAGCCATTTTCATATTCTCTTTTCCAAAGTTTCATAGCCTTCTGTACTATTAAGTATGTGGCCGTCGTTTGAATTGCAATGGAGGGTTTGACCCGTACGCTGTGCAATATTGGCAAGATGACACAGCAATACACTTTTACTTGCTTCATCAACAGGTGAATTCAATTTTGCCTTGCCGCGTATGGTGTCTATAAAATTTTGAAAATGGTAGGTATCGAGATTCCCGTTTGCACTCGTTGTATTGTTGGGATCTGTATTCACTGCAGACTTTACTTCTTTCACCGTTTTATTTTTCGAATCAACAATTTTATAATCATCGTTCCCAAGATTTATCAATGTGCCGTTGGTTCCATAAATGATGAAGCCACGGCCTTCACCTTCTACCGGATAATTATTGCAACTCCGCGACTCCCACGTAATACTTGCTTTATCTCCAAATTCAAAACCTGCAACCATGGTATCAGGCGTTTGCCAGTCATCTTTAAAAGCATACCGGCCACCGGCCGACGTTACTTTTGTCGGATAGTCAACTCCCAGGAACCAGCGGCAGCAATCAATTTCATGTGTCCCGTTGTTACAGGCTTCCCCGGTTCCCCAGTTCCAGAACCAATGCCAGTTATAATGAACCAGGTTGTCGCGAAAAGGTTTTCGCGGAGCTGGCCCCTGCCATAATTCATAATCGAGCGTCGGAGGCGGTGTAATGATTTTCCCCGTTCCTATTGATTTCCTGTTATTGGTGTACCATGCTTTTGCAAAATAAACATTGCCAATAATTCCTTCTCTTACTGAATGGACTGCATCTATCAGCGTAGGAAAAGAACGCCTTTGATTTCCCATTTGGATGTGCTTTCCGTAGGTATGAAGCGCCTGTGAAATCAATTCACCTTCATGTGGATTATGGCCGCATGGTTTTTCCACATATACATGCTTGCCATGCGCGGCAGCCATTATCGCAGCGGGCGTATGCCAGTGATCGGGAGCGGCAATTACCAATGCATCAAAATCATTTTTTTCCAGCAGCTTCCTGATATCTTTTATAACTGTTGGTTTCCGTTTTGGCATTTTTAACCGCATCCAATCCTTTTTGAATGGCGTTGTCTTCCACATCGCATATGTAGGCTATCTCCACATTCTCCAACTGTGAAAAATTCTGAGCAAGATAATTTCCCCTGCCATTTACACCCATCACACCCATCACTACTTTGTTCGACGGCGCGTTTTTTCCAAAAATAGGGAAGTTGAGAATGGTAATGCCACTGGTTATAAGCGCTGTATCTTTAATAAATTTTCTTCTTTGCATATAATAGATTTTAAAGTGATAGCTACGATGGAAGGAATTGATTTAGAATATAAATTTAAATGATAATTTTAAAACATTTTATTATTGAAATCAAATATAATGGATCAATGTATTGCCGGTGTTGATATCGGAACCGGAAGCACAAAGGCTGTTGCTATAAACACAGACGGAAAGGTAATTGCTACCTCACAATTTTATTACTCTACCAACAGTCCTCAAACAGGTTATTCAGAACAGGACCCTGAAATGATATGGCAGGCGTTCGTAAATTGTATCCAGGAAATCGCCCAAAAAGTCGAGCACCTAACCTTTACCGTTAGTTTTAGCAGTGGCATGCATAGCCTTTTGGTTGTGAACAATAAAAATGTGGCAACTACGCCCGTTAATAACCTGGGCGGATACCAGAAGTGAAAAAATTGCTGAAGAGATCAGAAGATCTGCAGATGCGGAAAAAATTTATACTGCAACGGGAACTCCCATTCACTCCATGTCGCCGTTATGTAAGATCAAATGGCTGAAAGAAAATGAACCGGAAATTTTCAAAGATGCCTTCAAATTTATTTCTATTAAGGAATTTATATGGTATCGTTTATTTAATGCCTACGAGGTAGATTACTCTATTGCCTCGGCAACAGGTTTGTTTAACATTGATAGCTTTGAATGGAATGAACCCTCATTGCAATTATGTGGTATTACGCGCATCCCTGCTTTCAGAATTAGTTGCCACAGATTATATCCGTAAAGATATAAATCCTTCCATTTCGGCTGCATTGCAGATTCCTGCCGGCACAACTTTTTGCATTGGTGCAAGTGACGGCTGTTTGGCAAATATCGGCAGCTATGCAACTGAGCCGGGCATCGCTGCACTTACCATTGGAACAAGCGGCGCAGTAAGGGTTGCTGGTGCTAAACGCGGTAAATAATTACAGCGCAATGATTTTTAATTATGTGCTGGATAAAAATACTTTTATTTCCGGCGGCCCGGTAAATAATGGCGGAAATGTTTTGCAATGGCTGTTTAAAACTTTTTTAAATAATAAACATCCCGCTGAAGCTGACTATGATGAAGTCTTTAAACTGGTTGAAACAATTCCGGCGGGCTGCGAGGGATTGTTATTTTTACCCTATTTATATGGAGAGAGGGCCCCTGTGTGGGATGAAAAAGCATCCGGGGTTTTTATTGGTATTAAATCATATCATACTAATGCTCATTTTATCAGAGCTGCGTTGGAAGGAATTTGTTTTGCACTTAAAAATATTCTTGAAATATTAGAGGCCTCTACAGTTTCCATATCTCAGCTTAATGTCAGTGGCGGGTTTGTGCATTCTAAAACATGGATGCAGATTTTAGCAGACGTTAGTGGTAAAACAATATGCCTGGACCAAACGGAAGATGCGTCATCTTTCGGGGCCGCACTTTTTTATATGAAAGCAGCACACATTATTGACGATTATTCTTCAATAAAGCCCGAAGAGAATGTCATGATGGAACCTCTTGAAAAAAACCATTCTGTTTATGAAAAAAATTATGCTGTTTTTAAAGCGCTGTATGAAATATTAAAAAATTCCATGCATCAGCTGCATGACATTCACAATTAATTTTCGTGTTGAATGTTATTAAGTTATTTACCTGTTCAACAGTTTAAGCGCGTGGCTGTCGCCGATAAATCAATTATGCAACGTTATCGATTTATGTGGTGTCAATTTACAAACTGAATTTTATGAAATATAAAATATTTCTCGGGCTAACGGCATTCAGTTGCCTTTTTATTATTTCATGTAAGAAAAATTCACCTGCTGACGGAATTAATGCTGGTCGGATCAATGCTACGATCACCGGCAAATGGAATATCCTTAGTGACTCAACTTTTTCCGGAATTGGCATGAACAATCGCGCGGTAAACTATACCGGGAAAACCGGTGATTATTTTGATTTCAGAACGGATGGTAATCTTTATATAAAAGAAAGTACAATTTTCGATACGCTCGCCTATAGCGTAAGTTCTGATACCACCATTTCAATTGTTTCTTTTGGTATTGTATTGAATGGAACAGCAGAAGCTAGTGTTATGTTAATTATAAAGCTGCGCTTTGAACGTGAATTGTCACCGGCACCCTGTGAACTTCGGCTATTAACCACGGACAATTCAAGATTAACATAACACTAGTAACATTACAAATCTAACAGCTCATAGTGCCACCATTGATGCGCCGATTATAATAACTCCCGGAGGTGAATTTGGAAGAAAGGTGCACTTAAACAGGTAAATGTTATAGGCGAGACAGTGAGTAATAAAAAGCCCCGCCGCAGCAGGGCTCCAAAATATACCATACGCTTTCCGCAAAATCAAAATATAACTGTTATTATATCTAATGGCTATTTTAATTTTTAGTATTGGTAAGCGGCGCTGTGCAGTGTACCAAATCAATCTGGAGTACTTGTCCGCCACCGACAGAGCCGGGACCAAATCCCATATTGGAAACGTAGAGTTTGCCATCAGGGCCAAAGGTCAAAGCTGTAGGTAATGAAAGGCCTGAAACAAGGACCTCTTTGTTTCCGGATGCATCCACGCGAACGATATCTCCGGTACCTGGCGTTGGCCCCTGGCCGGCCACGGTCGTATTTTCTAAAACATACAATCTTCCCCATTCATCAAAAGTAACACCAAGCACAGTTGTAAAACCGGTAAGGGCAACGTCAACCTGGCCACCTGGTTTAACCCTGTAAATACTTGAGCTTCCTGGAACTACCGGAAATGGATGAAGGTTTCCTATGAAAAAGTTTCCTTCGCGATAAGCAACAGCGGTTGGAACAACATGTCCCTGGCTTGCAGATATATCAGCTACCTGGTTAATAGCACCCCCCGGCGATACCTTAATTAACTGACCATGGTTCGGCTCCACCACATAAAAGATCGCCATGAACATTAACCATACTATATGGGGTTCCGTCCGGTTCGAAATCGTCTTCTTCTACATTTTGAGCCGGGTGAGCCATTACCCATTCGCTGAGGTTCGCAACCCATGACCACGATCCGTTATCATGGATCTTTACGACGCCGTTAGGAACTGATGGTACGCCGTGTGAACAGCCGCCGCCCGCAAGTAGTGCATACATATCATGCCCAATAAAGGCCACATCGGAAACACCTTCAACACTTCCCCCTACTATTTCATTGGCCATGCTTGTGGGAAGCTGGTCTGTAACTGTAGTGCGGGTGCCTGAGTGATTTATTTTAGAAACTCTTCCTCCGGTAGGGCTTCCCATGTAAGGACCAACAGGAAAGGGAACCTGGTCGCAAGTACCTACTGTTGAATTAGTTCCGCCGACCCCGCCCTCTGCTACGTAGAGGTTCCCATCAGGGCCAAACTTAAGGCCACGGGGATTATTAAGCCCTGTCGCGAAAACTTTTACGGTGGGAACACCGCCATTCTTACAATCACAGGGAATAGGATTTTTGATACATGATGCTAACAGTACCGTAGCAGAAATAATCAAGCCACTTGTATAGATATTCTTCACCTTCATAAATATTCGATTTAGTTAGATATAGTCAATTTGATTTTGTAAATAAAGTAATAGCCTTGTGTGTGGTTGTCATGTATATTTTAATTCAGGATTTACCAGGCTCGTTCCGGCAATGAAAAACAATCATGCAGCAGTTTTTCAATCGTAGGAACCTGAAACGAAACTTCATAAAAGCATATTAATAACAAACAATTGCACGTTACAATCTCGTGGTGCAGTGATAAGATGGACAAATGCGCGTGGAATAGCGTTATGTTAATTATAAGCCACGTTTTGAACGGGTAAATTAGGAACCTCAGCTATTTACCACTGATAATTCATGAATAACATAAGCACGTATATCACCCCAGAGATAACTGGCTTTCAAAAACATTGGTGTCACTAAAATATATTAATGATTTTAAAAATACAAGCAAACTGTTATATATTTTTCACTATTATCCCCTTAAAATTTTATCGTTTGATAAAAATCTTCCTGTGTAAAACAAGTGTGAGTTGCTTCTCCTTTGGCGACGGGTTGAAGAATAACATCGGCCGGCAAATCGTTTTATCCCTTTTGTGCGGCAATAAAATATTCTAATAAATATTTTGTCATGTGACCTTCATTTGAAGCCGATAATTAAAATAAATTTGGGAATTTGTAAAAAAATTATCTTTAACTTGCGCCCCGAATGATCGTTCAATCGGATACATCGGATAAGAAAGAGGCCATCTTAAAAAGTACGCTGGAACTTATAAAAGACAATGGATTTCATGGAACCCCTATCAGTTTAATCGCTAAACATGCCGGGGTTGCTTCGGGAACGATATATCATTACTTTCCCAGTAAGGATGCCATCATTATGGCGCTACATTATAAGATAAAGGAAGAGATGGTTGCGGCAATGTTCCGTGAGCCAACAAGCGTAAAGGAATATAAACAGCAATTTTTTGACGGCTGGATTAGCCTCTGTAAATATTTTATAAATAATCCCAGTTCCTTAATTTTTCATGAACAATTTAACAGTTCTCCTTATGCAAAAATTGCTTCAAAGAAAAATGGAAAGGGCACCGTTAGCAAATTCAACGAATTTTTCCAGTTTGGAATGGATAAAGGCTACTTAAAAAAAATGGAATATTTGTTGATAGCTTCCGCGGTGTTTGGTTGTATTACGGCGACAGCAAAGTATCACGTAACCGGCCGGTTCGGGTTTAAGGATACTGACCTTTGTAAAGTCGCCACTATCATTTGGGATGGTATAAAACTCACTAAATAAACGATTAGCTGATATTAGATGTAATATTATTTATTGCAGGTGGCGAAGTTTATGCTGTACATAAAAACGGAACTTAAAAAAGGAATATGCACTATTGGAATTTAACAAACAAGGTCAGGCGGAATAAAGTGTGGAAAATAATTCCGGCTTTTTTATTTTTTCCATCCATTCTTACAGCGCAGCGAATTGTAAAAGATTCTTTATTGCAAGAGGCCACACTAAGGGGCTGTGTGCAATACGCCTTAAAACACCAGCCCGTAATTCAGCAGTCATTAATTGATGAAAAAATTACTGAGGAAACCATTAAAACAAGGCTGGCAGACTGGTATCCGCAATTAAACCTCGATGCCAGCTATCAGAACAACATCCAGTTAGCTACTTCTTATTTCAACGGCAATTTCATCAATACCGGAACGCATAATGTTTCGGGAATTGATGTTAGCGCTACACAAAATATTTTTAACAAAGACCTGTTGCTGGCGAGCAAAACTGCCACTGACGTGCGAACGGGGGCACGACAAATAACAACGGCCACAAGGATAGGCATCGCTGCAGCAGTAGGCAAGGCCTTCTATGATGTGTTGCTAACGCAAAAACAAATAGATGTACTTGATGAAGATATTGTCCGGTTAAACAGGAGCCTGAAAGATGCCTACAACCAATACCAGGGCGGTATTGTTGATAAAACCGATTATAAGCGCGCTACCATTTCCTTGAATAATGCCATCGCGCAACGTAAACAAGGCCAGAGTACGCTGACTGCTAAATATTTTTTCCTGAAGCAACTAATGGGCTACCCCGATAGTGCCTGCGCTGCAATTGCAATATGATAGCGCTCAACTGGAAACAGATGCGGGGCTGGACACCCTGCAACAGGTAAATTACAATAACAGGATTGAATATAAATTATTGCAAACACAAAGACGTTTGCAGCAGTTTAATTTGAAATATTACAGGTGGGGGTACTTGCCGGTATTATCTGCATATGGGAGTTATAACATTGATTACTCCAACAATAATTTTGGAAAACTATACAGGCAATCATTCCCTAATTCATTCGTTGGTTTACAACTTACGTTTCCCATTTTCCAGGGATTTAAAAGAATTCACCAGGTAAGGTCTGCACAGTTACAGATCGATCGTGTTGATTGGGAGATTGTAGGTTTAAAAGATAGTATCACGTCAGAATATGCACAGGCGATGGCTTCGTATAAGGGTAACCTTGCCAATTATGAGGCGTTGAAAGAAAATGTGCAACTGGCAAATGAGGTCTATGCTGTTATCAGGCTGCAATACCAGCAGGGTATTAAAACTTACCTTGATGTAATCATCGCAGAAGGTGATTTGCGCACATCGCAATTAAATTATTATACAGCCTTATATCAATTATTACAAAGCAAAATTGATGTGGAAAAAGCATTGGGAACCATTCAATATTAAATGAAGGCCTCAATCAGGGATACATAACATAACGACATTTAAAATCATAGAAAGATAAATTTCCGACATGAAAAATAGAACACTCTGGTTGGCGATTATTGTTTGCAGCAGTGCACTTTATAATGATTTCCTGCGGTGCAAAGAACAAAGATGATAAACCGAAAGCCGCCACCACCACCGGCCGTAAATGTATATGTTGTAAAAAAAGAAAGCGCCGTATATTATGATGAATACCCGGCAACGGTAACCGCCCTTAACCAGGTTGATTTGAGAGCCCAGGTTACAGGTTATATTACCGGAATTTATTTCAAAGACGGACAGCATGTAAGTAAAGGACAAAAATTATATGATATTGACCGGCAGCAATACCAGGCTAACTACCAACAGGCTGTTGCCAATTTAAATGTTTCAAAAGCTAACCTCGCAAGAGCACAACAGGATGCCGACCGTTATAATGATTTATTAAAACAGGATGCCATCGCCAGGCAGGTCTATGACCATGCGATGTCTGACCTGCAAAGCGCTAAAATGCAGGTAGCCGCTTCCGAATCAAATGCAAGGAATGTCGAGTCCAATGTAAAATATTCTACTATTTACAGTTCTTTCGCAGGAACTATTGGCATATCACAGGTAAAGATGGGTGCACTTGTTACAGCCAATCAGACTTTATTAAATACTATTTCTTCGGAAGATCCCGATGGCCGTGGACGTTGCAGTGGATCAAAGAGAAATTCCACGTTACGTGCAGCTGCAACATAATACTTCCAGTATTAAAGATTCTGTGTTGACTTTAAGATTGCCGGATAATTCGATTTATCCGCAAACCGGGAAAGTGAGTTTTATTGACCGCGCTGTCGATCCGCAAACAGGAACTATTAAAGCAAGATTGATTTTTGCCAATCCACAAAATCTTTTAAAAGCAGGAATGAATATAAATGTCCGGATAAGAAATAATAATCCCGATAGCTTATTCCTGCTGATTCCTTACAAAGCCGTTACCGAGCAAATGGGAGAATATTTTGTATTTGTAGTGAATGACAGCAGCAAAGCCATCCAGCATAAAATTCAAATAGGATCCATGATCAACGACAAGGTAATTGTAAAGCAAGGATTAAATGAAGGTGATAAGGTTGTAACAGATGGTGCACAAAAATTAAAAGACAGCACTGCTGTACAAATAAGTTCGCCCAAAAAACCATAAAGCAAATTGCAAATAACCGAATAATGAAGGCTGCAGAATGCCAGCCGGCTGAGGCCCTTTTAAATGAAAGGCGATAAAATCATCATTATCAAAAAGTAAGAAATAATTCATGATCGCAGATACTTTTATACGACGTCCCGTTACCGCAATTGTTATATCAGTAGTTATATTATTGCTTGGTATCCTTGCAATTGAAAGCTTGCCTATTGGCCAATATCCCGAAATTACTCCTGCCACCGTGCAAATTACCAGCACATTCAACGGTGCCGATGCGCAGACGGTGGAACAAACGGTTACCACCCCGATAGAGACACAGGTTAATGGCACGCCGGGCATGTCTTATATGCAGAGTAACAGTACGTCAAGCGGGCAAACCACTATTACTGTTACCTATAACGTAGGTGCTGATGTTACTTCGGGCGCACTTGATGTTCAAAACCGCGTAGGGATTGCCACACCTTCACTGCCAAACGATGTTAAACAATTAGGCATTACAACACGCAAACGCAATCCAAGTATTTTGATGCTGGTGGCAATTTACGCTCCAAACGGTACCCATGCTGTAACTTTTCTTGATAATTATACCAACGTTTTCGTAAAGAATGCCTTGCTGCGTGTAAATGGTGTGGGGGATGTTCTTACACGAGCCGATGATTTTAGCATGCGCATTTGGCTGGCACCCGATAAAATGGCCCAATTAGGATTAACTGCTTCTGATGTGGTCAGTGCTTTGCAGGAACAAAATATACAAATTGCAGCCGGAAATGTTGGCGGCCCGCCGCAGCAAAATGCACAGGCATTTGAATATTCAGTTATTACCAATAGCCGCCTTAGCACACCCTCCCAATTTGATAGTGTTATTGTGCGATCAAATCCCGCGAACGGTTCTATTGTTTATTTAAAAGATGTTGCAAGAACACAGCTTGGTAAATTCAGCCTACTCCAGCAATTCTTTTGTAGATGGAAAAAGATCTTCTTATCTATTAGTGTACCAGGCGCCGGGAAGCAATGCCCTGCAAACTGCAGATGGGGTTTATAAAGCGATGGATGAATTAAAAAAATCTTTTCCTAAAGACGTTGATTATGTCGTTCCATTTGAATCCGTATCGGTTGTAAAGGTTTCCATCAATGAAGTAATGAAAACTTTATTGATTGCGTTGGGACTGGTTACGCTGGTGGTGTTTTTGTTCCTGCAAAACTGGCGTTCTACCTTAATTCCCGTACTGGCCATTCCGGTATCTATTATAGGTACATTTTCGGTCTTTACCTTACTTGGGTTTACAATAAATACCTTAACCATGTTTGGTTTTGTATTGGCCATTGGTATTGTAGTGGATGATGCCATCATCGTGGTTGAAGCGGTGCAGCATTATATTGATGATAAAAAATTATCGGCGAAAGATGCTACTACGCAGGCCATGAAAGATATTTCCGGCCCCGTAATAGCTATTGCGCTGATATTGGCTGCTGTATTTGTACCGGTTGGTTTTATCCCCGGTATTGTTGGCAGGCTGTACCAGCAGTTTGCTATCACCATTGCTATATCCGTACTTATTTCTGCATTCGTGGCGTTGTCTTTAACACCGGCATTGTGTACATTAATGCTAAGGCCATCGCACATGGATAGTAGTTCAAAGGGATTGAATAAATTCTTTTTTAAATTCAATAAGTGGTTTGCGACTGTAACAAATAGATATACGCATGGTGTAAACTGGGTGATTAAAAAATCAGTATTTGCCATAATAATATTGCTGTGCATTTTTGTGGGCACCTTCTTTTTATTCAAAACAAAACCTACCGGTTTTATTCCTACTGAAGATGAAGGCCGCCTGTATATCACTTTCGAATTGCCGGAAGCTTCTTCCACTTCGCGGGCCCTTGTGACCTTATATAAAATAATGGATAGTATCAAAACAATTCCTGCCGTAGGGCATTATGCGGCTCTTGGCGGATTAAACGTAGTAACATTTGCGGCAAAATCAAACAGCGGTACTATTTTCTGCCAGTTAAAACCCTGGGATGAAAGAAAGAGCAAGTCAATGCAGATACAAGGTGTCATTGCGGAAATGCAAAAACGATTCGCGGGTATCAAAGAAGCAAATATCGTGGTGATTCAGCCTCCGGCAATCCCGGGTTTGGGGCAAACTGCAGGATTTACATTTGAATTGGAGCAACGTGAAAGCAATGATGATATAAATGCATTTGAAAAAGTTGTAAATAATTTTATTGCGGCGTTAAATAAACGTCCCGAAATAGGCAGGGCCTTTTCTTTCTTTACTGCAAAAACGCCGGGTTACCAGGTAGATGTTGACAGGGACAAATGCAAGAAGCTGGGCGTTTCTCTTTCTGATGTGTATAATACGCTCCAGACTTTTTTGGGCAGCCGTTATGTAAATGATTTTACTATTTATGGAAGAAACTTTCACGTGGTTGCGCAGGCAGATACTTTATATCGCGGCGATATAAAGGACCTCAATCAATATTATGTAAAGAACCAGGCGGGACAATTATTGCCATTAAGCATTCTCATTAACTCCAGGGTAATTGAAAGTGCACCGGTAATTACTCATTTTAATTTATTCCGCACTGCTGAAATAAACGGAATACCTAAACAAGGATACAGCAGCGGCCAGGCACTTGATGTGTTAAAAGAAGTAGCTGCCGCAAATTTACCTGCAGGATATGGTTATGAATTTGCGGGATTAAGCAAACAGGAAATTGAAGCCGGCAACAGCAGCTATTTATATTTTTGGGTTATCGCATCCTGTTCGTATTTTTATTTTTAAGCGCATTGTATGAAAGCTGGTCTGTTCCATTTTCAGTTTTACTGGCTGTGCCAATCGGCGCTTTTGGAGCGATACTTACTTTAACTTTTATTCCGGCTTTAAGTAACAGCGTGTATGCGCAAATTGGCCTGATAACTTTAATCGGTTTGGCGGCCAAGAATGCAATATTGATTGTGGAATTTGCCAAGGAGCGTGTAGATGTAGGCATGGAAGTAATACCGGCAACACTGCACGCCGTAAAACTCCGTTTGCGCCCCATCTTAATGACTTCACTTGCATTTATCCTGGGCGTATTGCCGTTGGCATTTGCAACTGGTGCCGGGGCTATAGCGCGTTCAACCATTGGATGGACGGTGTTTGGCGGAATGATCGCGGCTACATCGCTGGCCATTTTTATCGTGCCGGTTTTATTTGTGTTGATTACAAGACTGGCTTACGGCAAGAAAAAGCTGGCAGAAATGCATGCAAATTATAAGCCCGAGGAGCACAAAGATATGGAAGAAGAATAAGCTCAGAAGCTGTCAGCCATCAGCCCTGAGCTTTGAGCTTTGAAAAGAAGTATTATCTTAATAAGTTATTTATACTAATGCCTGATAGCTTCTCTACAAATTCCTTACCCAGATATTTCTAAAACTGATGGGCTTACTTTCATCTCCATGTGCCTGCAGCTTTATCGCATACGGGCCATGTACTGCGCCTTCATAAGTAGGATGCCCAATATAACGGGTAGGCCCTTTTAATTCAAAATTATTCTGAACCAAAATACCATTAAAAAAGCGGTTACACGGGCAGGGCTATTTTAAAGAACCATCATCATTAAAACGCGGAGCAGTCCATATTACATCATAAGATTGCCATTCACCCGGTGGAAGATTTGGATTTACCAAAGGTGCATTTTGTTTATAGATGCTGCCTGCCTGCCCGTTGGTATAGGTTTTATTATTATAGTTATCCAGTATCTGCATTTCGTATCCATCATCCCCTTTACCTGTAGATGCTAAAAACAAACCGCTGTTGCCACGTGCCTGGTCTGAACCTTCAATATCTTTTGGTTCCCGCCATTCAAGATGAATCTGGTAATCGGTAAATAATTGCTTTGTTTGAATATTACCTGATTTTTTATTTACTGTAAGAATACCGTTTTTTACAATCCAGTCTGCAGGCTTTGTAGTATCATTTGTCAAAACCCATTTATCCAGATTCTTTCCATCAAATAATACAATGGCATCGGAAGGCGCTTCGCCGCATGATTTTCCGGGGGTAACTACCGGCGGCACCGGTGTATAAAGTTCTGTGTCTTCATGCTTCATTGTTTGTTGTGCATTAACAATTGCAATCGGTAAAAATAAAAAAGCAGGAATAAAAAATAGTTTTTTTTTCATAATAAAATGAGAAGTTAACAAATGAATAGAATTATATATCGAATAGTTAAAAATTAAGCAATCGTTTATGGATTAATTGGTTAATTTTCAGAAGAAAATCAGGCAATCAATAAATAATTAGGAAAAGCTGATACATTCTTTTAATTCCTTTTCAGTATAGGCAAGATTATATTGCTTTAAAACATCATCCGGTACTCCATTCCATTGGTTAGGTACATTGCCTATATAGCCAACATCTTTGCCACCGATCTCTGATGTATAAAAACCGGTTGCTGTGAGATTACGCATGAGGCTAAAAAAAGAAATACCCTGCTCATAACCCTGTTTGACGGTTCTTTTTGACTGCACTTTGCCATTTTTATCCTTGATAACCGGGTAGGCAATATCTTCCACTATTTCCATTTGTTGTTGTTTACTACAGTCTGCAAATGAGTTATTATAGCGTTTGAAACATTGCATATCCAGCCAGCGCAATCCACCGCGCATGGGCACCTGGTGCTCCGGCATATCTTTTACAATAAACTCAATAAAGTCCGGCACTTTTGCATCGGAAGCGCTGCCGCTAACCTCATCTTTAGGAATAATGATATCGCCAAGAATGGTAATAGTGGCCATTTCCTGTGGCGTAAAAAAAGTAGTGGAAGTAAGCTCTTTTTCATAAGCCGCTTCTTCCTTCATCCGGTTAATACCTGTTGCATTACTATCGCCGGTATTATCCGCTGTACCGGTACTTTTTGCTGCTTCTTTTTTATCAGCAAGTTTACATGCATCGAGTAACAGGCCTGTTGATACTGTTCCCAATGCAATTGCTTTTAATGATTTTCTTCTATCCATTTTTATTTAATTTAAGCTGTTCAGTATGAGGTGTCAGCTATGAGCTATCAGCTATCAACTTTGAATTTCAACTTTAACTTTCAACATTCAACATTGACTGTTCACTTCAAATATTATTCTTCTTCAACTGGTCAACAATATATTCTGATGTGCGCATAGACAATGCAAGAATCGTCCAGGTAATATTTTTATCGCCCTGCGATACAAACATGCCGCCATCGACATTGAATAGATTTTTACAATCATGCGCCTGTGCCCATTTGTTTAATGGAGAACGTTTCGGATCATCGCCCATGCGAACAGTGCCTGCTTCATGTATAATATTTCCCGGCGCATGCAAGCCCATAATTACTTTCAGGCCCTTCATCATCACCCCATATCATTTCTGCCCCAAGCGAATGCAGAATTTCTGCAAATGTTTCTTTCATATGCTTGGCCTGCTTTATTTCATAATCAGTATATTTTGTATGAAACCGCAATACCGGAATGCCATATTTATCAACAACCTCCGGATCAATTTCACAATAACTATCTTCCCTGGCAACGGCTTCTCCGCGGCCTGCCATGCCAACATGGGCGCCAAAAAAATAACGGTAATCTTCTTTTAAAGATGCGCCATAACCACCGGCTTCTTTTTGTTTGCCATTAATTTTATAAGCTCCGTTTAAATTTTCAATACCCCAGTTAAATCCATACAAAGGCATTCCAAAACCGCCTCCGTATTCAATATGATATCCGCGGGGGAAATCAAGTTTTTTATTATCAAGCCACCAGGGAGTATAAACATGCATGCCTCCTACCCCATCTTCATTATACCGCTTACGGTTAAATAATTCAGGAATAATTCCGCCCATATCTGCACCTGTGGAATCATGTAAATATTTTCCAACCACATTACTTGAATTAGCCAGGCCATTCGGATGACGCGGAGATTTTGAATTCAACAATAACCTTGCAGATTCGCAGGTGCTGGCCGCAAGGATAACGGTTCTTGCGTTAACCTGGTATTCCTGCATGTTCGCGCCGAGCCCGCGACGGCCTGCACGGCGAAGGCCTCATCATGCCGCCGCCCAGATTGATCTGCTCGATGGCGGTGTCGGAGTTTGGGCAGCGCGCGGAAAGTGCTGGTGCGCGAACCCTACTTGCCCTCGCCCACGCTCAGAACAGCACGCTCATGAAGGCTCCGACCTCGCGGAAGCCGACACGTGGTAGGCCGCTCGGCCGCAGTTGTAGTCGTTGACGTACCGGCTCACCACCGGTGCGACATTGC
>CAWDCB010000027.1:0-71784 GCA_963800635.1 uncultured Chitinophagaceae bacterium
TGTCGCAGAATAGATGCGCTGTCGATTGCAAAATATGTTTAAAGTGCTGCAAAAAGGTGCCAGGCCATTCCCCGTGGCCAACGCGTATCCTTTCAATTAGAACGAAATCTGCAGTTATTAAAAAATAAAAGCTCTATTCATAGGTTAGTTACCCAGCCACATAAACAATCATTCGAAAGATCGACGCGGTGTCAGGCGGCTTCCCGTGGCCAGACACCTTTTAAAGAGCGTATGTGCTCAGTTAAACGAATCTGTAATTATTTTAGAAATAAATAAAGTTGTATAATTTAGTCATCTTTTTTTAAAATCGATTAATAATTACTCCGCGTAACTGATTATTATTGGGCGATACCCCTCTGTTCATCATTAAAGAGTATGCGTGAGGACTTCCGGCGTTGATGGAATTTACACCCGCCCGCAGAACCGGATTTTTTTGTCAATATTTACCAGCCCAGCAACTTCCGTTAGCCAGCCCGCTATGCCCGGTCACATCAATCTATGGCTATTTGATGGCAATCCTCCGGAAGATCAAAGTCCCGTGGTATTAGTAATAATAACGAGTTTTGGAAATATGCCCTGAATAATACGAAAACCAATTTTCATTAACAATCCTGCTTTAAGAAACAGCTAACGTAAACGGGCTGTTAAAGTCTTATAGGGCGATATAATCATTGTTTTAAAACGTGATTTTCCATTTGTAAATTAGTTTGAATTCAAACTAATTTATTAATTTTGCATCTACGCGAATGAACTGGGTTTATGCAGCAGCCTTCATTATTAGTGGAGTATGGTAGCCGCCGGGCGATTGTAACTGTTACTGCAGTTGTTTGCGCCTTGCTTGAAATTATCGATACCACTATTGTAAATGTTGCTCTGCCCCAAATGCGGGGGAGCCTCGGTGCTACGCTTAATGAAGTAAGCTGGGTTATTACCGCCTATTCCCTTGCCAACGTAATTATTGTTCCCATGACGAGCTGGCTTTCACAGCAATTTGGCAGAAGTAATTACTTCGCGGCTTCCATTATACTTTTTACGGTATGTTCTTTTTTATGCGGTAATGCCACCGGCATCTGGGAGCTGGTTATCTTTAGGTTTTTGCAAGGGCTTGGTGGCGGCGCTTTATTGGTTACTTCGCAGACAATTATAACAGAGAGCTGGCCAACAGAAAAAAGAGCGATGGCCCAGGCCATCTATACCCTGGGCGTAATCATCGGCCCTACATTAGGCCCTCCACTGGGAGGTTACATCGTAGATAACTTCAACTGGCGCTACATATTTTATATTAACCTTCCTGTGGGCGTAATTGCTACACTGCTTACTTTACAATTTGTACGAAGCCCGCACTATACAGATAAAAGAACGCCTAACGAGGTAGATTGGCTGGGTATTGCACTACTGACCGCAGGTATTTCTTCTCTACAATATGTGTTAGAGAAAGGCCAGGAAGATGATTGGTATAACAGTGCCGTGATAATAACTTTAACCGTTACGGCGATCTTCGGGATTTTCTTTTTTATCTGGCGGCAACTGGTGTATAAATACCCGATAGTGGAACTGCGTGTATTAAAAAACGGCAATTTGCGTATTGGGGTTATACTTTCATTTATTATGGGTTTCGGTTTATTTGGCTCCACGTTCGTGATACCGCTTTATACTCAGTCTTTATTAGGCTGGACGGCACAGCAATCAGGGCTATTACAACTACCAAGTACACTTTTCGTTGCTGTAATGATGCCGGTCGTTGCCCAGCTAATTCAGCGCGGAGTGCCCCAAAAATACCTGATAGCAATAGGTATGTCTGTATTCTTTATCTACAGCTATCTTTCTTATAAAATCATAACCCCGGATACCAGCAGCGGAGATTTTTTCTGGATATTAATTATAAGAGGTTTCGGGCTGGGCTTACTGTCGGTACCTATAAGTACAATGGCTCTTTCTACATTGCGGGGCCAGCAAATTGGCCAGGGGGCAGCTTTTTCCGGAATGATGCGCCAGCTCGGCGGTGCATTTGGCGTTGCACTGATATCGACTTTTGTTACCCGTCAAACAGATCTGCACCGTTCGACGCTGGTAAGCCATCTTGATGTAAATAACCCGGGTGTACAGCAAAGGGTTCTGCAGCTTACCGCCGGTATGAGAAGTACGGGCTTCGACGCGCAAACTGCGCAAGCCAAAGCATATGCATTACTTGATGCTTCAGTTATGAAGCAGGCAACGGTATTATCCTATATGGATGTCTTTTTGTGGGTGGGTGTTATGTTCCTGGTATGTGTGCCCTTTGTATTGTTACTCATTAAAACAACCAGGAAAAAAGTGCAGCTTGCAGACGCAGCGCATTAACGTAAATAGTTAAACAATAAATTTGCCAAAAGATGATAAATAAAGGCACCCCGCAACTCGCCCTCGAATTTGGCAGGTTATTCAACGAGATGAAATATTATCTCCGACGGAATATACAAGGGCAATTGTATAAACATAAGATTAATATTAGCTTTGAATTGCTTGATGTAATGGCTTTTCTGTGGCGTAAAGACGGGATGAACCAGCAGGAACTCGCCGACATGGCCATCAAAGACAAATCGAGCATGACTTACCTTATTCACAACCTCGTAAAACTTAACCTGGTAAAGAGAATAGAAGATAAAACCGACCGCCGGAACAAGCTCATATTTCTTACCCCGAAAGGAAAGCTCTTGCAGGAAAAACTCTATCCTTTTGTAATTGAACTGTACCGGAAATCAACGGTTGATGTAGATGCCAATGATATAAAAAAGGGGATCTCGCTCTTGAGAAAGATGAATGAAAATTTAAAAGGCATAAATGCATTGATGATTTAATAAGGGATCCGGGGCCACTCTATATAAAATGAACATTTAATGAACTTGTTTTAGAATGCATATGTACATGCCGCATCCTGTTTTTTTTTAAACGCCCAATATGTGATTTATGAAAACATTACTTGTACCTGTGGATTTTACTCCCACATCGGAAAATGCAATAAATTTTGCTGCAGAATGGAGCATAAAATATTGCTACGAACGTATCATCTTATTAAAGACGTTTTATAGCTCCATGTATGAAAATCTGATCATGTCGGCAGAATATGCTAACGTAAACCAGGAATACCTCAACAAAACCAGGGCAGGTGAAATAGAGCAGCTCAACATTTTATGCAGGGGCCTTGACAAAAAAACAGGAAATAATATTAAAGTGCAAACGGCGGTAAGTGAATTGCCTCTATTGAGAAGTATTATTGAAATGATAAGATATGAAAAGCCCGAAATGATTTTACTGGGCAGCGATACCGTTAATCATTTAAATGAAGCCTTTATAGCAGGAAATGTGATAAGCATTGCTAAGTTAAGCCCCGTAAGGGTTTTAATAGTTCCGGCAAATTATACCTACCGGCCGGTATATGAGGCCCTGGTGCCATGCGACTTCAATGCTATCGGTACATTAAATAAGATAAACAGCCTGCGTACAGCGCCGCAATGGCATGATGTACACATAACCGTGCTCAACGTGGATGCTAAACAACGATATGCAAATCCTGATGAAAGATTCAGGGAGGCGGAAAACAGCCTGCACAATTATTTAAAAAATTTCCGGCATGAAATTCATTATGTGCCCGATAAAAATGTGATCAACGGAATCCTGAATTTTAAAAAAATTAATGAAGTACAATTGATGATTGCTTTGCCCGGACCCTATAGCTTCCTGTATTCATTAACCCATAAAAGCATTTCGGAAGCTTTGTACCGGAATGCGCGGCTCCCGGTGATGATCCTTAAATAGGATTCTTACTTAAATCACGAAGTTATCGAATGGCTAAGCTTATCTCTCCTCTTCATTTATTTCCCGGTCCCTAAATTTAAGCGCATCGGTGTGACGCGCCTGGCCCTTTTTGCCCTTAATGAAAGCTACTATAATGTAAGCGATGGCGGTAACAACGTAACACCATGGTAAAGCCTTTTTGCCGCGCTGGAAATAATCGGCGGCTATTACCGCGTATACCATTGCCTCAATCACAAAGAAAAAACCGTCAGCATAAGGAAATTGTTTTAGCAGGCGATGATGAAGCAAAGCAATCCCTAAAAAAACAATTCCCGCCACCCCGAAGAAAACGTATGAAGATTCCCCTGCATCGTATTTTTCATAAGCATGTACCAATATAATAAAGGCGGCGATTATATGGGCCATCTTTTGTTTTTTTTGCTTGTCTACTTTTGGCATTGGAAATTATAACAGCACTTGAATAATACGCAATATACAGCATGCAGACATATACCGTCGATAAGCCGCTCTTTGACGTTGGTAACTATGGCTGGTTTTGCAAACAAGTCCGCTCGGGGATTTTTCTTTTCCTGAACATGAAACCAGGGAAGACTCGATATTATATTAAAAATTTAAAGGATTTCCGATCTTATGGCAAGTTTATTGTTAGGTTAGGATAATTATAATAAATAATCAATAAAAAACAATGAAAAAATTAAATCAATTATGCGTGCTTGCAGTATTTATTACAGCCTTCTGCTTTGCTTCCTGTAAAGGCAAAGATAAAGATGAAAACAGCACTCCCGCAGTAACCGCGGCAGATACTACAATGAAGGCAGCCCCTACGCCGGCCCCGGTTGTGATTGCCGATGATGGGGCCTTGAAAACCGGGCTTAAGGATGCGCTTAAAGATTATCCTGCTGTAAAAGGCGAGGTAACCGATAGCGTCATTAACCTTACCGGTAGTATAAAAAGAGCCGACTGGCAAAAGCTGATGCCAACATTAAGCTCATTGCATCCCAAACGTGTTAACAGTACTAACTTAACGATCAAATAAAAAATTATGTCATCATTACAGGATAAATATCAAACACTTATTAATACTGCAAAGGAATCGGGCGTTACCAACCTTCAGGTAAGGGAGCAGGATAATGTGTTGTATATAGACGGTGAGGCTCCTTCTGCAAGCGTGAAGGATAAATTGTGGAGTGTTTATAACCAGGCAGACCCTGATTATAAAAGTGGCGATGTAGTATTAAATGTAAATGCCTCAGCCGCTTCGGGCTCTACGGCGACCGTTACCACTAATTCCTCAAATCTAAATGTAAGAAAAGGCCCCGGAACTGACCAGGAAATTGTTGGAAAAGTGGCTCATGGCGCTACAGTGACGATACTAAGCACGCCTGATGCGCAATGGAGCCTCATCAAAACAGATAAAGGTGAGGAAGGATATGTATACTCCCAATACCTTACAGCTCAATAGTTGCCGTTTTCATTTAACGGATGTCAATGTTATAGCATGCTGAAAACCTGCCCGGACTAAGTTTATATTATAGGCAGGCCACCCGTAATTTTGAACATTACTTGCTCAATCAAAAGCCATCGCGTTTTGCGATGGCTTTTGATTGTACACAGGGCTGCAACAGCATAACTTACATCAATTTTATTTTAACAACCAGATCACTACCAATTGTTAATAACTCGTAGCAGAATCAATTAAATTTAAATGTGAACTAAAAATTATTCTCTAATCTGTGATTTTATCCGAATTATCTACACTAATAAAGTAATAGGAACAATGTAAATTGAAACACTGGTGGAGAAAAAGGATAAATTTATACAGGAAATAAAAGAAAATGAAAGGTTGATAAACAAGGTTGCTTCTTTTTACACTGATTGTAAATATGACCGTGACGATTTAGTGCAGGAAATAATTTATAACCTTTGGAAATCTTTTGAAACATTTAAGCAGCATTCCAGTATTAGTACCTGGATGTACAGGGTGGCTATGAATGTGTCCATTCTCTACCTTAAAAAAAGTAAGAAAAGAATTACCTCCGTACCAATTTCACACGGGGTTTTGAATTTTCCGGAAACTACGCCTGACGATTTTGAAGAAAAGCTCCAATTATTACAAAAGCATATTAAGGATTTAAATCTCTTAGACAAAGGAATTCTAATGCTTCTCCTGGAAAGCAAAAGCCATGAAGAAATAGCTGAAATCGTCGGTATTTCAAAAACTAACGTGGGAACAAGATTATCGCGCATCAAAGAAAAATTGAGACAGCAGGCTGCTAAATAAAATCAAATAAATAATAGAATTATGGAATTAGATGATCTAAAAAAACAATGGGAATCGGTAACAAACGAAACAATCAAACAGAATAATCTGACTCTTAAAATCATTGATCAAATGATACATAAAAAGTATAATTCTAAAATCAGGAAAATAATATTTCCGGAGTTAACAGGAGGAATAATCTGTTTACTGGCGGTAATTTTTATAGTTTATAATTTTAATCAATTAGACACAACCCTTTTGCAAACAATTGGCGTCATAACGATTTTACTTTTAATGACATTGCCAGCAATTAGTTTTCTGAGCGTTACGCCATTCAATCTGGCAAATGACTTAAGCAAACCCTATGTGGAAATAATCAAACGATTCGCGGTTTATAGAATCCGGTTCCAAAAATATCAACAGGTTAATGCCTTTCTAAGTTATTTATTACTGGTTACAATAATAATTTTATTGCCTAAGTTTTCTTCCGGGAAAGACATAACCGGAAATAAATACTTCTGGATTTTTGCGTTTTCTTTTGGTTATATATTCCTGGCATTCTTTTCAAAATGGGTAAAGAAATTTTATAATAATTCTCTGCAACAGGCAGAAGACCTGCTTAAAGAAATAGAATTTTAGAAGAAACCGCCGGGGGCGCTCTGTGGAAACTATTGAAGGAATTTAGTTTTTATTGTTGATTTTTATAAATCCGGGATTCATCAATAAGTTTTTCATCAAACACCCATAGCGACAGGCTTCCTTTTGCTTTTACCGGTTTTTTAAAGATAACAGGATCTTGCAATATCCAGGCAAAGCGGCTGGTTGTGTAATCGCCAAAAGCTTTTTCGTTTTTAGAAAGTATATTTCTCTTTTCATCCTTCGTATAGAAAAAATCGGCAGAATCGATTCTTATAATATCCGTCAATGTAACTTCTCCGATGATATAGCCGAAAGACAGTTGCCTGAAATCTGCTATGTAGTCTTTAAATACCGGCTCACAGGCAAGGCGCTTTCCCGCTCTACCTTTAGAAGCATGTATCAGCAACGGGCCGCGGTAAGCACTTGACCACGACCTCGTTTCAATTTGCTTTACACCGGTTACAACAAGCGTTGCCCATGGTTGAAGAAGAGAGATAACTTTCATAGAGAGTCTACAAAATTTTAACTAAATTCGTTAATTCTACGTTCACTATATCCTGCTTAAAAATTTTAGCCCTTTTGAAATTAAGTTGCCGCATACGGAGATTTTCCTGTTGGCTACCTTTATCTTTTTTATAATTTTCTGGCACGGGCTGATTTTGAAATAATTAATAAAAAAAAGTTTATAAGTACTCGATTTGTTTTCTTACATTTTCCTAAATTTAGCAACTTTAATAATTAAACATATGCAATTGCTTAAGAGAATCACAGTCGTTTTATTGGCCGCCTGCGTGTCAAATTTCAATGTGCAGGGCCAGTTTTTAAAGAAATTAAAAGACAAGGTTATAAAAGACAAGGTTGATAATACGGTAAACAAAAGTATCGGCACTAATACCAGCCAGGAAGGTACTGGCAGTACCTCGTCAGGAAAACCATCGAATACAAAAGGTGCGGGGCTAACAAATACAACGCCACCTGATGTAAACCAGCAAATAGCGGATGCTACAAAGTCGCAGGCAGCTGGTAATTATAGCGATGCCCGCTATTCCATACAGCAGGCTCTTATGGGCATCGAGTTGCAAATAGGCAAACAGATATTGCTGTCATTACCTGCTACGGTAAGCGGCCTTCAAAAAGACACCACGGAAAATAAAGTAATGAGTACACAATGGGGATGGAATAACATGACCATACAAAGCGTGTATAAAAAAGCTGACAAGCAAATGACCGTTACTATTGGCAACAATGGGGTTTACTCGGGCTTTGTGAATATGTATTTCAACAGCGCATATTCTCAAAGTACGAGTGATGGGAAAAACCAGAATGTAAAGCAGACGAAATTAAAAGGATACAAGGCTCTCATAACGTTTGATGAATCAAAAGGCTATACATTGCTGGTGCCGATAGGGCAAAGCTCACTTATAGCATGGGAATGCATCAATTTCGCGACTGAACAGGAGGTTATGAATGCTGCCAGTTCTTTCGATATTGATGGCATTAAAAAAATGCTGGGGGAAAAATAAAAATCATCTTAAAAGAACATCATGAAAAATTTATTTATAGTCATAATAATATTTGTGGCAACAAAAGGAACCGCACAAAATTTTACTGCGGATATCAACAACGCGAAAACTTCTTACAGTGCAGGCAAGCTTGAAGACGCGCATTTTGCTTTGCAACAGGCAATGCAGGAAATCGACATGATAATAGGCAAGGAAGTGATTAAACAATTGCCGGCTAAAATGGATGCTTTTAATGCCAACGCTAAAGATGATAACGTAACTTCAAATGTAGGCTTCGTAGGAACTACCATACATCGGAGCTATGGCCCCGCTGATGATGTTGATCTTTCCATAATTGGTAATTCGCCACTGATATCTACCATCAATGTTTTTTTAAATACACCCTTACTCGGTGGCATGATGAGCAATGGCAATAATAAAATTATTAAAGTGCAGGGCTATAAAGGGCAATTAACAAAGGATGCCAACAGTAACGGCCAAACGAATTATACCATACAATTGCCACTTGGCAGCTCTTTAATAACCTTTACAGGGAAAAATACAACAGACACCCAAATAATGAGTTGGGCAAACACGTTGCCACTGCAACAGATAGCGAAGCTTATTCAATAACTAAGTGTAATCTTATTTCAATTTTCCTGCGATCAGCGCAGCCCGCGACGGATTGCCTGCCGGAGACCGGTACCGCAATGCTCATCAGGTTAAACACTTGATATAATACCGGTGGAAGACATACTACCGTTAAGGCAGTTATCTTTGAATTAAGTTCGCAAAGCATTTCTTCTTCATGATTAAAAACTTTACCTCCTTTATAAAGAATAAGCCTGCCTTTGCTATAGGTTTCCTATTTGCTACCTCCAGCCTTTTATTCGGTATTTGGGTAGCGTCGATCCCTGGCATCAAAGCAAGGCTGGGTTTTACAGATGGCAGTTTGGGCTTTCACTATTGCTTTCCCCATTAGGTGCCATTACAGGTATGCTGCTATCTGGCAGAGTATTTAGTAAAATTTCAATTGGCAGGTGGATGTACACAGGCTATATTATTGTTTGCTGCATTATGGTATTGCAGATTAATTCTGTAAACCGGCTTATGTTTTGGACCTGCTTATATTGCCTGGGCACCGTTAGCTTCCTAAACGGTGTATCTGCTAATGCTACCGTAAACCTGATGGAGAAGAAATACAACAAACTGCTGATGAGTACCTGTCATGGTATGTACAGCCTCGGTGGTGCATTAAGCGGCGGGATTGCTGCCTTATTATTCACATTACATATTCAATCAGGGTGGCAAATTGTGGCCGTGGCATGTGTGCTTGTAATTGTCATCCTTTCCAATAAACATCATTTGTTGGCCAACCGGGATATCATCCACTCAAGGTCTGCATTTAAATTGCCTTCCTTAACGATCCTCGGCATTTCTTTTATTTGCATGGTAAGCTTCATGGCAGAAGGCTGCGTGGCGGACTGGAGTGCTATTTATTTTAAAGAAATACTATTTGCGCCGAAGGCATTCATAAGCCTCGGCTATGCGGGATTTTCTGTAGCGATGACGGTGGGAAGGTTAAATGGCGACATGCTGATTTCAAAATTGGGCAGTAAAAATGTGGTAGTATCAGGAAGCCTGCTGGCAGCAACCGGGTTCCTGGTAGTGGTAACGGTGCCCATGATAATAATCGTTATAGTGGGATACATAATGGTTGGTTTAGGGTGCTGCTGCATTGTACCGGTTTTATTCAGAGCATCCGCAAATATTCCGGGAGTAAGTACTGTGGAGGGATATGCGATGGTAACAACCGGCGGCTTAATTGGATTTCTTACAGGCCCTTCTGTTATTGGCTTTATCTCTGAAAGGGCAAATCTCTCTAAAGGATTGTCTTTGCTAATCTTAATGGGTTTGCTGGCAGCTTTTGCCGCGTGGCGCAATCCATTCATATTGAATAAAAAGCCTGATCCAATAACTCCTTTACCTTATGATGAACAAATATATTGATCAATGTTTCTTGCCGCGTCTGGATAATGTGTTAGGTTTTTAAGACAATAGCACACTTGAAGATGATTTATAATTTATAATAAGCATTTTGGTAATTGAATATTTCATCGATCATTAAATAATAGGTTTTTTATTTAATATTCTTTGGACATCCTGGGGAGCAAGTCCGATTATGGGGCCGGCCCCTGCTTATAATTCACGTTTAAAGCCAACGTTACCCTGCCTTGGATTGTCTCTGTGATCCAAGGTGGCCGCTTCCTAACGGCAACGGGCAAACGCAGCTAAATAATCAGCTCGCGCCGGGTCGATATATATTAAAGGAACATATATTCGATATTAAAAAACCTGTATTTTATCTTTCTTGATTAAACTTGAAGTTCTGTCTGCTTTCATTACCATATAAAATTTTTCTGTATGGGCTTTAAACATCTCTTGGGCTTCTCTTTAATAATAATTGGGATGAGCCTCACTCCGTTATTCTTTTTTTTCCTTTCCGATAGGGAGACGTTCAATACTTTGTTTTTATACAGCCTTGGTATTTGCGCACTGGCCTTTGTCTTTTTGGGCGTTTTTATTGTGAACCGAAGCCGATAGCGTTCATCGCTTGTTGTGTAATATTAATTCATTTTTTGCATTAATAGTATTACACCGCCGGCTGTTTAAATTGTCCAAATGCGTCCGGCCTTTTTCAAAGAAGAATACTATGTTGTTTTATAATTAGCCATCCACAGTAAGCATATACCTTCAGCATTGCCCTGATTGTTATTTAAAAGGCACTGTGTTGGACGGTTTTTACTTTTAATATTATTAATTTAAATAAGATATGTTTAAAGTAATTTCCGAAGAAACCCTGTAAAGAGTAGGACTATTACGGACGTACGTTTACCACATCTTTTATAAATTATCTTGGTAACTTTGTAATCACATCGATATTAATTATTTCAAAAATAATTAACCCCCTTAGAAAAACTTATAATTTAAACGTCCTGGAAAAACTTAATTGAACCTCCTAGAGAAACTATCAAAAAAATTACCCGGAATTATTCCCGGGTTTTTTTATTTGATGAACCCACATGAAGCATAATTATTGTAAAAGGATTTGTGCAGCTTAGCTGGCCTTTATTAATTTTATCTTCTCATTGCATTCCTGAGCGATGTTTTCCTGCTGCTTTATATATTTCTGCCTTCCTGTTATTTTTTTTCTGCTGCGCTGTTTTTAATTGCAAGCTATGCTATGAACCATATTTAGCCGTGTTGTGTCTTATATTTCTATCCTCACCAGTATTGTATAATTCCTGAAGGTCAATGGAAGTGCACCTGCTGCTTTTTATCAGGTAGCTTATTTCGCGATGTGGTATATGGCTTATGATGAAAGCGTTAATAATTACTTTGATAAAAATTATTTAAGTCAGTGCGTCACGGCGAATGCATATCGAATAGGCGGGCGCTTTGGAATTACAATGAAACCAGCTAAAGGCCTCACATTCTCACATTGTTGCAAATTATAATATTTCCTGAAGCCATACTTAATTTTTTTTTGCTTTACGTTTTAGGTAAATTACATGCAGGGTTCAAACAAATGTTTCATTCCCCGAAAGTAATATTATGAAGCGATTGTTGTTTCTGGGTTTATCTTTTCTTTTACCGGTAATACTTGCGGCTCAAAAAGTTGTTTCAATAAAAGTTGATGGAAGTATTAATCCGGCATCTGCCGAATATATTCATAAGGCCGTCGAAAAAGCACAAAATGAAAAGGCTGAATGCCTCCTGATACATCTTAATACTCCCGGTGGCCTGTTAACCTCAACGAGAGGCATTGTTAGTGATATACTAAAATCAACGGTGCCTGTAATTGTGTATGTTTCACCCTCAGGTGCACATGCGGGCTCGGCGGGAGTTTTTATTACACTTGCTGCTAATATTGCAGCAATGGCTCCCGGAACAAATATTGGTGCAGCACACCCGGTGTCAATGCAGGGAATGCCGGATACTATTATGAATGCGAAAGGGACTAATGACGCGGCCGCTTTTATAAGGACCATTGCCGAAAAAAGAAAACGAAATGTTGAGTGGGCCGAAGATGCAGTACGCAATAGTGTTTCCATCACCGACGAAGAAGCTATTGAGAAAAATGTAATTGACTACATCGCAAATGATGACCGGGAGCTTCTCATTCAAATTGACGGGAAAAAAATAGATGTGAATGGGGGTAGCAGGGTACTCCAAACTAAAAACGCACGGATTGAGTCACAGGAAATGGGGTTTTTTCAAAAAGTTCTTGACAGGTTGAGTGATCCCAATATCGCATACCTGTTGATGATGATTGGCTTCTACGGAATTTTATTTGAGCTGTTTAACCCCGGCGCGATATTTCCCGGCATTGTTGGAGTAATTTCTCTTGTTTTTGCATTTTATTCGATGAGCAGCATGCCTGTTAATTATGCGGGATTGTCTTTGATTATTTTTGGCATCGCACTTTTTTTACTTGAAATAAAAATAATAAGTCACGGGCTCTTAACTATCGGAGGTATTGTATCTGTAGCATTGGGCTCATTGTTTTTATTCCGTAGCAGCCCTACAGAAAATTTCGTATCAATTTCCTGGACCGTAATAACTGCATCCACGTTGCTAACCGCACTATTCTTTCTTTTTATAGTAGGTATGGGTTTAAAAGCGCAACGTTCCAGCCCCGCTACCGGCACTAAAGCTTTTATAGGCAAAAAAGGGGAAGCGATAAGTTTACTGGATCCTGCGGGTACCGTTAAAGTAAATGGCGAAATGTGGAATGCAGAATCTCTCTCAGGAAAAATAAATGCAGGAGAGGAGATTATTGTGAGAGAAATAAAAAACCTTACACTATATGTTGAAGAAGTATAGGTGCGACGCAACTTCAGCCCTGGTATCTTTTATCTTTTTTTATTCCCTGTAACGGAATACCAAACCAACTTATATTGCACGGATTTATAAATATTTCATAACTAAATTTAAATAATCACCATGCCACAACAATTTCCTTTAGTACTCGTGATAGTAATAATATTTGTTTTGTATATACTGGCCAGTGCCATACGGATTCTTCGCGAGTATGAGCGTGGCGTTATATTCAGGCTGGGACGTGTATTAAATGGCGGTGTAAAAGGCCCGGGACTTATTTTGTTGATACCCATCATTGATAAAATGGTAAAAGTTACCTTGCGAACTGTGGTTATGGACGTACCGCCGCAGGATGTCATTACGCAGGATAATGTTTCTATAAAAGTAAACGCTGTTATATATTTCCGTGTTATTGATCCGCAAAAAGCAATAATCGAAATAGAAAATTATTTAGTAGGTACTTCACAACTTTCTCAAACTACTTTAAGAAGTGTGTTAGGTCAATCAGAGCTTGATGAGCTTCTTTCTCAAAGAGAAAAAATCAACATCCGGCTGCAGCAGATCATTGATCTGCAAACAGAACCATGGGGAGTAAAAGTTACTCACGTGGAAGTTAAGCAAATAGACTTGCCGCAGGAAATGCAACGTGCAATGGCGAAGCAGGCCGAAGCAGAGAGAGAACGCCGGGCAAAGGTTATTTCTGCAGAAGGAGAGTTCCAGGCTTCGCAAAGGCTCAGCGATGCAGCAAAAATCTTGAGTGAGCAACCCAGCGCCTTAACATTGCGGTACCTGCAAACGCTTCGTGAAATTGCCACAGAAAATAATTCGACAACTATTTTCCCTGTACCTATTGATATCCTAAAACCATTTATGAAAATAAATGATGATGAGCATAAGAAGAAGGAAAGTGTATAACGGTCATGCTTTAAAAAGAACTAAGGTTACACACCAGTCAACCCTGGGGCATTATTCACTTTTCATAAAGAAGTATTCCGGCTTCCGGTTATTCAAACAGCGAACAGTGGTATTTCTATTGTGGCGGGGTACGTCTCAACTAATATTTGATGCTGCAAACCGCAAATAGAAAATCCCTTCTACCATTTCGCTTTCAATATCGCAGTTAACAAATTTGATGCTTCAGTGGATACAGCACAAAACGGAATTATTGTGGCTGGATGATTATTAAACAATAGTTACCAATCAGATTTAGCTCTTTTGTTGCAGGAATTTCGGTAATTTTAAAAAACCCTAATTTATGCGCTGGAGAAAATTTAATGGCGATACAATTGAACTTCCGATAAAAGGTGCCGTGGAACAGGCAATACAAAAGGAGACAACTGCAGGTTATAAATTAAAAGTTTGCATCGGTACAGACAGCCAGGTAAAAGGCAGTGATACCGAATTTGCCACAGTCATTGTTTTTCTTCGTGAAGGACACGGGGGCTTTATGTTTATTCATAACGAAAAAACCAAAGTGGCTTATAGCATCAAAGAGCGTATGCTGGTGGAAGTGGCCAAGAGCATTGAAATTGCTTATGAGCTTTGTGACTTGTTTACTTTGTATGATGTAGATATGGAAGTACATGCTGACATCAATACCAATCCGCATTTTAAAAGTAATGAAGCTTTACGCGAAGCAATGGGCTACATCCTGGGTATGGGTTTTGCTTTCAAGGCCAAGCCGGAAGCCTTTGCCAGCAGCAGTTGTGCTAATAAGATGGTCAATTAATTCAAGGTTGAAGGTTCAAGGTTAAAAGTTAAGTTCATAAGTTTTCCTAAGTAGTTACCTTAAGTTCAAAGGAAAATTAAAAGCTTAAAGTTCCAAAGGGTTTATATAAGGTAGTTCCCTCTCCCCCGGGGAGCGGTTGGGGCGAGGTTCTCATTCATTTCTGAAATTAAATCAAGTATTTTTCCTTTACCGGTTTTTTTTATTGAGCTTGTAATAAAATGCTGCGGCAGAAATTGTTGCGTTTCCCTCAATCTCTCTAAAAATAATTTGACATTTTTATTGACTTCTTTTTGCTTTTCTTTATCCGATTTTGTAAAAACAAGTGTAAAAGGTACTTCCCACAATCCTAATTTTTGTATAAATTCAAGATCAATTTTTTGAGGGGAATGGCGTGAGTCAATTAATACAAAAACATTCGTAAGGTTCGTTCTTTTGCGAAGATAATTTTCAATCATTTGCTCCCACCTTCTCCGGCTGCTTTGCGAAACTTTTGCAAAGCCATAGCCCGGCAAATCCACAAGATACCATCTGGTTTCGGTAGGATCACCTGCTTTGGCAACGCTCCTGATTTCAAAATGATTTATTAATTGCGTTTTACCGGGTGAATTAGATGTTTTCGCAAGTTTATCATTATTGCAAAGCATATTTATTAAAGAAGACTTGCCTACATTGCTTCTGCCAATAAAGGCATATTCGGGCTTATCGCCGGCGCAGGGCACTTGTCGAAGGAAGGGCTGCTGATAATATATTCCGCTTTTTTTATGTGCATACAATTTGCAAGATACAATACAAAAATTTTTGTTTTCTTGGGACTTTGCACTTCTGCGGCTTTGCGCGAAATTAAATCTAAAATAAAAGTGAAAGAATAGTTAACACCTTATCTTGTAAATGCAAAAAACTATCTTTGGGGCAATGAACACTTATGGCCACGATACAGTAGTTCCCTTCACTCATTCGACCGAAAGCAAAAAAAAGCAGGTAGAAAAAATGTTTGATAAAATTGCTTTTCGCTATGATTTTTTGAATCGTTTTTTAAGTGCAGGTATTGATGTAAGATGGCGCAAAAAGGCAATCAGCGAACTTATTTCAGTACAACCCAAAAATATTCTGGATGTAGCAACCGGAACGGGTGATTTTGCAATTACAAGCTATCGCATTTTAAAACCGCAAAAAATTACCGGCATCGACATAAGTGAAGGCATGCTTGATATTGGCAGGAAAAAAATAGAAAAATATGGCCTTCAAAGCCATATCCGGTTGTTAAATGGAGACAGCGAGGCAATTTTATTCAGGGATGCTTCGTTTGATGCAGTAACAGTTGCGTTTGGAGTAAGAAATTTTGAAAATCTTGAAAAAGGCCTGTCTGAAATTTATAGGGTATTAAAACCTGGTGGCAAATTGATAGTACTGGAATTTTCAAAACCCTCCTTACCTGTAATAAGAAACTTGTATAATTTTTATATGAGGTTTATTACCCCCAAAGTTGGAAAATTAATTTCTAAAAACAATGATGCTTACCAGTATTTAAATAATTCTGTTCAACAATTTCCTGAAAGGGAAACCTTCATTCACATTTTAAACCAATTAGGATATAGACACAGTTTCTACAAAACATTGAGTTTAGGTATATGCACCATTTATTGCGGCGAAAAATAACTTTATTGGTACTGTCATTCGTGTTTTGTTATACTGGGTCCATGGCACAGTTACGTGATGTAATTAACCAGGAAAGCCATGATGATAAGCCCTATCATTTTGGAATAAACCTCGGCTACAATAAATCGCATTTCTCATTTACACATCATCCCAGGTTTTTACAATACGATTCAATAATGGATGTTGAAAGTATTAACAGCACTGGCATTAACCTTGCGTGGCTTGTGAATGTACGAATGAGTGATCATTTTGATTTAAGGCTACATCCGCTCGACCTTACATTTTCTGAAAAGGCATTTCTTTACTCAGAAAAATATACAGAGCGACTCCCTGATTGAAAAGAAAGTACAATCTATTACACTCAGCTTCCCTATACAGATAAAATTCAGCAGCGACCGCATTGGCAATTTTAAAGTATATACTATTGCAGGTGGTAAATTTGACTATGACCTTGCCAGTAATGCAAGGCGCACGCAAAGCAGAAGACCTGATAAAATTAAAGCGTTCCGATGTAAGTGTGGAACTTGGGCTTGGGGTTTAATATTTATTTTCCCCTATTTTGTTTTGTCTCCGGAAATAAAGCTCAGCAGCGGGTTAGTTAACCTGCATGCCAGGGATCCAAACCTCCGGTATTCAAATGTAATCGATAAGATCAATTCTAAAATGATCACTTTTTCTCTTACTGTAGAATAATCTGTAGCTGCTGCGGCTTTTTACCTGAGTGTTGATTATTGAATATTGAGTGTTGAATATTAAAATGCTGAGCTAAAAATAATCTTTATTACCAGCTTTAATAATCATAATCCCTCCTTGCTGCATTCCATCTTATTCCGAATCCAAAAAGGTTGGTACTTTCTGTGCCTGAAACTTTGCGATACAGGTAGGAGCCTTCTATAAAAAGATTTTCCCTTAGCTCATAAGATAAAACGAATGATGCATTAAGCACTTTAACTTTATTTCCGGTTCCCACGAAATATCCAAAATCACTGGTGCGTGTGGTATATAATTCAAATGGATTACTTCCAAAATTCTGGCCTGCCGAATCCAATCCCTGGTAGTAATAAATAGCCCTCGCATTGATATACCATTTAGGTGCAGGCTGGTATTTTATAACTCCAATAAATTCCTGGAAACCGGCTCCCAACGGATGCGCCAATGGCTGGTTATAATGAGTATAGTTGGCAACAGAATCGTTATGTGAATAAGTGAAAGGCCTTACCCTGTTGGTTTCAAACTGGAGATCAAGATTTTTAATTGTAAATGCATCTACATATTTTACTCCAAGCTGGTAACCGAATTTATTTGCCCAGTATCCATTATTCTTTGTAATTTCTTTTAAAATGAATTCATCTAAAAGAAGCTGCCCGTAAAACTGGAAATGATGGGCCACATTGGCTTTGAAATCCGCGCCGGCAAAAGCATTATCAGGGCTTCCAACAGTACCTTCAATATGCCGTAGGAAAATAATAGGGTTCAGGTATTCAAAATCAAACCTGTTCTTTCTGCCAAAAATCACGCTTTCAAATAAGCCCAGGTTAAGCCATTTTGTAACGTTCATGCTCAGGTGATGCATGGCTGCATATTTTCTATCCAATAAATTATCCCCACTCTTTATATACTGTGGCATCAACTCCATAAACAGGTTTTGATAATTGAATTTCCAGATTTTTGTATTGATCTTCAGAAACAAATAACTATCTCCGAAATCACTCAGGAAAAGGCTTCTGTAACCGTCGCCAATAAAATTTTTATCATACCCAAATTGAAAGTCAATATATTTTGTAGCATTAAAAGTAAAATAGCCTCTTCCATCAAAATAATCATAACCGGTGCGTTTTAAAAGTTTTATAAAAACCCACTCCCGGCACTGCATGAAAATTATTTACCCGGCTTTGGAAAAACAATGGGCCCGCTCTCCTGGTTATCGGTAATAGTTGTTGAAAAACCAATGCGGTTTGCAATAACACCGCGTGCAGTTACCCCCCGCTTGTTATAAAAAATATTTTCATCATTAGAAGATTCTTTGCTCATTTGATAGGACAATACAGGATTTACAGCAAGAAAAAAATCTTTCACATTTACTTCCAATAAGATTTGGCTTTGTAACATAAAAACTTTTCAACACAGGTTTTTTACTCAAAAAACTTTCTTTTGAACCGGTTACCCATTCCGAATTATCCATAAGTATACTATGAAGATTATATTCATCAACTTTTGTAAGATTAAGGCCGGCCCAATTTTGTTGTGCATCCTGCCCGGTAAGTGAGTTTGAGATATCCGAGACGTGCGCTGTCAAGATATTCAGCTTCCTGCACAATGGCACGCCTGCTGTAAGGTTTTAATGTAGAAAAATTAAGATCAGTATTATGGCCTTGCTTAATTTCAAGCCTGTCAATAAACTGGTATTCTTTTGATCCTTCAGGAAGGTAAGTTGTTTGCGCATTTATAATAAACGGGCAAATAAATACAGGCAGTATAGAGAGGCTTTTTATAATTTGCATTGGGTTGGGTCTTAATTATTTAATTTCAAGGTATGCAAAATTATCTTTTTAAGCAGATATCAATTGTCAATGAAGGCAATATTGAGGAAAAAGATATATACATAAAAAAGGGCCGTATTGAAAGCATTGGTAATAATATTAATGTAAAGGAAAAAGCAATTGAAATTAATGGCGAAGGCAAACACTTGTTTCCTGGAGTTATTGATGACCAGGTACATTTTCGTGAGCCCGGCTTAACACATAAAGCAACAATCTATACTGAAAGCAAAGCGGCCGTTGCGGGTGGTGTTACTTCGTTTATGGAAATGCCCAATACTATTCCCAATGCGCTTACTGAAAAATTACTGGAAGATAAATATGATATTGCCAGGCAACACTCATTGGCCAATTATTCCTTTTACATGGGCACCAGCAACACCAATGCTGATGAAGTTTTAAAAATGAACCGGAGAAAAAAGGATATCTGCGGTGTAAAAATTTTTATGGGCTCCAGCACGGGAAATATGCTGGTGGATAATGAAGCATCGCTTAATAAAATATTTAGTGAAAGCGAATTGCTTATTGCAACACATTGTGAAGATGAAAATATAATTAAAGAAAATTACCGGCGGCTCAAAAATACAAAAGCAGGTTTTATCTCCTTCAGATCATCCGCTGATCAGGGATGAAAATGCATGTTACCAATCTTCTTCCTTATGCAGTATCATTAGCAAAAAAATATAACAGCCGGCTTCATATTTTGCACATTTCCACGCAAAAAGAACTGGAGCTTTTTCGCAATGATATTCCGTTAAAAGAAAAAAAAATTACCGCAGAAGTTTGTGTTCATCATTTGCATTTTACTGCTGATGATTATGAAAAGCTTGGGCTATTTAATAAAATGTAACCCGGCAATTAAAGCAAGCTAAAAATAAAAATTCTCTTTGGAAAGCCTTGCTGGATGATCGTTTGGATGTAATTGCGACCGATCATGCGCCACATACATTGGAAGAAAAAGCAAGGCCCATATGAACATGCCATTCAGGCCTTCCCGCTGGTGCAACATTCATTATTAATGATGCTGAATTATTATAAACAAAGAAAAGACTTTCACTGGAAAAAATTGCAGAAAAAATGAGCCATGCAGTTGCAGATTGTTTTAAAATTGAAAACAGGGGATATATAAGAGAAGGATATTTTGCTGACCTTGTAGTGGTAGATTTAAATGAAACAACACACGTAAAAAAAGAAAATATTTTATACAAATGTGGATGGAGCCCATTGGAAGGATATACATTTCCTGCGGCTATCATCCAAACATTTGTAAATGGAAATTGTGTGTATACCAATGATAATTATGGAAAGCACTGTGTTCGATGAATCTGTAAAAGGACAACGGCTTTCTTTCAACAGGTAAACTAACGTGAATGTATAAACGAATAAAGTGTTAACCCGAATGGAAACAGACAAAACAACCTTAAATGACCTTGCGATCTTTCAACATGAGGAAGAATTTTCAATTTTTCATAAAGTCAATCTTACCCGTACTGTTGGCGGAAGGGAAAAGCTAAAATTTATTTTAAACAAATCTCTCAGTGACCTGGCATCAATCACGAGATGTACAGAAAACATTGCAACTCATCCTTGAAAAAAAAGATCAATGGCCGCTTTCCATAAGCAATGGTTCTGTAATGATGATTCATAAATTTTACGAAAGCAATATTGACCAGATCCCTGCCAGGCCTACCTCTTCATCCGCCTATTTATACAAGATATTTCATGCACCCGATTATTCTTTGGTAAAATATTCGACCGGCCATGCTTTTGATTTTATAAAGGGCATGCAACAAATCATTGACGTTTTTCTCACCGATGACGCACCTGCCAATTTGAGGAGAATTTTGCAAAAAGCAAAAGTTCTGATTGAAAAACACCAGCTCGGTATTATTACAGCAAAAGAAAAAATAAGTGATCTTTCTATGCCGGAGATGCTCGGCCTTGCTCACTATATACGGTATCATTTCAAACAAAATTTCTCAGAGCTCATAGAAATTTATTTTCAGCTGGATGCCTGGTATGGGATGGCAATGGCCGTAAAGGAACTTGATCTTGTATTTCCCACATTTATTCAATCTGAAAAGCCGCTGTTAAAGGTAAAAGGCCTTTATCATATTTTACTTTCTGAACCCGTAGCTTATGATCTTGAACTTAATGAAAACAATAATTTTATATTTTTAACGGGAGCAAATATGGCCGGTAAAAGCACTTTTATAAAAGCGGTGGGAGCGGCGGTTTTCCTGGCACACACGGGTATGGCAGTTCCTGCAAGGTTAATGGAACTTTCGTTATTTGACGGGCTGCTTAGTAATATTAATGTGGTGGACAATGTAATGAAAGGAGAAAGCTATTTTTATAATGAGGTCCAACGGATAAAAAAAACAATCTTAAAGATTAATGATGGCCGCAAATGGCTGATCCTTATCGATGAATTGTTCAAAGGGACCAATGTTCAGGATGCTATGAAATGCAGCACCGTCGTAATTGAGGGCCTTATTAAAATAAAAAACTCCCTGTTTATCTTATCTACTCACTTGTATGAGATAAGTACCACATTAAAAAATTATCCCAATATCGATTTCAAATATTTTGAAACAAAAGTCGAAGATGAGCAACTCTCCTTTAATTACAATCTTAAAGATGGAATCAGCAACGACAGGCTTGGCTATTTAATTTTAAAAAGAGAAAAAGTAATTGAGCTGTTGGAAAATTTGTGATGTTACTATGGTTAATTAGTTAATTGGTTAATTGGTTAATTGGTTAATTGGTTACTACGCTTACAACGACATGAAGGCGGCCTGTTACCATTGCCTGTTGTGCAGTTTTTGTCACATTGTAATCACCAAACGTTTCCCATTTGGCACCTCTATATCCCACAATTTTTCGATATCCCCTAAATGAACATTTTCAGTGTCAACTTTCAATTTGTTGTCAGCAGCTAGTTCAAACATTTCCGGAAGTATTTCAGTAAATAATTGTTGTATTTCATCTTTTGTCCAACTACCCAAACCGGAACCCGATAACTGCAGGTCAGCACTTCTTAAATTTTCGGCCGATAGTTGAACTTTGTCGCCTGTAACCGCACCAATGGATACAAACCGCACTTTATGAGTGAATGAACCGTTGCCTTTTAATGCTGCAAATATTAATTCTGCAGTATTTCCCCATAAGTAATCTATAATAATATCAATCGGGGTTTTGATGTGAATTTCTCTAAGTTGCGAAATAAACTCCTGGGCATCCTGGTTAACGTAAATTATTTCGTCTGCACCTAACGCCAACAACGTTTGAAGAGTTTCCTCATTTCTGCCGGTAACAATTATTTTTTTCGCGCCATAATACTTTGCAACCTGGGTTGCTATTTTACCTGTGAAGCCTGTAGCTCCATTTATTAATACGACTTCACCTCGTTTCATGGCGGCTCTGAAACGGAGTGCCATTGCCGACCCTGCAACAGCATTTGGCAATGCGGCTGCTGTAGCATCATCAATACCCGCGGGCAATTTTATCATCCTGCTTTTTTCAACTACTGCTTTCTCAGCGATCATGCCGCTCACACCAAAGGCAAAAACTCTTGTTCCGTCAGCGAGTAAACCCACACCATCGCCCCCGGGCACGGTTGCGCTTTGCTTGTCGTGCCTGGCCGAATAGTGTGTGCCTCCTGCCCTTGCTTTGTCAAAATGTTTGATGGCCGCAGCCTTGACAGAAATTAAAATTTCGTCCTCATTTTTCACGACCGGCTCCGGGAATTCCGTGTATTGTGGCATTCCGCCTTTTTGATAAATTACTGCTGCTTTCATTTAATGGTTTTATGATGCAAAGCTATACGGCAGTATGTCCGCAATAAATAACATTTGTTATTAAATTCACCCCTTACTTTTATTCACTACCTTATTTCTTATGCGGCTAAGATGAACGGTACTAATTCCCAGGTAAGAAGCGATGTAATGTTGCGGTACACGTTTTATAATTTGTGGTTTTTCTTCTATCAGGTTAAGATAGCGCTGGGTAGGCGTGTCTTTAATGAACGAAAAAAAATGTTTCATATAGGCAAATGTCCGGTCAAATAATGCATTGATAAATGTAGCTCTCAATGCAGGGATTTCACTAATTTCTGCAGCTATCCGGTCTACATCTTTTTTATGTATCCACCATAAAACAGATGCTTCGATTGTTTCAATAACAACAGGGCTGGGGATTTTTTTCCTAAAACTTTCAATGGAAGCTACGGTGTCATTTTCGAAAAAGAATTGGAAAGTCATATCCTTGCCGTTGTTGTTAAACCATACACGCACACATCCTTTTTCAATTAGAAATAGCTTTTTCGAAATTTCGCCTTCCTTCAAAAGGACCGTCTTTGCAGGAACTTCTATGCGCGTGAAACAGCTGGTATACTCATTCCAATGTTCCTCATCAAGTGGAAATTTATTTTTAAACTGGTCAAACATTCAGTATTGTAGTTATATTGTTGGCCTGTAAAGAAAGTAAATGGTGCTGGTAAGTACTCATAAAATACTGTATAACGGCGATGTTATTAACAAAAGATAGAAGGAATTTCCTAAATGGTTCTCAGGAAACTTCTATAAATTTTGGCAACTATATAGCAGTCAACAGAATTATTTATTTCGAAAGCCAATAAAAAATAGATGAGGCTAATAAGACAAAACAAAACCCGACGAAAGCATCATGACTTATTATTGACCATTTTCTTTTTTTAATTACGAGTTCAAAAAATAGCCAACCTAAATATGCTAAGGGAACGAACAACACCCGTATAAATAAATAGATCATTACGTTTAAAGATAATAAATCTTAGTCAGCGATTGGTGCGCTGCCGGGGGTTAATATTATTTATCCGGCATCAAAGACCCGGTAAGATTTTTGTGAAGCTTTCTGAAAGTGCACACCGGATATACAGGCATATTTTTAACTTTAGCAGCATAGGTTTATTTGAGCTAACTTTCGGCTAATGTTAGTCAAGACCTTCGGGAGTGCAGTTTACGGTGTAGAGGCTATCTCAATAACAGTTGAGGTAAATGTTAGCAGCGGAAAATTTACGTCTATTGTGGGGCTGGCAGATAATGCGGTTAAAGAAAGCCTCGAGCGTATGGAAAGTGCTATAAAGGCTAACGGCTATCATTTCCCGCGGACAAAAGTAGTAGTTAATTTAGCCCCGGCTGATATAAAAAAGAGCGGAACAGCCTTCGACCTGCCTATCGCCATGGGAACACTGGGTGCGAGTGAACAACTTGAAAACCCCGAAAAGTTAACGGATTATGTGATCATGGGAGAGCTTAGTTTAGATGGCACGGTGAGGCCTATCAAAGGCGCGTTGCCAATTGCCATCCAGGCACGCAAAGAAAATTTCAAAGGGCTGATACTTCCAAAAGAAAATGCGCGCGAAGCTGCCATGGTCAACCAGCTAAAAGTATACGGAGTAGGGCATATCAATGAAGTGATCGATTTCTTTATTGATGAAAATTCTATTAAGCCAACTATTGTAAATACGCGCGAAGAATTTGCCAATGCACAAAGTGATTTTGAAATTGATTTTTGCGATGTAAAAGGCCAGGAAAATATTAAAAGAGCTTTGGAGATTGCCGCCGCAGGCGGCCATAATGCAATATTAATAGGGCCACCCGGCGCCGGTAAAACTATGCTGGCAAAGCGTTTGCCGACAATTCTTCCGCCACTTACTTTACAGGAAGCATTGGAAACAACCAAGATTCATAGTGTTGCCGGCAAAGCTTCCGGAGAATGCAACGCTTGTTTCCAAAAGGCCTTTCCGTTCGCCGCATCATACGATTTCTGATGTTGCATTAGTAGGTGGCGGGGGGTTACCTCAGCCTGGTGAGATTTCTTTGGCGCACAATGGAGTTTTATTTCTCGATGAGTTGCCTGAATTTAAAAGAACAGTATTAGAAGTCATGCGGCAGCCTATGGAAGAAAGAAAGGTTACTATTTCAAGAGCAAAAGTAGCGCTCGACTTTCCATCGAGTTTTATGTTGATAGCCTCTATGAACCCATGCCCGTGTGGATATTACAACCATCCCGAAAAAGAATGTACCTGTCCGCCGGGGGCAGTTCAAAAATACCTGAATAAGATCTCGGGGCCTTTGTTAGATAGGATCGATCTTCATGTTGAGGTAACGCCCGTTGCTTTTAGCGAGCTTTCATCAACACAGGATTTTGAAAAAAGCGCAACCATTCGTGCAAGGGTCATCAAAGCTACGGAACGCCAGGCGGAACGTTTTAAAAATAACCCCGGTGTTTATTCCAACGCGCAAATGAGCAGCAAGATGCTCAAAGAAATTTGTGTGATAACACAGGCGGGTTCCAATCTTTTAAAAGTTGCCATGACTAAATTAAATCTTTCCGCCCGCGCCTACGATAGAATTTTGAAAGTAAGCAGGACTATTGCAGACCTTGCCGGGAGCTGATGATATTAAACCGGAACACCTTGCAGAGGCGATTCAATACAGGAGCCTCGACAGGGAAGGATGGGCGGGATAGGAAGTTTGAAAATGCAAAATTTTGAAATTGGCAGATACACAAAAAATGCATAGTGCAAACAATGAAATTCACCGGAATTTTTTAGCACCATGCAGACTGCTACCGTCGGACCATTAATACATAAACCTCTTTAAATATTCATTTAATTCGTCACTATTAAATGACGAGGAAAGATAGCCAATATAATTATCCGGCCTCAAAAGGCACACAAATGAAGCCGGAAAACCTGCTTTCTGAAAGCTTACATCGTTATATTTATTACTTTCAATTGCAACGTTTTTTATACAATTAAACGCATCAAATCCATTGACCGGTATATTATAGGAAAAAAGCAGAAAAGGCAGGGACGCCTCCTTTCTTATAAAATGATACATCGAAACAATTTCATTGCCGGCCGAGATTTTTATATAAGGGAATCGCATTCCTCCTTTTATTTTACCGGCCCTTCCTTTTGACAAAAAAGATTTGGTATAGCTTATTTTTGTTTGCGATACGAGGAGGAAGAATGATCGCCTGAATATTTTTAATTTCATGAAAGCAGGCAAAATTGCAGGCATAATATACATACGCATTAAAATGGTTACCGGGTTGTTTTCTGCCATGATGGTAAATAACCTGTCAGTAGTTTTTAATAAATTTTTGGCAATGGGATTCCTCTCTTCATGATAAGTAGAAAGAATACTTTCTTTCGCTTTTTGTTGAGTAACCAGTGCCAGTTTCCAGGCAAGATTGTATGCATCCTGCAGGCCGGTGTTCATGCCCTGGCCGCCTGCAGGGCTATGCACATGCGCAGCATCACCGCAGAAGAAAATATTACCGCTGTTGAAATGTTGTACTTTTTTATGGTGAAGGCGATAAGTTGAATACCAATTTGAACCATAAAAACCCAAATCAAGCTGCGTATCCTTGTTGACCTGCGCGCTTACCTCATCAAAGTCAATTTTATCCCGGTGATAAAATTGTTTTGGCAAAATACCGATAGCGCGGTAACGTCTTTCTCCTGGGAGCGGGAAGAATAAATTAAAAGTGTTGCTTGCCAGGAAAAAATTAAGCTTATTACTGCAGAGGGGTGCTTTTAAGTGTGTATCAGTTATATAAAATACCTGCTCATAAGTACCCCCTGTAAATTTCATTGATGCAAGATCCCTTACTTTGCTCTTTGCACCATCACATGCAATGATATACTGTACCGAAATTTCGAATGCTTTTTTGTCTTTATTTATAGTTACAATATACCTTTGTTCCTCTTCCCTGTATGCAACCAGTTCTGTGTTCCATTCTACTTCATGATTATTTTTTTGAAGGTG
Organism: uncultured Chitinophagaceae bacterium; assembly: GCA_963800635.1. GTDB lineage: Bacteria > Bacteroidota > Bacteroidia > Chitinophagales > Chitinophagaceae > Ginsengibacter. The sequence goes on from CAWDCB010000027.1 coordinate 26,823, forward strand.
ATGATATAATAATTTTTCATTTTTACTTTGCTCGTATATAATCACAAAATCAAAAGGAGTAATGTCGCTGCCGAAATCATCAAGCCTTGCCCTACCCACTTCCTTTCCCTTCCGCCAGAAACAAATCCCGTCCGTCCTGGCTGCATTATTAACAATCTCATCCGACAGGTTCATTTGTTCATAGATCTCCATACTTCTTGCCTGTACCACCAAAGCTCTTGACTCTTCGGTAGGACAGGCCTTTTTATCAATTACTATAAAGTTCACATTGAAGCGAAGCAATTGTGCAGCCATCATTAATCCCGTGGGGCCTGCTCCGCATATAAGCACTGAAGGATTTTCCATATACTAATTGTATTATAGGCCGTACTGATATCTTTGTTATTCAGGAATGTGTAAAATTATATCACAAAATTCTCATTCCCCCAACGAAACCAATTGTTTCAAATCCTGATCACTTAGTTCGCCAATCCATTTCTCACCGCTGGCGACGGTAAGATTGGCGAGGTTTTTTTTGCTGCGCAGCATATCGTCGATTTTTTCTTCCAGCGTGCCCTTTGTTATCATACGGTGCACCATTACATTTTTTTGCTGGCCAATACGAAAAGCACGGTCTGTAGCCTGTGCTTCTACTGCCGGATTCCACCACATATCATAATGAATTACATGATTGCCGGCTGTAAGGTTCAGGCCTGTTCCTCCTGCTTTCAAGCTCAAAATAAAAGTATCGCTTAAAGGATTGTTTTGAAATGAATGCACCATTTCATCTCTTTCTTTGCGGGTATTGCTTCCATGCAGCTGTAACGATTTTTTTCCAAAATGTTCATGTATTACAGTCCTCAGCAGGCTACCCATTTCTTTATATTGTGAAAAGATAAGCACTTTCTCGCCGTTTTCATAGATCGTCTCCAGCAATTGAAGCAGCAGCATCATTTTGCCCGATTGTTCCGGCCTTATTTCATTATCATTTTTCAGGTATTGCAGCGGGTGATTGCATACCTGTTTTAGGATGGTGAGTAATTTTAAAATGAGCCCACGCCGGTTTATTCCTTCGGCATTCGCTACCTCCATCATCAGATCATGAGTAATGTTTTTATACAAGGCGGCCTGTTCTTTGGTTAGGTTACAAAATTGGTTGTTTTCAATTTTATCCGGCAGGTCGCTGATGATACTTTTATCGGTCTTTACTCTTCGCATAATAAATGGCGACGTTATTTTTCGGAATTTCTCCAATCGCTTTTTATCCTGGTTTATTTCGATCGGCTTTGCGTATTCTTCATTAAACCAATTGGTATTGCCAAGATACCCGGGGTTTACAAAATCAAAAATACTCCAGTATTCCATCAGCCGGTTTTCAACAGGAGTACCACTCATCGCGATTTTTATTCCTGCCTTTATTTTCTTTACGGCTTTGGTCTGTGCTGTTTCAGGGTTCTTAATATTTTGAGCCTCGTCAATTATTAAAGCATGCCAGTTTTGTTTGACTAAGCGTTCATTTTCTGTTCGTGCAATCCCGTAGGTAGTAATGATTACATCAGCTTGTTTAAATTCAGCTTTACGGTTAGTTCCATGAAATATCATCGCTTCAAGAGAAGGGGCAAATCTTTCTATTTCGGCTTTCCAGTTGCTTAACAATGTTGTAGGTGCAATCACTAGTGCCGGTTTTTTCTTCAGGGCGCCTTCTTCTTTAAATTTTTGTAAGCGTTGTGACTACCTGTATTGTTTTGCCAAGGCCCATATCATCGGCCAATAATGAGCCCAATCCTAATTGCGCGTTTTTGTATAACCAGTTGAACCCACGCTGCTGGTAATGCCGTAAGCGGGCAGTCATTTGTAAAGGCAATAGCAATCTCATCTGCTTTCAGTATGCCATTAATTTTTTCCCGCAAGCTGTTTGTCAATAACTACCGGCGCACCTTCATAATCGCCGCTCAATGCCGCCTGCAATAAAGTAAATACTTTTGGCGCCGAGGGTTGCGTCAAGTTTTTTTATTACTTTTTCTATCTCTTCCTGGTTCATCATCACATACTGGTCACGAATTTTTACCAGCCCTAATGATTGTTTTGCCAGTTTAAGAAATTCTTCCTGTGTTAAAAAATTATCGCCTATTGATACTCTCCAGTCATAATTCAACAATTCGTCTAAGGAAAAATATTTTTTATTACTGGCTTTTGCACTCAGCGACATTGTTACCTGCGGCTTCAATAGATATTGAAGGCTTTTGGGCAATAGCGTTTGAATGCCAAACAACCGGATAGCAGGCAGGATACCTGTAAGTACTTCAGCAAATGTTTGTGAGTTGTACTGCAATTTCTGTTTGCCTTTGGAGCTAATGGTATCATTGAGGCCGGGTAAATAGTGGGTAAGCAACTGCAGGTCTTTCAATGCAGCAAATTGTTTATCGCTATCATTCTTCATGAAAGAAAGAAGGCTTTCTACCGGCTGCATCGGGGCCTTGTTATTTTTTATCAGCACTTCTAACTTCAAAGCCATTGTTGTTTTCAATTTCAGTAATTTGTAGTATAGGCGAGTAATCTTTTTTACTGATATAAAAACGATTGAGCCAGAGTTGTATCGTATTAGGAATTTCTTTTTCTGAAAAACTTTCAAAACGGTGTGAAGCATTGTCAAAAAACAATTCATATATTTTCGATCCCTTTGTATTGGATGCTTTATTATTTCGCCATACATTATTATAGCAGGCTTGTACCGATGAATTTGCAAAGAAACTGCAAAGCAGCGTCAATGATTCCTCCGGCTTTGAAGGCAACAGAATTTGATCTCTCTTTGTAATTTTATTTTTTTTGGAAGCCGCAGGATTGCTTATTTGAATAAAGTCACCGGGATACCATTGCAACAGGTCGTCAAATACTTTTTTAACACTGGCATTCATCAACGCCGGTATCCATTGAATTCGGTAATTCTCTTTACCTGCTTTAAACAGGCGTGGAAGTAGTGCCCCACGTTCTGCAAGTACATTGCAATACCGAAAAGTGCGGTATAATAATACAAACGACGCCTGGTAGTTATCGAGATATTTGCTTTCTGTTTGTGCAAGCAATGTCAGTAAGCCATCTTTCTTTACCGGATGAATGTTGCCATCACTGTCTTTTGCGATAAAACCCATTTCCCCGTTTTCATGTGCTATTATCCTGTAGTCGAAATAACGGTAGTCATTTCGATAAAACAGGCTTTTCTTTTTTTAATACAGCCAGATACGTTTCCTCATACTTTGCGTTTCGCCTGTAATGATTTTGAACGACGGCTTTAAAGTCTCCATCATAAAAAAGCGGGTTGGCTGTAAATAAAAGAGGTAATGTTGTCAACAGGTTTTCTATGAGCGAAAAATCAGGCGTGGCAAATGCTTTGTTATTGTTTCCTGGTGTTGACTTTTTATCGGCTATGCAATCATTTATGGAAAAAATATGTTCAGTTTGCAATTCATGTAACTTCATCTGATGTGCAGACAGTTCATATATAAGATCAAACCGGTGGAGGTTAAAAACCAGGAAAGGATTTTGGTCTATTTCATTGGCAACAGTATAGATCACTGCGGCAAGATGCTTGCAAGGCACAGCCCAGTCCGGGCAGGAACAGTTTAGCTTAATATCCTGCCAGCTTTTTGGGAAAATTTTGATATTATTTTTTTCGCCGATGTCCAGTAATTCCTTTGGCAGTTGGCGGTTAAGCAACTGTGAAATCACCAAAGGATTATTCTTAATGCGCTCAATAAAAATCTTTTTTTCTTCGTCGAAAAAAGGCGGTACTATCAGCGTGACGTCATAAGGTTTGGGGCGGCTTCCTTTTACTTTCGCCTGCACCATATTTTCATTTATGGTAACGGATGTTACCATGCCTTTATTGGCATAGCTTTTCCCGCGCGGAAGCCGGTTTGAAAAATCAATTCTGTCTAATGATTGTAACCATTGCTCGCCCCACCACGTTCGTCCGTATTGTGCCATGATTTTGATTAAAGTCTTATATACCTGCAATGTAAGTATAAGCAATTATGCATGTATAATGTTCAAAATGATGTTGACAACTTGGTAGTTTCATTCAAACTTTTGACATTCAAACCAATCCGTATTATATAAATTTTAACGACCCGCGCTTCGTTAATTGTATTTTATTTGCAACTATAGTAATAATGCGTAGGCTGTGATCGTGCTTTATCGCAAGCACCCGGAAGCTAATAAATTACTATAGATAATAATGAAGCATGGAATATTATACAAAATCGGTTTTCTAATAGCTTATCTGCCTGGCTTTTCGGCTGTCTTTGCCCAACACCAAAAGACTGATTCAAACTATATTCATGCATTTGCGAAAACAAATGTGATTGAAATATATCCGGGCATATATAGCACGCATTTTAATTTTACCCATTCCGGCCAGCGAAAAAATGATTACAGCCTGGTCGCAAACAGCAGCGCCCACATAAGCACGAACATAAATTATAAGTGGCTTAATTTAAAATACTCCTGGGCTATGCCAGGCACAGAGCTGGACAAAAATGTAAAACTTCAATATGCATCGCTTGGGTTGAATTTTAGAATAAAACAAATGCGTTTTCATCCTTTTTACGAATCGTATAACGGGCTGTTAATACCAAAGCAAAATAAAAAGAACGATAGCTTTAGAATTTTTAGCGGCATACAATTTACCGATGTAGGTTTCGACTATTATTTCTTTACAAATACGAAACTTTTTTCCGTCAGCGCTGCCCGCAGCTTCTCAGTAAACCAGGTTAAAAGCTCAGGTTCTGTTTTTTCAATGATCACCCCCGCATGGCAAAAAATAAATTGGAAAGACCCATCCCGAAATTTGTTGCCCGATTCATCAACATACGATCTTTTATCGCAGGACCCTGAATGGGTTTCGTTAATAATAAGAGTTGGCTATACTTATAATTTTATTTTGCAAAAAGGAAAGTGGATTATTGCGCCTGCTGTACTTGCAGGAGCAGGGCTTATAAAAGAACTCAATATTCCTGGCAGTAAATTGCAACCGATAACAATTTACAGGCGTGGCTCAATGCCGGGTACAACGGGCCTGACTATTATTTTTATTTGCATGCCTGGTGGAATAACCTGCAAACTAATTTGCTCATAAAAAATATGAACCAGGTAAATACTAATTTTTCTCATAACCGCCGGATACCGCTTTCCTAATTTCAGGAAAAAAATACTGGGGTTGTTATAACCCAAATTTTTCCCCGCAAGAGTCCATGCTTATAGTTTTACCTTACTCATTTTCCGGGATAAAACAGATCTTCCGGTTTGGCGCAGGCCAATCTTCTGCAGGCCATAAATTTTACTTCCATTATTCTGTAAATTTGCCCCATGAAATTATTACTCTCTTATTTAAAGCCATATAAATGGCTTATTGCATTGGCTCTTTTTCTTGCTGCGATAAACCAGGTATTTTCCATGCTGGATCCCTATATTTTCGGTAAAATGTTTCGACAAGTTTGTAACCCATCCACACGATAGGTTTCTAACAAGATCTCATAAGACCGTGTACATCGAATTTTTATTTGGGGCGTAATGGCTTATCTCGGGATGTTGATTGGCGTCGCAATGATTTCCCGGATTGCCAAAGCTTTCCAGGATTATTTTGGAAATGTGATCGTTCAAAAATTTGGTGCAAGCTTATTTACTGATGGCTTGAGGCATTCCTGAAGCTGCCCTTACCAGGATTTTGAAGACCAGCGAAGCGGTGAAACCTTATCTATTCTTACCAAAGTAAGATCAGATACGGAAAAATTTATGTATCAATTTTATCAATATTTTTTTGGCTTATTAGTAGGCATGTTTTCGTTTCGTTTATTCATTTTCACTTGCACTGGTCAATTATGCCGGTATATTTAGTTGGCATTGTTTTATTATCGTTGTTACCAGTTTTTTTAGCAGGAGAATAAAGATCATCCAAAAAACTATTGTAAAAGAAACCAATGCACTGGCAGGGCTCTACTACTGAATCTCTGAGAAATATTGAACTGGTTAAAAGCCTTGGATTAACTGACCAGGAAGTAAACAGACTCAATAATAATACTTATAAAATTCTGGGGCTGGAATTAAAAAAAGTAAAAAGCATCCGCAGCATAAGTTTTATACAGGGAACATTTGTAAATTTTTTGCGGCAGGTAATAATGTTCATGTTGATGTGGCTGATATTTGGAAATGTGATTACGCCGGGCAGTACTTACACTTACTCTTTTATTCATTTTTTATTTTTGGCCCATTGCAGGAAATAGGAAATATTATTATTTCTTATCGCGAAGCAGAAGCATCTTTAAATAATTTTCATAACACTGATGATAAAGCCGCCGGAAATAAAACCGGTGAAGCCGGTAACGCTTAGGAAATATACGAAGAACTGGAATTTAAAAATGTAAGGTTCAAACATCAGTCTGCGCAGCAGCCTGCATTAATTAATATAAGTTTTGATGTAAAGAGGGAGAAACGATTGCATTTGTCGGTCCATCAGGTTCAGGAAAAACAACATTGGTAAATTCTGGTTGGATTGTATATTCCGCAGCAGGGAACATTTTATATAATAAAATTGACAGGAAAGATATTGATTTTGATATTTTGAGAACACAGATAGGTTTTGTAACACAGGATACCAACTCTTTGCGGGAACTATAAAAGAAAATTTGTTGTTTGTAAATCCTTCCGCAACAGATGAAGAGATACTGGATGTTCTTAAAAAGGCATCCTGCAATACTTTGCTTGCCCGTGCCGATAAAGGCCTGGACACATTGATTGGCGAAGGAGGTGTAAAAGTTTCGGGTGGAGAAAAGCAAAGATTATCTATTGCAAGGGCATTGCTTCGCCATCCGCATTTATTAATTTTTGATGAAGCACATCTTCACTTGATTCTCTAACCGAAGAAGAGATTACGAATACAATCAAAAGTGTATCATCACAACAGGAGCAGATAACTATTTTAATCGCCCACAGGTTAAGCACCATTATGCATGCCGATAGAATTTATGTTTTGGAAAAAGGTGAAGTGATTGAAACCGGCACCCATGAAGAATTGATTTCTCAAATGGGATTGTATTACGCAATGTGGCGCCAGCAAATTGGTGAAAGAAAAAAAATATCTGCTCAACCTGTTTTGAGTTAAGCAGTTATCAGTTAATCATGGCTATCAGGCATCATTGTCATGAACCCATCAAGTTCAACGATAGAATAATCTTTGCAAATGATTAAAGAAGAAAAAAAGCCCAAGCCAAATTATTTGTGGAGCATATTACAATGCGGTGCCCAAGATGCAGGAGAGGAGATATGTTTAAAAATGGGAATGCATATAAAAAATTAAGCCTTACCCATATTTTTGATATGCATGAAAAATGCCCGGTTTGCGGACAAAAATTTGATCTCGAGCCTGGTTTTTGGTATGGAACCGGTTATGTAAGTTATGCTTTGATGGTGGCTCTTTCAGCAACTACTTTTGTTGCATGGTGGGTACTAATAGGAATTTCTACTGATGATAACAGGATATTTTACTGGCTTATTTTTAATGCAGTTTTAATAGTGGTGTTACAGCCATGGTTTATGCGGCTCAGCAGGGTAATTTATCTTAATTTTTTTGTGAGCTATAATGAAAACTATGATAAAGATGAAAGTAAAGCTTTGTATCAGTAGGTAGCAGGTAGCAGGTAACAGGTTAATCAGGTATGCCAAAACTTTGAACTTTGAACTTTCAACTTTTGAACCTTTGAACCGGGATTAACAATCCCTTTGAAGATCCGGTATATAGAAGCCAGGATAAAAATACCTCCCAAGAACTACTACGATTGATGAGCCTGCAGGAAAATCGTAGTGGAAAGAAAAATTCAATCCGAAAAAACCCCCAACTACACTTATCAATAATGAAATAATCAAGAACTGCCGCTTTACTTTTTGCAATCATAATTGCAGATACAGCGGGTATAATCAGATAAGAAAAAACAGGTATCACACCATTGATCTTTACTGCAAAAACAATCGCCAGGCCGATGGAAATATAAAATAGAAAATTCCAGATATTGAAAATGCCTACAAGATGATTAACGCCATTTTCAAATGATTCCGTTAAGTGAAAAAAATTTTCTGAAAAAAACTAATTGAACAAGAATAGCACCGGAAACAATGCCTACTGATCTTATTTGTTCCCAGCTTACTGATAAAATATTTCCAAATAATACTTCCTGGATATCAGAATCGCCATGAGCGGTTTTTGAAATAAATAATACCGTAAGTGCCGAAGCAAACGCATACAATATCCCGATGATAGCTTCCTGTTTTAAACGCTTGTCACGGATATTGATAAACGACATTAACAACGCGCCGGCAAGAGTAAAAATTAAAGGAATAGAGGTAAGCCCTGTTCCAATAAATGCAGCAAAAGCCACACCCAGCGAGGATATTTGCCCTAACGCAAGATCAACAAATACAATGCCCCTGCCTACAACATGCACTCCCAGATAAGATAATAAAATTCCTGTGATAATTGCGGCTGCAAAGGCCTGCACCATAAAGGGCAAATGAAACATTTCAAACATGCTGTCAGATTTTATATCAATACTACAATATTAAAATTTATTTCAATGTTTGCTGTTAGCTTGTCAATATCATAATCAAACAAATCCAGATAAGTTTTTATAGCAGGAAATGCACCGGTCGAAGTCGCCAGTGTTAATTCCTTTACACCGGTTTGCTTTGCAACAACATCCGATGAAGAAGTAGTAAAATAAGGAGATGAAATAATAACTTTAATATTATTGGCCTGTACTTCTTTGATAACTTTTACCAATTGAGATGGTGATGGCGGAATGCCGGGCTTTGGCTCCATAAAATCAACTATCTGCAATCCAAACCGTTTTTCAAAATAAACCCACTCATTATGATATGCAATAATTTTTGCTCCTTTAAATGGCGCCATTTTAGCTTGCCATTCTTTCATTTTTGAATCTATCTTTGCCGAAAAAAGCAGACAGGTTTGTTTCATAAAATGTTTTATTGCCAGGGTCCAATCTTTCCAGGCCATTGGCAATATTTCTTCCAATAACTTTTCCATTCAGCGGATCAAGCCAGTAATGTGGGTTACCATAAATATGAATATCGCCCTCTCCCCTGTTTACAGAAGATGGCACCTGCAATAAACCTATTCCCTCCGATGCATCTACATAACCGGGAGATCCTTTTTGAATTTTGGAATTTCTTGCGCTGGTAAGCAACTGTGGCGACCAGCCGGTTTCAAGATCAAGGCCAACTGTTACAAAAAGATCTGCATTGGATAAACTGATAATGTAGCTGGGTTTGGGATCAACAAAGTGAGGATTCTGGTATCCTGTTGCAATAGATAATACCGAAACTTTATTGCCGCCGATCATTTCTGTTATGCTTTTCATATCGGTGGTAGTGGTAACAACTTTAATGGTTCCTGCTTTTGTGAATTGAAGAACTGAAAACGACAAGAATGAAATAAACAATATTTTTTTCATAATGGAATTTACTTTTATTATAAATTAATACTGATGCGCGCCATGCGCACCAATAACAAATATCCAGCGCAGCCATGCCTGGTTGTAATCTGGTTCAACATTCACACTTGTGTGTTTTCCTTCAATTTCTATTTTTTGAAACTCGGTGGCATACCATCCTGCAGTGAGCGAGTATGCCTGTTCAAGAATGCTTTTATCATAAGGCCTTTGCGCATAATCATACCGGCCTGTTAAAAACCATCTTTTGGCGACCTGGTCTTCAATAAATGAATACAACCCGAAAGAATTGTGCGCCTTATCGGACGCATATTTTGCATTATCATAAAAAAATTCACTTTGCCAGGTGAGTGATTTGTAGGTGTTCATCTGAACGGGCTTCCATTTATAGGTAAGATCAACAGCGGCAATGTTGGTATTTTTTGAAGAATCGTTAGGGCCGGTAATACCAGTTAATCCAAGCTCGAGCGTAGCATTATCACTAAGTGTAAAAAAGTTTTTTAAATGGCCCAGGTAAATAAACCGGTTGTTATCACCCCTGTTAAAAGCAGGAGATTCAGAAGCGCCGGATGTAGCCTGGAAAATAAGTTCCTGGTAAAATGCTTTGTTAGGAACCAGCCAGCTTAATGAAGCGCCTTCATCATTTAAGCCTTCTTCGCCAAAATAATTTACATAGGCTGCGGGAAGATCAATAAAAGGCAAAGCATGCGGATGAACGGGGTTAATTTTGCCAACGGCCTCCCTGAATTTCCCGGCTTTTAGTTGCAGTTTGGCAGGCAGCGTAAGTGTTGTAAGATAACCTTCTTCTACTTCCATACCATATTTATGGGTGACAGGATCCCTCGATAAGGAAAGAAAAAAATCAGCGCGGATGTATGGGTCAACAACCGACTGGAGCGATACTTCAGTTTCATCAAGATAAGCATCCAAATTTCTTTTGCCGCTGGCTGAGGTATGATGCCCGGAAATCTGCCACAACTCCCAGATCGGGGTTGGCAGAAATCCCTGAACGGGTTTGCTGGGGCAAAGGTTCGGGATTTGCGGCCTGCATTTGCTCGGTAATTTGTTTCAACAGGGTTGAGTCAGTGGCAGTACTATCAGTGACTGTTTGTGAGAATAATTGAAGGCTTATAAAATATGCCGTTAGAAAGAGGATAAATATTTTCTTCATGTATGTTTGAAACAACGTTGCAATATATGCTTAATTTAAAATTAATCACCGGCATTGTGATAAATTTGACATGTTCGTGTAAGTACTTTAATAATAATCGAAAAATTTTAAATGCAAAGAGAGCCTCACAGCTCTATTAGAATTCATTAGTTCTGCAGGACATTACATGATGCCAATATTTTGAATTCACAAACGACTAAATGGATAATATTAAATATTCACTACCTGCACCGCTGTGCCATAACATAAAACTTCTGTAACTCCGTTCATTACCTCGTTGGCATCATATCTTATATTAATGATAGCGTTGGCTCCCTTTTCATTTGCATGATCAATCATATGCGGTAAGCTTCAACTCTTGTTTTTTCACAGAGGTCAACATAAATTGAAATAGTGCCTCCAAACAATGTTTGTAGCCCTCCGGCAATATTACCAAAGAGACTGCGTGACCTCACGGTTATGCCACGAACAATCCCCAGATGCTTCGTAATTTTATACCCTTCGAGTTGGTTACTTGATGTTATCAGTTGTTCGTCTACCATAATTAAGTTTTATTATCCAAATTTAACATACTTTTTTCTGTAAGCGTTTTATTAGCACCTTTTTTGTTGCGGTTGGTTCGTAATTTGCATCCTCGGATTATTAATGTAAATATTTATTATAGTCAAATGTTACAAACCGCAGAAGACATTCGCCTGCTGAATGAAAAAATAAATCATTCGGCTTCCTTTATTGATAAAATCCATGCTGAAATAGGAAAAATAATCGTTGGCCAGAACCACATGGTAGAGCGCCTTTTGATTGGCCTTTTAAGCAATGGCCATATTTTGCTGGAAGGCGTTCCCGGCCTTGCTAAAACACTTTCGATAAAATCTCTGGCCAGCACTATTAATGCTCAGTTCAGCCGTATCCAGTTTACTCCCGACCTTTTACCGGCGGATGTGATCGGAACTATGATCTATAACCAGCAGAAAAATGAATTTATGGTTCGCAAAGGGCCAATTTTCGCAAATTTTATTCTTGCGGATGAAATTAACAGGGCGCCCGCAAAAGTGCAAAGTGCGTTACTGGAAGCTATGCAGGAAAGGCAGGTAACTATCGGCAACCATTCGTATGCTCTCGAAGAACCATTCCTCGTGCTGGCAACTCAAAATCCGATTGAGCAGGAAGGTACTTACCCCTTACCGGAAGCGCAGGTCGACAGGTTTATGTTGAAAGTTATCATTGATTACCCCACTAAAACGGAAGAGCAGTCTAATCATACGGCAAAATGTGCAGGGATTAAAGCAACCCACTATCAATGCAGTGGTATCAACATCCGAAATATTAAATGCCCGTGAACTGGTAAGGCAGGTTTACATGGATGAAAAAGTTGAGCAATATATTATCGATATTGTATTCGCCACGCGTTATCCGGAAACTTATAATTTGGCAAAAATAAAGCCGTTGATATCTTTTGGTGGTTCTCCAAGAGCCAGTATCAATCTTGCCCTGGGCGCAAAAGCTTATGCATACTTAAACAGGCGCGGCTATGTGATTCCTGAAGATGTAAGAAACGTATGTAAAGATGTGTTGCGGCATCGCATCGGGCTTACTTATGAAGCTGAGGCAGAAAATGTAAATGTTGAAATGATCATTACAGAAATATTAAAAGTGGTGAATGTGCCATAGGTAAAGTTGAACCGAAGGTTGAAAGTTAAAACTATCAAGCTTCATCTAAACTTCTAAACTCGACTCTAACTCTAAACATTCTAAACTCTAAACCTATGCTAAACCATCTAACCATCTAAATCTAACTACGAACTAACACCAATGCTCTCTACCGCAGACATAATAAAAAAAGTAAAAGAGCTGGAGATCATCAGTAAAAGGATCACCACGCATCTCTTTACAGGTGAATATCATTCGGCATTTAAAGGGAAAGGAATGCGTTTCAGGGAAGTTCGTGAATATTATCATGGAGATGATGTAAGATTTATTGACTGGAATGTAAGCGCCCGTTTTTCGCATCCGTTTACCAAAGTATTTGAGGAAGAAAGAGAGCTTACGGTTATCCTGCTGGTAGATTAAGTGCCAGCGCATTATTTGGCACCTTGCATGGCAGTAAAAGGGATCTTATTACGGAAGTGGGCGCCGTACTTACTTTTAGCGCTATTAATAATAATGATAAGGTAGGGGTGATTTTTTTTAGTGACAAAGTTGAAAAATATATTCCTCCTAAAAAAGGGAAGCAGCATGCATTATATATTGTAAGGGAGTTACTAACGGCCCAGCCTAAACGAACCGGGACAAATATCAGTGAAGCTTTGAAATTTTTTTCAAGGTCAAACCAGCACAAAAATATTGCATTTATAATGAGCGATTTTATTGATGAGCAATATGAAGATAAGCTTCGGGTTATGAGCAGCAGGCATGATGTTATCGGCCTTAAAATTTATGATAAAATGGATATGACGTTGCCTGATATTGGTATGCTGGAAGTTGAAGACCTTGAAACAGGTAAAATGCAATGGCTCGATACCTCCGATGCAATGGTTCGCCATAATTACCAGCAAAATTTTATGCAGCAAAGTGAAAATTGTAAAAACATTTTTAAAAAATCGGGCGCCGATCTGCTACACTTGCGTACGGATGAGGATTATGTAAAAATTCTGCAACAGTTTTTTTTAAGAAGAAAATAAAGCGAAAAGAAAAGCAATTGAATAAAAGCGTTTATCATAAATGGTTAGTTGCGGTCATGTGTGTTTTAAGTTGCCTGTTGTTCGGAAAGGCTGTTGTGGCCCAAAAGCCGGTGATAAAAACTTCTGTAGATAAAAGCAAAATCCTGATCGGCGAGCAATTGCATTACAGGGTTTCAACTTCAATGCCGGATAATACTTACGTGCTTTCCTGGTTTACAATTCCTGATAGCATTGGGCATTTCCAGGTGGTACGACAAAATAAAATTGATTCCTCTATTGTAAATGGCAACTTAAATTTCAGCCAGGACATTACGCTTACCAGTTTCGATTCGGGTATACAGGTTATCCCTCCTTTCGTTTTGAATGTTAATAAGCAGGACAGTGATACGACCTTTAATTTGCTTACTGATTCTATTCCCATCCAGGTGGCTTTTTCACCAATGGACAGCGTTAAAACCTTTCATGATATAAAATCAATCATCGAGGTAAAAAAAGAATGGTCATGGTGGTTATGGGCGGTACTGGCTATTGCGGTTGTGCTGCTTATATTCTGGATACGGTTTCTTATAAAATTTTTCAGGAAGAGAGCGGCGACGCCCGATCTTTTTCATTCAAAGCTGGCCGCCTATGAAGAAGCCATGCAATCGCTAACGGCCCTTCAGCAACAGCAATTACTTGAAAAAAATGAGGTAAAAGAATATCATGTAAGGCTTAGCGAGATCTTTAAACGATACCTTTCAAGAAAATTGAAGACCTATAAAATGAACTTAACTTCCGATGAAATACTGATAGAACTGGATAATTATCAGCCGGGGAAAGAACAACTTTTTGCTTTTGCAAATTGCCTCCGCATGAGTAGCGCGGTAAAATTTGCAAAATACATTCCGCCGCAAAATGAAAGTGAAAAATGCCTGGAGCAAACAAAAGAAATGATCACGACAATAAATAATAACCTCAATAAGAAAGCGGAAAGTGGTATTTGATTATTTCAACCATATAACATTTGGGCAACCGCTTTTTTTTATTTTATTTGCCTGTATTCCTCTTCTCATTTTTTGGAAAATAGCGAAAGGCAAAAAGCAAACAGCAGCCTTCGGAATTTCTACAACAAAAGGGTTATCAAAAACACGTTCCTGGAAAAATACTTTTCAAAATGTGCCGTTTATTGCAAGATTACTTGCGTTAAGTTGTATTATAGTAGCACTGGCACGGCCTCAGATAAAATTTGAAGAGCAGCAATCAGAAGGTGAAGGAGTGGATATCGTTTTGTGCATTGATGTGAGCGGGAGCATGACGGCCCAGGATTTTACGCCAAACAGGATGGAAGCCGCAAAAAAGGTGGCAGAAGATTTTGTTAACAACAGGCCCGATGACAGAATCGGAATTGTAATTTTTTCCGGAGAAAGTTTTACACAGTGCCCACTTACAACAGATCATTACGTGTTGATTAACCAGATTGAACAAATAAGAAATGGGTTACTGGAAGATGGTACTGCTATTGGTAGCGGGCTGGCAACCAGTGTTGACAGGCTTAGAAACAGCAAAGCAAAAAGTAAGGTTGTTATACTTTTAACGGATGGGATCAATAACGGTGGCCTTATTGATCCCGCAACAGCAAAAGAAATAGCCAAGGCATTCAAGGTAAAAGTTTATACCATTGGTGTAGGAACAGACGGATATGCGCCGACACCTGTAAGTACGCCAATGGGCATTGTTATGCAGAATGAAAAAGTGGCGATTGATGAAAAGCTGCTGAAAAACATTGCAGATGAAACGGGTGGAAAATACTTCAGGGCTACTGACAATAAAAGCCTTCAAAACATCTATGCGGAAATTGACCGACTTGAAAAATCAAAAGTTGAGATAACTACATTTCGTCGCTTTACCGAAAAATTTTATCCTTTCATTTTTGCAGCCATGGCATTGTTACTACTGGAAGCTATTTTAAAATTTACACTATTTAAGAAATTTCCGTGAGCTGTCAGCTTAGAGCTATCAGCTGTCGAGCTATCAGCTTTGAGCTATGAGCTGACTGCTGACTGCTGAATGGCTGACTGCTGATTCTTACTAACTTGCACCGATGAAGGCAATCGTTTATAAGTCAACAGGAAGCTGGTATACGGTAAAAAATGAAGATGGCGAGTTTTATAATGCCCGGATTAAAGGCAAATTTAAAATAGATGATATCACCTCAACAAACCCCGTAGCAGTAGGCGATAAAGTAGATGTTGATAAAGAAGACATCCTGGAAGAGTCGGTAATTATTACCAATATTTACCCGAGAGAAAATTATATAACACGGCAATCGCCACATAATAAACATCACCATCACATCATTGCTTCAAACCTTGACCAAAGCTTGTTATTTGCTACGCTTAAAGATCCTAAAACCTCGCAGGGGTTTATAGACAGGTTTCTCGTAGCCTCTGAAGCATATCATGTACCGGCAATTATTGTTTTTAATAAAAGGGATTTATATAAAAAGAAAGACCTCGAAAAACTGGAAGAATTAAGAGGTGTTTACGAGGAAAATGGATATAAGCTTTTATCAATGAGCCTTGATCAAAATACAGGTGTGGAAGAAGTAAAAGCACTCTTAAAAAATAAAATAACATTGTTAAGCGGGCATTCCGGCGTTGGCAAATCTTCTTTTATTAACGCTATTTTTCCGGATCTTACTTTGAAAACCCAGGATGTAAGTGGATGGAGCGGAAAAGGCCTTCATACGACTACATTTGCCGAAATGTACGATTTACCTTTTGGAGGAAAAATAATTGATACGCCGGGCCTCCGCGAATTTGCACTCATGGATATTGAAAAGAGCGAATTGTCTCATTATTTTCCTGAAATGAAGGCTTTGATAAACAGATGCCGTTTTAATAATTGTATGCATATAGAAGAACCGGGTTGCGCAATAAAACAGGCAGTGGAAGAAGGGAAAATTTCTGCCGACAGGTATATCAGTTACCTGAATATCCTGGGTTCTATTGATACAAAGAAGTGGTAAAGCCGCAGAAAATGATCTGTTTAATTTATATCATCATTAAATTGTTACTGTTAAACAAAATAATTCAGATTGTATAAATTCGATATATTTAAATATGAGGAAAATTTATACCCTGTTTATATTTTTTAACGCCTGCATAATCAATGTTACAGCTCAAAATTATGCTATTGGTGAAAAGGCAATCAATTTTGTAGATCAAGCGAGGTCGGGCAGGCAGGTGCCTGCGGAGATTTATTATCCCGCTAATGGTAATGGGACTAATGTTCCGCTTGCTGCCGGTGTTGATAAATTCCCTGTAGTTGTATTTGGGCATGGATTTGTAATTCCTGTATCTGCATATGAATGGCTTGCAGATTCACTGGTAAAAAAAGGGTATATCGTTGCTTTTCCTTCTACAGAAGGAAGTTTGTCTCCTTCTCATGCCGCGTTTGGCGATGACCTTTTATTTTTATGTAACCGGCTAACTTCTTTAAATGATTCTGCTGAATCATTTTTGTACCAACGGGTGATAAAAAAAGCCGCGTTATCAGGTCATTCCATGGGCGGTGGTTCTAGCTTCCTTGCGGCCACAGGTAATTCAAACGTGGTAAGCGCTATTTTTAACTTTGCGGCTGCCGAAACAAATCCTTCTGCCATTGCCGCAGCAGCTTCGGTAAACAAACCTGCATTGATCTTTTCAGGATCGGGCGACTGTATTGTGCCGGCTTCTACGCAGTTTCAAATGTTTACCAACATTATTGCCTCGTGCAAGACCTATATTAATATTACCGGTGCTTTACATTGTCAGTTTGCTAATAATAACGGGACGTGTACATTAGGACAATTGGTATCCGGGTGCAATTCTTCAGCGATTACTCCAGCAGAAGTATTTAATAAGACTACAGCCCTGGTTATTCCGTTCCTGGATTTTTATTTAAAAGATAGCTGCACCCGTGGTGATGATTATTTAAAAGCCTATGATGCTCTGACAGGTGTTGAAAAAAACCGAACCTGTAATTCATTTCCTGAGTGTGGAATTTTAGCAGTAAACCTGGAAACTTTTAATGGCCACCTGGTTGACAGAGTTGTGAGCCTTCAATGGGTAACAACTTCAGAAGATAATACAGGATATTTTATTGTTGAGAAAAGTGCAGATGGTACGGATTTTCATCTTCTTAAACAAGTAAACGCAACGGGGGCCACGGGCCTTCGAACCGCTTACGCATCTGCTGACAATTCACCCTATCCCGGCTATTCGTATTATCGCTTAAAAATAATTAACAGGGATGGCCATGTTTCGACTTCTTCTGTGATTAAAATAGCTACCGAAGAGAAAGGATTGGCATTAATAAGTCTTTTTCCCAACCCGGTAAAAAATAATATTCAGGTCGAATTGTTTTCAAATAAACTTCAAAAGGTTACGCTAAATATATCTGACGCCATAGGCCAAACGCTGGTACATGAATCAGTTTCCTTAAATAAGGGGCTAAATAAAAAGGAGATAGTACTTACAAAGCTGGTTGCCGGTATTTACACTTTATCATGCAAAGATGAGCAGGGCATAGTACGTGGTTCGATTAAAATAATTAAAGAATAGCTATTACATAACGTCGATGGAAATTATTTGTTATGGATGGGTAATAGCTCCTTTTCTAATATGCATTTCTTTCCAGGAATTTGGCGACTTCAAGCACGGCCTTATTTTGTTTGGCCATAACTTTTGTATTATGGGGCAAAATAGATACACCGTTAAAAGTAGTATAATGCAGCGTAAGGAAGTGATCTTTATACCTGAAATCCCAATCCAGGGTTTCAGCATCGTCAACCTGGTTTATGAATTTTACATTCAACCCGTCTTTTAGCGTATCGGCAATTGAATAAAATTTGGAAACACCGCAATTGTCGTCTATTACCGCCTCCGTACCCCCGAAATTAGTTTTCAAAGTATAACACATAAAAGTTTGTTTTGGCTTTATTTTACGAAAGCATAGAAAGTTGATTTCCCTTCTTATGATTTGAATTTACCTGCTCTTTTTGCTGCCCTTATAGATGCCTTATCGCCTGACAAAATTTTCTCAGCTCCCACATTTTTCCCATTAGTTGGACAGCCGTATGTTTCCTTTCGTTTAAAAATGAAACATCCCATAAGCATCGAAGTACAAAAAGCAGCTATAATTAATTTCTTCACTTGATTTTCACGTTGATAATATTGTTAAGGTGGATATAAATTAAATGAATTTAATTCCTGTGGAAACAAACCGATTTACTTACACTTTAAACCATTCCGCATACATCACATAGTTGTTGGCAATCCTGTTGATTTCACCATTGATCATTGCCTCCGGAATAACTTTTACTTTTTTTGCAGGAACGCCGGCATATATACTCCCAGGCTCCACAACGGTGTTTTCAAGTACAACGGCCCCTGCTGCGATAATGCTGTTACTGCCTATATTGGCATTGTCCATCACGATTGCGCCCATACCCACCAGTACATTATCATCTATAACGCATCCATGTACGATTGCATTGTGTCCGATGCTCACATTATTTCCAATCATGGTTGCCGCTTTCAGGTAAGTGCAGTGTATAATTGCACCATCCTGAACATTCACTTTATTGCCGATGCGTATACTGTTTACATCTCCTCTTATTACTGCATTGAACCATACACTGCAATCGTCACCCATGACTACATCACCTGCTATCGTGGCATTTGGAGTAATATAACAGTTACGGCCAAACGAAGGCTTTATACCTCTTACTTCAATAATTAATGACATTTTTGTTTGGTTTTGATGGAAGATAATTAATGGCGGTTCTTACTTTTTTGCACTATGATATTGAACTTAATCATAACTTTTTTAACAATATCGAAGCAACAAACCAGGGATAATAACTGAAAACAGGGGCCTTACATTAATTAGTACACTAATTTCGTATTAATTCTTAAGATAGAATCTTCTAATTATCGATATGACCAACCGCGATATATTTTTGCATCACATAGGACAGACTTCTCCTGCAGCCTTTAGCACTTGAAATTGTGAGAGCGGAAGGATCCAGGCTGTATGATATTAATAATAAGGAATACCTTGACCTTATTGGTGGTATCAGCGTTTGCAATGTTGGCCACCGGCATCCGCGCGTAATTGAAGCAATTAGCAACCAGTTGAATGACTATTTGCATGTAATGGTAAATGGAGAATTAGTTTTATCTCCGCAAACCGCTTATGCAAAATTGCTTATAGATCATCTTCCTCCTTCCCTCAATTCAGTTTTCTTCACTGCCTCAGGTACAGAAGCTACTGAAGGCGCTATGAAAGTTGCCAAAAGATTTACAGGCCGCACCCAGATTGCTGCTTTTAACGACAGTTATCATGGAAGCACACAGGGCTCATTAAGCATCATGGGAAGTGAATATTGGCGCAATGCGTTTCGCCCTTTGTTACCTGATGTTTTGCATCTCACTTTTAATTCAATGGATAGCCTTGAATCTATAACAGAAAAAACTGCATGCGTTATAGCAGAGACGATACAGGCAGAGGCGGGAGTAATTGTACCGGATAAGGTATGGATGCACGCCCTAAAAAAGAAATGTGATGCTACGGGCGCTTTACTGGTGCTCGATGAAATTCAATGCGGCTTTGGCCGGAACGGAACACTGTGGGCATTCGGGCAGTTTGATATTGTTCCCGATATACTGCTTCTTGGAAAAGCGCTTGGCGGAGGAATGCCATTAGGTGCTTTTATCGCTGATAAAAAAATACTGGATACTCTTACCAATAACCCGGTCCTCGGCCACATTAATACCTTCGGGGGACACCCCGTTTGCTGTGCAGCAGGCCATGCTGCCATGAAGGTGTTATTAGGCGAAAATATAATCAATGATGTACCTTCAAAAGAAAAGCTTTTTGTAAACAATCTTAGTCATCCTGCTATAAAATCGGTAAGAAGCTGCGGGTTAATGATTGCCCTGGAGTTTAAAGATTTTGAAGAGAATAAGAAAGTAATAGACGCTCTCATCCATAATGGAGTTTTTACCGACTGGTTTTTATTTGCTCCCCAATGTTTAAGAATTGTGCCGCCACTTACAATTAGTCAGGAAGAAATAACGTTTGCATGTTATGTAATTACAGGCGTCTTAAATGATATCCTGTAATATTTTTAAAGCGTTTTATGAAACTATCAAGCTGCCTCCTTTGCCTGTTCATGCTTTTTTATTGCCCGTTTAAAATCTGCGCGCAGCACATAAATAACAAAACGTTGTTGTGGCGTATTTCCGGTAATGGATTATCCAGGCCTTCTTACTTATATGGCACGATGCATTTGTACGATAGAAGACTCTTTCAATTTGGCGATTCTGTCTACAGAAGTTTGGAGAATACCGAAGCCTATGCAATGGAGTTAGATCCAAACTCAATGATGGATTCCATACTGATTAAGCTCAATGAAGAAGATACGACTTCCCTGCTCGAGCAAATGATTGATAAAAAGCAGTATGATACAATTGCCGGTAAATTGGAAAAAAAACTCGGTATTCCTGCAAATCGTATTACAAGAAAAATATTAATAGCTGAAAGGGAAAAGCAAATATATAAACGAAGGAATAAAGAAGATATGAATGCAGAGGTGGATTTATATTTATATGACATCGCCCGCAAGAAAGGCAAATGGGTTGGAGGTATTGAAGACGTCAATGATCAGTCCGGTATCATTGATGAGATGGGTAAAAACTTTGACGTAAACGAATTTCTTGCAACAGATGACGAAAAGATTAAAGAAAATATGAATAGTATTATTGATTTGTATGTAACCGGGGATCTCGATAAGATTGAAGCGTGGGTCAACAGCGGTCAGAATGCTGAAACAAAAAGCCTGCTCTTAACCAGGCGGAATATTAAAATGGCGAGGCGGATGGATAGCCTGTCAAAATTAAGATCAACATTTTTTGCCGTTGGAGCTGCACATTTGCCTGGAGATGACGGAGTAATTTCCCTGTTACGGCGCAATGGATTTACGGTGGAACCGGTTTTCTCTTCAAAAAAAATTGCGCCGCAGGATTATAAGTTTACAGCGAAAGAATTTGACTGGATGAAAATTGAAGGGCCGGATAATTTGTATACAGTAGAAATGCCAGGTAAGCCTACGGATATAAATAAATTTGGTAATGAGTTAAAGATGAAGATGTATGGAGACCTCGCTTCCGGCAGTTTTTTTATGACGGGTTACGTTGGAATTGACAACGGCACTAATAAAGACGACGCAATAAACAAAATAATGGAGAATTTCTCTGCTGAAAAAATTAATAAGAAAGAAAAGAAAAACATAATAAATAATGGAATAAACGGTGTTGAAATAAATGCGCTGAGAGAAAATGTGTATTGCAGGCTACAAATTTTTATAACAGGCAATAAAGAATATATGGCTATTGTAGGGTCGCCGAACCACGATAATTTATTCACAAAAGATGCAAACCGCTTCCTGCAAAGTTTTGTGATGTACGCGAATATAGAGGTTAAAAACAATGATTGGGTTACTGAACTTGATAGCGCCAAGGCCTTTTCAATCAGTTTCCCTAAATCACCCGAAATTTACATATTACCACCGGCAAAAATTAAAAAAAACTGGACCTCTACAATATACTCGGCAATGGATATTAAAACAAACACTTATTATATCCTGGCCATAAATGAAACCAAAAAAGGCTATCTGATGTATGCAGACAGTATTTATTTCAATCAACATTATGAAGCTCTTATCAACGACACAAATAATACTCATATAGAAAAGAAGAAGGTAAATTATAATGGACTTCCCGCAATGGATATCGTTTCTTATTCGAAAAGCGGCGTACAGGAATTAGTTACTGACTTTTTAATGATTAATAAAGGAAACCGGAATTATACATTGGTAACTGTAACTGAAAAAAACAGGATGGATTCCCCCAACATAAAACAGTTCAAAAATTCTTTTAAAATATTGCCATGGAAAATCTCTGAATGGAAAAACAGGGCTTCCGCGAGCAACACGTTTAGTACCTGGGCCCCCTCATCAATTGATTTGGATGTAGCCGATACTGCGGGCCTTGCTGGTTATCAACTAACAAAAGCACTAGAAACTGATAAAAAAAGAAAGCAATATTTAGCGTATGATACTTATTCTTCTACTTCTTATAACATAATGCTTTATCCGGTTTCCCCTTATTACTGGACAAACAGTGACAGCTCTTTCTATAACGATGAAACAGAAAGATACTATACTGATACATCATCGTACCGCACTTTCAAAGATCCGGATAATATCGATTCGCTTATTTATTCACGGGGGATAAAAAATGGGAATAGTATGGGCAGGGAAATCCTTGTGCGGAATGCGGGCACAGCTTCGTATAAAAGAATACGGGTATTGCGATCTGGCGATTCCGTGTATCATCTTATCAGTTTTATACTTAAAAGCGACCTGGATGATACCAACAATAAAAAGTTTTTTAGCGATTTCACGATTAACGGGACTATAGCACCCGGTCATTTATTTGAAAATAAAACAGCCAGGATCCTGGCCGATTTATCAGGTAATGACAGTGCAACTTTTACTGATGCCATGTCCGCACTTGAAGCTGCAAAGTTTACGCAAACAGACCTGTCTTTATTATTGCCCGCTTTGCTTAAAAAGTATCCCTTTGATACGACGCGTTATGCCGGCACCAATAGGGCCATTGCGAATGTCATCCTGCCCCTGATGAAAGATTCAGCCATTAATTTTATTCGCGATGAATATCCTGGTATTGCCAGAAGCAATGGGCCAATACAACAAACCTTGCTGGAATTACTTGCAAAGCATAAGACACAGAATTCTTATAATATACTCAGAGATCTGTACATTGAAAATTCCCCTCATGAAAATAATTACAGCTTTTCCTATTTTCTGAAGGATTCGCTTAAGCTATGCGCTACCCTCTTTCCGGCCATTGAAAGATTGTATGCGGATTCAATTTCCGCCCCGTTGGTAATAGACTTAAGTGTTGAATTATCTGACAGCTCTCTGATAAGTAAAAAATCCATCCAAAGCCACTCTGCAAAAATTTACGAGATCGCAGGAGCCCAGCTAACGGGCTATAGCGAAAGACCCTAAACATTATGAAGGCCTTTTTAACGAATCAGTCATAAAAATACTTTCTATCCTGGATACAAAAGAAAGTGAACGATTGCTAAACCGGTTTCTATCTATTGATGATATTGACATAAAGCAAACGGCCACCATCGCTCTTTTAAAGGATAATAAAAACGTATCCGCCCTGCAAATCAATAGAATTGCCGCGGATAAATACTACCGCGTTGATTTTTATAACCAGTTAAAGAAAATTGCCAAAGCGGATAGGTTTCCTGCAGTATGGCATACGCAAAGGCTATTTGCAGAAGCCAGCCTCTATAAAGTTATAAGAGATGAAGATGAAATGGATGAACCCTCGTCCATGCAGTTCCTTACGGAAAAAACAGCGAAGATAAAAGACAAGTTAAACCGCTACTTCCTTTTTAAAGCTACATTTTATGTAGATGGTGAAAAAGAATCTCACCTGGCCATCTGCGGGCCATTTGCTATGGATAAAAACAAAACAGAGATTGGGGAAGAGGAAACTGATCGCGTTTTCTATGACAAAAAATTTGAATCCCAATCAATTGACTCTTTGTTTAGCACGTATCTTGCAGACAATAAACAATTATAGTACTTCCTGATCCCGGCAGTTAAAACCACCACAAAATAGTTGCAGATATCATTGTAAATTCTTTACTTTGTATTTCAAAGTACTTTCTATGAACGCACAACATGAACCTTTGCAGGAGCTGCAGCACATTAAAAAAATGATGGAGCGGAGTACGAAGTTCAGCAGTTTGAGTGGCTTTAGTGGTATAGCTGCCGGCATCTGTGCGCTAACAGGCATTTGGTTTGCCGTCCAGGCAATTGCTGCGTGGAGGCATGGAACTGCAGGAAATACGCCGGCGTCCCGTGAAGAGCTTATCACACGGCTGATGTTTATCGCCATCGCGACGTTTATGGCAGCACTTATTTCTTCTTTCGTCTTTATATACGTACGTTGCAGAAAGCTCGGCATTTCTGTTTTTGGCATGTCTGCAAGGAGAGTAATGACCAGCGTTGCCATTCCTTTATTTCTGGGAAGCTTATTTATTTTTCGCCTCGTAACATCGGAGGTTTACATATTAATTCCGCCTGCATGCCTCATTTTTTATGGGCTGGCATTGGTAAATGCTTCTAAATATACTTTGCCGGAAGTGCGGTACCTGGGATTTACAGAACTTTTTATCGGTATAATTAATTTATGGATTTTAGGATACGGGCTAATTTTCTGGGGATTAGGCTTTGGGTTAATTCACATTATTTACGGAATCATTTTCTGGCTGAAATATGAGAAAAAAGATCTGAACCTGGCAAATAGCACGAATGAATAATCCCATAGCAAATCTTAATAAAGTTTTTGACAGCCGTATACGGCTGGGTATCATGAGCACCCTCATGGTTAACGAAGCAATAAATTTCAATGAATTAAAGCAACTCATTAATGTAACAGATGGAAATCTTGCGTCTCACATAAAATCACTCGAAGAAAGTGGTTACATTAAAGTTAATAAAGGATTTATTGGCAGAAAAACAAATACTATATATACCATCACCAAAGCAGGACAAAAGGCCTTTCTGCAACACCTTCGCGCCCTTGAGAAAATGATTAAATCAATCAGTTAATTTTTTTTTAATTTGACTTTGAAATACAAAGTACTTTTAATATAGAAAAGACATGAGAAAAACGTTTTTTGTTAACTATCTCCTGGCAATGGCAGGTATCACTGTTATCTTTGGAGTCATTTATGTTACTGTTCAGCAGAGCTATCGTATGGCCGCTAACGATCCACAAATACAACTTGCACGTGATATAAATGCGAGGCTTCAGCAAGGCATGCCTGTTGAAAAGTTCTTTACAGATACAATTGATATTACTCAAAGCCTTTCACCATTTGTTGCATTATATGACGCTACAGGAAAGCCGCTTCGTTCCTCCGGCTATCTTGAAAATAAAATGCCCGAATTACCGGCAGGCGTTTTTAATTTTACAAAATCACACGCAGAGTACCAGGTAACATGGCAACCGCGGCCGGAGATAAGAATGGCGGTGGAGCTATTAAGTTCCAGCGCTTCCCCCGTTGGTTTCGTGGTATCAGGAAGATCGTTGCAGGAAGTTGAAGTAAGGGAACACAACCTTGTAGCCATGGTTTTTATTGGATGGATAGTTTGTGTAGCGCTGGTGTTATTATACGCGGTACTTCAATTTTACAGTAATAACCGGTCGCAGCCCTTAACCAATGGGTAAACACTTCATCGCTTTACAAGCTGGTAACAGGTAGACATGAATAAAATATTTTATGGAATTTGTGCTAATACACCATCGACGCTTTAAGTTGGCTGCAGGTTATATTTAAAACTGGACCGGCTTAAAAATCCAGCCCCATGCTAAAATAATAAATGGGTTTTCCTTTGAAGAAGCCATTCATTTGCCACCCTGCATCAAATTTTAAAAAGTATCCTAATAAGGTACTGCGCGCTCCGAAACCATAGCCCCCAAGGAAAGGCCCTATGCCCGGAGCTTTAATATTTACCTCTACCGTTGGATCCTGGCTTGAATAAGTAATAAAAGGCCGGGACAGCTTATCATAGGCGCCATTCCATGCCGAACCAAGATCAATAAACTGTATGAGCTGGAAATTTCTTACAAAGGCATTGTTTATTGGCTTACTAAAAAGCGTGGTAAAAACCGGCAACCTGAATTCACTGTTTATAACGGTGGCATTATTGCCGTTCGCGGCATTTTGTATGAATCCCCTAAGGTTAACCGCAAGGGATTGGAACGCATAATTGGCATCAGGATCCGGCCTGTTGGCGGGATTAAAATAACGATAAGATTGATTACCGTTTTTATCGGTCTTTACATTCTCACCCAGCATGATCCAGTTATCTATACCACCCAGGTAATAAATTAACTTTTGATTACCCCAGCTAAAATCCGCAGCAACTCTTCCCGCCCATATAAAATTTCTATAGATGGGATAGTAGGCCCTTGCATCAAAGCCTAAATTAAAAGTATAACGCCCTTCCGAAGATGAGAGTTTACTCAGTTGGCTGTTCCAATCTGCATAAACCTTATAACGTATACCGTTCCAGATATTTTGCGCCGGATTCAATGTATTATCATATACATATTCTGCATGCAATAACCCATAAGTTTTTGAAATGTCAGGTGCATTTAAAGATACATCATCATAAGTGCTTGCTACCACACGATCTTTTCTAACACCAACGTTGAAACGCACACTTTTTGTTACACTAAACGGGTAACTGAGCCCGGCCTGGTAAAGGTTTGAAAAAACCCTGCCCGGGTAATTGGTATTGGAGGTATCGAAAAAAGAATAGTTGGTCTGTTGTACATTCCTGTAATAAGTAAGAGTCCAGTCAATTCGTTTTCTAAGATTGCTAAACTGCATCAGCCAGTCGTTATCCTTCAAATTAGTTGAAAGCCTGTATCCGCCGGAAATCTTGATATCCTCCATTATATCGGCAACGCCAAGGCGAAGTGTTCCATCTAACCCATCATTGGAACTAAGTGTAATAGGACCTGCCCCACCCTGGTAAAATTGATATCTTGTTCCCAGTACACTATTATTAAACCCTGCAACTACATAATCTGTAGCAAACTTTAATGGTTTGTATGGATACAGCTTTGCAGTTGATAATACAGTGGGCGCGGCTTCTGCGGGTATATTGGAAGTATTTCCCCTACTGGTATCTTTCTTTTCTTCCTTAAATTCATTCTGGAAAATGTCCTGTTTTTTTGGTGTATCGGAAGGTTGTGAAATAATTTCCTGGCCTCTTGAAATTTTGTCAAGTTCCATGAGCCGTTTCATATAAGCAGTAGGCCTCGCACTTACGTTCCGTCGACGCAAGGCGTTCTCATCAATCTTAAGTTTGTACAATATTTTATCATCACTTTGCCTGGTTACTTCACTTACCTGGCTATTATCGCCGGCAACTCTTGTTTCCCTAAGATTGCTCTCATAATTTGTTAACGGAAATACATAAGCCGAATCGTTGGAAACAGCAACAACTGCAACTGAATCAACATCTTGCTTTTTATAGGATCTTAGCAATGAGTCCACTTCTGTTAGCGATGGATTGCGAAGAATATCATCACCTATAAGAACCAGGGTATCCAGCCCTGCATTTGCAGTTGTAAAAAAGCCTGCGTAGCGATTGCCAACACCGTTTTCATCACTTACAAATGTAAAATGGTTGTTATTATATTGTGCAGGAAACCTGGCATTGCCGAATTTTAAATTCGTGAGCTGGGTTATTTGATTAAGCTCCGCTTTATTGGTTGCAAAATCGGTTATTAAAAAAACATTGTAGCGATTACGTAACAAAGAAGTATCCGAGCCTTTTACCCTGGCAGAGGGGCGGTTGCTTGAAAAAATGATTCCCGTTTTACTCGGAAATGCTACAAAGGAAGGATCGAGATCATCATACACATCATTGGTAACCTGCTTTACTTTATCATTCTCAAGATCGTAGGTATAAATATCCGAATGGCCATTTTTTACAGCGCTGAAAAGGAGTGTCCTGCTGTCAAGCATATATTTCATATCCTGCACCTGGTCAAAAAAATCGGTAAGGTCGCGTTTGTAAGGCTTCACCCGTGTAATTACATCATATACAAAAAGCTTGATACGTCCTTCTTCTTCATAAACTACCGAAAGCCTTGAGCCTTTCGGGTCCCAGGCCATCATGGGATAATTTGGATTGATCTGGTCAACCTGGCTTCTTACTCCAAATTTTAAAAGCGTTTTATCCTTGTCCTCTTCATTGAGCAGTAACCTGTACTGGCCTTTTTTATATTGAACTACTGCAAAAGAGCCATTTCGTTTATTCGGATTTACATTAAAATGAAAGTAGTCTTTTCTTTTCCCAATGGTAACATCAGTAATCTCACTTCCTTTAGGATAATTTTTTCTGCGGGAAATATCCTTGTCATATTTATCCTCCTCATATTGCATAAAGTCGGCCAGTACTTCTTTAAATTTTCTTTTTTTTGTTACCTGTTGGGAGGCCCTGTTTAAATTTTTATAAACCCGTGCCAGGTATAATAAGTAAGTTGTGTTTTCTCTTTTATACTTTTCTTCAATATAATACCAAAAGGCATGTCCGGCAAGTAATGGCTTATCAAAGGCAAACTGGTAGAAATTTTTATAATTTCCGCTAAGAATTTCGCTCTTTAAATCATCATCAAGTTCCGTACTCCAGTTTTGGCCGGCATAAGCAACATAACCATCTATAAGCCATTGGGGCAAGTCAAGCAGTGCCTGGTTGCCGGCTACTTCACCCAGGTCATCACCAAATAAAACATTTTGTGTGAGCACCTTTGCAATGCCTTCACGAATTTGCCTGCGGAGATCTGCATGATTACTGTTGTAATAAACAACCATTTTATTATTGACAAGCTTTGTGAGGCCCCCCGGGCTTTGCCAGTCAATGCCAATGCCTATATTGCTTTGTTGCAAATCATTGAAGCTGTTATAAATAACAATATTTGCCCGGCGTTGCAAACTATATTCAACAAATTTTTCGACGCCCGGAAGTTCTTCTTCTGCTACCTGCGCAACAAATTTTGCAATTTCCTGGCCCTTCTGGTTGAAGTATGCATTGAAATTTGTTGTTTGGTAATACTGCCATTTAAATTTTTTATATTGAACACGGTTTTTCCCAAATTCCACGCTGCTTACCTGCCCATGTGCAATCAGACCAGCCAAAGTGAAAAACACCACAAAGAGAAAAATTTTTTTGTCAATAAGTTTCGTATAATATTGCATGTAAGGTTTCTGATGATATTGCATGTACGGTAGGTTATAATTGCCTAAAATTAAACGTTTCAGCTTAATCAGTAAAATGAATTTCCCGGATTTTCACATACGTTATGTTCCAAATCAAAGTTTTAACTTTTAATCCTGTTCAGGAAAATACCTACGTGCTTTACAATGAGCAAAAGCAGTGCATTATTATAGATCCCGGGTGTTATTTTGACGAGGAAAAAGAAGCCCTGAACTCATTTCTAATCACTAACAAACTCAGCCTGAAATACTACTCAATACGCATTGCCACCTCGATCATGTTTTTGGTAATAAATACATTGCTGAAGAGTACAAACTGACACTGCAGATTCATAAAAATGAAGAGGACGTTTTGAAAATGGCGCCCGCTTCGGGCTTAATGTTCAACCTTCCTTTTGATAACTATACAGGCGAGCTGGTTTTCCTTAAAGAAGGTGATATCATTTCATTACTTAACGATAAGTTAAAAGTAATTGAAGCCCCGGGCCATTCTCCCGGAAGTATTTGTTTTTATTGCGAACAGCAAAACTTTATTATCGGAGGAGATGTGTTATTTAAAAACAGTATCGGCCGTACAGATTTGCCGGGAGGTAATTATGAAGACCTCCTGAAAAATATAAAGCAAAAACTCTTCAAATTGCCAGCGGCTGTGAAAGTATATCCCGGGCACGGTCCCTGCAACAACCATAGGTGATGAAATGAAGTTTAATCCATTTTTAATGGGAGCGTAGCGCTGTACGCTTTTTAAATTATTGCCTGTTAAATTGTACCTACTTTTGAATAAGCGAAAAGTTTTCTCTTTAACATTAATTTAAACTATGAAACCCGGTAAGGTAGATAGAAGAGCATTCAAACATCAAACATTGAAAGAAGCTTCCCATCATCTTGAATACTGGAAGAAACAGGCCTATGCAAAAAGGTTGGAAGCTGCCGGTTATCTAAATAGCGTTGCCTATAATTTTGATGTTAATCATCCTCCCCGCGTAGATAAAACCTCTTTTACAATCAGGGAAAGAAAATAATGAGTAATATTTTTAATGAAGACTTCCGTGATTTTATTTCTGCATTAAATGATAGTGATGTTGAATATATTTTGGTAGGTGGCTATTCCGTAATTCTTCATGGATATTTAAGAACCACCGGTGATTTGGATATCTGGGTAAATAAAAAAAAGAAAAACTATTTCAAATTAGTAAAAGCGTTTGAAAAATTTAAGATGCCGGTTTTTGATATGTCTGAAGACAATTTTTTAAAAAACCCCGCATTGAATGTGTTTACATTCGGGCGGCCGCCTTCAGGTATCGATATCATGACCGACGTAAAAGGATTAAATTTTGATAGCGCTTTCAAAACTTCTGAATTTGTTGAAGTTGGAAATTTGAAAGTAAGGTTAATTGGGCTTAGCGAATTATTAAAGGCAAAAAGGGCTTCAGGAAGGTACAGGGATTTAGATGATATTGACAATCTCATTTAAAAAACATAAATGCTTATGCCTCCCTCTCCATGCATAATTCAATCAGAACACCATTGGTTGATTTTGGATGTAAAAAACAGACCAGCTTATTATCGGCTCCTTCTCTTGGGGATTCGTTTATTAAAATAAACCCGTCGTTTACCAGTCTTTTTACTTCCGCTTCTATATCTGCTACTTCGAAAGCAATATGATGAAGGCCTTCCCCCTTTTTTTCTATAAAAGCGTTGATAACACTGCCAGGCCCATAGGCTTCCACTAATTCAATTTTCGTTTCCCCCTTTTTAAAAAAAGCAGTATTTACCTGCTCATTTTCTACCACTTCAGTTTTATAACACGGTGACTCTAATAATTTCTCAAAAAGTGGAATAGAAGCGGAGAGCTTTTTTACGGCGATACCAATATGTTCAATTTTTCTCATTTTATTTTAGTTCAAATTTACTTCACATGTTGGTAATCCTGCCTGTTTAAATGTGCCAATCCGGTTACTGCTTACTTTGGCCGGCTTTTGGTTTAAATTTGTGCCAATGAATTGCAGGTTATGTTGAAATTGCCCGTTTATCTTGATAATAATGCGACCACACCAATGGATCCCCGCGTATTGGAAGCAATGTCTCCTTATTTTTTGAAACATTTTGGAAACGCGGCCAGCCGAAGCCATTCTTTTGGCTGGGAAGCTGAAGAGGCGGTTGAATATGCCCGTGAACAGGTAGGCGCAATTGATAGGTGCAGAATCCAAAGAAATTATTTTTACCTCCGGCGCTACAGAAGCCGATAACCTTGCATTAAAAGGGGTATTTGAAATGTATGCGGCAAAAGGCAATCATATCATTACAGCGGTTACAGAGCACAAAGCAGTACTGGATACCTGCAGGCATATAGAAAAATTGGGTGGGCAAATAACTTATCTCGCTGTAAAAACAGATGGGATTAATTGATTTGAAAGAACTGGAAAAAGCGATACAACCCAATACAATATTAATTGCCGTCATGTATGCGAATAATGAAATTGGTGTAATACAACCTATAAAAGAAATAAGCGATATTGCAAAAAAACATGGGATCATTATTTTTTACGGATGCTACGCAGGCAGCAGGAAAAATTCCTGTTGATGTAATTAAAGATGGGATAGACCTGATGGCATTTTCCGCGCATAAAATGCATGGGCCAAAAGGCGTGGGTGCGCTGTACGTTCGCCGTAAAAACCCGAGAGTACGGATTAACTGCACAAATAGATGGCGGCGGCCATGAAAGAGGAATGAGAAGCGGCACTTTAAATGTTCCTGGCATTGTTGGTTTTGGAAAAGCATGTGAACTTTGCAGAATTGAAATGGGAAAAGATGCCGCCCAAATAGAGAAGCTCCGTAATAAGCTTGAATCAGAACTGTTAAAACTTGATGCGGTTTATGTGAATGGGAGCATGGAACATCGGTTACCTAATGTATGCAACGTAAGCTTTAAATATGCAGACAGTGAAGGTTTAATGCTGGGGTTTAATAAAAATATTGCAGTAAGTTCCGGGTCGGCCTGTACTTCGGCTACTCTTGAGCCTTCCTATGTTTTAAAGGCGCTTGGCGTTAAAGATGAGTTTGGCAAAAGCCGCAATTCGATTTGGGCTGAGCCGCTTCACTACAGAAGAAGAAATTGA
Source organism: uncultured Chitinophagaceae bacterium (assembly GCA_963800635.1). GTDB lineage: Bacteria > Bacteroidota > Bacteroidia > Chitinophagales > Chitinophagaceae > Ginsengibacter. The sequence goes on from CAWDCB010000027.1 coordinate 59,222, forward strand.
TTATACGATCGGGCAGGTGGTTGAAACGGTAGTAAAATTAAGGCAGGCGCAATTGACTGATTGATTTAAATCGTCAATAGTTAATTGCCAGGCTTAGCTTATCCGGTAAATAATTAACCAGGTTTATTTCTTAACTATAAAACGTTTATTTCATTACTATAAAACATGGTGAGGTTAACGGTAAGGCAAAGCGGGTGGCAAAGGTGCACGAGGAATAGCAGGCGCAATAACGGGCGATGGCGGTGGAGGTGGCGGAGTTACACGAGCACGTGGAGCAACCATAGCAATTGAAGGTGGTGCTGGGGGTGCAGGGGGAGGTAAGGGTTGTTGCATGATTGCAGGTGGAGGCGGAGGTGGTGGAACTGTTTTTTTAGTTTGTCCAAATGTTACGGCCGAGAAGAACAGTGCCAGCCAATAAGTTAAAGCTGATAAGTTTCATAATAATTTTTTTATTATGATTCTTTAAATCAACATTCCATAATATCGCATAAAAAAACCCTGTAATTACAGGGTTTTTCTCAGTTGGTTTAGGTAAACTTTTAAAAAGAATCTCTGAAAAATTGCTTTTCAAGTCTTCAGGAATGTTTTGGTTTCCTTTTTCAAGAGATTCTTAATTGATTGAAAAATTTCAGGTAATTGCCGGGCAGCTAATCTTATAACACAAATATGACAAGCGATTATTTGAAAACGCTGCTTAAACAAAATCAAAATGCATATAATTATTTTTCAAAACCTAAATTGCACTTTTTAGCAGCATGATACCAATAGTCAAAAAAGAATTGCAGGCAGTTTTTCAACAGCCTCACAGGTTATATTACAATAATTTTATTTCTGTTTAGTAAATGGTTTATATCTTTTTATTTTAAAAGACAGCAATATTTTTGATTTCGGATATGCAACACTTGATACATTTTTTGATCTTTCCCCCTGGATATTTATTTTTTTGATTCCCGCTTTAGCCATGCGCAGCTTTTCAGAGGAATATAAAACGGGAACATTTGAAATTTTGCAAACACGGCCGCTTACAAACTGGCAGATTGTTTTAGGTAAATATTTTGCGGTATTTATTGTTATTCTTATTGCATTGCTTCCAACGCTCTTATATGTTTATACCATTCATTCATTATCTGCCGCAGGAGGTATTGATAGTGGCGGTATCACCGGTTCTTATATCGGATTGATTTTTCTGGCAGCGGTTTTTGCGTCAATTAGTATGTGGTGCTCAGGCCTTACATCAAATGCTGTTGTTGCTTTTTTAGCAGGTGCTTTTGCCTGCCTTATTTTATATTTTGGATTTAATGCAATAAGTAAATTGCCGGTTTTTACGGGCAATGCCGATTATTATATTGAAATGCTTGGAATTGATTTTCATTATCGCAGTATCAGCCGTGGAGTGGTTGATACGCGTGATATCATTTATTTTTTAAGCATCATTTTTCTTTTCCTTTTTGCAACACAAAAAAATTTAACAAAAAATAGTACCGCACGCTAATGAGATTTTTTTCAGATAAAAATAAAAGATGGTGGATGGATTGTTGTAATTGCTGCAGTATTTACAATTAATTTATTTGCATCGGTAATTCATAAACGAATTGATCTTACGAATGAAAAAAGATTTACGATTTCTTCGCCCGTAAAAAAAATATTGGCAAACCTTGATGCAGAAGTAGAAGTCGATCTTTTTTTAAAAGGAGATATGCCTTCTGGCTTTAAAAAATTATCTGCATCGGCGCAAGAACTATTACAGGAATTTAAAGAATATGCCAACGGCAATATTCGTTATAAACTGGTTTCAGCCGATGACCAGATGCCGGGCACTTCAAGAACCTATGCCGATACACTTTCTTCCTTGGGAATTGTGCCTATTAATTTAAAAGTGCAATTGAAAGCCGGCGAGCAATCGCAATACATTTATCCGGCAGCGTTAGTGCATTATAAAGACAAAATCCTGGCGGTTAATTTGTATTCCGGAACGCAAACCGTAATAACACCTCCCGAGCTTAACAGCGCTGAAGCCTTACTGGAATATAAGTTTGCCAATGCTATTTATAAAGTGACAGAAGATCATAAGCCAATGGTTGCCTATTGCAGTTGGTAACGGAGAGCCCACCGGTATAAATATTTATGACCTTGCTGAAAATGTTTTGAAAAAAAATTACAGCCTTTTCATGATGAACATCATTACGGAGCCTGTAATTCCAGATACTTTCAGGCTTCTGATGATCGTAAAGCCAACAATCCCTTTTACTGAAGCAGAAAAATTAAAAATTGATCAGTATGTAATGAGAGGTGGAAAAGTAATTTGGTTTGTTGACAGGCTGGAAGCCGAAATGGATAGCCTCCAGGTGAAAAACCAGGTTATTGCTTATGACCGCAACCTGCACCTTGAAGATCTTTTATTTAAATATGGAGTAAGAATTAATCCTGATCTTTTAATGGATCTGCAATGCGATTTTTTGCCATTTAGCGTAAATGGAAAAGATCAGTTTGAATTTTTGCACTGGAATTATTTTCCATTATTTGAGTCAAAACAAAACAGTGTTATTAATAAAAATGTTGGCCTGGTAGCAGGCAGGTTTGTAAACTCAATTGACACGGTAAGTGCACCGGGAATTAATAAAACAATCCTGCTAAGTTCTTCGCCAAATGCAAGAACTATTGAAACACCTGCATTAATAAGCGGGGAAGAAAACCGGAATGCCCCGGAAGATGATGCTTATAAAAAGAAAGATATTCCTGCCGGCGTATTGCTTGAAGGAAAATTTACCTCTCTTTATAAAAATCGTGTAGGCCAGGCCGTTATGGATTCCCTTGCTGCAATATCGATACTCCGTTTTTAACTCAATGCATTAATGATAATAAAATGATTGTTATTGCTGATGGTGATATTGTTTTAAACGGTGTTTCACAGGAAAAGCCATTGCCGATGGGCGTAAATTCATATACCGTTGAAACTCAGTACCAATACCAGTTTGCCAATAAAGAGTTTGTTGAAAATTGCCTTGAATATCTTAATCAATAATGTAGGCCTTAGTGAGGCGAGGGCAAAAGATTACACACTTCGCCTTATCGATCCTAAAAAAGCTGCGGGAGCAAAGAACTGCCTGGCAATTAATAAATATTGCATTACCTGTTTTGCTGATCATCCTGGGCGGAATAATTTATCAATGGCGGAGAAGAAAAAAATACAGCCATCTAACCTTTACCTTCTTCCAAAACATATCTTTGCCACAATAATTTATAATGAATTCAACCGAATGGACTTACCTGGTGTTTGGAATAGTAATGGTAATTGCTATTGATTTTTGATCTTGGGCTTTTGAGCAAAAAATCAAAAACAGTATCGATAAGGCAGGCATTTATTCAAACACTTTTTGGGTAAGTCTTGCGTTTGGCTTTTTTTTATTTGTGTGGTATGAAAACGGGCAAACGAAAGCGCTGGAATATATAAGCGCTTACCTTATGGAATGGGCGCTGAGCATTGATAATATTTTTGTATTCATTCTTATATTTTCTTATTTCGGTATCCCGGAAAAATATTCTAACCGGGTACTGTTACTCGGCATATTGATTGCCATAATTTTAAGAATTATTTTTATTACGGTTGGAATAGCAATGGTTCAAAGGTTCTTCTGGCTGCTTATACCTATTCGGCGGATTTCTTGTTTATACAGGTATTAAAATGTTCCTGATCAACAATGAGAAAGAATTTGATCCTGAAAAAAATGTGGTATATAAGTTCTTGAAAAAAATTGTTCCACTCACGAAATACAATGGCGAAGGAAATTTCATAAAACTGGTTAATGGGAAAAAGCATTTCACGATGCTTTTTGTGGTTATGATATTGCTGGCAACAACAGATATTGTTTTTGCACTCGATTCCATACCGGCAGTATTTGCAATTACACAAACAAAAATGGTAATATATACTTCAAATATTTTTGCCGTGCTGGGACTACGCTCTTTATTTTTTTTATGAGGGGCGCAGTTGACAGGTTCCGGTATCTTAAAGAAGGCATTGCCATAGTGTTGATATTTATCGGCATAAAAATGCTGATTGAATACTTTGATATTCACCTGGAGATATGGATATCTTTACTTGTAATCGTTGGCTGTATTTCCTCCTCTATTTTATTTTCTATGTATAAAACCAGGTTAAATAAAATGCAATAAAAAAAACAAGAGATTCAAGAACAGTTAAACAATTTGATGAGCGACGATTTAAAAGTATTTAAATTTTACGGTCCAGTAAGATCGCTGATTTTCTAATTATTTATTTCTTGTTTTTTATTTCTTATTCTTCGACATGAATGTAACTATCCATTATACAATTGAGCAGATAGCAAAATTGACTAAAGGCAGCCTGTTGAATTACAATACCGCCCTGCCAGCACCCGTATATCTTTCTCTTGACAGCAGGAAAATTATTTTCCCATCGGATACTATTTTTTTTGCCATAAAAACCCTGCATCATGATGGCAATGCATTCGTTGAAGAATTATATGCAAAGGGAGTAAGAAATTTTATAACGGAGAATGCAAATGTTGACATAAAGGCGATTCCCGATGCTAATGTGATTCTAGTTAATAATTCGATAAACGCTTTACAAATACTAGCTGCGCATCATCGCAACAGGTTTAATAAACTACGCGGCGGCATTGAGCTTCCCGTTATTGCAATTACCGGCAGTAATGGCAAAACAATTGTAAAAGAATGGCTCAATCAATTACTAAAACCCGACTATTTAATTGTGAGAAGTCCCAGAAGTTATAACTCGCAGATCGGCGTTCCACTGAGTGTTTTAGGTATTAATTCGTCACATACGCTTGCGATTTTTGAAGCAGGAATTTCCCATACCGGTGAAATGATACAATTAGAAAAAATTATTAAACCTTCCATTGGTGTATTTACAAATATCGGGCAGGCGCATGACGAAGGGTTTGATAACAGGGCGCAAAAAATAAATGAAAAACTAAAGTTGTTTGTACATGCAAAGAATCTTATTTTTTGTTCTGATAACAAGGATCTAAAAACAGCTGTCATTGCTTTTCAAAAAAAAGTACGGAAGAAAACGGGGAGCCTGCAATTATTTTCATGGGGCAAAAGCACCCGCAACAACCTTCAGGTTTCTTTGATTAAAAAAAGCAATCTCCATACAAAAATCGAGGCAGTTTATAAAGCAGAAAGGATTTCAATAACGATACCATTTACAGATGATGCGTCTGTTGAAAATGCAATTAATTGCTGGTGTGTTCTTTTATTACTAAATAAAAATAATGACGAAACCAGGAAAAGCTTTGCATCGCTTTACCCTATTGCAATGCGGCTGGAACTGAAACAGGGTATAAATCATTGTACTATAATAAACGATAGCTACAGTAACGATTTACATTCCTTATCGATAGCGCTTGATTTCCTGGAACAACAAAAGCAACATAAAAAACATACGGTAGTCTTATCTGATATTTTACAATCCGGGCAACAACCCGATGAATTATATAAAGAAGTAGCTCATCTTCTCCGGTACAAAAAAATACAAACGCTTATAGGTATCGGCCCTGGTATTTTCTCACAGCAAAGCGCATTTCATTCTTTAAATAACCAGCAGTTTTTTTTAACTGTCGGCGATTTTTTAAAAAATATCCCCGTCTTTCATTTTTACGATGAGGCTGTTTTAATAAAAGGCGCGCGCAGTTTCGGTTTTGAACAAATAAGCAGGGAATTAGAGCAGAAAGTGCACCAGACCATATTATCTATAAATCTTAATGCCATCGTTCATAACTTAAGGCAATACAAACAGCTTCTTAAACCGTCGACAAAAATAATGGCTATGGTAAAAGCTTTCAGCTATGGAAGTGGCAGTTACCAAATAGCGTCTGTATTAGAATTGCACAAAGTAGATTACCTCGCTGTTGCCTATGCCGATGAAGGAATTGAATTGCGCAAAGCAGGAATTACATTGCCGATAATGGTGATGAACGCAGAAACGGGCACTTTCGAGTCCCTGGTAAATAATAACCTGGAACCGGAAATATTCTCTTTCAGTATATTATATGAATTTGAAAATTTCCTGAAAGCTTCAGGAATAAGTAATTATCCTGTTCACATAAAAATTGATACCGGTATGCACAGGCTTGGCTTCACCGGTGATGACATGAATATTTTGAGCAACTCCTTAAATGGCAATACATGGATAAAAGTTGTTTCAATGTTTACACACCTTGTTGCGGGTGACAATAAAAACGAAAATGATTTCACGCTAAGGCAATCGGTGATTTTTGAAGATTGCTGTAAAATAATTGAAGATAGCCTTGGATATAAATTTATTAAGCACATTGCTAACACAGCAGGCATTAGCTCATCATTTGGATCTGCAAAAAGACATGGTGCGGCTTGGCATCGGGCTTTATGGTATTGACAGTAATAAACCGATGCAATCGAAACTAAAAAATGTTACTACGCTTACAACAACGGTATCCCAAATAAAAAAAGTAAAAGAAGGAGAGACTGTGGGCTATGGACGAAGTGCAAGGTTAAAAAGAGACAGTTTAATTGCGACCGTGCGTATTGGATATGCGGACGGCTACCCGAGAAATCTTGGCAACGGAAAAGGGAAAATGATTATTCATAATAAGCTCGTTCCCGTAATTGGCAATGTGTGTATGGATATGACAATGCTTGATGTTACCGGTTTGGAAACCATTAAAGAAGGAGATGAAGTAGTTGTGTTTGGCGAATCTTTGCCATTATACACGCTTGCCAAATGGGCGGAAACAATTCCATATGAATTAATGACAGGTATTTCTCAAAGGGTAAAGAGAGTTTATTTTGAAGAATAAACACGGTTGAAGGTCGAAGGTTTAAGGTTGAAGGTCCCGCACGTTGACACGAACTTTCAACTTTAAATTTTGATCTCTTTACTAATAATTAACTTATTTGAGGTGAAGCCTCCCTCAATTTTGCTATCTTTACGCATCAAATTTATTACGTGAAAGGAAGAATTGTTTTTTTGATTATATGCCTGGTGGTTTTAGCGGACCAGGCTTGAAGATTTATGTAAAAACACATTACCACGAAGGCGAATCTCATGCGGTAATCGGTAATTGGTTCCGGTTATATTTTATTGAAAATGAGGGTATGGCCTACGGGTGGAAGTTTGGGGGTGACTGGGGTAAAATGCTGTTGACTTTATTCCGCCTGGCTGCGGTAATTTTTGGAGTTTTTTATATAAAAAAAATTATTGAAAAAAAATACCATCCCGGGTTTATTGTTTGTGCCGCACTAATATTTTCCGGGGCACTTGGAAATTTAATTGATAGCATGTTTTATGGGCTGATTTTTGAAGATAGCAGCAGCTTCTCTTATAATGTGGCTAAAATTTTTCCCGCACATGGCTATGCAGGTTTTTTACATGGTAAGGTAGTTGATATGTTATATTTCCCTATTATCAGGAATGCGCATTTTCCCTCCTGGATTCCTGTTTGGGGAGGTGAAGATTTTGAATTTTTCAGGCCAATCTTTAACCTTGCAGATGCGTCTATATCTACAGGGATCATCACAATACTTGTGTTTCAAAAACGTTTCTTTAAAATGAACGCTCAGGATAATCATCCTAAGAGCGTTGAAACCGGAACATTGATCAACGATGAAATGCAGGTGTCCTAGTACCATCCGAAAACTATTAATATAAAATACCGACCAATGGAATTTATGAAAACTCTATTTTATGCCCTTTTTACTATGGTGTTACTTAATTCCTGCGCCAAGGAGTACAGCCTTGAAGGCGGAGGATTAAAAATAGCCACCGGCGCATGGGAATTTAAAGACAGTCTTAAGCAGTTCCAGGGCAATATGGATACTGCTTATATTACCTCATCCGGCGGCACAAAAGACTTGCAGCTTCTTGGCACTTCTTCAGATGGCTTTCAAACTTTTCACATGCATCTTTATGCCGAACTTTTACAACAGGTATATATAAAGCGTCCCTGTTTCAATCTTCTTTTGAATATTCAATTCCGGCTAAAACTCTTTACGAGGCTGATCAACTGGTTGGTGAATTTATAGTTGATATCACTTCTATTACTGCGAATTATATTAGCGGAACTTTTTCCGGCGCTGCGCTTGATTCGGGGAATAATATCAAAAATTTAAGCGCAGGCAAATTTACGTCAACAATTGGAACAAGAATTCCTACAAATCTATCGTCAGGTGTACTGGGCGATAGTGCGGGCAATTGCAAGCCCGTTACAGTAAACGGAATATACACACCAGGTACCGCGCTAACTGCCGCTAATACCGTGCAGCTACAGGTTACAGTAACGGTACCCGGTACTTATTCGATAACTTCCAACACCATTAATGGAGTTACTTTTTCAAAAACGGGCACATTTACTTCTACGGGCATACAAACTTTAACGCTAACTGGCATCGGTACACCGGTAAATAGCGGAACGCAAAACTTTGCCATAGGCTATTCAAACAGCCTGTGTGGTTTTGCAGTTGACTTTTAATATGGCATGACATCGAAAGCCCGGCGTCAGGCTAAAATGCTTTCGTATTTTAAATATGACTTTTACAGAATGGCCACTATTCAATTTTTCCCACCATATCTTTAGGAACCACCCACTCATCAAATTGTTCAGGAGTAAGATAACCCAGCTTTACTGACATTTCTTTTAAAGTAGTATTTTCTTTAAGAGCTTTTTGTGCAATTTCGGCGGCTTTATAATAGCCGATTTTTGTATTGAGCGCGGTTACAAGCATCAGGGAATTATCCACGTGCTTTTGTATGTTTTCAAGAATTGGCTCTATTCCTTTGGCACATCTTTCATTAAAGCTGTTACATCCGTCTCCAATCAGCCGCGCGCTGTGAATAAAATTATAAATCATTACCGGTTTAAAAACATTTAACTCGAAATGGCCGGTTGCACCACCAATGCTTATGGCGACATCATTGCCCATAACCTGGGCGGCGATCATTGTAAGCGCCTCGCACTGCGTGGGGTTAACTTTTCCGGGCATAATTGAAGAACCGGGTTCATTATCAGGGATATGGATTTCACCGATTCCGCTTCTGGGGCCCGATGAAAGTATCCTGATATCATTGGCGATTTTCATAAGGCTTACTGCAACCGTTTTTAAGGCCCCGTGTGTTTCAACAATAGCATCATGTGCTGCAAGAGATTCAAACTTATTTTCTGCAGTTTTAAAGGGAAGCCCTGAAAGCTCCGCAATGATTTCTGCAACATTTTTCGCATAGCCCGGAGGCGTGTTTATTCCTGTACCAACTGCTGTTCCTCCGAGCGCAAGCTCGCTAAGATGAGACATTGTATTTTTGATGGCCCTTAATCCATGCTCTAACTGAGACGCATAGCCGCTGAATTCCTGGCCAAGCGTTAAAGGCGTGGCATCCATGAAATGCGTACGGCCGATTTTAACGATTTTCATAAATTCCTTTGCCTTGGCTGCCAAAGTACTTCTCAGGTTTTCAATTGCAGGTAGCGTAAGGTCATTTAGAATTTTGTAAGCAGCAATATGCATTGCCGTAGGAAAAGTGTCGTTACTGGATTGTGATTTATTAACATCATCATTGGGATGAAGTATTTTTTCTTTGTCGGAAAGCTTCCCTCCACTTAGCACATGCGCACGGTAAGCAATGACCTCATTTACATTCATGTTACTTTGCGTGCCACTTCCCGTTTGCCATACAACGAGAGGGAACTCGTTATCTAACTTCCCTTCAAGAATTTCATCGCAGACTTTGCTGATAAGCTCACATTTTTCTTTGGGCAGTACGCCGGCATCAAAGTTTGTGATGGCAGCCGCTTTTTTTAAATAAGCGAACGCCCTGATAATTTCCTTCGGCATCCTGTTGATGTCCTGTGCAATTTTGAAATTCTCAATGCTTCTTTGAGTCTGGGCTCCATAATAAGCATCCGCCGGCACTTTCACTTCTCCCATGGTATCCTTCTCAATTCTGTATTCCATCTTGTTAATTCTTTATGCTGGTATAATTAATTTAATCAAATTAGTTCCACAGATAGTCCTTGGTCAGTAAATTATATTTTTTTTCGTTGTATTAAAGCCTTTTTTCTCAAAAAACTTATTATAAAAAAATTCAGAACAGTAATGATGATTACAATCCCTATCAAATAGGTGGAAACAACAAAGCCGGAAGAGAATTTACCATGTAATAAGCCATTTTGTTTTGAGTAGTAAAATCGTGCATCTTCCAGAACGGCCAGGGAAATAATACCGGCCATGAAATAAAGAACGCTCCATAAAAAAAATATGCCATTGCCTGACCGCCAGTAAAAAACATTTGATGACAATAACAGGATTAGTGAAAAAATTGTAACGATATTATACAGCAAGTCATTGTTGAGATCAAATAACCGCACTACTGTAGTAGGAGAATCTGTATTCTGTAAAACGGTATGTGTATGAAAAATCCAAAAAGCCGTAAATAAACTAACTACAGTAAACAGCAATAAAAAGATCCTGTTTATTATGACAGACTTCATTTGCCAAAGTTACTCAACAATTTTTTGGATGCAAATGTGTAAATAAATAGTGTTCTGTTTGATATAATGATGTACTTTTTATTTTATTACTAATTATAAAATGTACATTCCACGCACAAAATACGGGGCTTTTTTAATTCGTGTCATACACATGCGAGATTCGTGTAACCACCTTTTATCATATTAACTTAACATCAGTTCCCTTTAAATACGGCCTTTCTTTTCCCGATAAAAGCAGTAGTTCCTTCCTTTCTGTCATTAGATGCAAAGGCTTCTGCAAATAAATTTATCTCTTCGTTGAAACCATTTTTTTTAAAATCATAAAAGGCATTTACCGCCGCGATTACCTTTGAAACTGCTACGGGCGATTTTGTAAGAATAACGCCTAGTATTTCCTTGGTTTTTTCAAGAAGGGCTTCAGGTGATGTAACATAATTAACGAGGCCAATATCCTTTGCTTCATTGGCATCGATTATTTTGCCAGTCATCATCAACTCCATAGCCCTGCCCTTACCAACAAGCATGGTCAAACGCTGTGTACCGCCATACCCGGGAATAAGCCCGAGATTTACTTCAGGCTGGCCAAATTTTGCATTGCTGCTTGCAAGCCGGAAATGACATGCCATTGAAAGCTCGCAGCCACCACCTAAGGCAAACCCATTAACGGCGGCAACAAAAGGCTTTGGAGAATTTTCAATTTTAAAGAATATTTGCTGGCCCTTTCTTGCCAGGCTTGCGCCTTCATCGTTGTTTACCGCCACGAATTCAGAGATATCAGCGCCCGCAACAAAGGCCTTTTCTCCCTGCCCGGTTATTATGGCGGCCTTTATCTCTTTATCATCATATACTCTTTGCACCACTTCTTCGAGCTCATTCAAAACCGTGCTGTTTAGCGCATTTAATTTGTCTGGCCTGTTAATGATAATGGTGAATATTCCTTTGTCTGAATTAGTAAGTAGGGTTGAATACATATTTTTACATTTTGGTGCAAGTGATGTGCCTGGCACATTCAATCTTAAGATTATTAATTAGTTCCGCGATGCGCAATCATTTATTAAGTCTTCTTTGTGTTATGGTTCATAGCTGCGATTCACACAAGCTTAAAACAAAGAAAGGCCTACCAATATTTACGGTTCTCAAAACAAATCGGACGGCAAATAGATAAAAGTTTAGAAATCCCTGTTGGCTTTCACCCAATCTTTTATATACGCCGCTATCTCAATGGTAGGGGTGCCCGGCGGAAATAATTTTCCAACGCCTAAATTATTTAAAGATTTCATATCGGCTTCTGGAATGATACCGCCACCGGTTAGCAATACATCATCCATTTTTTTTTCTTTAAGAAGCGCTAATATTTTAGGAAAAACTGTGTTGTGCGCACCGGATAAAATACTTATGCCGATCGCATCTACATCTTCCTGTAGTGCTGTATTTACGACCATTTCTGGCGTTTGGCGCAGGCCTGTATAAATTACTTCCATACCGGCGTCACGAAGAGAAGTTGCTATCACCTTTGCACCGCGATCGTGGCCGTCAAGGCCCACTTTTGCAACGAGCACCCGAATGGGCCGCTGCATAGGTGAATCAATATTTGCAGGTTTGTCTTTTTCCTCTTTCATGAAACATAAATATACATGAGATTATACAGAAGTTATTACGGATATTAATGCAGCAATGAAAGTGTATGCGCTATTCTTTTCAAAGTTTCTTCTTTGCCAAGTAAGGCCGCAATTTCAAACACGCCGGGGCCATATTTTCCGCCCACCAGCATTATTCGTAAAGGAAGCATAAGTTCCCCCGGCTTCAACTTGTTTACCGCCGCAATTTCTTTGAATGCATTTTCAAGTTCTGCTACATTCCATAAACTTGCGAGTTTCCAGTTGCGTAACAATTCATTGAAGAAAAGATTCTTATTCTCATTCCATTTCAAAAGTATAGAGGTAGTATCAATTACGTCTGGGCTTGCAAAGAAGAATTGAGCCTGTTCCCAAAAATCTGTAAGTAACGTACAGCGGTCCTTAATGAGCGTAAGTATTTTTT
>CAWDCB010000028.1:0-120507 GCA_963800635.1 uncultured Chitinophagaceae bacterium
ATGTAACCTCACTCAACAACTATTTAAATTGCCCCTTGGAATTTTATTTTAAAAACCTATCAGAATTCCTTCCCCAAAAAATGAAGAAAAAGAATGGTAGTGCTGTACATCTTGCTAGAAAAACTTTTTGAGGAAATGCAGGGAAATGAGCGCAAATTTCCCATCAAAAGAAACTGTGGATGGTTATTTTAACTGGTATATGCATCGTCATCGTGAAAGTTTTACCAAAGAACAATTTGCAAGAAGACTGGAATATGGTGAAAGTGTTTCTAACTACTATGATAAATATATTAATACATGGAACAAGATAGTTGCTCTTGAAAGAAATATAAAAAACGTTGTGGTAAATGGTGTTCCGTTAAAAGGCAAAATTGATAAGCTTGAATTCAATGGCAAAGAAGTGAATGTAGTGGATTATAAAACCGGTGATGTTATAAAGCAAAAGACAAATTAAAAATATCCCTCCGAATGAAAAAATACCTAATGGTGGCGATTATTGGCGGCAGGCTGTGTTTTATAAAATATTAGTAGATAACTGATGCATGGATTGAAGTTAAGCAGTGAATTTGATTTTATTGAACCTGATAAAAAGAAAGGTTATCAGAAAGAAAAATATATATCAACCCGGAAGATATTACAACAGTTAAGCAACAAATAAAAACAGTATGGGAAAAAATTCAGCAGCGCGATTTTTATACAGGCTGCGGTAAGCCCGATTGCCACTGGTGCGAGTTTGTAAAAAACAACAACATGGCAGTAGCATTACATGAAATTTCTATGGAAGCCTGAACAGGAGATTTAGAATTATTTTAGGAGGAAGAAAAATCATTATCAGTTCAAAGCAATTATGTTTGCTTTTTATCTGAAATGAATATAAGGAATGTAATTATTTTTATTGCGCTGTGCGGCTTCGTTTATATGCTCTCAGTTTTTGGAAGCGGTTGCGCTCAAATTGTTTCGCCCACCGGCGGCCCAAGAGATACGATTCCTCCCAACTTGGTAGAGGCGGATCCTCCAATGGCACCATTAATTTCAAAGACAATCGCATTACGCTTACTTACGATGAATATATACAATTACAGCAACTGCAGGAAAATTTATTGGTTTCTCCCACACCAAAAATTAATCCGAACATTAACTTTAAACTAAAAACGGTTACCATCAAAATACGCGATACGCTGCAGCCCAATACGACGTATCGTTTGGACCTTGGAAATTCTATCCAGGATATTAATGAAAATAATCCGGTTAAACATTTTTCATATATTTTTTCTACCGGCCCTTACATTGATTCCCTTGAATTTTCAGGAAACGTGTAATTGGCTCAAACCGGTAAACCGGATACACGTTACTGGTCTTCTTATATAAAAATCTAGATGATTCTGCAGTGTTAAAACAAAAGCCCCGATATATAACAAGAGTGAATACAACCGGTGATTTCAGATTTCACAATCTCCCTGGTGGCATCTATCATGTTTTTGCGCTGAAGGATGAGGGCGGCCAAAGAATATATAACGGCAGAGATGAGTTGTTTGCTTTTGCAGATAGCGCCGTTAACATAAAAGGAGATACTACCAGGCGGATACAATTATTTGCTTACTCCGAAGAAAAGGCAAAGGCCAAAAGTACCGGTACCGCTACAACGGCTGCGGATAAAAAATTAAAATATACAGTTTCAATTTCTAATGGAAGACAGGATCTGCTCACGCCTTTAACCGTTGAATTCAATCACAAGCTTAAAAACGTTGACAGTTCTAAAATACAACTGACAGATACGCTTTTAAATCCTTACAAATCAGCGTTGGTAAGCATGGACTCAACGCATAAAAAAATAATAATAAAAAACCAGTGGCAGGATAATGCAGATTATAAATTGATTATTCCAAAAGATTTTGCAACCGATACTACAGGAGCTGAATTAACAAAATCTGATACCATACGTTTCAAAACAAAGAAAGAAAGTGATTATGGAAGTATTAAAATCACTTTTAAAAATCTGGAAAAATTTAAAAACCCGGTTTTACAATTCGTGATCAATAATGAAGTGGTAAATTCTTATGCGCTTACTTCTTCCCAGTGGAGCATGAAACTTTTTAATCCCGGCGATTATGAATTAAGAATTCTGGAAGATCTCAATAAAAACGGCATTTGGGATCCCGGAAATTACCATTTAAAATTGCAGCCTGAAAAAGTATATAGCATTCCCCAAAAAATAAATATACGGGCAGATTGGGAAAATGAAAGAGATATCATATTGTAAGCAGCTATCAGCTACAGCAGTTTCAAACTACAAACTTTAAACTATAACATTTCAACTTTCAACTTTCAACTTTCAGCCTTGAACCATCAACCTCAGCTTTGAACCTTATCTTTACCCCATGATTTTTTCTTCTACCCTTTTGGAAAATGCCGTAAATGAATTTGCAAAACTGCCGGGTATTGGTAAAAAAACGGCTTTGAGGCTTGTACTTCACCTGCTTAAAAAAGATCTGGGCGATGTAAAAAATTTTAGCGAAGCAATTTTAAAAATGCGTGAGGAAATTAATTTTTGTAGCCGCTGCCACAACATCGCTGATAAGCAACTATGTAATATTTGTGCAGACAGGGCCCGCAAACAGCACATGATTTGTGTTGTGGAGACCATCAGGGATGTGATCGCAATAGAAAGCACTCAGCAATACAACGGGCTTTATCATGTACTTGGCGGCATCATTTCGCCACTTGATGGCATTGGCCCCGATCAATTACAGATTGATTCGCTGCTAAAACGTATTGAACAAGAAAAAACAGAGGAACTTATTTTTGCGTTAAGCCCCAATATCCAGGGAGATACTACTATCTTTTATATAGGTAAAAAATTAAAACCACTGCCGATAAAAATAACGACAATAGCCCGCGGGATTGCTTTTGGCGGCGAACTTGAATATGCAGATGAGATGACGCTCGCCAGGAGCATTTCCAACAGGATCCCCGTGGAAAATTATGTAGGAAATAAATTTTAGGATTAAGATTAGCTTCCTGCAGCAGTCTATATTGTATTGTAATTATACGCCATTTATGGTATTGTGGGCAGACTATAATTAACTAACTTGCAACCATCCTACAACGATAATTAAATATATTCATTGGAAAACAAGCCTATAATCGGATTTACCTGTGGTGATGTTAATGGTATTGGCATAGAAGTAATCTTAAAAGCACTCGCAGATAACCGGTTCCTGGATTTTTGTACTCCCGTGGTTTTCGCGAGCAATAAGTTGATCAATTTCTACCGCAAAAACACCACTGATGCTAATTTTAGTTTCGCCAGTATTAAAGAATTTAGTAAGATAAATCCCCGGCAGGTAAACGTATTTAATTGCTGGGAAGAAGAGGTTGCTATTAACCCGGGAGTATTGACCGACATCGCAGGCCGGTATGCAGTAAAAAGTCTCCAAACTGCCACACAGGCCTTAAAAGATGGTAAAATTGATGCCATGGTCACTGCGCCTCTTCATAAAAAAAATGTTCAAAGCGTAGATTTTTCTTATCCCGGGCATACCCCTTTTTTAAAAGATTTTTTTGGCGTGAAGGATGTTTTGATGCTCATGGCGGCAAATAACTTCCGGGTAGGCCTGGTTACCGAACACATTCCGGTAAAAGATATCGCATCTTATATCACCAAAGACCGGATTTTAAGTAAACTGTTCATACTTCATGCTTCCCTGAAAAAAGATTTTAATATTGAAAGGCCAAAAATCGCCGTGTTGGCTCTAAATCCGCATGCTGGTGATGATGGAGTTATTGGAACTGAGGAAGAAGAATTTATCAAGCCCGCTATAAAAGAGGCCAAACACCACAATATGCTGGTTATGGGGCCCTTCAGCGCAGACGCTTTTTTCGCGAGAGGGCAGTATAATAAGTTCGATGCAGTATTGGCAATGTATCATGACCAGGGACTTATTCCATTTAAATCTCTTTCATTTGGCGAAGGCATAAATTTTACTGCCGGGTTACCTGGTATTCGCACAAG
Organism: uncultured Chitinophagaceae bacterium; assembly: GCA_963800635.1. Taxonomy (GTDB): domain Bacteria; phylum Bacteroidota; class Bacteroidia; order Chitinophagales; family Chitinophagaceae; genus Ginsengibacter. The sequence goes on from CAWDCB010000028.1 coordinate 4,013, forward strand.
CCCCGACCATGGAACAGCATTTGATATTGCCGGTAAGGATAAGGCAGATCCATCTTCATTAAGAGCTGCTATCTTTTCCTGTATCGATATTTTGAGCAATCAAAGAATGTTTGAAGAAAATCGGAAAAATCCGATTAATAAAATGAGTGCGGCGGTTGTTGCCGGCGCGATTGACGAAAAGATTAGTGAATAACCGGATTTATAACATACCTGATATAATAAGTAGAATGTAACCGGCGTTCTTTAGTTCTACATTCAGGTGAAGAGCGGGACATGCAATTATAAAATTGTTTTACAAATTCTGATCAACATTAATAAGTATATAATTTAGTATAATATACGTTAACTTCAAACTTATCATATATTTGTAAGAGATTGCTTATTTATAATATTGTGGCATGGATAATATTTTACTAAGCGGTGGATTGGCGTTTTTAATTACGTTTTTTTCGATACCCGTAATAATCGAAGTTGCTAAGGATAAAAAGCTCTTTGATGAACCAGATGAAAGAAAAGTACATAAAGCCGTAACCCCAACATTGGGGGGGTTGGGTATTTTTGCCGGTTTCATCGTCGCTACCTTATTGGGTGTACCTCCCTCGATGTCCTCAATACTTCAGTACTTTATGGCGGCTATTATGGTGATATTTTTCCTGGGCATAAAGGATGACATCTTAATACTTTCTGCTACAAAAAAATTCATTGGCCAGCTTCTCGCCGCCGGCATCATTATCAAATTTGGCGGTGTGGAAATTAATAATATGCATGGGTTTTTGGGACTGCATGAAATTCCGCATACGGTAAGCATTTTACTGACTCTTTTTACAATTGTTGTCATTACAAATTCTTTTAATCTCATTGATGGCGTTGACGGGCTTGCAGGTTGCCTTGGATTATTAACTTCTTCAATCTTTGGCGCCTATTTTATAGCCACCTCTCAATTGATGTATGCAGTCATGGCTTTTTCACTTGCCGGAAGCCTTGTTGCTTTCCTGATCTATAATTTTTCCCCCGCAAAGATTTTTATGGGAGATACCGGCTCCTTGCTTATTGGCCTTTTGAATTCGGTTTTCGTTATTAAATTTATAACCGTTGCTGCCACTCCTTCGCTGGGGTTTTCCCTGGAATCGGCACCTGCAATAGGCTTCGCGATATTAATTGTTCCTCTCTTTGATACATTGCGCGTAGTAAGCATTCGGATTATCAGCCGGCGTTCGCCTTTTAGCCCCGACAGAAATCACATCCATCATTTTTTACTCGACCTTGGCTTTAGCCATAAAATGATTTCACTTACTTGTATCAGTACCAATATTATTTTCATAACCCTGGCCTATTTTCTTCGTTTTACAGGAACCACCATGGTTATACTTGCCCTCTCAAGCGTTTCCTTACTGCTTGTAAGCGTTATATACTACAGGCGCCCCAAATCAAAAACAGTTTCTTTGCAAGGGCACACACAAAAAGAAACTGTTATCAAATCTCACAAAATTCTTACGCTTGCCGGTGAAACAATCGAACAGGATTAAGCTGTATTAACTTTTTTATCCATCTGGTTTTATTAATTTTGTTAACTTTTTAATTAACCCGTCGTATGATGAGGGATTTTTTGTTATAAACTGAAAACAATGACAGACGATTTAGCCGGAATATTAGATGATAGTACAACTTCTATGAAAAAAGCGATAGAGCATTTTGAAATCGAGCTTGGAAAGATCCGGGCAGGCAAAGCGAGCGCTAACATGCTTGATGGCATAGTCGTTAATTATTACGGTAGCCCAACACCCATTGGCCAGGTCGGCAATTTGAGTGTTATGGATGCCCGTACACTCACAATTCAGCCGTGGGAAAAAAATATGCTTCAACCAATTGAGCGGGCAATCATTGCTGCCAACATTGGAATTAATCCGCAAAACGATGGTAATATCATTCGTTTGTTTTTGCCACCCCTTACAGAGGAAAGAAGAAAAGAACTTGTAAAAAAAAGTAATGCTGAAGGGGAACATGCGAAAATAGCTGTGCGCAATATTCGCCGGGAAGCAATTGAACATATCAAAAAAATGCAAAAAGAAGGGCTCAGCGAAGATGCAGCGAAGGATGCCGAAAGTGATATGCAGGAAATTACCAACAGCTATATTTCTTTAGTAGATAAACACCTTGAAGCAAAAGAAAAAGAGATCATGGCCGTATAAAATTTGGAGCGCTAATGGTGAAAGAACAATTACTGATATTAATAACCACCCCATTATATCTTATCGTAATTGGGTTAGAGATAATTCTCAGTCATATTCATGTAAAAAAATACTATTCCCTAAAAGATACTTTTATCAATATTTATTTATGCCTTCTTAATGGCGGCATCGATTTGCTTTTCAGGGCAGTTTATGTTGTCATTCTTATTACCATCTTCCGGTTTCATTTCGTGGATTTTTCTTTTAACCCTTTTTTGTATTGGTTTTTGCTTTTTATATTCGAAGACCTGGCTTTTTACATAGAACACAGGGTCGATCATTTTTGCCGCATTTTTTGGGCGGTGCATGTCACACATCATTCTTCGGAAGAATTTAATTTAACTACCGGTTTCCGCTCATCTGTGCTTCAGCCTTTATATAGGTTTATCTATTTTTTACCGCTTGTATTATTAGGCTTTAAACCTATCGACATCGTTTTCATGTATTCCCTTACACAGATATATGGAATACTCGTTCATACGCGGTATATAAATAAAATGCCGCCATGGTTTGAATCTATTTTTGTAAGCCCTTCTCATCACAGGGTACACCATGCAAGTAATATTCGCTACCTGGACAGAAATATGGGAATGGTTTTAATAATATGGGACAGGTTATTTGGCACTTTTCAGCCGGAAATTGAAGCAGACCCCGTACGCTACGGCCTTACCAAACAGCTCGAAAACCCACATCATCTTACAAAAATAATTTTCCACGAGTGGCAAAATATTGGCACAGATCTGCAGAAAAAATTACCATTGTCTGTAAAGCTTAAATATTTATTGAAGCCGCCGGGCTGGAGCCACGATGGCAGCACAAAAACCGCAAAAGAATTAAGAAAAGAATCAGGACTTTTATAATCCCAGGAATCCTTCTTTTAGAAGCTTTTTTACCCTACTAATAAAAATATTAATGCTCAACTTTGCGTGCTATTACGATATATGAAAAAGATTATTCATAACTTTTGCCGCTAAAACGCTTTTTTACCCGCAAGAAATGTATTTTTATTTAGTGAAAGCTCTGGCCTAACAGATACTTTCAAAATATAAAATGCTCCATAGAAATATAAACAAGGAGCTAAATTATTATGCATATCAAAGACATCAGTACAAAGGCCGGGAAAGAATTCGATAAAAAGGAAACGAAGGATAAAACTGCAAAAATACTCCTCGAACTACAGGATTTGCAAAACCTGTTATTTGCGGAAAATAAGCGTTCGGTACTGGTTGTAATACAAGGCATGGATGGAAGCGGGAAAGACGGCGTAATAAGAAATGTTTTCACATCAATGAACCCCCAGGGTGTTGTTGTAAAAAGCTATAAAGCTCCCACACCCGAAGAATTAAGCCATGACTTTTTATGGCGAATCCATCAATATGCTCCCGCTAAGGGAATGATCCGGATTTTTAACCGCAGCCATTATGAAGACATATTAATAACCCGCGTTCACAAGTGGTGTGACGATGCAACTGCCCGCAAAAGAATGAAGGCTATCAATGACTGGGAAGAGCTGATCATGGAACATAACAATACTCACATTCTCAAATTTTATCTTCACATTTCTCCTGAGGAGCAACAGGAAAGGCTGCAAGAAAGAATAAAAGACCCGTCAAAAATGTGGAAGTATAATGCCGGTGACTTCGAAGAAGCAAAGCTTTGGGATATTTATATGCAGATGTATGAAGAATGTTTTGAAAATTGTAACGTAGTACCCTGGATTATTGTTCCCAGCGACCAGAATTGGTATAAAGAGTATACCATTGCATCAACGCTCAGGGATACCTTGGCAGGCCTGAGGATGCAGTATCCCGGACTCAAAAAATAGCAATAATTTTTCTCATCATTAAAAATCAATGTTATGAGCTTTATCAACGATTTCAAAAAGTTTGCGGTAAGAGGCAATGTGATGGACCTGGCGGTTGCAGTAATAATAGGGGCAGCTTTTGGTGCAATAGTCTCCTCGTTAGTCGATGACATTATTACTCCTTTGTTATTAACGCCTGCACTTAAAGCGGTTGGTGCAGAAAATATATCGCAGCTAAAATGGGGTGAAGTAAAATACGGTAATTTTTTAGCTGCGGTAATAAAATTCATTGTAATTGCATTGGTAATTTTCTCTCTCATAAGGTCCCTAAGCTCCCTTCAAAAGAAGCAGGATGCCGCTCCTTCGGCTCCATCTTCTACTGATAAACTTCTCATGGAAATAAGGGATGAACTAAGCAGAAGAATTTAGTTAAAGAGTTTATTGATGAGGCGAACCAGGTAATTACTACCCGGCTTTTGACATTATATCTATGCCTGGTTAAACTTTTATGCCTTTCTGTTACGAAAAAAGTTATTTTCGCAATACGATACAATCGTACTTGCCATTAAAGAAGCTTACGGGGTGGCTTACCAATACCAGGCAAATGAAAAAATTTTTCACTTCCCTCTTGTTTATAACAGTCTCCATTTGCGCATTTTCCTCAAAACAAAGGGCGCATTAAAAAAACCGGGACCAATCAATACTGGTACTCGGCCTAAGCGCTCAATTTGAGGAAAAGAAAAAAATGTATAATAGAATACATGACGGGCGCCAATAATTCCACATAAATTTTGTGCCGGAAGTTATTTATCACCGTTATCTTTCTTAAATTGATGATTCGAATTACACATCATATTACCGCGGCTGTCTTGTAGAATAATCAATCTGACTAATCCATTCAAAATGAACACTGAAATATACCAGATAAAATTACCCCAGTTTGAAGGGCCTTTCGATCTGCTCCTTTTTTTTATTGAAAGAGATGAACTGGATATTTACAATATTCCCATTACAAAAATTACCAACGAATTTCTTAATTATATTCATAGCAGCGAATCACTTAATATAGAGCTTAGCAGTGAGTTTATTTTGTTCATAAGCACACTTATGCGCATAAAAGCAAAAATGCTTTTGCCAAGAAAAGAGTTAGATCCGCAAGGAAATGAGATCGATCCAAGGCAGGAATTAATTGATAAAATTCTTGAATATAAAAGATTTAAAGAGGCGGCTCTTAAAATGAGTGAGCTGGAAGCCCTGCGCATGCTGATGGTCAAACGTGGCAATGTACAGTATGAGCTTTCTAAAATTGGAGAAGAAGCCGGCGAAGGCACAGAGATCCAGGCTGTTTCGCTCTTCAAACTTATGAAGGCATTTGAAAGAGTTGCCAGGCGCCTGCACGAAAAAAGGCACCAGGCGGTGCACACAGTTGTACCGTATAACTATACGATGGAAGGCAGCCGTAAATATATGCTGGAAATGGTAAAAAAAGAAGGCTCCGTTTCTTTTGAAAAATTTTTTGATATATCTGAAAACCGCATCCATGCCATTTTCCTTTTTTTAAACATGCTTGAGCTGATCCAACAAAAATATTTCAATATAATTACAGGAGCGGGTATTAATAACTTTATTATCGAGTTCAACGAGGCGAGGCAGGAAGAAGAAGTTATGGAAGTTGCATAAATCCAGACATGCAAAAATTAAGATCAAAAACATCTCAGCTATTCAGATAATTATTTCTGAAAAAGCAAGGTAACTTCTGTAAATATAAATATCTGTTATGCCCGGCCGGCTTAATGTAAAGAATATGGCCGCGCTTGTAAAGTTGTAACGGGCTATCGATTGGATTAATTAAGGTCTTTCAATTAAATCCCATAAGTTTCCATACAGGTCTTCAAAAACAGCCACGGTTCCATATTCTTCAATTGCAGGTTCCCTTACAATTTTTATTTTGTTATCAATTAAATTCTGATAATCGCGGTTGAAATTATCCGTGTATAAAAATAAAAATACGCGCCCACCCGACTGGTTTCCAACGCTCAACCTTTGCCGTTCGTTGGCTGCTTTTGCAAGCAACAGGCAACATTCAGTCGCCCCGGTTGGTTTTACCAGTACCCAACGCTTTTCTTCATTGAGAACGGTATCTTCAATAAGAATAAAATTAAGCTTCTCTGTATAGAACTTAATCGCTTCGTCATAATCGTTAACAAGCAATGCAATGTGTGCGATACTTTGTTTCATTTATCAAAATTAGAAATGGAATTTGGCAATCGTTAAATCATATAATGTAAAATATATCATGATTGGTGGGTTTGCCGTCAACCTGCATGGAGTTTGCAAGAACAACCGGCGACTTGATATTTGGCTTAAGATGAAATTAATAATAGAACACATCTCGGAAAGGTTCTTGTACAATTCGGTTACGATGAATTGTTATTTAAAAATATAAAATTTGTACCTGGCTGGACAGACCTTTATATAGGAAGTGATGTAAGATTAGATATCATCACAACAATGCCGGCCTTGAAAATATTTCTTTTGATGAGGCATTAGAGCATGCAAATGTTGCCCGGATATATGATGTAAATATTCCGTTTTTCACATCAACCAGCTAATAAAGAATAAGAAAACTACCAACCGGCCCAAAGACATTATCGATGTAATAGAGTTGGAAAAAAATTGTAAAAAATCCGCGGGCAACAATAGTAACCTCTCCTGCTTCTTATCCTGTAATCAATTTATTCACCTCTATCTTTAGCCATCTCCCGTATTGAATCGGCAATATGATTGGCATCAATACCTACTTCTTTATACAATTCTTTTAGAGTACCATGTTCGATAATTTCATCCGGTATTCCTAAAATTTTTACCTGTGCATTGTAATGATGTTCGGCCATAAATTCCAGAACAGCAGCGCCAAAACCACCAACGACTGTACCATCTTCGATAGTAATTATTTTTGTATACTTTTTAAAAATTTCGTGAAGAATTTTTTCATCTAGAGGCTTTGCAAAACGCATATCGTAATGTGCAGGATTTATACCTTCTGCTTTTAAGTCTCTTATAGCTGCCGCTGCAAAATTTCCCGGATGCCCGAAAGAAAGAACTGCTATCTCGTCCCCATCTTTCAATTTTCTTGCCTGTCCCGATTTTAATTTCTTTCATCTCTGTTTTCCATTCAGCTTTTACAGCCTCACCGCGGGGATAACGAATTACAAATGGATTTTTCGTTTTCTCCAATTGAGCGGTATACATCAAATCTCTTAATTCACTTTCATTCATTGGTGCACTTACCACCATATTAGGTATGCAACGCATATATGCGATGTCATAAGCACCATGATGTGTGGGGCCATCTTCACCTACCAGCCCTGCCCTATCCAGGCAAAATATTACAGGCAATTTTTGAATAGCTACATCATGCACTACCTGGTCGTACGCCCGCTGCATAAAGGAAGAATAAATGTTACAAAAGACCCTCATTCCCTGTGTAGCAAGCCCTGCACTGAGTGTAACTGCATGCTGCTCGCAAATACCCACATCAAATGCGCGATGTGGCATTTTTTCCATCATGTATTTTAATGAGCTTCCGCTGGGCATCGCAGGAGTAACCCCCATTATTTTATCATTCTTTTCCGCGAGTTCAATGATCGTATACCCAAATACATCCTGGTATTTTGGGGGCTGAGGCAAGTCAAACTTTTTCTTATAGATCTCCCCGGTGATTTTATCAAACAGGCCCGGAGCATGCCATTTGGTTTGGTCCTGTTCTGCAAAATCGTATCCTTTTCCTTTTACCGTTTTAATATGCAACAATTTTGGCCCCGGAATATCTTTTATATCTTTTAAGGTATCTACCAGCTTAGTGATATTATGGCCGTCGATCGGGCCGAAATAACGAAGGTTAAGCGCTTCAAAAAGGTTGCTGCTATTGCTAACCATTCCTTTGAGGCCTGCTTCCAATTTAGAAACCATGCTTCGTGAAAACTTTTTTCCGGGTAGCTTACCCAAAGCTTTCCAGAAATCGTCACGAATTTTATTATACGTTTGAGAAGTTGTAATGTCAGTAAGATACTCCTTCAATGCACCCACATTGGGATCAATGCTCATGCAGTTGTCATTCAAAATAATAAGGATGTTACTTTTTTCAATCCCTGCATGATTTAGTGCTTCAAAAGCCATACCTGCAGTCATAGCGCCGTCTCCTATAATTGCAACGTGTTGCCTGTCTTTTTCTCCTTTGTAATGAGATGCCATGGCCATGCCAAGGGCTGCAGAAATCGAAGTGGAAGAATGACCAACACCAAAAGCATCATACTCACTTTCTGTACGTTTTGGAAAACCGCTAAGCCCTTTATATTTTCTGTTGGTGATAAAATTATCCCTGCGCCCGGTAAGAATTTTATGGCCATATGCCTGGTGGCCCACATCCCAAACAAGCTGATCGTATGGCGTATTAAATATATAATGCAGGGCAACTGTAAGCTCCACGACACCAAGGCTGGCACCAAAATGACCGCCATAAACACTTACAACATCCACAATATACTGGCGCAGTTCGTCGCATACTTCATGCAATTGAGCACGGTCAAGTTTCTTTAAATCAGATGGGCTGTTGATGGCCTTTAGTAAAGGGCCCGGATTAATATCCATGCTTTAAAATTAATAGGCAAAAGTACATCTTTTATCAGGCGATTATATATATGTATTAACGAAATAAGCAAGAAAAAGTTTGATGAGCTTTTTAAATATAACACATAACGAAGATTCCGGTGATTTCATATTTATTGGCTGATAAATCTTTGCATATTTAACACCAGGTCAGGATCGGGAGAATTTTGAAGATACTTTTTTCTTTCACTGAATTTGCAAACGCCGGGATAGTCGCCTTTATAAGGTGTAATATCCTGTATTACCTGGAAATGTAGGTGTGGCGGCCAATGCCCGTTTTCTGCCGGAGTGCCAAAGTGAGCCAGTTTTTGACCACGGCTTACATAACTTCCTTCTCTTATGTTTTGCAAATCTGCGAGGCTTACATGCCCGTATAAAGTAAAAAAAGGCAACCCTTCTAACTGGTGTAGAAGAATAATAGTAGCTCCATAATCGCCAAGATTATTATTGAACGCAAAACTATGCACCATGCCTCCCCATGGCGCAAAAATTTCAGTTCCTGCAGTACCCCATACATCAATGCCCAAATGCAAGCTGCGTGGTTCCTCAACGGGTTTTCCGGCTATATTCTCCGTCAGGCTTGTTTTAAATATATTAATGCTTGCATATAAAGTTCTCAATTCATTGTAGCCCCCAAATCCAAATTTTGCTTTTGCATTTTGTAACAGGCCGTTGATATACTTGCCGAATATTTCTGTATCGCCGGTATTTATTTTCTTCAATTCGGTATTTTTTTCTGTGAAATCAAGTTGTATTAATTTCTCCTTTGCAGGATCGAATGGTACAACAGGATGAAAATGCTTAGTGTTCGTACTTAGCCGCCTGTATAAATTATCTTCTCTTAATAGCATTGTCGTCGTTTATTTAATAAATTGCAAGTTCACCCATTCTCCTCAAAGATTCATTCTTATGAAAAAGTTTACTATACTTTTTATTCTTGTAAATGTTGCCTTTCAACTTATTGCGCAAAAAAATCCATTATGGTTGAGATATCCTGCGATTTCACCTGATGGTAAAAATATTGTTTTCAGCTTTAAAGGTGATATCTATAAAGTATCTTCAGGAGGTGGCATTGCTTATCCCGCTTACTTTACACGACGCCCATGATTTTATGCCGGTGTGGAGCCACGATGGTAAAAAAATTGCCTTTGCCAGCGACCGCTTTGGAAATTTTGATGTGTTTGTAATTGCAGCCGATGGCGGTGAACCGGTAAGGCTTACTTATAATTCAGCTTCAGATTATCCGTGGGATTTTTCTCCTGATGATAGTAAAATTATTTTTGGCACCAACCGCAATGATATTGTTTCCTCGGTAAGATTTCCTGTCGCATCAGTATTTAAAAAATTGTATGAAGTTCCCGTGAACGGTGGCCGCAGTATCATGATCAGCGCTGCCGGAATGGAAAATGCTCATTACGATTCTAAGGGAAGTGAAATTATTTTCCAGGATAATAAAGGATACGAAGATCCATGGAGAAAGCATCATACTTCATCCATTACAAGAGACATTTGGCTTTATAATGTGAAGTCAAATGATTATAAAAAGCTTACTTCTTTCAACGGCGAAGACCGGGAGCCTGTTTTTTCTTATGATGGCCAAAACTATTTTTACCTGAATGAAAAAAGCGGTTCACTGAATATATATGAATCTCCATTAGACGGAAATGGTGAAACACAACTCACCAAGTTTAAAGACAATCCTGTAAGATTTTTAAGCCGTTCGAATAGCAATACACTTTGCTTTACTTATGATGGTGAAATATATACCCTGCAGCCTGGCGGGGCTCCGCAAAAAGTAAATATTGTTATTAACTCGGAGAATAAAAGCAATACGAAAGTGGTAATGCCTGTAAATAGCGGTGCCACAGAGTTTGAACTGTCGCCTAATGGTAAAGAAATTGCTTTTGTTTTCCGCGGAGAAATTTTTGTAACATCTGTAGAAGGAAGTACCACCAAGCGGATCACAAATACCCCTTACCAGGAAAGAAGTGTGAAGTTTTCGCCCGATGGAAGAAGCCTTTATTTTGCCGCTGAGCATGAGGATAAAGGCTGGGATATTATGAAAACGACTATTGAAAGAAAAGAGGAGCCCTATTTTTACACTGCTACCATTTTAAATACCGAGCCGGTCGTGGCAACAGATAAGGATGAATTTCAACCGGAAATTTCGCCGGACGGAAAAGAGCTGGCTTATCTCGAAGAAAGAAATACATTAAAGGTTTTTAACCTCGATAAAAAAACATCGCGAACTATTATTCCCGAAGGCCAGAATTTTTCTTATGCTGATGGTGATCAATCTTTTACCTGGAGCCCGGATAGTAAGTGGATCGCAGCCGGCAGCTCAGAAGGCTACTATGGGGCTAACGAAATACTGCTGTTTAATGTAGCTGCAAATGGTAAAGGAACCGATGTAACTGAATCCGGTTTTTCGAGTGAATCCATGCAATGGGGCTTTAATGGTAAGGCAATGTTATGGCTTACAGACAGGAATGGCAAGCGGCCACTCGCCATACAGGGAGCAAGAGAAGTAGATATTTATGCAATGTTCTTTGATAAAGAAACGTATGACCAGTTCCAGCTCAGCAAAGATGAATATTCGCTACTCAAAGAAAAGGAAGATACAACAGGTAAACCAGGTAAGACGGAAAAGGAAAAACCAGATACGGCACTGGATAAAAAAATAAAAGCGCCCTTTCAAGATGGACCTAACGGACCTGGATACACGCAGAGTTCGCCTTACGCCCGGCTCTGTAAACCTAAGCAGTTACCGACTTGCACCCAAAGGCGATAAACTTTTTTTTACTGCCCGGTTTGAAAAAGGATATGACCTGTGGGAAATCGATACAAGGACGCATGAGTTAAAAACATTGGCAAAGCTTGGTGCAAAAGACGCCTCCCTTGAAATAAGTAAAGACGGCAAAACACTTTTTGTTCTTTCTGATGGAAAAATCTCACAGGTTAATGTAGCAGACGGGAAGATAACGCCCGTTACTATTAAAGGTGAAATGGTTGTTGACAGGGTAGCAGAAAGAGAATATATTTTTAACCATGCCTGGAGGCAGGTGAAGAAAAAGCTATATGACCCATCTATTCATGGCCTTGACTGGGAAATGTATAAAAAAACCTATGCAAAGTTTTTGCCTTTCATAACCGATAATTATGATTTCCGGGAATTGTTAAGTGAAATGCTTGGAGAACTCAATGTTTCACATACAGGTGGCCGTTACAGGCCGGAAGATAACAATGGTGATGAGACAGGCTCCCTTGGTCTTATGTACGACGACATGCAGGGCGGCATGGGGTTGAAAATTTCAGAAGTAATTTCCGGCGGCCCATTGGACAAGGCGCGAAGTAAAATAAAAGCCGGCCAGGAAATTAGGAAAATTGATGGTAATGAAATTAATAATTCCGTTGACTGGTCGATTTTTTTAAACAGGAAAAGTGGCATGAATGTTTTGCTTACTGTTTATGACCCGGTCACAAAAAATACATTTGATGAAGTCGTAAAGCCTATTAAACCCGCAGAAGAAAATGATTTTCTTTACAGGAGATGGACGAATAAAATGCGGGCAATCGTTGATAAGCTTAGTGGTGGTAAGGTTGGCTATGTGCATGTCCAGGCTATGAACGATAACAGCTACCGGAGTGTGTATGATGAAGTATTAGGCAAAAATCTTACTAAAAAAGCGCTGATTGTTGATACACGTTTCAATGGCGGTGGATGGCTTCATGAAGACTTGTCAAATTTCCTTAATGGGAAACAATACATACGCTATGAGCCTTATGGAGAAAAGCCGGTTGGCGGTGGTGAGCCGCAGGGAAAATGGTGGAAGCCAAGTTGTGTTGTAATGAATGAAGCGAACTACAGCGATGCACACATTTTTCCTTATGCATATCAAATTAAAGGTATCGGAAAATTGATCGGTATGCCGGTGCCGGGCACGGGTACCGCAGTCTGGTGGGAAGCCCAGATAGATCCGACCGATGGTCTTTGGCATTCCTATGATAGCAAGCATCGGATTAAAAGAAAATAAGCCGCTTGAAAATATGCAGCTTGAGCCCGACATTAAAGTACAGAATGACTACAATGCTATTCTCAACGGCGAAGACCAGCAGATTGAGGCGGCAGTAAAAGAAATGCTAAAGGAGATAGAGAAATAATATTAGAAAAAGCCGGTGAGAATTGACACCGGCCTTTTAATTATACAACTACGTTCACCATTTTATTTTTTACAAAAATTATTTTTTTAGGTGATTTTCCTTCCATCCATTTTTGAACGATCTCATTATTTAGAGCAATTTTTTCAACTTCCTCCGCTGAAGCATCCAGGGAAATAGTGATGGTCGTACGCATTTTTCCATTGATAGAAATGGGATATTCTTTTTCAGATTCAATTAAATATTTTGTTTCAAGTTTTGGATAAACAGCATCTATAATTGTTGTGCTGTTACCCAATGCATGATACAATTCTTCAGCAATATGCGGTGCATATGGCGCCAGTAAAATCAATAATGGTTCGAGTATTTCTTTCTTATGGCATTTTACATCCGTAAGTTCATTTACACAAACCATGAAAGCGCTTACCGCGGTGTTATATGAAAATCGTTCTGTGTCTTCTTCAACTTTTTTTATTGTTTTATGTAAGATTTTCAATTCTGCATTGGTTGGTTTTTCTTCATTCCAAAGGGCCTCACCCTTGTAGCTCTCCGGGGAGAGGGGTGAGCAGTATCATCATAAAACAATCTCCATAATTTTTTTAAGAAGCGATGAACACCTTCAATGCCTTTGGTATCCCAGGGTTTGCTTTGTTCAACAGGGCCAAGGAACATTTCATACATGCGGAAAGTGTCGGCGCCGTATTTTTCAACCAGCATATTTGGATTGACCGTGTTGAATTTTGATTTAGACATTTTTTCAACTTCAACGCCGCAGATGTATTTGGAAGAAACCTCACCTAAATCCTCTCCGGAGGTGAGTACTTGCCGTCTTCAAGATAAATTTGCATTTGCATAATTCAGGCTTTGATTTTTTAAATGCATCAATATCTAATTCAACACCATCAACAAAATTTACATCAACATGCAATGGTCTGAATTATAGATTCTAAATCTATCGATCTTCAATCTAAATCCATGATCATGATTTGATTCACAATTAAACTTTGTCAATTTCAATGTTATTGTATATTTGAAACTCAATTTCCTTACTACACAATTTTTGAGTCAATGTTATACGAAATAAAGATTGATATTAGATAAGATTCTATTTACTTTATCTTTTCTATTAAATATATCTAATCCTATAAACAAACCTGCTACTCCCTGTATCATTCCCTGGTTCACCAACTTCTTATAAGGCTCATCAAAACCAATATATCCTAAATCATATAAAATTTTTGTCCACAACCGGCTGTATAATAAATGGCCAACTGCATGTTCTGTTCCACCAACATATACATCTACCTGGTTCCAATAATCAATGGCTTTTTTATCCGCAAATTCTTTATCATTATGAGGATCCATATAACGAAGAAAATACCATGAGGAGCCGGCATAACCGGGCATGGTATTGGTTTCGCGCTTCCATGACCTCACCCCTAACCCCTCTCCGGGGGAGAGGGGAACGCGCCCCGAGCTCCTTTTTTATTTTACCTAAGACTTCGTGCATATGATGAAGAACATCATCATTTGAAAATCTTATTTCATTAAAGCCTTGCTCATTCAAATATTCGGTTCTTGACTCATCATATTTTTTTTGTTCGTCATCTAAATGATAGCCTCCGTCAATTTCTATTACTAATTTTTTATCCAGGCAAACAAAATCAACGATAAAACCTCCAATGGTATGTTGCCTTCTAAATTTGCAATCATTAACATTTCTGTTTCTAATATTCTCCCATAACAGGTCTTCAGCCGCAGTTTGATTTTTCCTGTTTTCTCTTGCAAAAGGCTTTAGTTTTTTCCACGTAGACGCATCCGATGTAATATAGCCTCCACTTTCCTCCCCCCTCTCTTTTGGAGAGGGGTCAGGGGTGAGGTCTGCCTTTTCCCCCCTCTCTTTTGGAGAGGGGCCAGGGGTGAGGTCTGCCTTTTCCCCCCTCTCCCCCGGAGAGGGGCCGGGGGTGAGGTCGACCCACTCCTTAATATTTGCCAGCGGCCCTTCGCCTTCCGGGCCCGGGCTATAATTTTCTACATAAGGCAATTCAACCGGTAATTCCTTTTCATCAACAGGATAAGCAACTCCATTTTTATAAATAATCGGAAATGGCTCGCCCCAATACCGCTGGCGGCTAAAGCCTGCATCCCTCATTTTATAATTTACTTTCCTATGCCCGATTCCTTCTTTTTCGATTTTTTCCAGCACAATTCAATAGCATCTTTCATTTTTATTCCATTCAAAAAACCTGAATTTATAAGGATGGCTTCTTTAGTAGGATTGGCTTCTTTGCCATTAAAATATTCACCGATAATATTGGTAATGGGAATATTAAAATGCCTGGCAAAATCAAAATCACGCTGATCGCCGCACGGCACCGCCATAATTGCTCCCGTTCCATATCCGGCCAAAACATATTCTGATATCCAGACAGGAATTTTCCTTCCATCAAAAGGATTAATTGCATAAGCGCCCGTAAATGCACCGGTAATGATTTTACTTCTGCCAACCTTTCTCGTTCACTGCGGCTTTTAACATAATCAAGATATTTTTCAACCTCTTCTCTTTGTGCCCCGGTAGTTATCTGGTTTACCAGTTCATGTTCCGGCGCCAGCACCATAAAGTCACTCCAAAAATGGTATCAGGGCGGGTTGTATATACTTTTAAATTCCACTCCGAACCTTCAACCTTCAACTTTGAACTTTCAACTTTGACTCTATGTCTTCAACTTTCAACTTTGAACTTTCGACTTCAAACTCCGAATTTTGAACTATAAACTGAATCTCCGCTCCCTCACTCTTGCCAATCCAGTTTCTTTGCATTTCTTTCATGGCATCCGTAAATTCAACGGTTTCAAGGCCCTGCAATAATCTTTCCGCATAATCAGTAATGCGCAAATACCATTGCCTCATTTTCTTTTTTACAACCGGATGGCCGCCGCGTTCGCTTACCCCGTTTATTACTTCATCATTTGCCAGAACAGTTCCCAAAGCTTCACACCAGTTTACTTCGCCATATGCTGAATAAGCAAGCCGGTAATCCATCAGCATTCCTGTTTTTCTTCATCGGTAAAAAGATTCCATTCATCAGCAGAAAATTCTTTTTGCGTTTGCCGCTGGCCGTTATCTGTAGTATTTCCGTATTGTTCAAAAATTTGTACCAGGTCTTCAATCTTCCTCGCTTTATTTTGTTTTTTATCATACCAGCTATTAAATATTTGCAGGAAGATCCATTGGGTCCATTTATAATATTTCGGATCACTGGTGCGTACTTCACGGCTCCAGTCAAAAGAAAAACCGATGCTATCAAGCTGTTGCCGGTAAGTTTCAATATTTTTTTCGGTCGTAATTGCAGGGTGCTGGCCGGTTTCCAAAGCATATTGTTCTGCAGGTAAACCAAAACTGTCATAACCCATTGGGTGAAGAACATTAAAGCCTTTCAGCCTTTTATAACGTGCATAAATATCGCTGGCAATATAACCTAACGGATGCCCCACATGCAGCCCTGCACCACTTGGATAAGGAAACATATCAAGTACATAAAACTTCGGTTTACCTGAGGTATTGCTTACCTTATAAACACCTGTTTCTTTCCAGTTTTTTTGCCATTTTTTTTCTATCTCTCTGAAATTATATTCCATTTTTTATAAGTATCTTCTGATATTTTATTACAAAGTAGTGCCCGTTGGCGGGTAATGATGATCTTTGTGAAAACAAAATCGCTTTATAAAAGGATATAGGGCAAAAGCCTCCTATATTTATTTGTGAAAGAAATGTTATTCATTACTTGCTTTTTACCTTCAATGGCTCATGTAAATTACATTAGCAATCATAATACATTTGCAAAAATACTAAACCTGTCCAAAAACAATTATTTTTGCAAACCGCTTAATACATAGGCTTTTCATCAAACTTATCATTCCAGATTATGGCTCAATTTGGCAAATCATCCGCTAAAAAAGGAAAACCTTCTTATGTATATGCAATCATTGGCGTCACACTTGTTTTATTTCTGTTTGGAGTAGTAGGATGGATCTTTTTAAATATCAAAAAAACAGGCGATTATTTTAAAGAAAATATACAGTTACATGCCTATATATACCGTACCGCAAATAAAAAACAAATCGATACGGTAAAAAATTATATTGAATCATTGCCCTATGCTGTAAATGTGGAATATATTACCCGTGAAAAAGCGCTTGCAAAATATAATAAAGACAATGATACGCTTTGGAAAAAGCTGGCGATAAGTAATCCTTTACCGGAAAGCATCGACTTTTTTGTGAAGGCAAACTATGTTGATAAAGATAGTTTGGCAAACCTTGAAAATTACCTGCTCAGTAATTATCCTACAACGATTTCTGAATTTCAAACACCAAAAGAAACAGTCGCAGGCGTGAGCCAGTTTGTAAAAACGACTACACTTGTTTTGTTTGTAGTTGCCATTATATTATCAGTGCTGGTAATTATTTCCATTGACAATACAATAAGGCTCGCAATGTATAGTAACCGGTTTTTAATTAAAACCATGCAAATGGTGGGTGCGACGCGATGGTTTATTTCGAAGCCGCTGGATGGCCGTGCTATTATTAACGGGCTTATAGCCTCAGGTATTGCAATTGGCCTCATGATTGGCTTTATAACCCTTTCTGAAAAATTCATACCTTACCTGAAGGTGCTTCATGACACAAAAAATATGCTGCTGATTTTTGCAGGTATTATTATGCTGGGCCTTTTCATAACTCTTTTCAGCACCCACAGGTCTGTATTAAAATATTTGAAAATGAAACTTGATGATTTATATTAATTAATACTATTTATATCTTAATATTAATATTGCCAACTTAAATTTTACAATGAAATGCAGCCTGCAAAAAAAGTAACAACCGATACGCCTAAAATAACAACATCAACGACAAAAATAACACCTGTTACACCAAAAGTAACACCTGCAACAAGGACTACTGTCCAAAGTTCCGTGGTTCGCAATGCGCTTTTTACGAAAGAAAATTACAAATGGATGGTGATTGGACTGGTGATACTGGCACTTGGATTCTTTTTAATGGCCGGCGGTAAAAGCAGCAATGTTAATGTATTCAATGATAAAGATGTATATAGCCCAATGCGCATAACAATTGCGCCAATTTTAATAGTGGCTGGTTTGTTAGTGGAAATTTTTGCAATTATGAAAAAACCAAAATAATTTTATTTTAATAATACCGGGCGGTGATTTTATCATCGCCTTTTTTGTTGATTGGCTTTTACAGTGCTTAATTAATTTAATATGACAATAGTTCAATCTATCATCATTGCCATCGTGGAAGGAATAACAGAGTTTATCCCGATTTCTTCCACAGCTCACATGCGCATCACAGAGAATATTTTAGGAATCAGTAATACTGATAAGTTCACTGAAGTTTTTACTGTTGCTATTCAATTGGGTGCAATCTTATCTGTAGTAGTTCTTTACTGGAAAAAGTTTTTTGATTTCAGCAGGATTAATTTTTATATCAAACTTGTTATTGCCGTAATTCCATCTTTAATCATCGGGCTACTTCTTAAAGAAGCATATCGACCAGGTTCTTGAAAGACCAATTTTTATTGCAATCATTATGCTGGCAGGTGGTATCGTTTTATTATTTGTAGATAATTGGTTTAAGAACCCCGGGATACATAAAGAGCAGGAGATAAGCAAATTGAAAGCCTTTCAAATAGGGATGTATCAATGCCTTGCTATCATTTTTCCAGGGCTCAGCAGAAGTGCTGCAACGATAATCGGTGGCATGAGCTTAAAACTTGACAGAAGCCTTGCCGCAGAATTTTCTTTTCTATTGGCAGTGCCTACAATGATGGCAGCCACTGTCTATTCGTTGTATAAATATATCAAAGACTATGGGGCATTTACACATGACCAGATAAAATTACTTTCTATTGGAAATGTGGTTGCATTTGTAGTAGCATTGTTTGCTATAAAATTCTTTATTACGATGCTAAAAAAATACGGCTTTAGAATGTGGGGCATTTACCGGGTAATAGTAGGTATCGCATTGCTCATCATGATTTATACCGGCTTTCTGAACTCCTGAATTGTCGACAACAGCACCGTAACCGGCTTTTCACTAAGTAACCTGCATTCTTACAAACAATTTTACTACTTTGAGTAATTATTTCTTTACACATGCAAACTGCTTCTAAAAAAGTTGTAAACGGATGGGCCATGTACGATTGGGCCAATTCGGTCTACAGCCTGGTAATTACTTCCACCATTTTCCCTGCTTATTATGAAAGTGTAACTGCAAACAATTCCAATAATGAAGTAATTTTTTTAGGCAGGCACTTTGTAAATACAGCGTTATACAATTATGTATTAGGCGTTGCATTTCTTATAGTAGCAATTATGTCGCCGGTTCTTTCATCGATAGCAGATTATAAAGGAAATAAAAAAACATTTCTGCGTTTCTTTTGCTCACTTGGCAGCTTTGCCTGCTGCCTGCTTTTCTTTTTTAAAGGAACCGGTACCGTCTGGATAGCGATGCTATGTTCAATGGTAGCCTGTATCGGCTTTTGGAGCAGCGTTGTTTTTTATAATTCTTATTTGCCCGAAATAGCAGCGCCGGAAGACAGGGATAAGGTGAGTGCAAAAGGCTTTGCAATGGGTTATATAGGCAGCGTGATTTTACAACTCATTTGTTTTATTTTTGTTTTTAAACCTGAATGGTTTGGCATGCAAGGTGATGCGACACTGCCCGCCCGTTTTTCTTTTTTGTTGGTAGGAGTCTGGTGGTTTGGCTTTGCTCAAATAACCCTCAACGTAATGCCAAAAGGTACTCCGGCTGCATTTCGGCCCGAAAAAAACATTTTTGCCAATGGATTTATTGAATTAAAAAAAGTTTTCACCCAGTTGAAAACACTCCCGATTTTAAAAAGATTTTTGCTTGCTTTTTTCTTTTACAATATGGGTGTGCAAACGATTATGCTGGTAGCTACCCTTTTCGGAAGCAAACAATTAAAATTGCCTACTTCCAAGCTAATCATTACCATTCTTATTATCCAAATAGTTGCTATTGCAGGTGCTTATATAATGGCAAAGCTTTCTAAAAGATTTGGTAATTTTCAAACGTTGTTGTCTGTAATTGTTATTTGGGTATTGGTATGCCTGGGTGCCTATGAAATTGCAACCATCAGTGATCAGGGTGTCAATGCAGAAATGTATTTTTATGTGCTTGCTGTGGTAGTTGGCCTGGTAATGGGGGGCATACAATCTCTTAGCAGGTCAACCTATTCGAAGCTGATGCCGGTTACAAAAGACACTACTTCGTTTTTTAGCTTTTATGATGTAACTGAAAAAATTGCAATAGTAATTGGCATGTTCAGTTTTGGGTTAATTGAGGAACTCACCGGAAGTATGAAGAATTCAGTACTGGTGGTAATGTGCTTTTTTATAATTGGATTTATTATCTTATATTTTGCCCTTGCGAAACAAAAGCAGCTTGCCTTGCTGGATAAAGCTGCAAGTATAAGCGCCTAAACACATTCAATGAAATTATATTCAATAAATACAGGCTATTTCAAGTTAGATGGCGGCGCTATGTTTGGCGTAGTGCCAAAGAGCATGTGGAAAAAATTAAATCCTCCCGATGAAAACAATTTGTGCAACTGGGCCATGCGCTGCATGCTTATTGAAGATGAGAACAGGTTAATTCTGATTGATAATGGCATGGGCAATAAACAGGATGAAAAATTTTTTAGCCATTATTTTTTAAATGGGGATGATACACTTGAAAAATCATTGGCAAAATATGGATTTAAAAAAGAAGATATTACAGATGTTTTTTTAACGCATCTGCATTTTGATCATTGCGGTGGTTCTATTGAAAGGGAGGGCGAAAAATTAATTCCTGCTTTTAAAAATGCAATATACTGGAGCAATGAAAAGCACTGGCAATGGGCTATCAATCCAAATGACAGGGAGAAAGCAAGTTTTTTAAAGGAAAATATTTTGCCGATACAAGAAAGCGGGCAATTAAAATTTATTGAAACTGAAAGAGGGAATAGCCTTTACAGAAAATATACAGGTACGTTTTGTAAGCGGCCATACCGAATCAATGATGCTGCCGCAAATACAATACAAAGATAAAACGATAGTTTACATGGCAGACTTGTTGCCGTCGGTGGCACATATCCCTGTTCCCTACATAATGGCTTACGATACGAGGCCACTGGAAACACTTAAAGAAAAAAAATTGTTTCTTACCGAAGCGCAGCAAAAAAATTACATCCTTTTTTTTGAACATGATCCCGCAATTGAATGCTGCACTTTGCAACTAACTGAGAAGGGTGTACGCAGTAAGGAAATTTTTGCCTTGGAGATAAATTGCCTACTTTTAAAAGTACATGAAGAAGATAACAATAGTATGTTGGTAAGTGTTAGGCTAGTTATCTATTTTTTCATGAAGAGCAATTAATGATTGCTCTGTCACATAACGAGCACGTGGTCTTATCAATCGTATTTAATTTAATTAAGGAATTTACGTTTTTTTTGCCGGAATCAAATCTCTGCAAATAAAAAGCAATGAATCCAACTAAATTGCTCGAATATTTTTTACCTGAAGCTTACTAATGAAGTAAGCGGGTACCTCAGGTTCCGGTATCCCATCATATCTACTTTTATAGTTCCAACAGCAATCGGGCTTTCCGCTCGCAAGAGTAAATGATTGGGATCATCGCTCACCCATACATTCATTTTTTCGCCGCCTTCGAAAATGGTTCCTTTAATAAGCAACGGCTTAAATTTTATTGCCCGGAATTTTCCATATTTGGTTTTGATGGTTTCCTTTCCTTCATAACGCATATAAAGATGGTATACTTCATCATCAAGAAACATGTCAAAAGGAATTTTATCACCGGGCTTATATTTATTGAAATTAATATTGCGTGCATAGTAAGTTGCGCTTATAACATCCTGGATGCAGGAGGTTATTTTATAAACACCATTAGTACTTACTGCTGTGCCTGCTTTATGATTAAAGGTTACATTATTGTAAATTTTTGACCCGCCTTCATCAACATTTCGCACAAACTTAACAGGCAGCATAGTACCCGTATCAATATAGGTTTCATACCTGTCACGCACTTTAAAAAAATTATCGAAGAAAGGATAGCTGGTTCCTGTTCCCACACAGTGATAAACAATTTTACCATTATATTTTTCAAGGCTGGTAGAAAAAACTGCCTCGCCCGCGCCTACATACATTCCTAACGTTGTATAATATACTCTCATTGTTACAACTTCTCCTGCATTGAATGCAGTATTGCGAATGCTGCAAAATTCATCACCCGCCTTGCGTTGTACATGCAAAAAGTAAAATTAAAATCGTCGTAATTGTTTTCAATCTTTATTATTTGTCTTTAAAAAATTTTATACTCAATATTAACAGGCTTCCTAAAAGGGCAGGAATAAATAAATTAATGAACCAGATTCCAAATGTAGTGCCTATAATTCCAACCGTATTCGGGCTATATAAGCTTAAAAGCTCCGTGCTGAATTTTCCTCTTATTCCAAGGTCTGCAATTGCAAATGAGGGCACAATTGCAAGTACTAAAAAAAGAATGCTTATAGTCCAAAATCCATTTATCCATAAAATGTCAACATGCAAAACCTGCAACAGCAATAAATATTGAATGATGAAAACAAGATAACGAAAGAAGGAAAGCGAAAGTAACCTTAACAATAATTTGGGAGTAAATTCTTCCAGCACATTTATGTACTGAACATACTTTGCCGCAGCCGGAATTTTTTCAACAAGCCTGATAATCCATGATAACCTGAAATAAAATAAAGCAATAATTATGGAAGCACACGGCCGATAAAAATAATAAAGTCCTGAGCCAGAAAACTGAAAGCCCCATAACAGGACGCGATATGATTGTCCCTGAAAAAAATCAGATACGCCAGTCCCCCGCAACCTATTACTAAGGTAATAATGAGCTGGCTTATGCTTCCTGCAATCGATAGGGATATCGCCTTTATCCGGCTTCCTTCCTGCACATATAAAATGCGCCCGCCATACTCACCTATGCGGTTAGGTGTATTTAAAGAAAGCGTAACACCGCTCAAAACAGATTTATATGCCGTAAAAAAAGTAATGTGCTGAATCGTTTTCAAAAGTACCTGCCATTTTTTTGCTTCAAATCCCCAGTTCACAAAAACAAGTGCAATTACAATCCAGAATTTCCAGGCCTGTGAGCCAAAGGGAGCTTCTTTAATAAGATCGATCGATTGTTGAAGATTTGGCTGCCCGTTTATTTGTTTGTAAAGAGAATAGAATAGCCACGCGCCCAGCAACGGGGCAATAATATACCTTGAATATTATTTTGATATTTTTGGTAGTACGGATCATGTAGCTTTGTACAAGATAAGCTTTTCGTTTTTTTTAGAACTCCAGGGTTCGTGGTTTCAGCGGCCAAAAATAATCTTCAATTGCATAAAAATTCAAAAATCATTTTAGGTATTGATCCCGGCACCCTGGTGATGGGCTTTGGTGTGATAGAAGTTTCCGCAACCGGAGTTACACTGATAATGATGGATATATTGAAGCTTTCTTCACGCAAAGATGCTTATGAACGATTACAAAAAATACATGAAAAAGTATGTGAGCTTTTAAAGATCATGCACCACATGAACTTGCTATTGAAGCTCCATTTTTTGGCAAAAATGTACAGAGTATGCTAAAACTTGGGAGGGCACAGGGCGTAGCTATTGCGGCGGCAATGCAGGCAGGTGTTCCTGTTACAGAATATTCGCCCCGCAAAATAAAACAATCCATTACAGGAAATGGTAATGCCGATAAACTGCAGGTACTGAAAATGCTGCAGCGTATACTTGCCTTTGATGAAAGCCCCCGCTCTTTTGATGCTACGGATGCTGTTGCCGTTGCCTTATGTCACCATTTTCAAGGCAATACACCGCTCAGGCCACCTTCAAAAAGATTAAACGGATGGAAAGATTATTTGATTCAGCATCCGGGGCGGGTGAAATAACCTCCAATTCTACCTTCACTTCCAACTTCTGTGAACTAATTTATTTGGCTGTAAATTTACGCACTTAAAATTTGAGATGATGGTGATTGACAGAAATTCGAAAAATATTAGCTATCCGGCGCAATTTGGAATTTTGCTGGGATTGATAGGAGCGGGCCTTATAATAGGTTCATTAGTTTCTGCAGTGCGCCTGGCTTATGATGACGGGAAGGCCTATTACTTGCAATGGCAAAATGATATGCTGAAACCTCAATATTATAATGCAATTATGGCGATGCAGGTTATTTCAACTTTCTTTATGTTTTTTGTGCCGGTATATATTTTTGCGCTTATCTGTTATCGCAGGCCTGCAAAATTTATAGGATTTAATACCAATATTAATTACAAGCAGATTTTGTTACTCCTTGGTATTCTGGTTCTCACTTTTCCCTTGTCCGGTGCATTGGCGGAACTGAATAAAATTATTCCAATTTCGCTGCGGTGGGCCGCAAAATTTAAGCTATGGAAGATTCGCGTGCCGCACAGGAAGCGGCTCTTATTAATATTAATTCTTTTCCAAGTATATTATTTCTTTAATTGTGATAGGATTGTTGCCTGGCCTTTTTGAAGAAGTTTGTTTCAGGGCAGGGATTCAAAATATTCTTACACGATGGTTTAAAGGCCCGTGGCTGGCAATTATTTTAACCGCCATTATTTTTAGCTGTGATACATATTTCTTACTATGGATTTTTAGTGCGCTTTGCTTTAGGGATTATACTTGGGATTGGTATTTTATTACAGTGGTAGTATATGGCTTTCCGTACTCTTTCATTTTTTATATAATGGCCTGCAGGTTACAGCATTGTATATGTTCAATCTTTCCGGAGCAAAAAATCAAAAAGATATTGAAGAAAACTTTCCCATTATGGGCAGGCGTTGTTGCGCTGTGCTTTCATTATTTACCTGTTTACCAGATTCAGGCAAATTTCTTTAGCTCAAAAAGCAAAAATTGTTGAGGATGATATTCCTGAAGATGATTTTCACAACTGGGCAACTGCACAATCTTAATTTTTTTTAATGGCGTTTGATTCAAAAACTTTTAAAACACAGGACTTTAACCTCTATTGTTTTTGTAATTGTAATGCTCGCAGGATTATTATGGAACCGGTGGAGCTTTATCATTCTTTTTACCATTATACATTTTGGTTGCTGGTACGAATTTATAAAGCTGATTAAAAAAATACATCCCTGTTTCTTATAAACTGCTATGTTTTTCGGGCTTATTTTATATAACACTTCCCGTTGCTATTGATGATAGATCTGAGGCTTGGAACATGCGTATATCAAGGCAATGATGATAATTTTTTAAAAGTACTTCCCTGTGGAATTATTTTTTCTATCTGGATAAATGATACTATGGCATATATAGTTGGATCATTTATTGGCAAAACACCTTTTTCAAAAATTTCTCCGAAAAAAACCTGGGAAGGAACCATTGGCGGTGCTTTGCTTTGTGTAGTTACCATATAGCTTTAATAGGCTACGCATACAGGTTATTACAGCTTTAAAGACTGGATTATCATTGCTTCCTGCTGTGCTGTTTTTGGAACATTTGGCGATCTGCTTGAAAGTAAATTGAAACGAATGGCAAATGTAAAAGACAGCGGAACACTAATGCCCGGCCATGGAGGTTTTTTAGACAGGTTTGATTCTTTACTTATAGCTACGCCATTTGTTGCCTTATATTATTTTATATTTATATAAGTGACAAAATAAATTAAGTTCTTCTTCACCTCACTTTTTTATATTTGTAGTTAAACTTGTTGGATGAATATTCATAAAGAAGGCTATAAATCGATTGCTTTGAGTGCGCTTGTTTTTGGTGCCATTAATATTATTTTCTTTTATTTTTTCAGCGCTTCATTGCCGGTAGTTGCATGGATTGTTTTTGGTGTAAGCCTTTTATTATTGCTTTTTATTATTTCATTTTTTCGTTCTCCAAAAAGAAATTGTACGGTTGCCCATCACCAGGTAATATGCCCGGCAGATGGGAAAGTAGTGGTGATAGAAGAGATAACAGATGTGGAATATTTTCATGATAAGCGCATACAGGTTTCTATATTTATGAGCCCCGCCAATGTACATATCAACAGGATACCGATGACGGGCGAAGTAGAATATAGCCAATACCACAAAGGAAAATATCTGGTTGCATGGCATCCGAAATCATCTATTGAAAATGAAAGGCATTCTGTTGTAATTAAAAGTGACAGCGCAGAAATATTGGTAAAGCAAATTGCCGGTGCAGTTGCCAAGCGTATCGTGAATTATCTTAAAGTTGGGCAGGTGGTTGAGCAGGGAGCTGAAATGGGATTTATAAAATTTGGCAGCCGGGTTGATGTTTTATTGCCGATAGGTACTGAGTTGAATGTAGAACTGAACCAGACTGTAAAAGGCGGCGTAACTGTTTTGGCAACAATTGATACCCTGGTACCTGTGGAAGAAGGAGAAGAAGTTGAAGAAGAATTTTAAAATGTACAGGCTAGCAAAGATTGAACAGTTTATTTATAATATAGATTCCAGTTCTTTAAATGATAAATGGTGTGGGTAGGCTTTATTGAACAATCTGCATTAATGTGATTTACAAAAATGGTATCCATTCCTGCATTCATGGCGCCTTGTATATCTGCATTTGGATTATCACCAATCATGATGCATTCCCCGATATTTCCATTCGTTTTTTTTAAGGCATATTCAAAAATTTCTTTTTGAGGTTTCATGGAATTTGAAATTTCAGAAGTAATAACATGGGTAAAATATTTTGCCAGGTTTGAATTATTCAGCTTACTCCATTGTGTTTTTTCAAAACCATTGGTAATAAGATGAATTGAATATTCTTTTTTTGTTAAATAATCAAATATTTCAAAAGTATAATCAAACACTTTCTTTTTAGTTGGAAGAATTTCCAGGAATTTCGCACTCATTTCTTTTGCCAGAACTTCATCACCAATTTTAAAATCGAGCAGTGAACGCCACATTCGTTTCCATTTCAGATCTTCACTGCTTATAAAACCTTTTTCATAACGATCCCACAAAATGGTATTGTGTTTTAAATAAGTTGTATAGAAAAGTTCAAATGGAAAAATGAATTTTGATTCCAGTTCAAAGATATGTATAAAGCTCACTCAGCGATTCTTTTGCATTGGTATCAAAATCCCATAAAGTATGGTCAAGATCAAAAAACAGGTGGCGATATTTTAAGGAAACAGGATGCACAGATTGTTTAGATTTGTTTTAATCATCTACAATATTCAACGAAATAAAATTATGAATATTGTAATAACAGGTGCAAGCAAAGGTATGGGAAAAGCATTGGCAGTAAAATTTGCAGCAACAGGAAAATAATATTTTTATCGTGCACGAAATGAAAATGAGCTGGCAAAAGCTGCAAAAGAAATCAAAGAAAAAAATAATGTCAGCTGTAGAATATTTTGCTGCTGATTTAAGCGACAAAATTTCTGCAGATAAATTTGCAGACTGGTTACAGCGCAAAATATTATCCCTGATGTATTGATTAATAATGCAGGGCAGTTTATACCCGGAAGTATTTATAATGAAGAAGAAGGCACACTTGAAAAAATGATAGCGGTTAATTTATACAGTGCTTATTATGTAACAAGGGCGCTTGCTTCCCTCAATGATGAAAAAAAAGAGCGGCCATATTTTTAATATGTGCTCTATTGCTTCATTAAAAGCATACAAGAATGGCGGCTCTTACAGCATAAGTAAATTCGCATTAATGGGTTTAAGTAAAAATTTGCGTGAAGAGTTGAAGCCTTATAATATTAAAGTAACTGCGGTATATCCCGGCGCAGTTTATACTGCTTCATGGGAAGGTAGTGGTATTGAACCTGTCAAGGATCATGGAAGTAAATGATATTGCAGAAATGATTTATGCGGCTTCATTACTTTCTCCACAGGCATGTGTAGAGGATATTATTATCAGGCCGCAGCAGGGCGATCTTCCCTGATAGCTATTTAAAATTTTTTTAACAGCGGCTTGATTTTTTAACTTCTATTCCTTTTCTTTAAAGAGTAATTTTACTGTTCATCATGATTTGAGGTCGAATGATTAAATGTTTACAAAAAGGCTTTGCCAAACTCTTTTTTATTTTGGTTTTTCTCTGCTGCTATGGGCAGTTATCACTACTTCATTTGCCCAGCCAAGTTTTACAGCCATATGTCCTCAAAAAAAAATTGGAAAAAACGAATATTTGCAGGTGCAATTTAAGGTTGAAAATGCTGCCAATGTTGAAACCATTATTCCGCCTTCTTTCAAAAATTTTTCAATTGTAAGCGGCCCAAACCAGGAAAGTGGTATGACCAGCATTAATGGCAAAGTTGACCAGTATGTTTCTATTAGTTATTTTTTAAAGCCAAATTCTACAGGTACATTTCACAATTGGTTCCGCTACTGCAAAGGCCGATGGCAAAGAATTTCACAGCAATCCTGTAAATATTGAAGTAACCAATACATCCTCATCCTCACTCATGCCTTCTTCTCCAGGAAGTAATCTAGCAAACTCTTTATCTCCGTTTGGAAATATGAATTTCGATCTGTCTCCTGAACCTTCTGTACACAGGTTTGACGATTATATTTTAAAAAAAGGGGAGAATATAAATGATAAAGTGCAAAAGAATCTTTTTATAAAATTAGATGTAAATAAAACGAGTTGTTTTGTTGGGGAACCTATCATTGCGTCTTATAAATTATATACCAGGTTACGCTCTGAAACAAATATCACCAGTGCGCCGTCTTTCAATGGATTTTCTGTGAGTGAACTGGAATTAAATAATAATAATTCTCCAGCAATCGAAAAAGTATAATGGAAGGGAATATAATGTATATACTATGCGAAAAGTGCAACTATATCCTTTGCAGCCGGGAACTATTACGCTTGATCCGGTTGTGGCAGATAACAAAGTAACTTTTATTAAATCGGAATATGCAGGTACGCAAAGGGGTGACATGTTTTATGATATGCTGCAGAATTTTGCCGATGCTACTTCGCCACAGGATGCTGTAATTGAGCAGCATGTTACCTTACAAAGCAAAGCCTGTAGAGATAACTGTTAAGCCATTGCCTGTAGAAAATAAGCCCGAAGATTTTAAAGGAGCAGTTGGAAATTTTACCATACAGGCGTCTTTTCAAAAAAATAAGATCACCACAGATGATGCCGGAAATTTAAAAATTGTTATTAGGCGGTACCGGAAATATTCAATTAATAAATGCACCTAAAATAAATTGGCCTGAAGGCATCGATGGCTATGATGCAAAAATTACCGATGACATTAATAAATTATCGGTGCCAATGAAAGGAAGTAAAACTTTCACATATCCATTTACTGTTTCAAAGGCGGGAACTTATACTATTCCCTCCATATCATTTTCTTTTTTGATCCCGTCTGCGTTAGTTTATAAAACCATTACATACAGAACCCTTACAATAACCGTTACAAAGGGAACAGGAATTTCCAAAAATCCTTATTTAAAAAATAATTGTACAAAATTCCGGATGAGACAGGCAATTTTTACGGATAATTATGCTTTATATTTTCCGATTGGAATGTTACTGCTGGCAGGCTTGATTTTTTGGATATTCAGAAAGAAATACTTCAGGAAAAAAGTATGCTGTTTTAGATACAGTAAATGGTGACAGGTTCTCGAAAAAGATGATGTGAAAACAGAGACTGAAACAAAAGCCGAATTTGTAATTCCGGTAAATCCATTGAAAGAAGCGCATGAAAAATTAATGGAAGAGAACAGCGCTGCATTTTATCATGTGCTCGATGCTTCTTTTAAAAAATATTTATCTGCAAAGTTTAAAGTTCCCGCAGAAGAACTTACAAAAAAGAGAATGAACGAAGAGCTTGATAAGTGCAATGTTGGCCTTGGTACTTCATTGTTGCTTTCATCATTAATGGAAGATGTGGAGCAGAATTTATATGCTCCGCCATCAAACGCAAATCATTTGAAAGAGGTATATGAAAAAGCTTCTGAAGTAATTTCACTGCTGGATAAACAAGTGGTTTAATTGTCTGTGAATTTGTACCCAATGCCTCTTATTGAGTGAAAGAATTTTGGGTTGCGGCTGTCTTCTTCAAAATATTTCCGAAAGCTTAAAATAAAATTATCAACTGTTCTTGTAGTAGGATAAACATTGTAGCCCCACACCGACTGTAAAATTTTTTCACGGGTTACTACTTCATTTTTATTTTCAATGAGCAACTTTAATAACATTACTTCCTTTTTTGTAAGAGCAACTTTTTCGCCAGCCCTGGTAGTACATTCCAGAGCTTTAAAATTAATATTGTTCTTACCAAAATGAAATATTTCCGTAACAGGTTCCTTTGAAGAAATTAGTTTGCTTTTATTAATAAGTTTATTAACCCTTATTAATAATTCTTCAAGGTCAAATGGTTTTGTGAGATAATCATCAGCGCCTTTTTTTAAGCCAATCACCCTGTCGGCACTGTTATTTTTTGCACTTAAAATTAAAATAGGAATTTCGGAATTCGAGAGCCTGATGTTTTCGCAAACGGTTATTCCATCGATTTCAGGAAGCATGACATCAAGAATAATAAGATCGAAATATTCATTGTGCAATAGCTTTCAATGCTTCGGCGCCATCGTAAGCAGAAGTAACTTCATATCCTTCCATTTCGAAATTTAACTTCAACGCATCCTGTAAATTTTCTTCATCTTCAACAAGTAAAATAGAATAGTTTCTTTTTCATAAGGGCTTTTGAATGAGTTAGTTAATAATATTGTTTTTTGAAAGCGTTATTTCAAAAATGCTTCCATTGGGGATGTTGTTTCTCATACGAATCGTTCCATTATGTTCCTGTACAATTTTCCTGGTAAGATAAAGCCCAAGCCCGGTGCCCTTTTTGCTGTCTCACATTGCCACGATAATATTTTTCAAAAATTTTTTCTTTGTCACCCTGGCGGAATCCCGGGGCCTTCATCAATCACCTGCAATTTCACTTCCTTAGCTGTTTGAAACATCTTGAGCAAAACTATGTCCTCTTTGCCGGAATATTTGATTGCATTATCTAAAAGATTGTTAACAGCAAGTGCCAGTAAAAGCAAGTCGCCTGATAAAATAGCTTCTTCCGGTAAATAGGCTTTCAATTTTTCTTTGGGGAAACCGAATGATAAAATCGTGTACACATTCATTAACAAGGCTGGCAAAGTCAATTCTTTCTTTTATAATATTATATCCGCCCAGTTCTATTTGGCTGGTGAGTAGCATATTATTGCACAGTGCATTCAGCCGGTTGGCTTCCTGTATGGTTGTACTGATAAGTTTTTGCCGCTGTTCGTCATTAAGGGTTCTTTTTTGCAGTGTTTCAAGGTTGAGTTTGGTTACGGCAATGGGTGTTTTAAGCTCATGCGTAATTGCCATCATAAAATTTTGCTGCTGCTGCGATAATTTGAACTGCCTGTTTATCGCCCTGAAAACAAATACTGCGCCCGTTAATATAAGTAGAAGAAAAGCGATGCCTTCACCAATGTATTGTGCCGTTTTACGATCTTTGGAGATTTCAATTTTATTCTGTTTTTCTTCATGTGAAGCGTCATCAACATCAATCATATCAAGCCTGTATTGACTAAGTTGAATATTTTGGCTGTTGAGCGCAATAAACCAGAACACAAGAGCAGCCAGTATATAGGAAAGCAAAAACCAATACAAAATGTAAATGGTCTGAAGCCGCTTTATTTTAAACTTGTTTTTAAGCGCCTTTTTGTACGCCATACTTTTCAAAAATTTGTAATTGAAATTGTAGCCGTATACCGAGAGTTAGAGGAGTCGATCATTTATTCTCTGCTTTTTCTACCCGTAAGCCTACATTTAAAATATGCCTCAATGGATTTTCACGCATGATCTGGGCAATTGAAAATGTGTAAGTGCCAGGCTTTTTAAAAGGAACGGGCCCGGGCGTAATATTTTTTCTTACTTCAAAAATATCATCAGCGCCTGTGCCTTCCCATCCATTGGCATCGCTGGCAAGTACAAGATTTATATTTTGAAAATGCATTGTATCGCCGGGCGCTTTTGAGCCAAGGCGCAACCATATATTATTATAATTATATGCATCGGTATGCCGTAATACAATATATAGATTGTATAAAGAAGTTGTATCGGAAATTTGAAAGGTAAATGTAGGATTGTTATCGTAAAACCATTGTTGCGAAGGATATCTACCTGTTTTTCAAACAGGTCAATTTTTGCACAGAAAACAATAACGATGTTAAAAGCAATATGGATGATAATTTTTTTCAAGTAGATTTTTTTCCAAAAATAATTTCATTTCATTAGCAATTGCAACAGAAGATTACAGTACATTAAAAATTTGTTCTTTTGCTTTTTCAAGTTCATCTTTCATAAGCACAACACATTTTTGAATATCGGAATCATAAGCTTTTGAACCGGTGGTATTAATTTCCCTGCCGATTTCCTGCATTACAAAAGAAAGTTTTTTACCCTTGGCTTCTTCACTGTCATCCATAATGGTTATAAAATATTCGCAATGGTTTTTCAACCGAACCTGTTCTTCACGAATATCAATTTTTTCAATATAATAAATAAGTTCCTGCTCCATACGATTGGGATCATAATTTTCTTTGCCAACATTTTCTTCCAGCAATTTAACAAGTTCTTCTTTCATTCGTTCTTTTCTTTTTGGCTCCAGCTTTAAGGATTTCTTCTTCCTGGTCGTTAATATTTTTTATGCGAAGCCGTAATTCTTTTTCCAGCGAAATGCCTTCATCTGTGCGATGATAATTGAGTTCCTTTAAGGCAGCTTCAATTACTTTCTTTAATTCTGCCCAGTCGTTTTCTTCCAGTACTTCATTGCTGGGTGATACTACTTCAGGCAATCGCAATAAAGCGCTTAATACAGAATTGGTATCAATTTTTAAATCAGTTGCCAGTTCAGCAATTTGTTTGTAATATGCTTTTATTAGATCGGTATTTATAACCACCGGTTTTGAACTGCCGTTTTGCTTTATGATTATAAAGCATTCGATAGTTCCGCGAAGTAAATTTTCCTGTAACAGGCTTCGCACATCAAACTCATAAGATTTCAACAAGGGAGGAATTTTTAAATTTATTTCGAGCTGCTTTCCATTCAGTGATTTTATTTCAACCAGATATGTTTTTTCATTCACTGTTTGTTCTGCTCTTCCAAAACCGGTCATTGATTTCAACATGGTGGATTATCTTTTTTGAATTTCAAGCAAGTTATACAATTCTCTGTGAGATAGCATTTTCATTTCACCTGGCTTTAAATGTTCTATGGTAATTTTTTCTATACGATAGCGAATAAGCCGGAGCGTTGGGTACCCGACTTTGGCGGTCATTTTTCTAACCTGCCTGTTTTTGCCTTCAGTAAGAATTATGCTAAGCCAGCTTTCAGGTATATTTTTTCTGAAACGAATCGGTGGATTTCTTTCTGCCGATTTCAGCATGGTTGTGAAATTATTTCGGCGATACATTTTTTTGTGAGATATATTTTTCCATTGATATTAATGTTGACACCTTGCTGCAAATGCTGCAATAGCTTCTGGTGTAACATTACCTTCCACCTGCACCCAATATTCTCTTTCATGTTTGTACAAAGGATTCAAAAGATAATCATTCAAAGACTTGTCATCAGTAAGTATGAGCAGTCCTTCGCTATCATAATCGAGCCGGCCAACAGGATATACATTTGCAGGAACATCAAAGAAATCTTTCAACGTTTTCTTTCCTTCATGCGAAGTAAACTGCGAAAGCACATTGAATGGTTTATGAACTACAAAATATTTATTCAATAAAATGTGTTTAAAGAAAGGGTAAAATTTTTTGCAAGATGAATTGATAAAAATAATAAAGCCCGTGTTTATCTGCACGGGCCTTGTTATATGGATGGGTTAGTAAGTACAGGAATAAAATTCCTTACACAATATTAAAAATAATTTCTTCTAACAAGAAAAATTTTCTTGTTTTTTTTATCAACATTTAAAATGGTGTTGTGGATAAGGGTGCTTATTGCTTCCTTTAGAAATTTCATTTTCATTTTATTTCTGTCAGCAAACAAAGTAATAGTCAACAAAATTATAAAATCATAATATCGCATAAAGAGCAATGTACACAATACTTTCATAGGATTCGTGATTTTAAAATATGTGACCGCTATGCTCAAGCTATAGTTGTAACTTTTATCTTTTATGACTTCATTATTCCCGCAATCTTTTTTGATTGATTTTCAAAAAATATTTTTTTCTTTCCACCTTAAAATTGCCCGAAAACTTCAATTCTACATACAATACACAACCTTTACCTTTGATGACAAAATATTCTCTATGCAATTTCCTTCACCTGTTTCGGCACAATGGATTGCCGGTTTTATCAATGCAGAAATTGCAGGTAATTGCAGATTCTTTTGCAACCGGCATCAATGAAATTCACAAAGTGCAGCAAGGGAGATATTGTTTTTGTTGATCATCCAAAATATTATGAGACCTGCCTGAACAGCGCTGCAACTTTTATTATCATCAATAAGAAAACGGAAGTGCCCGATGGCAAAACTTTATTTATTACAGATGATCCTTTTGAAGCGTATTCAAAAATTGTCCGGCACTTTCGCCCCTTTACTACTTCCGATAAATTGATAAGCGATACGGCAAAGACAGGCAGGAATACGGTTATAATGCCTAATGTTTTTTTAGGAAACCATGTTGTTGTAGGAGATAATTGTATCATTCATCCTAACGTATCCGTTTATGATTACAGTATTATTGGTAACAATGTTGAAATACATTCCGGTACTGTTATAGGAAGCGATGCGTTTTATCTAAATACAAAAAAAAACAGGGATGTATGGTATAAAAAAATGCCTGCATGCGGCAATGTAATAATTGAAGACGATGTTGAAATAGGCGCCAATTGTACTATTGACAGAGGCGTAAGTGATGAAACTAAAATTGGGAAGGTACAAAGCTTGATAACCTTGTGCATGTAGGCCATGAGGTTGTTATTGGTAAAAATTGCATTCTTGCAGCACAGGTTGGCATTGCCGGAGGAACTACATTAGGTGATGGCGTAATTCTTTGGGGGCAGGTAGGTGTAAACAAAACAATTACTATTGGAGATAATGCTGTAGTGATGGGACAGGCAGGAATTACTTCAAGCATTGAAGGAAATAAAAGTTACTGGGGAACTCCCATCCAGGAATTTTATAGTAAAAGAAAAGAGCTGGTGTTGATAAAAAGACTGCCGGAAATATGGGAAAAAGTGAAAAAATTAATTTGAAAACTATGAAATGGCCCGATGTGAAAATTACCATCAAAATTCAAATACAATATACACATGCATACTTCAACCATTATACATCGTACATCACACATCGACATTGCCATTATCATTCCGGCATATAATCATAAGGCAACATATCACCTATCTTTTTAAAGCCAAGATATCCGTTTGTCGTAATATCTGCCTGATCATAATAGTAGCCGTTTTGTTCTATAACAATGGATTCACCCGGGGCAAAAAGTAAAGTTGATAATTGAAAATCTTTTTTTATTGTTGGATCTGTATCGAGATAAGCCTGTTCTGGTTTTGCATTGTTATAAATCACAGCAACTTCATTTTGATTTGGCCGGAACTCAACGGTATTAGTGCTGTCATCTTTAACATAATTTAACGCACCATATAAATTTTGCAAGGGTATCGGGGTTTCGGTGTTGCTGTTTTTTACAATGAACTGTAATTCAAATCCATCTTTTTCCAATGTACGGTTATAGAGGCTTCTGGTAAACTGCAACATAGAGCCTTTATAGGCTATAGCCCTGTTTTGTGCCCATACCTCTTTTTGTTCGGTGTTCCCTGCATTTCTTCAAAAAGCGGGTACCCGATAAATAAATTTGTATTGGTGTTGTATTCATACGTAAAAGAATCAATGGCAAATTTCAAAGTATACCCGAGTGCAAAATTATCAACAATCAGCGGTTCCTTTGCCAACACTTTCAGCCGGTTTCTTTTTTTATTGAAATAAAAATGTAACACTTCGGGATTTTTTATAACACATTGCTTTGCAAATTTTGTTTGCCCAATAAAATTTTGTGTAAAGAATTCACCATACTTATTCCAGCCATCTTTTACTTCTGTGCTAATCACAACAGAAACTTCTTCCAATGATTTTTCCTTAGGGCTTAATTCAAAAACAAGCGTATCATTTTGCGAAGATGTATTATTGATCCGGATAGCTCCGGTTTCATAACCGGTGTAAGTAACTACCAGCGAATAGCCGCCGTCAGGAAGCTTGATAACAAAATTGCCATTTGCATCACTTGCCACACCCAGGGTAGTGTTTTGAGCAAACACCGATGCACCCTGCAAAGCAACTTTGGAATTTTTATCAATTACTTTTCCTTTAACAACATAATAAGCCGCCTGCGAAAACAATGTGCCAGGCAAAATGAAGAATAGGAAAGTAAAAACTAAAAGGAACAGGAATTGGTTTTTACTCACAAATGTTGCATTCATAGGATGGTTTTCATTTAAGATGATATTTTTCTTTTAAGGCTGCACACGTGTGTGCAATGGAATCGTCAATTGATGTAAAATTAAATTCCGGTAAGGCATTTAAAATTTTATGATTATCAAAATAAACACTAGCCTGGGCAGTACGGGCCGTTTCTTTAGTTAATAAATGTTTTTTCCCGGTAATCACGCGCTTTTATTGATTCAAGCCTCCAGACGATTTCTGCCATAAATGAAGTAACTTTTTTTTGGGGAGGTTTTTTTTCAAAGCATTTTGCTATTGTATAAAATATTTGTTTGTAAGATAGATTTTCGGCGCTTAAAATAAACCGTTGGCCGGATATTTCGCTGTTCATTAACAAGATCATTGCACGGGCAACATCACTTACATCCACAAAACCGGTGATGCCTTCGGTATACCATTTGAATTCGTTATAGGCAGTTTTAAAAAGTGCAGCAGATCCATTATCCCAGTTATTGCCTCCCAGGATAATTGAAGGATTAACTATCGATGCATGCAAGCCTTCGCCGATGCCGCGCCACACTTCCAGCTCTCCAAGGTATTTCGATTTGCCATAAACACTGTTGCTGGTTTCCTCCGTCCAGTTCATTTGTTCGGTAACTATTTCGCCATTTCTTATTCGGCCAAGAGCGGCTACAGAACTTACATGTACTAATTTTTGAATACCTGCCCTGAGGCAGGCATTGACCACATTGGCCGTTCCTTCAACATTTATTTTTAAAAGCCTGTATTTGTCTTTTGGCTCAAATGAAATCATTGCAGCGCAGTGATATACATGTGTAATTCCATGCATAACTTCTTCCAGGCCGGTTGTATCAAGAATATCACATTGGTGCACGGTTAAATTTGGATGATCCATCTTAACTGGTGCTGAATGATAAATAGCGGTAACCTTGTAACCCCCTGCAAGCAAATGGTTGGTAAGTTCATTGCCCACGAGGCCTGCAGCACCGGTTACTAATATTCTTTTATTTGTATTTAAGTCAGCCGATGTGTCCGTTGCCTCTGGCATTGATGTAATTTGGTTGTTTCAACATAAAATTTATAAAAAGTATAATAAATTTAATCGGAATAATTATAAAATCCCTTCCCGCTTTTCTTTCCAAGGCTCCCTTCTTTTACTTTTTCAATTTGTAAAGCTGAAGGTTGGAAGCGCTCGGCATTATTAAATGCATGATAAATACTTTTGAAACAGCAAGGTTAATATCCATGCCAATGAGGTCCATTAATTTAAACGGCCCCATCTTAAACCCGGAGGATTCTAAAATCAAGTCGATCTCTTCAAATGAGGCAATGCCTTCTTCCATGATTTTTAAAGCTTCGAGATAATAATGGCGTGCTATACGGTTCACTATAAATCCGGGCGCATCTTTACACATGACGGGCACTTTATCCATTTGCTTACAAATTTCATAAATAGCCATAGCCATCTCATCATTTGTCAAGCGGCCTTTCACTACTTCCACCAGTTTCATAACATTAGCCGGATTAAAAAAATGCATGCCGATAACCCTTTGGGGAAAAACAATTTTCTCTTGCAGGGAGGAAACAGAAAGTGAGGAAGTATTTGTTGCAAAAATTACTTCTTCATTATTATATTGCGCAAGCTCATTGAACAAGGAAGCTTTTGCTGCTTCATCTTCTATGATCGCTTCGATAATTACCTCACCTGTGCATTCTTTTATATCATTAGTAAAACGGATGCGGCTATAGATCCCTTTCTTTTCAGCGGCAGGTATTTTGTTTTTATTAACTAAATATTCCAGGTTTTCTTCTAATGATCGTTTTGCTTTTTCAAGAACCGAATCATTTACATCAAAGAGTATAGTATTAAAACCGCTTTGTGCTGCAACCTGTGCAATGCCAACTCCCATAGTTCCTGCACCACAAACGCAAATGGTAATTATCATGGTTTTAGATTGTAAAATTACTTGAATTGATTTCTGTCAATCTGACCTTCTATAAATTTTAATTCAAGATCATTATAGTAGCATTTCCGGATTATCATAAAGAGAAGTAAGGTAAACAACACCAGGGGAAATTTTGCACACCTTATTTCTTGCATTACCTGATTTTTCTTTTCCTTACTTGTAAATATTCAATCGTACTTTATAAAAGCCTTTGCCTAAAGCGATTCCTTTGGCAGGGCAAGCAATTGAGAGATAAGAAGAAGTAAATCCGGCTTTAACGATGGATATTTTTGATCAGCTTTTTAAATTCTCTTTCGAATAAAGTCATGAAACTGATAGTTTTTCAGCAACCCCTATAATAATTTTTTTCATAATAATTTACCAATTCAGTGAATTATACTGCACTCGTAAATTGTTTCAAAAACCTGAGATCATTTTCACTGAACAGCCTTAGGTCTTTTATCTGGTATTTAAGCATGGTAATTCTTTCAATGCCCATACCAAAAGCAAATCCTGAATATTTATTACTGTCAATGTCGCAATTTTCCAGAACGTTTGGATGAACCATACCACAACCTAAAATTTCTACCCAGCCTGTATACTTGCAAACATTACATCCCTCGCCACCGCAAATCAGGCAGGAGATATCCATTTCTGCACTTGGTTCAGTAAAAGGAAAATAAGAGGGCCGAAAGCGAATTTTAATTTTTTCTCCAAACATTTCGTTTACAAAGAAATAAAGCGTTTGCTTCAAATCTGCAAATGAAACATCTTCGGCAATATACAACCCTTCAACCTGGTGAAAAAAACAATGCGCCCTTGCGCTGATCGTTTCATTGCGATAAACACGGCCCGGGCAAATAATTCTTATGGGTAATTCTCCTTTCTCCATTTCCCGTACCTGGACGCTGCTGGTATGTGTACGCAACATCCAGCGCAGGATTTTGTGACACGTAAAATGTATCCTGCATATCTCTTGCAGGATGATTTTCTGGCAGATTAAGTGCAGTAAAATTATGCCAGTCATCTTCTATCTCCGGGCCTTCTGCAACGGCAAAGCCCAGGCGTTGAAAAATTGAAATAATTTTATTCCTCACAATACTTATAGGATGCCTGCTGCCTAATGGCAATGCATCTCCGGGTAAGGTGAGATCTATTTGTGCCTCAATTGAAGGTTCACTTCCATCAGTTAAGCCGTATAATTCTTCATGCTTCTTTTCTGCCATTAACTTCAGATCATTGAGTACCTGCCCCATTTGTTTCTTGTTTTCGGCAGCAACATTTTTCATTTCTCCCATCAGAGATTTGATCAGTCCTTTGGTACCTAGAAACCGTATACGAAATACTTCGGCCGGGTTTTTTTCCTTTGTTGAAAAATTTTTTATATCTTCTTTTGTGTTTTCAACCAGTTTTAACAAATTATCCATTTTGCAAAAGTAAGCCAAACGGTTATTTAAAATTCCCCAGGGCTCGTAACGCGCCGCTATCAGTTGCGAACAACCGGAGTGTTCCGTGCCTTCTGTAATTCGTTCATGCGGCTAATTGACAAAATCGCGCCATTAAAATAAATTAAAGCTGTATTTTATTTGTGCCATTTATCTTTTAGGTTTGTACAAAATGACTAAATAATGTACGACCTGCACGAGTTTCTATCACCAATAAACGTTGCTTTTTTAAATGATGACAAGGGGTATAATGACAGCCAGCTTGCCAGTGTTATTAA
Organism: uncultured Chitinophagaceae bacterium; assembly: GCA_963800635.1. Taxonomy (GTDB): domain Bacteria; phylum Bacteroidota; class Bacteroidia; order Chitinophagales; family Chitinophagaceae; genus Ginsengibacter. The sequence goes on from CAWDCB010000028.1 coordinate 44,136, forward strand.
AATTTATGAAGAAGAGATACCGGATTTAACAGGAATAAATATAGTAATAGTAGGGATAAATGAATTTCGCGGCGATGGTTTTACAGCGCAGGGAAATGCGGCAGATGCGATACGCAGGCAATTATACCAGTTACATTACTGGCATAGAGACGTTGCAATTGCTGATGTGGGGAATGTAAAGTGCGGCGCTTCGCTTACTGACAGCTATGCCGCAGTAAAAACAGTAGTTGGTGAATTATTGCATTTGAATAAAACGGTGATCATCATTGGCGGCTCACATGATAATACGCTCGCTCAATATTATGCCTATAGAGACCTCAAAAAAATTATTGAGGCCACAGTTATCGATGCTAGTATTGACCTGCAAGGTGAATCAGTGCGAAGAAGCGGAATTTTTTGATGGAAATGCTTACAAGCGAGCCAAATATAATAAGGCATTATAATCATATAGGCTTTCAAAGTTATTTTGTACATCCGCATATGCTGGAAACGATGGACAAATTGCGCTTCGATTGTTACCGCGTGGGCACAGCCAAAGAGCAGCTCGAAGAAATGGAACCTGTTATCAGGAACTCTGATATGCTGAGTTTTGATATCGCTGCTATAAAGCACAGCGACGCGCCTGCAACTGGCTGCAGCGCAAATGGTTTTACCGGAGAAGAAGCGTGTAGCCTTCTCCGTTATGCAGGCTTAAGCCGGCAACTTACATCAATAGGGATTTATGGCTATAACCCGGCACAGGATGTAAAAGACCTTACTGCATTGCAGATTGCACAAATGATTTGGTATTTTATCGATGGTAAAAGCAGGAGTTTCCATGAAACCGAATTGGATGAAAGGCAAAATTTCAACGAATATCACACCGCGTTCGCAGAAGTAGATACTATCTTTATTCAAAGTAAAAAAACCGGAAGATGGTGGATGCAATTGCCCGATAAACAACTGATCGCCTGCAGCTATAATGATTACCTTTTTGCGAGCAAAAACGAGATCCCCGAAAGGTGGCTGAGGGCGCAGGAAAGGGACGCATAATTTTAAGATAGCGAACAGGCAATTGCAGACAATGATCTTGAGTATTCCACGATTACGATACATAACTCACGATTATTATTTAACACTTTCTCATACACAATCATTAATAATTTAGCAGCATAACATGCTACATTTTCAATATACAGAGTATCTTATTTCACTCGCCGGAATACTTGTAATACTGGCACTTTATTTTTTACTGCTGAGATGGAAAAAAAATGCAGTTAAAAAAATTGGCGATCCTTCACTTGTCAGCCAATTGACCAGGGGATTTTCTTCAAAAAAATTTAATCTGAAGCTCATCCTTTTTTTAACGGGCTTTGCGTTGTGTGCATTAGCCGTGGCCGGATTGGTAAAACCCGATGGAACTCAAAAAGTGAATCTTAAAGGGATTGATGTGATGATGGCCCTTGACGTAAGCAAAAGCATGCTGGCTCAGGATATTAAGCCGAGCAGGCTGGAGCGTGCAAAGCAGGTGATAACAAAGATCATTGACTAATTTACCGGATGATAAAATTGGTATCGTAATTTTTGCCGGCCGCGCATACCTGCAAATGCCTATGACTGTTGACCATGCGGCCGCAAAAATGTACCTGGCTTCGGCGTCACCCGATGATGTGCCCACCCAGGGGACGGTAATAAGCCAGGCTTTAAAAATGAGCTATGCCGCTTTTAATCCCAAGGAAAAAACATATAAAACAATCGTTCTAATAAGTGATGGAGAAGACCATGATGATAACGCAATAAAGACTGCCAAACAACTTGGCCGGGCGGGCATCATGGTAAATACCGTCGGCATCGGGTCTCCGCAGGGCGCTCCCATTTTTGATGCTGAAACCAATGCCGATAAAATCGATGATAAAGGGAATATTGTAATAACAAAGCTGAATGAAGATGAACTGGCCAATATCGCCAAAAACGGAAATGGCATATACCAATTATATACGTCAACAAATGAAGTAGCCAATAATATAAAAAACAAATTATCGGGCATCGCCCAGTCAACAATCAGTGACAGTTCCTTTGATACTTTCAAACAATACTTCCAATATTTTTTATGTGCTGCATTTCTTACTTTATTCTTCGAATTTTTTATTTCTGAAAAGAAAACTGAAAAGAAAAATTTATGCCTCCCTGGTTCTTTTATTTTTCATGAATAATTCTTTGTTTGCCCAAAACGTAAAAGATGAAATCATCAAAGGAAATGAAGCTTATAAAAAGAATGATTTTGCGGGAGCCGAAAACTTTTATCGTGGTGCGCTGAAAGTTGCTGATACGAATACTACCGCCAATTACAACCTGGGCAACGCTCTTTATAGAAAGGACAATACAGAGGAAGCCGTGCAGGCCTATGATAATTCTATACAAAACAGCCGTGATAACCTTACAAAAGAAAAAGCATACTATAATAAAGGCGTTGCTTATCAAAAAGCGAAAAAGCTTCCGAATGTATTAATGCGTATAAAAACGCATTAATGCTAAGCCCACAGGATGAAGATGCACGGCAAAATCTTCAGCGTGCTTTGAGGGAGCAAAAACAACAGCAACAACAGCAACAGCAGCAAAATAAAAAGAACAAAAAGCAACAAAACAAAAACGATCAGAAGAAAAACGACCAGCAAAAGAAAAATGATCCGCAAAAGCAAAATAATGAACCAAAACCTCAGCCTTCAAAAATATCAAAACAGGATGCAGAGGAAAAATTAAAATCACTTCTTGAAAATGAAAAAGCCCTCCAGGATAAATTGCATAAAATTAAAGGAGCTGCATCAGCGGATAAGCCCGAAAAAGACTGGTGAAAATCCGAACCCTCTTTTAGCCGTATTTTTGCAATAATTTATGAATTATGGAACTCTATGCAGAATCTTTAACTGAATATCAAAAGGCTGGCAACGCTTGAAGTAAAGGTGGGGAATTTGTTGTTGGGAAATTTTAATCCCATCCGAATTCAAACAATGACTACAACGGATACGATGGATACCATCGCAACAGTAGAGCAAAGCATTCGTTGCATTGAAGCCGGTGCCGAACTGATTCGCATTACCGCACCTTCAAAAAATGAAGCCGAAAATTTACTGAACATAAAAAATGAATTGCGTAAAAGGGGCTACAATACACCACTGGTTGCCGATATTCATTTTACACCTAATGCTGCAGAGATAGCTGCCCGTATCGTAGAAAAAGTAAGAGTGAACCCCGGAAACTATGTGGATAAAAAGAAATTTGAGCTCATTGAATATTCCGATACGGATTACCTGGAGGAAATTGAAAGAATAAGAAGCCGCTTTACTCCACTTGTAAAAATTTGTAAAGAATATGGAACTGCCATGCGCATCGGCACCAATCATGGTTCTTTAAGCGACAGGATCATGAGCCGCTATGGTGATACGCCTATAGGGATGGTGGAAAGCGCCATGGAATTTTTGCGAATTGCAGAAAGTGAAAATTATTACAATATTGTTCTCAGCATGAAAAGCAGCAATCCGCAGGTAATGGTACAGGCATACAGGCTGCTCATTGAAAATATGTATGCAGAACTTGGGCATTGTTATCCCTTGCACCTTGGTGTTACAGAAGCTGGTGATGGTGAAGATGGCAGAATTAAATCCGCTATAGGGATCGGGACCTTACTTGAAGACGGCATTGGCGATACCATTCGTGTTTCATTAACAGAAGATCCGGAATTTGAAATTCCCGTTTGTAAGGATATTGTAAAAAGATATACAAACGTTAGAAGTGATAAAATACCTGGAATGAAAAACTCCTCTTTATTAGTTCTTAATAAAACATTGACGACAAGAGCTTCATTTGAAATACAAAATATTGGCGGAAAACACGTACCAGTTGTAGTTGCGGATTTGAGCAAAAAGAAATAAAATTACACCGCAGGACATGGAAGATATCGGCTATCAATATGATGAGCTTACCGATAAATGGAATATTAGCGATATGGCTGCAGACTATATTTTTTGTGCCAATAAAAGTGTTGACTTTCCATTACCCGGCACTTTACAAGTCATTAATAATTATGAGGCCTGGAAACAAAATAGTTATAAAGAAAATGTGTTCCCTATTTTTGATGAACAGCAATACTTAGATGCCAATATTACGAAATCCAAAACCATGAATTTCGTAATGCTTGATTGTTATTCACGAAGGATATCCTTCATTTGACAAGGAAACATTCTTTGCAAAAATAAAACATGATACTACTGTTGTGCTTTGCCTGAGCTCAACCAATAAAAATGCCATGCAAAGCCTTCGCAGGATGTTTATTGAACTTGAAGAAAATGATATAAAAATCCGGCAATCATTATTTGCGACAGCAATGATGATACAATGAATGAAAGCCTTATTCATTATGCTATTGAAACCGGCGCTTTGCTTATTGATGGATTTGGAAATGGAATTTGCTTTGGCTACCATCATGGCAATATTAATAAAGAGCCTGATTATAAATTATAAACTCCATTGCATTCGGCATATTGCAGGCAGCACGTACAAGAATATCAAAAACAGAATATATCAGTTGCCCAAGTTGCGGACGAACTTTATTCGACCTGCAGGAAACTACCGCTAAAATAAGAGCAGTTACCAACCACTTAAAAGGTGTAAAAATTGCTATTATGGGCTGTATAGTTAATGGCCCGGGAGAGATGGCTGATGCTGATTTTGGATATGTGGGCAGCGGTCCGGGCAAAATAACTTTATACAAAGGAAAAGAAGTTATTAAAAGAGCCGTTCCTGAAAATGTTGCTGTAGATGAACTCATTAATCTCTTAAAAGAAAGTGAGGCATGGGTTGAGCCTGCATTAATAACCGCGTAACATCTTATGGCTTGAAGAACTTAAGACGGCTAATTAAGTTATTTAAAAATTTCTAAATGCAAACAGATTTCCTGGTTATAGGCAGTGGAATAGCCGGACTAACCTATGCACTGAAAGTTGCACAGGATTGCCCCGATAAAACAATAACGATACTTACTAAAACTTTTAGTGATGAAACAAACACAAAATACGCACAAGGGGGTGTTGCAGGTGTTACCGATTTTGACAATGATAGTTTTGCAAAACATATTGAAGATACACTTATCGCCGGGGATGGATTGTGTGATCCAAAAATTGTTGAAATAGTCGTGAAAGAAGGTGTTGAAAGAATAAAGGAAATCGTGAACTGGGGCGCTCATTTTGACAAAGAGCGTTCCGGTGAATATGCGCTCGGTAAAGAAGGAGGGCATAGTGAATTTCGCATTCTTCATCATAAAGATGTAACAGGAAAAGAAATAGAAAATACTTTACTGGCAGCCATCGATGCAAAAGCTAATATTAATTTAATAAGCCATTGTTTTGTTATTGATATTATTACGCAACACCACCTTGGCTATCTGGTTACAAAATCTACTCCTGATATAGAATGTTTTGGAGTGTATGTTTTGAACATGCATACTAACCAAATCGAAAAAGTCATTTCAAAAATCACGTTGTTTGCTACGGGTGGAAACGGCCAGGTCTATCGCACAACTACTAATCCGTCTATTGCTACAGGAGATGGTGTCGCCATGATGTACCGGGCAAAGGGACGAATTGAGAATATGGAATTTATCCAGTTTCATCCCACCGCTTTATATGAGGCAGGTAAAAGCGGCCAGGCTTTTTTAATTACCGAAGCGGTACGAGGCGATGGCGCAATTTTACGTAATCATAGCGGTGAGGCTTTTATGGAAAAATATGATGAAAGAAGAGACCTGGCTCCGCGTGACATTGTTGCCCGCGCTATTGACAGTGAAATGAAGATTACCGGTACTGAACATGTTTTTTTGGATTGTACCAAAATGGATATGGAAAAGTTTTTTCATCATTTTCCTAATATCACTGAAAAATGTATATCAATTGGTATTGATGTATCCAGGCAATTAATTCCTGTTGCCCCTGCGGCGCATTACAGTTGTGGTGGTATTAAAACGGATGAATGGGGAAGGTCTTCAATCAGAAATTTATATGCCTGTGGGGAATGCGCAAGCACTGGCCTTCACGGCGCTAACCGGCTTGCAAGCAATTCTCTTTTGGAAGCAATGGTCTTTGCACACAGGTGCTATTTAGAAGCCATAGATAAAATAAATTCTATTGAATTTAATGAGGCAATTCCCGATTGGGATGCCAAAGGAACTACCGCCCCTAAAGAAATGATATTGATAACCCAAAGCCTGAAGGAATTGCAATTACTTATGACGGATTACGTAGGAATTGTACGGGCTAATGCGAGGCTTGAAAGAGCCATGAAGAGACTGGATTTATTGCATCAGGAAACTGAACAATTTTACCAGGCAACTTATGTATCTCCACAGCTTTGTGAACTGAGAAACCTAATAACAGTGGGGTATTTAATTGTAAAGGAAGCGCAGTTACGACATGAAAGCCGCGGTCTCCATTACAATACTGACTATCCCTTTAAAAATGAGATTGTGCAGAATATTATTTTATAGCGCTACAGTTAAACTACTGCCCTGCCAACGATAAAATGCGTTTAGATTGTTAGTGAGTTTAGAAGAAGTTTAGGACGGTCTCTGAACTTTTTTAAACCTTAACAAATCATAATAGAATCACTTAACACGGGGCATGTAATTAAAAAATTCATTAATTCAGCACGCTCGCTTCTTTCTCGGTTTGGATATTTTTTTGCTCTTTTATTTTCGTCCAGCCTCCCAGAACATTGCGCAGGTTGTGATATCCCTGTCTTTTCAAAAGTGATGAAGCTATTACGCTTCGGTAGCCGCCCCCGCAATGAACATAAATATTTTGATCCTCCCCCAGTTGGGCAATTTGTGCCGGATCAGTCATGTTGCTAAGGGGAAAATTTGCAGCATCCTTTACATGCCCTTCTGCATATTCATTTTCATTGCGTACATCCAGCACCGTTAGGTTATCGTCATAAGGTATATCCATAGCAAGCTCATCGGCATCCACCTGTATTAGTATATCTATAACCTCGCCGGCATTTTTCCACGACTCAAAACCTCCTGCCAGGTAGCCTTCAACATTACTAAAGCCTACCCTGGCAAGCCTTACAATAGTTTCTTCTTCTTTACCAGCGTCTGTTACCAGCACGATTCGCTGTTGAAATGAAAGCAAGCTTCCCGCCCACTCAGCAAACCTTCCTTCAAGCCCTATAAATATCGAGCCCGGCACAAAGCCTTTCGAAAAATCGCCCGCTGTTCTTGTATCCAATACAATAAGGTCCTTATCAATTTTCTCTTTAAATTCTTCAATAGTTAAAGGAGTGAGCCCCCTGTTTTTTATATCGTCAAGGCTATCATAGCCTTCCTTATTAATTCTGGCATTTACAGAAAAGTATGGAGGGGCATCTTCCAGCCCCGTTATTACCGCTTTAATAAATTCTTCTCTTGTTTGTGGCTGCATCGCGTAATTGCTTTTCTTTTGTTCACCAATGGTACTCATTGTTTCCGGGCTAAGGTTTTTCCCGCAGCTGGTTCCGGGCCCATGTGCAGGATATACAATTACATCGTCAGGTAAGGGCATTAGCTTTTTCTGAATAGTGTCATACATTATAGAAGCGAGTTCTGAACTCGTCAGGTCGCCGCTGCTTAAGTCTGGCCGGCCTACATCACCTACAAATAAAGTATCGCCGGTAAACAGGCAATACGGCTTCCCGCTTTCATCTCTTAAAAGATAACAGGTTGATTCGAGCGTGTGCCCCGGTGTATGAATTACTTCCAAAGTGATATTTCCAACATAAAAAATCTCTCCGTCTTTGGCAAGATGAAATTGAAAATGAGCTTCGGCACCGGGACCATAAACAATAGGAGCGCCGGTTTGTTTACTTAAATCAAGGTGCCCGCTTATGAAATCAGCATGAAGATGCGTTTCAAAAATGTATTTAATTTTCGTTTTATGCTCTTTTGCAAGTTGCAAATACTCACCCGTGTCTCGCAAAGGATCTATTACAACTGCTTCTCCATTGCTTTCTATAAAATAAGCAGCTTCGCTGAGACAACCGGTATAAATTTGTTGCACGTACATATAAATCTTTTATTAAATAATATAAAATCAATATACTCCTCCGGCATTTCAAACTTGAAAAACCCGAAGAACATTAATCTGCAAAGATAAAATAAAAGATATAGAGGAAAGGAAAGGAGGAAAAACGACCTGTTAAACTTTATCCAACGAGATTTTTTACAAATTCGTTTATGGCTTCAATACGGGAAAAATTGATCGTATAAAAAATAAATTTCCCGTCACGCTCTGTAGCTACAATCCCGGCTTTTCTTAAAATAGCAAGGTGTTGTGATGCGACTGATTGCTCGAGTCTCAGTTTTACATAAAGCTGTGTAACAGTAAGCCTTTTATTCTCATGAATCGTTTTAATTACCTGTTGGCGAAGCTTATGATTAAGCGCCCTGAGCACCAGGGCAGCTTTTTTAATATTGTGATAATCTATATCAGGAAGATTATCAGTTTCTTCAACGGGTTCCTGGTTAGTTAAAGGCCGGACGGGGTCAGAAAAGGTCATAATTTATAAATTTAAAAGATGTGACGTTTGTAATTCTATATCACAAAGATATATATTGAAAATAGTGAAATTTTACTTAGAACCTTAAACAAACATAAAAACGTCTTTTACAGCTATCCCCTGTTATTTCTTAAGATAATACTAAATTATTTTATATATAACGGTCGCGCATAGGGTACGTTTCCAAATTCATTTTTCAGGTATTTTTTCCACGTAATTTTCGTTAAGTGATTCTGCAGATATTTCTTCATTAAGAAATACTGCATTTGCCTGGTTTATAATCTCCCTGAACTTATTGCTACCGCTTCCGGAAAAAACTATTTTAGAATGAACCAGAATTTCAGCAAATGAATTTTCATTAAGAATTGTTGCCGAGGGAGAGATTACTTCTTCAAGATTATGATTATAAACAGCCATATAAACTTCCATACGCCTTGCATCAATCATAGGGCAATAAAGGGCGCTATCATTTTTTACGAGGTCGATTGCTGAAAAAGCCATTACTTCCAGCGAATTAAAGATGATGAGGGGAATTTTTAAGGCATAGCATAACCCTTTTGCCGTAGCCAGGCCCACCCGTATGCCCGTATAAGAGCCGGGGCCGCAGCTAACACCTATTGCATCCAAATCTTTTATATCAATACTATGCTGCCGTAATAATTCTTTAATAGCAATATGCAAAAAATAAGCATGCTGTTTTGTATCGTTGTTACTGGATTTACCGAGAGTCTGCCCATCTGCCGTCAGGTTAATAATAGCAGTTTCTGTTGCTGTATGAATATTTAATATGTGCACCATCTAAACGATTTTAGAGGAATCACACTCAAGATATTTATTTTCCAAAAGGCGTGAAACGGTATAACGTTTATCATTTAGTGATAGTCTTGTTAAAAGATGATAAATATTTGAGAGGCCGATTTTTTTCTGCCATTCGAAGGGCCCATAAGGATAATTGGTTCCTAGTTTCATAGCAAGATCAATTTCATCCATTGTGCTGATCCCGTCTTCCAGCGCAAAAAAGGCTTCATTAATTACCATACATATCACACGGGTGGATACGAAGCCGGGCTCATCCTTCAGAAACATGACGTTCCATTTCAGGCTTTCAAAAACTTTCGTGGCCATTGCCTCATCATTCGATGCGATTTCCCACGTTTTACTTTTTAAAAAACCCGGCCAGCCATTTAAGCGGCTAAAATTCAAGGGCAGATTTTTTTCTGCCAGGGTATTGATAACAGAATTAATAAAAACAGGTTTGTCAACAAAGTTCCGGAGATCGTTATCATCGTTTTCATGCAAGTAAAATATAGCATCGTATTCCATATCCCTTACATCCGCAAGGTCTTTTACGAAAATTAAATCTGTGTCCGGGCGGGTATTCTTTGATTCAATTTCCTCCTGTTGCTCTACATTTGCCACAACGATAACCTTCATACTATATTTTTCGCAAAAATAGGTTTGTTAGTTGATGGAAAGTTTTGCAATTTTATTAACATCATTCCACAGATAAATGAACAAGCAAATCATCAACACAAAAAATGCTCCCGATCCAATAGGGCCTTACAGCCAGTCTGTTAAGGCAGCGGGGCTGCTTTTCATATCAGGGCAAGTCGCGTTACAGCCGGGTACTTCCAACCTCATTATGTCGTCAATTGCAGAGGAGACCGAACAGGTCATGAATAATTTAAAAGCCATTTTAACTGAAGCGGGATTAGGATTTGACCAGGTAATAAAAACCACTATTTTCCTAAAAGATATGAGCTTGTTCGGCGTCGTAAATGAAGTGTATGGTAAATTTTTTGAATCTGATTTTCCCGCAAGAGAAACCGTGGCTGTAAAGGGTTTGCCTAAGGATGCAAATGTAGAAATAAGCATGATAGCGGCAGAAAAATAAAACGTAAGAATTTGAAACGGCAGGTAATCATAACATCCAGAGTACACAATTACCTGATCGATGCCCTTCAGCAAAAAGGGTATTCGATTTTACATTCAGAAAAAATAAGTTACGAAGAATTGAGCGCGATTATAAGCCAGGCCGAAGGCATTATCGTAACTACCCGTTTATCGATTGACAAGCCACTTATTGAGAAGGCGACACGGCTTAATTGGATTGGAAGGCTCGGCAGCGGTATGGAATTAATTGACGTGCCATATGCTGCTTCTAAAGGGATTCGTTGTGTAAGTAGCCCGGAAGGAAACAGGAATGCAGTAGGTGAACACGCCCTCGGCATGTTGCTGAATCTTACTAAAAGAATATCATCAAGCTTTGAAGAAATCAAAGACCGGAAATGGATCAGGGATGCTAACAGGGGAATAGAACTCAATGGAAAAACAATAGGCATTATAGGTTATGGCAACACAGGGTCGGCATTTGCAAAATTACTGTCGTCATTTGATGTTACTGTTCTTGCTTATGATAAATATAATTTTGGATTTAGCGCAGGGTATATTAAAGAAGCAAATTTCGAACAGGTTTGCAGATATGCTGATGTGATTAGCCTGCATGTGCCTCTTACCTCCGAAACGGAACACATGGCCAATGAAAACTTTTTTAATTCGCTTGCGAAATCGCCGTATTTTTTATCTACCTGCCGGGGAAAGGTAACTGACACCACTGCCTTGCTCGCTGCTATAAAAAATAAAAAAATTGCAGGTGCTGCACTTGATGTTTTAGAAAATGAAAAATTTGAAAGCTATACGAGGGAAGAAAATCAGCGGTTAAACTCGTTACTGGCACAACCCAATGTGATACTGACTCCGCATATTGCAGGCTACAGCGACGAGGCCTTTTATAAAATGGCAAAAGTTTTGTTGAAAAAACTGGAGTTGGAATAATAATTCAATTTTTTTTTATATTTGTAACCATACAACGTCTCAATAAATTGGGGCGTTGTATTTTTTTTCGTTTACCCCCGAAGAAAGTTATCACTTTTTAAAAAATGCGGATATGAATCAAATCAATTACGTAACAAAGGAAACATTTGGACAAATGAAGGCTGAATTGCAGCACATGAAAGGCATTGAAAGGCCTGCGGCGTCAAGAGCTATTGGAGAAGCACGCGAAAAAGGAGATTTAAAGGAAAATGCAGAATATGATGCGGCAAAAGAGGCTCAGGGAATTCTTGAGGCCAAAATAAAGCAATTGGAAACCATTATTGCCACTGCCAGGATTGTGGATGAAGATTCTATAGATACGAGCAAAGTTTCGATTCTTACAAAAGTTACCCTCACCAACCTGGCAACAAAAAAGCAGGTTACTTACCAAATAGTTTCAGAAAAGGAGGCCGATCTCAAGCTGCAAAAGATTTCAGCAGCCTCGCCTATTGGCAAAGGATTGCTGGGCAAAACGGTAGGGGAAACTGCTGAGATAAAAGTGCCGGCTGGCGTAATAACATTTAAAATAGAAAATATAACGGCTTAGATAAATAACAAAACACGATGACCCAAATGGTATGACTATTTTCTCAAAAATAATTGCCGGGGAAATTCCCAGCTATAAGATTGCGGAAAACGAAAAATTTTTCTCGTTCCTGGATATCAATCCATTGGCAGAAGGCCATACACTGGTAATTCCAAAACTGGAAGTTGACAAATTTTTTGATGTGCCGGATGAGTATCTAAAAGAAATATTTCTGTTTGCAAAACCAATAGCCAAAGCCTTGGAAAAGACTTTTGACTGTAACAGGTGTGGCATTAGTGTAGTAGGCATTGAAGTGCCGCATGCCCACATGCATTTGATTCCTATCAATACTGCGGATGATTTAAATTTTACAAGGAAAAAATTACATCCTTCCAATGAACAACTGAAAGCAACACAGGAAAAAATTTTAAGTAATTTGTAACTATGGATGGTGTGATATTACCCTAATTTCTGGTAACTATTAAGCTTTAAAACTTTTAACCCGGCTCTGAAACCTTAACCTAACCTCGAGACAACGTGATCAAAATAGGTAACATACAACTTCCTGATTTTCCTTTATTGCTTGCACCAATGGAAGATGTGAGCGATCCGCCGTTTCGCGCGGTATGTAAGGATAATGGCGCTCATCTGATGTACACTGAGTTTATAAGCAGCGAAGGCTTAATTCGCGACGCTATCAAAAGCCGTAAAAAGCTGGATATTTTCGATTATGAAAAACCGGTAGGAATTCAAATTTTTGGTGGAGATGAAGAAAGCCTTTCGCTGGCTGCCAAAATTGTAGACGCTACCAATCCCGATCTGCTTGACATTAATTTCGGATGCCCTGTAAAAAAAGTTGCCTGCCGTGGCGCCGGTGCCGGGGTACTAAAAGATGTGCCGCTTATGGTACGTTTAACCGCCGCCGTTGTAAAAAGTACTTCACTTCCTGTAACTGTAAAAACAAGATTGGGCTGGGATGATAACACAAGGAATATTGAAGATGTTGCAGAGCGGTTACAGGACGTAGGTATACAGGCGCTCGCCATTCATGGCCGCACACGCACCCAGATGTATAAAGGTGAGGCAGACTGGACACTGATCGCAAAAGTGAAAGAAAATCCAAGGATTACTATCCCCATTTTTGGAAACGGAGATATTGATTCTCCGCAAAAAGCGCTTGAATATAAAAACAGGTATGGAGTCGATGGCATTATGATAGGCCGGGCTGCTATTGGTTATCCCTGGATTTTTAAAGAGATCACCCATTTTGTAAATACCGGTGAAATGTTGCCATCGCCTACGATTGAAGAAAGAGTAGCTGTTTGTAAAAAGCATTTAATAAAATCTTACGAATGGAAAGGGCCGGTGGTGGGCATCAATGAAATGCGCAGGCATTACACCAATTATTTAAAAGGGATGCCTAATATAAAAGAATACCGCAATAAACTGGTAACATTAAAAGAAATGGATGAGATACTGGAAGTACTGGACGAAGTGATTGATCAATATAGTGGTTACAAATTTGAAAGATCGGCAATTGAGCTGATCAACTATCATGAGAAATGTGCGGTGTAATTCCTGCCGGCAGGGCTTCAGCTATCAGACAGGAATAAAGAATTGGTAACGCAATAAAACAGGATGAAAGAAAAAGAAATGCATCGCAGTCTGACGGCTATCGAATACCGGCTGCTACCAGCGATCCGTTCTGTAAAAAAGCTTTGATACCTGCTTTTCATCAACTTTTTTGCGGGCTTTTCAATGAAATTCCTTTTATCAAACCCAATTAATTTAAAAGCTAATTCTTTATCACAAATTGTTCCATTTCGCAAGCCTAAGAATAATGAAGATTTAACCGCGGCCTGACGGTTATTACCGCCCAACTGCTATTCTAATTCGGGGATATCCAATGGTGAAACAGAAGAAGAAAATATTTTAGAAAGGTTTCCGTTTTCATCAACCAGGTATTTATGAAAATTCCATTGCGGCTCTTCATTGTTCCATCCATTTTTATTTTCATCGGTCAGCCATTGATAAACTGGTTGCTTATCGTTCCCTTTTACGTCATCTTTTTTAAAAAGCGGGAAGGTAACTCCGTAATTTACTTTACAAAATTCAGCGATCTCATAATCGGTACCCGGTTCCTGGCCTCCAAAATTATTGGAAGGAAATCCAAGGATGATAACATTTTTATGTTGCTGATGTAATTCTTCAAGCGCTGTATACTGGGGCGTATAGCCACATTGGCTTGCAAGATTTACGATCAAAACTTTTTTACCCCTGTATTTTTCAAATGAAATTTCTTCGCCGGCGTTTGTGACGGCTTTTAAAGAATGAAAGCTGACGGGTGCTTTTTTGTTTGAGTTGTTTTCTGAGATTTTGATACCAACACCAGTGAGCCTTGAAAGTTGCATTCGAAGCGGGTATGTGGAAGAGATTAATTTTTTTATAAATGACATAGAAATTGGTGCAAGTAGTTAAATAAACTCTTCGATTGTAAGCTGTTGTTTACATCGCTGTATTGCAAGTTAAAAGGTTCAGTTGAAACAAATGTTTTTGCAGGTAGAATAGATAAATCTGTTTTTTTACTAAAAGGCTCCAAAATTAATGACGACGACAGGTTATTTAAAGAAAGAATGAAAAATATAACCGCCTGGGAAGAACGGGACAGCAAAATTTATGAGAATGCTTACAAAGAAAAAAATAAGCGTGTAAGCCTATTTAATAAGCGCAGGCAATTATCAGGCTTCTTATAGAGCAACGTGTGTATTATATTATAAAGAGCCATTATATGGTTACCCTTGCGCAATAGATTAGTTTTAGATGCGTTGGATATAAATGTTGACCTTCAGCATGCGGACTGAAGGAAAGGTTAACACTGCACGTAATTCTAAAATAAAACTAATATCATGTTTGGCATTAAATTTATCGGGTTCGATTCAATGAAATATGTTATTAAATTTGAAAACGGAAAAATTGCGAAAGAAGGCCGCGGGCTTTCATTTTTTTATTATGAGCCTACCTCCTCAATAACAGCCGTTCCTGTTGGAAGTAATAACCTTCCATTTATATTTCGAGAAACAACAAAAGATTACCAAACTGTAAATATCCAGGGACAGATTACTTATAAAATCGGTAATCCCAAGCAATTGGCAGAACTGTTAGACTTTACTGTAAATGGAAAAGGAGTTTATAAAAAGAATGACACGGAAAAATTAAATCAAACCATCGTTAATGAAGCGCAAACCGCAACGTCATCATTCATTCACGGGCTGGGTTTAAAGGAAGCAATACGGTCCGGAAAAAAAATTGAAACAAATATTACAGAAGGCCTGTCTGTTTCTAAAGCAATAACAATGCTTGGAATCGAAATATTAAGTACTAATATTTTGGCAATTAAAGCAACGCCTGAAATGGAGAGAGCCCTTGAAACTGAAACCAGGGAACAGCTTCAGCAGGAAGCCGATCATGCAATTTATGAGCGCAGAAACTTCGCGGTCGAACAAGAACGGAAAATCAAAGAAAGTGAATTGAATACAGACATTGCCGTAGAGGAAAAGCAAAAACAAATTGCAGAAAAACAAACAGAGACTGAGATTCAAAAAGCGGAAAGTACCCGCAAACTCCGTGAAATGAAAGTTCAGGCGGATATCTCGGTCGAAAATCAAAGAAAACAATTGATTGAACAAAAAACAGACAATGAAAGGAAAGAAGCTGAAACGCAAGGTTATGTTTTAGAGACTACCCTGAAACCTTATAAAGAAATGGATTGGAAAATATTAACGGCACTGAATAGCAATCCGGACCCGCGTCTTAATATTTCACTTGCTTTTAGAGAGATGGCTGAAAACGCCGCCAAAATTGGAACCCTCAATATCAGCCCCGAGTTGCTTGACACTATTTTGAATGAAAAGAAAAATAGAAAATGAATATTGAATATGCAATCATCGTCAGGAACAAAACGCGACTTGAAGCATTGGTTGAAAGGTTCAATACGAAGGCTCAGGCAAAATTTTATATTGAACGGCTGGGTGGTGATTTTCTTGACTATGAGAAAGAACACGAAACTTTCCAAACTTCCCTATCCGTGGTCCAGCGAAACCTTTCTACAATTTTAAAACATAAATTGTAGAGCGCAGTTTTTTGCCCTCATTCATTTTTAATGCAGGCAAATTGTTGTTACAGTCGGGCAAGATGGCCTTGTTGCAAATACGGCTAAGTATGTAAAAGGAATTCCCATTGTTGCGGTAAATCCAGACATAGACAGGTTCGATGGAATCCTTTTACCTTTTAATCCTAATAATTTTATTCCAGCAGTTGAAAAAGTACTTACTGATAATTACCATTCGAAATTTACCGCATTCGCAGAAGCAACACTAAATGACGGCCAAAGACTATTAGCCTTTAATGATTTGTTTATTGGTGCAGCTTCCCATGTGTCTGCCCGGTATAAGATTACGTATAATAAAACGATGGAAGAGCAATCTTCATCGGGGATTATTGTGTCCACACAGGCTGGTTCAACGGGCTGGCTGAGCTCTCTATTCAATATGACTTTCGGCATTCAGAATTTCATAGAAAAAAATAACTCCGAAAAAAAATATGTAAACCTGGCAGACAACCAATTAATGTTTGCAATAAGAGAGCCGTTTGCAAGCAAGAGAACGCAAATAGGCTTAACAGCCGGTATCTTAACGGGAGAGTTGAAGCTCATTATTAATCTTTCATGCCGAACAACGGGTTAATATTTTCAGATGGTGTAGAGACAGACTTTATAAAATTTAATTCCGGATGTATTGCTACAATCGGAATAGCACAAGAAAAGGCAAACCTCGTTTTGGCATCATAAATTTGTATTAGTCTCCCAATGACTTCCTTTTATTTTTACTTAAATTCTTCGCCTACCCAATCAATCTCTTAAACAATTTCATTTTCCCTTTGAAAGGCGGGTATTTCAATGCCGGATCGAGCCAGGTTGCGGTTTTTAAAACCGGCTTTGCATGTGTAAAAACATTGAAGGAATTTTTACCATGATAAGCGCCGAAACCACTGTTACCAATACCCCCAAAAGGAAAATGTTCATTGGCAAAATGCCATACGGTATTATTGACACAGCCTCCTCCAAAAGGAATTTTTTTTATCCATTCTTCTTCGGTCTTCTTATTGCCGGTAAACAGGTAAAATGCCAAAGGGTTTTTATTTTGCTGTACCATCTGCATAGCTTCTTCTGTTGTAGCAAATGACAATACCGGCAATAGCGGGCCAAAGATTTCTTCCTTCATCACATCTTCATTCACTGATACATTTATAAGTATGGTTGGCTCAATATATAATGAACCTTCATCATTTTTTCCGCCATAAAAAATTTTTTCTTTGCTAAGATAACCCACCAGCTTTTTAAATCGGCCTTCGTTAATTATTTTTCCATATCCATAACCCGAAGAAGGATCAGCGGTATAAAATTTTTGTATGGCATTTTTCAATTCATTCAATAATTTATTTTTTACTGATTCATCAACCAAAATATAATCAGGCGCTATACACGTTTGCCCTGCATTTAAAAATTTACCCAGAATGATTCTCTTTGCAGCTACTTTAAATCAGCATCCGCATATACAATACAGGGGCTTTTGCCACCAAGCTCCAATGTAACGGGTACCAGGTCTTTTGCAGCGAGCTTATATATTTCTTTTCCTACTATTGTACTGCCTGTATAAAAAATATGATCAAAGCGAAAATTATTTATCATAGCCGGTACTACATCTGCCCCATTTCCGGCAATTACTTTTATATAATTTCCGGGAAAAATTTCTTCGATAATTTTTATGATAATTTTTTCGGTGGCAGGTGCCAGTTCTGAAGGTTTTAGCACGGCGCAGTTTCCGCCTGCAATAGCGCCCACTAATGGAATCAATAATAATTGCAGAGGATAATTCCAGGGCGCAATGATTAAAACAACGCCCAAAGGATCGCTGTATATTTTTGCGGTTGAGGGAAAAGTAACCAGCCCGCCTGAAACTTTTTTCGGCTTCATCCATTGGTGTAAATTTTTACCGGCGTTTTTTATTTCGCTCATCAAAAGACCTGTTTCAGTTGCCCACGTTTCTTCCTTGCTTTTTTTAAGATCGGCATACAATGCCATATTGATTTCATCCATCATATTTTATAATTGCGTTTTTCAAAAGCTGCCAATTGTTTTTTTCTGAATTCATAAGAAAGTGTGGCTCCGCTATTATAGAAACTACGCAGGTTTTTTAGCGTGGAAGTTAAATCGTTCATAACTGCTACATTTGTTTCCCAAGATAATCGCATCTTCTTAGAAAGAATAATTAACTGCTAAATTATAATTTACAAAAACATGGATGATGAACACTACATGAAACAGGCTTTAAGAGAAGCTCAAAAAGCACTTGATGCGGATGAAGTTCCTATTGGCGCTGTAATAGTGATGCAGGATACCATAATTGCCCGCGGTTATAACCAGGTGGAAACACTTAATGATTCAACAGCGCATGCCGAGATGATTGCCCTTACATCCGCTTTTAATTACCTCGGTTCAAAATATTTACCCGGAGCAACCATATATGTTACGATTGAACCTTGTGCCATGTGTTGCGGCGCTCTTATACTGGAGCAAAATCGGGCGGCTGGTATATGGCGCACCAGACCCTAAACATGGAGGCATTGCTTCCTTCTTACCCGGCAGGCGGATTAAGCGTTACAGCTTCACCGCTTACACCCAAAAACCGAAATTACCAGTAACGTTTGTGCAGAAGAATGCCTGGAACTTTTGAAAGATTTTTTTAAAAGCAAAAGAAAATAAAGGTTGTTAACTGTCAAAAAGTGCTTTCGGCTAGTTTCACTTTCTTAAAATTTCATATATAATGTTTTCGTAATAAGGAATTACTAATAGATTACCTTTTTTTATAATAGATACTTGGTAATTTTGTTCTTCATAATTATTAAACTTTAAAAATTTACAACTATGGCATTTACATTACCGCCGCTGCCTTACAGCTTCGATGCACTTGAACCAACTATTGATAAGGAAACTATGCAGATTCACCATGATAAGCATCACCAGGCATATATAGATAACCTGAATAAAGCTATTGCAGGTACAGAAAATGAAAATAAAACGCTGGAAGAGTTGTTGGCAAATGCGGGAACAATAAGCCCCGCAGTGCGCAATAACGGCGGTGGCCATTGGAACCATAGTTTTTTCTGGGAAATTTTATCAGCCGACGGCGGCAAGCCCGAAGGAAAATTAGCGGCGGCTATTGACGAAGCATTTGGTTCATTTGATGAAATGAAAGAAAAATTTAACACCGCCGGCAGCCACACGTTTTGGAAGCGGCTGGGCATGGCTCGGCGTCCTGGATGGCAAACTTGCTATTTGTTCCACACCCAACCAGGACAATCCTTTAATGGATGTTGCAGAATGTAAATGCAAGCCCATACTTGGCTGCGATGTTTGGGAACATGCTTACTATTTAAAGTACCAGAATAAAAGGCCTGATTATTTGAAAGCTTTCTGGAATGTAGTTAACTGGACGAAAGTGGCTGAGCATTTTGAAAAGGCATAACTGAATATTTGAGTGTTGAGCATTGATTATTGAGTGTTTTGTCTTAATTTTATAATATTCAACACTCAATATTCAATAATCAATGTTAAATCAGGGCACAGGATCATGTCCATGCCCACCCCACGGGTTACAACTTACTACTCTTTTTATCGTTAGCCACGATCCCTTTAAGAAGCCCATATTTTTTTAATGCTTCAATACCATATTGAGAACATGTAGGCGTATACCGGCATGATGCGCCTAACCATGGAGAAATAATCAATTGGTATAATTTTATAAGGCCAATAAACGGTAATGCTAATATTTCTTTTCCCGTCTCATCAATTTTTTCCGCCGGATTTATTTAAGTTCACAGCAAAGTTATTATACAGGTTTCACATCTGTAACATGAATATATTTCTTTGTTAATAACAGGCCAGGTTTCATTCGATTGAATATTCCGCGGCCGTACGTTAACAACAGCAATTATTTAAGTAAATCATCCGGCACCGGTTTTTCCAATAGATATTTATAAATAAATGTGGTTTTTAAATTTTGAAAATGAAGTTGTTTATTGCCTGGCCACCCATGCCTGCCACCGGGATACACCATAAATTCAAAATCTTTTTTATCATCTTCGAGCTTACTTATTAGCTGAAGGCTGTTTTGCAAATGAACATTATCATCTATTTCCCCATGCACAATTTGCAACATTCCTTTGTATTTATTTGCCCAGGTTAAAACAGCACTTGATTTATAACCTTCCGGGTTATTTGCAGGCGTTCCCATAAATTTTTCAGTATAATGTGAATCATATAAGCTCCAGTCTGTAACACTGCCGCCGGCCATCCCATGAGTGAATACATCTGCACCATACGTAAGCGCATAACAAGTCATATAGCCGCCATAGCTAAAGCCCGTAATGCATATTTTTTCAGGATCTGCATGCCCTTTATCAATAAGATATTTTACAATGGTGCTATAATCTTTCATTTCCCAATAACCCAAGATTGTGGTACATATAATTGACACCTTCTTTTCCAAAATGGCCGCTGGCCCGGTGATCCATGGCTATTTGAATAAGGCCTTCTTTTGCATACCATTGCTGGGTCGCGTTAAAGTCCAGTTATCCCAAACAGTGCCTGCATCAGGTCCGCCATAAATAGTTATAAGCACCGGGTATTTTTTTGAAGAGTCCATGTTGAGTGGCCAGGTAACCAGGGCCGGAAGATCGAATAAGCCATCATCGCTTTTTACCCTTATCAATTCTGTTTTTGCAATATTATAATTATCGATTTCAGGGCCTTTGCTATCTCCAAGTTCAGCAATTTTATTTCCTTTATTATTAGCAGCGCCATTTTCGTCGGCGTATATGCGTTACTGTAAGTCGTTACAAAATAAGCTCCTGATGGCGACATTTCTACCCGGTTATTATAATCACCAAAAGTTAAGCGCTTTAGATCTTTCCCATTTAGCTTTACACTGTAAAAATCAATGCGTGCAGCTATTTTCCCGGCCGCGGGCCTGAAAATAAACGATATTATTTTTTTCATCTACTCTTACTATACCTGTAACGGTAAATTTTCCGGAGGTTACTGGATTAATCAATTTCCCATCCGCGCCATAATAATACATATGCCTCCAGCCTGTTTTATCACTCAGCATTACAAAATTTCCATTTTTCAAAAAAGTAATCCTGTCAAGATCATCAAGGTCGATCCACGTTTTTTGTTTTTCTTCATAAAAAATATTTTTAGCGCCGGTATTCGGATTTACATCATAGATTTTCAGATCATTTTGATCCCGGTTCATCCATAATGCCAGCAATGAACTTCCATCCGGCTTCCAGTAAGGCATTCCAAAATACTGGTCATCATGTTCATTAAAATCTGCCCAGGTGATATGGCCGTCACTTAAATGAGCAATACCTATTTTTACTTCGGGATTTTTATCGCCGACAGCCGGGTAACGTTCTTTTTCAACTACGCCATGCTGGCCTGCTGAACTTGTAATAGTAAATACCGGAACCGGGCTGTCATCGGTTCTGAAGAAGGCAATATTTTTGCTGTCGGGGCTCCACCAAAATGCCCGGTAATGAGAGCTCCTGCCCAGAATTTCTTCCGTATATACCCAGCTTGCATAACCGTTCATCAGGCTGTCGTTGCCATCAAAAGTGAGTTGCTTTTCTGTCCTGGAATTTATATCAACTACATAAAGATTATTATTTTTCGTATAGGCCACATAGTTACTATCCGGTGAAAAGGTTGGATTTACTTCCTTGGCGCTATCGTTGGTTAAGCGAATTTCAGCATTATCACCTTGCTTAAAATACAGGTCATTGCCTTTCATGTATACAGATTTTCCGTGTAGCAGTCATAACAACATTTGCGCGGTTTTTCCAATTGCATTTCCTTACGTGTTTTGGGGTCAAATAAGAATTGCTTTGCAGCAGAATCGGGATGGGCTTTGCGTGACAAAACCAAATGATCATCATCATTCCAGGAAATAACAGCTGGCAATGGCACTACCACCAAAGGCATTTTATTTTTTAATAATTGTTCCGCCGTAAATTCTTTTTTTTGAGCATGCATAGCCTTAGAGTAAACAACATTACATAAATAATCAAAAGGAAGTTTTGAACTGAAAATTTTAACATAGAAAAAGATATTTAGCGGTTCAATTTACAGGATAATATTTAAGAAGTTCACTATGCAATTATTCCGTGCATTGAATCAGTAAATATGGCCTTTTCTGTTACGGATTCGGCGTTAAAGCCAACACTAAATTCTCTGATTTTAAATTATATCCACTCATTTCATATCCTCATTCAAACCACTTATCTTTGCGCCAAATTCAGGATAGGTATGGGTCACAAAAGCATGAAATCTTTATTGGTAGCGGTTTTCAGCCTTATCATGCTGTTATTTTCATACAACGCTTTTGCCCAGGAAAACGAGCAAAATCCGTCGCCGGAAACCAAGAAATCATTTGATCCAATGAAGTGATTTTCGGTCATGTGCAGGATGCCTATGAATTTCATTTTCTTACTTATAAAGGCAGTGATGGCGAATCGCATGCAAGCCATTATACCTTACCTGTAATTCTATATTCTCCTCAAAAAGGATTTTCTGCTTTTATGTCATCTGCCTTTCGTCATGAAGTCAAACGAAGTATGATGGTTACAAGCTTGCAGAAGGAAAGATAGTTCCTGTTGAAGGGAGTAAAGGTTTATGATATATCACTAACCAGAAATGTGGTGCAAATGTTGATTGCGACTATACTTTTTGTATGGCTTATGCTGTCATTGGCAAGCAAAATATAAGAACGGATATGGGGTTACCAGCGCTCCTAAAGGTGCGCAAAATGCCATTGAAGCCTGTTATTACTTTCGTACAGAACAATGTTGCCAAAGCAAACCTGGGTAGCCGCTAGGAAAAATACATGCCTTACCTGCTTACTGTATTTTTCTTTATATTAATCAATACTCTTTTTGGCCTGATACCAGGTTCGGCAAATGTTACCGGTAATATTGCTTTTACAATGGTGCTTGGCTCTTATTGTCATTCATTGTAATTATGTTAAGCACCAATAAACATTATTGGAGGCATATTTTCTGGCCTCCTGGTGTTCCTTTTTGTAAAGGCTATTTTGGTATCGGTGGAAATTCTGGGAATTTTTACAAAGCCTGTTGCATTGATGATACGTCTTTTTGCAAATATGATGGCAGGCCATATTATCATCATTTGCTTTAATTTCCCTCATATTTATTTTTGGAGCATTAAACAAATGATTGGCTGGGGATTTTCGCCGGTTTCTATGGCTTTTTCTATTTTTATTTATTTTATAGAAATATTAGTGGCTTTATCCAGGCGTTTATTTTTACTAACTTACTGCATATTTATAGGCCAGGCAATGGAAGGTCGACATGAAGAACATCCTGGAGTTGAAGCCGGACATCAGACGGACTTAGTATAATACTTTAAAATTTTTTTAAACAGTATAAAACCAAGTATGATGTCATTATTGACACTTGTTAAGCACAATTGACCCTCAAATGCCGGTGGTGCTATTGGCGCCGGTCTGGCTGCAATTGGTGCAGGAATTGGTATCGGCCAGATAGGTAAAGGCGCAGTTGAAGCAATTGCCCGCCAGCCGGAAGCCTCCAACGATATCCGTGCAAACATGATCCTTGCTGCTGCATTTGTTGAAGGGGTTGCCCTTTTTGCGGTTATTGCAGGTATACTGGCAATGTTTAAAATCGTAAGCACAAATTTAAAGCTGCACCCGAAGCACAGGGCGGAGGATGCAGTATTTTTATCTATCTTTTAAATTAATATAATGTTAATTTCTTAAATTATTTTATGGAATTTATTACTTCCTAAGCTTGGTTTAATTATCTGGACACTTCTTGCTTTTCTTATTGTATTTTTTATTCTTGAAAAAATTTGCATGGAAGCCTATTTTAAAATCGCTTAACTGACAGGGAAAAAAATATTTCTGATTCAATTTTATCTGCTGAAAAAGTGAGAGGGGAAATGGCGGATTTAAAAAATGAAAATGAAATTTTGCTTGCAAAAGCCCGTGAAGAAAGAGCCATAATGATGAGAGAAGCCAAAGAAACCCGTGACAAAATCATCAGTGAAGCAAAGGAACAGGCAAGAGCAGAAACCAATAAAATTATTGCCGGTGCACAGGATGCCATTAACCAGCAAAAAATGGCAGCAATAACTGATCTTAAAAACCAGGTTGGAAACTTAGTGATTGAAGTAAGCGAAAAAATATTGCGAAGGGAACTTAAGTAATAAAGAAGAGCAGGAAAAATATATACAGCAACTGGCTGCAAATGTTGAGTTAAATTAGAAACTGCAGTAATGCTAATGAAAGTAACGATTAACAAATGCAAAATCCACGTTTAGCCGAACGGTATGCAAAAAGCCTGATCGATCTTGTCTGCAGAGATGAACCAGCTTGATCCTGTTCATGACGATATTATGTTGCTTCATTCGATATGTATCCAAAGCCGTGAATTTGTGCTGATGCTTAAAAGCCCTGTCATCAGTGCTGATAAAAAAAATAAAATTATTAATGCGGTAACTGAAAATAAAATTTCAAAAATTACCCAGACTTTTATAAAGCTGCTTAGCAGCAAAAACAGGGAATCTATTTTACCTGAAATTATTACTTCATTTATTGAGCAGTACAACAAAATAAAAGGCATCCACAAAGTAAAGCTAACTACTGCTACGCCAATTACTGAAGAAATAAAAAATTCTTTCATTCGAAAAATTGAATCGGACGCTTCTATAAAAAATATTGAGCTTGAAACATGTGTGAATGAAAAATTGATAGGTGGGTTTGTTCTTGAAATGGAAGGAAAGCTTATTGATGCGAGCATTTTAAGAGACCTCAATGATGTAAAAAAACAGTTTGCTAATAACGATTGGATCCACAAACTCAGGTAAATATTATAACAGCGGATACAGCGATTCGTTCTTATGAGATGGATAGGCCTTAAAATTAATGAAGGTAAAAATCCGCGATATTTGTATACGCTTGATTTCTTAACGATGGTTATTTCTTTGATTCTTATCCTAAATTGGCCAACATTTAATCTCGTGTTTTTTGTTACTGCACTCATCTTACTCTACCTTTGCAACTCGAAAAAAAATATAAATAAACATATATTATGGCTGATATTAAACCGGATGAAATTTCTGCAATTCTTCGTAGCCAACTTACAAATTTTAATGTAGAGGCCAACCTTGAGGAAGTAGGAACTGTTTTGCAGATTGGTGATGGCATTGCCCGTATTTATGGACTAAATAATGTAAGCTCGGGTGAATTGGTTGAATTTGAAAATGGTATAAAAGCAATTGCCCTTAAACCTGGAGGAAGATAATGTGGGTGTGGTGCTTATGGGCGACAGTGGCGATATAAAAGAAGGAGGTACCGTACGCCGCACCGGGAAGATCGCTTCAATAAAAGTAGGCGATGGCCTGGCAGGAAGAGTAATTAATACACTCGGTGAGCCGATTGATGGCAGGGGCCCTATAACCGGTGAATTATATGAAATGCCACTGGAGCGTAAAGCTCCCGGGGTAATTTTTCGCGAGCCTGTAAAGCAGCCACTTCAAACCGGGATTAAAGCAATTGATGCAATGATACCTATTGGCCGTGGCCAGCGCGAACTTGTCATCGGTGACCGGCAAACCGGTAAGAGCGCGATTTGTATTGACACCATTATCAATCAAAAAGAATTTTATAA
Source organism: uncultured Chitinophagaceae bacterium (assembly GCA_963800635.1). GTDB lineage: Bacteria > Bacteroidota > Bacteroidia > Chitinophagales > Chitinophagaceae > Ginsengibacter. The sequence continues at coordinate 69,925 of CAWDCB010000028.1, forward strand.
AGCAGGAAATCCTGTTTATTGTATATATGTTGCTATCGGGCAAAAGGCTTCTACCATTGCCAACGTGATGAAGGTGTTGGAAGATAACGGTGCTATGGAATATACTACCATCGTTGCAGCATCAGCTTCCGATCCGGCACCGCAGCAATTTTATGCTCCATTTGCCGGCGCTGCACTTGGTGAATTTTTCCGTGATACCGGCCGTTCTGCATTAATAATTTATGATGATTTGAGCAAGCAGGCTGTCGCTTACCGTGAAGTGTCTCTTTTATTAAGAAGGCCACCGGGGCGTGAGGCTTATCCGGGTGATGTGTTTTACCTCCACAGCCGCCTTCTTGAAAGGGCTGCAAAAATTATTTCAAAAGATGAGATTGCCCGAAAGATGAATGATCTTCCTGAAAATATTAAACACCTCGTAAAAGGTGGTGGATCCTTAACAGCGCTTCCTATTATTGAAACGCAGGCTGGTGATGTTTCTGCCTATATTCCAACAAATGTTATTTCTATTACAGATGGCCAGATATTTCTGGAAGGTAATTTATTCAACGCCGGTATTCGCCCTGCAATCAACGTGGGAATTTCAGTAAGCCGCGTAGGTGGTAATGCACAGATAAAGTCAATGAAAAAAGTGGCAGGTACTTTAAAACTTGACCAGGCCCTTGTATCGTGAAATGGAAGCATTTTCAAAATTTGGAGGAGACCTTGATGCCGCTACTAAATCGGTTTTGGATAAAGGCGCAAGGAATGTGGAAATATTGAAGCAGCCGCAATTTACACCTTATTGCTGTGGAAAAGCAGGTGGCGATAATTTACCTTGGTACCAACGGGCTTATGAGCAGCGTGCCTGTAAAAAATATCCGGGATTTTGAAGACCAGTTTTTACTTGAAATGGAAAACAAACATCCGGAAATACTTGCTGAATTTAAGAAGGGCAATCTGCCTGAAGACGGCATGAAAAAAATGGTAGAACTGGCAAAAGAGATTATGCACCAGTTTAAATCATAGATAATATAATTTAACCTGTTTTTTATAAGGGAGATTTTTCTCCCTTTTTTTATGCTTCACAGGTTTTAGATACAGGTTAGCCTCACAGGTTTTAGACCTTACAGGTTTTAGACCTCACAGGTTTTAAAAACCTGTGAGGTCTAAACATAATTTGTAAATTTGAATTCAAAAAACGTACTGAATGCCTTTCGGAATTATATTCATATCACTTTTATTTATGGTGATGGGCATGATCGTTCAGTTCAGGCTTAAAAGTAAATTCTCTACATATAGCAAAGTGCCCACCGGCAGCGGACTTAGTGGAAAAGAAATTGCAGAGAAAATGCTTCATGACAATGGAATTTATGATGTAAGCGTAATATCGGTGCAAGGATTTTTAAGTGATCATTATGATCCAACAAAAAAAACGGTCAATCTTAAGCCCCGATGTATATGAAGGAAGAAATATTGCTGCTGCTGCAGTAGCCGCACATGAATGCGGCCACGCTGTTCAGCATGCAACCGCTTATTCAATGCTGATGTTAAGAAGCAGGCTGGTGCCTGTTGTACAAATAAGCAGTAACCTTGCTCAATGGGTAATTTTAATAGGGCTTGGGATTGTTTAGTTTTGGCGGCGGTAATCAAACTGTTTTATTAATAGGAATTATTTTATTTGCTGCATCTACGTTGTTTTCTGTGATAACATTACCGGTTGAGTTCGATGCTTCTGCAAGAGCGCTGAAATGGCTGGATACTTCACATATTACCGCACCGGCAGGAACATGAAAAAGCCAAAGATGCCTTAAAGTGGGCTGCACTTACTTATGTAGTTGCGGCACTGGCTTCAATAGCGTTGCTCGTGCAATATATTTTAATTTACCAGGGAAGAAACAGAAATTGAATCTATGACCTAATATACGGTACCTCGTATATCATGTAAATGCGTAAGTGCGTCTACTATTTACCGTTATATCTTGGGAGGATAAGAGATTGTAATTTCACTAACAATTCATTACTTACTTATTTAATGAGATTAATGAGAAGTAGCGACCCTGCGAATAATTATTTCAATTGCAGTAGTGTAAATGTGGCCTCATGTACTGTTACGCGGCGCGATTGTTAATTCCTCGCCGGCGTTAATCCAGTAATAATGCCCTGCTTTCATAAGGCGATTTTGAACAGCGCCGTTTGACCGGAATGTAACCAATGCTTCTCCAAGGCTCACCAAAAGGTAGCCGGCTTTTGATAAAGGCACTCGAAGGCCTTCCAGTTGTTGCTAATTGCACACGATATCCTCTTACAAGCGGCTCATCAAACAACAACTTTATGGCATTATTTTGCAACGCAGGCTCATCAACATGAGATTTGCCGGCTACCAATTCAACATCGTTTACATGAAACCATGTGGTGTCATCATTCCACACACGGTGAATACGCGGAGTAACCAGGCTGTCGTACCAGAAAGTTCGGGCAACCGATGTACTTCTTACCGGTGGCTGGCCCATTAGCTGAGCACTGGTAATAGTTTTGGTTAGCATAATAAACACAGAAGGCGTGGCATGTATATGAAATTGCGTAGTATCTTTTGGAGCCAGCCACACATCAAGCACACGTACATAATCATTTTCAAATACATTATGATGCCTTGGCTCATTCCTAACAGCAATCTGTGAAAAAGCAATACTGCCTAAACAAAGTGCAACTATTGTAAAGAAATATTTTCTCATAATTAAAGATACATTTTAAGTAGGAGGTATTGAGGATTGCTGTGCCTTAAATCTGCGACAAGGATTTAATTAAACGTAATAAAGGCAAATTAATTTTTGATGTTGTATTTTGCCACAATAATCGATAAGTATTTTCTTTGTCACCTCAATTAGTAAGTAACCAATACTTACTTTATACAGGCTGCAACGTTTCAGGATATAAGGTTGTCATAAAACTAAAAGCACTTTCAAAAACTCTTCTCCGGCAATGCTGGTAGCTGTAACAGCAGGAGCTATCAGCTCATGCGAAAAACCAAAAGTCGATACTGGTAAAAAACCTGCGTTAGAAAAGCCCAAACCGGGTAATACGCCGGTAGGTTGTCCCGCCTGTGGCATGGGATAAAACAGGCTATCTCACATTATTATTGTTTAGACATTTTATGCCTAAAATTTTATCTTCCATATCCTGTAACCTGGATGGCAATATTTTATCGGCAGCTCTTCCTCTTTTTAAAGCCGAAAAAATAGAAGCAATAGAATGGTCGTTCGATACTCTTTTTAAATTGGGAAATATCCCGGACTGGTTTATAGAATTGCTGAAAACCTTTGGAAAGGCAAACAGGCTCATCGGCCATGGAGTGTACTTTTCATTATTTTCCGGAAACTGGTCAAAGGAACAACAGGACTGGCTGATTCACATTTAGAGAAAGTATCTTCAGCATTTCAATTCGATCATATTTCCGAACATTTTGGATTTATGACCGGAGAAAATTTTCACCATGGCGCTCCTCTTCCTATTCCGTTTACAGCCTCAACATTGGCCATTGGACGTGACAGGTTAAAGAGGATCTATTATTCCTGCAAATGTCCCGTAGGATTGGAGAACCTGGCCTTTTCCTATACCCTGGAGGAAGTAAAAAAACATGGTGAATTTTTAGATCAATTGTTAGAGCCCGTAAATGGATTTATCATTTTAGACCTTCATAATTTATATTGCCAGGCCCGTAATTTTAATATTGCGTTTGATGAGATCATCTCTCTTTTTCCGCTTCAACGGGTAAGAGAGATCCATGTTTCGGGAGGGAGCTGGGAAGACTCTCAAATCGTTCCCGGTAAAAAGAATAAGAAGAGATACGCATGACGATACAGTTCCGGAAGAAGTGTTTCGTTTATTAGAACTCAGCATTCGCAGATGCCCGAACTTAAAATATGTAGTATTGGAGCAGCTAAGTAACGGGCTTGATACAGAGCAAAAAAGAAAATTATTCCGGCAGGATTTTACAAAACTGGATACAATTATAAAAAAGGAAAACGATGATCAACGCTTATCAGAAGAAAACACTTTTCTTCCTCCAATCACCAGCGATCCCGGCGAGCCGGTTAAGGATGCATTACTATACGCCCAACAAACAACGTTATCGAATATCTTAGAAACAGCTACAAGTTACCGTCATGCAGTGCAACTTCTCCAATTATCCATATTAGCTAATACAGATTGGAAAACGGAGAATTGGGAACCTTATATGCTTGAGACAGCAATTGCAATAGCACAAAAATGGAAAAATGGTTTTGCTTAATGGCTTATCTTTTTGTCTATTTGAAATTCGTATGTTGCAGGCGCTCTGTAAACTTTTTACGCGTTCCAAATTATAACTGTAACAGATTATTTATACCGGTATATTGGCCTCGTAAGACAGGTAGGGCCTCCCCCGCCTTTTACACTAATCTCATTTCCTTTATACACGGTTACTTTACAACCCGCATTTTCCAATGCGGCCTTTGTTTTAGGATTGCCATCCACCATCAAACATTCACGTGGTGCAAGTGCCAGTACATTGCAACCCATGCTTTCAAATTCTTCATCAGGCACTTCTATCAACTGGTAACCCCGTTCCAATAAGAAATTACGGAAAACCAATGGGCATTAAAGGAGAGTATACTACCGCAAGATCTTTATCAACAGGGCTTAAAATTGACATGAGATGAAAAACATCTTCCGGGCCTTTATAGTGCGGCAACGGAACAGTAATCACTTCAACACCCAATGGTTGTAACAGCGACGTTAATTGCTTTATGCCTTCCTCGTTCGTACGATAAGTATGTCCAACAGCAAGAGTATATTCATCAAGCCACGCAACATCACCGCCTTCAAGCGTGCCGGGTGCTGTTATGGTACCCAGCACCGGAATTCCATTTGCTTCAAATGCTTTTTTTTCAGCAAAAGGTTCATTCCTTCTTGCTGCCTTACCCATATTACAAATGATCATTCCATTATCAGTTGCAATAGAAGCATCACGGCAATAAATAGAATCCATGTTTACGGATGCATCTTCAGGCAAATAAAAAATTTCTGCACCATGCAGATTGTAAAACGGATTGAAAAGATGCATACTCGCTTAATGCATTATTGAAATCGGGCTTACTCGAGAATAATTTAATTCTTTCCAATACTTTTCAATATGTGCATCGCTTATAAAAGCCTGCTGCACATTTTTAATGAACAGCGATTTTATTTTTCCAATATCTGAATGACAGGTAAAGTTCATGTTGTGTAAAGGTTCAAAGTTCAAAGTATTCAAGGTTCAAGGTTCAAGGTTCAAAGTTCAAGGTTCAAAGTTCAAGGTTCAAAGTTCAAGGTGTCGAAACAACGATTAACCATTCACGACCTATAATAATCAATCTTTTTTCTTCCAAAGTATCAGCACATAAAAAGGCACACCGGCCATCAATAATATAAAACCCCAGTAAACTGCTTCCTGGCCCGATCCTGCTATAGCCAATAAAGAAAATAAAAAAGCCAATGATGCCAATACAATTGCCTGTACCCAACCGGTTTTGTCAGACTGGATAAATTTATTTTGCAATCTTATTATAATATAGGCCGCCGTCGAAAAAAGATAAGGGCACCAGTACCGTCATGGTTGTGAGCAATATTAAAAATTTAAACTGCTCTGCCAGGCCCTTTGTATAATTCATTATCATAAGCACAGAGACCAGTATACTTCCTATAATAATCCCTGAAACCAGGAACTCCCTTTTTATTTTCTTTACTAAAAACAGGCAGGGAATAATTTATCTTTTGCAATCGAATAAGGTATTTGTCCCTGCACAAGTATCCACCCATTCAATGCTCCAAAAGCTGCCATAGCTACTCCGGCGCTTATCCAGTACCGCGCACTGCTGCCCCAAATAATAACTGCTGCATCTGCAAATGGTGTAACCGAATGCTGAAGGTCTTTTGCAGGTATCATTCCCATAATACTAATACTGCTTAGTATATAAATAACGGTTGCAATGAGCGTACCCAGCATGGTTGCCCGTGGTATTGTTTTTTCCGGGTTGGCTACACTGCCCGATGGAATAGTGGCACATTCCAACCCAAGAAAAGCAAAAAATGTAAACGTCGCCGTAGAAGTAATAGCCGCAAAATCAGAACTGCCGCTTGTATTAAAAGGAATAAAATTTTTTAGCCTTAAAAAAAATAAACCACCAACAGTCACGAACAACAATGGGATTATTTTTAAAATGGTAGTGATCAATTGAAGCTTACCCGATGTTACAATACCCAAAGTATTTATCCAGGTAAGAAACCAGATAGCGCTTAAGCCGGTTAATACAGCAATAACAGGCATTGGTTGCAAGCACCGGGAAAAAAGTACTCAATGCACTTACCAGCGACACGGCAATAGCAGCATTTGTACACCAGATAGATATCCAGTAACCCCATGCAACAAGGAAACCTGCAAAATCACCGAATCCTTTTCGTCGAATAAGCATAAGGGCCGCCATCTGCCTGCGGCATTAGCTTGCTTAAATTACTGAAAACCTTTGCGAGTAAAAAAGCGCCAATAGAAGAAACAATCCAGCCAAATACACTGATACCGCCATAAGCAGCTAGAGCCGCAGGCATTAAAAATACACCGGAGCCAATCATATTACCCACCACAAGCGAGGTACTTGTCCATAAGCCTAATTTATTTTTTTGCGACGGAGGTTCAGGCATCTGCTCCGGAAGTTTTTTAAATGTTTGGTTAAGATACAATTTTAATATTCTCCGGAATAAATCCGGGCAGCTTCAAATCATTCTGCAATAAATTGAATACTAAGCCATGCAGTATTTAAAGGGAAGGACGGTATAGAATTAAAATGACCAGATCATTCCGTTTAAATGAAAGGCAACTATATACCTCCTATGTTTGCAAAATAGATAAAATAGTTCTTTGATATAAAGTTAAGATACCAATAGTTTTGATTATTAAAAGTGAAAAGGATGAGAGCACATATGTGCCTCCTATGGGCGAAAGCGAGCGCAAAAAAAATTCGGATGGATAATGTATTTTATGGCTTTTGAGGGATAATATAGTATATAACAGCTAAAACACTGCCGGCAAGAATTGCTATCCAATGAATACCAAAAAAAATGAGAAAACCTGCTATTGAGCCAATAAAGATTTTACCTATTATTGGCAACATTTCCAATATAAGTCTTACTGAAGATTCTTTATTTTTCATTTGGCTTAATTTTCTTCTTTTCGTCCTTATTCTTTTTCACAAAGGGATATCTTAAAATTACAAATTTTCCACCTGCTAGCCGTATTTTTAATTTCTTCTGACTTAACCATTGCCTCAGGAAGTTTTGTTTGAGTATTCAACGTACTTATATCTTATACTTCCTTAATTAAATCTAATATCATCTAATATCACTTCTTGGAATTCCGGCACTTCTTCCATTGGGTTTTTAACATTCAAAATATTTTTTTCGTTTAAAACACCACAATATTAGCAGGTAAGATACCGGCTATTTCCTGATATAGGATCGTTACGCGTTATCACTAAATTTATAGTTCCCTTTTTTATACTGCCACGGGCTGACCGGTTGCCGCGGATTTATGAATGGCTTCCACAATCCTGATATCCCTTAGCCCTTCCTCACCGGGCACCAGCATTGGCTTTCCCTGCTTAATTGCTTTGGCATCATCATCCATTTGTTTCGCCTGTTGCCAGGGTACTTCGTAGTGATGATTAATTTCCCCCAAAGGGCTATGTCCTTTTGCACCACTGTATTCTGAATAAGGCGCCAAATTAATCGAACCTTTCTCGCATACGATATCCATGAAATTAATATTTTCACCAAAGCTTGATTTGATATCAGCTAATACGCCGCCCGGAAATTCCAGCACGGCAACTGCGGTTTCATCAAGGCCATCTTTATAAATTTCAGGCCTGGTAGTAGAAGTCTTCGCGGATACAATTCTTACAGGCTCCATGCCTGTACCCAGCCTTGCACCCTGTATAGCATAAACACCCATATCATACATTACTCCCCCGCCCATTTCCTTTTTTTGCTTCCAGTGATTGGTGCGGTTATCGCGGTAACCTGCTGCGCAATTAAGCTTTTGAACTTTTCCCAGCAAGTGCTGATTTACTATTCGCTGGTACTCCTGTGTATTGGGTTCGTGATGAAGCCGGTAACCAATTGCCAGCGATCGCTTATTTTTTTTACAGGCATCGATCATTTCCTGGCATTCCTGAACGGTCATTGCCATCGGTTTTTCACACCATACATGTTTGCCCGCATTTGCAGCTCTTATCACATATTCCTTGTGCATAGATGGCGGAAGCACTACATACACAACATCAATATCAGGGTTATTGGCAATTTGATCAAAGGTTTGATAATTGTAGATGTTCTTATCAGGAATGTTATACTTTGCTTTCCATGCTTCCGCTTTGGACGGAGTGCCGGTAACAATGCCGGCCAGGTAACAATCCTTGGTCTGTTGCAGGGCCGGGGCCAGTAAATCAGTGCTGTAATAACCCAATCCTACCAATGCCACGCCCAACCGGTCTTTCATAGGGAGCCGGCTGATAATAATGTACCTGGGGAATATAGAATGGCGCCTGCCCAATGCAAGATTTTTAATAACTTTTCTGCGTGATATTGTATTCATGATCATGATTTTAAATCTGCGATAAAATTAATAAAGCTTTTATGGGTATGCATTAAAATTTATAAAATCGGCGAGAATAAATATGTTATCTAATGGTTCAAATTTGTCAATCGAAGGTGCCTCCTGTTAAGTATAATTCAACAATTATTTCTCGAACAATTCAATTGGTAAATTATCAGGGTCGGCAAAAAATGTAAAGCGCTTATTTGTCGTTTCATCTATCCGGATTGCTCTGCAATAATATTTTTCTTCTTTAATAATTCTATTGCCTTATCTAATTCGTCGACTTCAAATGCAAGATGCCTTAGTCCTGTTGCCTCCGGCCTTGAGGGCCTTTGTGGCGGCGACAGGAAATGAAAAAAGCTCAATAACATATTTCCCGTTAAGAGAGAGGTCCAACTTAAATGACTGCCGTTCTTTTCTGAAAGTTTCCCTTATAATATCAAGGCCCAAAATTTCTGTGTAAAATCTTTTTGATCTTTCATAGTCAGAGCGATTATCGAAATATGATGAACGCGATTCAACATAAGTTTTGGCTTTTGCATGGATACGTTTAAAGTTCATCCTGGTGCAGGTCTATTTTTTCAAAAATGCCAATTGTCCCAGGTGATAAGCGAGATGATTTGTGCGGTTAAGAATGATGTTTAATTTATTCCGGTGAGATTCTTTCTCAAAATCTTCTTCACTTACAGAATTATGTTTTTGAAACCAATCGTCAGCCGTGAGTTGATTAAAGCTTTGAGATAATTTATTATTTACTTCAGACCAATATCCTCTTACATCTTTTACAACTGGTTTTTCAATGTCCGTCTTATCAGGATTTTTTAGGAAAATATTTTCCAATTGGGGATACATTTTTTCACCCAGACCTAATAACGGAAGCATTGCATCATGTACTGCCGCAAGGTGGCCTAATAAATAAATTCCGCTGTTTCTTCCAGGCGCTACTTCTTGTTTTAATTGTTCGTCTGAAAGGCTATTAAACAATTTATCCGCGCGGGCAATGTGCGTATTCCACGCATCCAGGGCCATTTTAATAAATAATTGCTGTTGATATATCATTTTTTATTTTTTACAAAAATAAGAACTCCTGGTGCAAAGTGCTATTTCAAGTTTGCTAAAAAATAGGGCAGTTTACCTATTCTCCCTGTTGAACGGGAACATCAGGAAATTTCCTCTTTGGGTTTATTTTCGTCGTAATTCCATCTACCGTAACTTCTCGTTCAGCCATGAGCTTTATACCTGTACCAAAAATGCAAAGCAAAGCAAGAGTAAAAAGGATGACTAAGGTAATCCAAAGTAACCTGGTGCCCCAAAAGAAGTATATAAGTACCACCAATAACAGGATTTTAAAATTCTAACCCGGGGCGACTGGGAATATTTGAGAACCGCAACCTCCATTTCTCTTTTTATGATTTTATTCAATGACATCTACAACTCTTCATTTGTGCGCCGACCCTCCGCTATCCTTATGTAATAGCCGTTGATATCTATGAAGGCAAACTCCGTTAATCCATATGGATGCTCTTTTAATGTGCTTACAATTTCAATATCTCTTTCTTTAAACTCGGAAAATACTTCTTCAATATTGTCCACAAACCACATCAGGGGCAAACGGTTTCTTTTATTGTTAACTGCGCCTGTAAAATCAGGGTCTTGTCCAAAAAGAATTCTCATATCGTCTCTCCTGATACCACCATCTTTATCGCCCCATGTCCATTCATCATAAAAACCCAGCTTGTCACGATAAAAATCAAGTGTCACCCGTAGATTTTTTACGGGCAGATGAGGGCTATTTCTTATAAATTTTTTAGCTGTCATGGTATTATAATTATTATAGCAAGCATAGAAATGAAGAAATATAATCGACAATAACAAAAATAAACACTGCTAAACTTATTACAGCTTGTTGAAAATAATTTTTATTACTACCTTTTGAATAAAGATTAACTATGAAGAATGGCGCAGATATTTTTAAAAAAGCATTCACCTGGCACAATAATACCTCTCTCCCTGGCTCGACGGAGGAAAGAGAGATATTCAATAGAAATCAGCAACAGTTCCGGCAGCAGTTTGAAAAAATATTTCCCGATAAACTTGCTCCGAGAACCGTAGTTATTATTCCTTCACTTTCATTGGATGAAGAAATATTATCCAAAATTACAGGGCATATACATTATGAAGAAAGACTGCTTTGCCTGCTGATGTTGTTACGCATGCCACTCACAAAAGTAATTTATGTAACCAGTGTTCCTATTGATCACATCATTATTGATTATTACCTGCACCTTTTGCCGGGAATCACGGGCAGCCACGCCAGGCAAAGGCTTACCCTGCTTAGTTGTTATGATGCCTCATCCAAGCCCCTTACAAAAAAAATACTGGAACGCCCCAGGCTTATTGAGCGCATCAGGGAAAACATTACCGATACTGATGCTGCACATCTTACGTGTTTTAATATTACCGGCCTTGAAAAAACATTGGCCGTGCAATTAGGCATCCCTTTGTTTGGTACAGACCCGGATTTATTTTATGAAGGAACAAAATCCGGCGGCAGAAAAATATTCAAAGCTGCGCAGGTAAGTTTGCCGGATGGCTTCGAAGATTTAAAAACAAGGCAGGATGTCGTAAAAGCGATAGCAGCGCTTAAAAAAAATAAACCCGGTTTGCGAAAAGTGGTAATCAAGATGAACGAAGGGTTTAGCGGCGAAGGCAATGCTGTCTATTATTATCCCGATTTTTCTATGGGCAGCCCTACTGAAGAAAAAATTGATGAGAGCATGTCCATTCATCTTAAAATATTAGCAAAGGATTTAAGTGAAAAAATCTTCTTTGAAAAAATTTATGAAATGGGTGGCATTGTAGAAGAGTTTATTGATGCGGATATAAAAACATCGCCTTCTGTGCAATGCCTTATTAATCCTTTACAGGAAGTTGAAGTGCTGAGCACACATGACCAGCTATTGGGTGGAGAAGATGGACAGATTTTTATAGGGGCAAGCTTTCCTGCAAGCAACGAGTATAATATCTCGCTTGCAGAAGAAGGCAAAAAAATAGCACAGAAGCTTGCCGTCAAAGGAGCGCTTGGCAGGTTTGCTATTGATTTTATTTCTGTAAAGCAAAATGATGAGTGGACTCACTATGCCATTGAAATTAACCTGCGCAAAGGCGGTACTACACATCCTTATTTTATGTTGCAATTCTTAACTGACGGTGTGTATAATGCAGAAAAGGGAGAATATTTAACGGCAAGTGGTAACAAGAGATTTTATTTTTCTACAGATAATGTAAGCAAGGAGTGTTATAAGGGCTTAACCCCGCATGATCTTTTTGACATAGCCATATTTCATTCGCTGATGTATGATGGAGCGTCGCAGGAAGGCGTGATGTTTCATCTCGCAGGAGCCCTTTCAGAATATGGAAAATTGGGCCTGGTATGTATAGGAGATACGCCTGAAAAAGCAAAAGAATATTATGACAGGGTACTTTATGTGCTCGATAACGAATGCAATTAGAACTGTAAGTCTTTCATGCAGGTTATTAAAAAACGAAGACAAAACATGTTTGATTCATTGATGATTGATTGTTTCACTATTGCAAATAATGTCAACTTAAAGAAGACTAACTGTTAAAGGCCCTTCATCTTACCTGCCCGTTTCCTTTAACGATCCATTTTTCAGTTACTAATTTTTCTAAGGCAAAGGGTCCCCGCGCATGAAGCTTCTGGGTGGAAATTCCGATTTCAGCACCCAGGCCAAATTCCTCACCGTCCGTAAATCTTGTAGAAGCATTCATGTATACTACAGCAGCATCTACGTCATGTAAAAAACGGTTGCAATTGTTTTTGTTTTCAGATACAATAGCTTCAGAGTGTTTCGTAGAATATTGCTGAATGTGCGCGAGCGCCTCATCTATGTCCTTTACTACTTTCACAGCGCATTTCAAGCTCAAAAACTCTCGGCCAAAATCAGCTTTACCGGCTTTCTGGAGGTAAGGATATCCTTTTAATAATTTATGGGCCTTGTTATCCGCAAAAATTTCTACCGCGTATTTATCAAATAACGGTTGCAATTTTTCTAAAAATTGCGGTGCAACAGAACTATCAACTAAAACCGTATCCACTGCATTGCATACAGAGGGCCTGGAGACCTTTGCATTGACGACAATATTTATTGCTTTATCAATAGCGGCGTCTTTCTCCACATAAATGTGACAAACCCCGGCCCCTGTCTCAATAACAGGTACCCGGCTGTTTTCCCTTACAAATTTTATAAGGCTATCAGATCCCCGTGGTATAATTACATCCACGTATTTTGTTGCATTAAAAAGTTCCTGCACTGTTTCTCTTTCCGAAGGCAGGAGCGTAATACAATCCGGATCGATATTATTTTCCTTTAACACACCCTTGATTATTTTAATGGCCGCACGGTTCGTGTTATCGGCTTCGCTGCTTCCCTTTAACAGGCAGCCATTCATGCTTCGTAAACACAAAGCTGCAATATCAAATGTAACATTGGGCCTTGACTCATAAATGGTACCTACTACACCAAAAGGAACGGTTATCTTCTGTAGCAGCAATCCATTGGATAATTTTCGTTTCTGCAATAGTCTTCCTGAAGGATTAGGTAGCATACTGATCTTCCGTATACTGTTGGCTATATTAGTGATCCTTTGTGCATTCAGCAACAAACGGTCAGTGCGCGGATCATTCGGATCCTGCCTGGCTACATCTGTACTATTGGCCTTTAAAATAGGGGCAATATTTGTTTCAATAGCAGCTGCCAGCATTTTCAGAGCTTTTTTTATTTGTGCATCGGGTGTATTGCGAAGAGCAGCTGACGCATGATATGTTTTGATTATAAGGGATTCGATTTTTTTCATGTGTTTTAAAAAATTACAATATTATCAGCATGAGCCGCTATAATATTCTTTTGGGAAATTTGTGCGGCAATATCCATAGCGCTTAATTTTACTTTAGCCACGCCTATAATATTTTCTTCTTCATTTATCAATTGAACAACTTCTCCGGCGGAAAAACTTCCCTGCACCTTATTGATACCTACAGTGAGCAAACTCTTGCGATTGTGTAAGGCTCTTTCGGCACCTTTATCTACGTTAATTCCTCCAAAAGTTATTGAGCCGCTTGCAAGCCATTTCTGCCGTGCTTTTAAATTGGATTTCTGAGGCTTTGAAGGTAGTTCCTTTTTTACCTGACAATGCAAGTGAAAACGAATTTTGCCCTGTAAGGCCGCAAATAATAACTTGTATTCCCAATGAAGTAGCCAGCTTTGTAAAAGTTAGTTTTGAAAGCATGCCCCCAAGCCCGAGGGGGCTTTTTTCAGCACTTACATAGTTTGATATTTCGGTATTGATCTTATCTACGGCCGGTATTAATTCTTTTTCTGCATTCAGAAATCCACCGGCAGAAGTACAAAAAATCAATGTGCCTGCATCGAGCCCAATAGCGATCAGTGTTGCCAATTCATCGTTATCAGAAAATTTTAATTCGATATTGCTTACCAAATCATTTTCATTTACAACCGGAAGAATATCATTATTCCAGAATTCAAAAAATGTTTCTTTTAATTGTAGAAACTGGTTCCTGTTAGAAAAATGATGCCGTTCACATAATGCCTGTGCAACCGTAATTCCATACTTCAAAAAATGCCTGTGATATAATTGAATAAGAATAGGATTACCTACAGCAGCGGCAACCTTTCGTTCTATAAGGGTTCCTTTATAATTTTTAATGAATGACCTGCCACTACCTACCGCACCACTTGACACCAAAACTACCCGGTAGCTTTTTATTAAGCCGGCAATTTCGCTTACTACTTTATTAATAATTTTATGGTCTATAATACCTTCTGTGTTGGTTATAACCGTTGTGCCTAACTTAACAACTAATACAGGCTTTTGCATGAAGTATAAATTTTGCGGTTAAGCAGACCTCGCGTCAAATTTAAACATGTTTTACCACGCTTCACTTATGTTTTAAATAGCAGTTTTATTGGGTCGGATAAATGTGGTTTTGATCGCTGTTAAGGCGGGTGATCGCTATCTGACGGCTGTCGCGGTACCGACAGCTTGTGAGATCGCAGGTAAAAACAGCCTCTGATGCGTTAATTTTTTTAGATCATGAGAAAAGAGTTCGATATTTGTCGACCGGGCTGCTAACTTTATTGTAATGCCTTGCCCTGCTCGTCATACGAATATCTCAATCCGGAAAAAATAAGTTTATGAAGTTTTTGAATGTTATTATTAAGTACCGCTTGTTGTTGGGTGGGTTGTTTTTATTGCTGGCAATTGTGGTCAATGTTGAAACCAGCTTCTGGCCATCCTTTATCTTATATTTTATTGCACTGGTACTCGTGGTAGGCCATTTCCTTTTTGGACCTATGAGGCTTATACAAGGTTATATGGAAAGTGGCGATATGGAAGGTGCGCAAAAAGTAATTAAGTCCATCTGGTTTCCCGGATTGCTTATTAAACCGGTTCGTTCCGTTTATTTTACCCTGAAAGGAAACCTGGCAATGGTAAACCAGGATTATGAAAGTGCAGAGAAGCATATGAAAAAAAGTTTAAGCCTGGGCATGCCTATGAAAGAAGCAGAAGGCGCCAACAAACTGCAATTAGGAATGCTGGCTATGCAGAAAGGAAATATCCGGGAAGCGGAAAATTATATTCGCCAGGCCATACGTTCCGGCTTGCCCGACAAAGAAAATGAAGCGGCGGCTTACCTGCAGTTGTCTTCTATAATGATTAATAAGCGTGAGTTCCGGGCGGCTAAAGAATACTTCAGGAAAGTAAAAGCACTGAAGCCAACCACACCCCAGATTGTAGACCAGGTAAAACAAATGGAAAAATATATTACGAGGATGCCGGGGTGAATTAAATCGTCATTAGTCATTGGTCAACAAAATCAAAGACACGCGCTACGGCTGATAAAAATTAATAACGTTCTATTCGGCCTGCGAACGAAAGCAATCACTCCCCAACCGATTTTTGAAAGTGGGTTGGCCCATTATTTCTCTCCTTTAAAAAAGCCCAGCTCAGTTAAAATACCTTTTGTAATATGCATCCTTACCTGCTGCATATCTGGCATATTTTTATCTGTCGATTTTATTAATGTTACAAAAAAATACACGTGCCGGTTTTCTTCTATCCAGCCGGTGACCCAGCCAATTGCCCGATTCTTTTCATCAAATCCAAAGCCGGTTTTATAGCTTAATTTATACAATGTATTATTTTCCCTGAGCATTACATCCCGAACAATTTGTTGCGAACGTTTTTCAAAGGGAAGCTTATCGAAATATAATTTGTTTACAAGGCCAAGCTGTTCATCCGGTGAAATCTTTAACGTATTATTGAGCCAGAAAGAATCGATAGGCCCGCTGATATTCATGTTGCCATAGTGCAGCGAATCAATCCAAAGCTTCATCGTATCTCTGCCAATTCTGCGGGCGACTTCCTGGTAGTATGGTACTGCCGAAACTTTGAAAGCTTCTTCCATAGTAAGGTCTTTATTCCAGTCCGGATTCCATCGCTTTACACCATCCCATTTTATCACCATCTTCTCGTCTGTAATTTTTCCGGTCTCCAACCCTATCAATGAGTTTACAATTTTAAAAGTAGAGGCAGGTAAAACTCTTTGCGTATCAAGCTTCATATTATAGACCATAATTTTTCCCGTCGCATTGTCTAAAAAAGAAAAACTTCCATCAACATGCGCCGAATCGAAATATTTTTTAAGATCGTTGTTTATGGTCGCCTTATTAACTGAGCAGGAAGTAAGAACTACAAGCGATGCTATAATGATAAGCCGGTTATATAATATCATAATACTAAATCAAATTTAATTTTTCTGTTCTCTCAGAAAGAGGGTGAGCGAAGTAGCCTGCGTTATTTTCTACTGCGGTGTTCTGCAGTTGCACATAAAGCTTCATAAAATTCATCCCCGTATTTTCTTATAATAGCGTCTTTAAGAAAAATGTAAACGGGCACTTTTAATTTCTTGCCAAGGCTGCATGCGGCTTTGCACAGGTCTTCACGCGGTTCATAATTAACGAGATCATTTTTGCCTTTTTTACTTTTATTTATTCTTATGGGAAATAAATGACAACTTATTGGTTTTCTCCAGTTTATTTTTCCGTCGTTATAAGCCTGTTCAATGCCACATTTTACAATTCCCTTTGCATCAGTAATTCCATAGGCACACATACCGGAACTCACAGTAGGAGTAACCCATCCAAATTCACTGTTATAAATATATTTCCCCTGCTCCTCCAGTTCATTTACTGATTCATCGGTAAGATAAGGCGCAACAAATTGGTAGGCATCATTTAATTCTTTCAACTCACTTTTTTCAAGTGGTGCGCCGGCATCGCCATCAACGCAACAGGCACCTTTACACTTTATCAGATCGCAAACAAAATGTTCTTCAGTCACCTCGTCACTTATTAAAACATTGTCAATGCTTATCATGCTGTAAAGATAACTTGGTTATTGGTTTATTGGTGAATTCGGTTTATTAGTTTATTGGTTCATTGGTCATTTATCATATTTATAGAGTGAGCAGTTATGAAATACTTGCTATACTAATTAACCGATTAACTGATTAACTAAACATCATTTCCATTGAAGTGTATTAATAATATGCTTCATATCTTCTTCTAAAAACTCGTTTACCGGACGCAAAGAATCTTCATTGGGAGTAGCATCAAAATACAATGCGCCTCTTAGAAAATTATGCAGGGTATCAGATAAAAAAAATTGCTTCGCGGTAGCAACACTCCCGGAAAGGCGAAAGAAAATCCCTGTGATATGATTCGGGGTATGCATCACACTGTCCTCTATAGAATTGGCTTTAACTTCATTTTTATAAGTAAGATTATAAGAATCATTGACCATGTTTTGAAAAGTATTTTTGCCAATTGAATCCCTGTATTTTCCCTCAGGATTTTTTACTTTATATACAGATCTGCCACCAATTGTCTTATAACTAATAAAGATCTTGCCATTGAAAGAGGGAAAATCAATATTCACCCAATAAGGATTTTCTCCGCTGCTGTCAAAATAAGACGAATCTCTTACAACTCGTGCATATGCGGGGTATTCGAAAGAATAGGGAAAGCCCGGCTTGTCGAATTTAATATATTGCCTTTTTGGAAAATCAACTTTATAATAACCTTTTTTTTTCGAGGTGTAGGTGGAATTACAGCCTTGCGAAAACATAAAGAAAAACGATAAAAAAAAATATAGAGCCTGGGATATATGTTTCACACACTATGCGTTTTGGGCAACAGCCTTTGTTTTCAAACTTAGCTTAACTTTTTCAATACGGTTTTTATTTATTTCCAGGGGAATGAATGTAAAATCACCTGCAACAATCGCTTCATTCACCTGGGGAAATTCACCGGCAATTTCAAGAACAAGCCCTGCCAGGGAATCACTGTCGCCACGAATTTTATCAAAAGTGGTCACGGGTATGCGCAGGGCTTTACATACATCATTAATCATTGTTTTTCCTTCAAAAATATAATTGAAATCATCCAGTTTTTTATTAACACTTTGTTCATCATCAAATTCATCCTGTATATCTCCGATAATTTCTTCCATAATATCTTCGAGGGTAACAATACCGGAAGTGCCCCCGAATTCATCGACTACCACAGCAAGATGAATGCGCTTATTTCTGAAATCCTGGAGAAGGTCTTCAATTAGCTTTTGCTCATGAACATAAAATACAGGTCGCATCAGCGGGTGCCAGTCAAATACTTCATCGTCCAGGTGTGGCAGAAGATCTTTGGTATGAAGAATGCCAACAATTTCATCAAGATTATTTTTATAAACAGGTAACCGTGAATAATGCATTTCTTCCACTTTATTTTTCACATCCCCGAAGGAAATACTAACCTCAATGCCACTAACGTCCAAGCGTGTACGCATTGTTTGTTTCACCGTTGTATTGCCAAATTTCCTGATTCCTTTTAAGATTTGTTTTTCTTCGCTTGTTGCTTCATGATCAGGCAAAAGGTCGATGGCATAATCGAGCTGTGTATCATCCATCCGTGAAGAACCTGCATGAAACCTCTTTTCAATTTCATCGCTCAGGTTCACAAGCCTTTTGCTTACCGGGTAAAAAATACTGTCGAAAATTTCGATGATCAATGAAGAGGTTGATGCGAACCAGATTTTATGATGAGTAGCCCATACTTTTGGCAATACTTCGCCAAACATAACGAGGACTGATGTAACTACTATAACTTTAATTATAAACTCCAGCAGGCCATGCAAGTGCAGATTTTCAATCCAGTTGTTCATTAAAGTATTTGATATAAGGATGATCCCGATATTTACAAGGCTGTTGGCAATCAACATGGAAGCAAGCAGCGTTTTCGGGCTTTCAAGCAATGTAACAATTCTTTTATAGGATGGCTGCTGCCTTGTTTTGAGCATATTAATATCTTTCATCGTAAGTGAAAAAAATGCGACTTCTGAGCCGGCCATTAAAAATGATATTAAAAAAAGAATGATGGTGGTAAAAAGAAGGATGGTGGTAGCCGCAGGAGTAATTGCCAGTAAAGTAAGGAGGTGACAACCAGGATAAATAACCGAATGATAATCCAAAGCAAATAATTTTAGTTAAAGATACCGGTGAAAGTATTGAAACAATCAGCCGGCTGTATGCTAAAAGGGTAGCTTTTCTGAGCCTTCATCAATGGGGGGGATTTCAGTTCCTGGGATATGCTCACTGCCCGTTTCCGTGCCCGCCTGTCCGGCGTCGGAGCGTTTATCAAGCATGATAAGGTTATCCGCAATAATTTCCGTAGCCACTTTTTTATTATGATCCCTGTCTTCCCAATATCTTGTTTTTAAACGGCCTTCAATATATACAAGGCTACTTTTGTGAAGGTATTTTTGAGCCAATTCCGCAAGGCCGCGCCATAATACAACATTATGCCATTCCGTTTGTGAAATTAATCTTCCTGTTTTGTCCTTATAAGTTTCGGTGGTAGCCAAAGGAAATTTTGCTACCGGTATGTTCCCTTCAAGATATTGTATTTCGGGGTCTTTTCCCAGGTTTCCAATGAGTACAACTCTGTTTACGCCTCTCATAAAATACTGATTTCTTCGATAACTAATTTACTATAAAATCAATGATTGCATTTCAACGATACCCGGTTAATGGGCACTAATTATGCCTGCATTACTTTCCGGGGGCTGCCGCACCGATCAACTGGTATGCAACAAATTTAACCCTCTATTTAACATGCTGACAAATTTAAAGATACATTTTAATCTTTCAAATATGAAGTGATAAATTTAGGAAATGGCAGCAGCCTAAGTTCCTTTGCCGGCACAAGTTTATATCTTTCTAAAAGTGGGTTGGCGGTTTTCAAGGTAATATGAAAAAATCTGCCCGGTAATTGTTTGATGAGTAAGTTTCTGATTGAAAATTTCTGAAATCTTTGTAACAGTATAAGTATTCGGGGCAAAAAACGATCTAAAATTTTTCCCTTTAAAAAAGTTTTTGCAGAAATAATACTTTCAGTTTCTATCAATATAAATTCATACAAGTTTTGCCAGATATCTTTACCTGTTCTTTCCTTTACATATACTTCATCCTGGTATTCAACTATTATATAATTAAAAAACCGTTCCCGTTGTTGAATTTTTTTTTCTTTAACAGGTAAAAGATGAACCATTTTTTTTGAAAGCAACGCATTTTTTTTGCAAGAGGCAGCTTTGGCATAAAGGCAGTACAGGCTTGCAAATGACGGCGCCAAAATCCATAATTGCCTGGTTGTAAGAAGCCGGGTTTGTTACATCAATCAAATCCCGCGCAAGTGTACTGAACAATTTTTTTCCTTTCGTAGTGTCTACCGGAATTCGCAATCCCAAAAAATCTTGCCAGCACCCTGAAAACATTTCCATCCACAACAGCATACGGCAGGTTGAAAGCAAAGGACGCAATTGCAGCTGCAGTATATTCACCGATTCCTTTAAGCGATATAATCTCTTCATATTTTCCGGGAAAACGGGCGGCATGTTCATCATTAATAAATTTTGCTGAATGCAATGAGGTTTCTGCAGCGGCTGTAGTAGCCCAATCCCTCCCAAAGTTTATACACTTCCTGCTCTCTGGCACCGGCAAGGCTTTTAATATCGGGCCAGGCCTGTATAAAACGATTATAATAAGCCAGTCCCTGTTGTACGCGGGTTTGTTGTAAAATAATTTCGCTTATCCAGATTTTATAGGGATCTTTTTCACCCTTCCAGGGCATTTCCCGGGTATTTTCAAATTGGTTCCACTTTAATAAAGTTTCAGAAAAAAATTTCTTACTTTTCATTAAGGATTTATCGAAGGTTATGCGATAAAATGTTGACTAACAAAAATCTACGAAGATGTTCCATAAATTATTCAGAATGAATTTAAATAAAGATTATAAATTTGTATTAACCTGGTAAAACATTTTTTCATTTGGAATATAAATTTATTAACCCCATTTCAATATTATAAAATGAGAAAAGCAGATATTATTAATCAAATTTCGGAAAAGACAGGTATCCCAAAAGTTGATGTTTTGGTAACTCTTGAAACGTTGTTTAAAGAAATTAAAGAATCTCTTGCCCTCGGTGAAAATATATATATCAGGGGATTTGGAAGTTTTATCACTAAAAAAAGAGCTGCCAAAATTGGCAGGAACATTAAAAAGAATGTTGCTGTTGAAATTCCGGAACATTATATACCGGCCTTTAAACCTGCAAAAGAATTTGTGCAGGATATAAAAGACCGGAATAAAGACCGTAAAGCCACAATAGTCGTACCTTTGTGCGGGGTTATTAAATCTCCCTTTACATTTACCATTGATTAAAAGAATTTTTCTCGCAGCCGCAGGCATCCTGCTTCTATTTGTGCTTTTATTGTTTGGTAAAACCACCGCAATTAAAGCAGATTTTCCTCATGCAGCACCTGCTACACCTTCCTTTAATATTGAAGCAGCCATTACAAAGGAAAAGCAGAAATTAAAGCCTTCACAACTTGTCTATGTAGCCAATTTGAAAATACTATAAGCCGGGGCGACGTAAAAATGCAGGCAGAAAAACAATTCACCCAGCTTGCAAATTTCTGGAAAGATTCTGTCGGAATATTTGTTCCTTATGCCTATTATTTAAGCGAAGCTGCCAAATTGGATAATTCGGAAAAAAAACTCACCTTTGCAGCCCGCTTGATTTTAGAGAACATGAGGAGGGAAGATAGTGTTGAGCTAAAAGCATGGGAAGCAGCAGACTGCAGCTTCTTTGTTTGAAAAAGCGCTGAAACTTGATCCTGAAAATGATGATTTAAAAGTGGGACTTGGCAGTTGTTATGTGTATGGGCAGGGAATGATTGGGGATGCGCAGCAAACGATGAAAGGAATTCAGCAGTTATTGGAAGTGGTTCGATAAAGATTCCAATAATATGCAGGCGCAAATGGTGCTGGGAATAGGAGCGGTTATTTCCCGCCAGTTTGATAAAGGAATAGAAAGGCTTAATAAAGTTGTAGCGTTCGATCCAAAAAATCTTGAAGCAGTTTCCTGGCTTGCAGATGCTTATGCAGGCAATGGGGACAAACAAAATGCTATAAAGTGGTATGAACAGAGTAAGCGCCTTGTCAATAACCCTGCATTTAGTAAAGAGGTGGATGAAAGAATTAAAACATTAAATACCGGGCCTTAACACAGGCTTTAATTAATATTGAAATGCTGATTAATTAAAAACATTTTTTAGTTAATCTTTTTATAAATTATTAAAATTACTCAGTTATGCCTTGTGGTAAAAAGAGAAAACGCCATAAAATTGCTACTCATAAACGCAAAAAGCGTTTAAGAAAAAATCGCCATAAAAAGAAGTAACGTCTACTTTTAATTGTACCGCTATGGTATTGTACCCCTATAGCTGGTATTTATCCTTCTGTGTAGTTAAGAATTAATTAAAAGATTTTGAGTTGAATAAGGAACTTATTATAAATGCTGCCCCACAGGCGGTAGAAATAGCCTTACTTGAGGATAAGAAGCTCGTTGAATTGCATAATGAAACTGCAAATTCGGGTTTTGCAGTTGGTGATTTGTACCTGGGGAAGGTAAAAAAATTGATTCCGGGATTGAATGCTGCTTTTGTAGATGTAGGTTTTGAAAAAGATGCTTTTCTTCATTATACCGATCTGAGCCCTTATGTTCGTTCTATTCTCAAATTTACCCGCTTTGCCATAAATGATAAGCCCGAACCTGGTGCTGATTTTCCTTCGTTAAGCGCCGAACCTGAAATTATAAAAACAGGAAAAATAGCAGAGGTATTAAGTGGCAAGCCAAATATTCTTGTACAAATATTAAAAGAACCGATAGCTGCCAAAGGGCCCACGGCTTAGCTGTGAACTTTCTTTACCCGGAAGATTTGTTGTGCTTACTCCTTTCAATGATATCATTGCGGTTTCCCGAAAAATTCATTCATCAGAAGAAAGAAAGCGCCTTCAAAAAATTATAGAAGCCATCAAGCCGAAAAATTTTGGCGTCATTGTTCGTACCGCTGCAGAAGGAAAACATACTACCGAATTGCATGAAGATCTGCTCGGCCTCACCAACACCTGGAAAAATATTCAGAAAAATTTAAGCGGCGCAGTAGCTCCCTGTAAGATTATGAGCGAAGAAGGAAAAACAAACAGCATACTTCGTGATTTGCTCAATGAAGATTTTAATAAGATTGTGGTAAACGATAAAAATATTTTCAACGATACAAAAACTTATTTGCAAAGAATAGCTCCCGATAAAACCGAAATACTTTCTTTCCATAATAATGGCGCGCCCATTTTTGACAGTTATGGAATTACCAGGCAGGTAAAAGCTTCTTTTGGTAAAACAGTTAACCTGCCAAGCGGCGCCTATCTCATTATTGAACATACCGAAGCTTTGCATGTAATTGATGTAAACAGCGGCTATAAAAGCATTAGCAATAACCAGGAACAAAATGCTTTCGAAACGAACCTCGAAGCGGCAGCCGAAGTTGCACGGCAGCTTCGGCTTAAGAGATATTGGTGGCATTATAGTCGTTGACTTCATTGATATGAAGCTGATGGAAAACAAGAAAAGGCTTGCTGAACAGATGGATAATTTTATGCGTTCCGACAGGGCAAAGCATGCGGTGTTGCCCATTAGCAAATTTGGCCTTATGCAAATTACACGGCAACGCATGAAGCCAGAAATGAACATCAACACATCTGAAGTATGCCCAAGCTGTGATGGTACCGGCAAAATTTCCTCCACCCTTGTACTTGAAGATGAAATTGAAAAGAATCTGAGTTACCTGGTTATGCAAAAGCATACCGGGCTTACAATTGAAGTGCACCCGATCTTATATGCTTACCTCACCAAGGGATTTCCATCCAAGCGCCTCCGGTGGACGTGGAAGTACAAGCAAAAGATCAGCATTAAATCAAACAGCAATTATCATCTTACGGAATTCCATTTTTACGACAAGAGTGATGAGGAAATAAAACTGTAAAGCGATGAGCAACGCGGGCTTTTGCACTTATCAAATCTGAACATTACCACAAAGCTTTTTATCATCTGTTTTCCACCCTTTGTACTTTCACTTCTCATTTGGCAGCCTGTTCGATGCGCTTACAAAAAATACCCGATCGTAATATTTAATTATCGACTGGTATTTTTGATATCTTGTGTCTATAAGTTGTAACTATTAAAATTTCAGAAAATGAAAATAAACTCAGGGTATCTAATAATCGTTACGTTGCTGGTCGCCTGTTCTGCTCCTACGCAAAATGATCAATTAACCAGCACAGCTATTCCGCTGGAAGGCACATGGAAACTGCTGTCCGGAACTACCATAGAAAAAGGTGTGAGCACGGTTACCGATTATACAAAAGGAAAAGAATTCATTAAGATTATTAACGATAGTCATTTTGCTTTTTTAAGCCATGACCTTGATAAAGGCAAAGATTCCGCTACGGCTCTTTTTTCTGCAGGCGGGGGCCACTATTCACTTAAAGACAGCTCGTACACTGAACACCTTGAATACTGTAACGACAGGCAATGGGAAGGCAATTCATTTGACTTTACCATTGTTATAAATGGTGATACATTAACTCAAAAAGGAATCGAGAAAGTTGAAAATATTGGTGTGAACAGGATTAATATTGAAAAGTACATCAGGGTAAAGAAATAGTATTGGAACAATGATAGTTTACAAAATATCACTTAACTGACCAGTTTTACAGTAGCAGAACTGGAAGCTCTTATTTCGTTTTTTTCCTGCATCTTTTTAATCTCCAGGTTTATCTCTTCCTTCAATTTATTCTGGGCATCAATTTCCATCGGATAAATTATAAAATAAACTACCATTATTACAGCGCTGTCGTTGTTAATTTCCTGGAGATACACGGAGTAAGACTTAACCGTTTCTTTCTTCGAAGATAAAATTGCTTCTATTTCAGCAATAACTTTTTCAAGATCGGCTGAAGAAGCATGCGGTGAAAGCAATGTTTTTATCTCATTTCTTATCAGGTTGCGCACGCTCCAGTTGTCCAAAATGCTGTCCACCATTTGCTTGTTTGGAACGGTCACCAGTGATTTTTCAGGTGTGCGCAGGCGCGTGCTCCTTAATCCAATGCGTTCAACCGTTCCCGTTATATTGTTTACTTTCACCGTATCGCCGGTTTCAAAAGGCTTATCAAAAAAGATAATAAAAGAGGCAATTAAATTTTCCAGGCTTTCTCTTGCCGAAAGCGCTAAGGCCGCTCCCACAATACTTAACCCGGTAAGAAGGTTGCCAATATGCAATCCGAAAGAAAAATTCAGAATTAGCGCGATACCAATAATAATGAGTATTACCCTTATAAAATCTTTAAAGAAAAATAATAGCTGTAGTTCGCCTTGTGTTTTTCCACTACTTGATTTATCTTTTATCAGCAATACCAAAAAATCCATAAAGCGGATCACCAGCGATACAAAACAAATGATGATAATTGCAGAAGCGATTCCCCCAACAATATCCTGGCTGGTAACCTTGTGAATTTTAAACATAAATATTGCCGGAAAATTGAGGCGGTCTAACGAAAAAATACTAACGAGGGCGATCAGAATTCTTTCAAGAGGAATTATTACCAGGTTATCAAAGTTTTTTTTGTCCAGCCTGGCAGATTGTTGCTTCACCAGTTTAAAAAGCAAAGTGGCCGCATACTTTGAAAAAATTCTTTTCAATAATAGCACCGCAAAAATTACAATAGCAACGGTAAGGTAACTTTGCAAAGAATTGTCAAAATAAACCTGGTCAAGAAATTTCATAATGCAATTTAAAACATGCATCCAATCTATTGGAGAGAATAAATTTCAAGCTGCTGATTTTTAAGAATATAGATTTTGTGGTTATTTACTTTTATTGAATTATTATTTTGCAATGTTGGCGAAAGAGTATACGTTTTTGTATCAGGAAAAGGGGGGGTGTAACGGTATAAATGCGCCTTGTCAAAACCATAAATTTGTTTATCAATAATTTGAATATCCGTCCAGTGTAAGAAAGGTAACCTGTTTTTAAAACTGCCATAATAATCAAACGTGTAAATGCCTTTTTCCGGATCATATAAGTAAACAAAGCCGTTATAGTCAATTATTTTTTGAGGAGTGGGAACCGAATCAAAGATCAGCCTGAAATCAACAGTTTCGAAAAGCTGGTTGCCATTATCATCAATCTTTTTTAATTTATTATCCTGCTCATCAAACAGCCAGATGTTATTATCATAAGAGGTAGTTACTGCCTTTACACGAAAAATATTTTGGTTTCGAAGATTGATGCTTGTAAGTACATTAAGGTATTTATCCAGGAGTACAATAGTGAGATAATTCTGGTAAAAAAGAATCGCTTTCCATGGATTTTGGGCTTCTACATAAGTAAGCGTTCCGTACCTGGTAACCTGGTTAAAAACGCCTACAGAATCTCCTTTTTCATTATATTTTTTTAGCTGGTTATCGGTATTAATTATATAGAGTTCTCCAAGATTGTCGACAGTGAAAGAGGAAATAGGATATTCTATTTTTTTCAGAAAACGAAAAAGAGAATCGTCCTGCGCATGCAAATTATTTGCGGCAGGCAGTATTATTATGAGAAGAAAAAAACGCAAGCATTTCATGGTTCATAATATTTCAGCAAGATATCATTACCATCAAACACTGCAAAGCTGTTGTATTTTATCCAGTCGCCAAGGTTCAGGTACCTGCTGTTATTGTTCAGTTGAAAGTCAATCGGGAAATGCCGATGGCCAAAAATGAAAAAATCATAATGCTTTTTCTTGAGCAATTCCTTACAAAAAATAATCAGCCATTCCTTATCTTCCCCCAAAAAATGCTCATCAGTTTTGCCGGTGGCTGCCCTGCTTTTGCGGCTCATATAATCCGCTATACCAATGCCAATGGCAGGATGTAACGCTCCAAAAGCCCATTGTGAAAACTTATTTCTGAAAACTTTTTTTATGAATTTATACCGGTGGTCACCGGGCCCCAGGCCATCTCCATGGCCGATAAAAAATTTTTTTCCGTTAAATTCGAATTCCTGAGGCGTATGAAAAACTTCTACATTCAGTTCATTCTCAAAATATCCATTCATCCACATATCATGGTTTCCTACAAAAAATTTAATGATAATACCGCTGTCAGTAAGTTCCGCAAGCTTGCCCAAAATTCTTACAAATCCTTTTGGAACACTTTTTTATATTCATACCAAAAGTCAAATAAGTCGCCCAGGATAAATATATGGGAAGCATCCTTTTTTATTTCATCAAGGAATTTGACGATGTGTTTCTCTCTAATCAGGCTTGTGCCATGATCAGGTGCGCCAAGGTGAAAATCAGAAAGGAAATATATTTTATTGCCTGGATTAATTTGCATGTTATAAAGCAATTAAAATATTTCGTCAGCCGTTTCTCCTTTATCTTTTTAAAGTGGGCCGCAATAACCTCAAGAAGTATTCAGGATAATGCGCCTAATCTCGTTGGGTGATCTTGTGTAGTTATGTGGTGTTCTCCTATATCGCGCGGAAGTCTCAGGCCGCAATTGCCTCTTCTTTAATGATGTGCAGCCAAATTAATTTGGGCTTTTGGCCATCTTTAAAATGACATTCAACTGCTTCTGGGATCAATTAATAACTTCATCAATCAAAAATAAGTAAACTTCTTTGGGGCCATGAACTCCTACTACCAGCGTTTTTTCAATATCAGCAGTACGGCTGGGGCCTGCGGCAAAAGTTATGAAAGAAGGGATGTTATCATTCCCCACCTGCTTTTAATAATTTAAGTGCATCTCTTGTATCATATACAAGCTGATTGATCCAGGCAATACAAATATGTACCGGTGCATAAGCGCTTACCGTGCGGCCGCTTTGCTGGCGCCGAAGTCATAACGATTGCCCCGGTACGTGCAATTAAAAATTTACAGGATGTAACAGCAGCATCACAATCTGCGAGTGTTGATTTGTTTAAATTTGCAAAGCTTTTCATCGTCGATTATTTTTAAAAGATCTTCTTCAACACAATAAATATTTTTCCATTTTTTTTCTGCAACAAGTTGCTGCAGCTGCAATTTCATATCTTTTTCACTTATGCAAAAAGCAAATTTGCCCAAAAGCTTTGTAAACTCTTCGGCAAATAAAATTTCAAGATCGTCCATTTGCGGCTGAAAAACATAATTGGTTCCTTCGCTTTTTGGAAAAGGCAAAGGCACCGGATTACTCAGTGCCTCTCTTATTTTTTTTAAAATTTTTTCTTTTGAAGATGAAGCCTTCATTCGTTCATTTATAAGGATTTTAAGTTAATTATCAGGTCCATTGGAGGTTCAATAACTGCTTCTTTAGGATTATCAACAAAATCCAGCGCTTTCTTTTCTTCATATGGCCGTTTACCGATCAACGCTTCCACATCACTTTGAAAAAGCACTTCTCTTTTTAATAATTCTTTTGCAAGGATTTCCACTTCATTTTTCTTTTCTGTAAGCAATGCTTTTGTTCTTACAAAAGCTACTTCTATAAGTTTCCTTACTTCTTCATCAATCATTTTACCGGTTTCTTCGCTAAAAGGTTTTGTAAACGTATTTTCCTGTGCGGATCGTAATAACTTACATTACCTACTTTATCATTCATGCCATACACGGTTACCATGGCATAAGCCATCTTTGTAATCTGCTGCAGATCGTTGCTGGCACCGGTTGATATTTTACCAAAGAAAATAGTTTCTGCTGCTCTTCCGCCGAGTGTCATACAAATCTGGTCAATCAACTGGTCGGTATTATATAGATATTGTTCCTTTGGAGTATATTGCGCATAGCCCAAAGCCGCCGTACCCCTTGGCACAATGGTAACTTTTAACAAAGGATAAGCATGTTCGAGAAACCATCCGCAAATTGCATGGCCTGCTTCGTGATAAGCAATGATTTCTTTTTCTTCGGGTAAAATAATTTTATTCTTTTTTTCCAGTCCGCCAATTACCCTGTCAATAGCATCCTGGAAATCACTCATATCAACGGCATCTTTACCTTTACGTGCAGCAATCAAAGCTGCTTCATTACATACATTGGCAATATCAGCGCCTGCAAAGCCGGGTGTTTGTTCTGCAAGTTTATGAACATCGAGTGTTTGAGAAATTTTTATTGGCAACAGATGAACTTTAAAAATAGCTTCACGTCCAACAAGGTCCGGCCGGTCAATGGTTATCTGCCTGTCGAACCTTCCCGGGCGAAGTAAAGCACTATCCAATACATCCGGCCTGTTGGTAGCAGCAAGAATAATAATACCAATGTCGGTTCCAAAACCATCCATTTCCACCAGCAACTGGTTAAGTGTATTTTCTCTTTCATCGTTGCTCATCATCATATTCTTTCCCCTGGCACGGCCAATTGCATCTATTTCATCAATAAAAATAATACATGGCGCTTTTTCCCTTGCCTGTTTAAAAAGATCTCTTACACGGCTTGCACCCACGCCCACAAACATTTCAACAAAATCACTTCCGCTTAAGCTGAAGAAAGGCACCTGTGCTTCACCTGCCATGGCTTTTGCCAGCAAAGTTTTACCGGTTCCCGGAGGGCCTACCAGCAAAGCGCCTTTTGGAATTTTGCCGCCAAGAGCCGTATATTTTTTTGGAGTTTTTAGAAAATCGACAATTTCCATTACTTCCACTTTGGCTTCATCAAGCCCGGCAACATCACCAAAATTGATATTTACCCTGGCGCCTTTATCAAAGAGCGTGGCTTTTGATTTTCCAATATTAAAAATTCCGCCCGGGCCGCCGCCACCACCACCTGCGCCAACTTTACGCATCATCATAATAAACAACAACCCAATCAATAAAATAGGAAGAAGCGTACTTACGATCTGGCCAAATAATTCTCCTTCATCACCGGGTCTTGTCAGGAACGATTGCTTTTTACTTCGGGATTGTCTTTATAAAACTGGCGCATATCTGCTGAAAAAGTTTCATCTTTTATAATACCAAAAAAGCCTGCGGAGCGGCCATTTTTTTTGCTGTTTCGTAATCATCTCCAAAAATATTTCTATAATAAGCGGCATTACTCTGCAATGAGTCAGGGTTTATGAACACTCTTACAATTTTTTTATTGCCAACAGTTTTTATCTGGTCAACATCACCCTTCTTAAGCATGGCAAAAAATTGAGTATTTTCAATTTCAGTTCCGCTTCCTCCGTTTGTAGTTCTATAAAGATTGTAGCCAATAATAGCGGCGAAAATAATGCCGTATATCCAGTAAATACTTATTCTTGGACGCTTTTTTGGATCATCTTCCGGACCCGTATTATTTCCAGGGTTCAGTCTTTTTTGTATCATTTTCTTTTTCTGTTCTTCAGTTGCCATATTTGCTTGCCTTGCAATATTTTGTTTTAATTTTTATTCCGTAATTATCACGGAAAATATTTTCATTTAAGACTATGAGCCAGGTGTATCGTTATAATCTATTATTTCAAAATTAATGTTCCGCAGAAGAAGCATCACTCCACATTTCTTCAAGCCTGTAAAATTTACGTGGTTCCGGTAACATGATATGAACAACTGCATTTACATAGTCTATCAAAATCCATTGCTCACCCTGCCGCCCTTCATGTTTATAGGGCAATTCACCGCACTTTTTCTTTACTTCTATTTCAACAGAATCTGCAATAGCTTTTAGTTGTATGTTATTGGTAGCTTCACAAATAATAAAAAAATCGGTTACTGCTTCCGGTATTTTCTTTAAGATCAAGGCTTACAATTTTCTCACCTTTTTTCTCCTGAATAGCATGGATGATTGTCTTGAAGATTTTGCTGTTTCTTGTTAATCTTGTAAGAGCAGGTTTTTGCCTGGTGGCCAATAAGGTTAAATTATTCAAATGTGTTCATTTTAAGTCCGTTTTCCGGGTGCATAACATCCATGGAAAATAAAATTTATTCAGGTAGATTGCAGTTCTTTTATAAACTATTTGCGCAATCTTTTCATTCAAAAATACTAATTCTTTATTAATACCTTTTCTATGTCCATTAACTCGGCGCAATTAATAATTCTTGAAAGCGTGGATAGTACCAACAACTATGCCATGGCAATGGTTCAAAAAGGTGTGGCAAACAGTGGTGACGCTGTATTTGCTATGGAACAGAGTTCTGGAAAAGGAAGAAGGGGCAAAACGTGGAAAAGCCAAAGAGGAGAAAATATCCTTCTTACCGTACTGGCACAAATGCAGTGGCTGCCTGTACAGGAGCAATTTCGCCTTAGTATGGCAGTTGCGCTGGCCTGTCATGATTTTTTTTCACAATACATTAAAGAAAATATAAAAATAAAATGGCCCAATGATATTTTTATAAATGACAGTAAGGCAGGAGGTATTCTTATAGAAAATGTGGTTAAAGGTAATTTATGGCAGTGGGCAATCATTGGTATAGGACTTAATATCAACCAGGAGGATTTTGAAAAAGATATATTAAAAGCTATTTCACTAAAGCAAATAACCGGGCAAGCAGTATGATGTAATACAGCTTTCGAGTGAACTTCATGAAATTGTTTTAAAAAGATTGCATGATTTACAATCCGGCAGGAATTCAATAATATGCTCAATGAGTATAATGAAAATTTATTTTGCAGAAACAAAACGGTAAAACTTAAAAAAGGAAATATTGTATTTGAAACCGAAATTGAAAGAGTGTCTGCATCAGGAGAACTGATCACCAAAGATGCGATAGAAAGAAGATTTAGCTTTGATGAAGTACAATGGATGGATTTATAGCAAGCTGATGCTGCACATTGGTATTAAGACGCGTTTTGCCGCAAAATTGAATTTAGCGTTTGTAGCAATGATAAATTATCACATTGCCGGACTGCAAAAAATTTCAATTTATTACACGGATAGTTCATGGAAATCTTTTGCTGATTTTGCATTAATTTCACTTCTCAATTTTACAAAAAAACTGAAATTATTTATGGCGAAAGTGATAAGGATGCCTCTTCTGAGTGATACGATGACAGAAGGAAAAATTATTCAATGGAATAAAAAAGTAGGTGATAAAGTTAAAAGCGATGATACGATTGCTGAAGTAGAAACTGATAAAGCAACTATGGAAGTAGTAGGTTATGAAGAAGGAACGCTTTTATATATTGGCGTAGAAGAAGGACAGGCCGCAAAAGTAAATGGTATAATTGCAATTGTTGGAAAAGAAGGAGAAGATTATAAATCACTTTTGGAAGGTGACGGAAAGAAGCCCGCAAGGAAAGAAAAAGAGCCGGTTCAAAAGGAAGAGCCGCCTTAAAAAAAGAAGATCAGCAAAAAGCTAACGGAAGAAACTGTTGAAAAACCCGCTGAAAATAAACCTGCGGCTGAATTGCCAAAAGATGCAAAAGTAATAAGGATGCCATTGCTGAGCGATACCATGACAGAAGGAAAAATTGTTCAATGGAATAAAAAAGTAGGTGATAAGGTTAAAAGTGATGATGTTATTGCCGAAGTAGAAACTGATAAAGCAACTATGGAAGTAGTGGGTTATGAAGAAGGAACGCTTTTATATATTGGTGTGGAAGCCGGCCAGGCAGCAAAAGTAAATGGTATAATAGCTATTGTTGGAAAAGAAGGAACAGATGTGAGCGCTTATGTGAAGGCTGAAAAAAATGATGCGAGGCAATGCTCCGGAAGCAAAACAACCAACCTGAAAAAAAGGAACAGCAGGAAACTGCACTGCAGACGTTTCCGCGATAGTGCAGCGCTCACAGGAAAGTGCAGGATATCTTCATCTGAAAATGGAAGGGTAAAGGCATCGCCACTGGCAAAAAAATTAGCCGCGGATAAAGGAATTGATATTTCAAAAGTTCCGGGTAGCGGTGATGGTGGCAGAATTGTAAAAAAAGATGTGGATTCTTATAAACCCGCTGAAGCAAGCCAAAAGAAGAAGTTAAAAAACCGGTAACAGCCTGCCAAACCTGTTCAGCCCTTTGAACAAACAGGCAAAGAAAGCTATGAGGATATTCCCAATACACAAATGCGCAAAACCATTGCCAGGAGGCTTGGGCGAAAGTAAGTTTACAGCTCCGCATTTTTACCTGACCATGGAGATAAACATGGATAATGCCATTACCTCACGGGCAGCCATAAACGAAGTAAGCCCGGTAAAAGTTTCTTTCAACGATTTGGTTATAAAAGCCTGTGCCATGGCACTGCGCCAGCATCCGGCTGTAAACAGCAGCTGGATGGGAGATTTCATCAGGCAGAATAAGCACATACATATAGGTTCTGCCGTTGCTATGCCCGAAGGATTGATAGTGCCGGTGATACGCTTTGCTGATCAAAAATCTCTTTCTCAAATTGCTGCCGATGCAAAAGGGCTTTATGATAAAGCAAGAAATAAAAAATTGCAGCCTGATGAATTTAGCGGAAATACTTTTACCATTTCCAACCTTGGAATGATGGATATCGAAGATTTTACTGCAATAATAAATCCACCTGATAGTGCCATACTTGCTGTAGGCCGTATTAAAGAAGTTGTTGTAAAAAAAGATGCCGGGTTTCGGCGTTACCAATGTGATGAAAGTTACCTTAAGCTGTGATCACAGAAGTGTGGATGGAGCCGTGGGCGCCGCTTTTCTGCAAACAGTAAAAAAATTTTTGGAAAACCCGGTTACAATGTTGGTATAAATGTTAGCAGGAGATAGCAGGTATAATTGAGGCGATTTTCGTGGCATTTTTTTATTAAGCCATCAAGCATGAAATTATTTTTCATTTCTTTCATCCTTATCTTTTCAAATAACACTTTCGCTCAAAAGATAATTGGCGCTGCCATGGCTGATGACAAGGGAATTACCAATAATGAAAAGAAAGCAAAGTATTTAATTGTCTTAAAAAAATATAGCGATACTGCATACGAAAGGCTCGACTATAATTTCTCAGGTCCTATGCAGATAAGGGCCTTCTATTTTGATTCAAGCCTTTCTGTTTTGAATGGTAAATATGCAAAATACAGTCCGGAGGGCTATTTGGCTGTAAATGGGCAATACTCTAAAAATATGAAAACCGGAGATTGGTTCATGTATGACGATACATCGCATGCCATCAAAAAATATGTTTATCATTTGGATACTTTAATTTCCGCTACAGACTTAGACTCTCTTTCAAGAGAAAAGAATAAAATAAAGGGAGATACAGCCAACCAGCATGAAGCGGTGTATGTGGGTGGCAATAAGAAAATCAGCAAAATTATTGAATCAAATATTCATATTGATGACAGAACTACAATTCTTACAAAGGGAGGAACCACACGAATAAGATTTACAATAGATACTACCGGATTGCCAACGGAGATAGAAGTTTTAAAATCGGTAGAGTTTGCTTTTGACGAAGAATCCATGAGAGTTATATCTTTATTAAAAGATTGGATTCCTGCTTCAGATAAAGGCATTAAGCTCAAAGCTTACAGAGTATTGCCCATTACAGTCAGTTTTTAATTATTTGAAACCAATAGTATACATTGGTGTCATACTTTATAAACAATTGTATTAAATTTAACAGTGAATATTAAGCTACATTCTACTCTTCAATTACTTCGTTTTCATTTTTCATTTTTTTTAATGCCGGTTTATTTTTTTGCATTGAGCCAGGTTAATCATATCAACTGGCAACGATGCGCTTTAATTTTTATCATACTTCACTTGCTTGTTTACCCTGCGAGCAATGGTTACAATAGCTATATGGACAGGGATACATCGCCTATCGGCGGATTAAAAAATCCTCCTGCAGCCCACAAGGCAATTATTTATTGTTACTGTTTGTATGGATATTGTTGCTGTACTTCTAAGTTTTTTTATTTCGTGGATATTTGCGTTAGGAATTTTTTTGTACATAATGGCCTCAAGAGCGTATAGTTACCGGAAAATACGCCTCAAAAAATATCCGATAACAGGTTACCTCACTGTAATGATTTTCCAGGGAGCGGTTACTTTTTTTTTAGTATATCATGGCGCAGATAGCAACCATACTATTACATGTTCCCGTTATTTCTATCATTGCATCGAGCCTTGCTAATCGGGGGTTTTTACCCGCTTACGCAAATATACCAGCATGAAGAAGATATTAAAGACGGGGTAAAAACAATTAGTTACCAATTGGGATATACGGGTACATTTATTTTTACTGGCATTGTATATGCGTTGGCTTTTTGTATGCTTGGGCCTGCAATTTTTTTTAAACCTTGAATGGATAAGGTTTATCATTTTACAAGCCTTTATGCTTCCGGTACTCGTATATTTTTTTGTATGGTTCAGAAAAGTTCTTAAAAATAAAAAAGAGGCTAACTTTAAGAACACAATGCGGATGAATTTGTTAGCATCAGTATGCAGTAACCTTGGTTTTATCACTCTTTTAATATTACACCTCATTGAGTAAAATTGTTTCTATATCTACTTCAGTTCCTGCTTACAGGCATGATCAGAAAAATATTCTCACCTTCATGCAAAGGGTGTATGCGATGAATGAAGCTGATAAACGGAAGCTTAGATTTTTATACCATCAAAGCGCAATTGATACAAGATATTCGGTGTTGCCGGATTATAGCCTTGATGCAAATGACTGGCAATTTTACCCTGCCACAGAAAACCTGGAGCCATTTCCAAACCTGGAGATGAGAATGGAATGGTATAACAAAACTGCTCCCCCGCTTTCTGTTGATGCAATTGAAAAATGCATTGAAAATAAAATTAATAAAGGAGCAAATAACACACTTAATTACAGTAAGCTGCACAGGCATCAGTGCACCGGGACTTGATTTGCAGATTATGGAAGCAATGAATTTACCATCAAACATTTTTCGCACATCAGTAAATTTTATGGGATGCTATGCGGCCATACATGGCTTAAAACTTGCAGATGCTTTTTGTAGCAATGATACAACAGCACGGGTTTTGGTTGTATGCACCGAACTTTCCACACTTCATTTTCAAAGGGAAAATACCGTTGATAATATCTGCTTCCAGCCTTTTGTTTGGTGATGGCGCTGCTGCCATGCTTATTACGCATGATGAGAATGCGATGCGTGGCCTTAGGATAAATAAATTTTATAGCGAAGTAGCTTTCAAAGGAAAGAAAGATATGAGCTGGGAGCTTTCATCCACGGGATTTTTAATGACGCTTTCCGGTTATGTTCCGGAGCTTATTGAACAGGATTTTAATAAGCTTTTATGCAATGCACTGGAAAATGCGCATATTAATAAAAATGATATTTCACACTGGTGTATTCATCCCGGTGGTAAAAGAATTCTTACTTCAATTGAAAAGAGCATCGAAATAACATCTGCAATGACCTGCAAATATTCTTATAATGTTTTAAAAAATTATGGCAATATGTCTTCACCACAATTTTATTTGTATTGAAAGAAATCATGGATTCATTAGAAAATAATAACGAAAAGAAAATAAATATTTTTGGAGCTGCATTTGGCCCCGGGCTTACTTTAGAGACATTTATTTTATCGGATGATTGATTATAGCCATCGTTCATACAGAAAAGAACTTCTTGACAGTGCAAATATTCCTTTTAAGGATATTGCTGAAAATATGAAGGAGCTTGAATTTATCAATTCACATCTTGGCGGTCATTCCATAACTATCAAAGGGTTTAAAAAACTTGCAGGCAACAAAAAAAATATTTCTGTTTGTGAAATAGGATGCGGCGGCGGCGATAATCTTAAATGCCCTCGCTAATTTTCTGTAAAAAAAATAACATTGATGCGACAGTTTACCGGCATAGATATTAATGAAGAATGTATCGCTTTTGCAAGAAAAAAAATCACGGATTGAAAATATACAGTTTATCGTTTCAGATTATAAGCTTGTAAATTTTAAAAGTAAAAGCCAGATATCATTTTTTCTTCTCTTTTTTGCCACCACTTTACTGATGATGAACTTGTAGAAATGCTTCAATGGATGAAGGACAATTCAGCAACTGGATTTTTTATTAACGATTTGCATCGCCATCCGCTGGCATATAATTTTATAAAATATTCAACAAAGATTTTTTCAAAATCATATCTCGTAAAAAATGATGCGCCGCTTTCTGTATTGAGGGGATTTAAAAGAAAAGAATGGAAAACTATTCTTCGAAAAGCAGCATATCATTAATTATAGTATTCAATGGAAATGGGCTTTCAGGTATTTGATAATAGCACCTGCTTCAGGTAACGCTGAACCTGCTATCGAATGTATTGATATTGAATATTGAATGTTCTTTTCTAAGTGTCAAAACGTCATCAATAGTCAATTCATAAAAATATGAATGCTGATGTAATAACAAATCAAAGTACAGCATCAACTCAAATACTTTTGATGTTGCTATAATTGGTGGCGGGCTTGCCGGCCTTTCCCTATCAATTTTACTTGCGCAAGCCGGCCATAAAATTATTTTGTTTGAAAAAGAAAAATATCCGTTTCACCGCGTATGCGGCGAATATATCAGCCTGGAAAGCTGGAAGTTTATTGAAAGCCTGGGCTGAAGCTTACGCAGGCTTGATTTGCCGTAATAAAAAAACTAATAGTTTCTTCACCCAATGGTAATTTCATTAAAGCAAACCTTGACCTTGGAGGTATTGGCATAAGCCGGTTTTTTATCGACAATGAATTGAAAAAAATTGCCGTGAAACATGGAGTAACCTTATATGAAGAAACAAAAGTAAACGATGTCATTTTTAAAGATGATTTGTTTACTGTAACTTATAATAGCGGCAAAATTTCAACTACCCGTTGTGGCCGGTTGTTTTGGCAAAAGAAGTAACCTGGATGTAAAATGGACACGAGATTTTATAAAACAAAAACCAGGGAAACTTAATAATTATATTGGCATAAAATATCATGTTAAAACGTCTTTGCCTTTTGACACCATAGCGTTGCATAATTTTAAAAATGGGTATTGCGGTATTTCAAAAGTTGAAGACGACAAATATTGCTTGTGTTATTTAACCACTGCGCAAAATTTAAAAGAAAATAATAATTCCATTAAAGAAGATGGAACAAAATGTTTTGTACAAAAATCCGTTTCTTAAAAAAATTTTTTCAGAATCAGAATTTTTTTTCAGCGAACCGGTTACATTTCCCAAATAAGTTTTGATAAGAAATTGCCGGTGGAAAATCATGTTCTTATGATAGGAGATGCGGCAGGAATGATTACTCCCCTTTGCGGCAACGGAATGAGTATGGCATTTCATTCATCAAAAATTGCCTTTGAATCGTATTAATTCTTTTTTGAAAAAAACATTACAAGAAATGAAATGGAAAACCAATACGCCCAGCAATGGAAAATAAATTTCAAAAGCAGATTGCGGGCGGGCCGTATGATCCAGAAATTGTTCGGAAAAGAATTTGTAACCAATCGTATTTATAGGTGTGGTTAAATATTTCCCTTTATTATTTCAAGAATGGTGAAGGCAACACATGGGAAAGAGTTTTAGTAACTTTGCAACCAGATGGCTTCACATGCAATTATATTATTTGATGGCGTTTGTAACCTTTGTAATGCTGCAGTTCAATTTGTAATCAGGCGAGATAAAACCAATCATTTTCTATTTGCCTCTTTGCAATCGGAAGAAGGAAAAAAAATATTGATTCGACAATGGCCTTCCAGTAAATAAGATGAATTCTTTTATTCTTATTGAAAATGGAAAAGTTTATATCGCTCCACAGCAGCTTTGCAAGTTGCGAGAAAATTAAAAGGGTTGTGGCAATTACTTTATGGCTTTATTATTGTTCCAAAATTTATAAGAGATGGCATTTACAATGCTATTTCAAAAAACAGGTATAAATGGTTTGGCAAAAAAGATGAATGCATGATACCGACGCCGGAATTAAAGGCAAAATTTTTAAATTAATTGAAATTTATGGCAAATAAAAAAACATTGGTCTTAGGCGCTTCGGCTAATCCATCCCGTTATAGTTACCTGGCAGTTAACAGGCTTCAGGCAAAAGGGCATGAGGTAATTGCAATTGGCAAGCGCCCGGGTAAAATCGGGCAGGTAGAAGTTGAGCACTGAAAACACAAGATATCAATGATCTTGATACCGTAACACTTTACCTGAATGCCGGTAATCAAAAGCAATATTACGATTACATATTTTCGCTGCATCCAAAGCGAATTATTTTTAATCCCGGAGCAGAAAACGAAGAGCTTTCTTCACTGGCAAAAGAAAAAGGAATTCTGCCGCAGGAGGCGTGCACGTTGGTTTTACTAAGCACAGGCCAGTATTAATACTATATTTTTAATTGGGGTTTTCCCCTATTTGCTATAACCTGGTTTTTTTTCAGACTTGATATAATTTTTATGCGATAGTATCGTTTATTATTATTATCCGATAAAATTGAAACTAATATTCAGGCTATGAAAACCCTTTCCAGATTGCTTGCCTTATGCGCAATATTCCTTGCTTCCTACGATACAAATGCACAGGTTACTACATCTTCAAGGCCTTATTTATTTAATAATTTTTCTCCAAATATTCCAACGGCTGTTGCCGAATTAGATAAAGTATTTCTTGGAGCCGAAGGATCTCAATTACAATTTGGTTTTAAGGGTAATTTTTCTTTCACAGGCACGTTTTTTCTTCCGTTAAGAGATATAATAATCTCTATAGTGTAATAATTAAGATTCCATCATTGAACAATGCATTGCTCTCGATTTCAAAAAGAATTAATGATGATAATACAATTACTTATGTTGGCCGTATAATTAATGAAAAGTATGCGGATGGCTATGAATTAAAAAAAGATAACCAGGGAAACTACTCTTTCAATAAAATTAAAACTGAAGACCTTATACAGGATTTTTAATTAATCCGGCGCCTTACAATTTCAGAAAATATATCCCCTAAATCCTATCTATGAAAAAAATTCTGGCTGTAATTTTACCATTTACCCTGCTGCTTTCTTTTAAAGCCAGTTGTCTTCCTGTATTAAGCAGCTTACCATCGGCACAGGCTACTATTTTTTTAGACTTTGATGGCCAGTTTGTGCAGGCATCTTCCTGGAATGGCGGCGACTCTTTAAATTGCGCATCATCTGGTTTGAGTGATGCCCAGATCACCGAAATTTTTAACAGAGTATCTGAAGATTACAGGCCATTCAATATTAATATAACTACAGACTCAACTAAATTTTTAGCAGCACCTCTCACCCAAAGAATAAGGATCATCATTACGCCTACCAGCGGATGGTTTACAGGTGTTGGCGGCGTTTCCTATACAGGCTCATTTACCTGGGGCGATGATACGCCCGGCTTCGTTTTCCCTGACAGGCTGGGCCCTAATAATACAAAGATGGTTGCGGAATGTTGCACACACGAAAGCGGGCATACGGTTGGCCTTTCTCACCAGGCTAAATACGATGGCTCCTGCACTTTACTGGCAACCTATAATGTGGGAACAGGAACTGGGCAAACCGGCTGGGCCCCGATAATGGGCAACAGTTATTATGAAAATTTCTCCGGGTGGAGTAACGGTCCCACTCCCAGTGGCTGCACTGCAGACCAGGATAACTTATCAATAATTACTTCAGTAAATGGATTTACTTACCGGGCAGATGACCACAGCGATGACCCAAATGTAAATCCAACGGCGCTAACAATTACTAATTCAATTTTTGCCAATAATGGAATCATTACAACCAATACAGATAAAGACGTTTTTAAATTAAACCTCGCACAAACCGGAACTTTGCATCTTGATGCAAAACCTTATTCTGTTGGCTTAAATAATGATGGTGCCGACCTGGACGTAAAACTGGAATTGCTCAATTCGGCTTTACAGGTGATACGGGTATACGATCCCGTTGATATTTTAAATGTATCGGTAGATACTACTTTAAACGGTGGAATTTATTATTTCACAGTTGAAGGCGCAGGCAATAATAATACTACCAATTACGGCAGTTTGGGTTCTTATTCCATTTCGGGAACGTTTTCATCATTAGCTGTACTACCGATAACGCAGGTAGCATTGACAGGCAGAACAGAGAACAACAAAAACGCCCTCAACTGGAATATTATTTCAAATGAACCGGTAAAGAGCCTGCTACTCGAGAGTTCCACCGATGGTGTCTTTTTTACAACACTGGCCGCAATTGGTACCGGCTTACAGAATTACAGTTATACGCCCGCTATTAAGCAAAATATCTTTTACCGCCTTAAGGCAGTTTCCGCTAAAGGCCAGGTAGTATATTCTAATGTGATTTCATTGAAATTAAACGGCGATCCACAATTGGTATTCACGGTTCCTACAGTAGTTCACAGTGAAGTAACCATAAATGCAACAGAGAATTATGAATATAAAATAGCAGATATGAGTGGAAGAATTATGAAAGGAGGAGTGGGGAAAGCGGGAACGAATACAATCAACATAAATAATAATCCCAACGGCATTTATTTGATAGAGTTAATTAGTAATCATCAGAGAACAACAGAAAGAATTGTAAAACTGTAAGGTAGATTCATGTGTAAGTTAAGGGTCAGCGTTAGGGGCTGGCCCTTTTTTTTGTGCCTATCCGAACCGGTTTTTAAATCAACGAAAATCATAACCTGCATCCTTAAACGCTAATTGACATCCGTAAAGGCCACATTGCTGATTTTAAAAATTGGCATGCCAGGTCTTTTTACTTTTAAAGACCATGCCGGGAACATTCATTGAGTTCATTGCAAGGTTGGACTTAAATGATAAGGCTGATGAGCCATTTTCTATTGCACATCTCTGTAATGTTAGTAAAATTGGATTGGTGTTTCCGGTAAGCAACTTTGATACTGATATAAATAATTTTTTATCGCAATACCCGGTTACTTATTTGATAAACAGCCGCCCATGCCACACTTCAGTGCCATGGAAATGATAAGGGTTATTTATTGCAATTCCCGAAACAGGACATGGTTTTCAACAAAAAATACGAACGATCGGAGATACTTTTTATCGAAAATAATAAGTTGCGTAAATTAAAAATGTAAATATGCTATGTGCCTTTCTATGAATCTATTTGGTCTGGAAAAGATACTTTAAATAAAAAATAGCCGCATTAAAACCTAACATCGATACTGCCTTTAATGCCAAATTTTGATATACCGGGATTATTCAAATAGTTCATTCTCCATACTGCATCTATTCTTAGTAAATGAAAAATATTATCTATTCCAACACCGGATTCAAGATAAGGAACCTTATTAGGAATGGTAAAATGATAATTTATGGTACTATCATAATATCCATTGGCAATTTTATTGGCTTGCGACATATCGCCCATCACACCCCTGAATGTAACCAGTGAGCGCCAT
The DNA here is from genome assembly GCA_963800635.1 of uncultured Chitinophagaceae bacterium. Taxonomy (GTDB): domain Bacteria; phylum Bacteroidota; class Bacteroidia; order Chitinophagales; family Chitinophagaceae; genus Ginsengibacter. Next base: position 112,420 of record CAWDCB010000028.1, read on the forward strand.
TTTAATCTTTTCAATCAAAGGAAAATATTTAAAGGGAAAACTTCCGAAAGATTGCTGAACAGCAAGGCTTACATATTTATCGGTTACAAATTCAAACCGGTTCATATTATTAAAAGCATACTTGTTATAATAATAAGTATCATTTCCCTTAAGTACATTCAGCAAAACTATAGGCAGTACCCCGTTGGTTAACCCGGCATCGATAGTATACGATAGCTGGCCAATTCTTCCATCAGTAAGATCGTGCTGAAGATAAAAATTCCATTTGCTAAAATCAAAATCACTTTTAAATAAACCATTATTTACTTTTAATCCCTTCGTATAGCTAAGCGTTATAATCGGGTAGTTACTTCCCAGGCTTCCTCTCCTGTAATGTTCTGTAATAAATTTTTCTTTATGAGAATAGCGAAGAGATAAAGTTGCCTCACTTACAGCATAGCTATTTGTTTCAGAAATATTATTTATATATGGTTTAAAATCATTGTAGGTATAGTACACATCAAAAAAAGGCGTAAGTACATTGTGATTCATTGCTGCGCCAATTGCGAGATCATTATTTAGATATTTTTGCCAGGAGGCATTTACATATTTACTATTGATAAGCCTTGTTTGCGTATACTTTACTCTTCTTAAAGACGAAGCAAATATTGAGTTCTGGTCCAGTTCATCATTGTGGTCATAAGTACCTGTAAGGTCACTGCTCAATTCTAAATTTAAGGTCGTCCATTTTTTAGGGTTTAATACAAATATAGAGCGCAGAAAATACCTGAATTGCTTATCTCTTGTGGCATAGCCTGCATAGCCGCGAAGCTGGATATGGTTGTTAAATCCGGGGTTGGTTTGTAAACCAAAAGTAAACCGGTTGCCTTCTACGATATTATTGGTATATATATAGTAAATATCTCCCAGGTCAATATTGCCACGGTATAATAACCTGTGCTTAATGCAGAAATAATTTTACCATAAGTTACTACTGCAGGTATTTTGGTAAGCGTATCCATTAACAGGTAAATGGAGTTTTCAGATTTACTTAGTGGCTCAAATCTTTCGATAGGCGCCCTGTTAACTGTATCCTTGCTAAAAGCCGAGATCGGAACTAATTTTTTATTAAATGCAGTATCAATAGAATCATTATTCAGAATTATATTTTTATACAGCGTGGTTTTTGTTGCAATTACACCGGTTTTTTTCTTTATCGGTGCAACAAGATCTATATATAAAATTGTTTTTTCAGGTAAAAATTTATTTTGGTCATCTGCTTCATAAAATTGTGATATCTCAAATTTGTTTACAAAGTTTATGTTAGCATTTTTATCCATATGCATAACCAGTGATTTAATTGCAAATGAAGTATCTGCAATCCATAAATACCCATTGAAAGTGTTGCTGCCAAAGTGCAAAGGTGAAAATTGAACCTGTATACAGCGATGGTTGTCAAAAAAAACCGTATCCAATATGTGGTAGTCATAAAAATTCAAAGCGTTATCTGCAATAGGGCTTACAAAATTTACATCGGCCAGTTTTATATTATTATTATAAACATTGATCTTTTTATAAAGGCCATCCACATAGGTTAAAATAGATTGATTATCCAGCCCCGAACTTTTAATAGCAGTGTACTCGTACACGTCTTTTTCAGGATTTTTCCTGTAATAATAATTTGAATTGGTTTCGGATAAATAAACCGGCAATATTTTTTGATGATCGGGCAGTTGTATCCATGTTATTAAATGCAAATGCCAAAGGCTTCATTAACCGGTTGTTTTGTATCTTTTCAGGAATATTTTTAAGATCTACTTCAATTTTGTCATATACCTGGCACTGAAAGGTCTTATTGTTAAAGGCATCATTGCGGTCCTTGTTTTTTATCACCTTCAGAATCAGCCTTTGCGCCTTTGTATATTTTGATTTTATTGCTACTACCACTTCAGCCATTGAACCGGAAGCAGGTTCTGCATCGAAATTGATAACCTGTTCCGGCTCTTTGGATACGGCTTTTGAAATGGTTTTATAGCCAATCATTGAAATGGCAATTGAATCTGTTTTATCACTTACCGTGAAAATAAATTTTCCGTTTTCATCGGTAATAACGCCGTTGCCGGAATTAAGGGCATAAATACTGCAGGAAGCAAGGGGAAGTCCTGATTTAGCATCAGTAACCCGTCCTCTTATAATTCGCTCCTGCGCATAAATTTTACCACACGTGGCAAAAAGAAGAATGATAAATAAATAATATGGTAAGATTTTTTTTATAGACGGGCAGGTATTAACATTAGCGCTGCAAAATTAACCACAAAATCCATTCAAAGAATTTCAGGCTTCCCAACAACCATTTAATATTTATAAAAATTTAATAAAATTCAATTTTCTCATTTTCAGCTACGCTTTGGCCACCTGCGCAAATTTTCAAATAAAAAAACGCCGCCGCCCGCTTCAGGAGGCTGTTTCGAATGTACCGGAAGCGCTCTTATATTTGCCGCTGCACAATGTGACAAGGTAAAGGCCGGAGATTTTCTAAACACGGATGTTCCGGAGAAGACTTTACAATATTCATCCGCCTTCTTTATGCTGTAACTTTTATCTTTGCCGGTATCGAAGTGGATCAAAAAACCCGCATATTAAATTAGCCTTCCGGCGTCTTTGATAAGTAAATGGTTACGATTAACTTCATAGAAATATTAAGCTGAATGAAGTTGCCATTTTTTAATTCGTTCTTAACTTATATTGAACGAATTAACAGGGTTAAAAAGTGTGCCACAATAAAATAAGTAAAATATGCTGATGGAAAAAACCATGCGTTGGTTTGGCCCGGATGATCCAGTAAGCTTGTGGGACATTCGCCAGGCCGGCTGTACGGGTGTTGTAACTGCATTGCATCACATTCCGGTTGGAGAAGTTTGGAGCATAGAAGAAATAAATAAAAGAAAACTGGTTATAGAAAATGCAGGATTAACGTGGAGTGTAATTGAAAGCCTGCCGGTACATGAAGATATAAAAAAGCAAGCGGGCAATTACAAAAAATATATAGAAAATTACAGGCAAAGTTTATACAATGTTGCTGCCTGCGGTTTAAAAGTGGTTACTTATAACTTTATGCCTATCCTGGATTGGATGCGTACAGATATCAGCTATGAAATGCCGGATAAAAGCAAGGCGCTTCGCTTTGAAAAATCCGCGTTTATTGCTTTCGATCTTTTTTTATTAAAACGCCCCGGTGCAGAAAATGATTATAAAGCAGAAGAGATAGAGAAAGCGAGAGCAAGGTTTAGCATAATGAGTGATGAAGAAAAAGAAATTCTTTATCGCAATACTTTGGCAGGGCTGCCAGGTAGTGAAGAGCGTTTTACTGAAGATCAAATATCTGTCAGCGCTTAAAACTTATGGGCGTATCGGGCCGATGCAGCTAAAGTTAAATCTGTTTTATTTTTTGCAACAGGTAATCCCTGTGGCTGAAGAAACAGGCTTAAAAATGGCGATCCACCCCGATGATCCGCCGTTTCCTATTTTGGGATTGCCAAGAATAGTAAGTACAGAAAAAGATGCACAGGATTTATTAGAGGCCGTTCCATCTGCAGCAAATGGGCTGTGTTTCTGTACAGGTTCCTATGGTGTAAGAAAAGATAATGATTTGCCGGGAATGATACAACGCATGGGAGATCATATACACTTTATCCATCTTCGAAGTACCCGTCGCGATGATGAAGGAAATTTTTATGAAGCAAATCATCTCGAGGGTGATGTTGATATGTATGAGGTGGTTAAAGAAATTGTATTGCTAATGAAAAAAAGAAATGCTTCAATTCCCATGCGTCCTGATCATGGCCATCAAATGCTCGATGACCTTAATAAAAAAACATATCCGGGCTATAGCGCTATCGGGCGTTTAAAAGGATTGGCAGAACTGAGAGGACTGGAATTAGGGATAATTAAAAGTATGGCGCTTATAAATATAAATAGTAACAAACAAAAAATAATCGACGAACATAAGAATTTGAGTTGTGAGTTCCCGGTTGTTTTTCAGAAAAAATATATTCTGCATTTTCAGAGGTTTGACAGGCAACTTCTTCAATTGAAATACATTTAACTTCTGCAATTTTCAAAGCAATATATTTTATATAGCTGCTTTCATTCCGTTTACCCCTGTATGGAACAGGCGCTAAATAAGGCGCATCTGTTTCAAGTACGATATGGTTAATGCTTACTTCCTTTATAATTTCTGCCAGCCCCGAATTTTTGTAGGTAATTACACCGCCGATTCCCAAATAGAACCCCATGTTAATAATATCATTCGCCTGTTGAAGTGTGCCGGTAAAACAATGAAAGACTCCTCGTAAACCTTTAGCGGCATATGTATTAATTATATCAATCGTTTCCTGCATGGCATTTCGTGTATGAAGCACCAGAGGCAAGTTATATTGTAATGCCCATTGAGCTTGTATTTGAAGGCTTTCATATTGTTCTTTCATAAATGCAGTATCCCAATAAAAGTCAAGGCCTGTTTCTCCTATAGCGGCAAATTTTCTTTGTGCCAGCATCTGCTTCAACCTTATTTAATTCATCTTTATAATTCTCTTTTACTGAACATGGATGTAAGCCGGCCATAGCCAAACATTTACCGGGGAATTTTTTTTCAAGTTCAAAAAGTGCTGTAGTTTCTGAGCTGTCAATAGCAGGAAGATAAAATTTTTCACGCCCTCAGCTTCTGCCCGGTGTATTACCTCTTCAATATCCCCCGAGAACTCTCTCAAATACAAATGTGTGTGTGTATCAACAAGTTTCATAAAGCAAAGAAAAATAAAAAATATTTGAAAAATTATACGCTTATTTGAAGATATTATTATTCAAAGCGCCGGATAACAAGAGATTAATCTTAAAAATTAGTTTTATGAATGACCAAACATTAGGAGCTTATACTAAAAAGAGTATACATATGAGAAAATATAATGTGGGACCAATGTGACCTGGCGGGCAATTTTCAATCATATCGGCTGATGATGAGGCAATAAAGAGTAACATTTAAGGTAAAAACCTACCAACAAAAATTGTTGTTGATTTGTTAAAAACAATTTATTAACTTCACAACAGTTTTCATAGGGTACGGATTAAAAACGGGCCGGGGTATCTACCCCGGCCCAATTTTTTATAATTCAATAGATGGCTTTAAAATGAAATCCTTTCTCCGTAAAATACTCAAGTACGCGCGGCAAGGCGTATTGTAGCCTTGGGCAAGTGCTTTCAGGCTATCATGAAAAATTATAATTGAGCCGGAAACGGTGTTGTTTATTACATTCAAATAACAATTTTCCGGTGTGACTTTTTCATCAAAGTCACCGCTCAACACATCCCACATTACCGCTTTTAAATTGAATTTTTCTGCCCGCAAAGCTTTTAGCTGAAATTTAGTAATTCTACCATAAGGTGGCCGGAATAGGTTACTGTCAATAAGGTTTGAAGCGAGCAGGATGTCATTAAGATATTCTTTATCAGGCGTTTTCCACCCATTCAGATGATTAAAAGTATGGTTACCAGGCTTATGCCCTGCCGCAATGATTTGTTTATAAATGTCAAAATGTTCTCTCACATTTTTTCCGATACAAAAGAAGGTGGCTTTTGCGTCGTACTTTTTTAGCTCCTGCAATACAAATCGGAGTTGCCTGCGGGTGTGGGCCGTCGTCAAATGTGATATAAATATTTTTTTCATCTCCGCTAAAATTCCAGATGCATTCAGGATATAATTTTTTGAGTACCCAGGGCGATTTTACAAAATAGACCATTACGAAAAATAAATCTTTTTAATGATTAAACCCTTGGTTAAAAAAACTGTCTCAGGTTTTATTGAATCACCTTAACCCTATCTCAACTATTTAATAAATAATTATGAATTTAAAAAACTGGCTCGTTGTCTTTGCGGTCACAACTATTGGAGCCGGCTTTTCGTCCTGTAAAAAGGACAATTCCGGTTCGAAGGCTTCCGACGAAATCGAAACAACTTTTGAGTTAAGCGGGGACCAGGCTATCGCCGACAATCTAAATTCAGACGCAGAATACGTATTGAACGAGGCAGCAGTGGGTAATAACTTTGCGGGGGCAAGAACTAGTGGTGTTGTGCAAACAATGAACGTGCTCAGCTGCGCCAAGGTGACTACTACTCCGGGCTTTCCAAAATCCATTACCATTGATTTTGGTACAGGCTGCACTTCAAGTAATGGAATAACAAGAAGTGGTAAAATAGTTGTTACACTTAGTGATTCACTAAGAACACCGGGAAGTGTTGCTGTTATGACGTTTGTGGATTATTATGTAAGCGGCTTCAAAAAAGAAGGCACTATTACCTGGACCAATACAAGCCAGGGAGGAAGGAAAAGCTGGGAGCGTAAATGTGTAGATGGAAAAATTACTGCTCCTAATGGAAAATACTGGCTACACAGCGGAACACAGGATGTTGTTCAAACAGCAGGTTCTTCTACTCCGTTAAATTTATTAGACGATGTATTCTCAACAACCGGCTCACATACTATTACCAATGCCGCCGGAAAAACCAGGACCTGTGAAATCACAGAGGCCCTCGAGAAAAAAGTGATCTGTGAAAATATTGATAAGGGGGAAATGAAAATACAAGGCCCCAATCACGTTGCTATTATTGATTTTGGAGACGGTACATGCGATCGCATTGCAACCATAAGTATTGATGGTAATACCTCCAGAACCATTTTGCTGAGATAATTCAGCGAAAGTATTAAATCCCTATGTAAATAAAGCCTGTGACTTACATCACAGGTTTTTATTTTTTAACTAAACGCCACTGTATACGTAGCATTGAAATTAAACGGTTCTTTGAGTTCAATTTTGTTAGGGAACGTCTATTGGCCAATGTCAATACTAAAATATATAGCCTTTAAAAATCGGCCCCGGAATCTATCCAGCCGCTTTATCTTTACAGAATGAAAAAGGTAAGAGTACGGTTTGCGCCCAGCCCTACGGGTGGGTTACACCTGGGAGGTGTTCGCACAGCTTTATATAATTATTTATTTGCAAGAAAACATAATGGGGATTTTATTTTAAGAATTGAAGATACCGATCAAAACCGCTATGTGCCGGGCGCTGAACAGTATATCATTGATTGCCTCGCCTGGTGCGGTATTCTGCCAGACGAAGGGCCCCACCATGAAGGCGCATATGGGCCCTACCGGCAAAGTGAACGAAAAAATCTTTATAAAAATTACGCCGAAGAACTTGTGAGAAAAGGACATGCTTACTACGCTTTTGATACGGCCGAAGAAATTGAAGCCATGCGTGAAAACCTTAAAGCTGAAGGTGAAAGCAACCTCCTTTACGGGCATTCTATCCGCATGAAAATGCGCAATTCTTTGTCGTTGCTACCGGCGGAAACTGAAGCATTGCTAAAAGCTCAATCTCCTTTCGTAATACGAATAAAAATAGATGGAAACGAATCAGTGTATTTTAAAGACCTGGTAAGAGGAGAAATTGAAATGGATTCTCATGGCGTCGATGATAAAGTACTTCTGAAAGCAGATGGCATGCCTACTTATCACCTGGCTGTAGTTGTGGATGATTATTTAATGAAAATAACTCATGTATTCCGTGGGGAAGAATGGTTGCCAAGTGCGCCGGTTCACCTACTATTGTGGAAATACCTCGGATGGGAAAATGAAATGCCTGAATGGGCGCACCTGCCATTAATTTTAAAGCCTGATGGTAATGGGAAACTAAGCAAGAGAGATGGGGAAAGGCTCGGATTTCCCGTTTTTGCCATGCAATGGAAAGATCCTAACACAGGTGATATGGTGAAAGGATTCAAAGAGCTTGGGTTTTTAAAAGAAGCCTTTGTGAACCTTCTTGCCGTGCTTGGATGGAATGACGGGACGGAAAAGGAAATATTTTCATTAGAAGAACTTGTTGAAAGATTTTCCGTTGACAGAGTGCATTCAAGCGGCGCAAAATTTGATTTTGAAAAAGCAAAATGGTTCAATCATGAATGGATTAAACTGATGGACGTTGACAAGCTAAAGCCGCAAGTAAAGGAAGTTTTCAGGGAAAAGGGAATTGTGATTACAGATGAAGTGAAAT